>JAZTWI010000001.1:0-324933 GCA_045635805.1 Clostridia bacterium
CGTGAGACAGTTCGGTCCCTATCCGTCGTGGGCGTTGGATATTTGAGTGGATCTACTCTTAGTACGAAAGGACCAGAGCGGACGAACCTATTGTGCACCTGTTGTCGCGCCAGCGGCATGGCAGGGTAGCGAAGTTCGGAATGGATAAATGCTGAAAGCATCTAAGCGTGAAACCAGCCTCAAGATGAGATATCCCATAACTTTAAGTTAGTAATACCCCTTGCAGAAGACAAGGTTGATAGGTCACAGGTGGAAGTGCAGTAATGTATGCAGCTGAGTGATACTAATAGGTAGAGGGCTTGATCAAATTTATATTGAAAGATAGACAATATCGTATGACATACAATCAAATTCTAGAAATTGTTAACGAGGTTATATAAATATGTAGTTGTGAATGTACTTGAGACATTCAATCATTACTGGTGATACTAGCAAGGGAGCAACACCTGTTCTCATTCCGAACACAGAAGTAAAGACCCTTAGCGCCGAACATACTTGCTTGGAAACGAGCCGGGAACATAGGTCATTGCCAGTTTTCCAATTTAAGCACTTGATAATTCAAGTGCTTTTTTGTTACTTTATAATGACCTATGTGGAGACTAACGTCTCAACTTTGCTCACACGCAAAGCCCGGCTCTACTCGCCAGAATCATGCGACACTTACTTAGTACTAAAAATAAATTATAGTATGTACGTCGCAATTCCGTCACAGCGAGTGTGCCGAAATGATAGTCATTGCTGTTTTTACAAATTAGCGCTTGATTATTCAGGTTTTTTTGTTACTTTGTGAATGACCAATATAGAGACTAAAGTCTCAAGTTTTGCTCACATACATATATTATTTATTTTTACTTGAGATTGATGATGTGCTATTAATTTAGTGAATCTATTGACTTTATGCTATTTATCGCATATAATATATGTATCAAATAACAAGTTTTTTGTTATTCTATCGACAAACAGCACTATTATAGTCGCTGCTAAGTAGGAAGAAACTTCCTACTTTTTTTATCGTTTACTCTCAAAAATATTAGATATTGTAAAATATATACAAATATGATATAATATAATAACTACTATGGAGTTTTTACTTCGAGAAATTTCTTTATAAAGGGGGATAAATACTATGTACTTTGTTAGTGGAAATAATAATACAGAGAAAAAGTTTGTCGCCCAATTAAAGAAAAATGGCTTTAAATACGTAAGATATGACGAAGAGAGAAATCCAGAGCAATCTCCAGAAGAGCCCCTTACTGATGATAAATTTGACCAAATCGGTGGTTCTTCTGTTAAATTTTTTGCAAGAATTGACGACTCAAAACATGGCTATCATAACTATTCTAATCCTAGAAAAATGTATGATAGTAGATACCTTAAACCTATGTTTTCAGAGCTTAGACACAACCCAGACTGCTCGTATAAAACTATATATAATGGTCTAATTAAGGAAGGAATTTTACCTAGATATATATCTGCATTAGTGAAAGATTGTCACAATAATTCTGATAGGGTGAAGGGTGAGATTTTTGGTTCTAGAGCTGCAAATATCCTTAAAATTCCTACTGCATATTGCTTCGGAATTAAAGATACAGAGACCCCACGCGTACTATTTAGTGACACTATTGGACACGATTATTTTGGTGTTGCATCTATAGATTATATCGAGCCAGGACACACTATTGAAGAGTTTTGTGAGATGAAGTTTGAAGGCAAATATTTGGGTATTCACGATTCATTAGAGACATGGCTTCAGTATGCTGATAGATGCCTTCAAGCGAGATTTACAGAAGGTATTGATGAAGAGAGTTATGCACAATTTAAAAAGGATTTTGTGAAGACTTATCTATTCAGAGTGGCACTTTTCCCAGATACGGATTTTGCCGTTTATAATGGTGGAATTGTTGTCGAAGATGGTACAAACAAATTCTCAATGATGCCTAATACTGATATGGAAGGAATACTCGAAAAATTGCTTTATTACGGCACAAATTCATATATTAGACCTATGAGAAGCAGGACTAGAAAAACCATAAATTATTGTAGAAAACACTTTCCAGAAGTCCTAGATGAATTTATGGCTGACCTAGCAGCGGGACACGAAAAAAGACTCTTTACCATGGCTCTAGAAGACCTATATCCAAGGAGTAGAAATAACCAAGCGGTATACGATAATGTTAATGAACATATCGAAGCAGCCCTTGCTTATTATAGGAAACCGTCGTTCGAATTATTAGATAGTTTGATTAAGTAAAATTTATAAAAGGAGAAAGTTATGAGAGATTTTTATGTGTTACCTAGACCCAAAAATACATACAAAAAGTTAATAGCGAAACTTAATAAAAATAACGTTACTCATATACCTTACTCCAATGATAATTTTGACTTAAGTAGAGAAAGAGATATTGAAAGATTAGCATATATTTTAAAGCAAGAAGAGAAAAGTGACAGCAGTCTAGATGGTACATCTGTTAAGTTCTTTACAAGGCTCGATGATAGTATTAGTGACATTGATGTTACCACTACACAAAGGTGCGTTTGTGATAGTAAATATTTAACAGAATTCATTACTGAATTAGAAACCAATCCAGATTGTTCGTACAGGTCAATCTACAATTCCTTGATTAGAGACGATAAATATATTCCTAGATATTTCTCTGTACTCATTAAGGACTGCCATAATGACCCAGATAGAGCAAGGGCAGAGCTGTTTGGTTGTAGAGCAGCAAATGTGCTAGGTGTTCCTACTGCATATTGTTTCGGAATTAAAGATAATTCTCCTAAGAGCAGAGAATACACAGGAGAGATAGAAGATGATTACTTTGCTGTAGCATCACTAGATTTTACGCCACCAGGGCATACAATAGAAACATTTAAAGATATGGCTCAGACAAAGAAATTTTGTTGTGTGTACGATTCATTAGATAAATGGCTTAAATATATAGATATGTGTTTAGAACAGAGATTCCCAAATGGTGTCGACCAAGAGAGCAGAGACTCTTTAAGAAACGATTTTGTTATGTCATATTTATATAGAATAGCACTTTTCCCTGATTACGATTTTACTGTGTATAATGGTGGAATTCTTATAGATGAAAAAACAAATAAATTCTCTATGATGCCTAATTTTGATATGGAAGGCATGATGTATGAGCACTTATACAAAGCAAGGGGTAATTACTATAAGCCAAATAGAATAAAGATGAAGAAATTAATGGCATATTGTCGTGAGAATTTTCCAGAAGTGACAGCTAATTTTATGTCACGACTAGAGATAGCTCACAAATCAAACACCTTTATGGACTTACTTGATGACACCCTTGGACCAACTAGCGAAGTTATATATGATAATATTTACAATAGTTGCGAAAGAATGTTAGAAAGTTATAAAAATCCAGAACTTGAGTTTAAAGATTTTATATTAAGATAATAAAAAAAGGATATAGACTTTTGAAAAAAACTAGTTTTATTGTTGAGAGAGAAATTCCTAAACGAAGCGAATTTATGGATTATCTTAGACAAAACAAAGTAAAATTTAAAGAGTTTAATTCTATTGAAGGAGAACACGATGGTTCTTCTCCAAAGTCTTTCCTATTGCTCGATGATTCCGTGTCAAGAAGAGATATCCCGTCAACCGTTAGAACAATGCAAGATAGTAGATATATGGCACACCTATTTACTGAAGTGCACAACAATCCAGACACTTCTCTAGTTACATATCTTAATGACGCTATTAAAAATGGAGTCTTTCCTAGATATGTATCGTGCCTTGCTAAAAATTGTATTTTTGATAAAACCCAAAGAGACACGATTGATGATGGCAGAAATGCTAGTGAAGTGATTGGTAGTCGAATTGCCGAGACTCTAAGAGTTCCAACAGTATTTACCGTGGGGATACCTGCTATAGATGGCTCTATTGGTAGTGTTCTATCTGTAGACTTTCTAAAGTATGGCGAACAATTTGAAGATATTTTAGCATTATCGGGTAATAAAACAACAGCCGAAGTGGGCGACACTGTAGAGAAGTGGAAGACTGCTATCAGAAAAGCACTAAAGAAAAGATATCCACTAGGAATAGACAAAGATTCGCTAAGAAATCTAGAAGAAAGAGACCTTCCACAGATGTTACTCTTTAGAAAGGGTGGATTATTTAAAGATGCAGACCTATATTCATATAATGTAGGAATTGTGTATAATGGTAGAAAATTTAAACTTGCACCAAATTTCGATATGGAGTGTTTACTTACTACAATGAAGTGTAGTCCAGACTATTACTCTGTGGATAAAGGAGCGATGAGAGATGTAGTATCGTATTGCGCCGAGCACTGTCCAGATATCTTAGAAGACTTTGTTCAGAGATTAAATACTAATATGGGTAATGGTAAAATCCCATCTATTATCGAAGGGCTATATCCAAATAAAAAAATAACAAGAAATATTCTAGAAAACCTAAGAACAACTGTTGTTAGATTAAATCTAGAAGCAAATAAGCATTTATCAAAAGACATAGAAAGATAGCGTGTAATATCGTTATCTTTTTTCATATTTGCAAAAAGTGGTAATTTATGGTATAATATAATAAGTAATCCGTGGATACTATCGTATTACTATAGTTTCTTATGTGTTTATTTAAAAATTATCATTATATGTATTGAAAGTTTAAAAATTATTGTATATAATGAAATAAATATATCAGGGGGTGTATTATGGCAAACAAACATATCATTGAGTATCTTCAGAGTATCAAGAAGGTTCTTCCTACACAATATGGTGGATATACACTTCCAGCAAAACTTGTTAAGCCTGTACTTAAGAATATAGAGAACGACTATCAGCCTGTTCATAGAATTAGCTACGAAGGCTTAGAGATGTTTGTTAAGACTTATGGTAGAATGTACAGAAACGACCCACAGAGATTAAGGGCTAAATTTACTGCTGAAATAATGCTTAGTAGATTATATAATGCACTAGGTGTTCCTTCTGCTACATATTATCCTGTTAGAGTTACTACAGGTGTATTTGAGAAAAAAGAAGTGGACATGATGGTATCACAGAGCATTCTAGATATACCAGGAGTAAAAACTAAGCAGGGCGTTGCTGATGAAAAATACCAAGATATTATGAGTGTTCTTACGCATACAGACAAATTAACTATAATAGATTTAATCAATAAACGAAAAGAACTTGCTAAACAAGATGCTAGATTTGCAGATGATGAATTCTTTGGAAACGTAATAATTAGTCGTATAGCAGACTATGCACCTGGTCTTCAAATAGATAGAACTTTAAATAATGAATTTGTACATAAAAAAGGTGTTATCTTGTTTGACAACGAAAGAACAATGTACGATAGATTCTTTATGTCTTCTAGAGAAGACTTTAAAAAGTATATAGATGGTAAAGCTCCTGTACCATTTACAATCTCAAGCTTGTGTCCTGTTAGAAAAATAGGTGAGACCTGGCAAGATGGTCTTAAGGATATCGCCAAAATCCTAGATAGTGGTGTGCTTGGGGCTAAGGGTGAAGATTTTAGAAATCGATTAGCAAACCTAGACTATCACAAGTTTGTAGAAGATGTTGAGAGAGATGCTAGATACCCACTATGGCCAGACTTTGTTGATAGACTAGGTATGGTTATAGAAATAGTACAGAATGAACTCTGTCCACAAAAAACTAAATAGTTGTAAATGCGACTGCCTTTTTGGTGGTCGTTTTTATATGAAAATTTAGAAATTTTTTATAGAAAATTAGACTTTTAAAAATATTGAAATTTTTATGTAATATAGCAGTAATATTATGGCTAAAATTATTGACTAAAAGCCATTTATTTGGTAAACTTGGGTATGTATGTAAATGGGTAGAAATGCACGTTTTATTACAGACTTTGAATAATAATCTATATTTGGTAGATTATTTATATATATGTTGGAGATATAATATGAAGAAAAAGATTCTTTCAGTAATAGTAATGTTCTTCTTAGCATTTTCTCTAGTGCTAACAGGCTGTAAGGATAGGGGATTAAAAAACAATCCTGCTACCGATGCGCTAACTATTAGCAATGGTGGAACAACAGTTGTTAAGGGCGACTATCTATACTTTGTAAATGGTTATGTTGACGAGACAGGTCTTACAAAAGATGATAATAAACAAGGTAAGGTTACTAGGGGCGCAATCTATAGAACTAAACTAGATAATAGTGAAATTGTTAAAGACAAAGATGGTTTCTTAGATGATGATAGAACAGACCTAGTGGTATCTAGAGTTGTTGGTTTTAGTAACGGTGGATTCTTTATTATTGATGACACTATCTACTATGCTACTCCATATATGATGCTTGACAAAGACGGAACTCTTCTTAGCGATAGAGTAGAGATTAGAAGTATTAATATTAATGGCGATACTAAGACTGACAAACAAGTATATGTAACAGATACACATATGGATAACCTAGATTGGACTATGTATAAGGTTGATGGTCAGGTTTATCTAGTACTATATTGCAATAGCAGTATTTATTCTGTAAAAGCAAGCAATGGTGAAGTAGTTGCTAAGATTGAGAAATCTTCTACTTATGCTTTCTATCACGAAGACACTTACTCTACTAGCAAAGATAGAAGTGGTAATAAATATAGATATGTATACTATACTAGAGCAGTAGTAGATTCTGACAGAGTTTCTGCTAATTTCTCAGGTAATGTAATCTGTGCTTTTGACGTTACTAATGGTAATGTAACAGAAGCATTAAATACTGTAAATAATGATACTATTACAATCAATAAGATTGTTGACAATTATCTATACTATACTAGAACAACAGCTGGTAACCAAATCTATCTATATAGACAAGATACTAGACTTGCTTGGAATAATAACGCAGAAGATATGACTAATGGCGTTGCTTATGCAACATACTATCCTTGTGCATTTGGTGATTATGTAATCGCAACTAATGACAATGGAACTTGGCTTGTATCTCACGGAAATGCTCCTGTAAAAATCTCTACAGACACAATCTCTGTATTTAATGTATATGGTGGTTATGCTTACTATCTAAATGCAGATGTATTATATAGATTCAAGGTTACAAATCCAGGAGAGCAAGAAACAGTTGCTGCAGAAGGAAAAACTCTAAAGGCAGCTAGTGCTAATCTTATCGACTTTGATAATCAAAGACTATATGTATTTGCTGAGTATAATGGTAATTACTATCTAGACTATGTAGATGATACTAGAGACACTCAAAGATTTGTTGGTGTATTTGCAGAAGGCGAAACTCCAGAAGCTCCAGAGCAAACTGAAGGCTATGGTGAAGACCCAGATATCGAGTATATTCCACATATCGACTAATTAAATAAAGAAATTAAACAATAGTTATTGAAATAATAACTATTGTTTTTTTGTGTGCAGTGGTATTAAATTTGCCATTAAAAAATTGGTGTATTTTGTTGAATAATTAGAGACAAAAATTCCATATTTCATTTATCGACAAATATATTATTTTTATTTAAATAACCCCTTAAACTAGCCTTATTTTGCAATTGTAATAATTTGCTAATCTTTGTGTAATCGTGCTATATTTTTAATGTTTTAAAATTAATAAAAAATATTTAACGGAGAAATTGAATTATGGAAAAAAGAATATCAAAAATTGTAGTGGTGGACAGTAATGATGGGGTTTGTAAGAGTTTAAAAGATTATTTCTTAGAGAGCAAAAATGACCTAAGAGTTGTGGCTAGTTTTTCGGGACTAGTAGATGCTATAGATTACATAAGTGATAACGATGTTGATATAGTTATCTGCGATATTGTCTTACCTAATGCCGATGGCTTTGAACTCATTAGTGAGATTAGAGCATTGGGGTTAAAGAGAGAGCCAAAGATTATTATCGCATCTGCACTCTCTGGCGAAGGCTTTATTCAGAAGGCATTTAATATGGGAGTATCGTACTATTTAGTTAAGCCTATTAATTATGAATTATTAGAAAATAGAATACTATCTGTATTAAAAGACGAGTTTGATGCAGATAAGATGGTGGGCATTGATGCAGATAGACTACAAGGTTATGCTAGACCTAAAAATAAGGGCTTGGACGAGAAAATAACTAATATCTTTATTACAGTTGGAATTCCTGCTCATATCAAGGGTTATCAATTCTTAAGAGAAGCCATAAAAATGGCTATAGAGAGCCCGGAAATTATTAATAGCATTACTAAGAAATTATACCCTTCTATTGCTAATAAATTTGAGACTTCGGCAAGCAAAGTTGAACGTGCAATTAGACACGCTATAGAAGTTGCTTGGAATAGGGGAAAGATAGAAAATATCAATAATTTATTTGGTATTAGAGTGTATGGAAATAATGAGAAGCCAACCAATGGAGAGTTTATAGCTCTAGTCGCAGACAAAATGCTCATAGAAGGGGCGTAAAAAATCACTAAATTTATTAAAAATATGTATAAAAATAGTTTACATTTTCATAATACTTAGATAAACTAGAGTAGTTTAAGAAATATACATTATGGAGTTATTATGAAAAGTTCTACAAATCAGTATATTAAGTGTCCTAGATGCGAACTTAATTATATCTTGAAAAAAGATAAATTTTGTGATGTTTGCAAAAGTGAAATGAAAGCAGGAATCTTAGAAGAGAGCGATATGGAAGACTTCGAGTTAGAAGAAGGACTAGAGCTTTGCCCTATTTGTAAGGTTAACTACATTTCAGAAGGGGAGAGAATGTGCTCAACTTGTCTAGAAGAGCAAACCGATATTAAAGACGACGAGCCGGATTGGAGAGGCTTTGTTGACAAAGCAGATGACAACGATGATGAAGAGTTAGACCTACTTCCTATCGAAGAAGATGATGAGATTGACGAAGAATTAGAAGGTGCATTTGCTAAAGACCTTGAACAAGAATTTGAAGACGATGATGATGAAGATGATGAAGACGATGTAGATGATATCGATGACGACTTCAGCTCTGCATTTGATGACAGCGATGATGATGACGATGATGACGAAGACGACGATGACGACTACGACGATGACGACGAAGACGACGATGACGACCGTCCATCTAGAAGAAGATAATTAATAATTTAAACCACACAGAATATGCATGTGTGGTTTTTTTGTGGTTGTACGCAAGGGTATAAATAGCAGAGCCTTGTATAAACTAATACAAATAACTACAAAATACATACGTTATAGCACTTGCTTTTTTAAATTTATAATTTAAAAACTGTAAGGGGTTTATTTATATTTGATATTGACAAATATAGGGAATTGTTGTATTATATAGGTAATAAATATGAGCACTTATTTATGACGAGCTTTTTTAAGTGTTGTGAAATAAAAAAATGAATGAGTGCGAAGGGGGAAAAATGAAAAAGTTTCTTGTATATTTACTAGTTATAGTTATGACAGTTTCTTTGGGGTTCGCTATCTTCTACCTTGTTAGAGATAACGAAGTTATTTCTATTTCAAGTGCATCTATTTACAAAGATGTTGGTCAGAAATTCACTATTGATATCGACCATAGAAATCCTAAGAAGTCGACAACTATTGATATCACAACTAGTGATGCTGCTATAGTATCTTACAATGATTCAAATAATGAATTTAAGGCAGAGAGTGGTGGTGTTGCTAGAATCAATTTCCGTACATCAAATACTAAATTTAGAAATATCTGGTGTGACGTTATAGTTGGTGATGGTACAGTTGAGTCTCCATTCTATATCAGTACTGCTGAGCAATTAGCAGCTATCGGTATGGGTGTGCAACTAGAAGACGGAACTTTTGCTGGTGCTAAGGGCTATGAGCAATACGTATCTAATGCTTGTTACAAACTTGTATCAGACGTAGACGTTTCTACAGTCAATGGTGGTTACTGGGTTCCTCTTAGAAAGTTCAGTGGTAGATTCGATGGTAACGGCTTCACAATCTTAAACGTTAATATTGATAGAGCTGCATACATCGCTGCATTTGAAAATACTGCAGACTACGACCCAAATATCTTCACTATGGAAAACGTTGGTTTCTTCCAAGAGATTACAAGTGAAGCAGTAGTATACAATGTAAAATTTGACAACCTTGGTGCTACAGGTTCATATGTAACATTTGGTACAGTTGCAGCACTTAACTATGGTACTATTGAGAGAGTAGAAATCAAGAACGCCGAGTTTATGCTACAGACCAATACATTTGGTGGAATAGTTGGTAAGAATATTACAACTGAAGCAGCTGCTAATGCAGAGAAATATGAGAGATACATTGCTAGAGTAGACAGATGTAGTATTGCTATGGTTATGGGCGAGAGAGAAATCGTAGTTAGTGGCCAAGCATCTAAAGAAAATGTTTACAACTACAATGTTATCGGTGGTCTAGTTGGTGAGAACGATGGTGGTGTAGTTATTTACTCATACGCTAACGGAAATATTCACTTCGACGTTAAGAGCACAGAAATCGAGACTGCAACTATCACTTATGGTGGTATTGTAGGTAAGAATACATACAAGAAATTAAATACTATCGGTGGTGACTATATTTCTTATTACCAAGGCGGTAATATCAAAGATTGTTACTCAAATATCAGAACAAATACTTCTGCATATCTAAATAAGAATATTACAGACAAAATCATTATTGCTGGAGCAATCGGTGTTAATATTGATTACACAGCAGGTAATTATGATAATACTAATATTCCTGTAGTTCAGAACTACCTACTAGGTATCTACTACAACAAAGACAATCTAAACTACATTCCTGCAGATGCTGAGACCAATACTCAAAAATCTTTCAAAGGTCTTGGAGTATTCACATTTAATGGAACAGCAGTATTTGAAGAGAAAAAGACAATTATTTATGGCCTAACAACCGATGAGATGAGAATCTCTACAAACTTTGTATCTCATACAACTAAAGAGATTGAGTTTACAGAAGATGGTACATCTAAAGGTATTGTTGCTAAAGAAATCCTATGGTTATTCGATACTGTATGGGCTATTGACTCAGCAGTTAACGATGGTATGCCATATTTAAATTACCAATTAGTTTATATTCCAGACGACTTCGGTTCAGCTGGTGTGCCTGTTATCAATGGCGACAAAGAATACTCATTTGAAGTAGAAATTGACTATGCTATCGATATCCTAAGCGCAGCTAATGGTAGACTAACATTATATGTAAATCAAGAGTACAACTTAGTAGTTAGCCCTAAAGGTGCTGAAGTTACTTGGGAGTCAGGAGACGACACAATCGTTTCAGTAGATGCAAATGGAAAAGTAAAAGGTCTAAAAGTTGGTGTAACTACAGTTACTGCTACAACAGCAGGTGGTAGTTCAGATACAATCACTATTATAGTAGAAGATATTGTTTACACTATCTTCAACTATCCAGAGAGTTTAACTCTAAAGACCAACGACACATATCAATTCAAGGACGTGAGTGTATATCCTGCAAATACTACTCTAGTATATAGTGTACAAGACACACTATTTGCAGAAATCACAGCAGATGGTTTACTTACAACTAAGGGTGAAGAGACAACATCTGGATTCCCAACTTATGTATTTATCCAAGCAGGCAATACTAAAGTTGCTATTCCATTAACAATTAAGGCAGATGTTCCTGCTCCAACTACTAAAAATGTAACTCTAAAAGTAAATAAAGATTACATTTCAGGTGAGTATGGACAAGTTCCTAATGGTAAAATCACAGTAACATCAGTAGATGGCGACACATCTAGTGCTACAATTAATTCTTACTCTTATACATTTACTAGCAATGCTCCATCAGTAGTAGCGGTTGACGCTAGTGGTAACTATACAATCAAATCATATGGTTGGGCTAGAGTAACAGTTACTGCTACTAAGGTAGTAGGTTCTACTACATATACAGGAACACTACTAGTATACTTTGAAATCACAGAACCATCAGGTGGTGGTGGAACTACTCCCCCTGTTGTAACACCTACATTTTCCTTGAACAAATCATCAGTTAATATCTATGTTGGAGACACTTACCAGCTAACTGGTAAGTCCAACGTTCAAGGAACCGTTACATGGTCTACATCTAATTCCAGCGTTGCTACAGTTAGCAATGGTTTGGTAACTGCTAAAGGCACATCTAACGGTTCTTCTTGTACAATTACAGCAAAGTTTGTATCAAATTCTGGTACAACACTATACGCATACTGTACAGTTAACGTTCTAACAGTTAAACAAGCAACTCTATCTGTTAGTCCACAAACTACTAGTTTAGAAGCTGGAAAGAGTCTAAATATAACTCTTACAGGTAATATGAAAGGTAGCTTTGCTTACCAAATCGTATGGAACGGTAGCTCAACTAAGCCTACTTGTGCTTGGAACGGTAGTGCATCAAATGTAACTACAACTAAAATCACAGTATCTAGCACAACAGCTGTATCTGGTACACTTAATCTAAACCTTAGATTTACAGGTGAGAATGGAACAACAGCTTCTGCTGTTGCAAAGATTACTATCTCTCCTAGCAATGCTTATAGTAAATATATCTACAATGCTCAACAAATGAACGCTGTTAGATATCATTTAGGAAAAGACTTTATCATTGCAGCAAACATTGATTTGAGTGGATATAGTGATTGGGAGCCAATTGGAACTAAGAGTGCTCCATTTACAGGAACAATCACAGCACAAAAAGCAACTTCTGGTGCTTACTACAAAGTAACTAATATTAAAACTAAAGACTCAACATATGCAGGTCTATTTGGTTATGCTAAGAACGCAAACCTATCTAATATTATCGTAGAAACAGTTAATTCTACAGGTGATTACGCTGGTGGCGTACTTGGTTGTGCTGTAGGAACTAAATTATCTAATTGTCAAGCATATGGTACTACAGTTACTGCTAGAATTAATGCAGGTGGTGTAGTTGGTAGAATGGAGACTAGTTCTTCTGCTTCTAGCTGTAAACTATCTGGTTCTAAGACTGTTCAAGTTACTTATGTAAGTGGCAAGTCTGGAACTAAAGCAGTTGGTGGTATCTGTGGTTATGCTACTAGTTCATCTATCTCAAGCGCTAGAGTAGATGTTACAGGTAATATCTGCCTACAAGCCAACAACTCATTAGCAGGATACGCTGGTGGTATCGTTGGTTACACTAATTCTTCTGTTAGTAGCTCTCTAGCTCTTGCTAAAGTATCTGCTAATAAGAATTCATCTTCTAACTCAGCAGGTGGTATCGTAGGATATACTAGTTCTTCTGTTACAGGCTGTACAGTTAGGTCAACAACTATCAATGGCTACTATGCTGGTGGTATTGGTGGTACACTTTCAAATGGTCAAACAGTTAAATTAACATTCTCTAACTACAAAAATGGTTATAGAAAGGCAGATTTAAGTAGTTCTTCATACTCTACTAATGTATCAACAACAGCAGTTAGAGAGTCTGTAAAAGTTGTTGGTGTTAGAGTTGGTGGATTGTTTGGAGTAATCAATGGTGGCGTTGTTAAGAATTGCTACACAAGAGCTGAATTAAATGGTTCTTCTGGTTCATCTGTTAAGGGTGGATTCGCTAGTTACATTAATTCTAACAACTTCAAAAATACAGGTGGTTCTGGTACTTGTGGAATTGTTGAGAATTGTTATTCTGCTAGTAAATTTACAGGTTCAGGTTCTAACTACTCTGTAACAGCATCTTTAATTCATAACTATGCTACATTCGGTGATGGTAGCGATAGAACTGCAGGATACATCTTCAATTACGTATTTGATAACGATGTAGATGGTAGTGCACAATACTATCATGGTAGTAACTTATTTGCTGGAGACAAGGTAGAAGCTAAGAAATCAACTTCTCAAATGAAGACATCTTCTACTTATACAGGAAAAAGTTTCTCTACCAGCACTTGGAACTTAAGTGGTTATCCAACACTAAAAGCAGAGCAATAATAAATAAAAAAGATACACTATATTTGGTGTATCTTTTTTGGTGTAGTGGAATAAAAAACCACACGGATTGTGTGGTGTAATATGTATATATAATTAGACTATTTATTAATGTTTTTATAATTATATGCAAATGACGCAAAATAAACCTTAAGCAATGGAAAATCTCCATTGTTATAGTTTGGTTTAGTAATTAAAATAAGTAACTATATAGAATAGTTTGGTTCTCTAGAGAGAATTGATATTTAAGCTTCTACAGTTTCTGCTTTTGCTTTTAATTCTTCTTCGTACTTAGCAAGAACTACTTTGTTGATTAATTCTCTAGTAGGAGTGTTTAGAGGATGCGCAATGTCTTTACCATCTGGCATTCTGTTTTTAGGCATACATACGAATAAGCCTTGTTTGCCTTCTCTGATTTTGATATCGTGAACAACGAAGCACTCATCGATTGTGATAGATGCAGAAGCCTTTAGTTTGTTCTCTTCTCCACCAGGGATTAGTCTTACTCTGATATCTGTAATGTTTAACAATAGTCTATACCTTTTCCTTATAAATTTGCATACCTGCTACTCTTATAATAGCACGATTATTTTATTTTGCACAACTTTTTTATTAGATTTCATATAAAATTATATGAAAATATTATCTAATTTTAGTGGTTTAAAGGCATATTTTATAGGTATAGGTGGCATCAGTATGTCAGGACTTGCTCGAGTCTTGCGTAGTAGTGGTTGTGAAGTGTTGGGTAGTGATAATGGTACTGACAATCCAGAAATTGAGAAATTAAGAAGGGGGAATATACGAGTATTTAGTAACCACTCTGCTCTCAATCTTGACCAAGATGTTGACTTTGTTGTATATACTTCGGCAATCAAAGATGATAACCCAGAACTAATTAGGGCTAGGGAATTGCAGATTCCGTGCTATGAGAGAGCTGAGATGCTGGGTATGATTGCTAGGGCATATGACAATGTTATTGCCGTATCTGGAACTCACGGAAAGACCACAACAACTACCCTTATAGGCGAAATATTCACTCTGGCAGGACTAAACCCTACTATTCATATTGGTGGTGTGTCGGTAGGGCTGAAGGAAAGCACGATTATTGGTAATAAAGACTATCTAATACTAGAAGCCTGTGAGTACTGCAATAGCTTTAGATTTATTGCGAGTGATACTGCAGTGATTACTAATATAGAGAGTGACCATCTAGACTACTATAGTGACCTGCAAGAGATAGTAAAATCATTTGAATATTTTGCTACTCGTGCTAAGTCTTTAGTATGCAATAGGGGTATCAATTTTGAGCATAAAGACAGATGCGCTATAGGCGATGATTGGGGTGTAAGAGACGTAATTTATAGAGATGACGGATACGACTTTACTGTTGTGTATAAGGGTGATTTTTGGGGAAATTTAAGGCTCAATATTATGGGAGAATATAATATCACAAATGCCCTATTTGCCATAGCTGTAGCACATAAGTATGGTATAGATAAAAGTACCATAATTAGGGCTGTTTCCGAGTTTAAGGGTGTAGAGCGCAGGTGTGAAAAAATAGCAAAAATTAGTAATACTACAGTGCTTATAGATTATGCGCATCACCCTACAGAAATTAGTAGTACTCTGCGTTCTCTAGACATTAAATATAAAAAAATTTTAGTTGTATTTCAACCACATACTTTTAGTAGAACGCTTAGCCTTTTTGATGACTTTATTAGAGCTTTTGATGGTAGAGAAAATTTAATAATTTTTAAGACATATCCTGCTAGAGAAGAAGTGATTATGGGTGGTAGGGCAGAAGACTTGGTTGAGGCCATAGAGTGCGCCGAATATGAGTATGATATAGAAAGGTTAATTAGTAGAATTGAAAACTCTCATAAATCAAACTTTGACCTAGTTTTAGTATTAGGTGCTGGTAGTCTAGCAGAAAGACTCAAGGAACACTTCAAAAAGGTTTAAATGTGCAGATTTTCTAAGAGATTGTGCATAAGAAAAAATATAAATAAATTGCTAAAAGTCTTGACTTTGCATTTAAGATTATATATACTATTATAGCAATAATTTATAAAGAGGTGAGTATTATGAAGCAAGACATACATCCAGATTATCATGAAGTGGAAGTTGTTTGTGTTTGTGGCTCTAAATTTAAAACAAAATCTACTGTAAAAGGCGATACAATTAGAATTGATGTGTGTGATAAATGTCACCCATTCTATTCAGGAAAGCAAAAACTTGTAGATACTGGTGGTAGAGTAGAGAAATTTAAGAAAAAACACAATTTAGATTAATTTTATTTCAAAAAATTAGGCAGGGATTTTTCTGTCTATTTTTTGTTTTAAAAAGGGGTAGAAATTATGGAATTAGAATTAAGAACAAATGAAGCATTGAAACTTGCAAAAGAGAAACTAAAAGCAGCGGCTGTTACTAACTTAAAGGACGCAGAATTTATCCTTGCTAGTATCTTAGACACAGATGTTGCAGGACTAAACTCTGTAGAATTTTTAACTGTTAAACAGGCTAAGGCTTTTAATAAAAAAATCAAGGCTAGGAGTAAACACTGTCCATTAGATAAGATTATTGGTTATACCGATTTCTTAAGTGTTAGGATTCCTTTTGATAAAAACACCCTTAGTCCTAGACAAGAGACTGAGATTTTGACTGAGAAAATCATTAAGGATATCAAGAGTAAGAAATTAAATGTACTAGACCTATGTTCTGGTAGTGGTTGTATTGGTATCGCTATTGCAAAAGCTACAAATGCATCAGTTACACTTTCTGATATCAGTAAGAAAGCAAATAAGGCAGCAAAGGCAAACGCTGAACTCAATGGTGTAGATGTAACCATTATTCTTAGCGACCTATTTGAGAATATTCCTAATAAATTTGACGTAATCGTTAGTAACCCACCTTATATTAAGAGAAGGGATTTAGAAGTACTAGAGATAGAAGTTAGAGACTTTGACCCTAGACTTGCCCTAGATGGTGGCGAAGACGGACTAGATTTCTATAGAGATATCATCTCTAAAGCACCAGAATACTTAAATGATGGTGGTAAATTATACCTAGAGATAGGAATCGAGCAAAGCAAAGAAGTTGTAAAGATGCTAGGTAAAAACTTTGAAGATATAGTTGTAGAGAAAGACTACAGTGGTATCGATAGATATATAATTGCAAAGAAGAGAGAGAAAAATGCTAAATAAAATTAGATTTTTAAAAGAGAAATTTCTGGAAGTAGAGAAAGAAATGCTTAAGCCAGAAGTAATAGCAGATAACAAAAAATATTCCGAACTATGTAAGGAATATAATGAGTTAGAGCCTATTAGTATAGCCTACGATGAGTATGCTCAGATTGTTAAGTCTATTGAGAGTGACTTAGAACTACTTGAGATAGAGACAGACAATGAGATGAGAAGTATGCTCAATACCGAGATTGATGACCTAAAAACAAAGCAAAGCGAAATGGACGAGAAGGTTAAGTTACTGCTTCTTCCTAAAGATGAGAACGATGAGAGAAACGTAATCTTAGAGATTAGGTCTGGTGCCGGTGGAGAAGAGGCTAGCCTTTTTGGTGGTGTGCTACTTAGAATGTACAGTATGTATGCAGATAGCAAACGATGGCGTGTCGAGATGTTGTCTGTTAACGATACCGAACTAGGTGGTATCAAAGAAGCTAGTGTTAGAATTTCAGGTAAGGGTGCTTATAGTAAATTTAAATACGAGAGTGGTGTTCATAGAGTACAGAGAGTGCCAGAGACAGAGAGTTCTGGTAGAATCCATACTAGTACAGCTACCGTTGCAGTTCTTCCAGAGCACGAAGAAGTAGACGTTGAGATTAATGAGAAAGACCTTAATATCGATGTATACAGAAGTGGTGGTGCTGGTGGTCAGCACGTTAATACTACCGATAGCGCTGTTAGAATTACCCATATTCCTACAGGTATAGTAGTTGCTTGTCAAGATGAGAGAAGTCAGATAAAGAATAGAGAAAAGGCTATGTCTATCCTAAAGAGTAAACTATACGACCATTATCAAATGCAGATTGATGAAGAATATGCAAATAATAGAAAGTCTCAGGTAGGAACGGGTGATAGAAGTGAGAGAATTAGAACATATAATTACCCACAGAGCAGACTAACCGACCATAGAATTAATTACACTAGCTATAACCTAGACGCTTTCTTAAATGGCGACCTAGACGATTTAATTGCTAGTCTATCAGTAGCCGAACAAAAAGAAAAGCTAGAGAAAATAACATTGTAATTTTTACCAAATATGGAGGCTATTATGACAAAAAAGACATTATATACTGCCATAAAACCTACAGGAGTACTAACACTTGGTGGTTTTATAGGCGTAGGACAAACTATTCAGGAACTATGTGAAGAGTATAATAGTTTTATCTGTGTTGCAGACCTTCACGCACTAACTATTAATCCTAATTCAGATGAACTTAGAGAGAATACATACAAACTAGTTGCTTTCTATCTAGCTCTAGGTCTAGACCCAGAGAAGTGCACACTATATCTTCAGAGCCAGGTACCTGCTCATAGTGAGATTGCTTGGGTTCTAAATAACTACACAATGTTTGGCGAAGCAACACGTATGACACAGTTTAAGGATTATCAGGCAAAAGCAAAAGAAGTTAATATGGGAATTTTAGATTACCCTGTGCTTATGGCTGGAGATATCCTACTATACAATACAGACATCGTGCCTGTTGGTATTGACCAGAAACAACACGTAGAACTATGTAGAAATATCGCTATTAGATTTAATCATAAAGTTGGAGAGACATTTATCGTTCCAGAAGTTCTAGTTAGAAAAGAAGGATTTAAAATCTGTGGACTTCAAGAGCCAACTAAGAAGATGAGTAAATCAGATAGGGTAGACACTGGTTCAATCTTCATCGAAGACTCAGCCGATGATATTAGAAAGAAAGTAAAAAGAGCAGTAACAGATAGCGAGAACGAAGTAAGATACTGCCCTGAGACTAAGCCTGGTGTTAGTAATCTTCTTACTATATTTGCGACCCTTAGTGGCACAACTGTTGAAGTGGCAGAGAATCACTTTAAGGGTGCAAACTATGGCACACTAAAGACAGAAGTTGCAGAGAAAATTATCGAAGTGTTAGCCCCTGTTCAAGAGAAATACTTTAAACTATTAGACGACAAAGACTATCTAGATAAGGTATTAGAAGCAGGTAGAAAGAAGGCTGACAAAGTTGCGTCAGAGAAGGTAAAAGAAGTTTATACTAAACTTGGATTGGTTACAAGAAAATAAAAAATAAACCTAGGCATCTCGCCTAGGTTTTTTTTACGAACTCTTCTTTAAAATAAAGTCAACTCCATTAATCATTATGTTATTTATAAACTTATTTGTTACCTTGTAAAAAATAAATTTATTTTTTCTTTTTGACGTCACTGCTCCACAGGTCTTGAGAATTTTTAGTTGATGACTAACAGTGGTTTGGTTTATATTTAAGATATTAGATATATCATTTACACACATTTCGCTAAGCAGTAGTGCTATTATAATTTTAAGCCTAGTGCTGTCGGCAAAGATACTATAGAAAAGTGCTAGACTAGTACAAACTGCACTACTAGGCATATTATATTTTACTAGTTCTGCGTGGGTGCTGGGTAGTTGAAGAGTGTTCTCCATATTTGCTCCTTTATTTTACTATTTATATTATAAAACAAAGTAGGTTTTAGACGTAAATGCTCACAAAATATTATTTTGTAGCATAATAAATAAAAAGATAATATTATGGGGGAAATATATGAACTTTAGTAATGATGTCCTTTTAATTTTGCTATTATCAATACTGTCTAGCCCTACAGATGACAACGGAGAAGTAGACTTTGCTAGTAATACCAATTTTCTACTACTACTATTATTAGTACTTAATAATAGTAGAGCGACACAAAGTCTAGCAGAGTGCACAGGCTGTAATTTGTGTGGTAATAATTGTAATAGTTGTAATAATTGCAATTCTTGTGGTTGCAATAGGGGGTTGTTTATATAAGAAAAAGACACTTCGTACATTGAAGTGTCTTTTTCTTTATTCAAATAGATTGTCGCTAGGGAAGACGTCATCAGTTGTTACATTCATTTGTAATTTTCTTAAGAAATCTTCATCTGCTGCAGGTAAAATATATGTTGCGTGAACTTCTGCACCTTTGAGCCTAGGAATTACGTTAATTGCCTTTGCCGAATCGCTATGCTCAGTAGAAAGTATGCTCATAGCAATAAATATATCCTTTAGGTCCAGGCTGGAACCAAGGTTAAGTGAATTTTTAAGAGTAGATAGGTTCTTTACAGACTCTCTATCGACGATATTTTCGTGTGATATATCTGCTAGTCCCTTTAGGGCATTTAGTAATGCTCCGGCTGTTGCTGTGATTACTCCTTGCTCTTTACCTGTAACTAGTGTGCCATCGTTAAGTTCTATGGCTACTATATGACAGCTCTTCTCCATTTGCTTTTCGTGAGCAACTTTGTATACCGTTCTATCGTTTTCATTTATACCATACGCTCTCATTATATTTCTAATGGTATTGATGGTAGTCTTGCTAGTATATCCCTTCTTATATTCGGTTTGTGACCTAATATATCTTCTAATGATTTCCTGTCTACCGGCTTCTCTACATACTTCATCATCTATGATACATTTAGCAACTTCGTTAACTCCCATATCTGTAGGAGATTTGTACATACAGTCGCCTTGGATTCTATCAAAGATATTCTTAAGCACGGGGAAGGCTTCGATATCTCTATTGTAACTAACTTCTTCTGTGCCATACTCATCTAGGTGATATGGGTCTATCATATTTCTATCTTGTAGGTCGGCAGTTGCTGCTTCGTATGCAATGTTTACAGGGTGGTTAAGTGGTAGGTTGTGTACAGGGAAAGTCTCGAACTTAGCATAACCGGACTTTAGTCCCCTTTTTGATTCGTGATACATTTGGCTTAGGCAAGTAGCCATCTTGCAACTACCAGGACCAGGGGCTGCTACTACAACTAGTGGCTTGGTGGTCTCAATGTATGCGTTTTTACCATAACCTTCTTCGCTAACAATTTTATTGATATTGTCTGGATATCCGTCAATTATATAATGATAGTATACCTTCTCTCCACGTCTCTCTAGTCTTTCGGCAAACTTAGTGGCGCTAGGTTGCTTATTAAATAGTGTGATACAAACTGAATTAACAGATAGGCCGATAGCTTTTAGATTATCTATGAGCCTGAGAACTTCTAAATCATATGTAATACCAAAGTCGGCTCTAATTTTATTCTTTTCTATGTCTTTTGCGCTAATGCAGATAACGATTTCTAATTGGTCTTTTAGAGACTGAAGGATTTTGATTTTGTTGTCAGGTTGGTAGCCGGGAAGAACACGACTTGCGTGAAGGTCGTCAAAAATTTTTCCACCCATCTCCATATATAGTTTACCTGTTAGGTGGGAAATTCTCTCTAATATGGCTGCTTTCTCTAATTTTATAAATTTTTCGCTATCAAATCCTATTTTTTCTAACATTGCCGTTACTCCATTAGTAAATAAAAACCATTTTGAGTATATTAAAAATCCACAAACTTTGCAAATAAATATAGATTAGTTGTTAAAAAATATCATATTTGGTATACTAATACTGACTAGGTGAATTATGAAAAAAACATTTAAAATTCAAGGAGAAAAGACGATTTTTAGTTGGCTTTGTGCATATCTAGGCAATTTATTCTTTATAACCTGCCTATTTATTGCTATTGCTTTAGTTACTTTTTCATTGTCTTTAGTAGAGTGTGAAGTAACAGGAACTAGTATGCAGCCAACATATAATAAGGCTTCTGGTGATAAGCACGACCTAGTTTATATGAATAAATACGATGATGCTTACGCTGACGGAGATATAGTGGTTATAGAGACTGCAGGTGGGCCTATTATCAAAAGAATTATTGGTATGTCTGGTGATATATTTGATGTAGTCTACTCTGGTGGTGAATATGTGCTAGAGAAAAATGGTGAAATACTACACGAAGACTATATTTTCGTTACATCATCTGCCCTAGTGCCGACTTATGCAAAGAACGGTATGAATGCTATGATGGATAGGTGGGTAACGCTAAAAAATGACCATCCAGAACTCTTTAATGAAGAAGGTAAACTAGTTGTTGGCGAAAACAAAGTCTTTGCTCTAGGTGATAATAGAAAGGTGAGCCTAGATAGTTCTACTTATGGTACATTTGACTTTAGTCAGGTGTCTGGCAAGGTGGAGATTGTTAAGTATTACGGTGAGACAGAGTTTGATTTTTACTTTAACTATATAATGCAAGGGAAATTTATATATACCATAATCAATATGTTTTAAAATTGGAGAGAATATATGAAGAAAATTCTAATATTATTATGTTCTGTCTGTATGGCAGTTTGTGGATTATTTACTCCTAATAGGGTGTCTGTTTCTGCGAGTGCCGATACAACAAATCCTACTATATCGGGTATTGCAGAACAGGTTGAGAGTGAATACCAGGTAGGGAGTGAACTTGTTATAGATAAGACAACTATAGTTCTATCTGATGATATTACTAATGAGAGTGATTTGTTTGCAACTTTTGCTTTGCAGGTCTTGACTGCAGCAGAGACAGAACTTCCTAATATTTCAGAAGATGAGAATTTCTATGTGTTTGAGTTCTCGGCTGCTGGAACATATACTCTAAAGGCTAATATTTACGACGCAGCAGGTAATCTAGGAGAGTATAATCAAACTATCACAGTTATTAGTAATTCTGCTGTAAATAAGAAATATGAGAAAGGTTTTGCTCTAGGTGTTACAGACTTTAGTGACTCTAAATTATACGCAGCACTTCTAGACGAAGTTACCAGGTTTGCAGAAACTAGGGGTGAGAGATTTACAGGCGATACTCTATATAGTGAGATGCTACTCTTCCCAACATTTACAGAAATCAATATTACTAATAGAAATATTACATCGCTCGATGGTCTAGAGAATATGAGATTAGATTATTTGCAGAAAATTAGTGTGGTTAGCAATAAATTAACTGAGATTAAGCCTAACTACTTCGAAGACTGTGAGAATCTAAAAGAAATTAATTTTGCTAGTAATGAGATTAAGAGTGTAGAGCTTCCAGCACTTAGAAATTTAGAGAAAATTAACTTGTCTTCAAATAAGTTAACAACATTAGACCTTTCTAATTGTATGGGTGATGATATTGAGATGAATCTAGCAGCTAATGACTTTACTAGCCTTGATGATGTCGAGCTTCCAAGGGCCGAAAGTGTTGCTCTTAATATGATAGGTAATAACTTAGAGTCTATAGATGATTCCTACTTTACTGAGACTAAATTTACGCTAAATGTAGGTGTTCAGGGCATCAAAGATACAGAAAATCAAGCAGTAACAGATTCTACAAGGGGTATTAGATACTATAGGACAAATATTGACGGCTTAGGCATTAGAATATACAACAATGCATTAAAGGTTCCTACAGTGGTTAAAACCGTAACAGATGCAGACATTACAAATGGTAATTATATTGATATAGTATTACCTATCGGAGAATACAAATATGAGTATACTTTAGATGGCGAAGCAGTGTATAGCAAATACGATGCAACTAAGAATTTCTATTTACCACAAGAATTTGTTGCTAAGCCAACAGTGGTAACATATAAGTTTGAGCACAAAGGTCAAATGTATGACACTATCAATAAAGTTACTGGAGCTGTAAAGGTTCATCTAAGTAGTAGTGACTTGGCTCAAGGTGTTGAAGGTAAGATTATGTACAGCGTAAACCTAGGAGAGTGGATAGAAGGAGATGTCGTAGACTGTAGTTCTGGTGGAACATTCTCAGTTAGGGTTAAAGTTATATGTGGAGAGTATGAGAGTGAAGAAATGTCTATATTCTTACAAACATCTCTAAATCCTGTAATTCCAGACGTTGTTATGTTCTTTGTAATACTATTCTTAGCAATTATGTTATTTGTAGTAGTTGTACCTATTATTAGTAAAAAATTCTTTAGAAAATAATAAAAAAGAGAGATATTCAATCTCTCTTTTTTTATTGTTTATTTTTCTTAGGCTTGATAAATGCCCAGATAACTAGTGCTAATTGTACGGGTATACCTATTATGAATATTAGCCATACATTGTACTTTAATAATTGAAGATATATGCTCACAAGGGTTGTCCAGGTAAATACAGATAGTATTACAAACTTCCATATGTTTCTACCCCAGAGCCTATTAAATGGTAGTAGTATTAAACAAGATGCAGGAATTGACCATATAAATATACGCCATAGATTAAGTCCTAGTAGGGTCTCAGCATATACATATATTACGCTCACTATAAACCATATTAAAGACACAAATAGTAGCATTACTGATAGTTTACCTATCTTCTGTGTTCTCTCTTCGTTATTAAGGGTTACAACCACATTTTCTTTGAATAATGACTCTAGTGGAACAGAAAAAGTCTCACTAATTTGTTGTAGTGTCTCAATGCTTGGTGTTACTTCGCCTCTTTCCCATCTAGACACAGCGTTGTCGCTGTAGTTTAACTTTTCAGCGAGTTCATTTTGCGTCATATTATGCTTTTTTCTAAGTGCAATTATATTTTTTGCAACTGTTTCTTTGATATCACTCATATATAACTTTCCTTTTCTATATAAGTAATAATACCATTATATAATCAATTTTGCAAGAAAAAATCCAAATCGTATGTTGTTATTTTATGCGATTTGGATTTTTTGTATTTGTATTATTTGATGTCTTTGTCGTGATAATCTATATCTTCACTTTGAGCTGTTTTATCATAGGTTTCGCCTTCTTTTTTAATATTGTAGAAGTCTTCTGCAGATTCATAAGAAGATGAAAGCCTAGCATTTTTGATTGCTTCTTTCTCTCTTTTCTCTTCTTTGTATTCTTCGTATTCGTCGTTTGCTTTCCTAAATGATACTATAAATCTTCCTTTATTCTTTATCATATTAAAGATAACGACTATGCTAGCAATACCCACTAGTGCGTATATTAGTCTACTGAATACGTTTGCTTGAGAACCAAATAATCCTGCAACGAAATCGTACTGTAGTAGTCCAATTGTAAACCAATTAAAAGCACCTATGATTACTAGTAAAAAAGAAATAAATGATAACATATTTTTAACCTCCATTTTAAGTTATTTTTAGTGTCTCCAAATTGAATAAAATTATGTATAAACCATACAGGGAATTGATTTTTATTTAAGGGAATTTTGTGTGAAACTCGCATGACGAAATAAAGCCATTTTTTATATGTGTTCCCATTTAGTGGGAATGTAAAAATCATTTTTCCCTTGTGTAACAAAAATGTTGGTAGTGTGTTTTGGTGTCTTCCCTTGTATTTTTAGTGTGGGTAGGGGTATCATATTTATAATAAGTTTTATGGGCGACTATGCGTTTATACTTATAATAAATTTTAAATTAATGTATTCACAACAAATAAGGAGAATTACTATGAATATTTTTAAGAAAACAAAAGACAATAAAAAAGAAATCCCTATTTTCTTTGCTACAGATGACAACTACTTACCATACTTAGATGTTACTGTTAGGTCTATAAAGGATAATGCGGACAAATCTTATCATTATATTATTAATGTTATTAATACCGGGCTTAGAGAAGAAGGTATGGCAAAGGTAAAGGTATTAGAAGATGATAACTTTACTATTAATTTCTGTGATATATCTGAGCATATTGAACCTATTAGACAGAAACTAAAGAACCTATATCACTTTAGTTTTGCTGCGTGGTATAGACTATTTATTCAGAGTCTATTTCCACAGTATGACAAGGCTTTATATTTAGACTGTGATATCATAGTTCTTGGTGATATTTCTAAATTGTATAATATTGATATGGGAGACAATCTAGTTGCTGCAGCTAGATGTGGAATTATAGAGTGTGACCCAATATTTTCAGAGTATGCTGAGAAATACTGTGGAACACCTAGAAACGAGTATTTACAATCGGGCATACTAGTTATGAACCTAAAAGAATTCAGGAAAAGAGATGTTGAAAATAAATTTTGTTATCTAATTAATAAATATGACTTCGATGTAATTGACCCTGACCAAGCATACCTAAATGCTATGTGTAGGGGTGCTATCAAATTTTTGCCTAATGGTTGGAACAAAGAAGCGATACCAACACCACTAGAAGGGGATTTGAATATTGTGCATTATGCTCTATATAAGAAGCCTTGGCAGTATGACGATGTGCTAAATAAGGAGTATTTCTGGAAGTATGCAGAAGAGTCACTTTTCTATGCAGATATTTTAAGAACAAAAGATGGTTTTACCGAAGAGATGAGAGAGAAAAAGGAGAGAGCAAATATAGAGATTGTAGAACACGCAAGGAAACTCATTGATAGCGAAAATTCATTTGTTAATCTGGTTATCAAGGGTGACCCAGATTGGTTTAGTAAACTAGTTGTTGAAGCGTAGGGATATAGTAAAGAGTTATTTAATTAGTGTATAGGAAACACAACTTAATATTTTCTACAAGGGCTTATATTTAGGCTTAATTACAAAGGAAAAGAAGCAGGGATTTGTTTTTGGTAATAAGGGAATCGTGCTTACTTTTTCTATGCCTAAAATAAGCCATTTTTATTTAAATTCCCAGAATGTGGGAGTGGGTATAAGGTGTTTTCCCTGGTTGTGGGGGCTAATCTCGTAATTGTCTAGTTTGAAAAGTTGTATGTTTACATACAAATATGTTATAGTATAATCGTTGAATTGCATAAATCGACATTTTTTGCAACTATTATTTACAGGAGAAATTGCAATGAAAAAAACAAACGTGAAATTATTTAAAAAACAAAATAGGGAGATTCCTATTTTCTTTGCTACAGATGATAACTATGTACCTTTTCTAGATGTTACAATTAGGTCTTTGATTGCCAATGCTTCTAAGAAATACAAATACGTAATTAATGTTATCAATACAGGATTAAAACAAGATAGGGTTAATAAAGTAAAGGCACTAGAGAATGAAAACTTTACTATTAATTTCTGTGATATTTCTGAGTATGTTCAGCCACTAAAAAATAAACTAAAGAAACTATATCATTTTAGCCTTGCTACTTGGTATAGGTTATTTATCCAGAGTCTATTTCCACAATATGACAAGGTTCTATATCTAGACTGTGATATTATTGTTTTAGGAGATATTTCTAAGTTGTATAATACTCAATTAGGCAATAATTTGCTAGGTGCTGCTAGATGTCATATCGTGAGTGACCACAAAATATTTGGTGAGTATGCAGAAAAATTCTGTGGTGTGCCTAGACGTGATTATTTACAAGCAGGAATCCTTGTTATGAATCTAAAAGAATTTAGAAAAAGAGACCTAGAAAATAAGTTTGTGTACCTAATCAATAAGTACAACTTTGACGTAATTGACCCAGACCAAGGTTACTTAAATGCAATGTGTTATGGCAGTGTTAAGCAGCTTCCTAATGGCTGGAATAAAGAAGCAATACCTGCACCACTCGAAGGTGACTTAAATATCGTTCACTACGCTCTATATAAGAAACCTTGGCAGTATGACGATGTTCTAAATAAAGAATATTTCTGGGAGTATGCTAAAGAGTCTCCTTTCTACGAAGAAATCTTAGAAGGTAAGGCTAGTTTTACTGACGAACAAAGAGAAAAGAAAGAAAAGGCCAATATTGATATTGTTGAACACGCTAGAAGAGTTATGGATAGCCCAAAATCATTTGTAAATCAAGTTATCAAGGGCGACCCTAATTGGTTTAACAATTTAGTAATTGAAGCATAATTTAAAATAAAACCATTGGGGTGTATTATTTATGGAAAAATCTCAAGATAGGCTAGAAGTTCTAGAGAGAATAGCCGAATACGAAAGAAAGGGTAAATGGGATATCGATGTAGAGAATGACCCAGAGACTATAGAACTATTGCCGGACAAGGTTGATTATTTAAATAAGAAACTAAGTAGTAAGATAGCGACCTGGATAGCAAACATTGCCGGGACTAGATTTTTTGAGAAAATGCTAAAGTCTGGTCAGATGATAATTAAAGAAGTCAGGGGTATTGAGAATTACATAGCAGTAGAAGGTGGAGCAATGCTAACCTGTAATCACTTCAATGCTTGTGATAACTACGCTGTATATAGGGCTATCAAGCCATATATGGGTAAAAGAAGATTATACAAGGTTATTAGAGAAGGCAACTTTACTAATTTCCCAGGACCAATAGGTTTCTTCTTTCGACACTGCAATACACTACCACTTAGCAGTAATAGTGAAACAATGAAAAAATTTATGACTGCAGTAAAAACACTACTAGGTAGAGGAGAGAAAATCCTTATTTACCCAGAACAAGCGATGTGGTGGAATTATAGAAAACCTAGACCTTTTAAAAAGGGTGCGTTTAGATTTGCTGTAACTAGTGGTGTTCCTATCATACCATTTTTTATAACAATGGAAGATAGCGAAAATATGGAGCCTAATGGCTTCCCTGTGCAGGCATATACTATTCATATTTTCCCTGCAATTTATCCAAAGAAGGAACTAAGCAAATCGGAAAATATCGAGTATATGATGAATGAAAACGCTAGGCTTTGGAAAGAGTGTTATGAATCTTTCTATGGAGAAAAATTAGAATATACAACAGGGGAAGACAAAAAGTAATGATACTATATTTATCAATTATAATCATTGCAACGATAATTATTGCAGTGTGTAATATCTTATTTAATCCTGTCGCAATGGATTGGGAGTGGTATTGGATTGCTATAGGTACGGTTGTATCCACTATTGTAGAGATAGGAATAGACGGTCTCTTTGCAGCCCTTATTCACGCAATTCCAGATAAACATTTTGACCCCAATAAGCAATGCTTTAATGTGGGCAAAAAAGAAAGAAAGTTTTACGAAAAAATAGGCATTAAGTCTTGGAAAGAAAAAGTCTGGGAATTAGGTGCTTTAGGTGGCTTTAGAAAGAATAAAATCGCCGACCCTAATAATCCAGAGTATTTACATAAATTTTTGGTTGAAGCAAATAAAGGCTATGTAATACATATCGCAGACTGTTTTGTAGGCTTTGCTGTAATATTTATATTACCACTTAAATTTGCTTGGACAATAGGTGTGCCTGTGGCACTAGTGGGATTATTCTTAAATGCTCTTCCTGCAATGATTCTTAGATATAATACACCAAAGCTTAAGGTGGCATACGAGAGAGCAAGAAGGCTAGAAGAGAGAGCAAAGAAAGACGTTACAGAAGAAACAAAATAAAAAACAAAGCGAAAGATAATTCTTTCGCTTTTTATTTTTTAGATATGTCTTAATTGATTATCCTTTGTTAATTTGACTTACTGTAAATTCTGTTGTTCTTCTCTTTTTGATTCGATGCGTTTGATAACTGCGAGTGTTGCATAATATAGTCCATAAATAATAGCACACATTCCAAATACTGAGAATAGTACAACAAACGGCATTAGCCAAGTAGGAATAAATGAGAATGTACTGCCTGTTATAAAGAACCAGTCAAAAGACCTTTCGCTAGAAGAGTAAACGGTATTACCGAACCACGCCCACGCGATGATTATTATAATAGCAACTAGTTCTTTCCATATTTTCTTAATGTCTAATTTTACAGTTTTTGTTGTTAATGACAAGAATCCCCATGCGAATAAGCAACCGTGGAATAAGAATGTTTCTACAACTTTATAACAATAGAAATTAATCCCACCTAGAGCAGAGCCTGGATAGGTAATGTACATAAGTGATGATACTATTGCTAGGCAAACGATAACATCCTTGATTTTTGCAAACTTTTTATTGAATTGAGCGAAAGGAACGAATATGCCAACAACTGTACATAGATGGAAAGGTAACTTGTCGGTGTCTATTATAAAGTCTGACTGAGACAAAGGCATAATTATAAAGTCGGCTAGATATAGTCCAATAGTAAGATATGCAAAAATTGAGAGTGCACGGTTAATAATCTTCTCGTCCTTTTTACGTAAATAAAATGCTAGTCCGATAGAGCCACCTATGATTAGTACAATGTATACAATGTGCCAGATAGAAAACACATCAATTTCGGCTCTTGGTTCGCCTTTTTGAAATAGCTTTAGAAAAAAATCTCTCATAAATCACCTTATTAAATATTTGTAGTTGAAATAATAAAATTATAAGTCTTATAACTAGAATATTATTGCATTATAGTATTGTCAAATAATGTCTTATAGTTTTACTACTTATATTGCTCTATTACTAGCTTATCAAAGAAAATCTTCTCTACAAAGTCTTCCTTTTTAAATGTTGTTGTGCTAAATACTATATAGTCTCTTATGTGTTTTGCAAGGATTACAGGTGTTGGGCTATCGAAATGCTCGCAAATATCTTTTACATATTCATAGAAGTGGTCTATTTCAAAGTCTTCATTTGTCTCGTATTTATAGGTACTTGTCACCCTATTTGCTTTAATTGTCTTTACGAACATTCTAACCATTGTAGTCTCCTAAATCGAAATTCTAATGAGAGTTTAACATAAAAATAAAAATTTTCATAATTAAAAGAGTGAATTTAAAAATTTAATAAATAATGTATTTTATTTAAAAAAAGAACATAAAACTAATAAGCAGAGACTATGTAAATAAAAAAATTAAAAAATTTCTTGACAAAAGGGTAATTTTATTGTATAGTCTAGTCGATGAAATCAAAAATATTATTTTTTTGAAGACAAAAACCCCAAATTTTAGGGTTTTTAATTTTATTTTATAACTAGGAGAATGGTTATGGCAGAAGTATATTTAACAAAAGAAGCGTATAAAGAATTAGAAGAGAGACTTGTCTACTTAAAGAGTGAAGGCAGAGTAGATGTTGCTAATAAAATTAGAGTTGCTAGGTCTTTTGGTGATATTAGTGAGAATAGTGAATACGATGCAGCTAGAGAAGAAGAAGCAATCTTAGAGCAAGAGATTATCCAAATCGAAGATACTCTAAAAAATGCTAAACTTATCTCAAAAGTAAAAGCAGACACTTCTAAAGTTGGTGTTGGTTGTACTGTAGAAGTTTACGATATGGGCTTTGAAGAGAACCTAACATTTAGAATTATGGGCAGCATTGAGAGTGACCCTACTATTGGTCAAATCAGTAACGAGAGTCCTACAGGTAAGGCTTTAATTGGTAGAGAGAAGGGTGATATCGTAGAAGTTCACACTCCAGCTGGTGTTCAGAAGTACAAAGTACTATCTATCAAGTACTAATAATTAATAATAAAACCATACTATTTGATAGTATGGTTTTTTCTTTGTTTTATTATCTTTATCTACAATATATTTTCTCATATTAATTTCTACTATATATATTATCTAAATTAAACTAGTAATATACTAGGAGAAAATGTGATGATAGAAAATAAAACTAGATACTATATAGATAATTTTAGAGATGCTAAGTTAAAAACGAAAGCGATTATTCTTATACTGCTATTTATTGCTCTACTTGCAGTGAATTCTACCGAAGTTTATTTGAGTACTCTTACACCCTTTGGTATTGCTATGGTCTTTGCTCTTCTGGGGATTGGCTTTAATGGATACATATTATCTGCAGAGTTTTTTTTGTCGTATATGCTTTCTAAATTTAGTGTGGAAGCTCTTGTAGTGTCGCTAAATGTATCTATTGTACTTGCTTTTATAGAGTATTTATCACAGGTGCTAAAAACGAAAAACAAGAAACTGAAGAACTATCAATTAGTGCTTTTATACTTGGTGTCAATGATTGGATATGTATTTGTGAGTGTAGGCACACTCAAAGAAAATCTGTCGCTAAGTATATCTATTGTACTATCTTTTATATTTCTATATGTTTGTCTAAGATTTTGTTCTTCGCTATTTACTCGTGGTATTTGGGTGGGGCTTAATCTAGATGATAAAATATGTGGGGCGACTATATACATAGTATTTATGCTAGGAGCACTTAATCTATCTATATATTATTTTAATTTGGCCATTGTGATACTACCTATAGTTATTTTGGTTTCAACTTTTGTTTTTAAACTCGACTATGTTCTCATAATGTCGGTGCTATCGGGTGTGGCAGTTAGTCTATATTATCTAGAGCCATTATATATATCAATGACAGTGCTTCTAGGCATTGTGTCTATTGCATTTAAGTCTAAGTACAAAGTAATCTCTGTCTTGTCGATAGAGTTTGCGTATATTATGTTTATTCTCCTTTTTAATATTGGTTTTTCGCTTACTGAGATTGTTTCTTTTACTTTTGGAGTTCTGGTGTTTGTCTTGCTACCAAGAAAACTTTTAGATACGCTTGGGGCGCTAATGTCTAGAAGTTTATTTAAAGATGAGACTGCAGTCCTTGATAGGGTTAAGGGGCAGATGGAGACTAGGCTTAAAAACCTAAGTCTGGTATTTGATGATATGCACAATACCTATATGGATATGGTAAGGGGAGTTTTGGATGATGATAAGGCAATAGACCTACTCAAATCTGAGCTTGTACGGACCGTCTGCGATGGTTGTAGTGAGAAGAATAATTGCTATAGGTTGACGGGTTCTTTTATAGAGAATTCCCTAGATGTAGTTGTGTCTAATGGATATGCACGTGGTAAGGTCTTGCTTACCGATATTCCTGGGTATCTAACAACTAATTGTTGTCAGGTAAATAAACTAATACTAGAACTCAATAGTCTGCTATCTAATTATAAAGAATATGTTAATGCTGTTAGCAATGTAGACAGTAGTAGGGTCATTATTGCAGAGCAACTACTAGCAGTTAGTACTCTGCTAGATGGACTATCAAAAGAAGTGTCTACTGTTATAAATTTTGATAGTAGGCTAGAAGGCAGGTTGGTTGAAGAATTAAGGCTTGTGGGTATTGTTTGTATAAAAGCAATAGTTTATCAAAAAGATATATCTGTCAAAGAGATTATAGTTATTGTCAGTAAAGAGACATACAATGACAAGAAAATAGAAAAGTACGTTTCTAAAATTACTGCATCAAATATGCGAATAGTGAAGGTTGGGGACTCTAGTGTGACGGGTGCTGTTGTGGCGACGCTTGTGTCTTCGCCTCAATATGATATTGTTTTTGGCTCGAGTGTTATATCTAAAAATGGCAAGGTTGTTTGTGGCGATAGTTGTAATATTACCCCTATTGATTATGGTAAATATTTAGTATCTATTAGTGATGGTATGGGTAGTGGAAGTAAGGCAAATAGCATAAGTGCACTCACTACCAAATTGGTTGAGAATTTTTACAGAGCTGGTTTTGATAGTGATGTTATTCTCAGGACAATCAATGAACTGTTGTCACTATCAGAAGAAGAAAATTATGCAACAATTGATTTATGCATAATTGATGGTAGAAATTGCACATATGACTTTATTAAACTTGCTAGTGTTAATGGGTATATAATTCACGAAAGGGGTGAGTGTGAAGTGGTCGAAGGGAGTAACTTGCCTATAGGAATACTTGATAATATTAAGCCGCATATAACTAGAAGACTAATATCTAATATGGATATAATTGTTATGATGAGTGATGGTGTGTCTGATGCTCTGTCTAGTATTAAGATAAAGGATTTTCTTAGGTCTCTAGATATTATTAATCCACAAACATTATGTGATACTATTATGGAAAAGGCGTTGTCTGAGACCGATGGTGTTGCTAAAGATGATATGTCTGTAATTGCAATTAGGGTATTTGAAGCCAATTAATGCTCTTATTTTGTTGTTAAAACCAATACTTTTTGCTATGATAATAGTATGAAATAATATAATACCCCTGTGGTATGGAGAAAGTGTATGGCAAAAATGTATAATGTAAAAGACCCTAAATATTTTGATGCTAAGCATTTGGCGCATTATTTAGCAAAAGAATTAAGGGACAAAGATTTCAAAATTAAATTTGAAGCACCTAAAAAAGAAACTGCTATCGGAGCAATGACAGAAGAAGGTTCTGCTAGGGGTGGCAAGATTATGATTACAGGCAACCCAGCAAAGATATCAGGTAAACTACCAGATGGTTGGTCTTATGACCCAGCATCTAATACTATTAAAAATGGTAATAAGGCTGAGTCCGAACTTTTCCAAGTTGAGCCTATTAATAAAAAGAAACCTATCAAAGAATTTGTTGATATGTCAGACGTTATGTATGCTATTAGAGTTGCTAGACCAGACCTAAAGGTAACAGCACTAGACTCTACAACTTTCGGTATAGACCTTAATGGTAGGTCTCCAGACGAGATTGATTGGAAGAAGATTGGTGGCTCAAATCTTGAATACGATAAGGCAACAGGAACAGTTAATGTAACTACAGGTATGGGACAGAGACTTAGTTTCAATGTGATGACCGAAAATGCTAAAACTGAGAAGAAAGAAGAAGTTAGAGAAGCAACATATACTTCAGATGAAAATGGTGTTATGCAAAATGGCTTCAGTGAAGGTAATAGAAAAACGGTAGAGCATACTGCAGATGGACTACTTACAGGTTTAAGCGTGCTAGGTGCAAATCCAGCAGCCCTAATTATGCAGGCAGATATTCACGAATTAAGTCCTAGTGATGCTAGACACCTATGGGAGACTTGTAACTTAGTTCCTAATCCAGCTTCAAATGGTTTAGGCGTGGATTTAGCAGTTCAAGATAGACATACAGGTGCTGTGATTACTGACCCTAAAGTTGTTGCACAATTATCTATTATGTATACTTTAGTTAGTGCAAATGAAAGAGCATTAAGTCCAGAAAGAAACCCGCTTATCAATGTTGTGACAAGGGGTGGAATTAATTGGGATAGATTCGATGCTATGTACGCAAGTTTTGCAGGTAACCCAGATATGTTAAGTGGTGCAGTTGCATCTATGACAGGTGGACTTGAAAGGGGCGAGAGAACAGACGTTATTAGAGAAAGTGTGCACGAAGCTGTTGGACCAGCAGACCCAACAGCTGCAATGACTGATGCAGCTGCAGAATCTGGTACACCTGAATATTCCGATGAAATGTTTAGGGCTAATAATCAAGCACTTCATAGTGGTAATGTTGATGATATGGAAAGACCACCATCTTATGCTCAAATATATGATTTATTTATGAGATATGAAGGTGCTGCATGTAAAGATGGTGATGGTGTATATAATGACCAGACAGACCAAAAGGTAGAAGGTAGAGAAGCTTTCCATCTTAGTGTTTGGCTGTCAGTAAAAAGATACCTAGATTTAACATGTGGCAACGATGAACAGAGAAAACAAGCAGAGTGGAATGCAATAGCTTCTCAAAAGAATTGGAAATTTGTGGTAAGAAATATTGTTGATAGAGTTCATGCTATGGAGCATCAAGGTCATGAGCACGAAGACGGTGGAATGGAAAGGACTAGACACACTCACACCGATGATGATGGTCATCGTCACTAAAATTAATAAGTAAATAAAAAAACAATCGCTAGAGATAGCGATTGTTTTTGTTTCTAATATGATTTTAGAAGAATTGCTCTACTTTAGAGCCGTCATCGTTATTATCTTTAGTAACGATGATTCTGCTATTTAGATAGTATTGCATTTTCTCTACGTGGGTAATGAAACCTACTGTAAAGTTAAGTTTGATAAGTGCATCAAAACTTTGTAATACTTTCTCAATGTAGTTTTCGCTTAGGTTTCCGAAACCTTCATCAATAAAGAAGAAATTGAAATTCTTATTATTATTGATAGCGATACTTTGTGAGATACCAAGGGCAAGGCTTAATGATACGATAAATCTTTCACCACCACTAAGGGTCTTAACTGTTCTCTTGATACCGCCATTGAAATTGTCTATTACATTGAAGTCTCCGTCGTAGTTAAGTAAGTATTTACCTTTACTAATCTTATATACATATGTATTTGCAAAGTTAGTGATAAGTCCCATATACTCTTCTGCAACGAAGTCTAGCAACGCACCATGTGCAATTAGACTCTCTAGTTTTTCAATAGCAGTGTATTGTCTAGTTACAGAGTCTAGGTCTGCTTGAACTTTAAGTAGTGTCTCTAGGTTCTTTTTCTGTATATCAAGAGTAATCTTGTTAACATTGATAAATACCTTTAAGTCGCTTAGTTTCTGCTCGTTTTCTGCAATGTTTGATAGTAATGCATTATAATCATCTTTTGTATACACATATTCTTTGGTCTTAGACCTTAGTGTATTAAGGCTAGTCTCTAGAACATATAATTCTTTCTTAAATGCTTCTACTTTCTCTTTAAGTAAAGGTAGTTCCTTGTGGTCAACTAATAGAGTATTGTCAACTTTTTGTCTAAATACTGCCTTGTTAAATGGTTTAAGGGCTTCTTTTAGTTCTGTTAGTCTATCTCTATAGTTCTCGATATTGTTTGTAGAAACTTCGATGTCTATGATTGCCTTTTGCTTTTGTTCAAGAAGGCTGTCTAGTCTGCCTTGTAAGTTGGCTGCTTCTTGTTTGTATTTAGTTAGACTCTTTGTGATAAATCCTGCGTCAATGGTTGTCTTTATCTGTCTTAGTTCATTAAGTTCATTAATAATCTCTGCCTTGATTTTCTCAATTCTAGTGTTGTATTCGCTGATTTGAGCGTTGTAAGCTTCGATATTAGTTCTAGCAGTTGCTAGGTTTTCTTTAACTTTTACTAATTGGTCTTCAAGGTCATCACATTGTTTGTTTAACTTTGCGTTTTTCTCAGTTAAATCTTCCTTCATTTCTTCAATATCATCGCCTTCGATATTGAGTTCTCTTAGGTCTTTCATAATATTTCCGATTTCTTTTCTAACAGCGATTTCGTAGTCTTCGATATCGTGAACAACAGTTGTTACTTCATCGTAAATATTGAAGTTCTCTACTTCTGCTAGAGAGTCAGGATTGATTTTATTTTTTGTAATTGTTAAGAATAATGCAAAGTCCTGCTTAGTCTTAAATGACTGACAGTCACTTAGTTTATCTAAGATATCCATATTGTCAAAGATAATAGTTTCTAATTTTTTGTAATTAGACTCTATGTCTGAGATATTCTCTCTGTACTTTTTAACTAGAGCAGTTGTCTCGGTTAATTTCTCTGATACTGCAATGATTTTTTCATTAGTAGTTTTTCTTTCTTCTTGAAGGTCACTCATTCTACTTTCGTGAAGTTTTCTTTTCTCTTCAACTAATTGAATGCTCTGCCATTTTGCTTCGACATCTTCGATTTTTGCCTTATTGTCTGCCATTAAGATATTTACTTCTCTGATGCTGTCTTCTAGTTTTCTAAGAGTATCTTTGTTTGTATCAATATTCTCAGTTAAATTCTTAACTTCTTCTAGGCAGTTATTGTATGAATTATTAACTATTGTAAAGTCACCATACTTCTCGGTATACTCTATTTGTTTTTCAAATAGATGAATATCTCCTGCTTCGCTTTGTTTAATGCTATATGATACTTCTAGGTCAAGTAATTCTTGCTTAGAGTCTAGTTCTTCTTTGATAGTAGATGCTAATTTTTTATCTCTTGCAATCTGTCTCTCTAGGCTTCTGATTTCTTTGTCACTATTTTCTAGAGTTTTCTCTGTCTCGGTAATAACTTCTTGGCTAATACCACTATAGATAGATGCTTTTTCTTCTAGAGTTGCTTTCTTTAGAGCAACTAGATTTCTTCTATTTTTTAATCTATCATTTAGTATTACACCGAATTGCTCTAGGTCAAATAGTTTAGCTAGAGTTTTCTTTCTAAGGGCAGGGGTGTCTGATAGGAATCTGTCAAATTCTCCCTGTGGTAGGGCGATACACTTTGTAAATTCCTTCTTGCCTATGCCGATAATTTCTAATATCTTATTATTTACGTTATCTGGCATTTCGGCAAGGGTTTCTTTCTTGCTCTCATTATGAAGATATGCTTCTGCCTTGAGTCCACTTGGCCTTAGATGAAAGTCTCTCCTAACTAGATATCTATTAGTCTTGCCTACATTGTTTTCCATTTCAAAAATGAATTCTACATATGCGTCTTTTGTGTTAACATTAATGATATTTTGTAGGGTGTCTCTATCACTTACGCCATAAAGGGCTAGTATAATGCTATCAAGAATTGTAGTTTTACCACTACCTGTCTCACCAAAAATACCAAATACATTACTTTTTGCTAATTTTTCAAAGTTAATTTCTTGCTCAGAAACATAACTATTGATGCCTTTGATTTTAATCTTTATCGGTTTCATATAATCCCTCCGACATTAAGCTTAAGAAAAGTTCTTTTACATCTGGGTCTGGCTCTGTGCCTAGCTTTGCCTTTACAAAGTGCTCAAAGATTTCGGCAGATGTTAGGTCCTTCTTACTAGCAATATTTACTGTAGCTTTTGCTTGGTTGGTAATAACAGATAGAGTGACTAGATTTGGGTGATTTTTTCTAAGTGCCTTTAGGTCACTCATTGTTATATATGGAGAATATTCTTTGCTCTCTTCTGGGCTGTCTAGGTTATCTACATTTTCAATTATAACCTTTGCTAGACAGTCAGGGTTCTCATCTAATACTCTATGAGCGTCTACAACTGACTCAACAGTGAATTTCTTTAGAAGTTTTACAGATAGCTCTTCCTTCTTAATATTCTGTACGCCATTTTTGTCTAAGTCAACAATTAGTACGTTTGTTGGCTCATCGTTTCTAGCAGAGAAGAAATAATTAAGAAGTGCGCCAGAATAGTACACGTTATTTTCTTTGCTAACAGCAAGAGTATTGTGAACGTGTCCGAGCGCTGTGTAGTGTGCCTTATTTTGGAAAGTTTTTTGGTCAACATAAGCAAATGTTGTGGAAAGAGTTGTATAGGACATAAAGTCTTCATCTGACATATCTACACCATAACTCATAACGTGTGCCATTGTGATATTGATAGTGTCATCTCTAAAGTGGCTAGTACCATTGCTTAACCACTCTGCTACTTTTGTACCAAAGTCGTCGCTGTCTTTCCTAATCTCTTTGTATCTATAGTAAGAAGGGTATGGTAAAAGAGCAAGTACTACATCTTCGCCTTGCTTAGTATGAAATTCGATATAACCCTTGCCAGACTTTGTGGCAACGATATTTTTATCTTTCTTACTCTTATCAATCCTAATATTATCTATGTGGCCAACTAGGTAGATGCCGAATTTATCAGCAAAGATATTAGCGTTGGCTAGTCTTCTAGGGTCGTCGTGGTTACCAGCGATTGCAACAACAGCACAATCTCCACCCCTAGATAGTTCTACAACTGTATTGTAGAATAATTCTTCGTCTTCTGCACTAGGTACAAGGTTCTCATAGATATCACCAGCAATAAGAACCATATCTACCTGGTTCCTTTCAGCAATATCAATGATTTGTTTTAGAGCTGCTTTTTGCTCTTCGAACCTGTCAAGGTCGTCGGTCTTTGCACCTATATGCCAGTCAGCAGTATGCAAAATTCTCATTTTATTCAATTCTCCATTTTTCATTTGCTAAAATTTTCTATAATATTCTAACATATAATTATTTATATTCAAAATAATAAAAGCCCTATAGCAAAATTTTTGTTATGTTTTCACAACCGATTTGTGTATGCAATGTGTATAAAAAATCAATTATAAAAGGTGTCATAAAAGCATTGAAAGGGTATGAAAAATATGGTATATTAGTTTATGTAAAATGTAAAATCAAAGGAGAGCGAAATGTCTTTTTGTGAATACTCAAGCGAAGTCGTTGCTAAAAACTCTATTACACTAGATAATCTATTCGTTAGCGAATTTATGCCAAATGCAACAGATGGCGCAGTAAAGGTTTATTTATATGGGCTATATAAATGCTCTCAGGCTAAAGAAAATTCTCTAGAAGAATTTGAGAAGACGCTCAATATGTCTAGGGAAGACATAGTTAGTATTTTCTACTATTGGCAGGAAGTGGGGCTAGTACAAGTTCTCGAGCTCGACCCTATACAGGTTAGATACCTACCTATCAAAAATGCAGTGCAAAAAATCAAAAAATACAATGTAGATAAATACACAGGCTTTAATATGACAGCCCAGGAATTAATAGGCTCTAAGATGCTTACTCCTAGAGAACTAGAAGAGTTCTATTATCTAATAGAAAACTTAAAAATGGAAAGGGAAGCAGTGCTTAGAATTATACAATATGCTGTTGCACATAAGGGTGGTTCGGCGTCTGTAAATTACATTGTTACTATTGCTAAGAATTGGGCATATGATGGAGTGAAAACTCTAGAAGACGTAGAGAGTAGAATAGATGAACAGCAGAGAATCTCTGGAGATATCACTCTTTTACTTAAGGCTATGGGAATAAAAAGAACTGCTACTAGCGAAGAGTATCAGTCATACTTACAATGGAAAAACGACCTTGACTTTAGTCTAGAAATTCTTATATATATTGCTAAGACTTCTAAGTCAAAGAATTTCCCAAAATTAAATACCGAAGTATTCAAGTGCTACTCTCAGAAATTAGAGAGTGAGAAAGAAATCAAAGACTATTATTCAATGCAAGAGAGTATGTACGCTCTAGCTAAATCGGTTGTAAAATCAATGGGTCTTTGGTACGATAATTTATCTATAGTTGTAGACACATATATTACTAGTTGGTTGCAACTAGGATTTGACGAAGATGCTATTCTGAAACTATCGAATTATGCCTTTAAATCTAGCGTGAGAACCCTAGAAGGATTAAACGGTATCATAAATAGTATGTTTAAGTCAGGTGTCATTACAAGTGACGCTATTGACAATTATATGGCAGAAATTGTCAAAAACGACAGTGTTATCAAAGGTACACTTGAGAAGCTAGGAATAGATAGAATGGTTAATTCACAGGATAGAAACCTATATAAAACTTGGCTATATGATTGGGGAATTAGTGAAGAACTTATCGACTTTGCGGCTACTCAATCTAAGGGCAAATATTTACCTATTCAGTATCTAAATAAGGTACTTGCTGAGTACAGGGCTAAGGGTATCGATACCATAGAAGACGCAAAGAAAATAACTATTGATATGGGTGATAAGAAGGTGGCAACACCATCACCAAAGGCAGCGACAAAGAGAGACTATTCAAAGAAAGAATTAGATAGTTTATTTGATAATATATTTGAAGTTGAAATATAAAATTTAAGAAGGATAAATAATGGGTGCATTAGAAACGGCAGAAAAAAATATTTTAAAGAAGAAACTTGAAGCCGAGAGAATTGCTGATATAAATCTTAATAATGTTCTGCAAGATGAAAATGTAAGAATACTCTTTGCTAAGTGTAAGAGCCTGGTTGTAGAGATTGCTAAACTAGAAGTAGATGGCAAGTCAGCAAAGGATAAGAGAAAAGAGTATAATGATACTAGAGAAGTACTAGCCAAGCTACTTGTAACTCTAGGTATTGACAAGGCAGACCTTAGACCTAAATACGAGTGTGACAAATGTAAAGATAGTGCATACGTTATGGGTAAGCCTTGTGATTGTCTAAAGAGAGAATTGAGTAGAGAGCTTATAAGGCTCAGTGGCATAGACGCTAGTATCTTTCCTAAGTTTAGTGATGATTTCTCTATGTTTAATAATTCAAAAGAAATTAAGTGTATTTATGACAAGATGAAGAAATTTATAGACACCAAAGATTCTGCTGTTGACCTAGTTTTAATTATGGGTGACACGGGTGTTGGTAAGACTCACTTGCTTGGTTGTATGACTACTTATGCTATTGAACTAGCAAAGACAGTTAAGTACACAACAGCATTTAATTTCAATCAAGATATGCTTAAATATCACTGTGCCAAATTAGAAGAGAAAGAAGGAATACTAGAGCCTTATCTAACTAGTGAATTCCTTTTCATTGATGACCTAGGCAGTGAGAATAAGATTAAAAACGTGACAGATGAATATCTATATTTAATTATTAATGAAAGAATGTTAAATCACAGAAAAACTATCATTAATACAAATCTAGACTTTGGTCAAATTCAAGATAACTACGGAGAGAGAATTTTCAGTAGATTAATGCATAAAAAACAAAGTCTAAAGATTAAATTCAATGGCATTGACCAAAGAGTGGGTATAAAGTAAAAAAAAGATTAGCGAGATGCTAATCTTTTTTATTTACTAAATTCATAACAAGCAATAGTTACAGACATTGATAGATTGAAACTATCTATCTTAGGGCTTTGCCTTATGATAATAGGTGTACCCAAATTTAGAAAACTATCAGGAAGACCTGTGGCTTCATTTCCAAATACTAATGTGTGTGGGCTTACCTTATTTTCAAGAGACTGAAGTGTAGTTTCTGCCTTTAACATAAATGGATATGGGTAATTATTATAATTTTTAGTGTATTCTTCTATAGACGAAAAAGTTTCTATGTTTACAGAAAATATAGAGCCCATACTAGCCCTAATAACTCTAGGGTCTAGGTGGTCAATACAAGGGGTGATAAGTGCTAGGTTTTCATAACCAAAGCCTAGCATACCCCTGATGATTGTGCCTAAGTTTCCCATATCACTAGGGTTATTAAGTAGAATATGGTTTTTACCTGCTTCTAATTTGCCACTAAATTTTTTAAACACTGCAACGATATATATGTTGCCCTTTTTTGATAATTTCTCTATAAGTTTTCCATTAGTAGAAACCTTGATATTAAGCTTCTTTGCTAGTTGCAAAATCTTATCAATATCCCTAGATTTGTCTAGTTTTTCGTGTGTGATGATTTCTAGTACTGCTTTAGGCTTATTTATTAGTAGTTCGTATGTAGGGAAAGCGCCAAAAGCAAAACTATAATCACCGTCTTTACTATAACTTTTGTAATTCATATTTTCACCCTATTTTAATCAAAAAGTGTGTAGTTTTTTAGAATCATTTTAATAACTTCTTTTTTAAGTTTGTTATCCATTGGGGCACCGGCTGCTTTTACGTGGCCACCACCACCATAGATAGATGCGATTTCAGATACGTCCACATCTTCTGTTCTGCTTCTAAGAGATATTCCCTGTTGCATATTGATAATCACTACAAAGTCAATAAGGTGAGAGTATTTCTCGGTTAAGTAATTACCTAAAATGCTTCTGTGAGACTCTGCAAAGACAATACCACATCTCTTACCACATAGAGTTGCGTGAAACATTGTTTTTTCGGTTTCTTCTAGGTATCTATTTATTCTGTCTTGCTCTATTTTAAGTAGGTATTTTTGGTCATCAGTGTAGTAGAATTTGTCTTTATTGGTTTTTAAGAAATCTAGATATGTCTCTATATAATTATCTCTACCTAGTATTGAGTGAATCTCACTTAAATTTTTAGCATCTTGGTTATTAGTCTTTGCCCAATCCCAAGTATCGTTTAGTCTAACTAACTCGGTATACTCTCTAAGTGTGTTATTATCAAAAGTCTCTGGGTAATGCTCAACTAAGTATTTATAGAATAGAGAAGTTGCACACTCATTGACGCCTTCATTATTTTTGCTAATAGCTACACCAAATGGGTAGTCATTAGCAGATAAATCAAATGCGTGGTGGTCAAAGGTATGGAATTTATCACTATCTCCTGTAGACATAATTAGTTCACAAGTCTTTTTGTCAAGAGTTAGGTCGGTAACAAAAATCTCATCGTACTTTTTGTATGATTGATTTTTGATTATTTCGTGGATTTTTGGACAGATATCATTGGCGTTAAGTAGTATAACATCTAATTTTTCTCTAATAAGTTTTAGAAAAATTACAGGACTAAGTCCGTCAATATCTGCTTTGTGTGATAAAATTAAAGTTTTCATATATTCTCCTAAATTCTCAAGTCTTTTGGATAATAGTTTTTTAGTCTGCCATTTACGGCTTTGCCACCACCTAGTGGAATTCCTTTATGGGTAATAGACACAATTCCTGAGATTTTTTCATCAATATCTATTTCTTCACCGTGCAAGTATCTATTTACTTGGACGTCGTCAAGTTTGATAGTGTTTGTAAATCTATCGGCATATGTGTGATAAAAATTATGGTTGATTTTAAAGTTGCTTTTGCTCAAATTTCCAAATACAGTACCAATACTTACTAGATTTAGTTTGCCAAAGTCCATTAGCAAATCTGGGCATACAAATATAGTTTCGTTTCTTTTGAGTAGGTTGAGTCCTTTTAGGTCCACAACTGACTTTATTTCTCTCTCTATGTCGTGCATATCCTTACGATATACAGGGGAGATATTGTATGCATTAAATTCGTCTAGTTCTATCTCTTCCTTTCCGTCTTTTATAAGGATTGCCATAAATTGTCCTTCGCCACTATGTTTGTGTGGGTATCTTCTCTTTGCAAAGTGGGTGTCAAACCCTTCTAGTTTTACCCCTTCTACGGTAACTCTATCAAATCTAGCATCTGGTGCAATTATTTTAAAATTAGGGTTTAATTTCAGAAACTCAGCAATTACGCCTTCGTTTTCTCTGATATCATATGTACAGGTAGAATAAACTAGTCTGCCACCATCTTTGAGTAGTCCTTTTACACTCTCTAGTATACTTAGTTGCCTTTTTGCATTGGTCTCAATATTGCTCCACTTGAAGGCTTCCATATCGAAGTTATTCTTTCTTATCATACCTTCGCCACCACAAGGTGCGTCAACTAGTATTTTATCAAATTTTAGATTTGTGTTTTCGAAGTCTGCTGGGCTATTATTTGTTATTGCAAAGTTTTTAAATCCCATTCGAGATAGGTTTTCGTATAATATCTTTGCTCTGTTATAAACAATTTCATTAGATACTAGTATTCCCGTATTGTCTAGTTTCTCTAGTATTTGTATTGATTTACCACCAGGGGCTGCCGAGATATCTAGGACAAAGTCGCCCTTTTCTATATCTAGCATCTCAACAGGAATCATAGCACTTGGTTCTTGGGAATATATTAGACCCAGGTGATTAAAAATATGACTGCCTACCTTTAGGTTTTCGGTATAGTATCCGTTAGTAACTCCTTCAATGGGTTTTATATCAAAGTCGGCAGATTTTTCAAATGTTTCTCTGTCTATACGTGAGAAATTAACTGTAATTGCTTTCCTGCTAGGGGACTCAAGGCTTGCAAAAAAACTCTCGGCTTCACTGCCAAGTAAGTCCTTCATTTTATCTACAAAAGCAATAGGTAAGTCCATATCTCTCCCTTTGAACTATTCTCGATTAGTTAGTGTATCATAAAATAAAAATTTTTTCAATAATATTTATTATATAAACTGAGTTTAAAAAAAGGTATATGTAAAAACATATACCTTTAATTTTATTTTTTGGCAGCACCACAGTTTGGACATTTGCTTTGAAGTCCCATATGTGAACCACAATATTCACAAGCGTATTGGTTTTTAGCGATGTTTGTACTAGAAACGCTAGAAGAGTTTTCTTGTGCGTTTTGTTTAACTTTTTTGCCCTTTGTATATAATGCAATGATGAGAACAACTAGTACTGCTCCAACGATTAAAAACGTAAATGCAAGACCTTGGGTTGTTTCTTTGGTGTCTTCAATGTCTTCGTAATCTAAATAGTCTTCTAACTCAATGTCTTCTAGGTCCATAATGATAGAGTCTGTAAATCTACCTATATGCTCAAATTTATCACTAAGAGCGACAGTAATCATATCTCCTACGTGATATTTATCGTTTAAATCGTCCATTTCAAATACTGCTGGTGTCTCTCCAGGGATTGGGTCAAAGAAGAAATGATATTCAATATCGTACTCTAAGTAATATGCATCATAGTCAGTATCGTAATATCTACCTGTAATTACAGCTGTTGCTTGGTAGTCGGGATTGTTCTTTGCTCTCTCTATCATAGTTGTATAATTGTAGTATTCTTGTTTTAGGTCAGATAACATTCCGCCGTTAACTGCAGATATAATAAAGCATACAAGTGTAGCAATTCCTAATAATATTAGCCAAACTACGAGAGCTCCTGCTGTTTTTTGGTATTTATTCTGGGTTTGTTTCGTTTTTGTACTTAAATGTTGGTACGGGTTCCTAGGATTATAAGAATTATAAGAACCACTTTGATATGTTTCGCTCATAATTTTTCCTTGAAATATATTTTATAAGATTATTTTACATATTTTTTACGCTATTGGCAAGTTATTTATATTAGTCATAATTTTATATATATATCTAAAATATTTGAAAAAAACCGAAAATAGTTGTAGAATTAATACATAAAAGTAAAGAGAGGTGAAGAATATGCCTTCAGGAAGTAGAGGTGGAAGTGCTGGAAGCCATGGTGGTAGTAGGGGAGGCTCAGGTTCGTCTGGTTCTAGAGGTAGCTATAGTGGCAGCGGCGCTAGACTAATATTACACACACGTACCAGACATTCATTTAGACTCAGAAGTCGTCCGGGTAGACCTGAAAGGTATGTTGATTTAGATACCTTGCATGGTATAATTTGTGCGCTAATAACTATATGTTTTATGATTTTTGGTTCTATGGCTTGTTCTAATAAAGACAATGTAGAGTTTATAAGAGAAGACTATGCATATTACCAGAATATGATAGTACAGGCAGAACTTGACCCTGATAGATATATAGTTGATGCTACTGTTACTAGTTATAGTTATAGGTCAGACTTTAATAGAGCATATATACATTATTGTATACCTTATACCGAACGTGAGTATGTTCCAGGTCATGGTTATCAAGATGTAACTAAATATCTCTATGGATATAGTTTTTCTGTATATACGGAATCTGAAGTACATGAACTTCTATCGCAGGGCACTATTAAGGTGGCGGTAGACACTAGAGTTATAGGTCCAAATACAGATTCAATTCCTATGGACTATAAGGATATGTCTATTGAGCAAGATGGAGAATATTTAGCGGCTCTAAGAGACGAAGCAAAAAGTACAACTATTCTGATTGTTTTATGTGTAGTGACTGTTGGTTGGTTTGCGTTCTTTATTACTGCATCTAACAAATTATCTAAGAATTTCGATAAAAACCTAGCGGAAGAAGCACGTGTTGCAATAGAACAAAGAAAGTCAACAGAAGAAAACTCTAGCATTAATCCTAATTATTGTGAATATTGTGGAACTTATATAGTAAAAGATAACAGTATTAAATGCCCAGCCTGTGGTGCAAATAAGAGAATCAAACACTAAAAATTGTCCTGTCGTTTTGACAGGATTTTTTGTTTCAATTTTATAAAAAATAAACTTATCGTACAAAATTTGTACAAATTAAATAAAAATTTTACAAATTTTACCAAATTGGAAGGGTTTTAGTTGCAAAAGTAATAAATATTTGTTATTTTAGTTTATGTATTTTATCTTGATTGAAAATTAATTTTCATAGATGAATAAGGAAAAAACTATGAGTAATATAACAAGTGCTTCAATATTTACAAGTGACAAGACTCTGGCTAATGAAATAAAAGATAAGTGTCAAAAATTTGGATTGCAAGTTAACTATATAACTAGACTATCAGATTTTTTGTCACACATTATTAATGCAAGTAACGAAATAGTTTTTGTTGACCATAAGTTCAAAAAGACTAGAAATGTCCTAAGTGACTTCTGTAAAAAGTATGATAACAATATAAAGATTATATATCTCATAGACAAGAAGGAAGAACTCTCTTTTGCTGGGTGTACAGCTGTGCTTAGAGAAAAGATTACAGACCTAGATAGTATTATTCCTAATCTTATAGGCGAAGGAGAATCTTTCTGTGGTGTGTCTAGTAATGTATCCATAGAAGAACTCTTTATGTATGTGTCATCTTGTTTATCAGAATTTAAGATTATGCCTAGATTCTTGGGCTATGATTACCTTATTCAGGGTGTGGTATATGCTATTAAACATTGCAATAATAAGATTAGACTGACAGACGATATTTATAGATATTTATCTGAGCAAAATTCTTCTCTAGTTTGTAATATTGAGAAGAATATTAGAACTGCTATTAATAGGTCTCTCAAAGACAATCCACACCTATTTGCCGATATAATAGATAAAGATAAGAAGATTACTAATTCTACCTTTATTAAGCACTTAATTGCTAGAACAAAGATAGAGTATATGGAGAAAAATCTAAAAAATTAAATAATAATTTGCCAGGGCTCATATAATGCTATATGAAGCCTATTTTTTATAAAATAAAAAACTCAATTAGTTATAAAGTTTCTCGTATTATCAAAGACAATATTAAATATTTTATATTTTTTGCGACTGTCTTTCTAGTGGGGTGTTTGGTTGGTGTTTTTACTGCATCTAAATATGCTGGAGACTTAGAGCCTAGTAATTTAATAAATGAGTATCTATACTCAATGCTAACTAAAGATATGTCGACTATTACATATTTTATCGTCTTAGTCGTGTACTTTATTATTGTATGCTTGTTTCTAGTATTGTTAACAAAAAATAAATTAATGGTGTTTGTAGACTCTCTTCTTTTATTTTTCTTGTCGTATATTTGGGGATTTGATATTTGTGTAATATTTGTTTGTTTGGGATTGTCTGGGATTATTCTGGGTTTTATCTCTAATGTTCTGCTGGGGCTAATTTTTTTTCTAAACCTATGCCTTATAATGTCTATTGTAGCAAATGCATTAAATTGTGAAAGAAAGCCATATTATAAGCAAAATGAGTATCTAAAATTATATGCGCTTTTAGCGCTTGTGGGCATAATTACTTTGTTTCTTATTTCGTTTACTTTTGCATTAATACATATTTTCGTAATAGTGAGTTAAACTTTATGTACGTGAAAATATTAAATTATATACTTATAATTTATTAGATTATTTTTGTATTTCGTGTTAAAATACTAAAAAATAATAAGAAAGGGAATAAATCGATGAAGAAACTCAAAAGCAGAATCATAAGAGCGCTTGTTGCAATATTTATATGTTTTTTCTGTGCAGTCTCTTTCGTAGGTTGTGGTATGGGTGGAAACCCAGGTAAAGGAACAGATAGAGTTCCTGGTGGTGGAACTACAGGTAGTACAGCACCACCACTAAAAGAGCCTTCTACTCCAGACCTTGGCGATATTGTTGGTGATGGCCCATCAATTGATGATTACAACGAAGTCTTTGCTGGAGCGATTGCTGTATACGAAGCAAATAAAACAGATAAGATTTTCTATGATAAATATCAACAAAAAAATATGTCATTTAATGAACTTCTAGATAGGCAGTTCACAACAATGGCAGATTATTTATATTCCACTCTTAATAAGATATATGGAACTACATCTGCAAGTAATGTTGGTGGTATTGAAGGATATAAGGGAACAGTTAATTATAACTATGTAGATACTATAACAACATCTAATCAAAAGAAACTCACCGGCTTACAAGAAGGTACTCTAACCAATAAAGAAACTATTAGTTATAAGAATGCTATTAATGGTGGCTATAAAATTATGGCTAAACTTGTAACAGAGACTAATGCTAGTACCGGAGAAGAAGTACAAAGTATTCAATTTGATAAGTATAGCGACACAGAATTAGTTGCAGGGAATGCTTGGAAGAGAGCATCATCATTTACTAAAGATTATATTAAAAGATGTCTTGTAAATATTTATATTTCTCTTGGCGGTATTTCAGTAGATACAAGCGCTACATTTAGTTATACTTCTAATAACCTACTTCTAAGGCATTACGAGACGTATAGTCCAACATATACTATTGATAACGGCTATAAGGAAATAACAAAATTAGGCTTATCAGAAGATTTCTTGTGGCATGTTGCGTATTTCCTAGCATATGATATTATTGGTAAAGACAATTTAAATGCATCTATTAATGGAGCGAAGGATATTTTCAGTGGCACAACAATTAAACCACTTAAGATAACTGATTTATCTAGTATAACAGATTTAACAAATTTAACAGATATACCAGCGTTTAATACTTATCAAAACTACAAGGGCTACGACGCTATTATCAAAGACGTGGTTTGGAATATGGCTAAACTAGCAGTGCCTACTAGTGGTACAATTAGTTTTGCTAGTAGTGTTAATTATTTTAATGGCTCAAATTCTAGTACAACAATGTTTCCTAGACTACAGCAAAACGAATATGTATTCTATGATGATATTGATACTATTTGTGATGTTAAGCCAACTCCAGAGCCAGACCCAGACGAAGAATATAACCCAGATGCAGAAGAAGAACCAACACTAGAAGGAACTCCTAGAAAACTTAAACAATTAATTTATATTCCTAAAGTTACCATGGATGACTTAGAAGATGACTTATTTAATGTAGATACATTATTTTTGGGTCTTAAGAAAAATGGTGGCTCTGACTTTATGGTAAAGGTGACTTTCGATGCTGTCTTTGATAAATCTGGCAAGTCTGCTAGTCAAAAGGAATTAGTATTCAGTACAGACTATAAAAATGTCACCCAAAACAAAGTTGTTGTATCTGGCGCTTATGATGATACAGAAGACACTGTTGACGGAGCAATGTTCACAGATAATGAGTTAGAGAAAAAAGAAGATTATAGATTTGGCGATGCTGTACTCAAAAACGGGGTAAGCATAGACAATCTAACTAGTAAATCATTTAATAAAGAGAGTGTTACTGTTAGATACTCAGACAATACGACATATACTTATGATATAGGCAGAATGTGTGTATATAATGATTTATTTGATAGTGATTTTAACTTAAACTTCTCAAAGAACTATTTACAATTCAACTTCCAATATTATGAGAAAAATGGTGCAGAATTAAGTAGTGTTCCATCAATGTACTTAATGTATTTTGCATTAGAGAGTATGTAAAAAAAGAGACTATATTTAGTCTCTTTTTTGCAGTAAATTAATTAATTTTCGTGGTAATACCATCTATAATCTCGTACATATCTCCGTAGTATTTTTTCTCTTTGCCATCTATTAAGATATAAGAATAATTAGGTATTGCAAGTAACCTTCTAGTTCTAGACATTGGTAAGATATAATCGTTAACTATATCTATCTCTGAGTAGCCTAATTGGTACTCGTTAGTTTCTCCATCATAGTGTGGGATAATGATTTTGTTGCAGAAACCTAGTCCTTCTAGCCATCTAGGGTCATTTAGGTCGTCGAGCTCTTCTGGAAAATTGGCAATGGTTTCACATAGGTTCATAGTGCCAGCTGAGATGCCGATAGTAAGCCCCTTGTGCTCTTCTAAAATTTTACCTAGGTTGATTTTATCAAAGAAGGCTTTTTGACACACGATTTTTCCACCACTAAGGATTATTATATCGGCTGTACTTAGGATTTCTTCTGCCTTGTCCATATTTCTATGGTCTAGAGCGATTACTTCTCTAAAGTCCATACCACTTAACCTAAAACTTTCCTTTAGGATTGGTAACTTTTCGTCACTTTTCTCTTCATTATATGGGTCGTTAGCGACTAGCACTAAACGCTCGTACTTGGTTACATATTTTTGTATATTGCTAAGCAAACAATTATTGTCATCTAGAGCTATAGGGGAGTAGTTTTCTTCTTCATCTTTATAATGTGTTGGTAAGATGCTAGTTAACATTATTGCCATTGGACTATCTCCTAAGTATATAATTTGTATTAGAAAGATTGTATCATAGGTGGTTTTAGTTTGGCAAATAAAAGCACGTCCGTGTATAATGTAGTTATAGTATAAATAATATATAATATCATTAACATATTTGTATATTTTGTCTTGACAAGAGTGTAAAGATTTTGTTATATTAATCAAGTCCGTCAAAATTTAAGGGGAATAAAATGAAGGGAAATATACACTCAATAGAAACATTTGGAACGGTTGATGGCCCAGGGATTAGGTTTGTAATTTTTATGCAAGGCTGTCCTATGAGATGTGCTTATTGTCACAACCCAGACACTTGGGAATGCGGCAAAGGAAAAGACTGGGAAACAGATGAATTACTGAAAGAAATAATCAAATACAAAAGATATATTACAGGTGTAACAGTGTCTGGTGGTGAGCCCCTTTTACAGATAGATTTTGTAAAAGAACTATTTGAAAAAGTGCAAAAAGAAGGGTTAACTACGTGTCTTGATACATCTAGTGCTACTTTTGATAGGAGTAACCCAGAAGTACTTAAAAAAATAGATGGATTAATGTCTGTATGCGATTTAGTCTTGCTAGATATTAAGCATATAGATAGGGATAAACATATCGCACTCACAGGTAGAGACAATGCAAATATTCTAGACTTTGCTAAGTATCTATCTGATATGGGTAAAGATATGTGGCTAAGATATGTACTAGTACCTAGTATTAATGATGATATGGACTCGGTACATAGATGGAAAAACTTTGTGGATACACTTGCCACAGTAAAAAAGATAGAGGTGCTACCTTATCACAGACTTGCTCTCGAGAAATATAGAGCCCTTGGTATACCATACAAATTAGAAGGTATAGAAGAGCCAACAGCAGAGCAGGTTATGTGTGTAGATAAGATTCTTAATAACAAATAGGAGAGATACATATGATAGAACAATGGGAAGGATTTAAGATTGGTAAATGGTGTGATGAAATCGATGTTAGAGATTTCATCATCAATAACTACACCGAATATACAGGAGACGATTCTTTCTTGGTTGGTCCAACTGAGGCAACGAACAAACTTAATGAGCAGATAGCTAAACTTGAAGCAAAAGAAGTTAAGAAGGGTGGAGTTCTAGACGCAGATACAGATATTGTATCTACTATCACTAGCCACGAAGCAGGTTATCTAGATAAAGACCTAGAGAAAATTGTTGGACTTCAGACAGACAAACCATTTAAGAGAAGCTTACAACCATTCGGTGGTATTAGAATGAGTGAAAAGGCTCTAGCAGAGTACGGCTATGAGATTTCACCAGAAATAAAAGAGATTTTTACAAAGTACAGAAAAACTCATAACGAAGGCGTTTTTGATGCATACACAGAAGAGATGAGAGCGGCTAGAAAGGCAGCTATCATCACAGGTCTTCCAGATGCTTATGGTAGGGGAAGAATTATCGGTGACTATAGAAGGGTTGCTCTATACGGAGTAGACAGATTAATCGAAGGCAAGAGACATTACCTAAAAACTCTAAAAGGTATAATGGACGAGAATATGATTAGGTCTAGAGAAGAGACTGCTGAGCAAATCAAAGCTCTAAATGACCTAAAAGAAATGGCTCTTAAGTATGGTGTAGACATATCTCTTCCAGCAAAGAACGCTAGAGAAGCAGTACAATTTTTATACTTTGGCTACTTAGCTGCTATCAAAGACCAAAATGGTGCAGCGATGTCTATTGGTAGAAATACAACTTTCTTAGATATCTACATTGAGAGAGACTTAAAAGAAGGTGTTATTACCGAAGAAGAAGCACAAGAACTATTTGACCACTTTGTAATGAAGTTAAGACTAGTTAAATTTATGAGAACTCCAGAGTATAACGAATTATTCTCAGGAGACCCAACTTGGGTAACAGAGTCTATCGGTGGTATGAGTTTAGAAGGCAAATCATTAGTTACTAAGAGTAGCTTTAGAATGCTTCACACTCTTAATAATCTAGGCAGTTCACCAGAACCAAACCTAACAGTACTATGGTCAGAGCATTTACCAGAGAACTTCAAAAGATTCTGTGCTAAGGTTTCAATCGATACTTCTAGTATTCAGTACGAAAATGACGACCTTATGAGAGATTTTATGGACGATGACTACGCTATCGCTTGTTGCGTAAGTTGTTTAAGAGTTGGTAAAGATATGCAGTTCTTTGGCGCTAGAGCAAACCTTGCTAAATGTCTACTTTACGCTATTAATGGTGGTATGGACGAGAGAACTAAAGTTCAAGTTAGTCCAAAGATGGAGATGATTACAGGCTCAGTTCTAGACTTCGATGAAGTTATGGATAAGTACGACAAGATGATGGATTGGCTATGTGACCTATACGTAGATACACTTAATGTTATTCACTATATGCACGATAAATACTCTTACGAAGCAATAGAAATGGCTCTTCACGATAACGAAGTTAGAAGGTTCTTTGCTACAGGTATCGCAGGATTATCTTGTGCAGCAGACTCACTTTCTGCTATTAAGTACGCAAAGGTTTCAGTTGTTAGAGACGAGAATGGTATTGCTGTAGACTTTAATGTAGAAGGAGATTATCCAAAGTATGGTAATAATGACGATAGAGTAGATAATATCGCAAAAGACTTAGTTACTAGATTTATGAATAAGATTAGGTCTCACTATACATATAGAAATTCAGTTCCAAGCACTAGTATTTTAACTATCACATCTAATGTTGTGTATGGTAAAAAGACGGGTAGTACTCCAGATGGTAGAAAGGCAGGAGAACCATTCGCTCCAGGAGCAAACCCTATGCATAATAGAGATACACATGGTGCACTAGCAAGTCTAGAGTCAGTTGCAAAACTTCCTTATGAAGATGCTAGAGACGGTATCTCTAATACTTTCTCAATCGTACCATCTGCTCTAGGTAAAACTAGACTAGAACAGGAAACAAATCTAGTAACATTACTAGATGGTTATGCTAAGGGTAAAGGACATCATCTAAATGTAAATGTATTTAGTAGAGAACTATTACTAGATGCACAAGCACACCCAGAAAAATACCCACAATTAACTATTAGAGTATCTGGCTACGCTGTTAAATTTATTAAACTTAATAAAGAACAACAAGACGAAGTTATCAGTAGAACACTACATAGTGCTATATAAAAAAAACACACCTAATCTAGGTGTGTTTTTTGTAAACATAAAGATATAGAGTTTCATTTCCTTGACAAGTAGAAGTGATAGTGGGTAAACTAAAACTAAGTAAAAGGACTTGTTAAGGAGTATTTATGAAAAAAGGAAAACTAAAGAAATTATTTGCAAGTGGTGTAATGGGTATAATGGCTCTATCTATGCCATTTGTAATGACTGGTTGTGAGATTGTGCAGCCTACTACAACTAAGACCGATGAAGAAGCATATGTGATGCTTAGAGATTTTGTAGAAGATTTTAAAGTTGTAAGTTTAGGGAAAAAGTCTTATCAAAATCTAATTAATATGGGGGAAAATACAGAAGTAATTTGTGATTATGAATATTCAGATTTGCTCCCAGAAACGATAGAAATATTGAAGTCAATGGGTATAAAAAATGAGAAATCGGACTTTAATTGTAAAAAGGAAATTTATCTAGAAAACAACACAGGTTATAGTATAAATAAAGTATTTAATTACGATACATTTTCTTACGATATTCAGTCCTTTGATATGACTAGGAAGCCAGATAAAAAATATATTAACTATTCCTACTCAAAAAATTCAGACAAGGAGACTTCTTATGTAGACAGTCTATATGCAGAGAATACCTATGTTTATAATACTCTCAGTAAAGATAGTCCAGAAGTATACGCTATTTTTGAAGGTATTGAGAACAATGAGACATTAGAAGCCTTTACTAGTAATGCACAGAGAATTGCTGCAGAAATTCTTAGTGAAAGTTCAGAAGTACTTTTCCCTAAGGATGCCTTGCAGGTTTCTTTAGACATTTCTAATAGTGATGAACAATACACTCTAACTGCTGTAATCTCTGCCGACGAAATGGAATTGGGGTCGGATATGGGTTCTACACAAAGTGCAGGAGTTGATATCGAATTTAAAGTTGTGTTTGATGAAGATGGTATTGTTCGTTCGAATGCAAATATGAAACTTGTGAAGAGAGTATTAATTAAATCATCTATAATTTCTGCATTTTTGGAGCAAGGAAATCCTGAGATAGATGAAAATGATGTCATAACAATGGTTGGTAATGGTGAATTGAATTTCAGTATGGACTTTGATGCATCTCTTAATAATCTTGATGTGATAATGAACCATGATTGTGATGATTTTAAGGGTACCGGAACAAATAATGCAGTAGAGAACAGAAAAACAAATATAACTATTAATTTTGTTGATGCTAATACTAAAATTAGTGGTAAATATGCGTCTAGAACACCTATTGACCTAACTCTAAGGGGTTGTGGTGTTAATACAACCGAAGCGATAGTTATTGAAGGTTTGTATTGGGACGAAGATTTTACAGATAAAATTGAAGGTATAGATAAGTATCCTACATATGATGCTACTATATATGTAAAATTTAGAGTTGCTGATAGTTATGCTTTAGTACAAATAGATAGTGAATATTATGATGAGATGTCAGATAAAACAGCTTACTCTTATGGAATATATAATAGTTGTATAATCAATAGTACAGGAGAAAATTATTTCCATATTAATGGACAGTCAGGAGATTACACATTAACAAAACTTACTGTCAATGGTGTGGAAGTTGAAATAAACTTCAATAGTGCAGGAAATGTTGAATTACCTGTTGTATCAGGAGAAATCTATTTACTAAAAGCATATTACACTAATTAAAATTTAAAAATAATATAATAACACACCTAAAATAGGTGTGTATATTTTTGGTGGAGATGGCTGAGAAGTGGTGCAGAGAGCGAAGCGAACAAATTTTTGAGCGAGATTGTCTTGCATTTGTTAGCGAAAAATACAAGTTCAATAGCAAAAAATATTTTTGCAAATTGCATAGCAATTTACTCGCCATACTCTAAAAAAGCACAGCATCATGCTGTGCATATTTTTTGGTGGAGATGGCGAGAAGTGTATTAAGAAGACTCGGGGAGTCTTCGTCAATTGTCAGGCTAAGTCCTGACTACAAAGCGTAGCGAGTTCTGTATGCAGGGCATACAATGTGCAAGTTTGCACATAAATTCTCGCCCTTTATTGTAATAAAAAAACACACCAATTATGGTGTGCGTATTTTTTGGTGGAGATGGCGAGAATTGAACTCGCGTCCACTTATTCTGCCCAAACCTTTCTACATAATTAGTCGCTCTTCTATTAAAGTTTGTTATATGCCTAGCGACAGAAGTTTTAACAAACTAGGTAAGGGTATAGTCTCATACTTGCTCTTACCTAAGACAAATATGAACCACTATCTAAACTGATGCCTAGTCTTAGCCGATAGCGAGACTAAGGTAGACAAGCTCGTGCAAGTACTTATGCAGCTAGAGCTAGAACAGATTTGTTATCTGCATTTAAATTTAAGTTTGAGTGTTGACGGTGCTCAGCCGTTATGCTTGGGTTTGTGCTGGAGATAAATGTCGAAACCGGTGCATCCCCATATAGAACTATCTATAGTTCTTTAGTTGTCTTTGAGTATCTCTCTCAATGTCTTTGCCCTTTAAGGTTTCTTTTTTGTCATAAGTATGTTTACCTTTGGCAATGGCAATCTCTAGTTTTATTAGGTTATCTTTGAAGTAGAGTTTAAGTGGTACACAGGTAAAGCCCTTTTCTTTTATCTTGCTATGTATTTTATCTAGTTCACGTCTATTGAGTAGTAGTTTTCTACTACGTCTTTCTTCGACAGGCTCTATTGTGGACTTCTCAAATTTACCAATAAACATATTTTTAATAAAGGCTTCACCATCTTTAGAAAATGTTATGAAACTATCTTTTAGATTAGTGTGACCTAGTCTAATAGATTTTACTTCGCTACCAACTAAAACAATTCCCGCTTCGTAAGTGGAAATGATGAAATATTCAAAGTGTGCTTGTTTATTAGTTGCGATTATTTTCATTTTTTCTGCCCTTATTAGATTTGCCATTTAAGACTATGTTATTTTAGCACAAAATTACTATTTTTTCAATACAAATTCTATGCAAAAGCAGGCCTTGGGTGGTAAATTTTTAATAATATTATTAAATAATAGGCAAAAAATACTATTTTTTTATATTTTTATATTGAAAAATTTTTGAAAATAGATTACAATTAATTGTGAGTCTATGCGTTTTTGCTTTAATTTTACAATTAATTGACAAAAAAGTATTTAAATTTTTGCAAAAATGCTGTATACTTAATATAATCTAAACTATGGTGTCTGGACTTACGGTGGAAGGTTTGGATATAGACACTATGGAAATTTTATTTGGAAGGGGATTTTATGGGAACTTTTGTTGATATTTTACTACATATTTTAGCAATTTTAGCAATCATTGTACTTGGCTCATTTGTTGTTGTTTTTGTTGCAGAGTTAATTCTTAAATTACTAGGCGGCAGTGGTGAGCGTAAAGAGAAGGAAGAAAAGGAAGAAAAAACTGTCGTTAGGGGTGATGATATTGTTGTATTCACTGACAAAGAGAACCCTAATGGTTTCTATGATAGCATAGAGATGGCTAAGGAAACTGTTGATGGCGATGAGATTACAGAGATAGACTATGAGAAGGCTATTCAAGAGCAACAAATGTTAGAGAAGAGAAATACTACTAATAGAGTTGCTGCACCTAAGAGACAAGAGCCTAAAAAAGTTGAGACTGCACCTGTAGCAGAAGAAGCGTTCTGGGATAACGAAGACGATGACGACTTCAACAAGATACTAGATAGCGTTATTAAAGAAGCTAAGAATTCTACAGGCGAAGAGAAAGAGAAGAAAGAAGAGAAAGTAGAGAAGGTAGAGCCTAAGAAAGATGCTATTGACGAAGCTACTCAGAAAGAGTTAGATGAGCTAAAAGCATTAAAAGAGCAACACCAGAAAGAACTAGAAGAATTCAAGCAAATGAAAGAAGACTTTGCTAGAGAGAAAGAAGAACAACTAGCTCTTTACAAAGAGAACTTAGACAAAACTAAACAAGAAGAAATCGAGAGAGTTAGACAGGAAGCCCTAAAAGAACAAGCCAAACTAGAAGCAATGAAAGAAGAGCTTGAGAAAGATAAAGAAAAAGAAGAGCCTGTAAGCTCAGAGCCAATCATCCAACAAACAATTATTAGAGATGAAGAAGAACTAAATAAATTAAAATATAAGAATCTAGTTAGAATGAATAATAGACTTACTAGAATTATTAGAGATACAGAGAGACTATCTTCTCAAAAGCAAAAAGAACTAGAGAGAGCAAAAGTTCAGAAAGAGAAAGCTCTAGAGAGAGAAAGACAAGAGAGACTAAAAGAGCAAGAGAGAAGAATTGCTGCAGAAGCACAAGAGAGAATTGCTAAAGAAAGAGAGAATATCTATAGAGAGCAAGAACTAGCTAGACAGCAAGAAATGAAGAGAGTTAACGAAGAGAGACTTGCTAGACAAAAGGCTGAAGAAGAGAAGAGAAACGAGATTACTAGAAAACTAAACGAAGCTAGTAAGAGAGCAGGTAAATATAAACTTGATTCAAAAGTTGTAAAGATTAACCAAGTATCTCCTGTAGAAGAGAGAATCATCGACGAGTCTGTAACAACTACTAGAACAGTTATCGGTGAGAAAGCTCCTATGAAGGCTACTGCTAAACCTTTATTTGAGAAAGAGTACTATGAGCAAAAACTAGTAGAACTAGAAGAAGAACTAAGGGAAGCAGAGAAGGAACTAAGACTAAACAAAAATGAGTACATTCCTTTAACTAGAATTCACAAAGCATATGCTAGAGATACTGAGAAACTAAGAAAGAAAGAGATGCAAGTAGCTAAACAAAAGGTTGCATTGTACGGAGTAAAATCTAGCAAGGTAGACCCTGAGAAAAAGGCTAAATTAGACGAAAATCTACAATCACTTGCAGAACTAAAAGATAGTGTTGCACATTGTGAAGAAGTTATCAGAAAGAATAAAGACAGATATCCTGTACTTCAGAAGAACTATAACTTACTAACTAAACAAATCTCTAGAATCAATGATGATATCAAGGTTTGTGAGAGAGCTATCGATTATTACAACAAAAAATCCAATTAATTATTAATTAGCTATAAAAAAATAGACACCAGGCTTTGGTGTCTATTTTTACTTTGCAAAAAAAAATACTGTGCAACTACCTTTGATGGTGTACAAATAATAATTCTATACTAGTCCACTCCTTCAAAGCTTCCTTATGGCACATAGTCCTAACTACTTAATGCTGCTCCGTTCCCGACCTGACATGGTTCATAGCGAACTATTGCATAAGACCTTGATATCATCATTTCGTAAATATAAAATTATTACAGTACAGTGACACCTAGGGTAGTAGTTCCGCTCCGCATATAGTTGGTTTCGGATATAGGGCACAACTAACTCCCCGCCTAGCACAGTATGAGTATTATAAACCATTTTATCAAAAATTGCAATCATTATCGCTCTTTTAGTTTGTGAAAGTTAGGTGTATATGTTAAAATAACAAAAATTATAGGGTATTTTTTGTCTAAAATATTTTAAAGTATTGGGACATAAAGAATATAATAATATAAAAACCATAAAGGAATTATTATGACAGAACTTACAGATAATGCTAGTAGATTTATATCTGCATACAATCAAATCGACCAGGGTTTAAGAGCACAACTAGGACTCAATAAATCTATCAGTTATACAGAGAGTATTAGAAAGGCTGCAAAGACTAATGCTTTTGTAAAGAAATATGAAGACCAATTAATCGACTATGGAAGGCTCAGAAATGCTATTGTTCACTCTTTCAACGAAGAGATGATTATAGCAGAGCCACACTCATCAGTTGTAGAAGAGTATGAGAAACTAGCAGAGATTATATGCACACCACCACTAGCAGTGAATACCGTTTGTAATAAGAATATCAAGACTGTTACACATGACACTATGCTATGCGAAGTAGTTGAGAATATCTATAGAAGTGGTAATAGTAACTGGCCTGTGTACAAAGATGGTATGTTAATAGGTGTAGCTAACTCTAGAAAGATTGTCAAAGAGATAGGTAAGAAATTATACGAAAAGCACGATATCGATGACTATCTAAAGAATACTAGAATTGAAGATGCGATTAATAATTTCGGCGAAGACACTTATTATACTATTGCTAATAAGAATATTACTCTAGATAAGATTCTTAATCTATTTACAGAGAATAGAAAATTGTCTCTTATTGTTATTACTGAGACAGGTAGTCTACTTGAACAACCTATAGGTGTTGTAGCTATAGCAGACATTATGGATGTTAATAAGATTTTAGATAATTATAATTCATAAATTCTATGTTATACTTGACAAAATAGTGTTAAGTATATTAAGATAGATATGTGTTTCGGTTGAACACAAAAATGACAATTAAATAAACAATGGTTTTTATAAAGACTATGATGAAGGACACGTCCTACACCTAAAGATTTTAGAGAGCAAATGGTTGGTGAAAATTTGTAATTGAGTAAGTGCTAGGGTATCACCTTTTAGTTGGTAGGCAGAAAATTATAGTAAGCCTATTCGGGTTCTCCCGTTACAGAGATAGTGTGTGTTAGCATATGACGATAAAAAACTACTATATAAGATTACGATACTTGTAGGTAAATTTTTTGCTGTATGCTAAAGAACCTGCAAGTTTTTTTATTTGTTAGTAAAATCAAATAGGAGAGAGATTATGAAAAAAGAAGATATCAAGCCAGATTTAGTCAAAAATGAACTAGAAATGCAAAAATTCTGGGATGATAACAAAATTTTTGAGAAGCTAAAGGCTCAAAACAAAAAGACCGGTAAATACTTTGCAACAATGGACGGTCCAATTACTGCTAATGGTATGACTATGGGTCTTCACCACGCATTTGGTAGGTCACTCAAGGACGCTATGATTAAGTTTAGAGCAATCACAGGTCACGATATGCATTACCAAAACGGCTTTGACGCTCAAGGTCTTTGGGTAGAAGTTAACGCAGAGAAAGACCTAGGTCTAAACTCTAAGAAAGAGATTGAGAAATACGGTATAGATAATTTCACTGAGTACTGTATGGAGAAGGTTAGAAAGTGTTCGGCAAAAATGACTGAGCAGTCTATTAGACTAGGACAATGGATGAATTGGGAAGATTCATACTATACAAACTCAGACACAAATATCACAACCATTTGGCATTTTTTGAAGACTTGTCACGAGAAGGGTTGGTTAGTAGAGAAATATAGACCAATGCCTTGGTGTACTAGATGTGGTACATCTCTATCTGAGCACGAGATGGCAGATGGCGACGCATATAGAAACGATACTTGTAAGGCGGTATTCTTTAAACTTCCTGTTGTTGGTGAAGACTTTAGAATGTTAGTATGGACAACCACTCCTTGGACACTATCTAGTAACGTTGCTATCGCAGTTAACCCAGAACTAGAGTACTCTATCTGCAAGGTAAAGAGCGATGACAAACTAATCTGTGTGTGTTCTACTGCAACTAAAGTATTAAAAGACGATATTGTATCAGTAGAGAGAGTTGTTAAAGGTAGTGAACTTGTTGGCAAGATATATGAGACTTGCTTCGAAGAAATTCCTACACAAAATTTTGAGCACAAAATTGTTGCTTGGGACGAAGTAGATGCAACTGAAGGCTCTGGTGCAGTTCATATCGCTCCAGGCTGTGGTGCTGAAGACTTTGAACTTGGACAAAAACTCGGTCTTCCAAATGTTTGTCCTATCGATGACGCTGGTATTATCTATGATAATTTTGGCTTCCTTTCAGGACTTGATGCAAATAAAGACGAGACTAGAGACTTAATTTTCGACGAACTAAAGAAGAGAAATAAACTATACTATTTCCACGACTATACACATAGATACCCACATTGTTGGAGATGTAAGAGTCCAATCCTATTTAGACTTATCAAAGAGTGGGCTATCTCTATGGACGAACTTAGACCACAACTTATCGAAGAAGCTAGAAAGGTCGAGTGGCAACCAGCATTCTACGAGAAGAGAATGGTTGACTGGCTAACAAATATGGGCGACTGGTCTATCTCTAGAAAGAGATACTACGGTCTACCACTTCCTATCTATGTATGCCCAGACTGTGGCAAGGTAACAGTACTAGGTAGCAAGGAAGAATTAAGAGAAAAGGCAGTTAACCCAGAAGTAGTAGATACTCTTCCACACCTTCATAGACCATATATCGATGAAGTAAAAATCAAGTGCCCAGACTGTGGTAGCACTGTTGAGAGAATCAAAGACGTTGGCGACTGTTGGCTAGACGCTGGTATTGCACCATTTAGTACTAACAAATACTTCGAAGACAGAGAATTCTGGGAGCAAAACTACCCAGCAGAAGTAGTTATCGAGATGAAAGAGCAGATTAGACTATGGTTCTACTCAATGCTAGTTATGGGTGTTGCCTTGACAGGGAAATCACCATATAAGAAAGTATCTACTTATGGTTCATTACTTGCTCAAGACGGTAAGAAATTGTCTAAATCTAGCCCAAATAATATTCCACTTAACGAAGCATATGAGAATATCGGTGCAGATATTATTAGATATACTTTCTGTAGCACAAACCCACAGAGTGATGTAATATTCAGTTACGATAGCACTGACGAAGTTAGAAGAAGATTATTAGGACTTTGGAATATCTTTGTATTCTTCAATACTTACGCAATAATCGACAATCCAAACCTTGATGGTTACAAACTAAAAGAAGAAACTCTAACTATCACAGATAAGTGGTTAATTACTAGAACTAACGAATTTGCAAATAACTGTAAGAAATACTATGAACAAGTTAAGACTTGCGAAGTTATCGATGAATTTGAGAGATTTGTAGACGAATTATCTAACTGGTACATTAGAGTTAATAGAAGAAGATTCTGGAAGAACGAAGAAGATAACGATAAACTAAATGCATATTTCTGCCTAGAGTACGCTATCAAGAATATCGCAATGACTATGGCTCCTATTATGCCATTTATGATGGAATATATCTGGCAGAACCAGGTAAGACAGGTAGAACCTAGTGAAACCGAGTCTGTAATGCTATCAGGCTATAAGATTGCTACAATCACTCTAAAAGATGAAGATTTAGTAGAGAAAACTAATATCGTTAGGTCAATCATTGCTAGTGCACTTAAGCTTAGAAATGAGAATAACCTAAAGGTTAAACAACCACTAGGCAAAGCCTTTGTTATCAATAGCAATGCAAATACTCTAGACGCTATTAGTAAGTATAAGAGCATTATTGAAGAAGAACTAAATATCAAAGAAATCGAACTTACAACCGACGTAGAAACCTTCAATGACCATTATCTAGCACTTAACTTCAGAGTGGCTGGTAGGGAACTAAAAGGCGACGTTCAGAAGATGAAAGTGGCACTTGAGACTGCTACTGAGAGCGAGATGTCTGAATACGTTAAAGCATTTGATGAAGGAAAGGTTCAAGTAAAAGGCTTTGATGCATTTGATGCTAGTCTATTTATCAAGAATAGTAAGCCAAAGGCTGAGTTTATTATGGAGTCAGACAATGGTATGACAGTTGTTCTAGATACAACTCTTAATGAAGAATTAATCAACGAAGGAATTTTGAGAGAAATCATCAGAAATGCTCAAGTGCTTAGAAAAGAAGCAGACTTCAAGATTGACGATAGAATTGATATCAATATCACATCAAAAGACGCAAACATTGAGAATATCTTAAAGGCAAACGCTACTAAGATTTCTGCAGAAGTATTAGCTAGAAGTTACAACGAAAGCTCATTTACTCCAGATATCGCTAAAGATATGGAAGTAGGCGATGGTGTAGTTGTTCACTACGAATTAAAAGCGTAAATAAAATAAAAACGCTCACCAATTTATGGTGGGTGTTTTTTTTTGTACATTATTAATAATAATGTAAAATTAATAACTTATCTTTATTTATTTGACAAACTTGTTCGGGGGGGGTAAGATAAAAATGTATACTAGTGTCGAAAACAGGCACAATATGTATAGAAGGAGAATAATAAATGGCAAAAAACAAAGACAAGAAAAAAATCCCTTTCAATGTATTTAGAAAGGGTATTACTGCAGGTGCTCTTGGTCTTGCTATGCTATTTGGTGGAGCAGGAATGCTAACCGGATGTATGGGCGAGAAAGGAGATAGGGGAGACACAGGGGCATCTGGTAAGAGTGCATACGAACTAGCAGTAGAGCAGGGCTTCCAAGGAACGCTAACTGAGTGGTTAGAGAGCCTAAAAGGACAGTCTGGTGGTTCAGGTAGTGCAGGAAACGATGGTAGGGGTATTGCTTCTATTGAGAAAACAGGTACTAATGGACTAGTAGATACATACACTATTACCTTTACAGATGGTAGTACTACAACATTTACCATTACTAATGGAGAGAATGGTACAACACCATCTGCACCAGAAGTAACTATTAATGCTCAGGGCTATTGGGTAATTAATGGAACTCCAACAAGTACTCTAGCAACAGCTGAAGATGGTAAGACACCATATATTGAAGGCGAGTATTGGTATATTGATGGTGAACCTACTGGAGTTAAAGCCCAAGGTGCTCAAGGTAACGATGGTAAATCTGCCTTTGACTTATATAAAGAGCAAAATCCAACATATACAGGAACACTAGCAGAGTGGCTAGAGAGCCTAAAGGGTCAAGATGGTAAAGGAATAGAAAGTGTAACAAGTGCTTATGAGTATGATTATACAACTAACACTGAATATTATGTTTTCACTTTCCACTATACAGATGGAACTTCTGAAGAAAAAAGAGTTGCAATTCCGAAAAGGATTAGTAAAATTGATTATGCTGGTGAACTAGTATATGACATATGTCAGGTTGGCGAAGAACCAACATTAAAACTTTTGGTTACATATGATGACCTTACAACAGAAGAGATTGAAATTACAGATGAAATGTATATTGTTGAAGATAACTATAATAAACCAAATTTCCAAATTTTTGGAAGTTATGATATAAAGGTATCTTATCGTGGTTTTACCACAACATTTACACTAAATGTTTTTGACCCTTCTCAACAGCAAGAATATACTATAACAACTCCTAAATATAAGAATTTACAAAAATTTAGTCATTGGAAAGATGAGCAAGGAAATGTTGTTTCAGAAGATGCCACATATACATATTATGCAGAATCGGAGAAGAATTACGAAGCGGTATATGTTGACTTTATTTCAATGAGTGGAGCACTGCTAGATTCAAAAACATATTATGATGCTGATAATAAGCAATATGTTTCTACCAACGACCTTGATGGTTGGCTAAAAATGGGATATTTAACAGAATCACTAACAAAGGGAATGTATGTAGAGTTTACTGTCGAAAATATAGGTAGTTCAGACCAACTTGCTTGGGGTATTTCAACTAAAGAATATGTTGATGATTATAATTCTTCTCCATCAACAAAAGGTTGGTTAAGTAATGACACTACTGGTGGAATGAATAAATTGTTTGTGGCAGAATATAATGTATATTCGGGGCATGACAATGGAAGAGAAGTTACTAGGTGGTTAAGCAAAATTCAAAATGTTTCTCAAGTGAACCAAGGGAGAACAACTTTTGAAAATGCATCTATTGATATAAGAGATATACTTAGTAAAAACACTAGTATTACTATCAAGTATGTATTAGATGACCAACTTCTTATGTATGTAAACGACCAACTATTCACTGCATCTAATATTCCTAATTGGACTATTGATGATAGTAAAGAATATTACCTATCTTTCTCTGGAACAAAGTTAAATATGTCCATTACAGATATAGGATATGATGAATATATTACAAATAAAGGAAATTTCTCAACTTTAGAATCTAATCCTTTAACTGAAGATGATTTTTCAGGCAAAACTATAACTTTCTTGGGTGATAGTATAACTGAAGGTGTTGGGGTGTCGGCACCTGCTAATAGATATTCTACTGTGTTAGCTAATTCTTTAGGTATGACAGAAAATAATATGGGTATTTCTGGTACTGTTATGTGTACAGGTGGACACAGAACTTCCCGTTTAGATGATATTCAAAAAATTAGTTATGATTCAGACTATGTTGGTATTCTACTTGGCGTAAACGATTTTGACCAATGTAAAAATGATGGAACATCTCAATATTATTCCCTTGGTGAATTCGGAAGTAAAGATACAAAAACAATATATGGAGCATTGGACAAAATGTGTTCAGATTTAGTTAATCGTTTCCGTTCAACAGATACTAAATTATTTATGATGACTCCGGTTGTTACAAGTTGGAATAATTCTGTTGGTTCTTCAAAAGAATGGGATAATGACAAATTAAATGCTTGGGGATATTCTTTAAGAGACCTATGTGATGCAATTGAAGAAGTTGCTACATATTATGGTATTGTAACATTAGACCTTAATGAATTATGTGAAATGGAAGCTTCAGACTTTAGCGATGGTATTCATCCTAATAATGCTGGTGCTCAAAAAATGGCTGATACTATAAAAGAATTCTTATTAGCAAACTATTCATTTGAATAAAAAATAAAAAAGAGTGGAAAATTCCACTCTTTTTTGTTGTTATTTATAAAACAAACTTATCTTTAATCATTTTAGCGACCATTTCTGGCTCTAGATTGGTGTTGTCGATTTTAATATAATTATCAAATGGTATTTCACCTTCGTTGCTAACTAGTCTGTATTTTTCGTTAGCGTGGATTATTCTTCGGTTTGATGCTTCGATATCTCTTTTTGATGCCTTATGTTTTAGTCTATTTTCGGTGACGTTTCTCTTGAGCCTTGTCTCTTGGTCTGCAACGAGTTCTATATAGTATATATCTGCTCCCTTAAATATCTCTGTAACCGATGCTATATAGTCCCAATCTTCTTGGCAGTCAAAAGCCCACATATATGTAAAGATTAGTCCGTAATTGTCTGACTTCGCAAAGTTTCTAAATACCGACTCTCTAAAGTCTTTTACAACTTCCTTGTTATAGTCTCCAAATATCTCAATCACAGGCTCGATAGACATATGATTATGAAAGAGTTTTAGGTTGGTAATCTTAGTTAGTTCTTGTCCTACGGTCATTTTACCTACAGCGCCATCACCAAATAGTAATACTAGTTTCATAAGTGTCTCCTGTGTTTTATTTTTCATAATTGTAGCAAGAAATAAATGTTTTAGCAAATAAAGTATAGACACTATCTAATATCTGGTCTGAAAATTTGAGTATTGACTTTTAGGCCTAGTCATAGTAAAATCTATGTGGAGATTGGGTATGAGAGTAGATTTAACTAGCAAAGATATTATGGACATTTTCTCATCTAACGAAAGGGTTGGTATGGGAAGCCACGGAATAGTTTTTAAATACGACGAAGACACCTTGTTTAAATTTAAATACAAAGAATTTATTGATTGTTTCCCTATCAAAAATGGTGCTTTTGATTTTAGTACTATTGGAGATATAACACAAGAAGTAAAAACCAGAAAGAGTATTCAAAATATACTCACTAGGGGCGAAGAGTCTATGGCAGAAAGGGAAATCAAGTCACTAATGTCTAAGCAAAGGTGGTTAAGAAAGACCACAATGCCTAAAGGCCTTGTGTATGTAGATGATTACTTAGTTGGTTATATACTTAAACATCATAAAAATATGGTTAACTTATATGATTATCTGCAAGAGCATACACTAGAAGATGCCAGAGCACACCAAATAGTTGCCCAAGTAGGAGATAGTGTAAGGGAACTAATTGGTTCGGCTATATACCACGACGATTTCACTGCTAGAAATATTATGTATGACCCACAGACAGGGGCGACAGAACTTATAGACTTTGAAGACTGTGTTAGGTCGTATGACACTATGAATCACAGGGCCGGTGAGTCATTTATGAGAGATGTAAATAGATTTAATAAATATATAATGGGTAGAGTAGATACTCCTACTATGTAAAAAAAAGACCATATTATTTATGGTCTTTTTCTTTTGCTTTATAAAATTCATTGACTAGACTATGGTAGCCTAGGGATTTTAGATAATCATACTTAATATTATAATTTTTCTTAGTAAATCTACCAGTGTCTAGGTATCTGATGTATTGTAGTAGATAATTATCTATTTCTTTGAGTGTGTCGTGTGTAGTGAGTACGGGAAAGTACCATTTGCTCCAACTAAGGTCTTTGGTATTTTCTTCTCTAAAGAATTTATTATTAAAGACTCTCAGCATTACTTTAATTGTGTGTTCAGTGGTTTTATTGTTTTTTACCTTCCAGCGATATAGGGCACGTGCTTTTCTGCGTATTTTGTCCTTAATTTTTTTTAGTGGGACCCTAGATATGTCTATCTTGCTATTTTTATATTCAAAACCCAGGAAATTCCAGCCATCATCTATACCGAAGAATTGCTCTTTGTCAGGATTTACTGATAGTTTCATTTGCTCTATTGTGTCTAGAATATACTTCCTGTGTTTTTCTAGTTTTTCTTGGGTATCGTCAAATACAATGATATCGTCGGAATATCTGATATATAGAATATTATTGTTATGGAAATATCTATCTAGTTCTCTTAGGTATAGATTTGCAAAAAATGCAGACAAAGGAATGCCTGCCATAGCGCCCCTATCTTCTTCGATGACGTCTTCGTTATGTATACATTTATTAGTGGTAAGCAAATCTTTTATTAGGTTAAATAATGGTATATCATCGCTCAATATTTCTCGTAATTGGGTAAGAAGTATATCGATATTAATACTATTGAAATAATTGCTGATATCTACCTTATATGCATACATTTGAGATATGTTAGGGGTGTTTGTTATATGAGCAATCGCCATTTTTACCGTGTGGTCTTTTCTAAATGAATAGCAATTAGGTGGAAATTCCGAGTCGTACTTATATAGCAGAAATAGTATAAATTTTAGGATAAGATTCTCATCGTCATTGTAGGTATATACTACTCTCTTTTTTTGTGAGCCACTTTTATTAATAATTGACTTTTTGGGTATAGAAAAAGTATAGGTACCATTTATTATTTTGTTTGCAATCTCTGTGTACTCTTTACTATTTATATACTCTATTAATCTTTGTTCTTCTTTTCTAGACAGGTGGGACTTGGTTATTTTATGTTCCAGGTACTCCTGCCATAGAGCGTGGTTATTTAGTTCTCTAATTATTGACATATTAAAAAAAGAAAGGAATATGCTTTGATAGCAATATTATTGCTACGAGACTGAACATAACTAGCCATCTGCAAGACTATTCTTGAGTTATGCTTCGCCCCACCACAGATGTATTATAAATACTTTCCTTTCTTATAAATACTATATAGAATTTGTGAGTAAGTGTCAAATAAATTATATCTTGTGAATATTTGTGTTAATTTCTTTGTATTGGTCCATAATACTCACAAGGGGGTATTTATGAAAAAGATTAATCCATTTTACGAAGAAAAATATATTCCTGTAGAAGATACTTATAAAAATTGGCAGGAATTATGTAGTGAGCCTTATGATAAGGCTACAGCACATCCGTACACTAAAACAAGAGTGATACTTATGGGTGGTACTGAATTTGAGCAGAATTGGTTTCTGCATCAATTCTCTAGACATTGTAACAATAACGACTTAAGGCGTGAGATTGCCTGTGTGAGAAGGCACGAACAACAGCAACAGAAAAGAATTGCTAGTCTAAAGCCTATTAATGAAACCGACCTAGAGACGACTATTGCTTATGAGCAATTAGCAGTTGATTTGACGGCAATTCTAGCTAGACACGTAACTGACGAAAATGTGAGAAGTGCTCTTAACTTTGCACTCCTTGAAGACTTTGACCATCTATATAGATTTGCAAACTTGCTTGAGACAGAACAGGGAGTTAAGGCCAATGACCTAACAGGTGGCTATACAGAGATAATGCCAGGCAGACCAACTATTGTTGAGCATAGGCACCCATTTGATGCTATCAATCACTTTATTAGTAATGCTATGGCAGACCCATTTACTAAACTTACGACCAATATTATTACAGCAGCCGAACAACAGACAATGAATTACTATATGAATATTGCCAACTTCCACAATAGCGAACTTGGTAGAAAATTGTACACAGAGATTGCAATGATAGAAGAACAGCACGTAACAGAATATGGTTCTCTACTAGATACTAATGCTACCTGGCTCGAGTGCTGGGTAATGCACGAGTACACAGAGTGTTATCTATACTATTCTTGTTACGAAGATGAGACTGATGAGTATATCAAAGACATATACTATACACTATATCTAGAAGAGTGTGGACACTTGCGTAAAGCCTGTGAAATGCTTAAAAAATACGAAGGTAAAGATTGGCAGTCTTTATATCCTTGTGGTGGTGATTTTCCAGAGCTTCTCAAGTTTGAAGGCAATATTGATTATATTAGGGAAGTTATATCTGAGACTATTTATATGACTAAAGATAGAGAGAATTATATCGATAGTAGAGAACTCACTGCAAAGAGCGATTTTAAGAAATATAATAAGCAAGTAAATGGTGGTAAAAATACCGATGCCGCTCACGAAGCTATAGAAGAGCATATCAAGGAATTTGGTGAAGACTATAGGTTTGAAGTAGACACTCACCCAATAGAAGAACTAGCAGATAGAAAGAAAGATAATACTAGTGTGGGTAGATAAATAGTCATAAATTATATAGAAAAATAAAAGGTAGAGCATATGTATTTATGCTCTCTTTTTTATTTGATTTTGATATACATAATTACCTAAATTTTACACAAAATATAGATAATAATAGGGAGATGTTTAAGATATGAAAAGATACTTTTTAGGTGTAATGTTTTTACTTTTATTATTGTGTTTGACTAGTTTTCGTAGCAATACTATAGTGTATGCTAGTGACATAAGCAGTGAAGTAAATGCCAAGTCATATATAGTTATTGACAATAACAATAAAATACTCTTTGGAAACAATTATGAAAGCAAGAGAGAAGTTGCGAGTATTTGTAAGCTAATGACTACCCTTATCGCTCTTGAAAAAATAGACGCAGGGGAGATGAAATTAGACGATAAAATATATGTATCGCATTATGCTGCAAGTATGGAAGGTAGCCAGGCCTTTTTAGATGGTGGTAAGGAATATGTACTAGAAGATATCTTAAAGTCTATAATCATTGCGTCTGCTAATGATAGTGCTGTAGCAGTTGCAGAGAGCATTGGTGGTGGCGAGAAGTCTTTTGTCTCTATGATGAATAGTAGAGCAAGAGAACTAGGAATGCATAATACTCTCTATGCTAATTCGACAGGACTATCTACTCCCGAGCAGTATAGTACTGCTTATGATACAGCGCTCCTTCTAAAGGAACTAGATAAGTATTCTCTCTATCATAAATACTCTAGTGTTTGGCTAGATTATATTACTCACGACTCTGGTAGAAAAACTGAATTAGTTAATACCAATAGAAATATTAGATACTATGAGTATTGTGAGATGGGTAAGACCGGCTTTACCGATGAAGCAGGTTACTGTCTAGCATCTAAAAACACTAAGGGTGAACTCACTGTCTATACAGTGGTGCTAGGCTCTAGCAGTTCTGCTAGTAGATTTACTGATAGTATGAAACTCTCTAGTTTTGCTTTTGCTAATTACTCGGTCGAAAGTTTAGTCTCTAAGGGAGACATTGTAGAGAATGGTGTCAGGGTAACAAGGGGAGCAAAGGATAGTATTAGTCTCCATATAAGTGATGACTACTTGGTTACAAAAAAGGTAGGCAGTGAAGAGTCATATAGTATTAGATATGAGTTGCCAGATACTATCGAAGCAGAGATTAGAAAGGGAGACATTGTCGGCCAAGTACTCATCATAGAGAACTCTATCGTCATAGGAGAAGTAGATATAATTGCAGGTGAGAGTATTGCTAGGGAAACATATAAAGATGTACTTGATAGAGTTATAGGTAAATTTGCTTTTGTAAATTAAACAAATTATTTTGATTTATTTGATTTTGTGAAAGATTTATTTTATACTCTATGTATGATTGAAATTATTGAAGTTAAAAGCAGAAAAGATAGAAGGGCCTTTGTTGATTTCCCTACTAAACTATATGAAGGTAATGATTACTACGTTCACGCACTCAGGAGCGATGAACTAGGTATTTTTAGTCCAAAGAAAAATGTTTCCTTTGATGAGTGCGATATTGTCTACTACTTAGCCAAGAGAGAAGGTGAAGTAGTCGGTAGAATATGTGGTGTGCTTCAAAGGGTATATAATGAGAAGACAGGCACTAAGAGAGTTAGATTTGGAAGATTTGACTTTATAGACGATGTGGAAGTAGCTAGAGCACTGCTAAATAGAGTAGAAGAGTGGGCTAAGAGCAAGGGTATGGATACAATCCATGGTCCCCTTGGTTTCAATGACTTAGAGAGAGAAGGTCTACTTATCAAGGGTTTTGATAGACTAGCCACTTTTGAAGAGAACTACAATTACCCATACTACCAAAGTCATATTGAAGCCTGTGGTTATGAGAAAGAGATAGATTATTTTGCTCATAGAATTAAATTGCCTACTGAGAAAGATGAGAGAATCGGAAGACTATCTCAAATGGTTCTAAAGAGATACAATCTTCATATTGCTACTGCTAAGAATAAAAACGACTATCTAAAGAAATACCAAGACGGTATCTTTGAAGTATTAGACGAAGCGTATGGTGATTTGTATGGAGTTATCCCATACAATGAGAGATTAAAACAGTCAATCATTAGTCAATTTAGGATGGTTATTAATGTTAAATATCTTATCACCCTACTTGATGAAAATGATAGAGTAGTGGCATTTGGCTTCGCTCTACCAGAACTAGCAAACGCTGTGAAGAAATCTAAAGGCAGACTATTCCCATTTGGCTTGTTTAGAATATTAAAGGTTAGAAATAGGGGACCGGTAGCCGACTTTGGTTTGATAGGTGTTAGAAAAGAATACAAAAATAAAGGTATTCCTGCTGTAATGATTAATTACATTATGGAAAATGCCAAAGATGTGGGTGTAACTACTATTGAAACCAACCAAACCCTAGAAAACAACTTTAATATGTTACAACTCTATAAAAATTTCACAGATATAGAGAGACATAAACAATATAGATGCTTTGTTAAATTCTTAAATAAGAAGGAAGAAAAAAAGAAACCTGCTAAGAAGGCTACTACTAAAAAAACAACTAAGAAAACTACAACAAAGTCAAAAACTACAACTAAAAAACCTACAGCAAAAACATCTGCTAAGAAGGTTAATAAATAAAAAAAGATTAGGTCAATTAGACCTAATTTTTTTATGTTTAAGTGATATTGATATCTAAATATAGAGTCAAAAGAAAAATAATAAGTTTTGTAAATTTATGTAATAAAAAATATTGATTTTTTGATTTTCATAAGTTAAAATATGTATGTAAAAAATAAAATAAATAAAGGAGAAAAAATATGAATTGGTCCGAAATTTGGAATTCTATCGTTTCATTCTTTTCAAATAATATTTGGAATATAATTTTATTCTTTGCTGTACTTGTTATTGGTATGGTTATAGTTAAGATTGTTCTAAATATTATTAGAAGAGTAATGTCTAATACTAAGATGGAGAAGGTTACACAGAGTTTTATATACAAGATTGTTAAATTCTTATTATACCTAGTACTAGTAATGGTGTTACTAAGTATGCTTGGAATATCTATGACAGGTATCGTTACAGCGTTTAGTGCTTGTGTATTGGCTATTGGTATGGCTCTCCAAAATAACATTGCAAACCTTGCAAATGGTATTGTTATTGTTACTTCAAAAATCTTCAAAAAGGGTGACTTTGTAGAAGTAGATGGTGTTTCTGGTAGTGTAGAAGATATTAACTTCTTATTCACTACAATTACTACTGTAGACAATAAAAAAGTTACACTTCCTAACTCAGCAATAGTTGATGGTGCTATGGTGAACTATGGTGCTAATCCTACTAGAAGAGTAGACTTCACATTCTCTGTAGCATATGAGAGCGATGTAGAACTTGTTAAAAAAGTTATCTTAGACGTTATTAATAGTAATGGTAAGGTAAGAGTACAGGAGAAAAAACCTTTCTGTAGATTAAAGGTTCTTAATGCTAGTAGCCTAGACTTCTTCGCTAACTGTTGGGTAGACGCAGAAGATTATTGGGATGTTTACTACTATGTAGTAGAAAATGTATATAATGAATTCAAGAGAAACGGTATATCTGTACCATATAATCAGCTTGAGATTAGGGAGAGAAAAGACGAAGTTGTTATGCCTGTAATAGACACTCCACTTCAAGCAAGAGTTGAGAAAATCAGAATTCAAAAGAAGAAAATGATTGACCTAGAGAAAGACGACTTAGTTGCATTATTTAAGAAAAATGTAGTTAAGAAAGATAGGGTAAAAATGGGTTCTAAAAATAAGAAGTCCACTGCTCCAAAAGAAACTAAGATAGAGAAAACCGAAGAAAAGAAAGATTAATAAAAAAAGAAAAATCTAACTCGAATATTGGGTTAGATTTTTTTATAGCTCACCAACGTTAGCACTAATGGTGTATTTAACGTCGTAGTTGGCAAATATTCTTTTTACAGTCTTACTAGTAGATTTGTGCTTAGAGAAGATATCTACAACTTTGTAGTGCTTCCAACTAGTTTCATAAGCGATAAAGTCGATTTGATTGTCGCTGAGTTCTTTCTTAAATTCGCTCATTTTCTCAGTTGGTACAGTAACGGTGATTTTCCATAGTTGCTCTTTTCTCATTTTGTCTGTAATGAGCATACCTAAGTAAACACCTAGTAGGTTACATACCACTGATACTATTACTGCAACATATAGTTCTACATCGGCAATAACTTTGATGATATATGTATTAAATCCATAGTTGACTGCACTGAATATAGATGCCATAAGTTTAGTGCCCTTGATAGTGATAACGCTCTTGATTGTGCTAAGCACTACGTTAACTAATTGGCACACAAAAAATAATAAATAAAACCACATAATTCATTCCTCCTATTTAGTCAGTTTGAGGGCTATTCTACCATACTAAATTATTAAAATCAAGAGAAAATTAAAAATAATTTTAAAATTTTTTTAAAATCGAAAAAATGCATTAATTACAATATAAAAACATTATTTGTTTGACTAAAATTATATGCTAATATATAATCTAAATGTTAATGGTGGAATGAAAATTTTATACTGAGAGGAAAATTAATGACTACAAATGAACAACCAACCGTTACTACTATTGCAGAATTATTTAAAAATCTAGTAGTAGGTGAGACCAAAGGTGACAATGTTAAGAGAGTAGAGAAGGTATATGGTATCAAGATTAAAGATATTTTAGCAACCGAACTTCTAGACTTTATGGGTCAAGAGAAAATCAACCTAAAGGGCGATGTGACACTATTATCTATCGATGATGCTTGTGCAGCAAACCCAGAATTAAAACTAGTGCCACTATTTGAGTTGCCTGGATTTATTAAAATTTGTTACGATGGTAACGCTAAGAATTATTGTAAATTAAACCTAAGAAATGGTAGAACTAGCGACGCTGTTCCTAGCGTAAATCTTTACTTTAGAGAAGAACTAGAAGAACTAGACGAAGAGACCACTCCAGATGGCGAAAATGTTTCTATTCCATTTGTTATGAATTACAAGGACACACAAGTGGTTGTTGTGTTCGGCTATGATATGTGTAAAGACAATAAAAACTCCTTCTTTGCAGTGAGAGAAATTATTGTTGAATACGATGAATATGAAGAGTCATTTAAGGGTAATATTAGAGTTCCAATTGATGCTAAGAAATGGCAGGAAGTATATAAACCTGTTCTAGATACATATGCACAAATTGGTAATAACAATAAGGCAATTGCAGAATTAGACAGATTTATGAAGACAGATATGACTAACCCTGTACTTAGAAATAAATATAAGAAACTAGTAGACTTTATTGAGAAAGAAGAAACAGACCTAATGACTGCACACTCAATCATCGCTAGTGACGAAGAATTAACCGAAGAGCAATGCTATGAACTAGTTCATACATATAGTAACCACGCTAGAGTGGCTCCACTATACGAGAAAGTAGTTGAGTATGTAAAAACATTAGAACTAGATATGTAAAAGAAACTTGAAAAATAAATAAGATACCTGTACTAAGGTATCTTTTTTAGTAAAAGGAGAAGGGTATGAATTCGTTTAAATTAAATGATTTTTTGTTTTACGATAAAAATTTAATAAAAGAAGCACGGGCTTCTGCAGAGTCTATATATAATAACCTATTGTTAAAGTATAGAACGGCTTCTTTTGTAAGTCTTAGAGACACAATGTATGAGTCTCCGTTAATACCTTATTACATTGTATGTAATGTTGATAAATTAAATGTGTCTGAGAGAGATAAACAATGTGCTTTTGTGGAAAAAGCAAAGGGATTGTTAAAAGAGCATTTGTCTTGCCTGGCGTCCTTTAATTGCGAAGAAATAGTGACACATAATGGTAAAGAAATTAATGCAGAGATAAAAGATGAAATGTGTGCTATTGTAGAATGTATGCTTTCTCTTGATGATAGTAAAAATATGGAATATCCTGACACTTTCGGTAATGGGAATATAATGCTGATAAATTGGATTAGAGACAGGGTTTGTCTAGAAGAGTTTACAGGGCTGTTCTGTAAGTATTTTAATGATGAATTGCAGGTAAAAAAATGTGATATCTTCAATAGGGATAAGAGAGACTTTATTATTGCCTTTGATGGTATAGTAGATGATAGGGATTACTATATTACCCCAGAACATGCAAAAAATTGTAAAATATTGTTTGGAAAGGAATTTGGTTCATGGTTTTATGATATAGAGAATTATGCTATTCAAAATGGGAATACGGTTAAATCTAATACTATAACACCAGCGAATATATTTGATGAAAATATTGAGCCTTTTGCATACACATATTATTGTATTAATCAATATATTAATTCATTAATTTTAACTGTTCACGATGAACTGTTTGATAAATATGTATTAGAGTATGTGGACACATATATGCTTGGAGTTTCTTTAGATGATATCCTTAGTCATTTGTTTTTTATTTTTGATGACATTATGGGGATTGTGACAGATTCCTCACTAAAAAAATTGATATTATCTTTGTGTGATAGGACTAAATTTCGTGGTTTAGAAATAGAAAAAAAGATATATAAATTTCTAAAAAACTTAGGCGTAGAACCATATATTGCTATATTTAAATTATCTAGAGAAATGAAAAAATGGGTATTAAAAAACAGTCCACAAGATATCATAAATTTTTTAGGTATAGATAATGATGTTTATGATTTGTTGTGCGAAGACCAAGATATTTTGCAGGATTGTCGAAACGAACAATTCTTGAGAGTATTATTAAATATGGTTGAGCGAGACAAAGTAAACGCAAAGGATATGATAGAGTCCATTTGGACAGGTGTAAATCAAAAGGAAATTATTAATTTAATTAATAGATTAAAATTGGAAAATAAAGACTTAACTGTGCAAACAGTAGTTGTGGACAGAATCTCATTTGTTGATTTGGTTTATAAGGTATATTCTTTTATTCAGAATAATGGAATCAAAAATAAAACAGCAAAGGATTTTATAAAATCATTAAAAGCTAAGGTTGATGCAGGGGCATACATGAGAGATGATTGTGATTTAGATGAAACGTTCAACAAGCTAAAGTATTATTTTTTACTTAGTGGAATAGAAGAAAAAATAAGAGACGCTATATTTAATTTAAATTACAAAGACCAAATAGAAGAAATGAAACGCGATGCAGAGAAACAAATCAAAGAATTTAAATCAAAGTTTTTCCAAGAGAAATCTTATGATTTTGAAAGATTTTATAAAATTTTCTGCGAGAGATTATTAGAGTATGCAGGTAAAGAAAGATTTGATTTTGATGATATAAAAGATACTTTTAAAGACAAGTTTGAAGAAATTGTAAATAATTTCAAGCCAAAGGAAATTAAGGACAATCTAGCGACTGCAGAGTATTTATATTTTCTATTAAAAGAACAAAAAATGGAACTTACTCCTATATTTGTAGGGGTATTGAAGGCTGTTGAGCAATTTATGTGTTCGTTTGTTAATTATTTAATAAAGAAAAACAAAACTAATTCTAGAGAAATTGATGGTGTCGATATTTTTGCTGTGAATTGGAAAAAAATAACAGGGATAGACCTTGAGAACTTTATTGATAATCATTTTCTAAAATACGATACAAGTGTAGATTTTGAACTAAAAGAGAGATTTAGAAAACTTAGTCCTATTTGGAGAAATGAAGCAAGAAATGGCAATGTACACAAGGATAATGTATATAGTTTAAGTAGGGTAGAAGATTACGTGGAGAAGTGTTACAAATTAATTGCTACAATAATATTTACAGTTTTATAATATATAAAAACCAAGAGAATACCCCACTTTTCTTGGTTTTTTTGTTGTCGTGATGTATCGGTGGAGTAACTATTTGGGTTTAAAATTTGCATTTTATATTAAAGTGTGGTATAATATACTTGATAGTTAAGGGACTATCGTTGTCAGTCAAATAAAAAATGACTATATTTCGTGTTTTTTGTAGCACGACAAAAAGGGTTTTTATGTAAATATATTGTGGCGAAAACCACTTAAAATAATATACACAATTAAATAAAAGAAAAATAGCGATATTTTTGCCGTCTTTTTTTTGCCCTGTGTATTTACAAATAATTGGACCTAAATTTTTAGAGGAGATTTATGAATAATCAATATTACAAAATCAATGCAAATAACGTACTTTATGGTTTAAAACCAGACTTTTATACTTATCTAAAGGAGCATAACGGTACTGCACCAGAGATTCCAGAAGGTGTAGAAATGTTAGGTGATAACTTATTTAAGCACAACAAAGACCTAAGAGAAATTGTTACACCATCTACTTGTTATAAGTTCGGTTGGCATACATTCTTAGACTGTACTAACCTTAGTAGTTTATTTATTAAAGGTGAGTTGCAGGAAATCAAAGGTTCTGCTTTCTCAGGTTGTCCAAATATCGAGAAAATATTTATTCCAGAGTCTATTATCAGCGTCAGAGAAAACGCATTCAAATACTGTACAGGACTTAGAAAAGTTAATTTCTTTGATAAATTAATTATCGACAATACTCAACCAGAAGACAATGATGAAGCAGGTATCAGACCTTTTGCTCACCCACACAAGATTGTTGAGAGAATTGATGATAATATTATTGTTAAAACTAAAGATAATTTCTATTTCAAAGCGCCAGATAGAGAAGAATTTATTAGAGTTCCTTTGACCGAACTTAGAGACACTCTAGATGATGGTTACTTATTTATTAAATCTATGCAGGTTCATAGATATTATGCTTTCAAAGAGAAATTTGAAGAGTTAAAAGAATCAGGACAAAAAGTATTCTTACCATATGGTGTGGTTATGGCTACAGCACTTCCTGGTATGGAAGAAAATATTATTAAATATGGTAAAAACTTCAATGCTATCATCAGACAAGCAACTAACTTAAATGGCGAAGAATTAAGCCTATTTGAGAGAGAAGTAATCTTCAAAGTTTGTAATGCAATGGGTCTATTCGAAGACGATGAAGCAACTAGAACTAAGGGTGCTAATGCTATTAAACAGGGTTACCTAGAAGACTACAAAGTAATAAGAAACGAAGATGGTACAGAGACTAGAGAAAAATTAAATAATGGACTATCTTTCAAGAAATTTATGGAAGTATTCGGCAGAATAAAAATGAAGCCATATAACCCTAATTTTACTAAACTTTTCTTAAATAATACTTGGGGTGTAGAGCATATCAATAAATTCTTAGAAATGCCAACCAAGGAACAAAGAAAAATCTGTAAAATATTCAATAATTTCGATAGAATCGTAACAGACTACGAAGCATACAAGACAACTAGTAAGGGAGATAAAGAATTTGACCTATTCGAGTACTGCTTCAATTACAAAGATATTAGTAAGTTTGGTGACGTTCCAGAAGATAGACAGGAACTAGCCGAGAAGATTTCTCCATATTACAATACAGAGAAAGATTTCCACGAGATTTGTGAGATTGTAGATAAAAATATCGCTCCATATATCTGTATGCCTAGAGATACAGTTACTACAGACAAAGTACAATATGTTTCTGCTAGTTTAGTTGAAGCAGGAGATGAGACATATACAATCGATGCAGACTTTATAGAAGCAAATGATAAAAATAATGCAGTAGTAGAAGAAGTAAAAGACCTACTACTTGATAAAACCGAAGGCGAATTTACCTTTGAGTGGGTGCCTAAGACATTTGTAGAAGGGGAAGGCGAAGACGCCAAGTATGTGGGTAACGTAGATAACCTAACAGTTAGTAGTATTATAGGTACTTGTTGTACCCTAGAGAGAGTTGGTAGACCAATTCTATATAATACTGCATGGGCACACAATGTGCAGATGTTACTTCTTTACCAAGATGGTTTCCCTATCGGTAAAGCAACATTTATCTTAAATAGAGAGACAGGCGAAGGTCTATACAATAACTTTGAAGCATCTAGTAACGTATACTTCAGCAAACCACAACAACAGGAATTATATGATACCTTCTATAGGGGTACAATTGCTATGGTTAATGCGTTCAATAAGTATAGTAATGTTGAGATGACTAAGGTTAATATTGGTACTAGGGCTAATAAAATGGACCTACTACAATTCAGCAAAAACGCTAGTGATGAAGAGTGGGTTAATGCCGAAGCAGTACAAATCCCAGGCTACCAAGGCGACGCTATGGGACAACAAATCGTTGTTTATAACAAAGAGCACGTTGAGAAAGGCTTAAAGTACAGAAACGGTAAATTAGTTTAATAATTATAAGAGTTGAGATGGTATATATCTCAACTTTTTTATTTTAAATAAAAATAAATCTTTTGTAATAACGCCATTTATTTGGTGCAAAGTTTATAATTGTGTGCTATACTTAAGATAGAGAATTTGGAGAAAAGGAGTCTATAAACTTGACAAGAAGTTTAAGTGTCGCAACAATTTTTACAGACAGACAGACAGACAGACAGACAGACAGACAGACAGACAGACAGACAGGGGTAGCTCTGTAATTTTTTCAAGTTCGATAATTAAATACGGTATATCAAGAACATCAAAAGTAATGGGCTAGTGCCCATTTGTTTTGATGTTCTTTTTATATATAAAATTTTAATAAAGGAGATAATATGAAAAAGAAATTTTTAAGTCTTATTTTTGCAATTTGCTTACTTGTTCCTTGCCTATTTATTATGACAGCGTGTAAAGAAGACCCACCACCAGGTCCAAGTAGTCCCGTAATAACCTTTGGTGTAAGTTCTGGTTCTGTCAATTTTGCCTTAAGAGATATAAATGCTATGTCTCCAGACGATATGACTGAGCCTGTCTTTAATGGTGGAACTAATGAGTTTAGTTTATGGTTAGCCGATAGTTATGATAGAGATACTCTTAAAATTTATCTAAATGGTGCAGAAAAACCTTGGACTAAAACTGACGACCCAGACTATGATGGTAGGAGATTAGACAATACTATTATGAGAAAAGTGGGAACTCTAACACTTACCGACCTTAAAGGTGATATTGATATTACTATTTCTTGTGAAGAAGAAGATATTAGTTTAGTATTTGCACCGCAAACCCTAGATGCAGAAAAATTAGAGATTTTGAGTCACTTTGATTTTATTACAAAAGATGATAGCGGAAATAATATCGAGACAGGCTTTGATACCGTTGCCGAAGAAGGTTTTACTATCACAACTACATACTCTCAAATAGGTGCTTTTGAAAATGAATTAACAGGCTACACAAAAGGTATCTTAGTAGAGAGTGATAAGAAAATGGGTTATTATGATTACTATTCTATGATTATGTCAGAAGGTTTCATTGCTGATGTAATGTGGGACTCTCATATCTGTGGTTCTAATAAATATCAGTCCTATGTTTTGATGCATGCAGATGGTGGACTACCACAAGAAATTCCACTTTGTTTCAATGCTGAGATGATAGCAATCAATGAATTTGATGTTGGTGGTTTTAGTATCAACGACAGTATTACTAATGTTAGTCAATTTAGCGTTCGTGCAGACGAAAATACTCCTATAACTATTAGTCTAAATCCATACGAAGGCGTTGACTTTACTAATGCAAAAGCCTGGATTTATGATAGAGCAATTCCATTTGAAAATGTAGGTGGAGTATATCAAATCACTATTCCTGCAGGGGCAATGCCTGTAGATTATTATGATAATGTTGCAAACTCAAAAGAGAAATATTATGCTGATGCCTTCAGTCCTTCTAGTTTCCATGTTTATGTTGATGGTCTAGATTACTCAAATGCAGTCTTCCACACTGTTGAATTAACAGGAAACCTAGACACAGATATCAGTGGTGGTGCAGGTAATCCTTATTATAGCGAATTTAGACACGATGTTATTGACGGACTTCATTACTATTATTATCAATCATACTATAGACATAATTACAGTGCGACTACAGGGTTTATTTTTACAGCAACAGAACTTGAGCCTAGTCATATTATTTTAAGAGAGAATATAGATGGAGTTTGGACAGATACTTATGTTAGTATTTCAGAGTATTTCACTTGGGACGAAAATGAACACTTTGGAGAATATGTCATAGAGAATGTTGTTGATGATATAGATGTGGTTGTGAATTTTTCTTACGGATATTTATACTCAATATATCTTAGATTTAATGTACAATATGATACTTTAGTTTTACCAAACCTAGGTTAATAAAAAGGGAAGTGGATTTCACTTCCTTTTTTTGTGTTTTATAGGCTTTTATTTGGCTTTTTAAAATAATTATTTTATATAATTATTTGAAATTGGCTAAACTTATGATATATTAATATTGGGAGTTTGTATGCAAGGCTTTGATAATATTGAAGATAAAATAAAGAATATACACGCTGAGTATAATAGAATAATAGATTTACTTACTTACGAAGAAGTCTTGCTAGACAAGAAACTTTTTCTGCATCTTGACAAAGAAAAGAATAGACTAGAAGAATTATCGACTGCTTATGATAACTACATTGACTTAACGCAAACAAAGAAAGATATACAAGAAATGCTATCAGTGGCTACTGACAGCGAGAGACTAGATTTTGAGAAAGAAGAAAAGAAAATCGCAGAAACTATAGACAAGATAAAAGAAAAACTAACTAAATTATATATCTCATTTGATGCTGATATAGAGTGTGTTACTATTGAGATTTCGGTAGGCAAGGGAGAAATGTCTAGTACACTTGCTAGAGACCTAATTTCGGCATATACACTTTTTGCAAAGAATAACGGACTAAAAGTAAAGCAGGGCATAGAAAATAATATTCTCATAGTAGAAGGTAAAAATGCTAGTCAGTATTTTGAAGGCGAAAAGGCTACACATTTAATTACAAAGGGTGATAGTAATGGCTCTTGTATAGTATTTGTTTACGCTGGTGTAGATAATGCTCACTCATTTAATTTAGACGACGTGGAAGTGACTGCAACTAGGTCTAGTGGTGCAGGTGGTCAGCATATCAATACCACCGATAGTGCTATTAGAGCGACACATATTCCAACTAAGATATCTGTCTTTGCACAAGAAGAGAGAAGTCAGGTACAGAATAAAGAAAAAGCACTTGTAAGGCTAAAAGAAAAAGTTATGGAGCATTATCAGACTGAGTATAAGAAAAAGTGTGATAGTGCTAGAAAAGCGCAATTAAAAACAATGAAAGATAATGACACCAAGGTTTATGATTATGATAATGGTATTGTAAGAGATAAACTAGGTAGAGAGATAAAATTAAAAGACCTACTAAAGGGTAAGTCTTTATAAAAATATTATTAGGAGATAGACTTTGAAAAGTAATTTTCTTCAAGTAAAAATAGACTGCAAGAAAGTAGTACTTTCTAGTGATAGTTTATTTTATAAAACAGAAAATTTCATAAAGCAAACTAGATATGTTTCAGGCATAGATTTTTTGCTGTCTAAACTTTCTCAAGGTATTATTTATCATATCTCCCAAATCATAGATGGCGAAAAAATTAGCCAAGACAATACCAGAGTTTTTACTATTGAGACACTAGATAAACTCTTTAAATTTTCATTTAAACTTGGCTATCAAATAGATAATAAACTAAATAAATACGACATTGTTTTCTGCGAGTACTATGGTAATGAAAAACAGAAACTAGAAATCAAGGTCGATGAGTACGTTAGAGCAAAAGCAGAATTAATTGTAACAATTATGCCTAATAGAAAGACTATAGATACCTATGACTTTAATAAACTGTACGCTCTATCTATGGTGTCGGGTGTTAATCTACCAAAGCTTAGTAGAGAGCAGAGAGAGATAGTGGAGACTGTAGACAAAAACGTACTAGTCCAAGGTGTTGCAGGTTCTGGCAAGACAAATATTTGTATAGATAAGATTATCTACACGGCTTGCAAAAATTACACAGGTAAAACCTTATACACTACATTTAGTAGGGGTTTGCTTACCGATACTAAACTTAAGGTAGATAGTTTCAAAGAAGACCTAAAAGAAGTATTACTTGCCTACAAAAATGGCAATATTGTATTCCTGTCAAATGACCACAAGAAAGCACTAGAGAATAGACTAGGAATATATTTCTTTAGTGATGACGATAATAAGATTTTTGAGAAGATTGAGAGAGTAATATCTTACTTAGAAAATAAAGTCGACTATCTATTAATAGAAGACATTTATAGAAATAAAATCGGTAAAGATATAGAGTTTGTATCTCAAGATTACTTTATCAATACCTATAGCAAAAACTTATCTAATCACCAGATACAAAAGGCTTTTGATAGACTAAATAAGTATTCCAAAGAGATAATATACAAAGAAATATATGGTATGGTTTTCGGCTATTATAACCTAGAAGACAGACCAGAGATGATTACTCTAGAAGATTATATCGTAGAGCGAGAAAATAGTTTTTCTAAGCCTGAGTGTGAGACTATATACCAGATAGCACTTGACTATAGAAAGTATCTAAATAGTCATAGTCTAATAGATAATAATATGGCAACTAGAGAGATAATATCTGAGCTAAACGATAACTTTGAGTACTCGCTATCTATTATCGATGAAGTGCAGGACTATACACAGGTTAATTTGTGTTTATTTAAGAAACTTAGCCTAAAACTTTTCTGTGTAGGCGATGCTTTGCAGATGATTAATCCGTCGTATTTTAACTTTGGTTATCTTAAGAATTTAATTTACGAAAAGGACTTAACCGAAGTCAAAGAACTCAAATACAACTATCGTAATACTGCTAAGATTGAGAGAATTATTGATGCACTTAGCGATATTAATAAGTTAGAATTTGGAACACATAATTTTATTGTAAAGGGTAAAAGCATTGATAGTGGACTAAAGACCACTGCTGTGTACCTTAGAGCCACCGATTTTGCAGATAGAGTATCTAAGAGTGGTTATGATAATTTCACTTTTGTAGTGTCTAGCAAAGAAGAAAAAGATAAACTCAAGAAAGTTATTAAAGACCAAGAAGTTCTAACTGTTAGTGAGATTAAAGGTCTAGAGCGTAGAACGGTGGTTGCCTATAATGTGCTATCTGCAAATGTTGATAAATGGAAGCACCTAGAGCATAGCAAGGTTAATCATAAAAGTGCTGATGAGAACTCGGTTTATAGATATTATTACAATTTATTCTATGTTGCTCTATCTAGAGCCAAGCAGAATATCTTTGTAGTAGAGAAACTACCTATCACTCAGTTTGAAGAATTCTTTAAGTCAAACTTCGTGTGTATGGATACACATTCTGCTATAAATACTCTAAATAGTATTGTGTCAAAAGTAGAATTTACACAATTAGAGATAAAAGACAGAGTGGCTGAATTTATTAAACTAGAGCAATTTGATAATGCTAGATTTATGGCAGGTAAAATCAATGATGACTCGGCTAGAATAGACGCTATGAGAACTATAGAGATTAGCGAAAAATATATCCGTAGTGGCAAGTACCGTGAAGCAGGAATTAAATTCTGGGAATATGGAATGCTAGATGAAGCAAAAAAACAATTCACAATCTCCGGCGACACTATTCTTATTGAGCTTATAGATAAGTGCAGTAATGGTAGTAGTAGAGACTTAAATATAGATATCATTGAGTACTACGATGCTGTGAAAGACAATGCTATCGCTAGGGACTTTATAGTAGAGACTGTGAAAAAAGATATATCTAGTCTAAAGAGTAGCTTTGGCAAAATCAAAGAGAATTTTAATAAGGTAAGGAAATAAGGTATGGAAAATAACGAAATCAAATCGCTTATTGATACATTTAAAGAGTATAGAGATTTAATAGGTCCAATAGAGCAGAACCTAAGGTCTTTCTCCGTTTCTTTTGATAGCATTAGTGAAGATATTAAGAATCTTAATGCTGGATTTGATGGTTCTATACAGACTAAACTAGATAAGATTTATAAGGAACTATCTGGACAGGCTGACAAGGCAAAAACACTTACTAGCGAAGTAGACAGATTTTTGTCTTCTACTAGTAGATATGTAAATTCTGTCGACCATCTAATCAGTGTCTGCGAGAAGATTGAGAGTAAACTCAGTACTATCAATGCTATAGAAGACAAGGCAGAAGGCCAGATAGAGAAACTAAGTGGGATTATTGAAGAGAAGAAAAAGACTTATGATATCAAGGGGCTGGAGAGAAAACTAGAGCAATACAACGTTGGTGTGCAGAAGGTAAGTGAGTATATCAATACAGATGTTGCTGATGCTCTAAAGAGTAGTGCAGATACAATCTCTGAGATTAAAGATAAAAATAATAGTATTTTAAATGCAATCAACGAAGAAAAGGGAAGTATAGATAAATTAGCCGAGAACTATGCTAGTTCTTCTAAACTGCTCAAAAAAATCGTAGAGAATAACGATGTTAACGAAGAGTATATATTTGAAATTTTAGACAAGTGGGCTGAGTCTAGAAAGGTTAAAACCAAGAAATAAAAATAAAGGAGAGAAAAGATGGGTAAGATAGATAATCTAACTATTTTGCAAACAGTCAAGGAAGACAACTTGGCTCTTTTCTCTGCCTATATAGAAGGTAAAGAGAGTTTATCTTTTGGTAGATTCCCTGTGCTTACTCTCTGCTATATGTTCGAAGCAAATAAAATAATTGCAAAATACAGAGATGTGCTATCTAATATTAGAAAGTATAATGTCGTAGATGAGCCATTTGAACTTTATAAGAAATTCAGAGAAATTGCAGGAAAGTCACTAAGGTTATATAGAGATGAAGACTCAATTGTAACGCCTATAGAAATCCTTGCGATATTGAAAAAAGATAGACTAGTTAAGAAATGCTATAGTAAGTTCTATATTACAGAAAAAGCAAAGAGAAATATCAAGGCGATATATAAGCAATCTCAAATCAAAGTCTCCATTGATAATGGAAACATAGATATAGAGCATAGACCACTAGAGTATAAGCAACGTAAAGTCTATGGTCTAGCACTAACTCTATCTAGTTCGTTTGCTGCCCTTATCACAATTTTATGTGTGCTAGTTGGTGGAATATATGGCTTTGGTATATCTTCGTCACCATTTAAAATATACACTGAGAGACAGCTCTATAGAGCACTGAATTCCAGGGGAAATTATGTACTCGCTGCAGATATAAATATCACTACTTTCAAGAGTGATTTAGAGTTTAAAGGTGTATTAGATGGCGACGGATATATAATAACAGTAAACAACATACCAGATAGTGCATTGGTAGAAACTAACAAAGGTACACTTAAAAATCTAAATATTATCTACGAAGGAATTACAGCAAATGTAGACAGAGAAGTAAGTCTACTAGTTGGTCACAATGAAGGCACGCTCAGTGGTATTAATATTATCTCTGTAGATATGGTTTTAACGTTTAATAAAGATGCTAATAAAATGGTGTCCCTATGTGGTATGGCTACTAATAATAGGGGTGAGATAATTGGCTCAAATCTACTGATGACAGCGACCATATCTTCTGCTGGAGATGGAGAAGGATTTATCAGTGGGTACTCTATTAATAATAGCGGGGTTATTAGAAATTGCGAATTTGTAAAAGATTCTAGTATTACTGCAGACACTGTAGATATTGCTGGATTTACTATTGAAAATAAAGATGGTTCTGCTGTGGAGAATTGCATCAATAATTGTGTTATTAGTCAAACTAGTGTGCAGGACGGCTGGTCTCCAACGGTCGCCGGAATTACGCTTACTAATTATGGCGACATAGAGAATTGTATTAATCGTAGTACCCTTACAAATGTGTCTAATAACATAAATAACGAAGCAAAGGGCATAATGTATATTGGTGGTATTTCTGCTAATAACTATGGAGATATTGTCAAATGCTTCAATTCTGGTGACATTAATGTACAGTCAGAAAAATTAATGGTATATGCTGGTGGAATCTTTGCGTACGCAGATACCCATACTGTAGACGATAAGACTATCAATCCTAATATTATTAATTGTGGTATTAAGGCAGATATAAATATCGAGACTGTGGACGAGAAGGCATATGTGTTTGTGGGGGGTATTGGTGGATACTTGTGTGGTCAGATTAGCGAGTGTTTTTCTATGGCAAATATCCAAACTCAATATAATGAAAAGAAGAATTTTGTGGGAACTGCACTCGGTGCTGCTAGATGTGAGATTGACCCTTGGTTTGGAACTGTATCGGGTTTTTATATTGGGGCAAGAGAAAACTATGTGCTAAATCTCGAGACTACTGACTATCATATCGCAGCATTAATATATGTTAACTATGATGATATCTCTACTATTATTCCTACTAGTGTTAATGGTGGAGCAGCTGAAATTCAAACTCTAGACTATGAGTCCCAGATAATGGCAAAGGGGGTATATTGGAGTGAGTAATTTAAGTTTGTTTTTTAGAGTAATATCTATATCAGTATTTTCAGTAGACTTCCTAGGTGGTGTGTATTTACTACTTGTGTGGATACTATCACTTGCAGGTGTGGCAGTTATGAATATGTTCCATTTGATTTTATTTTTCATATTACTTGGTATCAATATTGCATATGCTCTTTATCTTGCAGTGGTATTAATAAAGGACAAAAAAACACGATAGGTCATATCGTGTTTTTTCTTACTCTTCGTAGATGTAGATACCATTTAGATTTCTATACATTTCATTATAGTCTAGACCGAAACCTATAACGAATAGGTCGTCAATAGTAAAGCCTACATAGTCGGCGTCAAAGTCGACAACTCTTCTACTTGGTTTATCTAGCATTGATACGATTGTTATGCTATTTGGTTCTCTCTCCATAAGCAGTGGTTTTAGTAGTGCTAAGGTTCTGCCTGTGTCTACTATGTCTTCGACAATAATTACATCTCTGCCTTTGATGTCTACTGTTGTATCTTTCTTGATAACTACAGTACCCGAACTCTCTGTGCCATTTGTATAACTACTAACGTGCATATAGTCGACCTGAACATTTGTGTCCATATGTCTAATCAGGTCACTATGAAATGGACACGCACCTTTTAGTATACATATTACTAGTGGGTCCTTACCCTTAAATCTCTCGGTTAGTTTATTTGCAATCTCTTTGGTCCTGTCTAAGATTTCTTCGTAGGAATATAATAGTCTCATTGTTTGCTCCTTTACTTATTGTAATCTTTCTCTATTAATTCTTTTAGTTCTACTAGTTCTTCTTTTCTAGTTGAAGCTCCTGCAGTTATACCTACTCTAGTTGTAGGGGTTATAGTTAAATTTTCTCTTTGTAATGTTTCTCTATATAAGTAAATGTCTTCTATAAAAATACTAGGGCAGTACCTTTTTACATTATTGTATAGTTCGAGTGAATTACTAGAATTAGCGCCACCGACTATTATCATAATATCACACTCTTTAGCAAGCTTTACCGAAGACTCATTTATTGCTTTTTGTGCTCCACATAGGGATTTGTTAATTACAATCTCCGAGTTTTGAATATTTATTTTATCACTAATAGCAGATATTAGTTTCTCTGCCTTTTCGGTATTAAATGTTGTTTGGCATACTAGATAAAATTTTTCGTTAGTGTGATTATCTAATTTAGATATATCTTCCATAGTCTCTATAAGTATAGTTTCGCTATTTGCCCAGCCTATAGTACCTAGAACTTCTGGGTGAAGGGCTTTTTGGTATTTACCAATAATGATTACCTTGTAGCCTTTATCACTATACTCTCTTACTTGGTTATGAATTCTAGTAACATTTGGACAGGTGCAGTCTCTGTATCTATAGCCATTACTATCTAGATACTCATATGTCTCAGGTGGTTCTCCGTGTGCTCTAATAATTATAGTATCTGATTTATTTAGGGTTGTTATGTCTTCTAAACAATCTGCACCCATATTATGTAGGTAAGTATTTACATTTTTGTTGTGAACTATTTCTTTAAAGATGGTGACACTATGACCAGACTCTATCTCTTTTACTGTAGTACCTATTGCGTTTTTGCAACCAGCACATAGTCCACAAATTTCTGCTATTTGTATATTCATCTGCTTTCCTGCTTTTTTATTTTTTATATTTTACATATACTAGTAATTTATGTTTAAGTCAAATAAACTAATTGCATTTTGTCATAAGTGTTATATTTCATTTGTATTTCTTAAACAAAAATATTACAATTATTTATGAAGACAAAGAATATATAAAACAAAAGAAAAAGGAGAAGAATAATGGAGCAAAGATTTTTTAGATGCGCTCATTGTGGCAATATCATTGCTAAAGTAACTGACTCAGGTGTGCCTGTAGTATGTTGTGGTGAAGTTATGGCAGAGATTATCCCAGGAACAACCGATGCGTCACAAGAAAAGCACGTACCTGTATACACTGTAGATGGAAATAAGGTGAGAGTATCTATTGGTGCAGTAGAGCATCCAATGGAGAGTAGCCATTATATAGAGTGGGTATCACTTCAAACTAAGTTTGGTAACCAAAGAAAACTATTAAAACCAGGCGACAGACCAGAAATATGCTTTGCAATGTGCGAAGGCGACAAGGTCGAGGCGGTATTTGCGTATTGTAATCTTCATTCTCTCTGGAGAGCATAAAAAAGCAAAGGTATATGAGAATGCTCATATATCTTTTTTTTGGCTTAATTTGGTGTACGAATAGATTTTTTCGTGATATAATAAATGCGAAAGATAAGGAGAAAGTATTATGAAAGAATTGTATGTTGTGGCAGGAATTATAGAGAAAGACAATAAAATATTGTGTATGCTTAGAGACGTAGGTAAATTTGAATATACATCTCTTAAATGGGAATTCCCAGGTGGTAAAATAGAAGAAGGGGAGACTCACGAAGAAGCCTTAACTAGGGAGATAATGGAAGAGATGGACATGGATATCGTAATAGGTGAGCATTACCTAGATATTAAACACGAGTATCCAGACTTTATACTTAATATGTATTGCTACAAGTGCGATGCTAAGAGTTATGATTTTAAACTAAATGTACATAAAGATTATAAGTGGCTAGAAAGAGCAGAATTACCTAGTTTAGAGTGGGCTGCGGCAGATAAACCAATTATAGATAAACTTATGTCAGAGAAATAAAATTAAGAATTAACGAGTAGTACTATATATGTAAAATGCTGGTGGGCTATAAACCTAATAAAATGCTAAAAATTTTTTCAAAAAACACTTGCAAAAAGTTAATAAAACATATATAATATGAAAGTTAATATTTGGAGAGTTGGCTGAGCGGTCGAAAGCGGCGGTCTTGAAAACCGTTGAAGTGAGAGCTTCCTGGGGTTCGAATCCCTAACTCTCCGCCAAAGTAAGTGGGCATACGCTCACTTTTTTTGTTTTCAAGACCGCCGGCGGTCGTGTGGTTTACGAAGACACGAAAAAAATTTAAAAATAAAAAGGTGTTGTGAAAAATAACGGTAGGGGAAAAGACGTAGAAGGTATGAGACAAACCGTTGAAGTGAGAGCTTCCTGGGGTTCGAATCCCTAACTCTCCGCCAATCGGAACTGCGTTCGCACACGCAGTTCTTTTATTTTTGTCTAAAAGGTATTCCTGCAATTATAATACCGAGTTTAAGAAGTATAAATAAGCAATAAATAATAAAAAGTTGACTATAAAATATAGCCAACTTTTTTATTTTGTTATTGAGTTTGCAATTCTAACAAGTTTAACCTTTGCAATTTGTTCGAATCATAAAGGGTTGCCCACTTTGCCATAATTTCTTTTATTTTTTTATTTTACAAAAAATACTTAACCATAACTGATTAAGTATTTTTTAAAATCTATTTTATAAATATCCTTTTCTTTTTTCTTTTGCACATATAGGACATCTACACCCTCGATTTCGGTATGCTATAACAGATTGCCATTCATGACCTTTTTCGCATTTCCACCATACTTTCTTATGACTATTGGCGGTAACCATATCTGGTTGTAGTTTACCATTTTTTTCATAATTCCATTCTTTCGACAGTTGAGGATTCAAATTTAATAAAGACTTAACTTTTTGATTATTTATAAATAATGAATATATATCAGAGCGGTCTCTATTTAAATCGATTTCAATTTCCTTGTTTAAAAATGACATTAATAGTTCTAATGCGTTTTTTAAACCAACTTCTGAAGTTCCACAAGTGATTATTTTTAAATAATCGTTTTCAATCCATTCACAGTCACTATCTTCTCTAACCCTAATAAGAAGTATGTTATTTTTTTCGCAAAACTTATTTTTTCTTTCATCTCTTGTCTTCTTGTTTTTATGCCAAAAAACACCATCATATTCTATTGCAATATTTATCGATGGAATAAAAACATCAAATTCTATTCCTAAATGTTTATCTCCATTAATAGCATCAGGAAATAATTTTTTTATATAAAAATAAATTGATTGTTCAGGGAATGATGTTTGCAACTCTTTAGCGCAAATGGGACAATTTGTACCAAGATTTCTATCTCTTATTCTCGCTTGCCATTCATGACCTTTTTCACATTTCCACCACACCTTCTTCTCGCTACCAGCTGATACCATATTGGGATTTAATTCTCTATTTTTTTCATAATCCCATTCTTTTGTTAGTGTTGGATTAACTGTTGCTAGATCATTATAGCCAACAACAGCTTGCCTACCAGAACAATAAGGGCAACCATAACCGTTACTTCGGTCATTTACAGTAGCTTGCCATTCATGACCTTTTTCGCATTTCCACCATACTTTCTTGCCACTATTTGTCATCACCATACTTGGATTTAACTCATTATTTTTTTCATAATTCCATTCATTTGCAAGTGTTGGATTAATTGTTGCTAGGTCATTATAACCACTAATCGCTCTTTGCCCCGCACAATATGGACATCCACTTCCTTTGTTTCTTGTTTTAATACAAGCAATCCACTCGTGACCTTGTTCGCATTTCCACCAAACTCTCTTTTCACTACCGGCTGATACCATATTGGGATTTAATTCGCCATTTTTTTCATAATTCCATTCTTTTGCAAGCATTGGATTAATTGTTGCTAAATCATTATAACCTTTAAGTATTTTATTATTGGAACAATATGGACATCCACTTCCTTTGTTTCTATCCCTTATATTTGAATACCATTTGTGTCCTTTTTTACAAATCCAAAATGCTTTTTTTGTAGAACCACAGGATAAAAGATTAGGGTTTAATCCTATTTTATTGTTTTCATCCCAATCCCATTCATCAATTAATTTTTTATTTTGTATTATATATTGTTCCATAATATGATTATAACATATATTTTTGTAAATTTCTCTCTAAATCTACAAAATTTATAAATTTTATGATATACTTTTTATACGGAGTTGATATGACAAAAGAAGAATTTATACAAACAATAATAAAAAGACTAAAAAATGCTTATAAAAAATTATCAGATGAAGAAAAATTTTTTAAAAAAAGTAAGGCAAAACGCTTTTATATTTACAAAGACCTTTTTGCGTTGTTCTCAGAAATTGTTACACATGAAGAAATGAAAGAAGCAATAAAAAGTATAGAAGAAAATGAGTATTTTAAAATTAATCCTCTTATATATGAAACATTTTCATTTATAAGAAATCTTCTTATTCATTTTCCAATATTTTCATTTTGGGATGATGTTCATTTCAATAGAGAATTAATAAATTGGAATTCTTACGGTAAGTCTATTGATAAATATCTTACCAACAACCAAAGATTAATTGGCTGGGAAATTATTAATCATACAACAGGTAAAGTGTATAGAGCTGTAATCGACAACATGACTTGTGGTGATTATTTAAGTAATGAAACGATTTATTTAAAAAACATTATCGATGAAAGAAGTGCTATTCGCTTGTTCTCCACTGTAATAAGTGAAATAATTTATATATTAAATGTTAAACCACAAAAGAAAACATAAATTAAGGAGAATATATGAAGTTAGATGTATTTTATTCTTGGCAATCAGATATACCAACAACCAAGCGTTTTATTGCTACTTGTTTAAATTCTATTGCAAAAGAAAAAATTGGAGAATTTTTTATAAATATTAGCAGTGATGCTAGAAATTCAAAGGGTTCAGTTAATTTGACTGATGCATTGTTTAAAAAAATTAATCAATCAACCATTTTTGTTGCCGATTTAACCCTAATTAATAGAGAATCAACAGGTCGCAAATGTTGCAATCCTAATGTATTAATCGAATTGGGGTATGCTATGAATAATTTAGGAATTAATCATATTTTAATGCTGTTTGACACAAAATATGGAAATGTCGAAGACTTACCTTTTGATATCCGTCAAAATCGAATTATTAAATTCAATTCAGATAAAGACAAAAAATCTCTTAAAAATATTTTACACTCTGAAATTTGCAACATTATTTTAAATATAAATCCTACTATATATGATTTTTTATATTCAGAAATAGATAATCAAATTATTGCTCATTTAATGGACTTTTCAAAAATTTTTTATTTTAACAGCAATATTAAACAAAGATACAACCATATGTATTTTATTGAAAAAAGTGAATCAGAATTAGAAGAAGATATTAACAATAGTGAATTCTTAGGTTTTGAATTGTTTAATAATCTTGCAATTTTAGAAAATCAATTTGAAGAGTTTTTAAACCAAAAAACAAATGAATCCTTCTTTAATGAACATGCTAGCAGACTTTTATCGAAAGTGATTTTATCAATGAAGTCCATTTCAAAATTTCTTAACTATGAGCCATTTTTTACACAAACTGCATACTTAGGCAATGAATATAAAATTGTTTCCGCAAAATCTATAAATCCATATAATGATGAAAAATTTGTTCTTCTAAAACAATCAGAAAATCCATTAAATAACGATGATGTCGTGATTTCAGCAAATTACATAACTCCAAGCAAAATACATTCTATGAGAAATATTTATAAATGTATTAATTCAAAATATTTTGTAAAAGTTATTAAGAATTATGTAAACTCAATTTCAGACTGGAATGATTATATGGATAACAATCTGTTTAGGTTGTTAGAAAATTCTAACACATAGTTTAAACTTGATGTTATTTAATATATAAAATAATTATATCATCAAGTGATTTCAGTTCAACCTGAACTTTGTTCGTTCCGCCAAAGTAAGTGGGCATACGCTCACTTTTTTTGTTTCTATGATAAGCTTTTAGTTTTTAAATTTTATGAAATTTGTTAAGATATAAATATGAGAAAGTTTAAGCAAATTTATATTGAAATAACTAACATATGTAATCTTAATTGTTCATTTTGTCCCAAGACTAGTCGTCCAGGGAAGTTTATGAGTGTAGAAGAGTTTGATACAATTACAGATGAAATATCTCCCTTAACCAATACTATTTGTCTGCACCTTATGGGAGAGCCATTACTACACCCAAATATAAAAGAGATATTTGAGATTTGTAATAAGAAAGAACTAAATGTGTATCTTACAACAAACGGAACATTGCTTAAGCAAAATTTGGCTTTATTAAAATCTGGCTGTGCAAAAAAAATTTCAGTTAGTCTACATAGTTTTGAAGCAAATAATAGCGCTAATTCTTTGGATAATTATTTAGAAGATGTACTACTCTCTTGTAAAGAAATTTCTGATAATAGTAGGACTTATATCGAACTTAGATTATGGAATGAGTCTAGCACCCAAAATGCTAAAAACACTTTAAATAGAAGTATAATAGAAAAAATAAACAGCGTATTTAACACAGAACTAGTTACCGAAAATCTACAACACCACACAAGTATAACTGACAAAATGTATGTAAGTTTTGCAGAAACATTTGAGTGGCCTATAACTACAGAAAACAAAGAAAAAATTTGTAAAAAATATTGTTATGGTTTGCGTTCTCATTTCGGGATTTTATGTGATGGAACGGTTGTTGCTTGTTGTTTAGATAGTGAAGGAAAACTCGCTCTTGGCAATATTTTTAAGAGTAGAATATCCGATATTTTAAATACCCCAAGAGCTCAAAATATTTATAAAGGATTTGCTGATAGAAACATTACAGAAGAATTTTGCAAAACCTGCACCTACGCAAATAAATTTTTAGGTTAATAGACGCTATTTTATCATTAAAAAAATCGCAATCTAACATTACTGTTGATTGCGACTTTTTTTATTCAAATGAGAATTTTATTGGGCTTAGGCTATTGGTTTCTTTTTTGTAATCACTAAAGCCTTCTTTTTGTGATTGTCTTTTATCTGCCATAGGAATGCTGACAAATAGGAACATTAGATGATTAACGATTGCTCCTGCTAGTAGATACCAACTAGATTGCAGGGTAAATACAGAAGATAGACCAACACCCCACCACATTAAGATTTCACCTAAATAGTTTGGGTGTCTAGAGTGTTTCCATAGTCCTATATGGATAAATTTTTCTTCTACTCTATGCTTTTTGAAATAGTGCATTTGGCAGTCTGCAGTACCCTGCAAAATAACTGCAAGGAGAGAAACTAAGATAAATATATAACTAAGAGTATTTCCTGCGACATCGCTAGTAATAAGTACTACTGCAGGGAGTATGCATAGATAAACTACAAGGGTAGGGAATAGGTGAATTCCTAAGAAATTAATTAAAGGATAAATTTTTTTAGTTTTTTCTTTTAGCATAGAATAACGCCAATCCTGATGCTCTAGACTATGAAATGTATAAGCCCAATTTGCAGTTAATCTGACTCCCCATAAACATACGATAATTAGTACTAATATTTTGATAAAATTAAGACTCTCGAATAATGCAAAACCTACTAGGATTTTTCCTAATAGGTTCTTATACTATTATTTTTGTTTTCTCTTGTTTGTTTCGGTTTTTAAAAACTTTTTAAAAGTAGGCAAGTTTTCTGCAATCAACATAACTGTACAAATTTGCTGAAAATAGAAATCTATACATTTATCGGCAGAATCTTTAAGACCGTATTCGTTGTTTCTTAATATTCCATAATTTTCTATCATACACTCATACTTATCGCGACCTAAGTAGCTAGATAGTTCACAACTATGATAACCCAATATCTTGTCTATATTTTCTAATTTTGAAAGTTCTTTATATTTGTGTCCACATGACAGATATACGCATTTTCCTTCTTGATATGCAGATAGTTTTAATGGTTTGCCTTTGCTATCGGCAAATACAGTTTCTATATTAAGACCATTTTCAGTATCTTTAATATTTAAAGTCCAATCGTGTCTTTTTAAACGCTCTTTAACCATTTCGATATTATAATTTTCTCGAACACAACCCCTAAACATATAAAAATCATCTTCATCTTCTATAGCATCCGCCACACTAGCAATCGACCAGTCCATTAAATAAACAAACGCTGTTGCATTAAGCATTTGACCTACTTTTGCTTTTATTTCTGCTTCTTCATCGCTATCTATTTTGGTGTAAAAATGATTTCTAAATTTATCTGTTTTAATAAAATCATATTTTTTACAAAGCATTTGAACAATCTGTTCATCTACAGATTCCACAGCGTTTTTGTGCTCCCACTCACTAACGTGAACTTCGACAGAATCACTACCTGATTTAATATCTAAACACAAAATGGGCTCCAAGTCGCCGTTTTGATGGTTTAAATATAATACAGCGTTTTCTTTATTATGAGTGTAAGAGCGGGGCCTAGGTCCCCATTCTTCCCACCAAAAACCAACTCTTGAATCATAAATATCACTCATATCTATGTATGGATTATTGTATAGTCTTGTCAATTTATCGAATGCTTTTTCTACTAATTTTTTATACATTATTATGACCTAATTATTGTATTTAAATTTTGTTACCTAGTCACTTTCAGAATATGTAAAAGATTCTGGGGTGGTGGTAGGATTATTAAAATCTCCAACATTTCCTTCAACATCAAAAATATTTGAACCATATTTATAGTTATTTTTGCAAATGTTGGTAACATTTTGACTTAAATAAATCTTATAATCAATAGTTGAGTCGGAAATATCGTTTTTAAATGTATTTACAGAGCCTTCTTCAAAGTATCCACACCAACCACCGACATAGTCAGTGTCGTTGATAATATAGATATTTCCATTGACAGTAACATTGTTAAATTCAAAGATTAATGTGCCTGTAAAGAATGAACCAATTAGTAGTCCGATTTTACCTTTAACTGTTTTTTCGTCATAATTATCTTGTGTAGTTGTTGTTTGACCAAAGGCATATATATCTCCGGTATTAGAACAGTTGATTAAAGTATTCTTTTGTCCTTCTAGGAAGGCAGCATCTGATTTACCAACTAGTCCGCCGACACACTCATTTCCTGCTATTGTTCCACTATTAGAACAACCAGACATTAATAGTTTACTTGTATATCCTGCTATGCCACCTATATAACTAGCGTCTACGCCGGTACACTTAGTGTAGTCTATGATATCTCCACTATTAGAGCAATTAGTAAAGGTTGAATTGTCACCAGAACCAACTATTCCACCTACATATTTCCAAAGTGTTTGTAGTGTGCCATTGTGCTTGATATCCATTGTGTTTTCGCAGTCTACGAATGTTCCATATCTACTACTAATACCACCAACATACTGCTCGCCTGTTATCCAATTATGCTGTGATGTGCTCTTACAATTAGTGAATAGGGGATTTAGAGCGGCATTATATCCTGCAATACCACCGATATATGAGCCGAATCCGTAAATCATAGCGTTGTTTTCACAATTTGTATAGGTGAATTGCTTACCACCGAGTATAGTTCCATCAATACTTCCAGATATTCCACCTATATTATGAATTCCATCTACTGTGCCATAGTTTAAGTTTTTACAATTGTTATAGTTAACATACCAGAATTTGTCGCTTATGTATCCAGATATTCCACCAACATTTTCTTTGGCAGTTACTCTCATATTATTTGTACAATTTTTAAAGTTGATTTGACAACCCGCAGGAATGTAAACCCAAGAACCATTCCAATTAGCAGAACCTAAAATTCCACCAGCACTATTATTAGTGCTCTTAATTTCTGCAGTGTATGTGGCATTTTCTTCGTTTTTGCAAGTGTCAAATATAAAGTTGGAATAGTCCCAATATGATAGGTGACCGGCAATTCCACCGGCTCTGTTGTCTGTGGCTGTTACACTTGAACTATTGGTTAAGTTTTTAAATTCAAATAATCTATCTGCTTTATAATCGGCATATGATTGATGTAGTTCACCAAAGAATCCACCAACATTACTTGTCCCAGATATTGTATTGTTTTTACTTTCGCAATCACTAACTGTAAGTAACTCTCCCCTTATAGATAGTGAGTTTTTACCAATAAATCCACCACAATCTTCTGCGTCAACGCCATTAATAGTGGTATTTTTTACCGAACAATTCTTAATTGTTCCTATCATTCCATCTGCATGACCAATAAATCCACCAATAGGGTAATTACCTTCATTTGTGATAGTGCTATTGATAATGTGTACATTTTCAAAGGTTACTTTACAATTATCATTACGATTATATTTATTAAATGAAAGTAATGCACCCGTAGGACCTTTGCCATTAATGGTCAAATTATCAAAGGTTATATTTTTAATGATAACATTTGTTTCCCAATTTGTTATAGCTAAAAGACTTGCACCGAAACCACTAAGTGTTAAGTTTTTTATAGTGTGGTTTTTACCATCAAGAATAGTAGTGCTGGAACCACCACTATTTTCTATATTTTTTTCCATTGATAGTTTTTCACTATATTGGTTCATATTGCTGTTTTTTAAGTCAGTTCTTGTTATTGTTATATCTTCAGTAAGTTCGTAGGCAATAACAGGTATTTTGTGACTATAAATCCACCCATGGTCTTCTAGATATGTCATATCAAAGCCTTCTTCAAAGTACTGAGCAAAATCGGCTTCGTTACCTATTGTCAGCGTAATTGATTGGTGGCAACAACCACTAAGTGGAATTGCTACAAATAATAAAGCAATCATTAATAAAAACATAAATAATTTATTCTTTCTCATATTAGTCACTCTCCGTTACTTTAATGATAATATTTTTTCTATAAAAACGCAAGTCTTTATTAAAGTATACTCTGTAGGACATAATAACATTATTAATAAACTAAAAAATGTTGAAGGTGAATTCGTTTGACCAAATGTATACTAGAGTATATAATTATATAGAAAAAATAAAAGGCAAGGTATAAGGCATGGATAAATGGGACGAGAGATTTATGCAGATGGCAGAGACAATCGCTACTTGGTCTAGTTGTTTCAAGGAGCATAGACACGTTGGCGCTATATGTGTAAAAGACAAGAGAATATTGACAACAGGTTATAATGGAGCACCACAGGGCATAGTAAGTTGTGCTGAGCGTGGTGAGTGTCTAAGGATTGCTAGGAATATTGCTAGTGGCACAATGCAAGAAGTATGTTATGCTGTTCACGCAGAGCAGAATGCTATTATTCAGGCTGCTAAACTAGGTGTTAGTCTAGATGGTGCTGTAATGTATGTAACTCATCAACCATGCATACTTTGTACAAGAATGATAATTAATTCAGGTATCACAAAAGTTATTTACAAACAGGGTTACCCTGATGACTTTGCTCTAGAATTATTCAAACAATCTGGAGTAGAATTAGTTAAATATTCTGATTTATAAAAAGTATTTATAACCTAAATCGTTAATTTCGGTTTGGGTTTATTTTTTAATTAATTGATGTTTTTGAAATGATAAGGGAAGGGAGAATATTATGGTTATTAGATTAATTACAGAAAAAGATTACGTGGCAGTTGCCGATATGATATGTAGGGCATTGAATGGCTCTGCTTTTGAAAAATTTTATCCTAAGCAATCTATTGAGTATATCAAGGGCTGTTTTAGTGTAGAAGGTGTAAAAGATAGGGCGTCTTGGACACACTTTTATGTTATGGAGTTCGACGGAAAAATAGTTGGCTGTGGGGCTATCGGTCCATACTATGATAGCGAGACCGAGAGTTCGCTTTTTAATATATTTGTAGATAGTGAGTACCAAGGTCAAGGTTTGGGTAGAAAAATTATCGAAACTTTAGAAAAAGATGAGTATTTCATAAGGGCAAAAAGAATAGAAATTCCTGCTAGTATGTCAGCAATTCCATTCTATAGAAAGATGGGATATGAGCATAAAAATGGAGAACTAATATACGACGACGGTCACTTTGCCTTAGAGAAATTTAATAAAAAATAAAAAAGACGGCTATAATTAGTCGTCTTTTTATGTTATTTCTCTGTAGTTTCTTCTACGATAGTTTCTTCGACTACTGTCTCTACTGTAGCAGTTTCTGCATTTTCCACTTCTTCATCTGCCCATACAGGCGCAGGGTTGTCTTTGTATTTTTTCTTAAATATTCTTCTACGGAACAGGAATGTTGTATAAACAAACCAAAGAACGAAGAAGATTGCACAAGCAATGCCTGCGTGTAATAGTGACTGACTAGCAAAATTGAGTAATAGTAGCAGTGGTGCTATCATAACCATAGCAGGGAAGTTAGATAGTATATATAAACTAGAAGTTGGAGTTCTAAGGCTAGGGTCTATTTCTTTCATAAGAATCATACCATTAGATGCAGTACCTGTAAATGTACCAAAGCTCATTAGGAACATTTCGTGTTCAAAGCCTTTGAAACAATGTTTTGAAACAAATCTAACATATGCATAAGTAATAATTGTTCCAACTACACTAAGAATGATGATAGGTAGTAAATATCTCTTGATATCGTTAATCTCAATTGCTGCAACACCTGCAACTATCATTAGGTCAAATGCGAAACCAGATATTCTGTCCATCTGGTAGTTATTGATATATTGACGATTCATAAGTTTCTTTTTTCTAAGTTTAGTTACTACAACTTTGATTAGCATAGCGGCAATTGATGCCCAAAGGAAGTTAAATCCCCAAGCGATACTATTTGTAAAGTCAGAAATCACACCAAGCAAACACATAAAGCCAAATGACAATGCGTAAGCAAGGGCAACAAATCCTACTTGAATAGAGAACTTATCTACAGACTCATTGTCTGGGATTTCTGTTCCTGTAGGGTTGGTCTGGTCTACAAATTCAGCAGCCTTGGTATTACGAACAAATAGTGTGCCTTTTTTCTTGTGGATATTGATATAGATGATACCGAATACAGATGCTACCACAAATCCAATAGATGCTAGAGATAAGCCGAAACTGCCATTTCCTGCGAACATTGTAGAAGGGTTATTAGTAAAGTTAATATCCCAACTAAGTGCATTTCCAGGGCCTTGACCAAACGCAAGTGGTAAGATAAGTCCACAAATGTATGAGATGATATTGTCTCCGTATTGTGTTAATAAGAATATTATTATTGTGATGCCGATACCTACAAAGGCTTGTAACATATATGTTCCACCCTGAAGAGCACCGAATTCAAATACTTGACTCTTCTTTGTCTTGTGAGTGGCTTTTTCTGTTTTTAGTGTCATCGCAGCAAAGCCTATTGCTAGACAGTGGTAGGTCACAACCTGCATAATTCTATTGTCTACAAGGGTTACCCCAAATTGAGAAAGTATAATATCTGCTACTAGTAGTACTGCTCCACCAAGCAAAGCAGAAGGAACTAGACAATTCCTAAATAAAGGTATTTTTCTACGTAAAATATTTCCTAACATTAGGAATAATAGCAGTAGTCCTAGTTGTACCATTAGACCCCATACTTTATCGTAATTTGCTAGGGTAAAATCCCAATCAGTATTATTCATAAGCATTTCACTCCACTCATAAAATTATATGTAATTTATGTAAGATATTACATTCTAATATCTGGTTTTTACTTTGTTAGTCTAGCATAAAATCTCATTTTTCACAACTTAATAGCATTTTTTAATGTGTAATTTAGTTAAAAAATTTTGAAACTTCTTCTGCAAATAAATGACCTAATTTTATCTCACACAACGCATCATAGTGAGCCATATCTACTGTGTCTTCAGGCTCAGTATTGGTTACTAATCCTTCGGCATTGGTGTCTATAAGTACATTTAAAGGAGACATTTCTGCTACTGCTCTTTTGGATTCATTTACTAGGTCTCCATACACCCAATATGCAGGTAAGTCAGCAATACAAGCATCGATAAATGCAATGCCATCATTATCTGCGTATTTACTTAGGTCACTTCGTATATCTTCTATAAAATTACTTAGGTGAGTCTTGTAATTGGTTCCGTTCTCTACTGAGAAAGAATCTGATTCACCTTGCATCCAGCACATACCATCGATTTTAACATTGTAGTTTTTTGATTCTAGGTATCTCATACTGCTCCTTACAAAGCCTGTAAATGCCTTATATAGGTCACCGGTTTTACCTTTACTTGATGGAGATAACCATAAGTCAAATAGGGCAGTAGCACTCCATGCATACTTAATGATAAAGAATTGTTCGTCTGGATACATTTTATTTAGTTTCTCAGCTAGTCCTACTTCTGGGCCAAAAAGACTAGAATCGTCGCCCTGTCCAGGGGTACATTTAACGAAACCGTTACTTGAGTTTTTCCCAGAAGAAAAGTAATTGATATACACATTGTCGTAGCCATTAGTGTATTCGGTATATTTGTCTGCAGAGACATTTTTTTCTAAATACTCATTATGACTGCATCCAGAAGCATTGGATTGACCACCGAGTAGAATTACTCTAGCAGTTTTGCCACCACCATCGGCTAGAGTGTCTAGGACGGTATATGGGTATTTATTATGCATATATGCTCTAATGCCAAAATATGAGCCAAAGCCAACGATTAAGGCGCAAACAATAGATACGATAGATATTATTAATTTTTTCTTCTTGCTCATAATTTCACCTTGATGTTTTCGATACTTTGTTTATAACAAAGAATATAGATAAATGTCAAGGAAATGAGATGGAGAGAGTTGTTCTAATGAGCTAGGTTTTTGTTTGCATCAAATGTGAAACTATTATATAATTTATATAAAATCTACTTGAGTAAAAGGGGTAGTATGGAAGAAATAATTAAATTTGTAGAAAAAGAACTCTCAGCAGATAATTCCGGACACGGACTGCAACACGCAATGAGAGTGTATAACAATGCTCTTAAGATTAATAAAGTAGAAAATGGAGACTCTAAAATAATTGCTACGGCAGCACTTATTCACGACACTATTGATAGAAAACTCTTTGATGATGTCGATGGTAGAATTAAGAAAGTAAGAGATTTTTTAGAGACTCAGAATTACACTGCAGAAGAGATAAATGAGATAATATATATTATTTCAAATATTTCTTGGAACAATGGTAAAAATGTGGAATTAAATTCTCTCAATGCTATGATAGTTAGAGATGCAGACAGGCTAGATGCCCTAGGTGTTATGGGGATTATTAGGTCTATAGAGTATGGTAATTCTAAGCATGATAATTTCTACGATGCAGATAATATTGTTATGAAAGATGGTAAGTACACATTTAATAAAATTACCACTTCGGTACTATCTCATTTTTACGAAAAATTACTACTTCTAAAAGATAACCTACATACCGATACTGCTAAGAAGATGGCAGAGAAGAGACACGACTTTTTGCTTAGTTTTTTAGATGAATTTTACGATGAAATATAGAAGGTAAATAAGGTTAAATATATAAAATAGCCCCTTTACAGCAGGGCTTTTTTATGATAAGATAATATTATAAATAGTAAAAGGAGATAAGAGTATGGATTTTAATCATATTAGACAAGTGCTTAGTTCAACAACTGCTAGAATGCAGGGACAAAATGTCGCCGAGCTTATGACTAGAATTGCTTCTAATTCTAGGGACCTAAAGAGTATTTCTCTAGATGACCAATTACTAATGGGTGCTATCCTAGGCTCATATCTTCATCAGTCTTATTGTGATGATAGGAGACTAGAGAAACCACTTTCTAATGGACTTATTAATAATCCTAGAATTAAGGAACTTAATCAGCCACTTGACCAAATGTTTGTAAAAGATGTTTTGCTAGGTAAAATTCCTACTAGCGATACTCTATATGTGGAAGATGGTAAAGTATTTATGGATATTGCTAATACTAATTTTGCAAGCCTTTCTCCATATTGGCAGTATGATAACTTTATGGCTGGCGCTAGTGCTGCTAGGTCTGTAATTACTAATTGGGATGGAATAACTCACCCAAACCCAGAAGTTCGTAAACATATAGTTGTTGCTGTTGCTAATGCAATTCACGAGAGTTGGATAGGTAGGGGAAATGTAGAAGAATGGAACAAAGACCTAGAGACAGCATATATAAATCTTAGTGCTGATGAGCAGTATAAAGATTTAAAACACTATAAGATGGCGACACAGATGGTAACAATGCTATGTAAAGAGATGGGTATTAAGATGGCGGCTGAGCCAGATGATGTTACACCTGTAGGCTAAAAGATATGATTTCAAGTCAAATATAAATGATTTGAAATCTTTTTTATTTTAGATGATTTTTTTATATAAATTTGTTACACTTATTATAATTAGAGATATGTGTGAAATAAAGGTAAAATATGATTTTTAGATTTTTAGTATATAATAAATTCAAACTAAAAAAGTGGAAAAGACTAAACACGAAAGAAAGAGTAGCAGTGTGTCAAAAGATAGAGAATATACAGGCAAAAATACTGCGTAGGCCTGTATACAAAGTGGTTATTAGAGACCTTCAACAGGGTGTGGGTGGTACTTGTGTGTCTAGTGACAAAGAAATACTACTAATGACTAATTATTTCATAAAAGATGAGAGAAGGTTTGACCTATTATCAACACTTTTTCATGAAGGCAGGCACGCATATCAACTCGATGAAATAAGAGAAAAGAAGAAGCATTGTATACTCTCTAGGAAATATTGGTGGCAAAAGAATATGCAAGGTTATATAAATATTGCTGAGAGTGGAGATAAGATATCTTTTTACTCTATGCAACCAATTGAGAGAGATGCAGAACAGTATTCTTACAAAAGACTAAGAAGATTTAGATTTAGATATAGAAAAGAAAAAGATTATTGGACAACATTAAATAGAGACAAAAGCGACCTAAAGAAAGATGTAATACTAGCAAAGAAAGAATTAGGGCCTTTCTACAAACTAAGGGTTGCTTGGAAAAATAGACAAGAGAGAAAGAGAAATAGAAAGAAAAAATAACCCTAGAACAAGGGTTATTTTTTACTTTCAAATAATTTTTTATTTGCTAGATATTCACTATTGCCAGGGCGTAACTTCAGGGCTAACATATTATGTTCGAGTGCTTTCTCGGTTTTGCCTAGATTGTAATATCCTATAGATATTAGATTATGAATAATTGCCTTATCGTTCCACTCAACTTCTTTGGCTGGGAGAACGTCGTAGGTTAGTCTTAGACATTTCTTTAGCATACTGATACCCATTTGATAGACCTTGTATTCTAGTATGAGTAACTTTCCTAGTTCGCCATAGAATATTTTACAATAATCGCATATTCTGAGTGCATCATAACATAGTTGCCTTGCTCGTGTGTAGTCCTTTTGCTCATTTGCTAGTCTAATTAAAAATTTAAAAGCAAGGCATTTATCGTAAATTTCTAGGTTCTTCACTTTAAGTAGTCTGTCTAAGGTTTTTTCTGCTTTCTCGTACTCGCCCTTGTTTAGATACTCTTCGGCGAGCAGGCCTAGATTTCTAGTGTCATTTTTATTTTCCTTGACTGCTAGTTCTAGAAGGGGAAGATAACTGCTCCTAGATTTAGACAGGTCTGGCATATGATACAGCATAATATTCTGAACTCTTACTTCGTTTATTTGTTTCCTTTTATTCTTTGGCATTATGTACTCGTGTACCGGCCACTGCCACCTAAATGACTTTCTATCGTGAATCTTTGAGTAGTCTATTATATTGGGTGCCATATTGGGCGAATTTGCATTATGAAAGTACTTATATATTGCTTGATTGGTATTCGGGTGCCATACTTTCTCTAGCTCTCTTCTCCAATATGGAGAGAAGAATTCGTCTAGGTCTGTACACACACATATGTCAGTGTCTTTTGGTACAAGTTTTAGACTTTCGTTTCTAGCAACATCAAATCTCCAAGGCTTAATTTGCTTAGGCACAACATGTACACCATTGGCTTCCAATATTTCCTTGGTGTTATCTGTGCTCGTTGGGTCGAGAAGCACATATATCTCATCGGCTTCACTCATATTTTTTGCCCAATTCTCTGCAAACATGGCTTCGTTCTTCGCTATAGCATAGACTACAACTTTGTATTTTCCCATATTTTCTCCAAGATATATTAATTAGATTTAAGATTGAATTTTAGTAGGGCAGGATTGTGGTCGGAGTACTCAAAGTCAGTATCGATATTCTCAATAGATACAGTCTCTACATTACTAGAGCAGATAAAACCATCAATTACTACACTATATGTTTCGCCCTTCACGTACGGAACATCTGTTGCCCTACAAGTAGGTGCATTTGTTGCTGCTACAAATCTATACCCTTCACTTAAATTACTATCTTCTAGAGTGTATACCCACTCAGGTCTTTTAAAGGTAGTAGGGAATAGTTCTGCACTGTCTGCGATATCGTGGTTAAAGTCTCCACCTGCTATTACATAATTGCCTTTACTGTACTCTTCTGCAAGAATTGTATTTAGTAGAGATAATTGCTCTTTTCTGATGATTCCACCTTCATCGTAGGCAGACATATGTACGTTTATGAGTACTAGTTCTTTATCACTATTTTCTATTGGTAATCTAGTTACTTGCATACATCTATCTAGGTCAAAAAATTTAGTAGGGAAACTCTCGTCAATAGGTAGGCTTCTTCTCACAGCAGATGAGATATTGTATTTACTAAGTGTTAGTATTCCAGCATCGGTTTTACCGTGTGGCTGAAATATTGGATAGAATAAAAATGCCGAGTGGAAGTTTACTGACATACTACTAGAGTGCTCAGTAAATTCCTTCTCAATATGTTCTTGTTGATTGTACTTGTGGCTTCTAGTAGCCTTGATATCTACTTCTTGAAAGAAAGCAAAGTCGATAGCCTTATCTTTAATTGTATTCACTGCGCCTGTGGTGTTGGCTATAACTGTTTCTTTGTCTTTGGCTATACTGTCTTTACCTGTAACTTTCTCACCATCTAGAGTCTCGCCCGAGTCCATAAAAAATGAGAAATCGTGAGTGTATGCACCAAAGCCTATATTGTATGTTGCTATAGAATAATCGGTATCAAGAGTGACAAGTGCAGACTTATTGTTATTTATGCCTATCTCAGTATTATCTTCTATTCTACTATACTGTAAACATATGTATAGTACATAACTGCCTAGTATTAGTAGAATCACTGCTAAAACAATAGCGATTACTCTTAATGTAATTTTATACCAAGGTGTTTTTTTCATTTGCAAATTCCCCCTTTGCAATCATTAGTATTTACTAATATAATAAAGTTTTTATGAGATTTAGTCAACAAAGTAATGGGCTAAGTCATATATAATATGGGTTATGTGGATAACTAATCTTTTTCGAGAAATTTTTTCATATGTTTGACTGAGAAAATTTTAAGGTGCTATTATAAAAGTACCATTAATGAAAAATGGAAAGGGAGGATATTTATGAAGAAAAATTTTAAAAAGGGCTTGCTTGCGTTGCTTTTAGCACCGACTATGTTATTTGCGGCAGCGTGTACTAGAGACATTTCGATGTCGGAGTATATGGAGAAGATGGGTAACTCTGCAGAGAAATACTATCAGACTACTACTATAGATGTAAATAGAACTGTAGAAGTAAAAATGAATAGTGAGAGTTCTTATAAGCAGTGGGTTTATTGGGGAGAAGCAGATGAGAGTGGTTCTCGTGAAGACTTTACTTCCACATCTATTGTTACTCAAAAATTTGAGATTGGTAAAAATGATTTAGGTCATCATCTAAGGGTAACTGAGACTGATAAAACCACAGTAAATGGCTTCAAAGAGAAAGAAGATGAAACAGGCTACGAGCCTTCAACTACCGTTACAGAAACAAAGACTGTTACTACATACACAGTTGTTCTAGGTGAGATGGAAGAGCCTACTACGTATAAAGCATATGTAGAGAAATCTATGAAGGAAGATGATGAAGAAGCAGTGGTTACAAAAACAATCTATACTTATTCTAGTATGGAAGCCTTTGATAGTGCTATTGAGACTGTTGTAGACAGTGTAGAAAGTAGACTAATTGAGAGTAATTTCTTTGCTGGTACATCATTTGCATTATTTGGACTTGTTGGTGGTGAGCTAGAGTTCTATAAAGATGGTAAAGATGCCTTTGGTGTAAATGCTAGTGTTTCTACTACAAGCATTGATGATAGAACAGTTGTAAGACAAACTACTGACTTTGAGATTAAATACGAGAAAGACCTTCCTGCGTGTGTTAATATGACAGGTGAATATAGTGAGAAAAACTCTAATTTACATCCAGACTACCAACCAGATATGGGAGATATGGAGACTGAGAACACAGGTTCTATAACTATCACATATTCTTGTGGAACAATCGCAGTTCCTACAGGATTTGAAGAAGCAACAACTTCTTACAGTGCACCTTCTATCAGTGTAAAATCTATTAGCGTAAGCAGTGTTTTATAATACATACAGACTTCTTTCCTTATAGGAAGGAAGTTTTTTTGTACATAAAATATTTGAAAATTAATTATATAAAAAATTGTTAAAGGCTTGTAAGTGGTAAACATTTTACAGCATAGTGGTCTTTGTGCTAAGATATTTGTAGATTTAAAGTTTAAGGAGAAAATTATGATAGAGAAATCTTATGTAATGGTAAAACCAGAATTTGCTAGTCACCCAGAAGTTGTAGAGAAGGTAAAAGAGTATCTTTTAGGCAAAGCAGAGAGAAAATTAAATATTTTAAAAGAAGAGTATATTAGATACACTAGCGAAGATGCTGGTAAACACTACGCAGAACACGTAGGTAAGGATTTCTATCCAAATTTAGAGAGATATATAACTAGCGATATTGCATATGGTATGATTATAGAAGGAGAAAATGCAATCGCTCAAATTCGTGCAATTGTTGGTGCGACCAAGAACCCTGCAGAAGGTACAATTAGATATGAAATACCTAAAATGTTAGGACTAGAACTAAGGGTAACCGAGAACGTTGTTCACGCATCAGATAGTACTGAGTCTGCAGAGAGAGAAATTGCTATTTTTGAAAGTATTGTAAATAGATAAGTAAGTATTATGTATCATAAATTATGAAATAAAAAAGACTACTAAATGTAGTCTTTTTTGATTAAAACGCCTTTATATGTTCTTCAAATGGATTGTAGGCTAGGTCGGTATCTAGTGAATACTGCTCAAAGCCATTTCTAGCAAAGATAATTTTACTAGCAGTATTTTTCATATGAATCTGGCTAGTAATAGTCTCTATTGGGCTCTCTGGAGCAAAGAAGTCTAAGTTGTGGGTGATAGAACTCACAGCCCTTGTACCAATGCCACGACCTTGAGCCTTAGGCACGACCACTAGGTAGTCGATATCTGCATTATTAGAGTCGCTTCGGTTCTGTAGGATTTGTTTTGCCTTTCTATATGACATAAATCCTGCCATACCACTACCAAAGGCTTCTGGGTTGCTTTCACATTTTCTAACATATTCCCATAGTTGTTGTGATTTACTGAATCTATTATTAGGACTAAATACTGCAGTTGCAACTAGTCTGCCATCTTCAAATCCATAGCAAGGGGATTTTTTACCCATAATCGCCCATTGCATAAAGTCTCCTAGTCCATTGCAATTACCTGTGACAAACTTAGATATATTTTTAGATTTACACTCATTTAATTCTCTTCTGAAGTCTTCTAGTAGAGATGTGTCTTCTGCAGTATATACAGGGTTGTCATATAACATCTCTGTAACTTCTGGTATTAGCCAGGTAAGGCCTGTTGCTTTATCTTCTAATTTTCTCATTTGTTTCCCATATCCCCTAAAATATACATATATTTTAGCATTATAGGTATATAAAAGTCAATAGTGAATTTTATTAAAAAAACTAGTCAATTACGACTAGTCAATCTCTACTATATAAGTGCCAGGACCATCGGCTAACATCTCTATCTCCATATATGTCCTAAATGCACCAGATACTGTGTGAACTTGTGCGTTTAGTTTATCAAAAACTTCCATATATAGTGGCTCGGCTTTTTCTGGTCTGGCAGCCTTGAAAAAGTCAGGTCTATTAGTGCCTTTTAAATTACCATATAGGGTAAAGTTACTAACTAGCATAATTTCTCCACCTGCAGCAAATATATCTAGGTTTGTTTTACCATCTGCATCATCGAAAATTCTGAGTTTTAGTAGTTTCTGTGCCATTTTGTCGGCTACTGCAGAATTGTCTGTGTCATTAACACCTAGAAGTATTAGTATTCCTTCTCCAATTTCGCTATATTTCTCACCATCACTATATAGTGTTGCTCTCTTTACTTTCTGAATAACTGCTTTCATAGTTTTGCCCCTTAAAGTCAAAATTTATAGACTAATTATATTGTAAGAAAATAAAATAGTCAAATGGATTTCCAAAGTGAAAGCAAATACCCTTAATGTGCTTTGAGAGTGCAGAGTTTTCGTGCTAAAATAGGGTAAATAAGAAATACAGGTGGTTGTATGGAGAAATTAAAATTACTAATAGACGTAGACGAAGTTATCTGTCACCCAGGGCTACTTCCTGCTATGAATAGATTTATGGGTACAGACTATAAAATTTGGGACTTCACCACATATTACCTAGACGATATGTTGGGTGATGACGAGAATAAACAGAAGTTCTACGATACCTTGCAGGATATGGACTTATACGAAGAAGTGGAGTTTTTGCCAGGTGCTATTGAGTCAATAAAGGAACTAAACGAGCACTTTGATATCTATATCTGCTCGTCTTGTGCAATGTTCTGCTGTCTAGATAGGTCGGCGAGATTCTTTGCAGATAAGTATAATTTCCTTATTAAATATTTTCCTTTTCTTAATCCTGAACACTTTATCTTGACAGGTGTTAAGAATCTCTTTAAGGCAGATATCCAGATAGATGACAAGGCTGGGCACTTAAAGGGCGATATTACTCATAAACTAATGATGACAGCATATCATAATAGAGATATGAGTAAGGCTGAACTAGACGCCTTAGGTGTCACTAGAGTTGATTCTTGGGAAGACATTAAAGAGTACCTATATAGACTAATAAAAAATTAAATAATTTTTCAAAATAAGAATTGCAGATTTTGTCGACAATTGTTATAATAAATTTGTTAGAAAAAATATTTAAGGAGAAAGTATGAAAAAGTTTTTTGCAGATTTTAAAAAATTTATTAGCCGTGGAAACATAATAGATATGGCTGTCGGCGTTATTGTTGGTAATGCTTTCTCTGCTATTGTAAAAGCATTTACCGACAAAGTTATAATGCCACTTATCAATGCTCTATTATCCCTAGGTGGAGAAAATGGTCTAGAGAGTGCATATACATTCCTAAAGACTGCATACGATGCTGATGGTGCCATCGATTTAACTAAGAGTATTTATATTGATTGGGGCGCATTTATCACAGCAATACTTAATTTCTTCATTATCGCAATGACACTATTTGTAATCTTAAGAGTTGCTATGAAGAGTCGTCAAGTGATTGATTCTATGTCAGCAAAGGTTAAGAAGGGTAGACCAACTGCAGAAGAGAGAAAAGTTCTAGCAGAAAGGGGTGTTAGTATCAAAGATAGAGTTGCATACAAAGAAGCCCTAATTGCTTATAGAAAAGAACTTGCAGAAAAGAAAGCAGCAGAAGAAGCAAACAAACCATTAATCGAGACAGATATTGACGTGCTTAAAGATATCAGAGATATGTTAAAAGCTAGTCAAGAGACTAAAAACGAGAAGAAATAAGTTTATAAATCAAACTAAACTTTATTGCACACCATATATCTGGTGTGCTTTTTTGTTTCTATATCTAGTGAAATTTAAGAATATTGTCTAAATTATTTGACATTTTTATGCTTTTAGAGTTTTAATAATGATAAGGAGATTGTTTATGGAAAAATATATTATTATTGGACTAGCTGCCGTAGTTCTAATTATGTTAATTGTTATTATCTGCCTAGCAGTTAAGAACAAAAACCTAAAATTCGGCGGAATTAAAATCAAAAATGGTGTAAGATACACTAAAGATGAGAGAATTGAGAAGGGTAATGAAATAAATGTTACCTACAATGAGAAAGACATCGTTCTAGAAGTTGGTAAAGAGTATACTGTTGGTAAAGATAAGAAAATGTTACCAGGTACATATACAGTTCTTGCAACTAACGAGACTAACTTTAAATTCAATATTAGAATCGGTGGTATGGTTAGAGAATACGAGCATGGTGAGAAAGTTGTTCTAGCTAAAGGCGACACAGTAACATCTGTATCTCATACTGTAATACTTAGATAAGGAGTTGTAATTATGAGTAAAAATTTTCTTTTTAAATTATTAATTGGTTTAATTATCTTAGCAGCACCTGTGCTTTGGTTATTATCTATGATTAAGCCAGACACATTTGGTTGGTTTAATGCTAGTTATGCAGTTGCAATGGTTTCTGCTGGTATTGGTTTACTTCTTCTACTTAGGGGAGTATTTAAGAAAGGTAATGTTATCTATAAGAAATCTAATATTTGGCTAGGCCTAGGCTTACTACTAGTAACACTATTTAGTATTGCTTCTGCTATTGCTCTTCCAGAGAATTGGATTGCTCCTATCGTATGCATTGTTATCGCTGCAGGTATCGTTCTTGGTATCCTTGCTACAGGTGGTAAGAGCTGGAACGTTGGCGACAATGAGAAAGTAGGTTATAAGAACTACTACGAGAGAAAAGCTGAAGAAGAGAAAGCAAAAAAGAAAGCTGAAAAAGAAAACCAAGAGTAAAATATAAAGAACTAACGAAATGTTAGTTCTTTTTTTTGTGTGTTATTTAATTTCTATCTCAGCCACAACCATAAAGTGGTCGGATAGTCCCTTTATCATTTTTGATGAGTATTTGGTGCCTTTCTTTAGCATTATCTCATCAAATCTCTTGCCATCTACTGTTGTGATAGCATCGATTGTTCTAATATAATTATTTCTTAGTTCTGGAACCAAATCGATAAAGTCGTCGGTATTGTAGTCGCCAAGAACAATATCTGGCTCATTACCAAAGATAACTTCGTTAAAATGTTCAAATACAGCCATATTATCTTTAGCAGTAGAACGAAACCTACGATAAGGGAAATTATGATGATTAAAAACAGTTATCTTGTGTGTGTTATCTAGTACGATATATGATATCATATAGCCTTTATCATAGGTCGAGTATGTATTGCCAGAAGACGTTGTAAACTTAATATTAGGATTAGGGAAGAAATCCTTAATGGTCCTATCTATTGGGTATTTAGATAGAATTGCTAGTCCAGCATCTGTATTTTCAATAATATTACATGGGCTAAGTGTGTGAAATTCGTAATTTTTAAGTTCTGTACTCTCCACAATCTTTTCTATGTACTTTACCGACTCAGTAGTGATTATTTCTTGGAAACATATAATGTCTATATCTTCGTTATTGATTGTTTCTATTATCTCAGTTAATAATTTATTGTCTATAGATGATACGGCTGCTCTATCAAGGTATTCTTCATCTTCGTTTCCTACATAGAAGCCACCACTAATATTGTAACTAGCAACTTTGATTTTATGCATATTGTACTCCTTGTAATTAGTCTTTTGATTTAATAATTTTAATAGGCTTAATTCTATTTATTAGAAGCAGTGGAATTATTGAAGCAATAAATAGCATTGCTATAACTACGCCGATATTAGTAAGTAATATATTACCTGTTAGTCGTAAAATTTCAACACCTTCTAGTAGTGACAAGGCTGATGACCTTATATTTGCTTTGAATCCTTCTAAAATAATGGTGTTTGCTGTGCTTGTTAGGGAGAGTAGTCCCAAGGTTGTTAGGCTCGATACTATTAGTCCAGCAACTAGACTATGAAGAGCGAACATTCCTATGATGCTAGATGATTTAGCACCCATTGCTCTAAGTACTCCGATTTGGTATTTGTTATTCTTGATATTATTTAAGCAGAAAGATAGTGATAATATAATACCTGCTATCCATAGTATTGTAGTAACTAGTCCAAAGTATTCTTTGAAGACTTCTACTATATCTACTATTTGATATATTGCGTCAAATTCTTGACTGCCTAGATAGAAGTCTGTTTCCTTGAGCGCAGTATAAAAATTATTACAATTTTCTGGTTTATCAAAGTATAAACCGAAAGTGTAAACATCATATTGTCTAATAAACGCGAATTCTTCATCTGTAAGAAGGGAAAGTGTACCTTGATTCTCAGATATGCCAATAACCTTATATTCTCTAGTGTATAGTGGGGTCTCATCTAATTCTCTATAGGCTGTATAACTTTTAAATATAACAGTTCTTTCTTCAAATTCATCTAGTGTTTCTTCGGTTAATTCTGTACCAAATATATCGTTGTATGTTCTTAGGCTTAGGTATATTTCATTATTCTCAAATTCTGGGTATGGGTATGTTTCGCCATACGTCTCTATAAACCAACTATAGTTATCGCATTGTAATGTATAGTCTTCTACTAGTAATTCTCCTGTAGGAGAATAAACATCTAGACTATTAAAGTATCCGACTATTCTGGACTTGTTTGCATATGTAATTGTATCTTGTCTGTAATTAGGGTTAATAGAATATGTTATTGCTAGATACTGTGTAACTTCTTTGTAGAATTTGGCGTATGAGTCGCTATCCTGTATTTCTTGTAATAATTGTTCTTTCTGATATTTATTACTAGCGTTAAGGTACTGTGTGTACTTGTCCATAAGGTCTTTGTATCTAGTCTTATAATTAGTATTAATAACTGCAGATACAGAAAATCTATTTATGAGCATTTCGCTGTCTATTAGCTTTTGATAAGGTGTATTTGGATTACTATTATAATCGGGGTGGAAGAATAAAAAACTATCTGCCATATAATCTGTAAGTATCATGCCATATGGTTTAAATGTGGTGTAGTCTAGACTACCAGCAAGGACGTCAATCTCTCCATTTTCGTCTGCAAATAGTTTCTTTAAAAAGTCCATATCACATTCTAGCAGTCCTAGATTATTTATAGCATAGAACATTCTGAAGTTTCGTGAATAATTAGGACTCTCTGCAAATTCTAAATCACTACCGTAGTTTCCTGTTGTAGCATTTATGAGTTTATAAATCTTGCCTTCGTATCCTATGTCGTAGAAACTCTCAATCTCTTCATCTGTTATTCTACCTAGTTTATCAGTGTCAACTCGCTTAAGTATACTGTCATCAAGATTGCCCTTTTTGACAATAAATGCATTGTCAGATAAATTATTAAAACTATCTTGTATAGTTCTTTCGCCATTGTATGTTACAAACATTTGGCATAGTCCAAGGATTATAGATATGAGTGAAATCATAATAAGGGTGACAGTGAAACCAACCCATTTCCTAGAGAGAAAGTTGGCTGACATTTTATAGAAAGTCTTAGCCTTTAGGTGGTGTTTGTTTATATCTATCTTAGTATCATTTTTTTCGATTTTTTTACTTTCCACAAACTGTGGTTGGTGTTGTCTAATTTCTTTAGAATCTTTATTCTTGTTAATGACTTTTAGTTGCTCATCATCTAGTACTGCTTGGTATGGTAGTGTGATAGATGTATCGTCTATTACTAGATTATTCTCCGTGCCTGTGTTTTCCACATCACGAGTAATCTTACCATCGCTAATCTCTATTATTCTATCGGCGTACCTTATAGCATCATCGTTATTGTGAGATACTACTACAACTAAGTTGTCTTTAGAAATCTTCTTTAGTAACTGCATTATTTGTTTAGATGTTTTGCTATCTAAGTTTCCTGTTGGCTCGTCGGCAAGTATAATCTGTGGAGACTTGACTAATGCTCTGGCAATCGCTACTCTCTGCTTTTGACCACCACTGAGTTTCTGTACAGGTCTACTTTCAAAGCCACCTAGGTCAACCTTTTCAATGGTTTCTTTTACTAGGTCTGGATTGTGCTCGCTCTTGAGTGCAAGGGACAATTCAATATTATCGTATACAGACAGGTTGTCGATTAGGCAGAAGTCTTGGAAGACAAAGCCCACACAACTATTTCTGTACATACTGAGTTCTTCTTCTTTCATCTTTGAGAGATTGTTTCCAGCAAGATTAATCTCACCCGATGTAATATTGTCTAGACCACCTAGTAGATTGAGTAGGGTGGACTTACCACTACCACTTTTACCAAGAATAAATACCATACCATTATCTGGCAAAGAAAAAGTAACCCCTTTGAGTGCAGGAGTGTCTTGCTTATCATATATTTTTGTTAATTTCTTAATCTCTATCATATGTTTTTATGATAGCATATTTTATAGGCATAAGTAAATAATTTACACAGGGGGTTTGTTTTGTTTGTGTAAAATATAAATTTTTGTTAATATACCTATGGTATATTAATTTATGGAAGTGTAGAGATGATAGATTTACATATTCATTCTAATCATTCTGATGGTAATTTATCTCCAGAACAATTGCTGAAACTAGCTGGTGAAAATGGTATTAAAATAGTATCTATTACCGACCACGATAGTGTTGATGCTTACTTTCAGCTGGGGGAAGGAGAAATAGATAAAATATATGCTGGTAAGTTGATTCCTGGAGTGGAATTGACTACAACATATAATGGTGAAGTTATCGAGATTTTAGGGTATAATATCGACCCTAAAATTATGCAAGAAGAGATAAGTAGAACTAAGATTCCTAGTGATGAGTCTAAACAAATGCTCTTTGATATGATGCTAGACAAATATATAAGCGTAGGCGCTAGACTAGACGAAGGTTTCCTTCTTAATCTAGATATGTCCAGAGATATTAGAAGACAATTTATGACTGAACTCGCTAGTCATGCAGAAAATGAGCACTTGTTTACAAGTGTAGATTCTATGACAAAGTATTCAAGTTTTTTAAGAAAAGAATTATACAATTCGGATAGTAAATTATTTATAGATTTTTCACCACTTAAACCATCACTAAGAGAAGTGCTAGATATGGTACATAAGTCAGGTGGCAAGGCTTTTCTGGCCCACACATTTGTATATTCACAGAAATTTATAAATAAACTAGAGAAAGTACTAGATGAGTACGATATTGATGGTGTAGAGTGTTATTATCCATCTTTTACACAAGAACAAACAAACTACCTACTAGAAATATGTGCTAAGAAGGGGCTACTAAGTAGTGGTGGCTCAGATTATCACGGAAATCTAAGGCCTGACATTAAACTAAGCAAAACAACGGAAGGACAATCCGTTCCTGTTAATTTAATAACACAATGGGTATAACGATGACTAATATGTGATTAGTCATTTTTTTTGCTTTATTACTTAATTTTGTTGCTAAAGTATTTGACTTAAAATGAGTGGGAATATATAATAAAAAAGGAAATTATCTAGTATAGATAAATTTCTAAATTTATAACTAAAAGAGGTTAACATGAGAAATTACTTAGAAATTACAGACGTAATAGGTAGACAAATTCTAGACTCTAGAGGCAATCCTACTGTAGAAGTAGAAGTTGTTGTAGAAGATTCAGTTATCGGTAGGGCAGCTGTTCCTAGTGGTGCTTCAACAGGTTCTTTCGAAGCAGTTGAGCTAAGAGACGGTGACAAGGCTAATTACTTAGGTAAATCTGTAGAGAAGGCAGTAGAAGCTGTTAATACAGAGCTTAAAGACCTACTAGTTGGTATGAATGCTCTTAACCAAGTAGAAATCGACGAGGCTATGATTAAATTAGATGGTACTCCTAACAAAGGAAGACTAGGTGCTAATGCTATTCTTGGTGCATCTCTAGCTGTTGCTAAAGCTGCTGCTGAGACACTTGGTATGCCATTATATAACTATGTTGGTGGTTGCAATGCAACAACACTTCCTGTTCCTATGATGAACATCCTTAATGGTGGTAAACACGCAGACAACTCTGTAAACGTACAAGAGTTTATGGTAATGCCTGTAGGCGCTACTTCATTCAAAGATGCTCTAAGATGGTGTGCAGAAGTATTCCACAACTTAAAATCTGTTCTTAAAGCAAAAGGTTATTCTACAGCAGTTGGTGACGAAGGTGGTTTCGCTCCTAACTTAAAGAGTGACGAAGAAGCATTACAAAGTATCGTAGAAGCTATCGAGAAAGCTGGTTACAAACCAGGTAAAGATTTCTGTATCGCTATTGACGCTGCTGCTACAGAGATGTACGAAGAAGCTAAGAAAATCGGTAAAGATGGTTGCTACTACTTCTGGAAGACAGGCGAAATCTTCACTATGGAAGAAATGGTTAACTATTGGGATACAATGGCAACTAAATACCCTATTATCTCTCTAGAAGACGGTCTAGCAGAAGAAGATTGGGACGGTTGGAAAGTTATGACTGCTAAACTTGGTGGTAGAATCCAATTAGTAGGTGATGACCTATTCGTTACTAATACAGATAGACTTAAGAAAGGTATTGAACTTGGCGTTACTAACTCAATCCTTATCAAACTAAACCAAATCGGTACACTTACTGAGACTCTAAATGCTATTCAAATGGCTAATAGAGCAGGTTACACAGCAGTTGTATCTCATAGGTCTGGTGAGACAGAAGACGTAACAATCGCTGACTTATCAGTAGCATTAAACGCTGGTCAAATCAAAACAGGTGCTCCATCTAGAACAGATAGAGTTGCTAAATACAACCAATTACTAAGAATCGAAGAAGACCTAGAGTCTGCTAGCAGATACTTAGGTAGAGATACATTCTTTAACCTTAAATAGTAAAAAAAGGAAAAGTCCATAATTGGGCTTTTCTTTTTTATTAAAAACCCCTAAACGCTTAGGGGCTTTTTTTATTTTTCACTTATTATGTATTGTATTTCGCCTGTTGCTGCAATTGTATCTATTTTAGATTTTTGTAAAACATTTATCGTTTCGGCATTTCCGTAGACAATTACATTTTCTACGTCTTTATTATTAATATCTATAGACTTGATATTGCCAACGATATATAGATTAGTTATCTTGCAGTCTTGAACTCTAAGGTCGAGTTCATCGTGGCTATATACTATAACAGTATCTATTTCTACTGAGTCAAAGTGTATCTGTTCTAGTGGTTCGCCTTCACTATATGAAGGGGTTTCTAGAGTGTCTATATAGATATATCCATATACACACTTCCTTATGTCGGTGTGTTCTGGATAATTAGGTATATATTTTTCTTCGTAGAAATCAAATACTTCACCACAACCAGAGCAGGTATTGTCTGCACCTACTGTGTGTCTCTTTGGTAGGGTTATTTCTTTTGTTTCGCCGTGTTCTACACAAGTAACTGTTGCTTTGCCTTCACTCTCACAGGTTGATGCTATAGTAACTACTGCATCTTCGTAATGACAAGGTTTGTGCAAGATAAAATATGTTGCAATAGGTGTGGCGATAACGACTATTATGAGAATTGAAGCGATGACCTTATGCTTAGCAAAAAATCTGCCAATATTTGAGAATAATTCTGCAAAGAATTTGCCTATAGTTTTAAATACTTTGATAAAGCCTTTGCCGATTGCTCTAAATAGTGTATAAATTCCCTTTCCAAGCCAAATAAATGGTAAAGCTAGTGCTTTGAGAATCTTTTTAAATGAGAAATTACTTTTCCTATAGGTATAAGTAGGTGTGTATGTTTCATTACTTATTGTTTTTTCGGTTGTAGGGGCTTTGTTTGTTGTTTCCGGTGTCTTTTCTTCTGCCTTAGTTTCTTGTCTATTGTAATAATCATTTATATTTGATTCTTTGAGCAATTCGCCTATAAAATATGCAACGTCGTCAAATTCCAGCTTTAGATTGTCTTCAATTCTTTTCCTTAGCATATATATCTCATCTGGAAGGGTACAAAGAAGAGTTTCTGCTTTTGCACGTAGAGAATTTGCTAGGCTTTCTTCAATTGTATTGTTGCTACTACCCCTAGAAGAGATGTGACAGGCGTCTTTTATGATTTCTTCTTGTTTATTTGTAATAATTGTGCTTTTGAGTTTTTTGTGGATATCTTCTATTTCTTGCAGTGTACAAATAGTATTTACGATAGTTGCGTCTTTTCTATTTAATACTTGCAAACCGGCGAAATTTTCACAACCAGAGATTATTTGCTCTAGCTCGTCAGGTAGTTTGTCTATAAAGAACTTGGTGGTTAAAATAGCATTATGTAGTTCGCCTTTGAATTCGTCTTTTGGCAAAGAACCATTGATTGTTTTTAGTCTATTAGATACAAATATGCCTTTTAGCAGTAGTAATACACCTTGTCCTGCCATATATACATTTTTATTATCTCCAGAGTACTCAGTAAGCGATTCTTGTAGAGAACAACACAAATAGTATAGAAAGTTCTCGATGCCAGAGTAGAAAATTTTTCTTTTATGATGTGAGTTTTTTGCTTTTATATTATACGCCGAGTAGTCGTCTAGATAATCTGATTTAAATCTAGCACATTGCTGATATAGGGTGGTTTCACCAAAGTCTACTTTAGTGTTTCTCCTGCAAATCTCAGAATTGCTACTATTTAGAAAAATCTCTAGTCTAGGTCTTGCCATTAGCACGTGTCGTGGCTGAATTTTAGATTCTTTAAAGTCTATACCCTGTAAAATTCTATATGTGTCATACACTACGACACTTTGTTCAAATATATATCTTTCTAATTCTGTCATAATTAACCCACGCTTACATTATTAATCTTCTATATGATAACACTTTTATTAGATTATCTCAAATATTTGAGTGGTTTTGGTCTTTAGATATATATTCTTAAATTGCTATAACGATATGTTTTTGCTATAATTAATTTGTAAGAGTTTTATGGGGGTAAATATGCCAAAAGTTTATATATTACCAGAAATTATTATTTGGGACAAAAAAATTAATACTTATTGTCATCCAGATGTCTTTGCAAAGAAAAAGTACCAAAAGGTTGATTGGAGAGAAGCTTACAAAGAAAATCACTTTAGTCACCAAGAATATATTTTGTACTTAGATGGTGTAGAACTTCCTAGAAAAGATAATAGAATGATGTCGCTTTTGACTGAGTCATATCTTTACTATGGTAAAGTTAATAATTGGGGTTTATTTTCTTTTGATATCACTCCAGGAGAGCATACTTTAAGAATTGAAGCGAGTCAAGAGAGTTATTATAAAGAAGAACTCTTATTTCCTTTTACTAAGAATGGAGAGAGTTGTCAGCGTATACATATTGTAGATGGTAATGGAAGTGTCTTGAGTCCATATAGAAAAAACATAGCTAGATACAAAGAAGAAATCAAATTTAATGTTGGTTCAAGCAACGTGTATTTTCGCTTTTATTTGGAATATGAACAATATTATCCACTATGTCACGAGAAAAGATATTTTTATGTGGGTGGTCTAAATGATTGCAGACACAACGACTTAAATTGTTGGTTTTACTATAACTATGTCAAGTATGCTAAAAATCAGAAAATGTCTTTTGACCAGATTAGTTATGCTACACTCAAAGGATATATGGACGAAAGGTTTAAAGATTATTCTGCTATTGTATACAATGAACCAATGCCAGAGCCAAGCGAAGAAGAACTAGCAGATATGAATGTAGTTAAGTCTTCTACAGGAAATGGTGCAGGGAATAGTGGTAATACTCAGGGTGGTACTGCAAATGCACAGACTTCTAAAAACTGCGATACTAAAGTTGCTCAAGTTAAATCTAGTACTTCTCAAAGTAGTGCTGATGAAACCAAGCCAATGACACTAAAAGAGAAAGCACAGGCTGCAGGTAAGAGTTTAGTAGATTACATATTAGATAAACCTGACACAGAACCAAAGGTTGTATATAAAGATAAGATTAAGACTATCAAGTATTACGAGACTAAAGAATTCAAAGACTCAATGAAAGACTATGAGTATGAAGTTCTTGGCGATGAAGTCATACTATATAGGGTAATAAATCCCAAGAAAGAAATGGTTATACCTAATGGTGTAACGAGAGTAACAGAAAATGCTTTTGGCGACAAATTGCAAAAGGTAGAATATGTATATCTTCCTTACTCTGTAAATGATATAGAGAAGGGTGCATTTAAAAATAATTCAAGTATAGAAAGAATCAAAATCGATTCAAATATAACTTGTATTAAAGGTGACACATTTAGTGGTTGTAAGAAACTAAAGGAAGTTGAACTTCCACCATCTCTTAAAGTTATAGAGAAAAATGCTTTTGCTGGTGTTACTTTGGACAATGCTTTTGTACCTTATGGCGTGAAGGTTGAAGAAGATGCTTTTGTGAAATCTGTAAATATTGTGCAAGGTAATAAAAAGACTCTAGAGATTATGGAAAAAGTAAAGTCTGCTCTAGCCAAGGAAGCGTCAATCAATGTAAGAGATGAAGTGTCTAAAATCAAAGAGCCAGATGGTGTAGACTATAAAGAAATCGAGAAAATGTACGACAAAGAAATAGCAGAAATAGAGAAAGGAAATCTTGAGAGTTTAGAGAATTACAAGATAGATGTTGGACGATTTGATTTCACATACTTTGCTAAAGAAAAAGAAGTTGAGAAATTAGAAAATAAATACAATGACCTAATTGGAGATAAGAGAAAAAATAACATTGATACTATGGAGTACGACAGAAAATTTAATAAATTATTAGTAGAATTTACAAGGGCGCACGATGTAGATTTTTCTAAAAGATACCCACACATATTTAAATAAAAAAGGAGATAACTATGGATAATGAAATTATTAAAATTAGAGAAAAAATAGTAGTAGAAAATCCGCCTGTTGCTCCTGGGAATAATGGTGGTGTAGTAAGCTTAGAATTTGCTAAAGCAATGGGTAACTTTGAGTATATTGTGGCAGATAATGACATTATATTAACCAAGGTGACAAAAGGTAGTAGTTTTCTGACAATTCCTATGGGTGTAACAATTATAGGCGATGGAGCGTTTTCTGGTGTACACGTAGAGAATTTAGATACTAAGATTAAGTCTATTTTCATACCATCTTCTGTCTATGAGATTAGAGAAGCTGCGTTTGCAGGAAACAAATATCTAGAGAGTGTTAGTATGGAAAAATCCAGCGTACTAACTATCGGTAAAAATGCCTTTGCAGGATGTTCTAAACTTTACCACATTAATCTTCCTAAGTGCTTAAATGAGATAGGTATGTATGCTTTTAGAAATACTGCACTCAAAGAAATTTTTGTTCCTAGACACACTGAAATAGCAGAGACAGTTTTTGATGATAATACTATGTACCTTAGGGGAGATAGTGCGTATAGAGACATACTTATAGAAGAGTATAAAAAGACAGTACTACGACCTAGAGAGATTGAGAAAGAGAAAGCAGCTTTCATTGAAAAGCAAGAACAAAGAAAGCAGAAAGCAGTAGATGGTCTAGACTCTATGAAAGACGCATATAAAATGGAGTTTAGAAGGAACAAAGAAAAAGAACTCACCGAGAAAGAGTTTAAGTACAAGTACATAGATAGCGAAGTCATTATTAGTGAGCGTGGACTTAAGGATTCTATAAAAAAATATCACTCTCTTCTTTACCTTGTTATGAACGATAAACTAGACAAGTGGGATTTGGTTTTCCCTGGTGGATATAACGAGAGTGAATTTTGCAAAAAGATATTTGCTAAGATAGACAAAAACATATCTGTTGTTTCTTGCAATTATACTGACAAAGAAATTAAAGCAAAACTAAAGGAGATAGAAGATAATAATTACACTTTAGACGAGAGTGGTAATGCTATTAATATTGTAAAGACTTTAGATAAAATTCAATTTATGGATTCGTGTTTGTGTCTTGGACAAGACTTTGCAGATAAAATTACTCCGAATATTTCGTATTTAAGATTTAAAAATATAATTCCTATTCTTAACTTTGATGTAAAGTATTTAGATAATATCACCACACTAGAGATTGAGTCTACAAAGGATATTTCAAAAGATGAATTGTCTAAGTTTAAAAATCTAAAAGAGTTAAAAATTCGTTCGTATTCTAAAGTAACTCTAACACCTAGTATTTTTGAGAGTCTTCAAAAACTAGAGAAACTCCTTATGGACTCAGGCAATGGTGAAGTGTATATAGAGTCCGGTGCATTAAAGGAACTACCTAATTTAGAATCAGTTATATTAGAAGATGCCGTGGCTATTGGCGAGTCTGCCTTTGAGAATTGTAAAAAACTAAAGAGTGTTATTTTGCGTAAATTAAAACAAATAGGTGCACGTGCTTTTGCTGGTTGTGAGTCATTAGAGACTATAGACCTTAGCAAGTGCAAAGAATTGAAAATTTCAAAAGGTGCATTTAGTGGTTGCAAAAATCTTAAGAAAGTAACACTACACAAAACTGCTGTAGTAGAAGATGAAATGGTAAAAAATGTTATTGTATCTATGGAAGCGGCTAAACGGGCAAAAACACTTAAAGCAGAAAACATTGAGAAGAAAGAAGATACCCAAGTTGTTCAAAATCTTCCAAACCTAGCAGAAATAAAGACTAATGCTAAAATTATAGATGAACAAGATGGTAAACTCATTGTTTGTAAATCTAAGAGAGTGGAAATTGTTGGTGAATATGAATTTGATAAATTACCAAAGCAATTCTTCGATGCTATAAAGAAGTGCAATACACTAGTATTCCACGGAACGCTACCTAAATGGCATAGCGATAATTATAAATATTTTAAAAGTATTAAAAATCTTATTATTAGAGATGTTTCAAAGATTTTGCATGATAATGTTTCTGCTTTTACATTTGCAGAAAATGTCGAGATTACAAACTGTGGAAAAATTGAAATTGCCTACGATTGTTTTGGATATAGAAACAAACTAAAAAGTGTAGATATTAGAACGGGTGTAGGTGGGGTATTAATAGATGAAGAAGCATTCTTTAGAAACCTTGCTCTAAAGAAATTTAATTTTGACGATGTAGAGTCTATAGGCGAGAAAGCTTTTGCTTATTGTCCTAAATTGAAGTGTAAGAAATTACCAAGTAATATAAAAGTTGCTAAAGATGCATTTCTTAAGTAAAATAAATCTTTCGTGATAAAATTATAAAATAAAATTAGTTTTACAAATCTTTTCATAAGATTGATTTTTAAGATATTATGTGCTATACTACTCTTGCTTTTGTAAGAGTAGTATATGTTCTCATAGTTAAACGGATATAACGGAGCCCTCCTAAGGCTCAGTTCGGGGTTCGATTCCCTGTGGGGACACCAAAATAAAACGCACACTTTATGTGGGCGTTTTTTGTTTTTATGTTGCTCGTATATGTTATTTATGCTTTAAATGTTATATTAATTTTCAGATTTATGCTATACTAAACATTAATTAGGGGGTATATATGAAAAACCAAGACATATGGAAAAGACTAACTACAGACTTTGTGGCAAAGAAAATGAAAAATTATATTCAAATAGAATTGCCACTAGTTACTTGGACAGATGGTGGACTTTTGGAGCTTAGAATCAAAGAATATGAAGATGGGTATAGGGTATACTCTCCGACTAATATGTTTTTAGAAGCAAATGCTGGTGGGAACCAAGAGTATTACTTTAATATCTTTGAGAAACACGATAAAAATTACCATTATGATATTCAGATAAATAAAGGCAAAATCTATAAAGATTACCCTTCTAATTACAATATTGCAGTTGCAATTAATGAGTTTATTAGGTTTTATATTATGCTTGATGACTTTATGATGAAAAACTCTGTCATCGGCAGAGAAGAAGATTTTGAGTAAATTGGTATGCTAAATATTAGGAGTATTTATGTATAAGGGCGATAGTAAGAAGGGCGAAATAGAAATCAAAAAAGAACTGAAAGTGTTTGAGAATAAATATTGTTCTTTTTATAATGACGAAGTTAAGTTTCCTAGTGGTGTTGATGGCAATTTCCTAAGGCTAGAAATGAAGGGTGGATATAGTGTTGCTATACTGCCTGTGACTAAAGGTGGGGAGTTTGTGTTTATTAAACCTTTTAGACACTCTGCTAGGGGCTGGGGGTATGAAGTACCAAAGGGCTATGGTGATGAGAGTGAAAGCCATCTTGAATGTGCTAAGAGAGAATTACTAGAAGAAACAGGACTAGTATCTAATAATTTTGTAGACTTAGGTGTTTTTCACGAGTCGCCATCGACTATTATGTATGGTATACATTGTTTCATAGCACTTGACTGTGAAAAAAGTGATTACAAGCACAGAGAAGACACAGAAGTAATTAGTGGAACTATTAAGGTAAAGAGCCTAGACGAATTACCTAAGGCAGATTATAAAGATGCAATCACAGAAATGCTAGTAGACAAGTATTATTTATATAAATGCAATAAAAAAGACGACTAGTTTTAGTCGTCTTTTTTTATTGTTCTTTATTTAGTTTTTTAACTTCTTTGTAGTATAGTAGGAACTTAAGTGCACTATACTTTTTGTCTGGTATTATTTCGTAATATTCGTTATCGTATGTAAATACTAGTCCGTGTTTTCCATAGATTGCCATATCTTGAATTTTTGTGGTAGGGAAGTCTATCTCTCCACATTTTAGTGTTTGTGGGGTGATAGTTAGTTTGCCAGAGCCTAGACTTTCTTTTATATGATTTCTCTCTATCTTTGATATTGTTGCAGCTGGTGCAGAATATTCTTTGTTTTCCTTGATATCTTGTCTCATAATCTCTAATTGATGATTATATAGTCCATGTACAGTTTGATGGGTTGTGCCTTCTAGTACACCATATCTATTGTATTTAAAAGAGTGAGAGCATTTTTTACAAGTAATAGTGTCGTCTAGGGTTGATATGGTATCATATTCTCCACAGTGTGGGCAGATATATATAATATTCTCTAGTCCTTCGGCTAGTCTCTTGCCTTTGTACTTATTGAGTTCTGCCATTTGTCTAGCATAGGCATTTTCGTATAGGTCGGTAGTGATTATTTTATATATCTCTTCTTCACTCATATTTGCTAGTTGTTCTGCAGTATATATTCCTGCCACTGAACCCCTTACTTTACCACGTCTAACCTTGCTAGTAGACCAATTAGGGGAGATAAAGTATCCGCCTGTTAATTTGTATGTAACTAGTCCACATTTAGCAGATTTAACCATTTTAGCAGTAGATGGGAGTATGTCTCCTGTTTCTCCATTCCAGGTTCTCACACCTTCGGCAAATAAACATACATTTTCTCCGTGTCTTACCCTTCTTAAAGTCTCCATAACGGTAGAAGATGCGACCGTGCCCTTATACCTAATAATTGGGTTAAAAGCAAAGTCTAGGAGTTTGTATGGGGTCTTCCATCTAGTTATATGTTCACTAGCTACAAAGTACATAGGTTTTCTAAAACTCACTGCCACAAATACAGGGTCAAAATCGGTAGTGTGATTAGATAATACTATATAATTCTCAGGTAGTTTTTTCGCTCTTTCAAATTTATACCCAAATTTAATCTTTAAGAAAACTACAACTAGGGGTCTAAGCAGTCTATAGAAAAAGTTGTGTCTGCGATTGTGTGGTGTGTGTTTTGCTTTGTTCTTTTCTCGAGACAATGTTGTTCTCCTTGATATTTCGTATAAATAGAGTATAACACAAAATTTATTTTAGTAAAAAAAATAAGTGCAAAATTTTCAAATTTTATTAGCAATTGAAATAAATTTATGATAGTATATCTTAATACAAATGAGGTGAGCGATGGCAAGTTTTAGCATACATTTAGCGATAGGCAAGAGATATATGGACAAAAATAAAGGCGAGATAATCGATAAACATGCCTTTTATGATGGCATCATTGCGCCAGATATCACTGACAATAAGATTGCTACTCACTACTCACTTCCATATGTTGAGAGATGGCAGACCAATGTAGAAGGGAAGGTCTTTTTGCCGGAGTATCTAACTCACGGGACATACGATGGTAGTGATTATGAAAAGGGTGTTTTTCTGCACTTAGTTACCGACTATATATTCTTCTGTCACTTGCTAGATAAGAACTATCTGGACGGAATAACGTTATTTGAATTTTGTAATGACCTTTATCATAGTTATGACATTGTATCAAATGCTATCGATACCAAGTATGAGATAGACTACTCAAATATTAGAGAAAAGATAAATGAAAATATCGCTAAGGGTATGAAAAGTAAGAATGTGGACCTAAAAAATGAGAAGTCAAAAAACATACTTAATGTAAAGCAATTAGACGAATTTATAGAGTATGTATCTAATCTAAAAATAGATGCATACATAGAGAAGATTCTCCTTGCGGGAACCAATGTATTACCAGACGAAGACTATCTATAGATAGTCTTTTTTTACTTTTTAATAAAAATTTCTATGTAAAAATATAAATAATATTATTTAAAGATATGGCACAAAACATACACTTTGGTCTTTACATTTTAGTCTAATTGGTATATACTAGTTAGGCTTGACAGAAGGAGCAAATATGAGTGTAATTTATAGAAAATACAAAGAAAGATTAGTTGAGATTTCTGGTAAAAATAGAAGTCTGTATGCGAAGAAAATAGGTAAGCAGTATGCTTATGATATAGGTAAATTATTAAAGAAAGATAGTGAGAATACAGAACTATTCCTAGAGTTTTTGATGAAGGGTAAGAGAACAGGTTTTACTCTTATCAGTAGAGATACTAGGGATAAGTTTTTTGATATCTTAAATTTAAGCGAGAAGATTGAGAAAAAGTTCAAAGATAAAACAAAGATGACTGTCGCTGAGACTAGAAATGAAAACTTGAGAAGGGAAAGACTAAAGAGAGATGAACTAAAGAAAGCTCACCTTTCTCAAGTAAATCATCTTAGAATACTAAAAAGAGAAGTCGATGAGTTTGCTAAAGAAACCGGTAGATACGAGATGTTTGTGGGTTACCCATTTGTTCAGGGCGAACTAAATAGAGAGACAATGATTAAGGCTCCACTTCTTCTATTCCCTATGAATATTACAATTAGGGACGAATTCACGGTAGAATTAGAGTTTAAAAAAGATGAGCCTGTACAATTAAACAAAGTGTTTATTTTGGCTTATGCTAAGCATCATAAATTAATCGTTGACGACCTAGTACAAGAGTTTGATAACGAAAATAAATTTAACTTCAAGTCAATTAGAGAGATACTAGATTACCTAGCTAAATTTGGCTTTAAATTAAAGTACACAGAGAGAGAAACTTTTGAAGAATTTGAAGAAGGTGGCGACCCAAGAAGGGGAGATAAACTAACTATCAAAAATTATGCAGTAGTTGGTAGATTTCCACTAGCAAATTCTATATACAATGACTATGTGGTGCTTGAGAAAGACAGATTATCTACTCCTGCAATCGAGATGCTTCTTAGCAATAAAGAAATGCCTAAGTCAAAGAAGAAAAAGACCGACGATTTCCCAATAACCGAGAGTGACTACGCACAAGCCAAGTCTCTAGAGCAAATCAATGAATTTGGTAACGTTGTTATCTTTGGTCCCCCAGGAACAGGTAAATCTCAGTCTATTGTTAATATTATCAGTGACTCTGTGGCAAAAGGTAAGAGAGTACTAGTTGTTAGCCAAAAGAAAGTAGCTATGGACGTAGTATATAATAGACTAGGCACTCTTGCTAATAGAACAATGTATATGACCGATGTAGAGAAGAGTAGTACAATGTTCTATGATAAAGTAAAGAGAGTGCATAACGAAGTAATGTCAGGGATTACCAATGACGCTATGGATAAGCATAATAAATTAAACGATGAGATAGCAGGAGAAGTACTACATCTAGAGCAATTAAATAACGCTCTATTTAATACTCTGCCTTATGGTGCATCACTACAAACTTTGTACGCATCTAGTACACCTGTAAAGAAGGGAACTTTCGATTTTAAAATATACAAGGCTTTGTTAGAAAATAGTGAAATTATGTCCTATGACTATGGTACTCTCAAAGATATTACTAATAAAATTCACGAGAAGAAAAAGGATAAACTTTTCTACAGATATACCCAATTAAAGGGAAAAAATCTATTTGTACCGTTCCTAAAGATGGATATTAATATCGAAGACCTAAATGCTCTAAAGGTGTATGTACAGAAATTACTAGACTCGACCCTGCAACCATTTGACTTTAGTAAATACTCATTATTAAAGCCTGTATTATTTATGTGCTTAAATAACTCAAATCTAGCCGAAAGAGACATAGATAGAGTTATCAAGATTATTGCTAAATCAGATATGGCAGATAGCGAGAATAATAGTAGAAAAGATTTAGCAGAGAGATGCAAAGTTCTAAGACGACAATTCACTCAATTAGAAGTAGAAACAGAGAAATTTGTAACAGAAGAAAAACTGCTTAGAAAGGTTCTTACTAACGAAGGCTATTCGTTAATCGTAGACAATATCCTTAGTGGTAGTAGGTCATCTCTAAAGCTTCTAAATGATGCACTTAAGAACTTCACAACTATTAGAGATATGATGCAGAACTTACAGACTCTTAGCGATAAGGAAAGGGCTGTATTAGAGTTTGCTTACAAACTATCTAAGAACGAAGAAGACATTAGAAATATTGTGTCTAGACTTCTTCCTATTAGAAACTACCACGAGATAGTTAAGGCAGAAGAAAAAGAAGATAGAAAACTATCATTTATACTAGACTATGAAAACACAAAGAAAAGAATTCTTAGCCTAAAAGCAGAAATACTAGACGCTAATAAAGATATTGCATACATTGCATTTAATGAGCAGTATAAGAATTATTACGAGAGCAGAAAAGATAGCAAAGACTATTTATATGTTATCAATAAACAAGAGAATATGTGGAATATCCGTAAAACAATGGAGTATTTTTATGAGTATCTACTCAGACTATTCCCTTGCTGGATGATGAGCCCAGAAAATGTAAGTTCAGTAATTCCACTTAAGACCGAACTTTTCGACATTATCATCTTTGACGAAGCATCACAGATATTTATAGAGAACTCTATTCCTACTATTTATAGGGGTAAGTCAGTTGCTATTGCAGGAGATAGAAAGCAATTAAAACCAACTACAACCTTTATGAAAAGATATATGGGTAATGAGAATTTCGATGACCTATCTCTAACCGAACAGGCAGCCCTAGAAGTAGAGAGTCTACTAGACCTAGCAACTAGTAGATATACTAATGCAAATCTAACATACCACTATCGTAGTAGATACGAAGAATTAATTAATTTCTCTAACTATGCTTTCTATGACGAAAAGTTAGATATAGCACCTAATATCTCAAAGAATGTATATAAGCCTATTGAGAGAATTAAGGTAGATGGCGTATGGGTAGAGAGAAGAAACCACGAAGAAGCAGTTGAAGTAGTTAAGACTATTAAGAAAATCTTTAAGGAAAGAAAGAAAAATGAAACTATCGGTGTTATAACATTTAATACCGAACAAGAGCATTATATAGCAGATATTATCGATGTTGAGTGTGAGAAAGACCCCGCATTTAGAGAAGCGTACCTAAAAGAAACTGCTAGAAGAGAAAATGGCGAAGATGCAGGTATCTTTATTAAAAATATCGAAAACGTACAGGGTGAAGAGAGAGATATCATCATCTTCTCTGTGGGCTATGCAAAAAATGAAAGGGGTAAGGTTGTGGCGCTATTCGGTCCACTTAGCCAAGAAGGTGGAGAGAATAGACTAAACGTTGCTATCACTAGAGCGAAAGAGAAGATTTATCTAATCACTTCTATAGAACCAGAAGAATTAAACGTAACATTCTCTAAAAATATCGGTCCTAAAGTTCTCAAGAAATATCTTCAATATGCTAGAGCAGTAAGCTTCGGTAATAAATACGAACAACAGATTATTCTAGAGTCTCTAAGGAAAAAGACTGTTATTGAGTCCAACCCAACAATGGGACTAGAACAAGAAATCAAAGAAGCACTAGAGAAGAAAAAATATATGGTAGATACCAATATCGGCTCTTCTAAATATAAAATTAATCTAGCAGTATATAATAAGAAACTAGATAGATATGTACTAGGTATCGAGATTGACTCTAATGCATATCACTCTAGTGAGAGTATGTTAGAAAGAGATGTCTATAGGACTAATTTCTTGACTTCTAGGGGCTGGAATATGATGAGACTATGGAGTAGAGATTGGTGGCAAGATAAAGCCAAGACTATTGAACTAATCGAGAGCAAGATAGAGAAAGCTACTCAAAAAATCATAAGCGATGGTGTGCCTAAGAAAAAGAGAATTAAGAAAGAGTCTACAGGTGTAGAAAATAAGACTCTATCTGGTAATCTTTTTGAAAAAGCACAAAGGGAAAGTCAAGTTATCAGTACTAGACTTAATAAAAAAGTTCTAGCAAGGCTAGAAGAAGACAAGGCAAACGAAAAAGAAAATGCAGAGAAGATTAAGAAAATTAATGAAACTGCAGATTATAATTTAGTTCTAGAACCAATACTCACTGCTAAAGAAATGAGAGAAGAACTAAAGAAAAATAAGACAACTAAGAAGTCTACAAAAAGCACTGCAAAAAAGACTACTAAACCTACCGAACCTAAGACAGAAGAAAAGGTAGAGAAATAAAAAGAGCACCCGACTATAAAGGTTGGGTGTTTTTATTAATTAAAGAAATTATTAAAATTATTTTTAGGGCTAGGGATTTTACTGCGTTTGTGTGTTGTAGCTTTGTGTAGTTGTGTGATTTTATCGTAGTTGTCGCCTTTTTCGTTGTTTCTAATAAGTGTGTCTAGTTCGGCATAGGTAAAACCTAGTTTGTCTTCATCGCTCTTGCCAGACAGACCATCGCTTGGGATTTTCTCTACTAGTGTCTTAGGTAGTCCTAGCTCTAAACCAATCTTGCACACTTCACTCTTAGTATAATCTACAAGTGGTGCTATATCTCCAGCACTATCACCCCATTTTGTAGAGTAGCCAACCATTATTTCGCTTAAATTTGACGTGTTAGCAACTAAATAATTAAGACTACCAGCAATTGCATATAGTATGGTCATTCTTAGCCTTGGTGGGGTATTTATGGTGGTAACGCTACTTAAGTTTGCGTTTCTGCCTTGCAAGGTAAATTGAGTCTCTTCAATTATATTCTTATATGCAGTAGATATATCTATTATTTGGTAATCTATACCCAAGTGTTTACAGGTGTCTATAGCATCGGTAATGTCTGCCATTTCGCCATTAGGCATTATTACGCCTAGGACTTTTTCTTTGCCAAGGGCTCTTATGCATAGTCCTGCAGTGACTAGACTATCTTTGCCACCACTCATACCTATGACTATACCTTTGGCTCTGGATTCTAAAACATATTCCTGCAACCATTTGGTTATTTTTTCGATTTCTTTCTTCATACTCACACCTAATTATTCTAATTTACTTGCCTTAGTTTTTACTTTGGGTATAATTAAATAATACAAATAATATTGAACATAGTGATTTTACCAAATATTATATAGTTCTGTCAAAAATGGAGAGAAGTTTTGAAAAAATTAGTTAAAATACATAAGCAAACTGATAATAAATATCTAAATATGTTTGAAGCAACATATGATTTGGGAGATAAGACGACTAAGTATTACATTGCGTCTAGAAGGGAACTAGGAGACCTTGCGTGTCAGGGCTCTACTAGGACAGATGCAGTGAGAGCAGTTCCATATTTTTTCGATGGAGACAAATGCTTTGTTATTCTTATTAAAGAATTTAGATATGCTGTCGGCGACTATATTTATGCTACTATGGCTGGGCTAATTGACGATGGAGAGACTCCAGAACAGGCAGTGGTAAGAGAGCTTAGTGAAGAAGTTGGGGCTAGGGCTATAAAAGTTACTAGAACCAGTGGGGCGAGTTTCATCTCTGCTGGCATGAGTGACGAGAGAATTGTTTGCTTTGAGATAGAAGTAGAGATGGGTGGACAGCAAGAACTAGGCGATAGCGAAGACATAGAAACACTTATTCTTCCACTAGATGAATTAGGGGACTTTATGAGTGGACATCAGTTTGGTCTACAGAGTGAACTTCAATTACAGTCTTTTATGTATAAGATGAAGTGTGAAGAACTAAAGAAAAAATTAGGAGAATAGTAATGTCTAGAATAGGTGCATTTTCTGGAAAGTTTTATCCGCCACATATTGGACACGTGTCGGTGGTAGATAGTCTAATAGATAGTTTCGATGAGATATGGATAATTGTGTCATATAATCCTATTCGTAATATGGAGATTAAGAGAGTGACTGGCTTCGATGCTATTCCACCCGAACTTATTAAGAGTTGGTTTGAGAAACACTATGCTACTAATCCTAGAGTAAAGGTAGAGATATTCGATGAGAGTGGCTACAGGCCTTACCCAGAAGATGGAGATAAATGGGCAGAAGAATTTAGAAGAAAGTTTCCAACTATTAATGCAAAGATTGCAGACGAGAGTTATAGAGAATACAATGCTAAATACTTCCCAGAATTTGAATTTGTATCGATTGATAGAGATGCTATTAATATTCACTCCACTATGATTAGGGGGCACGTAAGGGAAATGCTAGACAAGATTATTCCAGAAGCTAGAGAGTATTTTATGTACAATGATTTAATATAGAAAAGAAAAAACTGCTTGTTATTTTCAAGCAGTTTTTTTGTGTCTATTTACCTTCGCTGTGTCCATTGATAATGAGTTTATGTAATGCTCTGGTTTTAGCAACGTATAGTAGTTTTAAATCTATACTATTTTCTGTGTAACTTGAGTGGTCATATATGATAACTGAGTCAAATTCTAGACCCTTGGCAGTTTGTACTGTGAGCAGACTTTTCTTGATATCTGAGTATGTTGTATTGTTCTCATCGAGTACCACTAGTTCTAGTGATTCTAGAGCTTTCTCTGCTTCTCTTAGTTCTTCGTTATCTTTGCAGATAATGGCAGTATTATTATATTCTTTTGACAATAACTCTAGTTGTTTTGACACTAAGTCTGCATTTTTGTCTTTGTAATAATCCACTTTTTCACCGTGTCTTAAGACATTGTTTGCTGGTGGTAAACCTAGTTTTTTAAGTGTTACATATGCTTCGTCCATTATCTCAATGCTGGTACGATAACTTCTATTTAGGTATAGCAGTTCACACTCATTTATTATCTCTTGTATATCTTCCCATCTGTCTATTGATTGGTAGGAATATATACCTTGCGCGATATCTCCAAATATCATAAAGGTTGACATTTTAAATAGGTTCTTAAGGCCCATAAACATAATACTAGGTAGGTCCTGTGCTTCGTCTATTAGCACGGCTTTGATTTTAGAGTAGTAAGGGATTTCGCTGAATCTAGAGAATAAGTATAGTAGTACGCCCATATCATCATAGGCTAGTTCTTTGTTTTTTAGTCTGTTTAGAGTTTCTCTCTGTAGGATTTTGATATCTTCGTAGTCGGTGTACTTATGAATATTAGATATCATATCTTTGTATATCTTGAAGATATCTATATTTAGGTTGATTGCCTTTTTGACATATCCATAATTACTAGACTCTAGTATTCTCTTGATTGCAAACTTTTTATTTAGTTCTAGGTTTTGCTCATCGATTTTCTTAAATGCTGACTTCTGAACCTTGCCTTCGAGCGATAGTGAAATGCCTAGTTTCTTATAACCATTGTTTGCGATGGTTTCTATCGTTGCATTGTCGTAACTAGTGAAGAATGAGAAGGTTGTGTCTTTGTCTAGTACTTCAACTCCGTTTACAACTAGTGGTTTGCAGAATACTTCTTTCTTGTAATCTTCCAGCCATTTGTCTATGAGTTCTGCAAAGGCTCTAGAACTTTTAAACTTTAGGTATTCGTGTTTGATGCCTTTAGATTTTAGGTATTCATACTGAGAGTGTTTATTTAGTATCTTGTATTCATTACCTAATGCATACTCAAACATTTTGTTTAGACTGAAACTATTTGCCTTGTCGGCTTCCAGGTCTACGAGTATGCTAGATATATAGTTCATAAAGATTTCGTTAGGGGAAATTATTAGATACTCTTCTGGTTTGACTTGCTTTTTGTAATTGTACATTAGATATGATAGTCTATGTAGTGCTACAGTTGTTTTACCCGAACCTGCTACTCCTTGTACGATTGCATTTCTAAAGATTGGTAGTCTAATTATTCTATTCTGCTCTTCTTGAATAGTAGATACGATACTCTTTAGTCTATTGTTTGCAGACTGTGTTAGGTATGGGGTAAGGAATTCGTCATTACTTACTTTGTCTTCAAAGTCGTATATGGATTTTACTTCACCTTCTTTGATTGTGACCTGCCTTTTTAGTTTTAGGTCTACTTGATACTCTTTACCTAGGGCTTCGTATTCGGTCTCACCTAGTTTACCATTGTAGTATAGGTCGCTTATTGGTGCTCTCCAGTCGACTATTTTCTCATCGGTGGGGTTCTTGATTTCGCCTATGCTAAGTCTACCTATATAGCCTTGGAATTCTTCTCCGTCACTTAGGTCGCTAAAGACTAGTTTTGCAAAGTAGGGGTTGTCTCTATGCTTATTTAGTATATGCATTTTCTCATCAATATCGTTTAGTATATTTTCTCTCTCGATATTGAATCCGTTTTCGGTTTCTATCGGCATCTTGAGTGCCCACTCTCTGTCGGTCATCAGTTCCTTCTGGTAGGCATTAACCATACCCATTAGGACTTCGTACTTTTTCTTTTCATAATCTAAGCTCATAATTTCCTCCTCAGTTATTTTATTTATTTTTATTGAAAAAGGCAACAAAAAGGCTGGTCTATAATTATAAACCAGCCTGTAAATTCACATATTCTACACTCTCTGTAACAAAGTTTACACTCTTTGCTACCATATTATTTGTTGTATTAAACTTGCGGTGTATCTTATATCTCATACTACCCCTTCAACAAAATTATAAAAATAGTATACCATTATATTTGTCTTTTGTAAAGTGTTTTTTATAATGTTTTATATGAGTGGCGAAAATTTCTTAGATTACTATTACATAGTAAAATTTGTAATTTCTTTTGTTTTTTATTTGATATTTACTTTAAAATTGTAAGACAAATAATTTTTATATGATATAATTATAATGTAAAAAGAAGGTGTATTATGGCAGATAGAGAAATTGAATTAAAATTTAAAATAGACGAAAAAGTAAAGAAAGAAATAATGGCTTTCTTAAGTGGTGTGGCAACTAAAACAGTTAGTCTTCATCAGGTAGACACATACTATATACCATTTTTTAAGAATTTTGAAGTAGATGGTAAGACTAGAGAGTGTGTGAGAATTAGAGAAGAAGGCGAAAAATTAATCTTAGGATACAAAAAGATTCATTACGAAGCAGACCCTGTATATTGCGATGAGTTTGAGACCATAATTGATTCAAAAGACGCTATGGAGAAAATTCTCTTTGCTCTAGGTTTTGAAGTACAGATGGTTATTGATAAGGAAAGAGAGTCTTATTTTCACGCAGAACTAGAGTTTGACTTTGATACTGTTAAAGGGCTAGGCGACTTTATGGAAGTAGAAGTGAAGGGTGAAGATGCTACCCTAGATAAAATATTTGCCTTTGTAGAGCCATATGGTCTAACAAAAGACGATGTTATATACGACGGTATACAGAAATTAATGAAAGAAGCAATGCAAAAGAAGGAATATAATGAAGATTAAAGAAAACGATATTTTCGAAGGGGAAAGATTATACTTAAGAATACCAACTTTAGCAGATGAAACCCTGGTTATGGACTTTAGACAGGAGTTTATAGAGCAAAATAGTTATTTTGCAGGAGTTAATAGTCTAGCTGACTACGATAGCTATGAGCAGTGGCTAGAGCACGTGCAGAAAAATTCAGACAAGAAAACTCTTGCACCAGACAGGTGTCAAGACACACAGTTCTTAACTTTTGAGAAAGAAACAAATAGACTAGTTGGTATGATAGATATTAGACACACCCTTAATGAATATTTACTAAAGTTTGGTGGGCATATAGGTGACTGCATTAGACCTAGTGATAGGGGCAAAGGCTATGCGACTGAGCAGATTAGTATAGCACTTAAAGTGTGTAAAAAACTAAATATTGATAGAGTTCTCCTTACTTGTGATGAGAATAATCTTGCTTCGGCTAAAACCATTGAGAAAAATGGTGGTGTTTACGAAAATTCATTAAGAAGAGATGAAAAGGTCTACAAAAGATATTGGATAGACACTACTAAAATAACAGAATAAAAAAGGGCTACTATATATGTAGCCTTTTTTATTATTAACAATACACAATATCTTCTTGTACTTGGTTTGCATTGAAAAATTCATTACAAATTTAAGTGTTTTACTGATATAAAAAATGTAAGCATTTTGAAGACTAAAATCACCATTTTTAGCCAACTTTTTTATGCTAAAATTATTCTCAAATTATCTCTAAATATAGAGCAAATATCACTTTTAGAAAAATTAAAAAATTTTATTTAAAAAAGGGGTTGACATTGTAAAAATATATTGCTAATATAAAAGCAGAAAAGAGATGGAGATAAAAGTACATTTCTTTTTTTATTTAAGCAAAAATGGAGAGACGGAAATATAATAGTTAAAGGAGGGATTTTATAATGTACGACGAAATGTTAGAAAAGATTGAACAAAAACAATATAAATCTATAAAAGAAAGTCTACTAGAGATGCACGTGCAAGATATAGCAGACTTGTTAGAAGAGATAGAATCCCCGAGTGACTTGATTAAAGTATTTAGATTGCTACCAAAGGACTGTGGTGCAGAAGTATTTAGTTATGTAGAGAGTGATATTCAGGAAAAAATCGTATCAGCTTTGTCAGATAAAGAGCTTTCTTATATTATCGAAGAAATGTACATTGACGACGCTGTAGACTTTATGGAAGAGATGCCAGGAAATGTAGTTGAGAGAGTTTTAAGGGCGTCAAATAAAGAAACTAGGCTCACAATCAATAAATACTTAGGTTATAAGGAAGAAACAGCTGGTTCAATTATGACACCAGAGTTTATTGACCTAAAGGAAAATACTACAGTTGCTACTTGCTTAAAGAGAATTAAGAAATTAGGTGAGAATGTAGAAACCATCAACGTTATGTATATAACAGACCAGGCTAGAGTGTTAAAGGGTGTTGTTACCATTAGAGAAATCTTAATGGCAGAAGAAGATGATAAGATAGGTGATATTATGAATGATAATGTTATCTATGCAGAGACATCTACTGACCAAGAAGAAATCGCTAGAATATTCAAACAATACGACTTTATTGCTTTACCTATCGTAGATAAAGAAAAAAGGCTAGTAGGTATCGTAACAGTCGATGATATCGTGACCGTTATCGAAGAAGAAGCGACAGAAGATATTTCTAAGATTGCCGGTGCTGCACCTAGTGAAAAGCCTTATTTAAAGACTAGTTCTTTTACTCTATGGGTAAATAGAATTCCTTGGTTAATATTCTTGCTACTATCTGCAACATTTACAGGACTAATTATTAGCAAAAACGAAGCAATACTATCAACAGGACTATATGGAATTCTGCTCACTGCTTGTATGCCAATGATAATGGGAACAGGTGGTAATGCAGGTGGTCAGGCATCTGCTACTATCATAAGAGGTATTGCCTTAAATGAGATAGAATTTAGAGATACCCTAAAAGTAATGTGGAAGGAATTTAAAGTAAGTCTACTTATCGGTGGTTCTCTAGCAGTACTATGCTTTGGTAAAATAATGTTACTAGATGGATTACTATTTAAGACAGAAGGTGTAACTGCAATATCTGCACTAGTTATTTCTCTATCAATGTTTGTTACAATCATTCTCTCTAAATTAGTTGGTTGTGTACTACCATTACTTGCAAAGAAATGTCATCTAGACCCAGCAGTTGTTGCAAATCCATTTATTACAACATTTATTGATATTTTATCACTTCTAATTTATTGCAATCTAGCAATAGCATTACTATAAAAAATAACTAGTAGATTATGGCTACTTATAGCCAATTTCTACTAGTTTTTTTTTGTTGTCTAAGATTATGCAATTATTTAAAATAAAATCTTCATAATGCTATCGTATTTGTCTTTGTACATTTCTTGAGTTTCTTTACTCATTTTTGCGTAGCTTTTCTTTATTTTCTTTTTCACAAATTCGTTACACTGATTTATATCTTCGCCTAGGTATGCTCTCCAGCATATTAACTCCACAACATTATCTAGGTGGCTAATAGCGTCTGCGTCTGCTACACATATCTCTTCGATTGTGAATTTTTCTCTAACTACCGATGCTCTATGATTTACTATACATGCCTTCACTCTATCTATAAAACTTTGGTCAAAGCCGTCTTGGTGAAGTATTCCTTCAGCAAGTTCAGCTCCTAGTATATGGTGGTTTTCTCTATTTGCAAAGTCTAGAAGGTCAGCGTAGTCGTGGAAAATTGCTGCGACTTCGACGATATCTCTATCTGCTCCATATTTCTCTGCTAGCATAACCGACGCCTTGATTACAGGCAGGATATGATAATTCCAAGTTTGACCGATATTACAGTTCTGTGATTCATCGAATCTCTCGGCTTGTTTTTTTATTAAGTCATAATATTTTTTGTATTTCATACGCTTTTCTCTTTCAATGTAATATGTGGAGCTGATGGTGGGATTCGAACCCACGACCTATGCATTACGAGTGCATTGCTCTACCCCTGAGCCACATCAGCAAGTATGATTATATTACCACAAATTTACCTATTTGTAAAAGCAAAAGGTTTGTTTTTGGGTAAAGTATGATTGATTATGCTTTTTCTTTTGTTATTTTGATGAATTCATAATATATTTTTGTTTGACTAAAATCGGCATATTTACTAAAATTAGTATATAGTTTAAGATATACTATCTTAAGTGATTAAAGTTTGTTAATCTACAAATACTATAGATAGGTAGGTATTATGAAAAATTTTTGGAAAAAAATGTTTGCAGGAGCATTACTGACTACAATGGTAGCCGGTTTTTCTGGCTGTGGTAAAGATAAGGACAATAATATCTCTGTCGACCTAGATGGAGACGGAGCAATCGCTGAGTGGGAGACTGTCTTTGAAGCAGCAGATGCATCTGATAGACTTGTTAATAAAAAGACCGTAGTGAATATTGCGAGTCTTGCTGACCTAAAGGCTATTAATGGCAAGGCTGTAGATACTGCTTATGTACTAACTAAGAATATTGACTGTGGTGGAGAAACACTATCTATCAATATCGGTGCTAGTAACTACCTATATGGCAATAATAGAATTATTAGAAACTTTAAACTAGGCGAAGCTAAAATGTCTGAATCTGCAGAAGACGGAGTAATCGATAATGGTATTAGAGAATATCTAAATGGTTCTGCACAGGTTTCTGTTAATTGTCTATTCTATAATGCAGGTGCTATATACGACCTTAGATTATTTATGGGCAAACAAACATTTGCACCAAAGAACGATACAACATCTATGGATGTATCTGCAATCAATAGCGCTAGGTTTGTTGATAATGTTATTATCAAAGGCGCAATCAATGTTAAACCAAATATTGATGATGCTATCAAAAAATATAATCTTGCACTTGCAGTTGTTGACCATAGCGAAGAAAAGATAGAGATTACTAATGTTGAGACTCAGGGTAAAATCTCTTATGAAGATGGTGATGCTAATAGGGTTAATTCCGATGGCTTACAGATTGCAGCTATAATTCCATCCCTTTCTGCAGGTTCTACGGTATACAATGCAACAGCTAAGACTAGCATCAGCATCAACTCAAATGCTAAAATGTCTGTTGGTGGTATTACTGCTATCAATAATGGATTTGTAACTACATCTACATCTAGTGGAGATATGTCACTAGTATACAAGGAATCATCAAACCTTGTTTGCGGTGGTATTGTTGGTGCTAATGAACAATTAGCAGAAGTTAAGAATTGTACTTCTTCTGGTAAAATTGATTTTACTAGTAATAGAGACTTTGAAGTAAATGATACACTTAGAACTCAGGCTAGAGTGGGTGGTATTGTTGGTAAGAATACTGCTGGTGTTATTGATTACTGTACTAGTGATGCTGAGATGATTGGAAAAAATCTAACAACTCTATATATCGGTGGTGTATGTGGAGAGTCTAGTAGGGGTATATTTAATAATCTTGTATCTAGGGGAAGTATTTCTCTTACTAATATAGATGGTTTAACTATGGCAAATCTAGTAGGTAAGATGACGTATGGTACAGTAGAGAAGGCAATAGTTCTTACAAATATCTCTCTTGACAACTCTGCTCATAATTTCTCAAAAGTCAGACTAGGTATGGTAACTGTATTTGAAGAAGGTAGTATGACTAGCTTTACAGAACAGGCTGAAGAAGAAGGTGGAGAAGATATAGTAACACACTTCTATGATATGGCTACAGGAGAGCAGAAGGCACCAGAATTTGGATACATACTAGTTGGTGGCACTAACTCAGTATATATGAAGGCTGAGAGTGAAGGTAGAAACGATTTTGAATACAATCTAGGACTCAGAAATAAGCTTCTATACAAGTCAGAAGATGAGTTTGGAGCAGAGTCTCTAGCTAGTTATATTCCACAAATGCAGATGTTCCATAGTCTATATTATCTATCCAATTATCAGGTTAAGAAATACGAGCCTGTAGATGGTGTAAAAACTGATATGAATATACCTTTATCTTATCCTGTAAATGCAGGTTCTGATAGGGTTAGAGTTGTTGCAGATAGTATTGTGTATAATCCAGAGTGGTTTGCAAAGACTCTATGCTTTAATTACGGAGCAAACCATAACGAAATATATGTTGGTGGAGTTAATGTACAGGATAGAGACAATTCTCTAAAGACTGTGAAGTTTACAATTAATTCAGATTATGCAAAGACTAGGTATTTTGAGAATTCTCAATATAATGAAGAGTTAGCAAGATTTGATAGTAAATTTGAAACTGTATCAACAGATACTAGTGGCAATTATAATACAAACGATGAATTATTCAGTTTCTTAAATTACCTAATGGGGACAACTCTTAGTTCAATCGAGAACCAAGGTCAAGCCGGTGGTAGATATATGTCTGTACTAATCAATAGAGCGTTCTTTGCTGGACAAGTTATGGTAGAAGGCGATGAAGGTGCAGAAGTTGTAGAGATGTATGCAGTACCACTATTTGTTGATAGAGTATCAAAAGCACTAACACAGATGAACTGTGTTGTAGAGACTAAATATTTTGCTTTAGGTGGTATGGAGTGCTCATCTGAGAACGAAGACTTATTTAGAGTAAGAGTTTCTGCGTCTAGTGGTAGAAGTAGTTTTGTATTTAACTTTGATGTCAGGGAGTTTGTAAATAAAACACCTGTGACTGATGAATTAGGAGAAAACTATTATCTAATCAATATTAAATATATGAAAAATACTAGTACTATAGTATAAGTATTAAATTTTTAAAGTGGCATTATCGCCACTTTTTTTGTATTGACAAAATACCACTTTTAGGACTATACTAGTATTGTAATGGAGTATAGAAAATGAACGAAAGAGAAATGATGAAACTAGCCGAAACCCTAGACGAATTTTCTATGTCAGATTATACAGTTGCAGAACTAGAGCAAATGTCTAATAAGGGTGCTAGTTATAGTAAGTACAAAGAGAAGTATTTTGAATACTATGATGACGTAAAAGATAAAACATTAAAGAAACAGGATTGGTAAAGAGTATGGCAGATTTTACTAACGGAATAGAAGAATTAATTAGAGATGATTTAGCAGTATTTTCGCATTTGACTCCTAAGAGAAAGGCAAGTGTTATTTTGCAGGATTACAAAACTAGTTATTATAATAGTAATAAGAGTGCTAAGGCAAAGACCGAAGAAGAGAGAGATGCTTATCAATTCCATAGAATGAGATTCTATACAAAGGCACAAAGGGAACTCTCTATGCTTACTCCTGATGAGATGCCTGTATACCTACAAACTCTTGAGAGAGAAATGAGTAAAGATTTGTCTAGTAAATTAGATTATGGTAAATTATTAGAAAAATACACTCTATATAATTCAGCAACATTTATGTTAAGAGAGCAGGAAAAAGATGGCAAAATCACACCACCTGCTATTCAAGTAGAAGGTGTGTCTGCAACTGCACTACATAGAGTTGTAAGCATTCTAGAGAGTTTAAGAGATAAGGTATACAATATCGGTTTAGAAAAATAAATGAGAGAAGAAATTTTACAGCGTATAAAGGAGAAAGTACATTCTCTGCCTAACTTACCAGGTGTATATAAGATGCTAGATATATATGGCAATATTATATATATAGGTAAGGCAAAAATATTGAAGAACAGAGTTTCTTCTTATTTTTTAAACACTGTAAAACACCCAAAGGTTCAACAAATGGTGGAGCAGGTGTATGACTTTGAATATATTATCACGCCTAGCGAATTAGAAGCCCTAAACCTAGAGAGTAATCTAATTCATAAACACCAGCCTTTTTATAATATTCTTCTAAAAGATGGCAAGGCTTTTCCTTATATAAAGATTAATTATAAAGATGATTATCCTGTGGCAACTATTACTAGAAAAGTATTAAACGATGGAGCTATGTACTTCGGTCCATACTTTAATAAGATTAATGCTACTACCCTTATGAATATTATCAATAATACCTATAAACTAAGGGATTGTGTAAGATTTAGAAATGGTAATGGTAGAGAGTGTCTAAATTACCATATTAATAATTGTCTAGCACCTTGTACGTGTAGGTGCACTAAAGGTGAGTATAGGGCAGAAGTTGATGCTGTTATAGACTTTCTAAAAGGTAATTTAGATGTTGCTAAATCTAGACTGAATGAGAAGATGCTAAAGTATGCCGAAATGGAAATGTTTGAGAAAGCAATAGAGATTAGAGATAATATCTCTGCCATAGATAATATTGCAGACAAGAATATAGCAGGGCTAAATAAGAATACCGATATAGATATCTTTGGCTTTGCAGAAAATGGCTATACAGCAGTTGTATCGGTTGCTAGTATCAGGGGCAATAAAATGATAGGCTTCAATAACTATTCGGTTATAGATGCTAGTAATGAGCCAATGGATATATTATGTAATTTTATTACTCAGTACTATATGCTGAATAAAGTTGTGCCTAAAAACATAGTTGTTAAGGGTATGGATATAGCGTTTAATGAGTGGATAAATAACTTTTCAGGAAGGAAGATAAATGTTTTGCAAGGTGGTAATGGTATTTATTTAAGACTACTCAAAATGGCTAATGACAATGCAAGTGAATTTTTGAGTAAATCTATAGAAAAAGATAAAATGTACGAACTAAAGACTATGGGTGCTATGAAAACCTTGCAAAAGGTAATGAAACTAGACTCTCTACCTAGAAGAATAGAAGGTTATGATATTAGTAACCTAGGTGGTACTAATACCGTTGCTAGTATGGTAGTTTTTATAAATGGCGTACCAGCAAAGAAACATTATCGTAAATTTAAAATAGATATTGTCGGACAAAATGACTTTAGAAATATGAACGAAGTGTTATCTAGAAGGCTAAATGAATATAAGAAGGGTACAGATATGAGTTTTTCGTGTCTACCTGACCTAATGCTTATAGATGGCGGCCCTGTGCAGTTGGAGTTTGCGCATAATGCACTTACTGCTAGTGGTGTAAATGTAGATATGATATCTCTAGCTAAAAGGGAAGAAGAAGTATATCTGGTAGATGGCAGTAAGGTGGTGCTTAGTAGAGACAACTTTGCTCTTAAATTACTACAGGCAGTTAGAGATGAGAGTCATAGGTTTGCTATCACTTTCCAAAAATCATTAAGGCAGAAAAAAGCTGTTACTAGTGAACTTGAAAGTATTGAACTACTAGGCAAGGCAAAGGTAAATGACTTATTCAAAAAATTTAAAAGTATAGATAAAATTAAATTGGCTAGTTTGGAAGAACTGAAGTCTGTAAAAGGAATAGGGGATAAACTAGCAGATAATATATATAATTACTTTCATAAATAAAATACTTGAGAAATAATCTCAAGTATTTTTTTATTCAACCGTTACACTCTTTGCTAGGTTTCTTGGCTGGTCAGGATTGTAGCCTTTTAGGGTAGAGACTTTGTATGCTAGATACTGCATAGGTGCTATTGCGAGTATTGGAGCAAGGAGTGGGTTTGCAGAATTTATATATATTGAATTTTTGTGCTCTAGGTAGTGCTCATACCTATTAGTGATAAGAATCTCTTTTGCGCCCCTAGCAGAACTCTCATGCGCTGCATTGATAGTCTTTGATATTTGTATGTCGCTTCCTGTTGCAAAGATTATAAGGGGTGTTCCTTCTTCCACAAGAGCTAGAAATCCGTGCTTAAGTTCGCCCGATGGATAACTAGTGGAATTAATATAAGATATTTCTTTTAGTTTAAGTGATGATTCCATTGCTATTATGTAATCAAGGTCCTTGCCCAAGAATATTGCTGTACTATCATTATATATTTCTTTGGCAATACTATTTATCTTATCTCTATCGAAACTGAGAATGTTATTAGCGATAGATAGAATATCTTTTTCGTAGTCGATAAAATTATTTTCTTTAACATTGTGTAAGTGACAGGCAAACATATATAGTGCTGTTAGTTGACATACAAAAGCTTTAGTAGAAGCAACTGCAATCTCTGGTCCTGCTACAGTTGGTAGGGTGTGACTAGCGAGTCTAGCAATAGATGAATATAGTACATTAGTAAGGGCAATATTATCAAAGCCTTTTTTCTTTACAATCTCTAGTGCTCTTAGGGTATCAGCAGTTTCTCCACTCTGACTTATAAAGATAAAGAGTGTATTCTTATCATCAAGGATTGGCTCCTTGTATATAAACTCACTAGCTATCTCTGTAGAGCATTTAATTCCTACTAATTTCTCTATAAATCTAGCTCCCATTAGTCCTGCGTGATAGGCTGTTCCACAGCCGATAAATTTGATATGTTCAAATCTTTTTATGTAATCATAGTCGTAGTATTTGAGTGTGTTTTTACTTCTGTATGTATCCACTTGATTGATGATTGCATTGCGTTCTTCTTCTATTTCTTTCAGCATAAAATGTGGGTAGTTTTGTAGGTTTGTTTCTTCAAATGTTTCGTTTATTTTACTAGGTTTTTTGTCTATTGTATTTTCATTAATGTCATAAAATATAATCTTATTGTCAGAAACAACTGCAAATTCATTATCTAAGAATTCGTATAAATAGTCGTAATTGGGTGGCATACTGATAGGGTCAGAAGCCACCCAAATCTCATCACTATTTACACAAATAAAGAGCGGACTATTCTTCTTTGCTATGTATAGAGTGTTGCTCTCTTTTTTATTAATAGCAGCTATTGCAAAACTACCTTTTACATCCTTAAATATTGAAATGAAAGATGTAATATTTTGTGCATTATTTTCTTCTAGATACTCAGCTAGTACTGCTGTGTCGGTATCGCTTATGATAGGGTGTTTTGTTTTTTCTTTTAATTCTTTATAGTTCTCTATAATACCATTATGTACTATTGTCCACGTTCCACTATGTGAGCTATGTGGGTGGGCGTTCTCGTAGTTTGCTTTTCCGTGCGTTGCCCATCTAGTGTGAGATATGGCACAGGTGGTACTTAGATTCCCTGGTAAATTATTTATTAGTTCGTCTATCTTACCTGCCTGTTTGTGGGTGGTTATTTCTTTATTATTTAAAACACTTATTCCTGCCGAGTCATAGCCTCTGTATTCTAGTTTCTTTAGTGCTTGTAATATTTTCTTTGCCGGTATCTTTTTACCACAGTAACCAACTATTCCACACATTAGTTTAACTCCTTATCAATTTTTCTAATTATTGTCTCTAGGGATTCTGCTATAGTTCTGCTCTTTTCATAATTATTACTCTCTACCATTATCCTTATTACAGGTTCTGTGCCTGATACCCTTATCATTATTCTGCCATTATCTTTTAAGGTGTTTTGTTGATGTTCTAATGCAGTGGAGAGTGTGCTGTTATTTATTATATTTAGTTTGTTCTCAACCTTTACGTTTCTATTACACTGTTTGTATGGGGTGTAGGTGCATAGGCCTATAAGATTGCATTTATTTTCGAGCATAATATTAATAAGAGTAATTGCAGTGAGAATACCATCACCTGTAGGAAGTATATCTCTCTGTATTATATGTCCAGACTGTTCACCACCTATCTGCAAGTCTTTTTCTGCTAATTTCGCTGCTACATACTTATCGCCAATTTCTGCTCTGTGTAGAGTGACACCTATTTCATTAAGGCCTATCTCCATACCCATATTAGTGTGCCTTGTTCCGACCACTTCTTTATGTCTAAGGTTCCCTGTGTTTAAATAATGTTTGGTTAGTATGTAAATAATCTGGTCGCCATCGATTATCTCTCCTGATTTGTCTATAGCAATAACTCTATCTCCATCGCCATCAAAGGCAAAGCCGATGTCTGCTTTGTTCTTTGATATAGCAGTCTTTAGAGAGTCTAGACAGGTAGCTCCACAATCTTTATTAATGTCTAGTCCATTTGTATTATTGTTGATAATAATTACATTATCTTTATGCTCTTCAAATATATTTTCAATGATAGGGCTAGTGGCGCCATTAGCACAGTCAAATATTATTTTTAGATGCCCTAGGTCTTTTATTTTTTCTTTTAAAAATTTTTCATAGATTTTAACTAAATTATTTTTATAAGTTATTTGTCCTAGGTTTTCATTAGTTGTCAGTATATGCTTAAAAAAATTTTTTTCTATCAACTCTTCTTTCTTGTCTGCAATTTTTCTGAAGTTATTATCAAATATTTTGATACCATTATGTTCTACTGGATTGTGTGATGCTGTAATTGTTACTCCGTAGTCATAGCCAAGGGTGTGTGTTAGATAAGCAACTGCAGGTGTTGGGCATACACCAACCATAGTAATATTGCAACCAGCAGAAATAAGACCACTAGCAAAAGCCGTGGATATATAATCTCCACTAACTCTAGTGTCTTTGCCAAGTAAGATATTGCTACTAGGAGCTATTTTTCCTAGTGCGTTTCCACAATTATAGGCAATCTCGTGGTTTAGGTCATCACCAATAATTCCCCTTAGTCCATCTGTGCCAAAGAATATGCTCATTTCTCTACCTTTCCTAAATATTTCTCTGCTAGTCCTGGCTTTATGGTTTCTCTGCTCCTGCCGATTATAAAGTCATTTGGTTTAGAGTCGGTGGTGACGGTAGTTCCAGCACATATGTATGTATTGCTTGATAGTTTTACAGGAGCTATGATATTAGCATTGCTACCGATAAAGCAGTTGTCTTCCACGATTGATTTTTGCTTTTCTTTACCATTGTAGTTTACAAAGATTGCGCCACAGCCAATATTACAGTTTTTACCAATAGTAGCGTCTCCAATATATGCTAGATGACTAGCTTTCGTGTTTTCACCAAGGTTACTATTTTTTACTTCTACAAAGTTACCTATTTTACAGTTATTATTAATTATAGAGTCTGGCCTAATATGGGCGAAAGGTCCAATGGTTATATTGTTTTTTATTATGCTATTTTCTATATAACTGCTCTTAATTTTGCAATTGTCTCCAATGGTCGAGTTTTCTATCACAGAGCCAGGTAAAACCACTGTGTTTTTGCCGATTTTTACTCTGCCAAGTAGAATTACGTTAGGATAAATCTGGGCAGTTCTGTCTATGTCTAGTCTGCATGTGTTTGTTTTCATATTTACTCCCAAAGTTTGATTTGTAAATGGGCACTTTGTATGTTTATATGATTTCTAGAACTTTTTTGATAATGAAAAGAAAAAGCAAGTAGGATTTTCTACTTGCTTAAGTGTTTATTTATTTTTCTTATTAGCTTTTATTGCTTCTTTTCTCTTTCTGTCTACATTTCTAATAACCATTTTCTTGGTGTCTGTAAAGTTTATATTTGAGTAATCGGCGCTAGGGCAACTAGATATTACTTTACAGATGTCTACTAGAGCATCTGGTTTTCTTATCTTTAGCGCGGAATTTCTTAGGGTTTCCTGAGAACTAGGGTTTTTGATAAGGTGAATAATATTGTCTGCTATTGTATCTTTGTTAACAGGCAAAGCACAGTTATTATCTATTAGATATTGTTTATTGTATATTTCTTGCTGTGGAAGTTTGTCTACAATTAGTCCAGGAAGTCCTAGGTTTATCTGCTCGGTAGTGAATAGACCACCGGCTTTACCTAGAATAATATCTGATGCAGAGAATATCTCCACGATTTTGTCTGTAAATCCAAGGCTTATAAATTTATGTGGAAGGTTCGTGGTCTTTATTAGTTTATCTATCTCTCTTTTACACTTCTTGTTTTTTCCGTTAACGATTATTACTTGGATAGGATTCTTAACCTTGGCAAGTTCACTAAATATCTTTTTGTTCTTAATAGGAAAGAATGATTGAGTAGTTAGCACGATAGTAAACATATCCGTCTCTAAACCTAGTTTTTCTCTTGCCTCTTTTTTCTCTGGTGGATTATTAAACTTGTCTGAGACCGGTATGCCTGTTACGATTAATTGCTCGTCTTTGTAGCCTTTGTCTTTAAATGATTGTATCATTCCTTCGTTGGTTAGGAACATATAGTCTAAGACTTCGGTGCAACACTCCCAATATGGAGAAATTCCGTAGTCTAGACACATACATACAACTTTAGCAGGAATATCATAGTACCTTTTTATATTATTAAGCGCAATAGCACCAAAGATATATGTTGATACAATGACGTCTGGTTGGAATTCGTAAATTTTCTTAAGCATTCCATACATAATAGGGTAAACTTCTCTATTACATTTGGATTTGTCCTTATTTTCAACCGAAGACATTTCGCTTTGCTTGAAGAAGTGGTTATATAGTCCCACGAAGTGATTGCATACCAAAAAGTAGCCTGTCTCCATTGTCCAAGCCTTCATTTTACTAGCATAATTTTTATATATATCAACAGTCTCTATGACTGTATCTTTATCTTTTTCTAATAATTTTTCTGTAATTCGTTTTGCAGAAGAATTATGTCCGTTTCCAGCCGATGCTGTGAAAATTAATACTCTCATATATTCTCCCTGGGTAAATAGTTAAATTTTTAACCCTAATATTATACTTTTAAAATGCTTGTAAGTAAAGCAAATGTAAAGGTTATGATGTTTTTATTTGTCTTTATATAAAATATTTGTTATGGAGTTTTTTCGTTGACAAAGTTCGACTATAATTTTATAGTATAAGTAGGTGCTATAAATTATTTTATAGTATTATAATACTATAATTTCTAAAAATTATTAGTAAAATTAAAGGATAATAATATGAAATTAGCAAAAATCGTAATAACAGGTGGACCTTGTGCAGGTAAAACCACAGGTCTTAGTTATGTAGAGCAGGAAATGACCAAAAGGGGTTATAAGGTAGTATTTGTAGGTGAAACTGCAACTGAATTAATCCTTGGTGGCTTTGGAACTAAAGCTTATAAAAAATTTAGTGACTTTGAGTCGGCTGTTCTCTCCATGCAATTATTAAAAGAAGATTTTTATGAGAAGCAGTGTAATTATTTACCTGACGAGAAGGTTTTATTAGTCTGCGATAGGGGCACAATGGATTGTAAGGGATACGTTGGTGCTGAAGTATTCGCAGAGATTTTAGATAAACTAGGCTTAGATGAGATAGCCTTGAGAGATAACTATGACGGAGTCTTTCATCTAGTAACTGCCGCTAAAGGAGCAGAAGAATATTACACCCTTAGCAATAATAATGCTAGAAGTGAGAGTATAGAAGAAGCAAGAGCAATGGACGATAATACTATCGCTAGTTGGACAGGTAGTCCACACTTTAGAGTGATAGATAATTCAACTAATTTTGAAGATAAACTAAAGAGATTGGTAAAGGAAATATGTGCCTGTTTAGGTGAACCAATTCCTATGGAGATAGAACGAAAATATCTCATAGAAAAGCCAGATTTAGAGAAATTAGAAGTGATGCCTAATTGTAATAAAGTAGACATAGTGCAGACATATTTGCAGACAGATGATGATAGTGAGACTAGAATAAGGCAAAGGGGTAAAGATGGCTCCTATGTCTATACTGTTACCACTAAGAGAAAGGTCTCTGATATACAGAGAGAAGAAGTGGAGAGAAGGATAACTGAGAGAGAGTATTTAACCCTTATGATGTCTTCTGATACTCAATTAAAACAGGTAAAAAAGACCAGGTATTTACTAACCTATGATAATAGGTATTATGAAATAGATGTCTATCCGTTCTCAAAAAATAGGGCAATTTGTGAGATAGAATTGTCCGATGAAAACGAAAAAGTAGACTTTCCACCATTTATTAAAATTGTAAAAGAAGTAACTAATGATAAGAAATTCTCAAATTTCGCCTTAGCGAGTGAAATTCCAGAAGACTTATTGGTGTAAGAAAAAGGAACTTAGGTGTAATTAAGTTCCTTTTTTGTTAGTTTGTCTTCATTATTTCGTTGATGGCAAGCATTATTCCTAGTTTGCCATAGTCATATGTAAGTCCGCCTTGCATATAAGCAGTATATGGTGGTGTCATAGGACCATCACAACTAAGTTCAATAGTTGCACCTGATATGAAACTTCCACCAGCCATTACTTCATCGTCTGGATATCCAGGCATAGGTGCTGGGACTGGTTTTACGTAACTCTCTATAGGAGAAGCTTTCTGTATGCCTTCGCAGAATTTAACTAATTTATCGCCTTCGCCTAGGTTAATTGTCTGAATAATATCTGTTCTGTCTTCGCTATAAGTAGGGTCAACATTGTAGCCAAGTTTTTCTAGTAAGTAACTAGCAAAAGTTGCAGTTTTCATAGATGAGCATACAACAGATGGTGCTAGATATAGACCTTGGAAATAGCTCATATTTTGATTTAAGTTAGCTCCAATATCTTTGCCTATACAAGGTGCTGAAAATCTCTCTGCTACATCATTGATATATTCCTTTTTGCCGACAATATATCCACCCGTTTTAGCAAGGCCACCACCTAAATTTTTCATATGTGAGCCGACGATAATGTCTGCACCTACGTGAGTTGGCTCTCTATCTTCTACAAAGTCGCCATAGCAATTATCAACCATTATGATTACGTCTTTGTCTACTTCTCTAATAGCCTTGATTACTCTCTCTATTTTTGCAATAGTTAGACTCTTTCTATGTGAGTAACCCCTAGACCTTTGAATCTCTACTAGTTTTACTTTAGACTGTTTTAGCCTGTCTATGATGCTAGGAATATCGAAATCATCGTCTTTGAGTTCGATTTGCTCATATTTAATACCATTTGCAAGTAAAGAATTTCTACTATCACCAGATATTCCAATAACGCTCTTTAATGAGTCGTATGGTTCTCCTGTGATAGAAATAAATGTTTCACCATATTTTAGTAGTCCAAAGAGTGTAAGGCTGAGAGCGTGTGTACCACTCATTATTTGTGGTCTCACTAGTGCGTCTTCTGCGCCAAATAATTCTGCATAAACTGCTTCTAACTTATCTCTACCACCATCGCTATAGCCGTATCCTGTAACTTCGGCAAAGTCGGCTGTGGATAACCAATTATTTTGGAAAGCCTTGAGTACTCTAGCACTCCAATTAAATGCATTGGTTTCATATTTTTTATATATACCAGATAGGTCCTTTTCTGCCTTCTCTGCTAAATCAATTATTTTTTTATCTAAATCGTATGTGTTTGTCATCTTTCTACTCCTTGCATTAGTGTATAAGATTTGGGCTCTTTTGTAAATCTTTTTTTATAAAAACGATATAAGTATATCTATTTTCTATCGCTGTATTATTGACAATATGGCTAAAAAAAGATAAAATAATTACATTAAGAAAAAGAAAAGGTGAAATTTTTATGATAGACGTAAACAGTATTAAAAACGGTATGACACTTCTAATCGAAGGAAATATTTATCAAGTAGTAGAATTTTTACACGTTAAACCAGGTAAAGGTTCTGCTTTTATGAAGACTAAATTAAAAAACTTAAGAACAGGTACTAGCCTAGAGAGAACATTCAATACTAACGTTAAGTTTGAAGAAGCTAGAATCGATAGGAAGGCTGTTCAATATCTATACGAAGCAGCAGACACATACTACTTTATGGATAACACAACATATGAACAATATGAGTTATCTAATGAGCAAGTAGGAGAAAACAAGGACTACTTACTAGAGAATATGTCTGTAGAGCTAACTTTCTATGGTATGGAATTATTAGGTATGACATTACCAGAGAAAATGGAGTACACAGTAATTGAAGCAGAGCCAGGTATCAAAGATAGCACAGCTTCTGCAGCTACTAAGAATGCTAAGATTGAGACAGGACTAAATGTTAGAGTTCCTATGTTTATCAACCAAGGCGATAGAATTATCATTACTACATATGATGGAAAATATTACGGTCGTGCATAATAAGAGAACGGTACTTATAACAGGTGGTGCTAGGGGGCTAGGTAGAGCTATTGTAGAAGAATTTGCAAAGGCAAAAGATTTATACAATATCGCTATCAATTACAACTCTAGCGAGAGCCAGGCAATAGAATTTAAAAACTCCCTAGCAAACCAGGGAGTTTCTTGCTGTATAGTGAAAGCGGACATTTCTAAAGAAGCAGAAGTAAAAAAGATGGTAGAAACCATAAAGAAAACTTTTGGTTCTATAGACATACTCATAAATAACTCTGCTGTATGCAAAGACTCTATCTTCTATGAAAAGAACGTAGAAGACTTTAGGGAAACATTAGATGTAAATGTAGTAGGAACATTTTTAGTTAGTAAGTATGTGGGTGAGATGATGCTAGAGAGTAGATTCGGCAGAATTATTAATCTTACATCAACTAATGGTATCAATACTTACTATCCTATGTGTATAGACTATGATGCTAGTAAGGCTGCCATTATATCTCTTACACATAATCTAGCAGTACAGTTTGCTCCATATGTTACAGTTAATGCAGTTGCTCCGGGTTTTATTAAAACCGAGAGTGAAATTGCTGGTATGGACGAAGAGTTTATCAAACTAGAAGAAGAGAAGATAATGGTCGGTAGAGCAGGTGAACCAGAAGACGTTACAAAACTTATCTACTTTCTTGCTAGTGACGATGCATCATTTATTAATAATCAAGTAATCAAAATTAATGGTGGTGTATACGGAGATTGCTAATATTTAAAAAAAAGAAAAACTCTATTTTGAAAATAGAGTTTTTTTGTTTGAGAAAATATTTTATTTTGTGAGTGTATTATATAAGACCCCCATATCTCCATCTAGAGATAGATAGAAACATCTGCCATCGTATTTACCTTTGTGCTTTCTAATAATATTGAATCCAGAATAGTCTTTCTCAACTTTTATAAGAAGGGTATCAAAAGGCATCTCATTGTACTCTTGTGTAGTATTATATACTAGCTCTAACCATAGCCCTGTCTCGAGTGCTTCCCTAGTATCTCTATCTAGTGATACGCCAAAGGCTGGCATCTCTCTAGCACCATCGCACATAGTAATAATGCTGTTGGCAATATTGCTATATAGTGAATCTTCTTTATTAATTTCGGTTATGATGTCTTCGCTATAGATTACAATGCTATCAGGCTCGGTCATACACTTAACTAAATCGCTCTGTATTTCCACGTTGTTACCCCCAAATATAGTCATAATAATCAGCACAAAGATATAAATAACTCTCATACATTATCTCCCGTACTTTAGTATATAAATCAAATAATAGTATTTGCTTTTATTTTGTTTTTATGTATATGATATATGTTATCATTTTTTTGTAGTTTTTGTCTACTCTATAAATGGGTGTTGCTTGGAAAATAATTTTACTTTGCTGAACTTCTTAAGGTTATAATTATAGACAATTACATATATGTAAATGACATTATGATATGACATACTGACAATATATTTTAATATTTTAAAATATTAAGATGATAATAAGGTTGAAAAATCAAAAAAAATTAAGCGAATTATTTATTTAAATGTTTTACAAAGTACTGCTATTGGGGTATACTAGTATCGGTGATAAAATATCGCCAAGGGGGTTTTATGAGTAATAGATTTATACTAAACGAGTTCTCATATTTCGGTAGGGGTTCAAGAGCTGAATTAGTGCCAGAGATAGAGAAAAGAAATTATAAGAAGGTTTTAGTTGTTACCGATGCTGAACTAATCAAATGTGGTGTTGCAAGTAGAGTAACAGAACTTCTAGATAATGCAAAAGTAAAGTATACAGTATATAGTGATGTTAAGCCTAATCCAACTATAGATAATGTTATGGATGGAGTAAAGGTTTGTAAAGATTTTGGTGCAGACGCTATTGTTACAATCGGTGGTGGTTCTGCTATGGATACAGCTAAGGGTATCTCTATTATTATGACTAATCCAGATAGAACAATGCAGTCATTAAATGGATTATCTAATACTAAGAATAAAGGTTTACCTATTATCGCTCTTCCAACAACAGCTGGTACTGCATCAGAAGTAACAATTAACTATGTAATAACAGACGAAGAGAGACAAATCAAAATGGTATGTGTTGACCCTAATGATTTACCGGTTGTGGCAATAGTGGATAGCGAACTTATGGAGACTATGCCTAGCAAGCTTGCCGCAGCAACGGGACTAGATGCTCTTACTCACGCAGTAGAAGGCTATATCACAGCTGGACATAATCTTATGAGTGATATGTTCCATATGGAAGCAATAAAATTAATCTTTGCAAATCTTGCAGCAGCAGTTAATGAAAAAAATGCTGAAGCGATGGAGAAGATGAGTTATGCTCAATACATTGCAGGTATGGGATTTAGTAACGTGGGACTTGGTATTGTTCATTCAATGGCTCACCAATTAGGTGCTGTTTATGATACTCCACACGGAATTGCTAATGCAATGCTTCTTCCTGTTGTTATGAAATTCAATGGCGAAGTTTGTGCAGACAGATTTGCAGAAATCTTAAAAGCATTAGATGTAAATACTGCCGGTATGAGCAAGGCACAAATTATTGAAAAGTTTGTTTCGATGATAGAAGACTTATCTAGAGCAGTAGGTGTTACACAAACAATCAAAGATTATGGTTGTAGAGAAGAAGATATCAATATGTTGTCTGATAAAGCAATGGAAGACCCATGCAAACCAGGTAACCCTAGAGAAGTTTCTCACGCAGATTTTGTTGCATTATATAGAGAAGCTATGAATAGATAATAAAAATAAAAGCATCAGTATTTTCTGGTGCTTTTTTATTTTATTAATTTAAAAATTACTTATATCACATACTTGACAAAGGTATGGAAAATAAATAGAATATTAATGTGTTTTATGAAAGACATGCTTTTTATGCTAACATGGCGCAGTAGGTAGCGCACGTCATTGGTAATGACGAGGTCGGCAGTTCGAATCTGCTTGTTAGCTCCACTAAAATAAAAATTAAAGCCTAAAGAAAATCTTTAGGCTTCTTGTGTGATTCTTATGTATGTTGATTGAGAATATTATTTACCTAAAACATCCCATGGTGTTAGAATTCCTAACAGTTTTTCATTAGGAAGTCCGTTTTGTGTAATAAAAATCATTGACAGTCTTTGTTTTTTACTAAATGATTGCAAAAATAGTTCTTTTACATCTTCTATATATTTTTGTTTGTCTATAAAATGAAAAGTTTCTGTTATATGATTTTCTAATAAGCAATATTTGTTTATTAGTTTATCAGAAAAACATGTTTTATCTTTTTCATATATTAATTCATCTTCTATTAATGCTCCAAACAAGGTGTTTTCGCTAAAAACTCCCTGTACTACACCGTTTTTTAAAATTGGGATGTGAGTAAAGGTGTTTTCTTTCATTTTAATCATGTATGGATAAATTTTATCTTCTAGCTCTGCATAACATATGCTGTTAATGGGGATGCATTTATCGTATGCTTTTGGTGGGTTGTTTATATAATTAATAATATTCTGAATGTTATTGACTATTTCGATATTTGGCTCGACGGGGTATTGGCCTTTTATGTTTGGTTTGTGTTGTAAAAGATTTCTTATTTCACGAATATATTTTAAGTCATCTTTAAGGTGTTTAAATTGAGGCATGTTTTCGATTTTGTTTAGGGCACTTATATTATAGTCGTTTATTTGAAATTTAATGCGTAGTAAATTTTCTAATTCTTTAAATTTATTTATAAAGATTTCTGCGTTAGTCATATTTTTCTCCTTTTGATGATTTTATCATAATTTATAAAGTAAGTATAGGGTTTATGTGATTGTTCTTTGTTTTTATATTCTTAATTTACTTTGATAAATAGTGGTAATAGTTTATAATAAGGGTATAAAAAATAAATAGAAGGTGAATATGGAAAAAGTTTGGTGGAAAGATGCCGTTGGTTATCAAATTTACATTAGAAGTTTCAAAGATAGCAATGATGATGGTATCGGTGACCTAAAAGGTATTAATGAAAAGTTAGATTACATTAAGGGAATTGGGGTAGATTTTATTTGGATTTGTCCTTTCTATGATTCTCCAATGGATGATAATGGCTATGATGTTAGAGATTACTATAAGGTTGCTAAAGAATATGGTAAAATGAGTGACCTAAAAAAGTTAATCCAAGATGCACATAATAAGGGTATTAAGGTTATTGTAGACCTAGTTCTTAATCATACATCTGATGAAAACGTGTGGTTTGTAAAGAGTGAGAAGAAGATTGAGCCTTTTACAGACTTCTATGTATGGAAAGATGGTAAAATGGTTGATGGTAAAATGTGTCCACCTAATAATTGGATTTCATTTTTCTCGGGTCCTGCCTGGAAATATAGTGAGAAGAGAAAACAGTATTACCTAAAAATATTCTCAAATAAAATGCCAGATATAAATTATGAGAGCGAAGTTGCGTTTGCTGAGATGGAGAAAGTTATTGAGTTCTTTGGAGAGTTAGGTGTTGATGGTTTTAGAGTTGACGCTATTGCTCATATTGGTAAAGATTTAACCTTTGCCGATGCAAAGAATCTAAAGAAAACATACAAGTCTTTCTCAAATCTTCCTAATACTCACGAGTATTTAAAGAGATTTAATAAAACATTTGCAAAAAACAATCTAGTTACAATGGGTGAACTAGGTGGAGACCCAAGTAAAAAAGATTTAGTTAAATACACTACCGAAAACGAATTAGATATGATATTTAGTTTTGAGCAAATGGCTGTATTTAAAAAAGACCATACTATAAATAGAAGAGCACTACTCAAAACTCTTAAGTACAAGGAGTCTCTATCTAGTAGTAATGGTTGGTCTGCGCTATTCTGGCTTAACCACGACTACCCTAGACTTATTAGTAGGATTAGGGGAGAGAGTGATGCAAAGAACGCACAAATCTGTATGGCAACACTTATGTATATGTTAAAGGGTACACCTATCATATATAATGGTGAAGAAATAGGTATGGAAAACTATCCATTTAAGTCCCCAGCAGACTTCCTAGATGTTAATGCTAAGATGATATTTGATAACGCAAAAGATGTTGATGCAGAATTTAATAAATTAAAAGAAACAACTAGAGACCACTCTAGAACAGTTATGCAGTGGGATTCTACTAAAAATGCTGGTTTCTCAGGTGGTAAGCCTTGGACTTATGTAAATAGTAATTACAAGAGAGTTAATGTTGAGAAATCTCTAAAAACTAAAGATTCAATCCTTAATAACTACACTAAACTACTCGCTGTTAGAAAGGAATATGGAGATGGTTTACTAGATGCAAAGTATAAATTCTATAATAAATGTGGCTTGGTTGGATATAAAATCAATTGTGGTGGCTATATATTAGAAGTAGTTGCAAACCTATCTAGTAAGGTAAAAGTAATTTCTCTAGAAAATGCAGAAGTACTATATACAAACCTAGAAGATGGTGCTGCATTAGTTCCATATCAGGTAGCAATTATAAAAAGAAATATTTAATATGTAAAAAAAGAAAAATAGAACGATTACTCGTTCTATTTTTTTAGTTTGTATCGTTATTTAAGTCTTCGTTAGCGATAAACTTTTTAGTTGCTTCTAGTATCTCGCCAATAGTCATATTTTTAATTGTGAAACCACCTTCGGTCTTGTGTCCACCACCACCAAAGTATAGGGCAAGCCTTCCGGCCAAGTCACCATTATTACACATTGTCTTACCAACAACTCTATTGTCGTATTTAACTAGCATTAAGAAATTTTCTAGTGTTTCTAATTTTCTTAATTCTTCCGAAACTTTTTTTGTTAATGTGTATTGAGATACGTCTCTATATTCTTCCATTGCTTTGTCTACGATAATGTAGTCAAAATTTTCATAGTGTTTAATATGACTAGCAAGGCTAGTGTAAGTTTTAACTTCTAGCATTGTTCTTTTGGTGTATAATTGTCTAATTAAACTCTTGTAATCAATACCTTTGTTAATTAATACTTGTGCAATCAGTAGAGTTCTATTTGTTAGTCTTCTGCAGAAACAACAGGTGTCTGTCATAATTCCGGCATATAGAAGGGTAGAGATGTCGTGAGTTATCAGCTCAGGATTAATCTGAACGAATATATCATATAGCATCTCACTAGTAGAACTAATGTCGCCATTGGCAATTATATGTTGAGATTCGCCCTTATTTCCTTCGTGGTGGTCTATATTAACAGTTATGTCTGCTTTGTCAAAGTAGTCTTCAAAAATATCTAGTCTGCTTTTATCGCTACAGTCTAATAAGATGAAGGTATAGTCTTTGGCATCTTCCATTGAATAAATAACTACGGATTTATCTCCGTTATACCAGAATAAAAAGTCATTGTCTTTTTCGTCTAGTAGGGCTTTTGCTTCATATCCTAGAGAATTTAGGTATAGAGCGAGTGCGATACATCCACCAACAGAGTCGGCGTCTGGAGTCTCAATATGTCCACCGATATATATTTTTTTCTCTTTAGGCAGGGTTTTTAGAACTTCTGCCATATATTGATATTCTTTTTCCATATTATCCTTAAATTTTAGATTGCTGTTTTTGTTTAAAATAATTTATTTTTCAATTTTTAACAACTAATCTATTTTAGCATTTTTTAAGGTTTTAGTCAAATTTTTGCTATAGTAATATATTTATTTGAAAAATTGTGAATTGTATAGAATTGCCGGATGGTCGGGGTTTATTTTATTTGCTTTTATATGGTATTCTTTTGCAATATCCATTTTCCCTATATGATAGTAAGCAATACTAAGGTTTATATATGGAATAAATTTGCTATAGTTGTGATTAATAAAACCTTCCTTTTGAGTCACGCAAATAGTGGCAGAATTAAACCAAAATATTGCATTACTGATACTATTTTCTAATAAAAATATCTCTCCTAGTTTACAACAAACTTCACTTGTCGCTGGGTGAGTATTGAGTATGTTTAGCAGATGAGATTTTGCCTTTTTATATTCAGCATAATATCTATAAATATCGCTAAGTAATATTTCTGCTTCTAGCTCGTTAGGTGGGTATATACCAGGCGTTTTTAGAAATTGTTTTAGTTTGGTTATGGCTTTTTTGTAGTAACCATTGTAATACAATTCTCTGGCATAGTAATATATCTCTCTTGGAGAAAGTTCTATTCCAGAGTTAATTGCTCTTTGATAAAGTTGCAGATTTCTTTTTGGGTTCCCGCTCTGCATTTTTCTGTGTTCTATTTCTATGTTTGTGTATTTGATTTTACCTGTCGGTGTAATGGTCTCGTGAACAAAGCCCGACCACCTTAGATTAAGACTTCTTTTTATTAGTCTTTCTCTGTAGTATTCAAGCAGGGGATTGCTCTTCTCTTTATCAAAAAGAAGATACTTAAACATATACACGTCAATGTCATCTTTTGATTTTTTTAAAAGTTTGATTTTGTTAATATTTTCTTCTGTTATTACATCGTCTGCGTCGAGCCACATAATATAATCTTTGTTTGCTAGAGAAAAAGAGTAGTTTCTAGCCTTTGAAAAATCATCGCACCAATCAAAGCGATATATGTTATTTGTGTATTTCTGTGTAAGCTCTATAGTTCTATCTTTTGAGCCTGTGTCAACTACAATTATTTCATCTGCAAATTGTGTGGCACAGGATAAAATTCTCTCAATAGTTTGCTCTTCATCTTTTACTATCATACATACCGAAATGCTAAACATAATATTGCTCCATAATATATTCTACTTCTATATATGCTTGGTAAAATTTTGCTGTGAAAAAGTAAGATAAAACTTGAGTGATTTTGATTTTGAAAAAGGCTAATAATATGTTACAATACTTCCTAGGAGAAAAGAAGATGAAGACAAGATTTGAGCAAAAAGTAAAAGTATTATCATCGATGACCGATGCAAATGCCAATGTGGGACTGTCACATACTCTTTCTTATCTCCAAGATAATATGAGTGAATACTTTGAGTCTATGGGTTGTGATGGTCTTACAATGATACCTATTGTTAAGTGTTTCTGGGTTATGACTAAAACCAAAGTAAAGTTTAATTCTACTATAAAATGGTTAGATAAAATTACACTAGAAACTGACCTATGTAAAGAGACAAATATTAGACTAAATATTCTTAATAATATTCTAGACGATAAGGGAAATTTGCTTGTAGAAGGAATACAAGAAATATGTGCTGTAGATAGTGACACTAGAAGGGTAAGGGCAGTTGATACTACGATATTACCTAAAGATATAGAGATAGACGAAACTAAGATTCCTAATCTAAAATTCACTCGATTTGATGAAGAGTTGGGAGATGAAAATTATATAAAAGATATAGTAATTGACTCTAGGAATATTGACTTTTTTGGACATACAAATAATGTAGAATATGCTAGATTTATGCTATCTACATTCACGGGAGAAGAAGTAAAAAATCTCATACCTAGAGAGTTTGAAATACATTATATTGCAGAGAGTAGAGAAGGCGATAAACTCTCTATTTATAGAAAAAGTTTAGAAGGTTCTCACTACTTTGAGATTAAAAATGGTGATAAGGTTATAAGCAAGGCAATGCTCATAACTGCTAATTAGTAATAGTATATTGACATTTAAATACAACTTATTGACAATAAATATATATAAAGGAATAATATAAATGAAGAAAGTTGCAATTATTTTGGCTGATGGATTTGAAGAATTAGAAGCGATATCTGTAATAGATATTCTAAAAAGAGCTAGTATCTCTGTAGAGATTTTGGCTCTAGGTAATGTAAGGGTTACAGGTGCTCACGATATCACAATTGAAGCTGATGAAATCTTTAATTACTACAATGCACTAGACCTAGATGGAATAGTCTTCGCTGGTGGTATGTCTAATGCCAGGGCACTGTCCGAAGAAGGAACTATTATTGACCTAGTGAATCATTACTACAAAGAGAATAAGATGATTGCTGCTATATGTGCATCTCCTGCTTTTATATTGCCTAGGACTAAGATGGATAGGAGTATAGAGTGTACTTGCTATCCAGACATCAGTCTTACTTCTATGCTTGATGCATTTAGATATGTTGATGATAATGTAGTTGTATCTAAAAATGTTATTACTAGTCAGAGTCCTTTTACAGCGCTTGACTTTGCTCTATCAATTGTTGATTATTTAGGTGGAGATGCTAGACAGCTACTTGCAGATTTAGAAGGAAGATAAAATGAAGGTTTGTTCACTTGCTAGTTCTTCTAAGGGGAATTGTACTATTATCTATAGTGAAGATGAAATCTTGCTAGTTGATATGGGGATTACCCTTAAAGACTTAGAAGAGAAGCTTAATATTCTAAAGCTTGACATCAATAATGTTATTGGTGTTATTCTTTCGCACGAGCATACCGACCACACTAAGGGAGTGTCTTCTCTTACTAAGAAATATCACGTGCCTATATACTGTCACTTTGATGCATATGATGGAGTTTTAAGAAAAGCAAAACTTGATGGCTCTTCTGTTATTAGATTTTCTTTTGCAGGATTTAGTGTTGGTGATTTTAATATTGAACCATTTAAGGTTAGCCATGATGTTCATTGTGTGGGATTTAATATTTATGAAAAATTAAATAAAATAAGTATTGTTACCGATTTGGGTTATACTACTAAAGATATAGTAGAGAAACTATACGATAGTAGACTAGTAATTCTAGAAGCGAACCACGATGAACAGATGGTTATTAATGGTCCATACCCACCTGTGCTAAAGGCAAGAATTTTAGGAAGACAAGGACACCTTAGTAATATTAATTCTGCTAAGGTTGTTGTGGATATCGCTCAACACAATGTAAAGCAGGTACTCTTTGCACACTTGAGTGAAGAGAATAATACTCCCGATGTTTGTTACCAGACAATCTGTGATTATATGAGAACAAAAGGGGTAGAACCTAATGTACATATTTTACTTGATATTGCCAAGCCTTGTGGACTGGGTCCAATATTTGTTATTAGATAGACGCCTACTACTTATAGTTTGACTGCTATAATGTGGTAGGTGTTTTTTATGAGAAAAATATTTTTGGTTATGTTAATGTTAATAACTATTGGTTTCGTTGGATGTGATTTTATTATTAAGAATGAAGATAATTCTCTAGAAGGTAAAGTGATTACTCTAGGCGAGAGTGAAAATCTATCATCTATTGCCGATGCTATTTCTCCGGCAGTTGTTGCTGTAAATGCTGTGAGTAATTATGGAGAGTCGGTGGGTAGTGGTGTTTGTGTTGCAAGTGGTGGGTATGTTTTGACAAATTCTCACGTTGTGAGTGGATTTGATGATATTCAGCTACTTTTGTCTAATAAAAGTACTGCAAATGCTAGAGTAATATACGATGACCCTGTACTTGACTTTGCTATTCTTAAGAGTGATAAATCTTTGCCATACTTAAGACTTGCCGAGAGTGACGATATTTTAGTTGGTGAAGACGTACTAGCAGTAGGAACACCGCTTAGCCTTACACTTACGCATACTTTCACTAAAGGTATTGTTAGTGCAGTGAATAGAACTATCAAAGTGTCTTCTAGCGAAGGTAGTGGGTATATGCAAAATCTTATTCAGCACGATGCTAGTCTAAATCCTGGTAATTCGGGTGGACCACTTATCAATACTAAAGGCGAAGTGATAGGAATAAATACTCTCAAAATCAGCGGTGGTGAAGGTATAGGCTTTGCTATACCGACTAAGAGTTTTATAAGTCTGCTCAGTAACTTTGTGGTGAATATTAATTACCAAGTTCCATACTTGGGTGTGTATGGTTATGACAGCGAAATTGCAAACTATTATGGGGCTTCAATGACTGATGAAGGCTTCTATATAATCGATATTGCAGACAATAGTCCTTTGCAGGAAATCGATATAACAAGTGGTGCAGTAATTACAAAAATAAATGGCACTAAAATCATAAATACTCTTGACCTAAAAGATGCATTATATAGTTTGAGTGCTTTTGATAGTGTATCGATTGAATATTTGCAGGGTGGTAGGGTATATAAAACAAGGACAAAACTTACTAAAATTTAAATGTAAAAAATGCTAGATAAGTGCAATATCTAGTATTTTTTTGTGTGTTTTCTTTGTGAAACTTTTTGTAAAAACCTTGCTTATATTCTTAAAATAATGTAATATATAATAAATATGTACTCTGCAAAGAGAAAAATTTTGGTCTTGGAGTGGTTATGGAGAAGAAGACTAAAGAATATAATAGATATACCGTACTAGACGCTTTTAAGTGTTTTTTTTGGTTACTAATTGTGACAGCGTTGATATCAATAGCGTTTCAATTTGTACTATTGATTGTTGCCAAATCTAAGGGGCTTGTTTATGCAGAATTGCTAGAGTCAGAGACAGTATCGCTTATTAGTTGTATTTTGTCGCCTGTGTCAATGATTGCATTTTTCTTTGTGTACAATGCCACTAGAAAAGTTAAAAATAGAGAAGCAATTACTGATGGTGAGAAGGTAAGCCTTCTTCCTATATCAATATCTATAGTTCTTGCAATTATTTGCATCTTCCTATTTACTCCATTCATGAATTTAATTAATATCCTATTTGAGAGTTCTGGATATGTTGTAGATAATACCTTGCCTTTGCAAGATAAGATGGCAAGTAGTACAGGATACTTCTTCTTAGGATTGTTTATTTTTGCATTTTTACCTGCTATTGCAGAAGAACTAATATTTAGGGGAATAATCCAAACTAGTCTAGCATCTAAATACAAAGGTTTTGTTACAATTATAATTTCAACATTACTTTTTGTATTAATGCACGGCTCACTAAATCAAACAATTTATCAATTTGTAGTAGGCGTTATGCTTAGTTACTTAGCGTTAGTTGGTGGTTCAGTTATTTACTCAATGATATTACACTTTTTAAATAACGCATTAGTAGTTGTATTTAGTTGTTTCGATATCGTATCATATCTTTCTGCTAGTGAAGCTGTTTACTACAATATTTTCAGTATGATTTTCCCATTTACAATCTTCCTACTAGGCGTAGCTCTAGTTGCTATTCTTTTCTGGGTACTTAAGTATTTGAGAAATAAGAATTTCTTTAGACTAGACGAGCATGGTAAATTTATAACTATAGATAAAGATGCTGTTGCTAAGATTAATGCTGAGAAGGTTGGGTTCAAGGGCTTCTTCTCTAGTATGACTTATAACGAAAAAATCTATTCGATTATTAGCTTTATCATTATCATTGTTGTTTGGATATCTAATACCATAACAGGGTTTATGTAAAAAATAATTAAAAAGTTTTAGGCAAATGAAATACTACACAATAGAAAATAAAAACAAATCAATATTCAAAACCTTTGCTATATACTATATAGTAATGGTTATTTTTTGTTTGGTAAGGATTATTGCGTCTAATGGGGTATTCCCAGAAGGTAAGGCAGGTGAGATTATTTCATCTTGCATTATTCAGATTTTGATTTTGCTACTACTTCCGTTTTGCTTGTATTGTGTAATGTTAAAGGTTAAACCAAGACAATTACTTAAGACCTGTAACTTCTTTAAATGTAATTACAAGGTAATTCTTATAAGTTTTGGAATAGGACTACTTTGTTTCTTTGTGAATCTAGCAGTTTCATCACTATTTAATGGAATACTATCTTTCACAGGCTATGACTTTACTAAATTCTCGTCTGGTTCAGGCTCTGCCGATATGTCGGTTGGTAATTTCTTTATTGACTTATTCATAGTGGCAGTTCTTCCTGCTATATGCGAAGAAATATTGCATAGGGGAATTATATTACAGGGCACTAAACACGCTGGTTTTAAGAAGGCGATTTTAATATCATCTATTTTATTTGCGCTTCTTCACTTCAATATTCAGCAAGTAGCTTATGCCTTTGTTATAGGTCTAATATTAGGCTTTGTTGCTGTTGTATCAAAGAATATTTGGCCTGCAATTATTATACACTTTACTAATAATGCTATTAGCGTTTATCTAGACTATGCTGCTGCAAATGAGTGGTGGCTAGGTAATATAATGGAGACAATTCAGGCAGGTTTAACTTCTAATAACTCTGCAGCAATTTTCATCATATGTGTAGTTATCTTACTTGTTGTTATTGCGTTACTTTTCTTATTTGTATGGTTATTATTTAGGCAAAGTATGCTAAAGAAAGTATACAAAGCGATTGACGAAGTGTACGACACTAAATGTGGTACAGTCAAAGACTGTCCTGTAATGGTGAGCAAAAGAGAGATTAGGGGAGATATCATAGAGAATTGTACTCTACTTAACCTTGATTATCATAGTATGGAAAATCCTATTGACATAGTAATGCCTAAAGAAAAGAGTAGATATAAGAGTATCCCTAAGGATAAAATCTTTATGTGGGGTGCTATTGTAATGGGGGCCCTAGTAACATTATTCACGTACATTTGGGGACTACTATAATGAAGATAAATATTGTAACAGTAGGAAACCTTAAAGAGAAATATCTAGTAGAAGCGTGTAAGGAATATCTAAAGAGATTATCTAGATATCATACAGTAAATATAATTGAGATAGACGAAGAGAAACTGCCTAAGAATTATTCCGAAGCAGATATATCAAAAGCCTTAGTTAAAGAAGGCAGTAGAATTATTAAATATCTGCTAGGATATGTAATCATTCTAGACCTAAAGGGACAGCAATTAGATAGTGTTGAATTTTCAAAAACCATAGAGAAAATATCTCTTTCTAGTGATACTATTACCTTCGTGATAGGTGGTAGTTATGGTATGAGCAATGAGATAAAATCTAGAGCAAATATGTCTATTTGTTTCTCAAAAATGACATTTCCACATCAATTATTTAGAGTGATGCTACTCGAGCAGATATATAGAGCGGCTGCTATTAGCAATAATGTTCTTTATCATAAATAGGATAAAATTATGGATAAACTTGACTATATGCGTCAGGCTATCGGAGAAGCAAGAAAAAGCCTAAAATCGGGCGACGTGCCTGTAGGTGCAGTAATTGTAAAAGATGGCGAAGTGATAGCTAAAGCATACAACCAAAGAGAAAAAACTCAAAAAACTATTGCCCATGCAGAAATATTAGCAATCGGTATCGCTAATAAAAAGGTGGGCAATTTTAGACTAGACAACTGTGAGATATATGTAACAAAAGAGCCTTGCCTTATGTGTATGGGTGCTATTCTTAGCAGTAGAATAAATAAAATTTATTATGGCGCAAAGGATAAAAGATTTGGTACAGAATATTTAGCAAAAGATAATAACTTTAATCACAAATGCGAAATCGAAGGTGGGGTGCTCAGTCCTGAGTGTGAAGAATTGCTCACAAGTTTTTTTAAAAGTATTAGGTGATAAATGGCTTTAACATTAGACAAAATAAAAATACAACCAATTAAGGTGGCAATCAATAAGTCTTTTATGGTGCTTATATTAGATGTTGTTGCTAAAAATAATAGTAATCTTAAGCTACTAGGTAGAGAGCCTAAGTTTTGGGTAAAGTTTGCAAGTAGGAATTACCCAAGTAAGATTATAGACTATAGTGTCGGAGATAACATACTAGAGACCATTGAGAAACACATAGATGATAAGTATGATTACACTATTGTATTACTATCATATACGCCACTACTCGAAGCAAGAGATATAGAAGAGCTCAAAGACTATGCTACATATAAAGGGGTTAATCTATGTAAATTGCCTGTGGGCTATATTGTAAATAATCAGTATTACAAAAGTACCAAAGAGTATATGGTAGACAGTGTGTACACGAGTGGTGCTGATAATTTTTATATTGTTGAGAATAAGAAACAATATAAATATGCACTAGAGATTTTACAAGATAGAATAAACAACTTTCATATAGATAATGGAGTGGAGATAGTTAAACCTAGTTCTGTCTATATTGAGCCAGAAGTAGATATTGCAGACGGGGTTTCTATTCAGCCTAGAGTGTCTCTAAAGGGGAGCTCTATTATAGGTGCTGATACAATTATAAAAGACGGCGCAGTGATAGAAAATACCACCATAGGTAGTAATTGCTTTATAGGTGGTGCTGAGATAGAAAATAGTAATATCGAAAATGGTGTTTGTGTGGGAAGTTTCTGTAATATTGTTAATTGTAAAATAGGTAGTAATGCAACTATCGAGTCTGGCTGTAATCTAAATGGCTGTAAGATAAAGTCTGGAGAAAAAATAAAAGCGAATACTAATGTAGGAGATACAAATGATAGCAGTAGTGGGACTAGGTAATCCTGGTAAGAATTACGATAAAACCGTGCATAATATGGGCTATATGGCTATAGATTTTTTTGCGGACAAACACTCAGTATCTTTTACTAAGAATAAATACTTTGGTAGAGTGGCAGAAACTATGGTTGCAGGAGAAAAGGTAATTCTTCTAAAGCCTGAAACCTTTATGAACCTTAGTGGTAAGAGTGTAGAAGACTTAGTTCACTCGCTAAAATTAGATATAGAAAAGGTGCTAGTACTTGTAGATGATATAGATTTAGATTTTGCTAAATTTAGAGTGAGAGCAAAGGGTAGTGCTGGTACACATAATGGGTTAAGAGATATTGTTCATAGATTAGGCGAAAATTTTCCTAGAGTGAGAATAGGTGTAGGAAAGCCTGAATTTGGCGACCTTATGTCTTATGTTCTTAGCCGTGTTTCAGATAATAAAATAAAAGAATTAGACACAACTTTTGAGAAAGTAAGCAAAGTTATAGAATATTTTGCAGAGAAAAAAACAGTAGAAGGCATAGATATTAATAAATTATAATGTTCACTAGATTTATGGGAGATGGCAATTTCAAAATCCTATTAAATTCTATTAATGATGGCGAAAATTGCACAGTGTTTGGCTTAAATAAAGGAGAAAAATTAGCAGTTGTAGAGAGTGCTAATTTCCTTTTTTATATAGTTGACTCTGTAGATAATCTAAATCCTGTATATGATAGTCTAATAGCCCTTGGCAGAAGGTGTGAGATATTGTGTGAACCACTTAATATCTTTAGTAGTGAATTTACTAGTAGCGAGAAAATTCTGCGTACGTTATATAGACTAAAAAATAACGAGATAGACACTATAGTTATGACACCTGAGATACTCGCAGAGAAATTTATTGATAAGTCTGCTTTAGATATTCTCAAAATCAAAGTTGGTGATGAGCTATCTATGCAGGGTATTAGTGGTAGACTTATATCTTTAGGGTATAAAAAAGTAGACCTAGTAACTAACCCTGGCGATTTCTCTACAAGGGGAGAAGTATTAGATATCTATCCACTACTTGGAGAGCCAACTAGAATTATAACTGACTTTGATACAGTAGAGTCTATTAAATATTATAATGCAGTAACAATGCTATCTAATAAGTCTCTCACAGAAGTAGAAATTCCACTGTTCAAATTCTACTCTTGTGATGAAAAGTCTGTCAGTGAGTATTATTTAAAAAATGGCTATAAGAAGGACTCTTTATACTATGAAATTGTAGACAATCTTCATAGTATAGATTACAAGAATATTGTCTTTGATGGTAGAATTAATAGTAGTATTTTTGACTATGTAAATGACGCTACTATTGTGTACGATGGTGCTAGAAATATATATGAAAAATTAAGTAACTACATTACTGACTTTAATGGTAAGATTAAAGCTCTAGACAAAGGCTGGAGTAAACTATGCTTAAGTCAGGCTAGAGATGTTTCTTCGGTATTAGAATCAACCAAGAAACATACATTACTTGCCTATCAACATATTAATCAGGCTAATAGATTATTTTCGTCAAATAGGGTATTTAGTATTAGAACTCTTCCTGCAGTAAATTATGTTAGACACTTATCTGTACTTGCTATGGATATTGGAAACTATTCAAAGTCGGGCTATACTATTATACTATGTGCAGGTAACGATAATAATAGGTTAAGACTAGCTGAAGAATTAGAAAGACTAGGTATTAGTACGCATAGTTTTGATAGGATTTCTCAGTGTATAAAGGCTGCAGTAAATATTGTACCTAGAAACTATCCTTTAGATATTCTTCTTCCGGAAGAAAAGTTAATTGTAGTATCTACAAATAATTTATTTGGTATTAAAAAACACATTATAGAGAAAGAAAGTGCCTTCTTTGATGGAGAAACACCTAAAAATGGAGATTATATAGTTCATAATTTTCACGGTGTAGGTAAATGCTTGGGTGTAGAGACACTTAAACTAAGCGATGGTTACAGAGATTATGTAATACTAGAGTATAAGAATAATGATAAATTATATCTACCTGTAGAAAACTTAGACCAGGTATCTAAGTATGTAGGTGGAGAGACTACTCCCGTGCTTAATAAAATTGGTGGCGTAGAATTTGCTAAAACTAAGGCAAGAGTAAAGTCTGCTGTTAAGAAAATAGCTTTTGATTTGATTGCTCTATATAGAGATAGATTAAATATGAAGGGCTACACATATCCAGAAGATATGGACATGCAAGTAGACTTTGAGAGAGCATTTGAATTTGATGAGACCGAAGACCAAAAGATGGCTATAAATGACTGCAAAAGCGATATGCAGAGTGGTAGAGTAATGGACAGATTGGTTTGTGGAGATGTAGGCTTTGGTAAGACCGAAGTGGCCCTTAGAATTGCTTTTAAAACAATTCTCTCTGGTAAGCAAGTAGCACTCCTTTGTCCAACAACTATTCTTAGCGAACAGCACTATAATACTGCAATGGCTAGAATGTCGCAGTTTGGTGTAAAGGTGGCAGTGCTTAATAGGCTTAAAACTCCTAAACAGGTTGAGCAGATTAAGAAGGAAATAGGTGAAGGCAAAATAGACTTGATTTGTGGTACACATAAACTGCTTTCAAACGATATTAACTATAAAAATTTAGGGCTCTTAATACTAGACGAAGAGCAAAAATTCGGCGTTGCAGACAAAGAAAAAATCAAGAATATAAAGAAGCAGGTTAATGTTTTAACACTATCTGCAACACCAATACCTAGGACATTAAATATGGCACTTATGGGTATTAGAGATATCTCTGTTATTCAAACTGCGCCTGTGCAGAGACAGTCATCAATTGTGACTGTATGTGAGTATAGTGAGACGATGTTAAAGGACGCTATTTCTAAGGAATTAGATAGAGATGGACAAGTCCTAATTGTATATAATAGAGTAGAGAGTATATATAATTTTTCTGGCTATATTTCTTCACTTTTTGAAGGTGTCAGGGTGTCTGTTGCACACGGACAAATGATGGCCAACGAACTAGAAAAAGAGATTTTTGATTTGTATTCGGGTAAGACTAAAATACTAGTTTCTACCACCCTTATAGAAAATGGTGTGGACCTACCTAATGCTAATACACTCATTGTTATTAATGCTGACACACTAGGACTATCTCAGTTATATCAATTAAAGGGAAGAATAGGAAGGTCAGATAAACTTGCCTTTGCGTACTTTACATTTGATAGAACTAAAAACTTATCTGAGACTGCATATAAGAGACTACAAGCCATCGAAGAATTTAGTGAGATGGGTAGTGGATTTAAGATTGCTATGAGAGACCTAGAGATTAGGGGTGCTGGTTCAGTTCTTGGACTCGAGCAGAGTGGGCACATTGAGAGAGTTGGATACAATATGTATGTCCAGATGCTAGGAGATACTATTAAAGAATTAAAGGGCGAATCTGTTGCAGAGAAATTAGACATAAGGGTAGAGACTAATCTGTCTGCATATTTACCTAAAGACTATGTGGAGAGTATGACGCGTAGAATGTCTATGTATAGAGAGATTGCTGCGCTTGATACTATGGAGAAGATGTTAAAATTCCTGCAGGACACAGAGTCTGTATACGGAGAACTTCCTGATGCGCTGATTAATCTATGTAAGATTTCGCTTATTAAGAATTTATGTGGAAGAATTGGGGCTACTAGAGTGGTAATCAAAGGCACAGCAAAAATAGTTCTACAATCTAAAGAAAACCTAAACAAAAGTATTCTAGATGCGTGTGATATGTATAGTGATAATATTAGACTAGATTTGAGTACTCTTCCTGCTATAGAAATAATAAATATAGGCAAAAATGAAATATTGGATTTTATATTAAATTATCTACAATTACTCACAAATTGTTAAAAATATTTGCAATTTGGTTATTATTATAGTAGAATAGATAAGTACAATTATATATGAGAGGCAAACCGTGAAAAAATTATTTAGAAAAATACTAACTGCATGTGGTGCATTGGTACTTAGTTTAGTACTACTTTCTGGTTGTAGTTGGGCGAAAATAGATAATACTAGATACTATAATCAATTAATTGCAACAGTAGGTGATATGGAATTCAATAAGAAAGACCTACTAGATGCATTTAATAACTATGGTTATCAGTACTATCAAAACTATGGCTACGATATGGAAGCAGCAATCGATGAGACAATCAATAGTATGATTGATAGAGCGTTGCTATTAAAGGAAGTTAAAACACAAGTAGTTCTAACTCCAGAAGAAGAATTAGAAGTTAGAAGAGCAGCATTTGATTATATGCAAGATACCATCTTTGATTACGAAGAGAAAGTAAGAAAAGAGTGGGATATGGAACTTAAAACCGAAGAGCCAGAAGAGACAGAATCTCTAAGGGTTGCTGAAGAAGAGTATAAACCAACAACCACATACGAAAATGGTATTGTAAAAATCGTAGAAGAGGAAGAAGAGCCTGTATTTGTAGGTGATATCACTTCAGACACTCATTTCTCTAAATCAATGATGATAGTAACAGATACTAGAGTTTCTAACGAAGCTTGGACTAGATATGTAAAAGCACTTCAAGACGCGGCTAAGGCAGAAGGTAGAGATTATACAGAGTCAGCTGTACTTCTTTACGAAGAAGAGAGACTAATCGAACAATTAAGAGATAATAAGTATCTTACTAAGTTTAAAAATGAGTATAAGGCAAAAATGCCTGTAGATGTATCTTCTATCCTAGATACTTATAGAAGAAAATATATTGCAGCGAAGGCTGATTATACAGCAGATGAGAGTTTATATCATGCTGCTATGAAAGAATCATCTACAAACTTTATTTATTATCACCCAAATAGTGGTAATGAGTATGTAAATGTTAAACATATTCTTATTAAGTTCAATGATGCACAAACTGCAGAAGTTGAAACTCTAAAGAAACAATATGGTATTACAGGCGAAGCAGAGAAGGATGAGAAAAATCCAGACTATGCTGAGTACGAAGCAAGATTAAATGAGATTGCAGAAGTTACAACATCTACATTTGAATTAGATGGCGAAACATACACTTGGACAGTAAACCAAGTTTACAATTATGTTAAGAGTCAAGTTACAGGTACACACAAAGAAAGAAGTGTTAAATTCAACAAACTTATTTACGTATTCAATGATGACGAAGGTATGATGAATAGTGAATTTGACTATGTTGTAAATCTAGACACAGAAGTTCAAGACCAGATGGTTAAACCTTTTGCTGATGGTGTTAGAGCACTAGACACATCTAATGGTGGCGAAGGTGCAGGTTCTATGGATATGATTCTTAGTGAGTATGGATATCACATCATATTCCACGACGGCAATGCTAAAAATTTAGTTGATGAGAATAATATTAATTCTATCTCAAATGAACAATTACTAGAATTGCTATGTACAACAACTACAACTCCAGACTCTAATAAAACAATCTTTAACTATCTATACGATAATGGTGGAACTATTGATGCTGACAAGGCATATAACAATATGACTGCAGAATTAGTACAAGACCTAAGAAATCAATTAAAACAAGACAATATTACTATTAAAATTTACGTAAAGAATTACGAAGATTTATTAGAAGAATAAAAAAAGAAAAATACTTAGATTTGCTCTAAGTATTTTTTTTGTTTTTTATCTATTATTTTTTAGTTTTCTTTACAGCGTTTACTACGTTTTCTAGGGTGTTTGAACTACCAAATGCATTTAGTACTTCGATAGGTACTGTAAAGATAATAGTATTTGACTGGTCAGATGATAAGTCATTAATAGTAGATAGTGTTCTTAGGTGTAGTGCTCCTGGTGCTTGAGAAAGTTGAGTTGCTGCTTTTGCTAAGTTTTCAGATGCTTCTAATTCACCTTTAGATTTAGTAATAACAGCCAATTTCTCTCTTTCTGCTTCTGCAACTTTAGCGATAACTCTCTGCATATCAACAGGTAATGCAATATCTTTAAGTTCAACGTTTTGGATTTTTACACCCCATTCGTCAGTTGCTTTGTCTACGATAGAACAGATATTATCGGAAATATGTTCTCTCTCTACTAGTAATTCGTCAAGTGTAACAGAACCTACAATGTTTCTCATTGTTGTTTGTGCTAGTTGTGTTACAGCATAGTGATAATTTTCGATTGCAAGTACTGCTTTCTTTGCATCAAAGATATTATAGTAGATAACTGCATTAATTTTAACAGTTACATTATCTTTTGTAATAGCGTCCTGTTCTGGAACGTCAATAACTTTTACTCTTATATCGATTTTTTTAAAAGACTCGAATATAGGTAAAATTATATGCCAACCAGGATTAAGAACAGTTTTAAATTTACCTCTAGCAAATTTAATGCCTCTCTCATATTCGCTAACCTGTCTAATTGAGCAAAGTAAAATTACTACAATCAATATGGCTAAAAAAATTAAAAAACCTATCATATTATGTCTCCTTTTTAGTATTTATTAAAGTGTACCATAAATATTTAAAAAAAAGAAGTAAATATACATATTTGCTTCTTTTGCTATTAAATATATTTTAGCCAACTAGGCTCTATCTCAAATACTTTGTCATTTAGGTACTTGAGAGTTGGTTCGCTAATATTAAAGGCTAGTTTGTATGCTGTTAAGAAATATCCCTTATAAGGGCTATTGCTTACCAATTTGCCGTATTTATTGTCGTTTACTACAGGTGTGCCTATGTGGGCAAAATGCGCTCTAATTTGATGGGTTCTGCCTGTCTTTAGGTTTATGTCTACTAGCGAGTGCTCTTTTATTGTCGATAGTATATTAAATTCAGTTATTATTTCTTTGTATCCATCAAGGGGAGTGTCGCTAATTAGTGATTTTGATTTTTTGCTGTCTTTGTATAGATATGCTTTCATTGCACCTTCAAATTTTGGTGTTCCGTCTAAATATGCTTTGTACGATTTTTGAATTTCTCTGCCTTTGAATATTTTTTCAAAATTAACTGCTGTTTCTCTATTTCTAGCAAGGAGTACTAGTCCTTCGGTAAGTCTATCTAGTCTATGTACCACGATAGCAGTTTTGTCTGCAAAAACTTCTTCTAGAGAGTAGGTGTTTTCGCTACTTTTGTCTCGGGTGGCACACTCTAGTCCCTGTGGTTTATTTACGATTAAGATATTATCATCTATATATACTATATCAACTTTTGGCATGGCTTTAGTTGTTGGCATATATACAGATATTTTATCTCCAGGTACAACATCTATATTTTGCTTAGTTCTCTTATCGTTGACCTTGATATCGCCCTTTCTGAGTAGTTTCTGTGCTGCACCAAAACTCACACCTTGGACGGAGTGAATAATTGCCTTTATTAAGTTATCTGGTTTCTTTACTATAAAATCCATTTCTATACCTTATATAGTATAATATCACAAATTAGCCTTTTTTCAAAGCATCATTGTTGTTTTATAAAAAATACTAGTAAAAATAGAAAAATTAGTGTATACTCTATTTGTGAAAAAGATTTTCACGATTTTAAAATTAGGAGAAAAAATGTTAAGACTAGAAAATGTATGTTACGAAGTCAAAGACTCTGGTAAGAAAAAGTGCATTTTAAAAGATATTAATATAGAGATACAGCAGGGTGAAACTATAGTTGTTACAGGACATAATGGTAGTGGTAAGAGTTCTCTTATGAAGATTATTATGGGTATATATCCGGTAACTTCAGGTAAGATATATTTTAATGATATGGATATCACAAATATGTCTATTACAGATAGGGCAAAACTAGGCATCGCTTATGCTTTCCAAACACCTATTAGATTTAAAGGTTTAAAGGTTAGGGATTTAATCTCTACTGCACAGAAAACCAATAGTGTAGTAATGGAAGTATGTAATTATCTATCTAAAGTTGGACTTTGTGCTAGAGATTATATTGATAGAGACCTTGATGATAAATTGTCTGGTGGAGAGCTTAAAAGAATAGAGATAGCTATAACACTTGCTAGGGGTGCAAAACTAAATATCTTTGATGAGCCAGAAGCAGGAATTGACTTGTGGAGTTTTGATGGTTTGATTGCGGCCTTCGATGAGAATAAGAAACAATATGGTGGAACTAATATTATTATTTCTCACCAGGAGAAAATATTAGATATTGCAGATAAGATTTTAGTTATGAACGGAACAAGGGTAGAGAAGTTTGCTAGTAAAGATGAAATTCTTCCAACTCTAAATACTGCCATTAAGGGCTGTAGTAAATTACAAGGAGAACAGTATTATGAGTAAGATAGAGAGTGATTTATTGTTAGCAGTTAGTGACTTACACCAGATTCCTAGTGGTGCGTATAATATCAGAGAAAATGGTGTTGCAGTAGATAAGAAGTCTACAGCAAATATAGATATCGTTCCTAAAGAAAATGGTAAGGGGATAGATATATATATCAAAGATGGAACAGTAGGCGAGAGTCTGCATATACCTGTAATCATTACTAAGACAGGTGTGAAAGAATTAGTTTATAATGATTTCCATATTGGTAAGAATTGTGACGTGCTAATAGTTGCTGGTTGTGGTATTCATAATACAGGCAGTAGCGATAGTGAGCACGATGGTATACATAGTTTCTATGTGGGTAAGAATTCTAAAGTTAAGTATGTAGAGAAACATCTAGGTGTTGGCTCAAAGGGTGGCAAGATATTAAATCCTGTAACTAATATCGAGATGGAAGAAGGCTCAGAACTACTTATGGAAACGGTGCAACTAGGTGGTGTAACTTCGTCAATTAGAGAAAGTAACGCTAAACTAAAAAAGGCTGCAAAGCTAGTAATTAAAGAAAAGATATTAACAAACGAAAACCAAATAGCAGACACATATTTTAATGTGGAACTTCTAGGTGAAGATAGTTCGGTAGAAGTAATTAGTAGGTCTGTTGCTAAAGAGAACAGTAGACAAAAATTCTATAGTAAAGTTATAGGTAAGTCTAAGTGCTTTGGTCATGTGGAGTGCGATGCTATTCTTATGGATAATGCTGTTATTCAGTCCACACCAGAAATCCTTGCTGAGAGCGTAGATGCAACTCTTGTTCACGAAGCAGCTATAGGTAAAATAGCAGGTGAGCAATTAACTAAACTGATGACAATGGGACTAACTGAAAAAGAAGCAGAAGATATGATTATCAAAGGTTTCTTAGGATAAAAAAAGAGAGTATTGATTTACTCTCTTTTTTATTAATTTATAAATATATTTTCTCCTGTATCACTATCTTGGTACATTACCCAATACCCATTATTGTAGGGGTCAGTCGTGTCTGTAGGTAGCCATTGGCTATAGTCTCTCATTTCAATAGGTGGTTCGATATTATAGTTTCCAGGCACTCCGTAGCAAATGTACTTTATGTCATTATTATCTTTTATAATGCCAACAACGTAGTGTTTATTGTCAGTTTCTGTATTAATTCTGCACCACATACTATTGTCTATTAATTTTTCTAGGTTGGTTTCTCTAGGATATCTAGCAAAGAGTTCGTCAAGCTGGTCGGCTATCATATTATAGAAATTATGCTCGGAATTAAGGGCTGAGTCTATGGTGTTTTCTAATTCTTCTTCTGTGGTGTTAAATAGGTTCTCAGCAGTATTTACAGTACTTGCTATAGCAATGTCTTCAAATGATATTTGTTCTGGCTCCAGAGATATTTGAGAGTAAACATAGTTGTCTTTTTGATTGTTTTTCTTTGTGTCTATTTTGATTGGTTCTTGTGCTGTTTTGTTAGATTCATTATCTATTGTTTTTATAGGTACTTGTTTGGTTGTTTGGATTTTTGTAACCATATTTTTTAGAGATTGTATTATTCCATTGTTTTGTGTTGAGTTGCTACTACTACCCCATAGTATGGGTTCAAATTTGTCGTTATTGGTATCGACCACTGTACACGAAATATCTTTGTCTAGTGTTATATTAGAAGGAATTTTAAATTGGCACTTTTTATTTTCGATATGTATATTTTGTTTTACTATTTCACTGCCAACCTTGATGCCTAGTAGTAAGTTGTCTTGGTATTTATTATCAAAGGCTATGAGAGTGCCTAGGTTAATCCCATTTTTATGCTCTATATCTAGTTTCATTACAGGGGTTTTGTTGTCTTTGTTACTCGATAGTATTATTGTCTTTCTATATATATTCATATTATCACCTTGCTATAGTATTAATATAATTATATATTAAAGTAATGTTGATTATTGTGCACTGTGTTTGACGAATAAGCTAATATGTTGTTTTAGTTTATCTTTATTTAAAGAATTTTATTTATTTTCAATTTTATTGTTGACAGATGTGTTTTTCTATGTTATTATGTTCAGGCTAGTATATAAGAATATATTAGTTTTTTGTAAATAACTCCTTTTTAAAAAAAACTATTGGTGCAAACCAATAGTCTTTTTATTTTAAAAAACGTTAGTCTATTTGGCTAACGTTTTATTTATTTCATTACTTAATTTTACAAAGTCTTCGGTCGTTAATTTTTCGCCCCTTACTTGTGGTGGCAGACCAACTCTAGATAAGATATCTTGTATTGTTTCGGAATTTAGCTTAAATGATGTCTTTAAGTTATTTTCTAGAGTCTTTCTTCTCATTGCAAAGGCTGACTTAATTGTTTCGTCTAAGACTTTGGTATTATCAATAGGGTATTTGTTTTCTACAAAGTCAATTTTTACTATAGCGCTATCTACATTAGGTACAGGGGTGAACATTTTTCTGCTCACCTTTTTTATTATCTTTGCATTTGCTCTATAGTCAATAGCAGGGGTAATTGCACCGTAGTCTTTTGAACCGGCCTTGGCAACTAGTCTTTCTGCTACTTCTAGTTGTACCATAATTATCATTGACTGCATCTTTGTTGCATTTTCTAGAAATTTAAAAATAATGGGTGTAGTTATGTAGTATGGAAGGTTGGCAACCATGGTGTATTTACCTGAAAAATTAGATTCAATATCTTCCATATCAAATTTCATAATATCGCCAAATATAATCTTACTATTATCGTAATTAGATAGGTTTTCCTGTAAGATTGGTGCTAGGTTCTTATCTATTTCATAAGAAATAACTTGCCTTCCATATTCGCATAGAATTCCGGTGAGTGTACCGGCACCAGGACCGATTTCTAGTACGTCGGTTTCTTTAGTAATAATTCCATCTACGAAAGACTTAAGAAAATTGGTGTCAAATATAAAGTTTTGACCATACGCCTTATTAAATTTGAAATCATATTTATTTAGTATTTCTAAATTACTCATTATTTACCTTTTTAAATAAGTTTAATGCGTTTTTATGTGTTTCTCTGATTACTGTGTCGTAACTAATGCCTTTGATTAGTGCAATTTTCTCGGCAACTAATCGTGTGTATTTAGGCTCATTTATGCTACCCCTGTGTGGGTGTGGTGCTAGATATGGGCAGTCTGTCTCTAGCAAGATATCTTCCATATCTGCTATAGCACACACATTAGGTGCTACAACTGAGTTTTTAAACGTAAGTGTGCCACCAAATGCTATTTTTAAGCCTAGTTTTTTGATTTCTTTGTATATTTCTACCGATTCACTATAGCAGTGCATTACACCACCATATTTTAGAAATTCCTTGTTTTCTTTCAAAATTGGAAGCATATCTCCGATACTATCTCTATTGTGTATAGATATAGGGAGCTTTAATTCATATGCTAGTCTAATTTGTTTAACAAAGGCTTCTTTTTGAATGTCTTTGTTGTCTGTTCTCCAATGATAATCTAGACCTATTTCTCCAATACCTATTACTTTGGGTTCTTTAGAGAGTTTTTTAATTAAATCAAGGGTATTATCATCTAATTCATCTGCAGAATCTGGGTGTATGCCTATGATTGCATAGACTTGTGGGTATTTTTTTGCTAGTTCAACCGAACTTAGAATAGTCTCTCTATTATATGCAACGGTAAAGACCTTGTCTATTCCGTTATAGTCAAGGTCTTTAATAAGTGCATCAATATTACTATTAAATTTTTCGTCGGTTAGATGTGCGTGAGTATCTATAAGCATACTAACAAACCTCTGAACCACCAGGAACTTCTTTATCTGTTGTGAGTAGGCTAATTCCCTTAGTTTTCTCATCTTCTGCACATAGTAACATTCCGTAACTCTCTATGCCCCTTAGTTTTCTAGGTGCTAAGTTTGCTACAACTACGACAGTTTTGCCAACTAAGTCTTCTGGTTTGTAGTATTCTGCTATACCACTAACAATAGTTCTAGTCTCTTTACCTGTGTCAACTGTAGATTTTAGTAATTTATCTGCATTTGGCACTTTTTCACAAGCAAGTACTTTACCTGTGATTAGTTTAACTTTCATAAAATCATCAAAAGTGATATATTCACTCTTTTCTTCGGTCTTATCTTCTTTCTTCTCTACTTTCTCAGTTTTCTTTTCTTCCTTTTTCTCTTCCTTAACTTCGGTATTAGGAGTGTCTAGGAACTCTATTTCCTTCTTGACGTCTAGTCTAGGGAATAGGTTGTCGCCTTTATTTACAGTGTTGCCAAAGTTTTTATGGCTAAATGCTTTGATACTATCGAAAGTTTGTAAGTTCTCTGCATATGCGAATTTATCAAAGATTTTCTTAGGTGTTTCAAATAAGAATGCTTGAAGAAGTGTTGCGCAAATTCTGATAGTTTCACTTAAGTAGTATAGAACTGTGTCAAGTTTATCTTTTTTACTTGCTTCTTTAGCTAGTCTCCAAGGCTCGGTCATATCAATGTACTTGTTTGCTAGTCTAATTACAGAGAAAATCTCATTTACTGCTTCATTGATTTTTTGCTCAGACATTAATTTTTGAACTTTAGTATATAATTCATTACAAGCAGTCTCTAGCATTTTTTCGCTATCATCGTTTACTTTTGGCTCAGGAAGAACTGCACCACAGTATTGTGTAATCATAGCAAGTGTTCTACTAACAAGGTTACCTAGGTCATTACATAGGTCAGAGTTTACTGTATTGACAAATTGCTCTGCTGTGTAAGGTGTGTCGTTAAAGATTGGACCTTCTTTAGCTAAATAGTATCTTAGAGCGTCTGCGCCATATCTCTCAACTAAAGTTAATGGATTAAAGCCATTACTCTTTGATTTACTGATTTTATCGCCCTTAAGGGTTATAAATCCGTGAGAGTGGATTTGTTTAGGTAGTGGAAGGTCTAGCATTTTAAGTAAGATTGGCCAAATAATGCAGTGGAATCTAGAAATATCTCTACCAACTACATGAACGTTACAAGGCCAGAATTCTTTGTAGTCTGCTTCGTTCTCTGTACCATAGCCTAGAACAGATAGGTAGTTAAGTAGTGCATCAATCCATACATATGCTACGTGTTTATCATTAAATGGTAGTCTTACGCCCCAGTCGAAAGTTGTTCTAGAAACGCAAAGGTCTGTAATTCCAGGTTTGATAAAGTTATTGTAAATTTCATTTTTTCTGCTCTCTGGAACTAGGAAGTCGCTGTGCTCTTGGAAGTATTCTTCTAGGAACTTCTGATATTTGCTCATCTTTAGGAAATAGCTTTCTTCTTTTGTAAGTTCTACAGGTCTGCCGCAGTCAGGACATTTGCCATCTACTAATTGAGACTCAGTAAAGAAAGTCTCACAAGGCACACAGTATAGTCCTTCGTATTCACTAAGATAAATATCGCCACTCTCATATAGTTTATTGTATACTTTCTCAACCAATTCTACGTGATGTTTGTCTGTAGTTCTAATAAACTTATCATAAGTTATGCCTAGTTTTTCCCAGATAAATTTAAATTCATCAACAGTCTTGTCTACGAATTGTTGTGGAGTCATATTGTTTTGCTCTGCAACTCTAGCAATTTTTAGTCCGTGCTCATCGCTACCTGTAGCATAGAAAACTTTGTGGCCATCTAGTCTATAGTATCTAGCGCAGATGTCTGCAAGGATTGTGCTAAAACAATGACCAACTGTAAGTTTGCCACTAGCGTAGTAGATAGGTGTTGTAATGTAATAGTTCTTTTTCTCCATAGTCTTTACCTTCCAAATATATTTTTAAAAATACAATTGTCTGTTTGTAATTCTTAAATTAATTCTCAATACATATAATTTTACAATAATATATTATATTTGTAAAGAGTTATTAGGAAATTCAACATAGTAAAATTTAAATATATTTAGGGGTGGTTTATGAATTTTGTATGGAGTGGAGTAATGCTTCTGGGTCTTGGGCTTTTACTTTTAGGAAATGTAGATATGGCAGTCTCTAGTATGTTAGATGGTGGGGCAAAAGCTATAACTCTGGGGCTGAAACTCTGGGGTATATATGCTGTATGGCTAGGGCTTCTTAAAATTGTAGAAGATACAGAACTAGATAAAAAATTGAGTAAACTTTTTAACCCAATCATTAAACTCTTAGTAGGCAAAGTGGACAAGTATACCGAAGGACAGATATCTATAAATATCACTAGTAATTTACTCGGTATGGGTAATGCTAGTACGCCGAGTGGTATAAATGCTATTGCAGGACTCGATAAGGGTAGTAAGTATGCAACCACTGCAATGATAATGATTATTGTTCTTAATTCAAGTAGTCTACAGCTTATACCAACGACGGTGGTTGGATTAAGAGCAATGGCGGGTAGTAGTCAGGCAACAGATATAATTATTCCGACTTTTATCGCAACTACAGTGTGCACAATTGTGGGTATTGTACTAGTTAAAATATTAGGAAAGATATTTAAGGATAAGGAATAAAATTATGAGTAAATATATTTTACCGATACTGATAATTTTTGTTATGCTGTATGGACTTATAAAAAAGAAAAACATCTACAATGCATTTGTGATAGGAGCTAAGTCTTCTTTTGATTTGGTGCTAACATCTCTGCCTTATATCGTTGCAATTTTTGTCGCAATTGAGATATTTAATATTAGTGGTTTGAGTGTAATCTTTGCAGATTTTGTATCTCCATTTTTTAGTGTGTTTGGTATACCTAAGGAACTATCTCAATTGGTGATTCTTAAGAACTTTTCAGGCTGTGGTTCTCTAGCCCTTCTAGAAGACATATTTGCAACTTATGGTGCAGATAGCTATATTGCTAGATGTGGGTGTTGTATAGCAGGGTGTAGTGAAGCAGTGTTTTATATAACGGCAGTGTTCTTTAGTAAGACGGGTGTTACTAAGTTTAGATATGCTATACCTGTGGGAATACTAGCTAACTTTGTAGGTGCAGTGGCGGCTTGTTTTGTTTGTAGATTTATTTAGATAATGTAATATAAGTATATATCTAATGACAATAATTATATATATAATGACAAAAAGCAAAGACTTGAGTATCTTTGCTTTTTTTGTGTGTAATTATATTTGTGTTAAGAAAACAATGTCTCCACATAGTACATCACTATATGAAAAACTCTTTCTGTCTAGCTCTACTTCACTAGTTGGACGTATAACGAACATACTAGGATAAACTTCGTTTATGATTGCTGTTAGGTGTACAATTTTATTTCTGCCTTTGTTTACTTTCATTTTTATGTTTTTACCTTTAAGTTCCGAGACCTGGTCTTTAATGGCAGTGATAGAATTTATTACTCTCATTTTTCTTCCCCTTTTTGTGATATTTTGTGTAAAAAAATATTATTTATTCTAGATTATTTTGATTATTTAAAAGTTTACATATTGGCTATATTGTGGTATAATTTTTTTATGGAATTAAATCATATTTATAAGAAAACTCAATTACATAAAGTGATATCTAGTGACCTAGCTGCAGATATGCTTAGTCACTGTTATTTATTGTCTGGAGTTGACGAAGTTGTCGTTAATTCTTTTGCATACTTTGTTGCTAAAGAGATTTATTGTAAGGAATCAGATTCTCCTTGTGAAAAATGTATTTCTTGTAGTAAAGTGAATCACAATAATATGGTTGACTTGATTTCTTATCCTAAGGGGGATAAGGGGTTAGTTGTTGATGATATCAATGAGATTGTTAGCGACTGTTTTATTAAACCGGTTGAGAGTGAGTATAAGATTTACATTCTTAAAAATTTTGACGAGTGTACCGTTCAAGCACAAAATAAAATTTTAAAAACACTAGAAGAGCCACCTAAAAATGTTGTGTTTATTTTAACAACAACAAATATAGGTTTAGTTCTTCCAACTATTGCTAGTAGGGCAAAGAAAGTAGAAATAGCCACTCTAGAAAAAAGTGATATTGTAGATATCTTGACTGCAGAGAAAGTTGCAAGTGCCGAAGACTTAGCTTGTCTTACTAATTGTAATTTATCTTTGGCTCTAACTCTCTCAAAATCAAAAGATACAGAGTCGATGGTAAATCTTGCATTTGATGTACTTAGTGGGCTCACTACTAGTGCAGATATTTTAAAGTATAGCAATAAGATTACTGCGCTCAAGAAAAATGTACCTGTGTTTTTAAATTTGATTTCATCTATTCTTAGGGATACCGTTGTAGATGAGAAGTACAGAAACTTTGCTGGTAGAGAAAAAGTCTTTAATGTTTTGAAGACTAAATATTCATCAAAGGCTGTTTCAAAGATTACTAGTCATATCGCCACAATGTTTCTAAGGTTGGAATTTAATTGTAATGTGAATGGTCTTATAGATGAGCTGTTGCTCAAAATTTTGGAGGTTAGATTTTTATGTCAATGATAGGAGTTAAATTTGCTCAGAGTGGTAAGGTTTTCAATACTCACTCAGATTTAGAACTAGAGATGAATGACATAGTTGTAGTAGACACTATTAGAGGATTGGAACTAGCAATAGTTAGTAAAACTTCTAGTGAAGAAGTCACAGAAGAAATTAAGTCTGTTATAAGAAAGGCTACCGATGCTGATATCAAGAAGATGGATGAATTAAAGAAACAAGCACCACAGATTCAGAAACTTACTAATGAACTTATCGCTAAATACAAGCTAGAGATGAAACTAGTTGACGTTAATTTTACTCTAGATGGAACTAAAGTGATTATTAATTACGTTTGTGAAGATAGGGTAGACTTTAGAGAACTTGTAAAAGACTTGGCTAGTTCACTAAGGGCAAGAATTGAACTTAGACAAATAGGTATCAGAGACCAAGCAAAGATACTAGGCGGTATTGGTTTCTGTGGCAAGGAGTGTTGTTGCAAAAAATACTTAAATGACTTTGATAAAGTTAGTATTAAGATGGCTAAAACTCAAGGACTTTCACTTAATCCAACTAAGATTAGTGGTATATGTGGAAGGCTAATGTGTTGTCTTGCATACGAGAACGAATTGTATGCAGATATTTCTGTTAAGATGCCTAAGCTTAATAGTAAAGTTAAGACAAAAGATGGTATGGGTACTGTTGTATACAATAATATTCTTAAGCAAATCGTTACTGTTAGAGTAGATAACGATGGAGATATCAAAGTAGGTGAATATGCTCTAGATGAGATAGAGCAAGTGGCTAAAGTTCAACCTGAAAATAAGCCTAAAGCAAAAGAACCTGCAAAAGAGAAAAATACTCCTGTAAAAGAAGAAGTTGGACTTAAGAAAAAAGAAGAAAAAGGGGAAGAACAACAAAATAGTCCTTCTCAAGACAAGTCTTTTAAAAATAAGAAAAAATTCAATAAGTATAAGAAGAAAAATAATCAAAATAATGGTCAAAAATAACGAGTGTTTAGAAGATTTACAATGTAATAATCTATTCATTATACAAGAAAAAGACGGATATAGATTTACTAGTGATGCTGTAGCCCTTGCTAATTATGTTTCGGTTAAACCTAAGGGCAAGGTGGTTGATTTGTGTAGTGGTAGTGGAGTGATAGGGATTCTAGTTTCAGCAAAGAATCCTGTTTCTTCTGTGACTCTGGTTGAAATCCAAGATAATCTAGCAGATATGTCCAGAAGGACTCTTGAATATAATAAAATTACCGATATTATTTCGGTTATTAATTCTCCACTACAGGATATTCATAAGAAAATCGGTGCGGGTATATACGATGTGGTTGTGTGTAATCCACCATATAAAAAGTGTGGCACTGCTATAGATAAGGGTGCTACTGATACCATATCTATCGCTAAGCACGAAATCAAGGTAACACTAGAAGAAATCATTAGAGAAGCTAGTAAATTACTTAAATTTGGTGGTGACTTCTATATTGTCAATAAAGAAGAAAGATTAGTGGATATGATGGTTCTTCTAAGAAACTATGGTATGGAGTGTAAAGAACTAAAAATACTGCCTAGCAGCAAAGGTGCTAGTGTTGTTATGCTAAAGGCGAGAAAAGGGGGAAAGAGTGGGTTAAAAATCCTACTTTAGAGAAATATGTTATACATAGTTGCGACACCGATAGGTAATTTAAAAGAAATCACCCATAGGGCTATTGAAGTGCTAAATTCGGTAGATTATATTGCTTGTGAAGATACTAGAACTAGCAAGGTTCTACTTGACCATTATGATATAAAGAAAAGACTAGTGGCTTATCATAAGTTTAATGAGCAAAAAGAGTCAAAAACAATCATTGATGACCTAAGGGCAGGTAAAGACATAGCGCTAATTAGTGATGCTGGTATGCCAGGAATTAGTGACCCAGGTGCAGTTCTTGTAAGGGAATTAATCGTAGCGGGGCTAGATTATACAGTTGTGTCTGGGCCTTCGGCTTTTACTAATGCTTTTGTGCTTAGTGGATTTCCTACACCTATGACGTTTGTTGGTTTTTTACCAGATAATAACGCAGATAGGTTGGCTTTGCTTGAAGATTTATCTAAGTACAATTCAACCCTTATATTCTACTGTTCTCCACACTCTATTGAAAAAGACATTGAGATGATGTATAATGTAATGGGAGATAGGGACATTGCTGTTGTTAGAGAGATTAGCAAGAAATTTGAAGAAGTTAATTTCTCTACCTTAAGAGAAGGATATACAGGAACTATTAAGGGAGAATTTGTCGTTCTTATCAAACCTAAAAAACAAGAAGTAACAATGGATATAGATAAAAATTTACAGATACTTCTAGATATGGGGCTTACTAAAACCGAAGCGAGTAAGGTTATTGCAAAGGCTAGTGGGCTTAAGAAGAGTGATATCTACAAAAACCTAGTTACTAAGGATTAAGATATGGCAATAGAAGATTACAGAAACTATAAAAAGAAACAGTCCAGCAGTTCTACAAGGTCTTCTAGGTCGTCTAGTACTAGTAGACCAAGAACTAGTTCTTCTAGTAAGGGTAGGACTTCTAGTGCTAATAGAAGCACGACTAGGAAAAGGCCAACAGGTACTGTTGTAAAGAAAAGAAAAAGAGTAAAAAAATATAGACTTACAAAAGAAGGCAAAGAGTTCTTTCAGAAACTCGGTCTTTACTTTGGTTTGGGTTCTATCGGAGTTGCCACTTTAGTAGGTCTTATCAATGGGGGCGAAATTGGTAGAACCAAGGCAGAAACCACAAATCCACCAGGGTTATACGGAGAAGACACTAGGGATAAGACTGCAGAAGACATTTTAAATGAAATAACAGGTGGCGTAGGAGAAAACGAAACTAAAGATACATATATTTCTTCTTATGGCAAGCAGGATTATTATTTCTGCTCTCAGGAATATGCTCTAGAACTTGCAGACGATGCTATTGACAATGTAAACGAGATGTTTGAAAATGCTGGTATGAATCCGTTAGTTCCGGGCAGTGAGAATTATTTACCAGAGTATTTTGATAAATATATGCTTGCAGGCCTTGCGTTCCAAGAGTCTACATTTAGATATCTAGAAGCAGATGGTGACCCTATATATTCTTCTGTTATGGCCAGGGGAATGTGTCAATGTAAGGAAGAGACTCTAGACTATGTTAAATGGTATGCTAAGACCGTTCTTGGTGTTGAATTAGACTATGACTTTGAAGACCTAGATGACCCAAGAGTTAGTATGGAAGTGGCTGCAATGGTTCTAGCGACTAATGCAGAGACTCACTTTAAACCTACTAGAAAAGATAATGCTTTTAGTAAATCAGGAATTAGTTTTTCTCCACAAGCACAGAAAACCATGATGCTGTCATCATATTATCACGGGGCACAGGGTGTTGTGAATAGACTACTAAAGTCTGGAACAACAACTTCCGATTATGCAAAGGGAATTCTCTCAAACGAAGCAATGCTTAGAGAAAAATATGGAGAAATGCAGAGATAAAACAAACAAAAACAAGGTCTAATTTTTAAATTTAGAAGATACAATTATATAGACCTTGTTATATATGCAGATGTACCGAAGTGGTCGTACCGGGACGCACTCGAAATGCGTTTGTCGAGTAATCGGCACGAGAGTTCGAATCTCTCCATCTGCGCCAAAAAACACACCCTGTCTGGGTGTTTTTTTACGCAGTGGAGAGTGTGTGCTATGCACACTGTCCGTGGGTGCCACGGACCCTTCGAACTGTATTCGTTTGGGCTTATAAATGTGTGACATTTTGCCAAACGAAATATATTCACTACGTTCATATAGACGAATCCCCCATCTGCTACGATAAGCACTTATTTAGTGTTTCATTTACGCTGTGGAGAGTGTGTGCAAGACACACCGTTTGTATGGATTACTAACATAGTAAACGATATTTATTGGGATATGTAAAATTAAAATTTACTATTACAAATCATATACGTAATTGTCTATGTGTAAATATGGATAGTTACTAAAAGTTGATTTGATTGCGATTCTATGCTATACTTTTCTCGTAAAATATTGAGAAGGTAAACTTGAATTTGAAGAATACAAAGACTTTTAAAATTTGTGGTATAGTGTCGCTTGTATTAGTTGTGTTAGTTATGATTGTTTGTGTGGTATCCTGTCATATAACAGCGACAATGACCTATGAAGAAAAGGTATCTGTTTTTGCAGAAGAAAATAAAAAATTAAGTAAAAATCAGATAGTTTTTTTAGGTGATTCTATTACCGAAAAATATAAAATAAATAGATATTATAGAGATTTAGAGTTGGATTGCTACAATAGGGGAATTAGTGGCGATACTACTACTTGGATGTTATCTAGGTTACAGATATCTATATTTGATATTGCTCCATCTACTATTATTTTGATGATAGGAACAAATGATATCAATAATAATAGAACGCCAGATGAGATTGCAGAAACATATGATACAATTCTTCATTTGATTTCATCGAATTTGCCGAACACTAAGATTTATAGCGTATCTATTATTCCTCAAAACAATGAATATTCAAGCAATGCTTACGACAACAACGTGTGCATTATGGAGACAAATAATAAAATAAAAAACTTGGTAGAAAAATACAATTACGAATATGTTAATTTGTATGATAGTCTTGTGGATGTTGATGGATTATTGAAAGAAGAATATTCTAATGATGGTTTGCATCTAAATAGTAGAGGCTATAGAGTTTGGACTTCAGTAATGAAGAAAATTTTAATCTAATAAGACAAAAAATATTATCACCCCAGAGTGGGTGTTTTTTTGTGTGGTTGGGTGTGTGTTCTTCATATTAATGTAAATTCTTAAATTAAAACATTTGTGGTTTTTTATTGTAATTTTGCCAAATTTTATGCCAAAATAAACTTGATTTTACTATATTTATAAAAAATATTTATATTTTTTTACAAAATTCCCTAAAACCCCTATCATTTTATTTTTTATTGTGTTACAATTACAAAAAAATAAGAAGGGGGTTTAAGATTATGGCATCATTAATGATTCATTTACTGATTGCTCAGGAATATTGCAAAAAGCATAAAATAGATGACGTTGAAGCTTTTCTTCAGGGTAATCTTGCTCCCGATTTAGTTCCTGTTAAGTGGCCAACACATTATTCTAAGACGCGTACAAATAAGAATCATTTGGAATCAATTATAAATAAAGTTGATTTACCTGCATTCTGTGCTGAAAATGATATCTCATCAGATTTTAATAAGGGTCAGTTTTTACATTTGATATCTGACGTTGTTTTCTTTAATAATTACTTAGCACATAACGAAAATTATTTGGCGTTTGATAATGAAAATCAATTACGTATTCAAAATGTCTTGTATAGGGATTATCATAGAATAAATGATTGGTTGATTAAAACGCGTAAAGATTTAAGGCTAGACCTAATACCAGAAGATATGCAGTCAAGAAGAGATGATGAGATGGAGATTGTGTCCAAAGATGCAATTGCTAAAATTATAGAATACTGCTCAGATATTGACTTGGCTAGAGCTTATAAAAAATATAGCAGTATGACCCCTGGTGGTCCTGTTAAATAAATTCACCCAAAGTAGAGACAAATAGGTGTATTTATGGTATAATATAAGTATAATAAACACTATGTGATTATAGAGGTGTGTTATGGAAAAGAAAAATAATAAGGTATATATAGCTAGGTTTTGTGGCTCAGAAGTAGATGCTCTTATGGAAACTATGGAGGGTAAAGTAGTACCTATTTGTGTAGAAAATGAAGGTGGTAGTAATTATCTTTCATCTGTAGAAGTTAGACCAGATTATGATGGACTAGGAAGTGAAGCTGCTAAAATGGCTGCGAGAAAAAATGCTATGGAAACTATGGCAAATCATGCTTTCTTTTTCTATGGTGATAGTTTAGATGAAGTAGGAGAGTCTCTTTCTGTTCTTGCTAAAGAGCCTAAAGATATGGAAGGCTTCTTAAGGTCAGAAAGGGGAGTAGAAGGAATAGAAGATTGTTTTGCTGACGGGAGAGACCGTATTTTAATAGTAGAATCTGATGAAGATACTATAGGTGAGATGTGTTCTTCTGGTTTAATTGGTACAGGTTCTTGTGAATATGGACCAGATTATGAAAAAAGAGAATTGAGTGAAATGATTATTGGCGACAAGGCTATTAGGTTGCTTCTCACTGGAGGAAAAGGAAAAGTTATAGCATTTGATTCTCCTGAAGTTGTATATGATAATGTATTTGGTTCTGACTTTTACTCACTTTTCAGTAGAGCAAAGAGAAGAAGTCTTCATAGAGATGATTATAGTGATGACTATGGCGACGACCATGGTAGTGGCTATGGCAGTGACATGGACGATGATTACTATTATTAAAAACAAAGCCTATCAATTTTGATAGGTTTTTTTTATTGCTTTATATTTATATTGAATAAAACTTTGTATTTTATTTAAAATAAATTATGGCTAAAATTATTTTATTTATATCGGCATTTGTTCCTATGTTTGTTGTGTTTTTAGTGACTCTCATACTCGAGATTATTAATGATAATCTTAGGTTTAATATAACGAATACTTTGGTTTTTATAACATTAATATGTTTGATTTTTATAGGTACTATAGGTCTAATGTTTTTAATTAAAGGGAAAAAAGAAAGTACACCTCATATCAAGGTGATTTCTAAAAAGAATATTACAGACCAACATTTTCTTAATTATTTTTCGCTTTTTGTAGTTCTGGCTCTTACTTTTGATTTGTCTAAAATTTGTTATATTGTGTCTTTAATGGTTATACTTATCTTTATTGCTGTAGTGTATATCAAAAATAACATTTTCTATGTAAATCCACTTCTTAATATCTTAGGCTATAGCTTCTATGATATTGTATGTGTAGAAGAAGGAAAGGAAAAAGAAATGAGAATTTTCTATAAAGGTCAGTTAGATATAAGTAAAGAACGATATAAAATATATAAAACCAATAAGAATCTATATTTTATGGAAGAAGAAGATAGGGTGTGAGCCCTATTTTTTTTATTTTGTCATAAAAATATTTCTGCTCTAGTATACTATAGCATAAACATATTTTTGGGGGTTGTTATGTCGTTTGAGCCAAATTATAAAAAGGTGATGAGTAGTATCAGAAGAAATGTTGGCACCACTCAATCTGTGGTGGAATTTAAGTTGCCTATTAGTGAAAAGGAGATAACAGATATTTTTTCCGTTGGTGCTTCTGTATCAATTTCTTCTGCTGAAATCACAGGAAATACTATTAATTTTATGGGGTTAGTAGATTTTCAGACTGTATACCAATCAGTGGGGATTGTTTCTGGGGACTATACTGCTGAGTTTAGGGACAAGTATGAAACAAGCGAAGAATTAAGCGGAGAACTAATTTTGTCTGCATCGGTCGTGCAGGTTTCTAGTTCTGTCTCTGGCAGTGATATAAGGGTTAGTGCTATTGTGGAAGTTACAATAGATATCATTGAGAGCAAAGAAGTGTCTGTACTTACTTCTCTAGATATGATGGGTGCTCATATGTCGCACAAAGATATTACATATAGTAGTTATCTAGGTAAGGCATACGAAAAGTTGGATATAAATAGTACATTAGAAATCAAAGACGCAAGGTCGGTATTTGTTGTTACGCCGTGTGTGAGATTGTCTTCTGTAGAACCTAGAGATAATTACATAGAAGTAAAGGGTATTGCTGGTCTAGATATTTGTTACACTGTGGGTGAAGAGTTATCGGACCTTAGGTCTTCATATAGAGAGATAGATTTTGTATGGGAGATTGCCTATGATGGGCTTGCCAAAGATAATATGATAGAGAGTATGGTGTCTATCGTCTATAATGAAATAAGAGTTTCAACGGTTGCATCTGAGAGTGGTGCTGAGATAGATATTAATATTCCTGTAATGTATAATGGGTATATATTTGAGAGTAGCACTCTGAAGGCTGTTGATGATATTTATCTAGAGAGTAATTATCTCTCTGTAACTAGTGAAGTGATGCCTACCATCACAGACTTTAATAATATTTCATTTAAGGATAATATTTCTGGCTCTGCAGAAATAACTGATACACAGCCATTCATTGATGAGATATTATCTGTATGCACTAGTAATGTTGTAATTGCTAGGAACTACATAGATGATGGTAGGCTGGTGGTAGAAGGTGTAGCACAAGTAACTGTTACTTATTATACAAAAGAGACTATGTCTGCCACTGCTCTAGATATAGAGATGCCTTTTGCTATTGACCAAAAGGTTGGTGGAGAATACTCTTCTGTGGTATCTCTATGTATTGCAGATATTACTGCAAAAAGTAGAAGGGGAAAAGAAATTGACGTGTCTGGCGAACTATATGTATTTGCAGATACTTACTCTAGTATTGATAATATTGTTATATCTAATATCGCACTTGGAGAAGAAAAAATCCAAGATGATTGTTCACTATATATTTATATTGTGAAGCCAGAACAAACAGTGTGGGATATTGCTAAGGAAATGAATGTTTCTCCTAGTATGATTTTAGAACAAAATCCAGATGCTGAGAGTGGTGTATCTGCTGGTCAGAAATTGGTTATATATAAATCCAGAGCAATAGAATTTTAATGCTATATAAATGTAATTAACTCCCTATGTGTAAGGTGGTTGCAGATAATGCAATCACCTTTTTGTTGAATATAGTGTCATCTAATATATAAATATTGACACAAAATATATAGTATATGACAAATTTCGACAAAATATACAAGTTGTTATACGCTGTGCGTGGTTAAGAATTAAATACGGGAGATAAACAATGAAGGCTATTTTTAGTATTATTATCACATTCTTATTATTTATGTTTTCTTTTTGTTTTGTGGGCTGTAATAGTGTAGATAATGATAGTATACTTCGTATTCATATTAGGGCTAATTCTAATAGTGTTCGTGACCAAGAAATCAAGCTCACTATTAGAGATGAATTAATAAAATATATTACAGACAGCATTGAAGGATTAGATTCTTGTAATGATGTAAAGAGAGTGCTATCTAGTGAGATTTTAAATATAGAGAGTATAGCAGATGCAGTGCTTGAGAGAGATGGGTATGGTTATGTGTCAAGAGCAAGTATTAGGCGTGAATATTTTCCAACTAGGTCGTATGATGGATTGTCCTTTCCTGCAGGGTACTATGATGCTCTCATTGTTGAATTAGGAGATGGTGTAGGAGATAATTGGTGGTGTGTGGCTTATCCACCCCTTTGCTTTGTGGGAGAAGATGTAGGAGATTATAGTGTAAGGTACAGAAGTAAAATCATTGATTTTATTAAAAATATTTCTAGGTGAGATATGAGAAAGTATAAGATTTCTTTTTGTATAATTTGTATAATGTTTGTTTTATCTATTTTTACCATTAGTTACTTTGGAATAAATAAAAAATCTGTATGGGCGTATGATAGTTCACATATTTATTCTGCTCAGGAAAGACTAAAAGAGTTGGGATACTATGATGGTCCTGTAAATGGTGTATACGATGATGCGACTGTTGTTGCTATCAAAAATTTCCAAAAGGACAGGGGGATATATGTGTCTGGTGCAGTAGGGGGTGTTACTGCCAATGCTCTGGGTATATATATGTCTGAGCAGGATAGCAATGACTTGTATCTACTCGCCAAGTGTATACACGCAGAAGCCAGGGGTGAGAGTTATGTAGGTAAGGTTGCTGTCGGTGCGGTTATACTAAATAGGGTTGCTAGTCCAGATTTTCCAGATACTATCTATGGTGTGATTTATCAGCCTTGGGCTTTTACAGCTGTGCACGATGGACAGATAAATCTAGAACCGGAAGCTGCTAGTTACCAGGCAGCAACTGATGCACTCAATGGTTGGGACCCAACGTATGGTTGTCTATATTACTACAATCCAGTGACTGCTAGTTCTAGTTGGATATTTAGTAGACAGACGGTAGTTACTATCGGTAAACATATATTTGCTATATAGGAGATAATATGAGAAGTAAAGCATTAGCAATATCACTAGCACTGATGGGTGCTCTGTCTCTAGTTTTTATGACGCTCTTTGTTGTCTTTTGTGTTTCTAGTAATACCTACAAGAAGCAATTAGAAAATAACTACACAAAGAGTTTCTATGAAGTAGTATCTAATATCAACGACCTAGAAGTAGATATGTCAAAAATTGTAGCAACTACTAGTATAGATAGCCAAAGGGAACTACTAATGAATATCAATCAAACGTCTAGTCTGGCAGTGGGTAACTTAAGTAACCTTCCACTTAACTACCAAGAAATCGGTGGGCTAAATAAATTACTCAATACCACTAGTGGTTTTTCATATAGTTTACTACTAGACAATTATAATGGCAGTAGTATTTCAACAGAAGACTTTTCGCAGATTTCTAGTATTCATAGTAGAATTAGAGAAATTCAATATGATTTAAATTCTTTCCTTAGTGGTCTTAATTATGATTATAGTATTTTAGATAACCTAGACTATAGTAATATGGATAATAGTAATTATGATGCAGGTCTTATTAATACAGAGAGTTCTAAGACAGAGATTCCTACACTTATCTACGACGGACCTTTTTCTGACACCACGCTAAATAAAGAAATAAAGGGGCTCGGCGACAAAGAATATACGGTCGACGAAGTAGAAGATTATCTAGATAGTATATATTCGGGTTTTGCTATATACTATCTGGGTGAGACTTCTGGTAAGTTTTCGACATATAATTTTGAAATTAAGGGAAATATAGACCTATATGTATCGGTTACAAAAGTAGGTTGTAAATTACTCACAATCACTGCCTATGGTGATGGTGGGGAAGTAAGGCTAAATATAGCCGAAGGGGTGTCCCTTGCTGAGAACTTTGCTATAGACGCAGGATTTGATAGTATGTACTCTGTATGGGAACAAAAGACAGGAAATATTTTATATATAAACCTAGCACCCATTAAAAATAAAGTCATATACTATAGTGATATAGTGAAAGTAAAAGTAGACTTGTCTCTAGGCCTAGTTGTGGGCTGGGAAGCAAGTGCATATGCTACTAATCATATAGATAGAGATTTTACTAGTTCGATAGGTTTAGTAGATGCTATGCTCACACTTTCACCAGAACTAAATGTTTTAGAGCGAAATATGTGTATCATTCCAGGTAAATTTGTGGGAGAAATGTCTGCATATGAATTTATTTGCGAGTGGAAAGACTACACATATTATATTTATATAGATAGCAATACAGGTAAGGAAATTAATATTCTAAGGGTTATTGAGACAAATAGTGGAAGTCTGCTACAATAATACAAAAAGACACAAAAGTGTCTTTTTTCTTGTTTGCAGGGTATTTGTTTGACTAATAAAATTATAAATGTTATAAATAATAATTAGTGAAAAGTTAGGAGACAGAAATGCAAGTATTTTTACCAATTTTGCTCTTTGTAGTCGGTATTATACTAATTATTAAGGGTGGAGATTTCTTTGTAGATGCAGCATCTTGGATTGCCGAAGTTAGTGGAATACCAAAGCTAATTATAGGTGCAACCATTGTAAGTGTTGCTACTACTTTACCAGAATTACTAGTTTCGGTAATGGCAGCAGTGCAGGGTAAGGTAGATATGGCTACAGGTAATGCTGTTGGTAGTGTTACTGCTAATATTGGTTTAATTATGGCTATATCACTATTCTGTATGCCTAGCGTAGTTAAAAGAAAAGACTTTTTATTAAAGTCAATTTTATTAATTCTATCTTCTGGACTTATCTGTATATGTGGATTTACAGGTTCAGTAAATGTTGTTCTATCAATTCTACTACTAGTGGTATTTATTGTATTTATGGTAGACAATGTAATGACAGCAAAAAAATCAATGATAACTAGTTCAAAGGAAGTAATCGAAACTCTTGCTGAGACAGATATGACGGAGATTAGGAGTAATCCTACAGACAATGCTCTAGAAGTTGCAGATATTAAGGCAAATGTTTCTAATAAGCCAAGTAAAAGAGAAGTTGTTATTAATATTATTAAGTTTGTTTTAGGTGCGACAGCCATTGTTTATGGTGCAGACCTTCTAGTAGATAACGGTAGTATTTTAGCGTCGATGATGGGTATATCTGAGAGAATTATTTCTGTTACTCTCATCGCTATCGGAACATCTTTACCAGAACTCGTTACTACTATCACAGCAATAGTGAAAAAGCAATCTTCACTATCTGTAGGAAATATTATTGGCGCTAATATTATAGACTTAACACTTATTATGCCACTATGCTCTATCATCTCAGGACAGGCTCTTCCTATTGCTAAACAAGCAGCATTTATAGACCTTCCTGTTAGTTTACTAGTAGGCTGTATGGCATTAATACCAATGCTTATTAGTGGTAAATTCAAAAGGTGGCAGGGTGTTGCTCTGATGGTTGTATACATAGCATTCTTGGTCGTAACCTGCACAGTGGTTATAGTTTAAGCAAAAACAAAACCCTAGAAATCTAGGGTTTTTTATTTTATTTGCATAATATTAAATTTGTATAGATTTATTATCTAACATCGCATACTTTCATTACATTATTTAGCATATCGGTAGAGCCTGTAAGAACGATGATTTGGTCTCCGTCTTTTGCTGTCTTTGTCTCTTTTGCGATATGACAAGCAAGGTCAAATATATCTACATTATCTATTCTAGAAAGTACAGGAAGAACGTTCCATTCCATACTTAAGTAATTGTAACACTGCTCACTATCTGTGATTGCAATAATAGGGCAGGTTGGTCTAAATCTAGAGAGCAGACTAGCTGTTTTACCTGTGCTAGTATATAGAACGATTGCCTTAGTATTAACCTTAAATGAACAACTAGTTGCAGAGTGACCTAGAGTATCACTGATACCATAGGTGTCGAATTTAGTATCAAAGAATTTCTTTTTGTAAGGAATATCTTTCTCTGCTTGTATACAAATCTCAGCCATAGTTCTAACAGCTTTGTCTGGGTACTTACCAACAGCTGATTCGGCAGATAGCATTACAGTAGATGCACCATTGTATACAGCGTTAGCTACGTCAATAGTTTCTGCTCTAGTTGGTCTAGGGCTGTGAATCATACTCTCTAGCATTTCTGTAGCAACGATTACTGTTTTACCAGCAGCAGTTGCTTTATCTATCATATCTGCTTGGATTTTAGGAAGTCTTGCCTGTGGGATTTCTACACCTAAGTCGCCCCTGGCTACCATGATACCATCTGATTCTTCTAGGATTTCATCTAGGTTTTTGATGCCTTGAATACTCTCAATCTTTGCAATGATTTTACAATTATAGTTTTGAGATAGCATTAATTTTTTAAGTGCTCTGATATCATCGGCAGAGTTTACGAAACTTGCAGATACCATATCACATTCATTTTGGAAAGCCCAGATAAGGTCTTTCTTATCTTTTGCTCCAATATATGGTAGGTTAAGTGGGGTATTTCTAAAGTTTAGACCTTTATTGTTACCTAGTACGCCACCAGAAACTATTTTACATACTACTTCGTAGCCTTTGTTCTCTTGAACAACCATTTTAATAAGTCCGTCATTTGCTAGAACAACACTACCTTTCTTTAGATTCTCTAGGCATTTAGGCTCGGTTACAGCTACACCTTCGTCATTTCCTTGTTTGGCGTAACCATATAGGCTAAATAGTTTACCTTTTTTAAGAATACCACTGCCTTCTGCAAAAGTCTTAACTCTGACTTCTGGACCACGAGTGTCTACCATTATTGCAACAGGGAGATTTAGTTCATCTCTAACTTGTTTAATTAGGTCGATATTTGCCTGATGCTCTTCTTGTGTGCCGTGGCTAAAGTTTAGTCTGATTACATTTGCTCCGGCTTGGATAATGCTTTTTAATGTCTTGTATTCATTTGTAGCAGGACCCATGGTTGCTACGATTTTAGTTTTTCTCATTTTCACTCCAAAATTCATATTTATTATCATATATATTGTAAAACAAGTTTATATTTTTGTAAATTTATTTGACCTACTAATTGCTAAAATTTTTTTGTTATGTTACAATAACTTGTAAAGTTATAGTAATAACTTTTATAATGCGGTAAAATTGGCTTTTACTAAATATTATACTAGACTAGGAGAGAATATGGATACAGCAGAAAATTTGATTTATTTAAGAATTGCACTAGGTCATATGTGCGATGGTTTTTCTAGCAGTAATTCTAGTAAACTTACTAGTCTGTCTATTAGGACTAAAATCTTGTTTTTATTAAAGAACGGAGACCTAACACCTTCTGAACTTATCTCTGCGCTATGTATTGCTAAGAGTAATCTAGTTAATACAATGAAGCCTATGATAGAAGAAGGGGCAGTGGTTTCTTATAGAAACGAGAATAATTCAAAAAATGTATTCTATAGAATTACAGATAAGGGTATAGCCGAACTAAGGGAATACAAAATGAAACTAAGTAGCCAATACTCTTTTGTATGTAGGGGCTCTGATGAGCAAATTTCGGAAAAAATCAAAGAACTTACAAATTTAATAAAAGAGAGAGTGGATATATGTTAAAAATTTATAATACGTTTACAAGAAAGAAAGAAGAATTTAAGTCTATAGTTGATGGTATGGTAGGAATGTATGTTTGTGGACCTACAGTATATGGATTACCACACTTAGGACACGCAAAGAGTTATACAAACTTTGATACAATCGTTAGATACCTAAAGTACTTAGGTTACAAAGTTAAATATGTACAGAATATTACAGACGTTGGTCACCTAGTAGGGGACGGAGATGAAGGCGATGATAAAATCGCAAAACAGGCAAAACTAGAGAAACTAGATGCTTATGAGATTGCTTATAAGTACGAAGTAGAGCACTTTAAAAATATGGACCTTCTCAATATCGAGAGACCTAGCATTTCTTGTAGAGCGACAGGCTTTATTATGGAGATGATAGAAGCAGTAGAAGATATTATTGCTAAAGGCTATGGTTATGTAACCGATGAAGGTAACGTATACTTTGACGTTAGAAAATACCCTAAATATGGTCAACTTTCTAATAGAAAACTAGACAATAACGTTAGTGGTGAGAGAATAGAAGTAGCAACGGACAAGAAAAACCCAGAAGACTTTGCATTATGGAAGGCTGTAGGCCCAGAGACACTAATGCAGTGGAAGAGTCCTTGGGGACAAGGTTGCCCAGGCTGGCATATTGAATGTACCGTTCTAGGTAAAAAGTTCCTAGGCGATAGATTCGATATTCACGGTGGTGGTATCGATAATATTTTCCCACACCACGAGTGTGAGTGTGCTCAGGCAGATATTGTTAATGGTCATATTCCTATGAATTTCTTTATGCATAATGGTCTAGTTACCGTTGATGGTGTAAAGATGGGTAAATCTCTAGGTAACTTTATTACACTTCCAGATTTATTTAAGAGAACTACACCAGAAGTTGTTAGATTCTTTATTTTACAATTTCACTATAGGTCTGCTGTAGACTTTAGTAACGATGGATTGAATGTTGCTGCTAAACAATTAGCAAAAATCAATGAGACAGTGTCAGCACTAAGGTCTAAGACTAGTGACTATGCAGATGTGATTACTAATGCAGAGTTACTAGATATCAAAGAGAAATTTGAGTCTGCAATGAACGAAGACTTCAATACTCCTGTAGCAATTGTAGAGTTTAATAGACTAATGAAAGTTATTGCTAGAGATATGGGCAGTGGAGATAGTACACTTCTTGCTGAGATGAATACTCTAGTTAGAGACTTTGGTGAGAGAGTGCTAGGCTTAAGATTTGTAGCCGAAGAAAAAGTAGAAGAAGATATCCCTGCAGAAGTTATGAAACTAGCAGAAGAGAGATGGACTGCAAAGAAAGAGAAAAATTGGGCAGCAGCAGATTCTCTAAGGGAACAAATCAAAGCACTTGGCTATGTTATTAATGATAGCAAAGATGGTTATACTATAGAAAAATTATAATTATTAGGTGATATTTTGGCTAAAGACTTTCAGCATTACTTTGTAAATAAAGACCATAAAGAAGGAGATTTCTTTACTTTTTCTGCAGAGTTTGAAGGCAAAAGATATATAATTCATAGTTGCTGTGATGTCTTTAGCAAAAATTCACTAGATTATGGCAGTCTGGTGCTAGTAAAGACTGTACTAAAAGAAGATATTTTAGATGGCGACACACTAGATATGTGTTGTGGTTATGGAACAATTGGTTTACTTCTTGCAGATAATTCAAATGTTCTAATCGATATGTGTGACATCAATACCACAGGTGTGGCACTATCTAGGAAGAATGCGTCTGTAAATAAGGTGCAGATGGGAGAAATATTTGAGAGTGATATGTTTAAGTCTGTGACTAAGACCTATAAACATATTGTATCAAATCCACCTATCAAGACAGGTAAAAAATTACTGCTAGAATTTGCAGATGGTGCGTATTCGCACTTATGTGATAGTGGAACTCTTACAGTTGTAATTAAGAAAAATTTAGGCGCAGATTCCTTTAAGAAATATTTGACAGAATTGTTTGGTAATTGCGAAGTTTTAAAGAGAGACAAGGGTTACTATATATTACATTCGAAGAAATAGATGAGATACTAAAGGAGAGTGGAAGATGGGAAATAAACTTATAAGAAAAGTACTCACTATGTTTATTATATTCATAGGTGTTTTTTGTGCGACTGCTTGTTTTTCACCTAAGCAATTTATAGTTAATGTTAAGTTTCTATCTGTTGATGATGAACTAGTGAGTATTAGGTCATATCAAAGGGGAGTGGAATATGGACAAGACCACGAAGTTACCTTCAAAGTTCCAGAGGGCTTTGATAGTAGCAGTATTACTGCAAAACTAGTAGTAGGTAATAAATCTGCTGACCTAGAAGTAGAGACTAGGTACAAAGATAGTATGATTGATTCATACAAATATGCTACTGAGAAAGAAATAACAATTAAACTAAATAGGATTACTGCTAATTGTGCTATTGAGATAGATATGGCAGGAGTTAGTAGAAAGGTATGTGAATTAAAATTTAATGGCAATACTGCTTTTGAGAGATTTACAGCAGTTGCTATCGACCCTAGTGAACTTACTCAATTAATAGTTCTAGATGACTCTAAAATACTCAAAGAGTATTCTCAAGTCACAACAAATAGATTAGATATTGATTATGGCGATTATGTAGCGCTTATTTATAACAAAGATTACACTCAACCAGAGATAGATACCATTTATTCTAGAGAAAATTACTTTACAGAGACTAGCCATAAGGCAAATATTGGTAGGATTCACTATAGTTTCTATGATAAGTCTGTTAGGGGTAATGTGGCTTATACATACAATAATAATAGCAATACTAGGATATTCTATCTAGGTGAAGTTAGAGAGTCTATGGAATTCTTTTCATCTATTCCTGAGTATCAGGAAAGCAAGGGCTTTACAGATATAGAAGACGTTCCTAATACCGTGGCATTACTAACTAACTTTAGTAAATATAATTCTGACTTATTGACCACAACACTATATAAGAAAACCAATAAAATATATAGTGCTAGCGATAGTTCTCTAGATATGATTACTTCTACAGGAACAGTGCTAGAGAAAGCATCTCCTGTAGAGCAAAAATACAATAGATACGATTTGTACAGAGTATATGTGGGCGATAACTATTCTGCAGAGACACACTGGACTACAGAACAAAAGGCTGGCATTATAGAAGAATTATATATATCCATCGAGAGCGATATGGATTTATCATATTTCAAAGGCTATCTACTCGAGCGTGAAAATCAGTCAACTAATGGTGCTGTAACTCTAGACTTTAATCTATCTAGTAGTCGTGGTAAAACATTTGTTAAACTCACTACAGAATTGTTACAAAGCTTCATACTAGACAGGTCTTATGAAGATAGTACTACATCTTATGATTATAGGGCAGGTATGTCTATACTTTATATCAAGCCAACCGATGAAATGCTAGATTTAAGAGAAACAGTAGCCGTACTAGATGGCAAGACGGGCCAAACATACGATGTAAATAGAAGGGTATTTACAACCGTTACAATGATGTATGATTTTATATCTAGTATCAAGCAAAGTATATATGATTACGAATTAAACGTTTACGCAAAAAATGATGGAGTTATAGACCACGGTATTGTAGACTATCACGATAGATATTTGTCTGATGGTGCACCCGTTGTGTACATTAGAACTTCCAATATTTTAAATACAAACAATGATTACAAAGACTCATTATTCTTGCATCTAGTTGGTCCAGAAATTAAAGATTTTAGTTCTACTAGAATTAGTCGTGTACATATCAAAAACGATGGAGACAAAGTAAACAAAACAGACTCTCCTATAGTTATAGAAGAAGACAGTGAAGTAAATGGGCTAGTAGATACACAAATTGGTAGCAGTGAATTTATCTCAAGAGAAATCTTCGATGGCTTCTTATTTAAATTTAATATCACAATGCTTGGTAATAGAACCGAAGCTTATCAAGTAGACTTTACTCATATGAATTTACCTAAGAACTCAAACCAAGGTATATATGTTAGTAACGATGTAGATTTTGATGAACTTACAGACTTTGATTTAGTTAATTATTTGAGTGCTGCAAAAACTTCAGACGATGTTTCAGACAATATGGAGATAGTTAGTTTTGGGTACTATAGAGATATATATTTTATCACAGTATCTGATGTCGAAATTCCATTTAATATTTACCTAGACCCAGACGACCCAAACTCAAAAGTTTCTATCACTAGACCACTCTATGATATAGTTGGTAACCCACTCACAATCGACGTCGGTGGGGAGCAGAGAGAAGTAAGGGTTATGTACTTAGATATCATTTATGAGATATATAAGAAGAGTGGAGATTATAGATTCTTTGCTGGATAATTTAATATTTTTAGTATTATGCAAATAACAAAAAAACTAGGTAATTTACCTAGTTTTTTGTGTTTTATTTAATTTGGAATTTTAGTAGTTCTCTGCACAGATTTCAAAGTAACTTTGTGGGTGAACACATACAGGACAAGCCATTGGTGCTTTAGTTCCAACTACGATATGACCACAGTTTCTGCACTCCCAAACTTTAACTTCTGATTTCTCAAATACTTGTTTAGTCTCTACATTATTTAGTAGTGCTCTGTATCTCTCTTCGTGTCTTTTCTCAATAGCTGCAACAGCTCTAAATTTTCTAGCAAGGTCAGCAAATCCTTCTTCTTCTGCAGTCTTTGCAAATCCTTCGTACATATCTGTCCACTCATAGTTTTCACCTTCAGCAGCAGCTTGTAGATTAGCAGCAGTGTCGCCTAGTTCGCCTAGTTCTTTGAACCACATTTTAGCGTGTTCTTTCTCGTTGTCTGCAGTCTTTAGGAATAACTCAGCGATTTGCTCCATACCTTCTTTTTTTGCAACAGAAGCAAAGTAAGTATATTTATTTCTTGCTTGGCTCTCTCCTGCAAATGCTGCTCTTAAGTTCTCTTCTGTTTTTGTTCCTGTGTATCTATTCTTTTGTTCCATATTTATCTCCTATTAATTTTTGTTGCATTTACTGCAAATTCCAATTACTCTAATTTCATCTTGGCTAACTTTAAATCCTGCTTCGCTAGATAATTTCTCTGTTAGTTTCTCTATGTCTACATTATCTACAAAGTCTAGAATTCCACCACATTTCTCACATATAGCGTGGCTATGCTTGGATTTTTTGTAATCATATCTATCTTTTGCTTTTGGCGTAGATATTTTCTCGATTACCTTGTCTTCGCAGAGTAACTCTAGATTTCTGTATACTGTACCTAGCGATATATTACTGTCCACCTTTCTCGCTTCGTTGAATACTTCTTCGGCTGTAGGGTGGGCATATGATTTCTGTAATATTTCTAGTATCAATTCTCTCTGTCTAGAATATTTTCTCATACACGCTCCAAGATTAAAATTAGGAATAATTCCTAATATTGATTTTATTATATCAGTGCTTATTAGTCAAGTAAATATTCTTAATTTATAAAAAATTTTTACTTTTGAGTAAAATATTTGCCAAAAATTAAATTACTGTTATAATGAAGGTAGGGGAGAAGATATATAGTGAATTATTTATTTTTTGATATAGAATGTGCAGATGGAATGCGTATGTGTTCGTTTGGGTATGTTCTAGTAGATGAAAAATTTAATATAATAGATAAAAAAGACATACTTATTAATCCTAAATGTGCTTTTAGACTAGGTAGAGATGAGTTCGACCCTAATATTGAACTTGCATACCCTGTGAGTGAGTTTCAGAAATATAAGGTATTCCCTTGCTACTATGATGAGATTAGGGATTTAATCTTAAATAAATGCGTGATGCCTATAGGGCATAGTGTGCAGTCTGATATGAGTTTTATTAAATTTGCGTGTAATAGATACAATCTTGATTTAATAGAGTACAGAGCTTTTGATACTCAAAGGGTATACGCAATGTATAGTAATAGTCATAATAAGAAATTACATACTATCATAGAAGAATTAGATATAGACACGACAGGACTTAGTGAGCATAAGAGTTGTGATGATGCAGAGTTTACTATGAGAGTGGCTAAAAAATTATGTGAAGAAGAGTCACTTACTATGAGTGAATTGATAGATAAATATCCACAGGCTATATTTGAATTAAAACACGAAGACGAAGAAATAGTCGAAGAGAAAAAATTTGGCAGAGCTAGTAGAAAATAGGAGCCCTTTTTTAAGTTAAGGGTTTTTATTTTACTTTATTTTACATTTTTCGACAAAACTGCTAAAATAAAAATATACAAAGGAGATGTTTATGGAAAAAAATATTGCAATTCTCTCTGAACTAATTGAACAATCTTCAGAGGCTAGTAAATTAATAGTTTCTAATGCTATTGCTATGGACAATGGCGAAATCGAATCTGCTCAAAAATATTTAAAGGAAGCAACAACTCTTCTGACTACAATGATAAAAGATACATTTATAGAAGTTAGAGATATCTTAACCGAGGTCTCAACTGACGAAGAGTCTTATGATTTTTCTGCGCTAGATATGGCAAAATTGCTATCTAAAGTTGCTTTTTATGCAGCAAGTCTTATTAATTGCTATATAAATAAATTTACAGGTAGCGTAATGGCAAATACAGAAATTAAACTAATGAAATGTATTAATGCTACTAAGTCACTAGTATCTGCAATATTACTTAATTAAATATAAAAACTTAGAACCTTATCATGCACGATAAGGTTTTTTATGTTGTTTTAAATAAAATGTATATAATAACAAATTTTAAAAAATATTTTAAATTATTATAAAGAAAAAAAATATTGTGCTATACTTAAGATATCTTAAAAAAGTTATAGGGGGTTATATGAAAAAGAGAATTCTCACATTTATAATAACAATGTGTTTCATTGTACCTTGTTTATTTATACTTACTGCGTGTTCTCAGGGTGGAGACCCATTGTTTATAGGATACGAAATTTACATTAAAGGCACAAAAACGGATAAGTTTGAGTGTACAATAGGCGAAAATGCTATCACTGCAGAAGATATTACTATAAAAAGTTCTTGGACTGACGAACGTAAAAATACAGAAGTTGCACTTAGTGAATTTAATTTGAGTGTCAAATGGAGAGATGAGTGGGGTAGTGACCAGACTACAATACCAGAATTCTGGACAAACGGAACAGGTTCTACTGCTGGAGTGTATGCTACTACATATGAATTTACATTAGAAAAAGATGGCTTTACTGTTACTTTTAAGGTTAATATTGCACTTAGGATAAATCAAAATGTACGTGTACGAATCTTCGATGGTACAGAATACAGATATTCTGCAGAGATGCTATGGGGACATAATGATAGGGAAGTAGATACAGAGAAACATTATACATTTGATGTTGAAAACTTAGACTCTGGATATGACCAACAAGAGCATATGCAGTGGGCAGTGATTGAGAAAGAGACTTATGATGCCCTAGAGACTACAGAACAAAAGAAAGAATTTATAAGAACTAGTCAAGCCTTTTCAACCGGACAAATATATAACCACTATGAGCCTGGAACATATTATGTATTTGCTTATGTTCCGGGTTGGAATAATACAAAATATGGCGAAGATGCTGATGGTATAATTCATAACTACGCAACTTTAACAATTCTTCCAATTGGTTTTGAACAAGAAAGGGTAGAAAATAGGGTATTACAACACGATAGTTCACAATATAGGAAAACATTTGATTATGTTGATGTGTCACTAAGAGATGAATTGACTCCTGAAGTGGAGAACGAACAATTATTATTTTTTGATTGTATTCCATATTTTTATGAAAACGGTAGTTGGAAAACTAAACCACTACTTGAAATAATAGATGAGCCAGATAGATTTGATATAATATATACAACAATTAGGGCTCATGCAGTGCAAACAGCAGATGGTTATAAACTAGTAGATTTAAAAGATTACACTACTAGTATGACAGAGTGGGTGTATATCAATGCAGATGGCACACAAGGAGATGTTGTTACAGATAATTCATTAATTGAAGTGGTTGAGTACTCTGAACTTGCTGATTATATTAGTGGAACATCAATTAATTTACCTATTTATTATATGATAGATAATTCCGATAACACTTTAGGTTCATTTTATGATTGTTCTAATGTATATAAGACTAGTGTAAAGATTAAAAAATATACAAGTGTTGTTGCACCTGTTGTAGAAGTAGGTATGGGTGGCACAGTTGCTGCTAAATATGTTACAGCAAAGAATACATTTGAATTTACTTATGGGGACAAATATCAATTAAATTGGGCAGACACCTTAGACTCTCCACAGGCAATTATGTACAATCTAATTTATAATGCATATAGCAACCTATATGAATTAACAGGTTTTGATAAAACAGACTATTCAGAAGCTCCATATTACGGTTATGTCACTCTTAATAGTCCACATTATGCTTGGAAATTAGATGGAGTGAATTATACTTCTGAACCACTTAAGATTACATATTACATAAATAAAAAAGCAGAAATTGAAAATCCTGTGTCTAGTAGTGGAAGCTCAAACTATATAGATGTTACTTACGATGAAACAACTGAGAGTTATATTTTAAGTGATTATATAACTATTGAAAATATCGTTAATGAAGATATTTGCTATAATCCAGATTGGGTAAATATTTATGCTTATCTAATGACAGAAGAAGATGCTTCACTTGGCGCCGACCAGCTAATTGAGAAGTGTATAGCAGGTGACACAATTATTGATTATGATGGCAACTTTGTAACGAATGACGGCAATGCAGTAGGTAAGAGTTATATCATAGTATATAAACTAACAGATACAGCTAATACTACTTGGGCAGATGGCTCTACTTCTGCATTATATTTCAAGATTACACTTGTTTAGATTGAAATAAAATTAAATAATAAAAAGCACCAATTTATGGTGCTTTTTTATGTGTTTGCATATTACTTATCTGCTTTAACTCTTGCTTCTCTTTTGTATGGATAAGGCAGAAGGTCGTTAGTATGAACTTTTAGTGTTTTTCCAGAGTCTACATCTTCTAGTATTACATCACAATTTAGTTCTAATTTTTCAAAAGTGTATCTACATAGACCACATGGGGATACCACTCTGGTGCTACCATCGTTTCCCATTTTTACAGATACAATACACTCTATTTTTCTCTCCCCAGAAGCCAAAGCTTGACCGACAGCAATTTGCTCTGCACATATTGAGTGAGATGTCTTAATATTGATGCCTTTGTATATTTTACCAGAAGACGCTCTTACAGCACAGCCAACGTGCATACCTAGGTTAGTGTATAGGTCGCAATTTTCTTTAACTATTTGTGTTGCTGCTTCTATTAATTCTAAATCTTTCTTATTTAATTCCATTTTATATTACTCCTATCTATACTAGTATAGCATAAATTTAGTATCGCTAATACTAAATTTTATGCTTTTGGTAAATTTAATATATGCATTATTGTTATGTATAATATTGAATATGAACTTAAAATATGCTATACTAATAAAAGAGAGAAGGTGAGATTATGGATAAAAGATTAGAGACTTTAAGAGAAACATACGCAGAACTTGGTAAAGAACCAGAAAGACTATATACTTCGCTTAATCTAACACATAAACAAAGAACAGGAACTTATGCTGACTTTGTGAGAACAGGTGTTAAACCAGAAGTTGCAGATGTGATGGAAGAAAATGGAGATTATATGGGATATTTGTCTACTATTCTTTCTTCGTATAGTGTGCCAGACTTTATGTATTCTAAGGCAATAGCAATGCTATATAATTCTCACAGAACAGTATTACCGGTTGTCGGTAGAGAGCATTTAGAAACTCTATATAGACAGAAATTGGATTGTGTAAGAACTGCATTTAAAGAACTTAAAAAACACCCAAACAAAGCAGGTATGAAAGTTAAAGATATCAAAGAAATCAGAGCTCTAGTAGAAGACGACCTAAATGAACTACTTGCAAAACAAGGCGAGAGTGTAAAGTAGTATTTAAAAGCACCATAATTATTGGTGTTTTTTATTTTCTTTGAAAATAATTAAAAATTATATAAAAACTATGCTATAATAATCTCATAAATATTTAAAAGGTAATTTTATGGTAGAGAGATATAATCAATTTAATAGTTGGTTAAAAGAGAAGTTTGGAGAGAGAACGCTAAAGATATGTATTGATGGTGGTTTTACCTGTCCAAATAGAGATGGATGCAAGTGCTATGGTGGTTGCTCTTTTTGTGGCGAAAGGGGTAGTGGAGAGAATACCAAGAGAATAGACATTTCTACCCAGGTAAGAAATCATTTAGATAGTTATAGGGGTAAGAGAGCGAATAAATTTATCGCTTATTTTCAGAATTTTTCTAATACTTATGACACTATTAACCATCTGAAAGAGAAATATGACTCTGCACTAATTGATGATAGAATTGTAGCCCTTGCAGTAGCGACTAGACCAGACTGTATTGATGAAGAAATTGCAAAACTACTCAAGTCTTATACAAATAAATACTATGTTTACGTTGAATTGGGTTTGCAAACTGCTAACGAAAAAGTAGCAGAGAAATTTAATAGGGGTTATACCACAGCAGACTTTATAAAAGCAGTTAAAATTCTTAATAAATATGGCATAGATATTGTGACTCATATAATGGTAGGACTGCCTTATGAACAAGAAGATGACATAATAGATACTGTAAATCTAATAAATTCACTAGATATTATGGGTGTAAAGATACACTCTACTTATATCATTAAAGATACTGCATTAGAGAAAATTTATTTAGAAGGTAAATACACACCACTGACATTAGAGAGATATGTTGATTCAGTGTGTTATATTCTATCGCACTTAAGACCAGAAATTATAATCTGCAGAATAACAGGTGATGCGCCTAAAGATATTCTTGTAGAGCCAGAGTGGAATGCTCACAAAAAAATTATTCTTAATAGCATAAATAAAGCCCTAGCAGATAAAGACATAGTGCAGGGTAAAGAGTATAAATAAAAAAGATTAATAAGTTAAGGTTGCTTAATATGATAAAAAAAATAAAAGAAAACAACTTAATTTTAAGTGAAGACAAAAAAACATATATTATAGAATCCATTAAAATTTTTCTACAAAAAGAGAAATATGGCTTTGAAACACGATATAAATCTTGGATATATTGTCATAGTTATTTTATGGAATTGAAAAAATGTAATAGTGGGAAGAAGTTTAAAGAATTAAATGAAGTTGATAAAAAATTATCACTATTAAATCTTAGTGGATATCTTGCTAGTTGGGGTATGTATCGTGGAAGTTCTTTTACTTTGCAATATGATTATACTATTTTTGAAAATGTGATATCTATTATTTTAGATAACAAATATAAAATGCTTTGGGATTTGGATTATAATACTATAAAGAATAGTAAAGAAGAAGTAAGGGATTTGCTTATTTCTATTCGAAAAGAAATAAATGATTCGCTAAATGAGTATAGAGAATTTTTCAATAATAAGAGCAGGTTATCAATAAAGAAAAAAGAAGATTCCTTAGTAAGTCAAACATTAGTAACAAAGATTTTATTGGGAACGATTTGTTGTTGTCCTGCATATGATACTTATTTTTCTAATAGTATAGGTGGAAACTTTAATGACTTTAATGATAATGAAAAGGTAGATAATTTATTGGAATTAATTATAAGAAATAATGTTTTTAATGATTTAAGTAGAAAAACAAATTATCCACTTATGAAAATTGTTGATATGGCATATTTCAATATTGGTATAGAAACAAAATTTTATAATTATTATCATAAATACATTAAAAATGGAGAGGAACCACAGGATAAGGAAGTATGGAGAGATATAGTTAAATCAATTAATCAGTTTTATTATAAAATGAATAAAGCAGAAAATTTTAAAGTCCATACTGCATTTGATTGTAATCAAGTCGTAGTCGAAAATTTTATAAATAAGTATAAATTGAAAATAGATAATGCCGTTTTACGTGCTGAGAATGATAAAAAATAAAATAATTAAAGAGCAAATGATAAGTTGTCAGATGTTCTTTTTTATAGAAAAGATATTTTCATAAGTGTTTGTTGGTGCACCCATAAAGGACTCGTATTGAGCGAAGCGGCAATTGTCGGGCAGGGTTCCCGACTACCTTCCACAACTTGTTGGGGGTTCAAGATATAAATATCTAACAAGTCGAAGACTTGGAGTCCACCTGTGTGCACAAAAAAAGAGCCAAGGGCTCTTATATTTGTGGTGCACCCAGGAGGACTCGAACCCCCAACCTTCTGGTCCGTAGCCAGACGCTCTATCCAATTGGGCTATGAGTGCATATTCAATTCACCTACATATTTTAATGCAAAATGTTTGTTTTGTCAATAATATTGATTATTATTTATAGAAAGGTTTTGATAATAAAATGGGTGGGTGTAAGTGTTATTTATAACTACTTTATTTGACTTTAACTTGTATAAATTGTATACTCAAAAAAGATAAGGAAATATTTAAATAAGGAGAGCCTTATGTTTAAGTTGTTGAGAAAAATATTTAAGTTCATTCTAATCTTTATTGCACTTGCATTATTTTATTGGTATGTTGTTAGATGATAAGAGAATTTTGGCAAGAAGTAAAAGAAGAAAGAAAAGAACGTAAACGACTTAAAAAACAAAGAAAAAAAATGGCTCTCACGGGTGAACAAAAAGCGACCAAAATATTCGGAATATTATTTGGTTTTTTTGTTTTCTTTGGTTCTATCTTTTATGCTTGTAGTGGTTTTTCTTTAGATGGTTTTACACTATCTTGGGGACAGATAATTGGTTTAGACCAGGAGATTGTTGAGCAGTTAGAAGAACCAGTGGACGAAAATTTACTCCTTATTGATGGCAGGATTACTAGTGATGACTATATGTCATTTATTAATGCGTGGATTGCTGCCGGTGCAGACCCATCATACTTCGATGAAAATGGCGAACTAGTTGATAAAGAAATTGAAGACGAAGATGTTGATGAAGCAGAATTTATATATATAGATACTACACTCAGTCTCACAGGTAAAGAGATAGGTGGTTGGTGTAGGGAAACTAATATTGACCTAGGATATGTTGGTACTATGGATATCCTAGATATGAAATTTTATAAAGAAGGTGAGCAATATTATTTATCTACTATTGCTTTATGTAAACTAAGTAAATTACTAGAAAGTGATGAGATTCCTAATGTTTATCTAAAAACAATTACACCTATTAAAATACTAGATGGCAATATTACTACTCTTGGTTGTGAATTGTATATAAATAATCTAAGCGAAGAGTCTAATAAGGTAGTTGTAGATAAAATAAATCAGCTCACTAGCAATAAACTAACAACACTAGTAAATGACCTAGTTGTTACAGCATATATTAATCCACTAAAAACTATATTTAATGCAAGTATGGAACTTACCGATAATGGTATAGCCTTTATTCCTTTAGATGCTTAATTTGATTGCTAAAAATAGGTAATTAGTGATAAAATAATAATGTTAAAATGGAAAAAAATAAAAGTAGGTAGAGAAAAATGTTTAGTCTATTTAGTTTAGCACATTTTGTTTATATCTTTGTTGCTATTTTATTAGTAGTAGGTATGGTATTTGTGCTCAGAAAATTTCAGTCTAATAAAGAGCAAAATCTTGCCCTTGCTATTTTACTAGGGGCGATGGTTTTCTTTGTTGTCTTAGAATTAGTCGGTAGAATAATTACGGTTGAGCCATTTAAATTCTTTAATCATTTACCACTTAATGCATTTCAGGTTTTCGTATGGGTGTCTATGTTTGCATATTTCTCAAGAAGACTGTCTTGGATTAAATTTGGTTACTTGATTATTGTTCCGATATCTGCTATTTCTATTATATTCGTTCCTACTATTTATACAACTATGGGTAGTTTCTCACTATCTCTAGTGTCATATGTGATAATAAATGCATTACTTATTGTATATTCAATAGTGTCTCTACTATATACAAGATACGACCTTGAGCACAAAGATGTGTATAATTCAGTTATTAATTTAATTATTATTGTAGCTATTGGTCATATTGTCAATGTTGTCCTTAGATTTACAGCTTGGGGATTACAGGCTGACTACTTTGGTACTATGGCAGAAGGATATAATCTATATATCTCTTGGATTTCTAAATTAATTCCTATACCATTTGTTGTAATGCTTCCATTATTTGCAGCAATGTTTGGTGTGGCATATTTAGTAAAGATTCCTTTTGATGTTATTAAGAGTAGAAAAGAAAAACAAGAACAATTAGAAGAAATTATTGCACTTGGAAATTTAAAAGAGCAACAGAAATTTAGAGAAGAAGAAAGGGCTAGTAAGAAGGCTAAATCTCAAGTACTTGTAAAGCCAGATGTTAAGGCTACTCCTGAGGCTGCTAAAAATCCTAATAATGCTACATCAAAGTCAGGTTTTCTAAATACTCAAAAAGAAGTTAAAGTAGATAATACTAGAAAACATAATTAAATATAAGATATTAAAACTCTCATAATTTAATATGGGAGTTTTTTTATTGTGTAGAGAGACAAAAGAGCAGAAGATTGTTTGTCTTCTGCTCCTAAAATTTATTAATCTAAGACTGTAATTTCTTGCTTACTTTTTTCTCAATATATGCCACGATAAAATACATTAGTGCTGCTAGTATACAGAGTATTATTGTGCTAGTCATAACTAAATCAATATTGAAGATTTGGCTTCCGTAAATTATTAGATATCCTAGTCCTGCTTTACTGACTAAATATTCTCCCATAATTGTTCCTACCCAGGTAAGTCCCACATTGATTTTTAAGAGACTAATAAACTCACTAAGTGAACTAGGAATTATTAGTTTTATTAGTATTTGGAATTTATTTGCAGACATGCTCTTTAGTAACATAATTTTGCTACTCTCTACTTGGTTAAAAGCATTTAACATAGATATAATAGTTATGATTATCATAATAAGAATATCCATTGTAACTATCGCACTTGCACCAACTCCAACCCAGATGATAATAAGTGGGCCAAGGGCAATCTTAGGTAGGGAATTTAGAACAACTATATATGGGTCTAGTATTCGCCTTAAGGTTTCATTCCACCATAGTAGTATAGCGATAAGGCTACCACCAAGGGTGGCAATTAAAAATCCTATTATTGCTTCACCTAGAGTTGTGAATATATGAGTAAATAGTGAACCTGATGAGTACAGTTCTCCTATAGTTTTTATAATTCTGCTAGGGGAAGAGACGATAAATGTATCAATTAGCTGAAAGTGTGCTAAAATTTCCCATAGACCAAAAAATATTATTAGTATAGATAATTGTGCTGAAAGTATTAATATTTTTTTAGTTCGTTCTTTTTTTAGATAAGTCTTATATTCTTTTGATGTCTCACTCATTTTAGTTCCTCCCAAATTTTGTCAAAGTATTCTTTGGTTAAGGGAGATTGTCTTCTCTGTAGTGGTGTTAGTGTTTTATCAAAAGAAAGAACTATGTCTTCTTTTACACTGGCTGGTCTATGTGAGAGAATGATTATTCTATCGCTCAGAGAGATTGCTTCGCTCAAATCGTGCGTGACTAGTATGGCAGTAAGATTTTCTTTTTTTATAATATCATATACGTCGTCACAGACATTGAGTCTGGTCTGAAAGTCTAGTGCACTGAAGGCTTCATCTAGTAATAAGATACTAGGCTTTAGCGTTAGTGTTCTAATGAGCGCAACTCTCTGTCTCATGCCACCAGATAATTCTCTAGGGTATTTATCTCTAAAGTCCCATAGGTTATATTTCTTTAAGAGTTCATTTGCGTAGTTGATATTCTCTTTCGTCTTTTTACCTTGTAACTCTAGTCCTAGATATACATTATTTGCTATCGTTCTCCACTCTAATAGATTGTCTTTTTGAAACATATATCCTATAAAGGAACTATTATTATTAGAGTCTAAAATTATTTCTCCTTTGGTTGGTGATAGGAGTCCACTTATCAAGTGTAGTATTGTGGTTTTTCCACAGCCACTAGGTCCAACTATGCTAACAAATTCGCCGTATTCTATATCTATATTTATACTATCTAGTGCTTTGGTTTCACCGCTTGAACTAAAATAGGTGAGCCCTATGTCTTTTAAAGATAATAGCGACATGTTATATTCTCCTATCAAAAATTAAGGTAATAAATATCACCTTACCACATTATATTTAAAAGTTCCATAAAGTGTGAAAAAAGACACAAACAAATATGTGTTTGTGTCTATATTTTTAAGCACTTAATTCTTGTAATACAGATGTGGCTATTGTATTGTCTACTACCTTAGAGTAGGCGATATCGGTATCTAGTGTTCCAGAACTTTTTAGAACTTTGATTAGATTGTTGTATGCGACTTCAGTCATAATAGGACTGCTAGACCATGCATCAATAGCGATATAATTTTGAATACTTTGTTTTATTAGTGCATCGCTTGTTCCGTCAAAAGACGGTCTCAAACTGACAACAATATCATCTATATTGGCAGAAACTAGATAGTTATATGCTTTTACAATCGCTTTTAAAAAGTTTTTAACTAGTTCGGGATTTTCATTTATATAACTTTTATTGGCCATAAATGCTGTAAATGGAACTTCGCCAGACTCGGCTCCAACACTTGCAAGTACATATCCTTTTTGATTGTTTTCTATAGTACTAGCGACAGGTTCAAATGCTGTAACAAAGTCGCCCGTACCACCCATAAATGCGCCTGTAAGATTATCAAAAGCGATGTCGTAATTGATGGTGCAATTTACATTATTTTGCTTAATAGCATATTCAAGCATCATAGCTGGCATACCACCTCTTCTACCACCTAAGATTTCTTTGCCTTCTAGGTCGCTCCACTTAAAATTCTCTATATCTTCTCTGCCAATGATAAATGAACCATCTCTTTTTGTTAGTTGGCCAAATACTACAGGCAGGTCGCTTTTTCCTTGCGCTGCTACATATACTGCTGTTTCTGGTCCCATAAGTCCGATGTCTGCAGAACCACTGATGAGAGCAGACATACTTTTGTCTGAGCCACCACCATTGGTTAGTTCTATTTCTATGTCGTACTCTTCAAAGTATCCGTTATTGATAGCTATATAGAGTGGGGCATAGAAAATACTGTGTGTTACTTCGTTTATTCTAATTACATTTTTATCTTTGCCACAACCAAAGAGAGCAAAGGGTGTCATTAGAACCAAAGTAAGTATTGCAATTAAAAATTTTTTCATTATTTACCTCCTAATGAAATTGCATACTTTAATATATTCATAATTTTTCTTTTTTGATAATTTTGGCTTTATATATAATATAAAAACTTTTTTATAGGTAAATAGGCTTGTAATTTTTAGTTTAGTTTGCTATACTCTAGTATGATTAATGGTTATAGCTATGCTATAATTTTTAATGAGAATATTAATCGAAGGAGAAAGACTATGAATTTACTTTTAGGAACATTTAAAGATTTTTGGACAAACTTTATAGCAAGAATTTCAACAGTGGAAATGATTGTTGCTATTTGTTTTGCCGTCGTCGGTGTGTCACTTGCTATTATCGCTAGAAAAATTACTAGAGCAGTTAGAAAAGTCGATGAAATAGAAGACAATGACTCACTATACATTTCTTTGAAAGTTGTAGGTCTTGTTTGTCTATTCGTTGCAATACTTATTATCATATTTAGAGCAGGAGTTTAATATACAAGATGGAAAAGACATACAATCCAAGTGAATTTGAAGAAAATATATATAAGACATGGCTAGATAAGAAATACTTTGCAGCCAAGATTGATAAAAATAAAAAACCTTTTACAATAATTATGCCACCACCAAATATTACTAGTAGATTGCATATGGGACACGCTTTCCAAGAGACAATCCAAGACATAATTATTAGAAGAAAGAGAATGCAGGGATATTCTGCATTATGGGTACCTGGTACAGACCACGCAGCCCTTGCTACCGAATATATGCTATGTAAACAATTAGAGAAAGAAGGTACTAGCAGAGAAGAACTAGGTAGAGAGAAATTTAAAGAAAGAATCACACAATGGTACAAAGAATATAAGGGTACTATCATAGAACAATTTAAGAGAATGGGTTTCTCTTGTGATTGGGATAGACTAGCATTTACAATGGACGAATGTAATTGTAATGCAGTTAGAAAAGTTTTTGTACACCTATACAAGAAAGGCTGGGTTTACAAAGGAAAGAGAATAGTTAACTGGTGTCCAAAGTGCAGAAGTTCTATATCTGATGCAGAAGTTGCATTTAAGGACGTTCCTTCTCACTTCTGGCATATTAGATACCAAATTGAAGGTACCAATGATTACATTGAGTTGGCAACAACTAGACCTGAGACAATGCTAGGAGATACAGCTGTTGCAGTTAACCCAAATGATGATAGGTACAAGGCATTAGTTGGCAAAAATGTTGTACTACCACTACTTAATAAACTAATTCCAATTGTGGCAGATGACTATGTAGAGATGGATTTTGGAACAGGTGTGGTAAAAATCACTCCTGCACACGACCCTAATGACTTTGAAGTAGGTCTAAGACATAACCTTGAAGTTGTTAAAGTTATCGGCGATGATGGTGTTATGAACGAAGACGCTGGTATATACGCTGGTCTAACTAGAGAAGAGTGTAGGGAGAAAATAGTTGCTGACCTAAAGGCTAGTGGAAACCTAGTTAAAATCGAAGACTATACACACTCAGTAGGTCATTGTGACAGATGTAAATCTATTATTGAACCATTAATTTCTAGTCAATGGTTCGTAAAAATGGAAGAACTAGCAAAACCTGCTATCGAAGTTGTAGAAAAAGACGAAGTTCGTTTTATGGACGAACAATATAAGAAAACATACCTAAATTGGATGAGAAATATCAAAGACTGGTGTGTATCTAGACAAATCTGGTCTGGACACGATATACCTATCTTTGTATGTGATGATTGTGGAGAAGTAATCGTTGAAGAAACCGACCCAACAGAGTGTCCAAAGTGTCATAGTAAGCACTTAACACAAGAACTAGACAAATTAGACACCTGGTTCTCTAGTGCGTTATGGCCTATTAGTACTTTAGGTTATCCAAACGATACAGAAGAATTAAAATATTTCTATCCAACCAACGTAATGGTTACAGCTAGAGAAATTATCAACCTTTGGGTTGCTAGAATGATATTCTCAGGCCTTGAGTATGTAGGTGAAATACCATTTAAAGATATCGTTATCAATGGTATCGTAAAAGATGCTGAAGGTAAGAAAATGAGTAAAACTCTAGGTAATGGTACAGACCCTATTGAGATGATTGAGAAATATGGTGTTGACGCTCTAAGATTTAGTTTATTTGATGGAGTTGCTATTCAATCTGACTCTAGATTCTCAGAGAAAAAGGTAGAACTTACTAGAAACTTTATCAATAAGATTTGGAATGCTTCTAGATATGTTCAAATGCAAATAGAAGGGGTAAATATCAAACCTGTAACAGAGTGCGAGTTGACTATTGCTGATAAGTGGATTTTAAATGAACTCAATAAGACTATTGAGAGTGTTGATAAGAAGTTTGAAAAATACGATATCGGTATGGCAGCTAGTGAGCTAAATGATTTCTTCTGGACTAAGTTCTGTGACTGGTATATTGAGCTTAGTAAATGTGATATGGAAGAACACAAAGAGTCTACATGTTCAGTACTAGTTTATGTACTAACTCAGACACTTAAACTACTTCATCCATTTATTCCATTTGTTACAGAGAAAATCTATCTAGAATTACCAGGTCACGATGAGAGTATTATGATATCTAAGTGGCCAGAAGTTGTAGATATTGACCTTAGTGGCGTTGATATTATGGAAGAAACTATGACTGCCATTAGAACTATTAGAAATACTAGAGCAGAAAAGAAAGTTCCAGATAATAAGAAAATCGCTGCAGAAGTAATGATTAAGGAAAATGCAGAGACATTAAGACCAGCGCTTAAATACATTTGTAAATTATCTACTTTAAGCGAAATTACAGAGAAGGGCAACAAAGAGTTCTCTGCAAATGCTGTTCAACATACATTTGAAGATTTAGTTATTAATCTTCCATTAGATAGTATGGTTGATAGTGCTGCAGAAAAAGAAAGAATTGCAAAAGAAATTGCTAGACTAGTATCTGAAATTGAGAGAAGTGAAAGAATGCTAGGTAACCCAGGATTTGTAGCCAAAGCACCAGAAACACTTATCAATGCAGAGAAAGAAAAACTAGAGAAAAATAAAGCCCTAAAAGCAGAACTTGAAGCTAGTAATAAATAGTAAAAGAAAAAGACTTATGCAAATATCATAAGTCTTTTTTTGTTGCTTATTAAATTAATTTTCTTGATATTCTTTTAATGCTCTAGCTAGTTGGTCTGGGCATGATGTACCATTTCTACATTGAATACCAGATAGTCTATCAATTGCGTCATTTACAGACATTCCTATTACTAGTCTACTGATACCTTGTGTATTGCCTGTACAGCCACCAACAAATTCGCACTTGGTGATTACATTATTTTCAACTTCAAAGTTGATTTTTCTAGAACATACTGATTTTGGTATATATGTTTGCATTGTCGTCTCCTAACTATCTAAGAAATTATCGTAGATGAATTCATATACTTTAGGTGCTTTGTCAGTCCATTTTTTACTAGCTTCTACTGCAGAGTGACGAGTAGGGGTTTTTAGCTTAATCTCAAGTAAAGAACTAGACAGCATTGATTCTTTGATTTTAAATGAAACTGTATATGTGCCATCTTTATTTTTAGTGTAGTCTGCCACATATTCTTGAATTTTCTTATAGTTCATTCTGTTTTCTTGGGCGTAACTAATGATTTTGTCTCTAATATCTTTAGGAATTCTAAAATAGAAATGAGCAAGACAACTTCTGCCATCAAGGGTGATACTATATCTAGACTCTTCGTTCTCAACCGGCATCTCAATTATAAATCCTACTTGTAATAGTTCAATCATTGCTTCCTTTAGGTCTAGGTAAGTAAGCCAAGTATTTCTACTAGTACAGATATCAATTAGGTTGTTTTCGGTCAAAGGTATCTCCATCTGTTCTAGTAGGTATAGCAATTTAATCTTTTGTATAGTATTGTCCTGGTGAAATTCCATTTCTGCTCCTAAAATCTTTTGTATATACTAATCTAGAGATATATTAGCACAAAATTTACTTTTTATTAAGCAATTTTTTAACTTTTTAGATTTTTTAATAAATTAAAAGAAATTCTTTTATTTGTGCATAACTTAAAAAAAATAAAATGAATATTATTTTATTTGATAAAAAAACTAAATTATACTACAATAAACTATATGGGAGTGTGCATATGGTAATTACTGAAGAAGAAAAAAATAATATATTAGAATTTTTCGCTGCCTGTGATGAGATGATAGAAGGTAGATTTCTTTTGTCAGACACTAAGGTATCTAATATTCTAAAATGTATTGTAAAGAGTGAGATTCTCTATAGTCTTTATTCTAAGTGTATGCAGGGGTTTAAATTTTCTAACGTATTAGAATTGTCTAAAGCAGACAATCCAGACAATGGTGGATTCTTTACATTAATAGATGGAGATAAAAATGTTGTTGCATTTGTAACTTGCTTACTACTAGAAGTAGATAAGAAGAATATTAATTTGCAGACATTTATAACTGAGAATTTCTTTAATGCAGATGGATACAATATTAGTTATAATAACTTTGCATTAACTGTACTAGTATCATATAAAAATGCTGTTAAGAGACTTATTGGTATTGATGAGCAGGGTAATGCTCTAGAGTACGAAGAAGAGACTGAGCAGATATCTTTTGAAGGGGAAGAAGAGAAAGTAGAAGCAGACCAAAATACTAAGATTTTATTTGCAAATCTACTTATGAATATTACAGAACTTCAGAATCTTATTAACGATGATTATAAATTAAAATATGCAGAGAAGGAAGAATTACTAATAGTACTCAAGGCTCTTCATAAGGCTGTGCATATGGAAGAATTACTTATCATAAATGCACTACTTGTTCCACTAGAGCATTCGCTAATTAAGAATAAAAAGTGCAAAAATACTTATGAGCAAATCAAGGTTTTAATTGCAAGTATATATTATTAAAAACACCAGCATTTATGCTGGTTTTTTTATACTATGCATAGTAGTAAAAATGAGACAAAGGTCGATAGTATTGAGTGTGTTACTTTCTGAAGAAAAAACTTATAGTAAGGCATCTCAAAGTCCTGCAAATAACTATATGCTTGAGCGTGTATACTGAGTCCACCAAATGATACTAGTGCTGTGGAAATTATAGTTGCAGACATTAATGATATCTGTGCGTGACTTAGCATAATTTCACCGGTTGTAACTTCGAGTATGCCAGACAGTACACTGAGTGATATGTTTCTATTAATGCTTATTTTTTCTAGTATGAAGAGTAGTGGTGAGAAAAGGTCTAGAGTGATTACTAGGTCTGCTATCATATAAAATAATGCAATGAAAACGCCGATATTTAGTATTGCTGTAATACTAGACGACACTGCACTGACTAGTATGTTTTGATTGTCTTTTGTATGGCTATGGGTTACGATTTCTCTTCCTTGTTCTCTGCATCTATACAGTAGTCCATTTAGTAGTGCTCCTGCGTAGTGAGAAACTAGAACTATTATACCGAGTCTGCTACTACTAAATAATGCTATACCTATAGTGCCGATTATAAATAGTGGACCTGATGTGGAAGTAAAGGCTGTGATTGTGTGGGCTTGTCCTTTTGTTATTCTTCCGTCTTTATAGAGTTCACTAGTGATTTTTGCACCCATGGGGTAGCCTGAAATTATACTCATTAGGTATATGTAACCACCATATCCATCTATACCATACAGTTTCTTTGTGATTGGTGTTAATTTTTTCGAAATATATGGAATAAAATTAGTAGAAGACAATAATTTGGTTAAAATAAAAAAAGGAAGCAGGGACGGAAGTACTTTTGTTGCCCAAACAGAGATTCCGTCATAGAAACTATTTATAGAATTGCGTGGCAATATTACTATTAGTGTGATGGCCGATAGTAGCAGTAGTGTATATAATAGTTCTAGATAATAGTATTTTTTTGTTTTAATTTTATTCATTATATATTAAAATATGTGTAAGAAGGTCTGTTTAGAACAGAGCAAAGAAGGTAATATTGTATGAAAAAGAAAAAGGTAGCACTTGTACTTAGTGGTGGTGCAGCACTTGGTTTTGCACACATCGGAGTGATTAGGGTACTTGAAAAATATGGAATACATATTGATATGGTTGTGGGTACTAGTATGGGTGGTTTAGTTGCTGCAGCCTATGCTGTGGGGCTCAGTGCTGATGAAATGACAGAATTTGCTTGTAAATTTAAAAATATTCATTTTGTAGACGTGAACTTTGACTCTAGTGGTATATTCTCAGGTAAGGGTATGATGAGAAATATCAATAAATTTATTCCCGATATTAGGATAGAAGAACTAGACAAAAAGTTTGCTTGTGTTGCTTTTGATTTAATTACAGAGAAAGAGTATGTTTTTAAGTCAGGCAAACTAAGAGACGCTGTTAGGTCTACAATTTCTATACCAGGATTTTTTACTCCACATAAAGTTGGTAAAAATATATTAGTTGATGGTGGAATAATCAATAATATGCCCGAGTCAGTTGCAAAAGAAATGGGCGCAGATATTATTATTTCTTGTGATGTTTTGCATTGTTGTAGATTAGAAAAAGCTCCAGAAGGCTTAGTTAGTACCATAATGGCAACAATGAATGCCGTGACTAGAATTGCTCAGAAGAGCAAAGAAAAGATAGGAGATATAGTACTGACTCCAGATACTAGGGACTTGGGTCAAATGTCGTTTAGCAAGAAGACTGCTCTAAAGGCAATCGAAGAAGGTGAAAAAGAAACCGAAAAGAGAATAAAGGAAATAAAGAAACTATTGGAGTAAAAAATAAAGCCTGTGAAGGGCTTTATTTTTTATCGTATTTAATTGTTTGTGTGTATAGGTCAGGGGCAAACTTAGGTATTTGTTTGTCTTTTCTAAGTAGCATATTGTATACAGCGTTTGCTCTGTCTTCTATACTTGCTAGTTTCTTATATGTTTCGCTAGGGTCTTTTACGACATTGCTATTTCTAATGATAATATTAGTATTGGCACTAACAGAAGATAGTAGGTCTTGTTTACCTGCATTAAATGCAAGGACCTTAATAAATGGAAGTTTATCCATTTTATAGATTTGAGCGATGATATCTTTGTCTATCTTAAGTAGTAGTCTAAGAACTATTCTTTTTAGTCTAGTAAAGGTATATCTTTTAGTCTTTACAGCAAGTAAAATATCTGTAAAGTCCTTGTATTTTTGCGCTTGTTCTATAAATCTATTTTCTATACCTTCGCTAACATCGTAGATATTCTTGATGTCTTCTGGAGAACTAGTCTTTAATGCATAAGAACATAAATCATTATATAATTGCATATCTGCTAGTCCATATCTATCAATATCTTGCTTGAGTAGGTCGTATGTAAATGAAGGAACTAGTTTCTTGATTGATTTTACTTTGCCTTTTTGTAGAAGTCTAGTTCTAATAGCAGTTGCACTAGAGTCTTTGCCATTTAGGTCGATTGAATTGTAGTCGCTATTGCTTCTAGTTGTAAATACAGGCTCAATCTTACTCTTTGTTTTGTACAGTGCTTTTAGGTACTCTATTGCTAGGATATTATTAGGCTTAGATAGGATATTGATAGTCTCAGTGATTTCACTAAATTCTACTTTGTCTTCCTTGATTAATTCTTCGATGGCCTTTTGTCTACTGATAGGTAGGGAATTTCCTTCGCCTAAGAATTTCTTTAGTTTGTCCTTGTAGTCCTTTGTTTCATTAGAGAAGAACCTTGCGATTTCTTTAAGTAATTCAAAGTTCTCGGTCTCGCAACCAAAGGCAATGTGTGTAACATCAGGGAAGGAATTAGCAATCTTTACACCAGCCATAGCGAATACTTCAGCCGAACTACAGCAGTATGCTGTAGGAATTTGAACCACAATGTCGGCATTGGCTTCTAGTGCCATTCTGGCTCTTACATATTTATTAGTAATAGCAGGTTCACCCCTTTGTGTAAAGTTTCCTGCTTGTATACACATTACTGTATCACAACCACTTAGTTCTTTGGCCTTCTGAATATGATATAGGTGACCATAATGTAGTGGGTTATATTCACAAATTATTGCACAGATTTTCATAGTAACTCCATTAATTTCTTTACATTTTCTTTATTTTCTAGTAAACTAGCCTAGAGTCAAGAATATGTTAGTGTGATTTAATAAAAAAACACTCTATGAGTGGAAATATTATACAACATATTTCGCTTTAACACAAATAAATAAAGGAAATTTTATGGGAAAGACAAGTAATATAGAACAAAGATGGCTAGAATCAGCTAGAGAGCTCAATAAAACTATAGTTCTACCAGAAGCAGGATTTAGTGATAGAGTAACCAAGGCTGGAATAGAGGCTGCAGAACAAAAAATATGTAAAGTTATTCTTCTTGTGAGTGACGATAAAGAATTAGAGAGCTATAATATTGTAGAAAACGACTATCTAAAAGTTATCAATGTTAAAACGCACGAGTGTAGAGAAATGTTAGTATCTGCTCTTTATGAAAAGAGAAAAGAGAAAGGTTTAGATATGGCAGGGGCAAATAAACTAATTGATAACCCTGTATACTTTGGAACAATGATGGTAGATTTATCTCTAGCAGATGGACTAGTTGCTGGTGCTGAGATTGCTACAGCAGAGACATTTAAACCTGCTTTCCAGATTATTAAAGGTAAAACTAAAGAGACCAAAATTTCTAGTTTCTTTGTAATGGTTAGAGAGTATGAAGGCGAAGAGCAAGTATACTTACTTAGCGACTGTGGTGTAAATATTGACCCAACTCTAGATGAAGTAGTTGAGATTGCTAAATTTACCGCAGAGTCTGCTAGAACTATCGGCTTTATCAAAGAGCCAAAGGTAGCACTTCTATCTTATTCTACTAAGGGTAGTGCAGATGGTGAAGATGCAGAAAAAATGAGAAAAGCAAAAGAAATACTAGATACAATGGAAACAGACTTTGTATACGATGGTGAGATGCAATTAGACTGTGCTATTGTTCCATCAGTAGCAGCATTAAAAGCACCAAATAGCCCTATAAAGGGTGATGCTAATGTATTTGTATTCCCAAATCTATCTGCTGGTAATATTGGTTACAAATTAATGCAGAGATTTGGTGGGTTCAAGGCTTATGGTCCTATCGCTCAAGGTATGAGAAAGCCTATCAATGATGTTAGCCGTGGTGCAACAGTTAATGATATTGTTCAAGCAATCGCAATCACAGTATTGCAGGATTAATATATTTAGGAGAAAAACAATGAAGGTATTAGTTATAAACGCAGGTAGCAGTTCTTTAAAATTCCAATTGATTGATATGGAGAATAAATCTGTTATCGCTAAAGGTAATGTAGAGAGAATTAATGAAGGTGCATCTTTCTTAAAGTATAAAGCAAAAGGTCAAGAGACTAAATATGATAAAGATATCAAGAACCACGCACAAGCTCTAGAGCTAGTTATTGAGAAATTACTAGATGAGAACGTAGGTGTTGTTAGTAGTCTAGACGAAATCGGTGCATTTGGTCATAGAGTAGTAAACGTAGGTGAAGAGTACTTTGATAGTACACTAGTTACTCCAGAAGTTCTAGAAGATTTCCGTCACAAAGTGGATTTTTCTCCACTTCACGTTCCAGGAGCAATTGCAGGTATTGAAGGAGCTATGGCTACTTGTCCAGGAAAGCCAAATGTAGCAGTATTTGATATTGGTTTCCATAAGTCAATTCCAGAATATGTATATAGATATGCTATTCCAAAAAGATATTATGATGATTACAAAATCAGAAGATATGGTGCTCACGGAACTAGTCACTATTTCGTAACACAGAAATGTGCAGAGATTTTAGGTAAGAGACCAGAAGATGTTAATATCGTTACATGTCATATCGGTAGTGGTGCTAGTATTACTGCTGTTAAAAATGGTAAAAGTTTCGATACATCTATGGGATTCACTCCACTAGAAGGAATTATGATGAATACTAGATGTGGAGATATTGACCCAGCTGTTGTAGAGTATATCTGCAATAAAGAAGGCAAAACTGCTAGTGAAGTAGTAAGAATGTTTAATAAAGAGAGTGGACTACTTGGAGCTATCGGTACAGGTATGGCTGATATGAGAGATATCACTGCAAATTTATCTGACCCTAATGTAAAAATGGCATTTGATATGTACTGCCATAGAATTAAAAAATACATCTGTGGTTACATCGGAGTACTTGGTGGTGTAGACGCTATCGTATTTACTGCAGGTTGTGGTGAGCATACTCCAGAACTTAGAGAAGCGGTTACAGAAAATCTTGGCTTTATGGGTATATCTGTTGATACAGAGAAAAATAACAACGCTCCTAGGGGTGAGATTGCTGATATTAGTTCTGTTGATTCAAAAGTTAAAGTATTCATTATTCCTACCGATGAAGAAATGGTAATTGCAGAAGAAACAGTAAAAACAATAAATAATTTGAAATAATTTGATAAATACTAATTGACAAATGAAGTTTTTTAGCATATAATAGCATAGCAAAATGAAGTTAGGAGGTGCAGTATGGCTATCGTACCAAAGGGTAAAGTTTCAAAAGCAAGGCGTAATTCCAGAAAAGCAAATTGGAAAATTTCAACACCTTCTATTGTTGAATGTCCACATTGTCACGAAATGAAAGCAAACCACAGAGTATGTAAGAAATGTGGTTACTACGACGGTGAACAAAAAGTAGTTGTAGAGAAAGAAAAGAAAGAAACTAAGTAATTTATAGTTTTTGGATTTATAAAATACAGGATTTATCCTGTATTTTTTTTATATTTGGGTATTGAAATATGTGTAGTGCTATGATATAATCAAGAAATGTATTAGGGGAATAGTATTATGAGAAATGGTAAAATGACTTATGAGGAGTTTGAGTCTTTATTAAAAAAGATTAAAAAATCGAAAAGACCAGATATTATGGAATATCTAGATAGAATAAAGACCGAGTCAAGAGTTCAATACAAAGAAGACAATGATAATGATGCAAATTTAATAGAAGCAACAGAAGATATATTTAAAAAAGAAGATTTTGCTCTTGAGCATGTTATGGCTAGTTCAATAGTGTCTACAGGAATGACTTTAGCTGTTGGTGCATTATCTATGGCAATTGCTCCAGCGGTGGCTGTATTTAGTCATGATTCTGCTAGGGAATATATGAAAACAGTTGGTTCTGCAGCAGGTGGATTACTAGGTGGTCAAGTTGCTATTTCTATACTTGCAACTAAATTTCATCAAGCGTGCGCAAATTATCAATTAAAGAAAGAACTAAAGAATCATCTTAAGACTAAATTTTCAAATCAAGTGAAAAGAGATGTTGATAGGTTAGAACTAAGAGAAGTTCCGGACTGCGGACTAAGATTGGTAGAAGAGAAAGACTTTATTGCTTAATTATTAAAATATATAGTGTTATGCAAACATATAAAAAGCCAGGTATTTTACTTGGTTTTTTTAAGGTCTAATTAATTTTAGGATAGGTATTGAAATCGCATATAAAATATGTTATAATATTTGTATACCAAACGAGAAAGGAGAGGTATAAAAATGAAAAATTATGAAGAATTATTAAAACACGCAAGGGAAACACAGATGGCTCAAAGTAAGTTAGGTCAACCTGCTAAAGAAGAGTCTAAGTTTATAGATTGTGTTCAAACTATGGATATATTAGAGAAAAGAGAGAAGACTAATTTAGAGGGTGCATATGTTTCAACATTAGTTACTGAGGCTATTGCTACAGGTGCATTATCTTTAGGTACTGCTGCTACCACTGGTAGTCTAGGTAGTGCTTTAGGTGTATTTACTCTAGGATTAGCAACTATGGGTGCTACTAGTACTTATAAAGCAATTAAGGACTATTTAATCTCTAAGAAGTACCAAAAAGAAAGAAACGGCCTTGCGTCACAGTATCAGGCTTACCTAGATTCTAGAGAAGAACCTGACTTTACTAAATAAAAAATTAATAAGATTATAGTACCATAAACTAGTTTTATGGTATTTTTTTTGTTCCGTGGCTATTTTCTTGATAAAAATGACTTTTGGGTGTATACTATAATGTGATTAATTAGAATTAGGAGATACTATGGTAAAGATAGTAATTGATGGATTTGGTGGAGATAACGCTCCTTTTGAGATTGTAAAAGGTGCTGTTGCTGCTATTAATGCAAATAATGATATTCATATTGTAATAACCGGCAAAGAAGGTATTTTAAGAGAAGAATTTGATAAGTATTCTTATAATAAAGAGCAGGTTACTATAATAAATGCAGAGTCTGTAATTACTAATGATGATGTTCCAACCACAGCAATTAGGACTAAAAGAGATAGTTCCCTAGTTGTTGCTTTTGATTATGCTAGAGAAAATGATGATTGTGTTGGTGTTATCAGTGCGGGTTCTACTGGTGCTGTGCTTACAGGTGCATTTATGAAATGTGGCAGACTAAAGGGGATACATAGACCAGCACTTTGTCCTGTTTTTCCAACTAGAAAGGGTAGTTTGGTTTGTATCTGCGATAGTGGTGCAAATATGGACTGTAAACCAGAGTATCTAGAGCAATTTGCTTTGATGGGCTCAGCATATTTAAAGACACTAGGAGTAGAGAATCCAAGGGTTGCTCAATTAAATGTTGGTACAGAAGACCATAAGGGAGACGCTAGAGCAAAAGAATCTTTTGAACTCCTAAAAAATTTAGGAGATAGAATAAATTTTGTTGGTAATATGGAAGCAAGAGACTTACTTTCTGGAGATTACGACTTAATAGTTACAGATGGTTTTGCAGGAAACGTTCTTCTTAAGAGTACCGAAGGTGCAGTAAAAAATCTTCTTGGGATGTTAAAAGATGAGATTAAGTCTAGTTTTATATCAAAAATCGGTGCACTATTTATGAAAAAGTCTTTCGGTAATTTAAAGAAAAAGATGGACTATAATAAGTATGGTGGCGCAGTACTTCTAGGCTGTAAGAAATTGATTGTTAAATGCCACGGTAGTAGTAAAGATACTAGTATTATGGCGGCAATAGACCAGGTATATAAGATGAGCAAAGGTAATCTAGTAGAGAATATCTCTAATAACTTAGGTGTAATGGGAATTGAAGAAAATGAGTAATTTAGAGAACTTACAGAAAGACATTGGTTATAGGTTTAATGATATTTCTTTACTTGAGACTGCTATAACTCATATTAGTTATGCTAGAGAGAATAGTGTGGAAAGTTACGAGAGATTGGAGTTCTTGGGCGACGCAGTTCTAGAGATGATTGTGACTGATGTTATTTATAGAAATTACAATCTTCCAGCAGGTAAGTCTTCTAAGTTTAGAGCTGGTCTAGTATCAACTGAAAATCTATGTAATATAGCCATAAAATTAGGATTGCATAATATTATAAAGAAGTCAAAATCTCTGTCACAAATTAGCAAGAAAACAACAGCAGATTTATTTGAGAGTTTGCTAGGAGCTGTGTATCTAGATGGTGGCATAGATGCTGTTATTAAGGTTATAGATGAGTTTGTTATAATCGACAAAGATAACCTAGACACACACTTAAATAGTTGTGAAGATGCCAAGACTTCTCTGCAAGAGTTGCTTCAAGCAGTAGGGCAGACATTTGAGTATAAACTTATCAAATCAGTTGGTATGGACCACGAAAAGACCTTTGAAGTGGAACTTATCATTGATGGAAAATCGGTAAGTACAGGTAGGTCTACTAGCATACAGTCTGCCGAAGAAATGGCGGCAAGTCAGTATCTAAAATCAATTAAGTAAAATATGGGGCATATCGGCAGATATGCTCTTTTTTAATATTATTTTATAATATTAATTACTTTGTTTGTGTTTTGGGTGAAAATTTGTTAAAATACTAAGTGCAATAATTTTTTTGGAGTTAGAAATGAACCTAAAAAGAATAGAAATGGTGGGATTTAAATCCTTTGCCGATTATCAAAAAATTGAATTTGAAGATGGTATTACAGCGATTGTTGGACCTAATGGTTGTGGTAAAAGTAACGTTGCTGATGCTATTAGATGGGTTCTTGGTGAGCAGAGAAGTAAAGAGCTTAGAGGCTCAAATATGCAGGATGTTATCTTTAAGGGAACTGAGAAGAGAAAGGGACTTAGCTTCTGTGAAGTGTCTCTTACTTTTGATAACACTAATAGAATCTTCAATGTAGACTATAACGAAATTGTCATTACCAGAAAATTATATCGTAGTGGAGAGAGTGAGTATCTTATCAATAAGACTCCAGCAAGGCTTAAGGATATTGTTAATATTCTTCATGATAGTGGTGTTGGTAAGAATGGTTACTCTATCATCGGTCAGGGTATGGTAGGCAAGATTGTTAATAGTAAGCCAGAAGATAGAAGGGTAATATTCGAAGAAGCTGCTGGTATTTCTAAGTTCAAATCAAAGAAGGTAGAAGCAGAGAGAAAGCTTCTAAATACTCAAGATAACCTAAATAGAATTAATGATTTGATTAGTGAAATTGATAGACAATTAAAGCCACTTAGAGAACAGGCTGAGACAGCTAAGATTTACTATGAGTATAAGGAAAGACTAAAGGCTCTAGAAGTCAACCTATATATCTACCAATACGATACCGCTAGTGATACAAAGAACGCAATCTTAGAGAAAATTAATTCCATCGTAGAAGAATTAGAGTATAGGATTAAAGAAAAAGAAAAGGCAGACATTTTATATAACGAAGCCTTTGAAAAAGTCGGTACTCTAGATATCGATATTTCTGCTCTAAAAGATAAGATTATGGAGCTTAATATCGCTATTACTAAGCATTCAGGCGATATATCACTACAAAAGGAAAAATATTCTAACTTAAAGCAAGAGAATGATAGGTTAGTTGGTGAGATTGATAGAATTAAGGCGTCTAAAGAAATTACTCAAAATTCACTATTTGATATTGAAAGTGGAATTAAGAATAAACAAATAGATTTAATGACCAAGAAATCTCAAGTTGCCGACTTAAATGAGAAATACACAGTAGTATCTGATGAATTAAAATTAGGCGAAGATGAAGCTGCTGCGGTTCAGCAAAAAATCATCGATGACCTAGAAGCATTAGGAGATGTAAAAGCGCAAATTTCAGCACTTAATGCAGAGAAAAACAGTTACGAGAAATCTCTATCCGAACTTGAAGAAATGCAGAGAGATATTAATGAGAAATTCTCTCAGTCAAAGTCAAAACAAGCAGAGAGTTCTACTGCACTTCTTGCTCTTAAGCAAAATCGAAATAGATTAGAGAGCGACTTAAATGAAAAAATTGTTCATCAAGATAACTTACAGGTAGACGTTAAATCTATTGAGTCTGTTATTAATGAACTTTCTAGTAACATCCTAACTCTTGAGCATAGAAAGAAAATGTTAGAAGAGTACGCTAGGGAATACGAAGGCTTCAATGGTACAGTTAAGAGACTTCTTACTGATGCAGAAAAGAATAATGATATCAAGAATAGAATAGTAGGTGTACTTGCTAGTCTTATCAAAGTTCCTGCAACATACCAGACAGCAGTAGAGACAGCGCTTGGTAATGCAGTACAAAATATCGTTACAACTAGTGATGAGAATGCTAAATACCTTATCAATTACTTGAAACAAAGAGATTATGGTAGGGCTACATTCTTACCAATCAATACTATTAAGCCAAGATATTTCAATAACGGCGATAGAAGACTACTTTCTATGGAAGGTTGTTTTGGTCTTGCTAGTGAACTTATCGAGTATGATAAGTCATTAAATAACGTTATCAGTAGTCTACTTGGAACTACTCTTATTGCAAATAATATGACATCAGCATTAAATATTGCTAGAAGTTGTAATTTTGCGTATAGAATAGCAACTCTAGATGGCGACATTATCTCTCCACAGGGTAGTTTGACCGGTGGTAGTAAAAAGGCACAAGTAACTAACTTACTTGGTAGACAAACCGAAATTGAGAATTGTGCTAAGGTAATTGAAAAATTAACTAGAAACAGACAAGAAAAGACAAAAGAATATAACGAGACTATTGAACTCTTAAAAGAGCTTAATGCTAAAATTAAAGAGATGTCTGATAAACTTCATAATCTAGATATTGAGATTGCTAGTGAAACAGAGAGAAATGACAAATATAGCACAGTATGTAATGATTACGAAGAAGAGAGAAACAAGGTTTCTGGTAATATTGGTAAGAATAAACAAATTCTAGAAGGTATTATTAATCAATTAAATAGAATTTCTGATGAGAAGACAACTATCTCTATTAGTGAAGAAGTTGCATCTAATACTTCACAGTTTACCGAACTTAAGAATCAAAAAGAAGAGTATTCTAATAAGATTACTGCACTCAAGGTTGAGATTGCAACACTAGAATCAGTACTTCTAGGTTACGAGCAGGATAGGGTGAGACTCACCGAAAATCTAGCTGCAGCGAGTGAGCAATTAGAGTTAATTGAGAATGCTTGGAGTAAAAATAATCAAGCATTAATGGTTGCAGAGAATAATATGGTTGCTAGTGAAACTAGTCTAGAGCATAATGAAAATTATGATATCTTAAAGAGAACTGAGAGAGAACTAGCAGAGAGAGAACAGGAGAAGGCTAATATCAACGAAGATATCAGAAGACTAGATGATTCTAGAACAAGACTTCTAAACGAAGTTAATATTCTTCAAGATAGAAAGTATAAGCAAGATATCGCATTGTCCAAGGTTGATACAGATATCGAGACAATGCAGGAGAGAGTATGGACCGAATATGGTATGACATACGACTCAGCACTTGCGCTTAAAGACCCAGAGTTTGATGATAGACTAGGTAGGTCAGAGATTACTAAGATTAAGAAAGATATCGCAGCCCTTGGACATATTAACGAACGAGCAATCGAAGATTGCAAGGCATTAGAAGAGAGATTTGGTAAAATGTACGACCAGTCTCAAGACTTAATCAAGGCAGAAGCTGACTTAAAGAGAATTATCAAAGACCTATCTAACGAGATGATTGTTAGATTCCAGACTGAGTTTGATAAGATTAATACTAACTTTGGTATTGTATTCAAAGAGTTATTTGGTGGCGGAAATGCTAGACTTGAGATTATGGATAGCGAAGATAGGTTAGAAGCAGGTATCGAGATTAAGGCTGAACCACCAGAGAAGAAATTAAGTAATACATCACTACTTAGTGGTGGTGAACAGGCGTTAGTAGCTATTGCTATTCTATTTGCAATACTTAGACTAAGACCTATGCCATTTAGTTTACTAGACGAGATAGAAGCGCCACTAGACGAAGCAAACGTAACTAGACTAGCTAAATATCTTAAGAGATATTCTCACGAAACACAATTTATCGTTATTACTCACAAAAAGCCTACTATGGAACACGCAGATACTCTATATGGTGTTACTATGGAAGAGAAGGGTGTAAGTAAATTGGTTTCTGTTAAACTTAATGACGCAATTAAAAATACGGAGCAAAAATAATGGGAATTTTTTCTAAATTTTTTGGAGCATTAAAGAAGACTAAAGATGCTATTTCTCAGAAAATTACACAGATTTTCGTTGGCGAACTTGATGATGATTTTTATGAAGAATTAGAGTTTGTTCTAGTTTCTAGTGATATAGGAACAGAAGCAAGTTCTGAAATAGTAGAAGGCGTTAAGGCTCTAGCAAAAAAGAAAAAAATTAAAACAGAAGAAGAATTTAAAGAAATCTTGAGAGAAGCAATGGCAGACCTTCTTACTTTCGAGCAAGAAGAGATGCCAGAGCCAACTCTATATACCATTATCGGTGTTAATGGAGTAGGTAAGACCACAGCTATAGGTAAACTTGCTTATAGATTCAAGAAAGAGAAAAAATCAGTACTAATGGTAGCAGCAGATACATTTAGGGCGGCTGCTAGTGAACAACTATACGAGTGGAGCAAAAGGGCTGGAACTAGAATTGTTAAATATAGCGAAGGCGCAGACCCAGGCGCTGTAGTATTTGATGGTATCAGGAGTGCAGTTGCAAAAAAAGATGATATTGTCCTAGTTGACACTGCCGGTAGACTACATAATAAAGTAGGTCTTATGGAAGAACTAAAGAAAATCGGTAAAATTATCGATAAAGAATGGAATGGTTCTGTTCAGAACTACTTAGTAATAGATGCGACAACCGGTCAAAATGCTCTACAACAGGTAGAAGTATTTAATGAAATAATGCCTTTAGATGGTATAATCCTTACTAAACTAGACGGTTCTAGTAAGGGTGGTGTGGTATTCGCTATTGCAAAGAAATACGGAATACCTATCAAATTTGTTGGTGTTGGTGAGTCTGTAGACGATATAGAACCATTTGACGCCGAAGAATTTGTAAAAAATATAATTTAGTCAAGTAAAAAGTATTGACAACGCTATATTTATAAGATATAATACTGCTGTAAAGTTGAAATGCTTTACAAGGTTATTAATCTTTAAGGTGTTGTTATGAGTATAGATGAGAACTTAAAAATAGTTAGATTAATAGACAGTTATGGTTCAGTTCTAACAGAGAAACAGTTTTCAATTATCAGTAACTACTATTTTGATAATCTTACCTATGCTGAGATTGGCGAAAATATGGGGATTAGTAGGCAGGCTGTCAGTGATAGCATTAATCAGTCTATTAAGACTATGAAGGGTTTAGAAGAGAAATTAGGTCTCATATCTAAGTTTGATTCTATGCTAGAAGATTTAAGCCAGGTCGCAGATAAGATGAGTGAAGAAGGAAAAATGGAGTTATTGCAAGTTATCGAAAAATATAGGAGATAATATGGCTTTATTTGGAACACTTGGAGAGAAACTAAGTCATGTGTTTAGTAAGATTACTAAGAGAGGCACATTAACAGAACTAGAGATTAAGAATGCCATGAGAGAGATTAAACTAGTCCTACTTGAAGCAGACGTTAACTATCTAGTAGTTAAGGACTTTGTTAGCAAGGTAACTGAGAAATGTATGGGAGAGAGAGTACTTAAGTCTTTAACTCCAGGACAACAGGTTATCAAGATTGTTAACGAAGAACTAACAGCCTTAATGGGTACAACTAATGCTAAACTAGCCGTTGCTAGTAAACCACCAACAGTTATAATGATGTGTGGTTTGCAGGGTGCAGGTAAGACAACAATGTGTGGTAAACTTGCTAAGATGCTTAAAAAGCAGGGCAAGAAACCAATGCTTGTAGGTTGTGACATTTATAGACCAGCAGCTATCAATCAATTAAAAGTTGTAGGTAAGTCAGTAGATGTTGAGACTTATGACGAAGGCACTAATAAACCACATAAGACAGCTATAAATGCTATTAAATATGCTGAGAAGAAAGGTTACGATACAGTTATCATAGATACTGCAGGTAGACTACAGATTGACGAAGAACTAATGGACGAATTACTAGATATCAAGAAAGCAGTTAGTCCTACAGAAATCCTACTCACTGTTGATAGTATGATAGGTCAGGAGTCAGTTAACGTTGCATCTACATTTAATGATAAATTAGATATTACAGGCGTAATACTAACTAAATTAGATGGTGACACTAGGGGTGGTGCGGCTCTATCTATTAGAGCAGTTACAGGCAAACCAATCAAATTCTGTGGTGTTGGTGAGAAAATGGACGATATTGAGCCATTTTATCCAGACAGAATGGCTAGCAGAATTCTTGATATGGGTGATGTACTATCACTTATTGAGAAGGCTCAAGCTAATTACACAGAAGAAGAAGCAAGAAAACTAGAACAGAAACTTAGAAATAATAGCTTTACACTAGATGATTACTTAGTTCAATTTGAACAATTAAGCAAGATGGGTAGTATCACAGACCTACTTGCAATGATTCCTGGTGCTAATAAGTTAAAACTCAATGCTAATTCTATTGACGAGAAACAATTAGCGAGAAATAAATCAATCATACTTAGTATGACTAAGAAAGAAAGATTGGACCCAGATATCATTAAGGGTAGTCACAAGAGAAGAATTGCAGCCGGTAGTGGAACAACTATTCAGGATGTAAATATTCTGCTTAAACAATTCAATCAATCTAGAGAATTGATGAAGCAGATGAACGGTAAGAAGAAGGGCTTAGGCGGCTTTAGATTACCATTTTAATTAGTTTTAAAATTTTTTTGGAAAGCCAATAAAAATTAATATATAAAAGGAGAAAATATATGGCAGTTAAAATTAGACTTACTCGTATGGGAGACAAAAAATCACCTTTCTATCGTATCGTAGTTGCAGATTCTAGAAAGTCTAGAGATGGTGCATATATCGAGAAATTAGGAACATTTAATCCACTTACTGAGCCAGCTCAAGTTACTCTTGATGTTGAGAGAGCAAAAGCTTGGTTAGCAAATGGTGCGCAACCAACAGAGACAGCTAGAACTCTTCTTGTTAAACAAGGCGTCCTTGCACCTATCGCAAAAAATGCTCCAAAGTCAGACAAAAAGAAAAAAGAAAGTAAGTAATTTGGAGATATAAAAAATGGTTGAATTAGTTAAATATATTGTTGGTGAACTAGTAGAGAATAAGGAAGCAATCGAAGTAACAGAAAAGGAAGAATCTCCTAAGGTTACTGTACTTTCTGTGACTGTTGACAAAGACGATGTTGGTAGAGTTATCGGCAGAAATGGTAAAGTTGCTAATAGCTTAAGAACAATTGTTAAGTCTGCTAGTATCAAGTCAGGCAAGAGATTTATCGTAAAAATAGGAGAAAGAGATTAATTTTCTCTTATTTTTATTATGGAAAGAAATCAAATAGGAATTATAACTAAACCCCAAGCACTTAAAGGGGACTTTAGAGTAAAACCATCACTTCTAAATCTTAAATACTATAAGTCATTTAAAGTTGTCTATATTGATAATACTTCTTATGAAGTAGAGAAAGTGACTCTTAGAGACACTTTTGTTATCTTCAAAGTAAAAGGTATAGACTCTTGTGAGATGGCTGAGAAATATCGTAATAAATCTATTTATGCCGATATGGAAGTTGTTGAGAAAGACGAAAGCGACTATATGGACTATATAGTTATGGTTGCAGGTAAAGAGATAGGCACAATCACAGAAATCAATAACTATGGCTCAAAGGATATTTGGTCTGTAGAAGGGGAAGAGAATATTATGCTTCCTTATGTTGATAACCTAATTGACTTAAAAGATGATGAGAAGAAAGTACTTACTCTAAACGAAGAAATTTTTAACCAAGTGGCAGTTTATGAAAATTGATATTCTAACACTTTTTCCAGAAATGTTTGAGCCTTTGAAAACTAGTATTTTAGGTCGTGCTCTGGAGAAAGAAATTTTTGAATTAAACTTAATAAATATTAGAGACTTTTCTAAAAATAAACATAAAAAAGTCGATGATTATGTATTTGGTGGTGGAGATGGTATGCTTATGACTCCACAGCCACTCTACGACGCTATTATGTCAGTAAAGACCGAAGATAGTTATGTTATATATCTATCTCCAAAGGGTAGTGTTCTTAATCAAAAGAAAGTTCAAACTATTGCAAAAGAGCATAACCATTTGATTTTAGTTTGTGGACACTATGAAGGTATTGATGAGAGAATTATTCAGCTCTGTATTAATGAGCAAATCTCAATAGGAGATTATGTTCTTACAGGTGGAGAACTTCCAGCAATGGTGCTAGTAGATGCTGTGCTTAGATATGTTCCAGAAGTACTAGGGAATAAGACTAGTATGGAAGACGAGTCTTTTACAGGTAACTTACTAGAGCATCCACAATACACCAGACCTAGAGAATTTATGGGACTTAGAGTTCCAGATGTCCTAATCAATGGTAATCACAAAGAAATCGAATCGTGGAAGGCTGGGCAAAAAATACTAGAAACAACCAAATACAGACCAGACTTATTAGACAAAGGATAAAATATGTTAATACAATGGTATCCTGGTCATATGACCAAAGCCTTTAGGCTAATGGAAAAGGAAATTAAGATAGTTGATGTCATACTATACGTACTTGATAGTAGGGCTCCTTTTTCGTGTGTAAACCCTAAATTTGAGACTTTAATCGGTAATAAGCCTATTATCTATGTATTCAATAAAGTAGATATGGCTGACAAAGATAAGGTTGATGAATGGGCTAAATATTTCTCAAAAAACAATACAAATAAATGCATAATGCTAGATAGTACTGCTAGTGGTAGTGGTAAGAAAATCGAGTCTGCTATTAGACTAGTACTAAAGGATAAGATTGAGAAATACAAACAAAAAAATATCAATGCGACACTTAGAGCAATGGTTATAGGCGTTCCAAACTGTGGTAAAAGCACACTTATTAATAACCTTTGTGGTAAGGCAAAGACTGTTACAGGCAATAAACCAGGAGTTACTAAGGGTAAACAATGGGTAAAGATTGCTAGTGGAATAGAACTACTAGATATGCCAGGAACACTTTGGCCATCTTTTGATAACAAAAAAGTTGCTAAGCATCTGGCTTATATCGGTAGTATTAGAGAAGAAGTACTAGATATCCCAGAACTTGCTATGGAATTTATTAAAGATATGAGAGAGATGGATAAGACCATCTTAGAATCTAGATTTAATATCTCTATCGATGATGAAGACGAAAATTTAGAAGTTCTAGAGAAAATCTGTCAGTCAAGAAAGTTTTTAGTTAGGGGTGGAGACTACGACTACGATAGGGGTTGCCTAGCCATTGTATCCGATTTCAAACAGGGTAAAATGGGTAAGATAACACTAGAATCAGTAGGACAGCTTAAACTACTCACAAAGAAGGATAACAAGAGAGAAGAAAAATAATGTTTGATTACGAAAACAAATATTTAAGTTTAGGTAAAAAGTACATAGCAGGTATTGACGAAGCTGGTAGGGGGCCACTTGCTGGTCCTGTGGCTACAGCAATCGTTATAATGCCACTGGACAAAGAAAGTATTATAGAGAAGGTAAACGATAGTAAAAAACTCACAGAAAAGATGAGAGATAAACTTTTCGATGAAATCAAGGAAAAAGCAATCGCTTATCATGTAGAACTTGTAGATGAGATGACTATTGATACTATTAATATTCTTAATGCTACTAAACTAGGTATGCTTACTTGTATAGAAAATATATCTGTAAAGCCTGATATTGTCTTAATTGATGCTGTTAAATTAGACACAGAATACGAAACAGAGTCTATAATCAAGGGCGATGCTCTCAGTTACTCTATCGCTTGTGCTTCTATTCTTGCTAAGGTTACAAGGGATAGATATATGCTAGAATTAGACACTAAATATCCTGAGTATAATTTCAAGAAGCACAAAGGCTATGGTACAAAAGAACATATAGAAAACTTAAAAAAATACGGGAAATCACCTGCACATAGAGATTCGTTTATAAAAAACTTTGTATAGGACTAACCGTATGAGTAAAAAAGATAATATTATAGTAGGTAAGAGTGGTGAAGAAAGAGCTCTTAAATACTTAAAGAAAAATAGATATAAGATTTTAGAAACTAATTACAAAAACACTATCGGCGAGATAGATATTATCTGCAGAAAAAGAAAAACAATTGTCTTTGTAGAAGTAAAGAGCAGGGCAGATGATTTCTTTGGAAGGCCGAGCGAAGCAGTAAATGTATCTAAACAAAATAAGATACGAAATGTTGCAATGGCATATCTAAAGAATAAGAAGAAAACAGATAGACTAGTTAGGTTCGACGTAATTGAAGTACTAGAAAGTGATATAAATCACATAGAAAATTGTTTCTAAAATTATTAATAATTTAAATATTTTTGTAATAAAATAAATTAAGTATTTTGTAGAAAATTGGCTAAATATATAAAATAATAAATAATTACTATAAAAGACTTGATTTTTGATTTTAATTATGATAATATGTATAATGACTTCGGGTGTTCCGCTGGAAATTAGACTTTCGTATGAACATTTGGTAATATTAGGGAGGTAAAGTCAAATGACACTTATTGAAGCATTAGAGAGAGAAAATCTTAAACCAGAAATTCCTGAATTTAATGTTGGCGATACTGTTAGAGTTCATAACAAAATCGTTGAGGGTACTAGAGAGAGAATCCAAGTATTCGAAGGTATTGTTATTGCTAGAAAGAATTCTAGTGTAAGAGAAACTTTCACAGTTAGAAGAGTATCTTTTGGTATAGGCGTTGAAAAGACTTTCCCACTTCATTCTCCAAGAATCCCTAAGATTGAGATTGTTAAGAAGCGTAGAGTAAGAAGACCTAAACTATACTACTTAAAACATTTTTCTGCTAAAGCTGCTAAGATTAAAGAGAAGAGATAATAATATAAAAAAGATAGATTTAATTCTATCTTTTTTTGTTTTTATAGTACTACGCAAAGTATTATTCATACAAAATAAAAACACCTAAATATAGGTGTTTTTTATTTGTAATAATCTGCCATTTCTTCGTGTAATTTTTCATTTACTAATGTCATTGTTTGTAGCCAATCTGGATTATATTCTTCACTAGGAATAGCGTATTCTTTAATCTCTGTATAAGAGTTGTCGTATCCGTGTGGTGGATAAAATCCTTTTCCAGCATACTTTTTAAGGATGCTAGTAGGTATACGATAAGTACATAGATAAACTTTACTTCTTTTTAATTCATTGAATATGTCCTGAGTGTCTTTTTTGCTATCTATGAAGTGTACATATCTTACACCTTCTACATATTTATGAGTGTTTCTTCTGGAGTCCTGTTCCCATGTAGAGCCAATGCCACTAATATCGCCAGTTTCTATTGCTTTTCTTTCTCTTTCTGAGACAAATCTATATACTGTTTTTAGTTTGTCTTCTGTTAGATGCTTTTTGATTTTTTCAAATATTCCAGCCATAGTTTGTCTCCTTTTCTTTTAAAAGTATACATTATTATTTATACTTTTTCAAGGGTAAAACGATAAATTTTATTTACCACGGGGCTTTTATAATTATACTTAAAATTTTCTTTGTGATATAATCTTAAATGTAGTTAAGACAAATGGAGAATTTTATGGAAAATATATATACTAAAGAAATTAATTTTTTAAAGAAATTATTACCAACAGCGTATAAGAAAATTATCAAAGGAAAACCATTCAGCGTGGAAGTTAAGAAGGGAGATATATTTAATTGTGATTTAGTTACAGACAAAGATTTAGCAATTGAGAAATATATCAAATCAAAAATCAATGAAGCTTTCCCAGGAGACAAAATCATTGCAGAAGAGTTCTCTGCTAAAGAGAAATGTATAGGCAGGTCTTGGATTCTTGACCCTATTGATGGTACTATTAATTTTGCGCATAAGATTGCAATGTGGGGAATTCAATCAGCATTTACAGTAGATGGTGTGTGTAAGTTCTCTGTTATATACATTCCTGCACTTAATGAATTATATGTAGCAGATGAGCAGGGACTTACAATCAATAATAAAAAGTTCACTGTAAATAAAGATACTAAGGTTATAGAAGCGGTACTATCTGTGTCTTCATTTGAGATTAAGAATAAACCTGTATGCGAATTACAACAACAACTATATTTAGCGCTTTCTCATAAAGTATCACAGGTAAAGCAATTAGGCTCTAGTTCTTATGAGTATACTCAAGTAGCTAGTGGTAGAAATAATTGTTACGTAATATTCACTAATAATATCTGGGACTATTTACCTGGTATGTTTGTATGTAAACAGGCAGGTTGTGCTATTTATGAGACAGTATATAAGGGTAAACAAATGTGTATTGTTGCAAATAACGAAGAGATATTGGAATTTGTAAAAAAGACCTATCTATCACTTGCAAAGAAATTAAAGTAGTTAAATTTAGGTGAGAGTATGAAGAAGCAATTAGGGGTACTTTGTCATGTTAGTTCTCTTCCAAATCCGTACGGGATTGGGGATTTTGGCAAGTGCTGTTATGACTTTATTGATTTTTTGAGTGAAAATAATATTAATATATGGCAAATTCTACCACTCAGTAATACTAATGAACATAATTGTCCATATGGTGCAACTAGTTCGCTTACTTTTGACGAGCAGTATATTAGTCCTGATTACCTTGTGTCTTTGGGGTTAGTTGAAAAGGAAGAATTATCAAAACTCAAGAAACTAAAAAATACTAAAAGAGTTAAATTTGATATAATTAAGCCTGAGAAAATGCGTCTACTAGAAATGGCATATAATAATGCTAAAAAGCCACTTCTAGATAAAGTATATGCCTTTGCTAGTGAACACACTGAATTTTTTGATTATGGTTATTATAGAGCATTACAAAATGTATTTAATGTAAAAGATTGGCACTTGGTACCACAGAAACTTTGGAAGAAAAATTCTAAGGAATATAGGTCTTTTGTAAAAGAAAATGAGAAAGTAATATATCTATATATATTTTGTCAGTATATACTATATGATGAGTGGCAAGGTGTAAGGGAATATGCTAAGTCTCATAATGTACAGATACTAGGAGATATGCCTATATACCCAGATAAAATATCTCTAGATGTACTTTTCAACCTAGATAAATTTAAACTAGACAAAGACTATTTGCCTAGGGTTACAGGTGGTGTTCCACCAGATGATTTCTCAGAAGTGATGCAGAATTGGGGTACTTGTATCTATGATTGGAATAAATTAAAAGAAGAAGATTATTCCTGGATTATTAAAAAGATTTCTACTTTGCAATCATACTACGACCTTGTTAGAATTGACCATTTTGCTGGGTTTGTTGAACACTATGAAATTGATAACTCCGATTTATCTAAAAATGTTTGGGTAAAGGGTGGTGGAGAAGATTTATTTGATGTTATTAAAGATAAATGTGACATTGAAAGATTGGTTATAGAAGACCTAGGAATTGTAAAACCAGAACACAAGAAAATAAGAAGTAAATATAACTTGTGTGGTATGGCAGTTATGCAGTTTGCCTTCAAAAGGCCTAATCACGAGTATTTACCAGAAAATGTTAAGAAAAACACCTTATATTATCTAGGAACCCACGACAATAATACATATCTTGGTTACTTGAGAAAATTAAAAAGAGAACAGAAAAATAAAGTGTATGAGTATCTTTCTTTACCTAAGATGAGTAATAAAGAATTGATGATTGCTAGTATTAAGAAAATGCTAAGCAGTAAGTGCAGGGCAGTTGTACTACAAATGCAAGATTATTTACTGCAAAATGAGAAATATAAGATGAATACTCCTGGAAAGGCTGAAGGTAGCTGGGAGTATAGGGTGCCTATTAACTATGAGGGTACCTTTAAGAAAAATCTTGATAGGTTCTTAAATTAATAGAAATAAGAGAGTTTTTGACTCTCTTTTTTTATAAATAATATTTATAAATTTTCAAATGCATATTGAAATCGCTTTTTCGATATGGTAGAATAAGAAAAAGCAAAGGGGTATGGGATTATGGCAGAAAAGAAAAATGGAGCAGTTAATAATAAACTTATAGGAAGAGTAATTATCCAAGGGGATAGATACTTTTTTGAGTCTAAAGATTCTTGTGTTTATGATATTAAGCAGGATGAAATTGCTAAAAGACTAGCGTATTCAGGTGAAATTTGTATTTTTGAATTAGATAAAGCACCTAAATTATCTGCTAGTATTACAGGTAGAATTACCGATATTATGGGTAAGGAAGGCGACCCTATTCCAGAAGGCCTTGCCATTGCGACCATTTATAATCTTACACACCCATTTAATACAAACGCTGTACAACAGGCAGAGAGAATGCCTGACGAAGTAACAGAAGAACAGTGGAAGGGATATCGAGACCTAAGACATATTGACTTTGTTACTATCGACCCAGATACTGCTAAAGACTTTGATGATGCAGTACACGCTGAGAGAAACGAAGATGGCTCTTATACCTTAAGAGTTGCTATCGCTAACGTTGCTAATTATATAGAAGATGGAAGTCCACTATACTACGAGATTTATGGCAGGGGCACTAGTGCGTATCTTGGTAATACAGTATACCCAATGCTACCTGAGAAGATATCTAATGTACTATGTTCTTTAAATGAAAAAACAGATAGAGTTGTTATGTGTACAACTGCTAGAATTGCACCAGATGGTAGGATTTTGGAATACTCTTTGGAGCCAGCAGTTATTCATAGCAGACACAGACTTACATATAAGGAAGCAGACTTTATTAGATTCGGTCATTGTGACACAGTAGAAGACCAGAGCAGATTTGCAGGTCTTGCTGCTAGAACTGCTAAGGTTAAACCATCAATTGATGCATTATTTGAAGTATCAGATATCCTAACTAGACAGAGAAAGGAAAGGGGCGCTCTAGATGTAACATCATTTAAGCCACACTTTGTACTAGATAAAACAGGAACATCTGTTGTAGATGTTGAAGAAGAACAGGCTGAGAAGTCTACTAAAGTTATCGAGTCTACAGCAATTCTTACTAATGAGATTAGTGGTGAGATTGCTAAAAGACTAGGTATTCCTACAATGTATCGTAATCACTCATTACCAGATGAGATGTCTGCAGCCATTCTTAGTGAAAGACTAGCAGGATTTGGTCTAGGTCTTCCGCATACTCCATCTGGAGAATCTTACTTAAGATTACTCAGGTCTGTTAAAGGTAAAAATATAGAAGAACCTGTAACATCACTTGTACTTAAATCATTTAAAGAAGCATACTATTCAGCTGAGAACGATGGTCACTTTGGTCTAGGTATCAAGGCAGACGAGTTCTATGATAGCTTTATGGAAGGCAGGGGAGAATTTGGTTCTAAGAAAGTTGCAAACGATGCTAGAATGAGATACTTCAAAGAAACAGGTAGTTATAATGGTCTAAAATTTACAGGAGACCTATCTCACACTGCATATGCTTATTCTACATCTCCTATTAGAAACGCACCTAGTTACATTATTCAATCACAATTACTTGATTATATTATGACAGGAAATGTTAAATATAATCGTTCAACAATTGCTGCATTTGCTGATAGATTCAGTGAAGCTGAGAGAAATGCTGCTGCAGCAGAAAAAGACTATAATGCATTACTTGGTTCAATCTGGGCTAAAGAGCACTTAGGAGAATCTTTTGCAGGAAGGATTGTTAATTTCTATCCAGATGGAATGTTAATTAAGACCGATGAACCTAAGAATATTTCAATTACAGTACCATATGAAGAAGTAAGGTCAGTTAGACTAAATCAATCAATGATAGACAGTATGCTTATTAAATGTGGTATGAGAAGAAAGACACAACACAAAGGTCAAGCACCTAAGAAATCTCATAAGAATAAGTGTCCATTGCAATTAGGTGATACACTTGAAGATTTGATGATTTATGCTGCTACAACTAAACCACCTAGAATATTTGCTACAGAAGACCATGAGAAGTATATTCAAAGGGCACAAGAGAACGAAAACGGAAGGGGTATTCAATAGAATATCTCTTTTTTTATTTTTGTACAAAATTCGACTTTTTTCGACAAAAAATGTAAAATTTTGCCCTTATTTGGTAAAAGCAATTTACAATTTTGCATCATTTTGATATACTAAAATCGCTTTATATGAGAAGTGGGTAGGTTAAAAATGAACGAATTTAGTATCGAACAGATAGAAAAATTAAGAATTCATGAATTAAGAGACTATGCTAGAACGGTTGGTGTTTCTAGTCCAACAACATTAAAGAAAGACGAACTCATCACTAAAATTAGTGAAGTTTTTGCTAGTAAAAATATTGCACCTGAGAAGTCTCAGCAGAATGATGAATTGGATTTCTTTGAGCTTCTTACTAGTGATAAATCACATATTTTCAATAAGCTACTAGAGAGAGCATCAAAAGGTGAGAAGAAGCTAAACAAACCTGCTATTGTAAATAGTTCTACAATGCCTACCGAAAAAGTAAAAGTAAAGAAGGTTACTAGTTCTGCTAGTACCCCTTATGAAATACCAACTTCTCCTATGTTTAGTTGGGGCGTTGCTCAAGATGAAGCGCCATATTATAGTGGAGTTGAACAAGCAGAAGGATATCTAGATATTCACCCAGACGGCTATGGAATTGTTCGTGTTCAGAGTTATATTCCAGATGCAGAAGATGTTTATATTGCAGAATCGCTACTTAAGAAAAAGAACTTAAAGAAAGGTTCTTATGTAAGTGGTAAGGTAAAGGCAATAGTTATAGGTAAACCTAAAATTATGTATGATATCGAATATTATGATATGGAAGCTTATAAGGCAAAATATAATTATGAAGAATTACCATATGCTCCTATAGGTGAAGAATTATATTTAGAGAAAAATAAATTCTCAGTTAGAAAGGGTGAGAGACTGTATTGCAGGGGACTAGATATCGCTGACTGTGTTAGCGTTGCCACCGAACTTGCAGAAGAGAATAGTTGTTATACTAAGGTTCTAAATTTCCGTGCAAGACCAGAAGAAAATTACGAATCAAACCCAAAAGTTGAAATCGTAAATTGTCCCTTTAATAAGACGGAAATTGAGAGTTTGAATAGTATTGAATTAGTGATAGAAAGACTAAAAAGAGAGATAGAAATAGGCAGACCACAGGTATTGTTCTTATATGGCTTTAGTGATATTGTTAGAGCATTTAATGTAGCAATCGAAGGCTTCTATGATTTTTCAAAAGTTAATGCTAAGGCTATTAATAAAATAAAAAATATTCTCTATACAGCAAAAAACACAACTAATAAACTATATGTATCTATAGTGTGTGTAGACAAATATGGTATACCTAGTGACTTAGAGAATATAATGAATCTAGAGTTCTTATCTCTATTTAATTCAGTTAGATAATAAAAAAATCCCTAAAATATTTAGGGATTTTTTTATGTCTATTAATAATAGTATTTTATCTGTATCTACCTTTCTTTCTAATTAAGAAGAATAGTACAACTGCTACAACTATACCGATAGCAAATGCAATAATTACTATCTTAGTTGTGCTATTTAGTGGGTCAACCTTAATGAATTTATATGTGCTAAGTACTGTTCCGTCATCGGAAATTACTTTAACTACAAATTCACCGGCTTTTTCAAGTGTTACGGTATTAACAACAATTTCGCTATTTTTATCGATTGTTGCGTATGTTACACCATTAATTTCTACTCTAGCAGCACCTACTTGTTCATAGATTAAACCTGGGTTATAGTATAATTCAATAGTTTCTCTAGACTCAATACCTGACTCTATATTAGATTGAATTACAGGTTTCTCATCATTAATCCATACTTTAAATGTAAATGGAATATATTGATAGGTGATAGTATTATAAGATTTTAACGTGATTTCGTAACTACTATTTTGTTGTTCGTTAAATGCTAACCAAATCAAACTAGAAGCATATTTGTTACCACTATCAGCAATTCCATTAGGAGATTTTAGGAATTCTTGTGTAACGTCATATCTTTCGTTCATTACAATTTTAGTAACATTTTCAATTACAAAGTTAGAGCCTTTTGAAATATTGAAACTATTTCTAGCAATGTCTTCTCTAATAATAGCGAAGCTATAAGAAGAAGATATTTCTTGGTTTGTAACTGTACTACTGCTAAGTTCTGTAGTAGCTACTATATCGATAGTGTAGTATCCTTGTTCTGTTAGATTTAGAACGCCTTTTTCGTTAGTCACTGTGATTTGTACGCCGTTCTTATAAACAGAGATACCAAGGGACTCTGTATCGTATAGTGTTAGTCCATCGAGTTCAGAGATAATCTTTAACTCAATAGGCTCATTAAATACTTGGTTATTAATAGGAGATTCGCCATTAACTTCATATAGAATCTGGTTGATTAGATATATGTATAGTAGGCTAGTATTATTCTTAGCGGTTGGTAGGGTAGAGAATATATGTTGTCTACCAGCTAGGTCTCTAACTGCGAATTGATGTAGACCTACGTTTTTAACTGTAAAGGTGTATGATACTCCACCTTCGCTTACATTAAGAACATCTAATACAATAGTTTCTATTAATTCGTTATTATAGTATCTCTCAAGGTATAATGTATTACCTTCGATATATTGATAATCAGGACTTGTTGCAGATAGTGTAAATGTTATTTTCATACCATTTGCAGCAACGCTTTGAACAACGTTTTCGTTCTCAACTAGTTTGTTATCAAGTGTTCCGATATCTACAACTTTTGTATCTAGTAGGTGAGTAGTTGTAGCAGGCAAGAAGTGAATAATTACATATCTATAAACATAACTATCGGCGCTCTGTACATTAGAGTATACTTGATATTTTACAACATATTCATATTGAGTACCAAGGCCGTCAGTATCAATATATTCATAAGATACTATGTCAGCATTTAAGTTTAAGTTACTATTAACTCTAACATCTAGGTATATACCTTTCTGTTTATTGATTCCCATGATTTGAGATAGTGTAATACCATCATCATAGATAACATCTTTAGTAATAGGGTTTCCACTCTCTAAGTCAACATAATTGAAATAATTATCTGTAATAAAGTAGTGGAATTCAGTTTTGTTATCTGTGCCATTAACAGTTGTGTAATTAGATGGGTCTAGTTTCTTCTGTGTTTTGCCATTATTTGAGATAGCATAAACGGCATACATTGTGATTTCTCCGTCACCTCTAGTAAATGAAATTTCTTCACTTTCTCTACCAAGAGAGTTAATTGCTTTTGCAGTGTATTCGCCAGGTAGGGTAACAATGTAATCACTATTTACTCTATATGTTTGAGTTCTAGTAATATTATTTTCTGTATATCTTCTAACAAGTTCTATTTGAGTACCAAAATCAATTCTTTCAGAAGTGAGTATAGTGTCCCAACTTAGAACTAATTGGAAGTCTTCTGTTAGATTTAAGTGGGTATTCGTATCAAGTGTTACGCCCTTCATATTTCTTACTGTAACTTTTTGGACAGCTGTATATATTGCCATCTTATAATCATAAACAAATATATTGTTATTGTTTAGCTCATCGCCCCAAGTGTAGTCATTGGCAGTACTAGCAAGAATTGTTTTGATTTCGTACTTGCTAAGTGCTCTAGTCTTTGACACACCTACAAATGTGATGGTTGTGATATTATTTGTTGTTATTACAGATTGAATACCAAATTGTCTTAATGCTTCTTGAGAATATTTACTATTGCTACCATAGATTTCTTCTCCAGAACAATATTGATTTGTGTCTGCATTTTCACCTGTAAATCTAATAAATACATCATATACTGATGAATCATATGTGTAACTAAACATTTCTCCGGTGTAGGTGAAGTTGTCAGAATGTTTAGCGTAACTGCCATAATATCTAATGCTACCACCAGTTTGTGAACTGCTAATACCAAATTCGTGGAAATATATAGAAGTTCTGCCGAAATTGTCGGTAATTTCAAATCTATATACGCCCTTAGTTAAGATATATCTAGCGCCTTTGGTTTTAAATTCATTACTGTGTTTAGTGAATTGATTACCTTCGCTATCTACGTCTTTTTCTAACCATTCCTTATTGAATTGAGATGCTTTTACTTTTGTGATATAAGTTGAGCCTCTCATAGAAGGAATATACATTTCAAAGTTTACTGCTTTATTTGTAAATACAGGAACAATCTCGCTACCTGCTACAGAGTAGGTGATAATGTAGTTATTTAATATCTTTGTATCGTAGGAAGCAGGTATTCCTAGTCTGTCTACGATAGATAAGTCTACAATGTATCCGTATTCAGAATAGTATGGACTATTCTTATCTGAAATGATTTCGTTATAATCAACAATTTTTTCGTTTATAAGTTCTAAGAAGTCGTGAATATATGTATCTGTTGTTACATCTGATACAATCTCAAGTGGATTATTATTTGCATCTGTTAGTGTAAGTTCTTTAGTGTTAGGATTGTAGTATAAGTACAATTTTTCATTTAATTTACCAGATTGAACATCAATAATTGCCTTAATGAATAAGTCACTAGTTGTGTAATTAATAAAGTCAAATGATATACCACCAACTGATGCGATAGAGCCTTTGTATGTTACAGAACCAGTCTTGAATTCTGCACCATTGTATGCCTGGTATTTATAGTTTACGCCATCATAGGTTGCGTCGTGAATATAGATACCATATACTCTGTAGTTACCAGCTTCGTCGGTTTCTAAGATTTCGTAATATTCACCAGTCTTAACAATTCCTTGTGTCAACATATGATTTACTGACATCTCATTATCGATGTATGGACAGTAATAATATTGATTGTATTGGAATGAAGTAGGGTAGTATCTATTATGTGAGTCGTTGAATAAGATTGATGTTGCATTGCTAGGAACGAATTGGTTATGCTCTCCTCTTAACTGAGCATCGTTATAAATAATATAATCGTCTGGAGTGTAAGAGAATTTATAATTACTAATATCTGTTCCAAGTGGTCTAATATAGAAACCATTTACACTATCTAGTTTATCAACACTCTTAAATGTAAATGTGCTATTTGCTCTAGAGTCAACAGCGAAGAAATATTTTTCTAGGTCACTACTATAGAACTCTGTTTTCTCATCGTAAGTAAAGTTGTAATATGGGGAATATTCATCGAATAACTGCTCATATTCTTTACCTGTAGTTGTTACATTTCCTTTGTAAGTATATCTATCTAAGTTCATAAGTTGAACTAAGTTATACTTAGGTTTAATTCTGTCAACTGTGATTTCGTATGTTGTGCTGTAGTAAGAAACTGTCTGTCCTTCTAGTTCTGCTTGATAGTTATCTTCTAGTCCAACATAATGAATCTTTATGTAGTAATTAGCTAGGTCAACGTTTTCGTTACTATCAAGTAATCTAAAGTTAGAGTAGTTCTCTTTTTCATCAGTATTTAAGATGTCATCTAAGTTATTATCAAAGATGATAATAGCGTAGTATGTTGTATCTCCTATAACGTTACAGATAAATGAACCATCTTGTCTAGCCTGGCTAGGGACTAGCTTGGTTGTATGATTCTTAACAACACCTGTAGTTGTATCTAAATGTCTATTGAATAGTAGGTTATCTTCACTTACATCATTTTGATATACTTGGATATTATTAATATCAATTTTTGCCATATACTCATCATTTGTGATTGAGAATAAGAATACAAGGGTTTCATTATTAGTGCTAAGTAGAGAAACTGTAGAACCTGTAACACCTGTAACAGGTGACTGGTTATCTGATAATGATTTTAATTGTCCTGCTTCTTCACTCAAATAATGAGAGATTAGGGCATATGTACCAGCAAGTTGTGAGCCATTGTCTGTTGTAGTAATTGGTATACTAGAAGAAGTTCCACCATTATCTTCATCATAATTTATTTCACCATAATATTTACCATACATTTCTCCTAGTGGGGCAGTATGTTTAATATTAAATGTAATTTGTAAATTATTAGGTTGGTGATTTAATGCTTTTACTTCTAAGTCACCTTTGTCATTGGCTTCTCTTAGGATATGACCAGATTGGTCGCTAAGTGTAATGTAATATGAATTTAGTGAATCTCCATAGAAGAATGAGTTTTCATTGAGTCTTGAGTCTACTGAATTCATATTTTGATACTCAGTAATGTACTTCTTCATAAGTGTACTATTATACTTAGCATCGGCGTTTACATTAGTTTCATCTATAATCTTTGTTCCATTTGCGCCCTTATTTAGAACTAAGTCTAATTTAAAGATATTCTCGTATAACGCTTTGTTTAGTAGAGACTTACTAACAGCGTCTGCAAGTTTAGTTTCTTTAGAAAGTAGGGCAATGTATGAGTTATAGAAGTCTGCAAAGTTATATTTGTCAGTAGTTAATGTGAATTTGGTTTCTACCTTATTAGTAGAGAATAGGTTACTACTTGTAAAGCTAGAGTTACTATAACCTGTATTATTTGATGTTTGGTTATTTTGAATATTATTAGCAGTAATTAATTTTTGATTTTCAGTATCTTTGTAATTACTACCAAGTAAGAATTCGATGTCGCTACCAATATTATATAAGCTACTAGCGGCATTGTCGTTAACAGGTACAGAGATGATTCCGTTTCTATCAACGTAGTATATACGATATATAATTCTAGTATCAGTGCCTAGGACTTCTGGAGCGATACCTTTGTCATATTCTCTCTTGAAGATGTATAGACCTTCTTGAGTAATTATTTCTCCGGTTGCAGTGTCAACAGAAGGATTAATGACAGATGAGAATACTCTCTCAGTTAGTTCATCTTGTGGCTCGGTGTAGTCTGATAAGCTCTCGGTATAGATATGTTTAGGATTTCCTTGAGTATCAGAAATTACCGCAGAACCCTTCATATCATATGGATAACTGATAGAGTGGTGTCTATTACCATCTTCATCAAATATCTTCATATCGATTACTTTTGTCTCAGTTCCGTTTGAGAAAGTAATTCTAAGATATGTTGCAGAGTCGTCTGCTGTAGGCTCTACATACTCAACATCTGTGATAGCATAGTTCTCATAGAAACTAGCATTATAAGCGTAATATGTGTAGGTTAGACTGTAATCAGGAATTACTTTTTGGTCTTCTTTAGTATTTTCTAGAGAAGAGATATATAGTTTAGCTGCAGCATAAGATTTAGCAGCTTCTCCTGTGAGTCCTGTTGCTTTTGCAAGAGTGTCACTATTTTTAAATGTTGCATAAGATAGTGTCTGTGTCTTGTCTAAGTTCATCCATAAGTCGCCTAGGCTATTATTACCAAGGTCGTCAAATATAGCATAGTAATATAAACCTGTACCACTTACACCACTAAGTGCAGTATTTAAATCTCCATAGATAGTTGTAATATACTCTCTAGCCACATCTCCATAGAAGTCTAGGGTAGTGGATAATTGGGTTTGTTGTTTATTATAGATATAGTTATCAAATATTATACCACTAGCATCTACAGCAATCTTACCATTTTGGTCGTAAGTAGGTAGTTTAATTGTAGAATCATCTACTGTGTATGTAAATACAGATGAGGCTACTTCTCTTGTTAACTCTGCGTCTATAAATAACTTATATGTCTTTGTGTTGCCTTGTGTGTCAGTTTTTACATAATAAACTGTATCACCGATAAGAACTGTTGAACCTGTTACATAGTAGAATCCTGCATTTGTTCCACTAGTTACTTGAATTCTAGGTGAGATAGGTGTATTAGGGAAGAAATAGTATTTATTTACATCACTAATTGCGGAAACCTTACCTTCTTCGTCTGTAATCTGTGCTTTTTGAATTGGAATTAAGATATAATAATCGTCACCAACTTTTTCAAGTTTAGCATTATTAAATTTTCCACCTGTTGCAGAATTAATATAAGATAATGCTTCTTTTAATCTATTAACAGGATTTTCTGCAGTGTATTCAATTTTTGTGTATTCAGTAATGCTTTCTTCGTATAATGCTAGGTCTGTAGCATTAACTTTGATAGCTTTGTAATCTCCCCAAGTAACTGTTGTAACGTCACTAACGATATTATTCTTGTTATTTGGTTTAGGGTCTACTATTGACCTAGGAGAAGTATTATCAAAGTAAATTACATATCTACATTCATTACCAGCTTCGTCTTTCATTCTAAATAGGTACATACAGCTAGTTGAATTTGTAAAGTAATTACCATTAGCAACTCTATTGGTTGTTTCATAGTTGTAATTATATAATTTACCAATCTCTATCTCTGGGTCTGTGCCGAGTAAGGCAAAATTAGTAGTAATACCAGATTTATTATTTGAGAATTGTAGTAGGTCATCATAGTCAGATGTTCTATTAAATGTAATCTTGTGCCAGTATGTAAAGATTTGTGCTCCACTCGCTTTTGGTGAATATCTAAATGTGAAGTCTGTATTTACTATCTGTTGATTAGCTTTTAGTTGTAATTCGTCATTAACAACATAGAAACCTTGGTCATTTAGCATTACAGGAACAACTTTCATTCCAGCAATTTTCTTGTTATCAGAAGTGTACTTTTGGGTAACGCTAGGTTTGGTTCCATCTGTATTCTCTGAACCATAGTAAATTGTGATAGAGTAGTGACCATCTAGGTTCCAATCTGGTCTGTCTCCAGGTAGTCTAAATGTTACATAATATCTAGATTTATCTTCACTCTTAGTAAATGTAGAGATTGTTCTAACATATGTTTCATTTGTTGCTCCTGACATAACAATAGGTAACATTCCATCAGGGTTCTCTCCATCAAATCTAGCACGGAAAGGTATGTCTGTTGAGATTCCTTCAAAGTTCTCTTTGTTTACTTCGATATAAATATTATTTTGGAAGTATGTTGGTACTAACCAAGATATTCTAACAACTTTATTAGTATAACTAGATGGTAGTAGGGTTTCATATTCAGGATTGCCTTCGCCGTCTACTTCTCCTGTTTCTACATCAAAATATAGTTTAGGAGAGTTATTATCAACGACGAATACAAATACTTGATAGAACTGTGTACCAGCAGCTTCGCTATCTAGTTTGCCTAGTTCTTTGTAATAAGAATATGTATATTTGATTATTACTTCGTAGTAACCATCATCTTTACAATAGATATCTTTAAAGTATGTGTCGTGGTTATCGTATATTTCTAGGTTCTCTGGTTTTAAATCTAAGTTTCCATAGATATCTTTGTAAGTAGAGTATTTATAGATTTTAGATTCACTTACTTTACCTGTATATAGTAGGGTAGAGTAATTTTTCCAGAATACTTGAGTGTCTGTAACGATAACTTGGCTTAGTGGTATTTGACCTGTGCCATTACCAACAAATGATGCACTGAAACCTGCACTAGGTGTAGATGTTGCAAGTTTGTTATTTGCTATATTGTTAGTTTTTAGATATAGGCTAGTGTAATCAGAGATAAAGTTCTTTTTCTCTTTTGCGTCGATTTGCTCTAACACTGCATATCCACTATCTGTCTCAGCATCTTCTTTACTAAAGTAAGAGATTGAACCAAATATAGATAGTTTATCAGCACCTAAAACATGGGTAGCTGTTCTTTTATTGATTACAGGAATAAATCTAGTATCTGAACCTGAACCATATTGTGAATCTTGAGTTTCAATATTTTTAATTAACTGATGGAAATATGCATCTCCAGCAACTGAGTTACTAATATTAGTAGAATTTACATTTTTAGAATATTCAGTTGAACTACCAGCTAGGAAGTAATTGATAATAGATTTATCATCATATTTGTAATTGTAGTAAGAAGATGACTGTTTTGATTCGTGTGGGGTAGTGGTGTATTCAACTTCACCTAGGGTGTATTTAACAGATAATTTGATTGTCTTACCATCTGGAGAAATATCTATATTATATTCAGTTTCTAGTATACCGGTAGAACCAAAGTCGGTAGATGTTATTTGATTAATATCAAATGTATCTGTTCCAACTTTTACTTTGTTTGTTGAAGAGTCATATTCATAATTCTTAGCATTGATAGTAACTTTACCTTCTGCATCTAAATAACCAGAGAAAATTACATATAATTTATTGCTATTGCTATTAGAACCTTCTTCGCTCTGTGTGTGGTCGATAGGTTCTTTTATTACTTCTGTATCGTATGGAATAGTGTAGTCATATGGAACTAGTCTATTGGTGCTAACAGCGTTGCTAGAAGAATATCTAGTACCAACTACTGTACCTATAGCATTGTTGTACCATGGACAAACATAGTTATACTCAAATGTATAAACACCTAGTTTTTCAAAAGCCATTTCGTAAGTGTACTCAATAGCAAGGGTAGCAGCGTTTAATAATCTCTTTAGGTCTTTTGCATTTTTACCTGTTACGCTATAAGAGTATTCAACAGAGTATGTTTTATCTTTTAATTCACCACTAGTTATGGTTAGGGTATCGTTTGCGTAATCATACTCAAATGTGAAATCTTCTGCTGGTGTTGTATGAGTAGCTTCCTGATATAGAGTAGCAGTCCTAGTATTTGGGTTTTCTCTATTTGCAATGAAAAGATAATATGTTTTATCTGAAGTTGCATTTACAAAGTAGGTTGTGTCTTCACCAATTGTTTGAGATTGAATAGGGTATGTACCACTAAATACTTTATCTTTAAATTCGATTTTATTGTCTTCTTCGTTATAAGAATAATCAAATTCACTGGCTGTATTTACTTCTTTTTGGAAGTCCTTGTCTCTATATAATTTTTCGGTATTATCTTTGTCAAAGTAGAAAACGATAGTATCTGTGATAGTGACAACTTTTGAAACAGTATCGGTATTTTGTGGTTTTTGTTTATAGATAGAATATAGACTAGTATCTTGTAATTTTGCTATATTTGAGTCTATCCATCTGTACTCATCAAATACTTCTGTTACATATGTTTTAGTAGTGAATACTGAATCTTCTTGGAATTCAGAAACTTCTTCAATAATAGTAGTTAATTTATATTCAAATGTAAATTTGCCAGACTCTAGTAGATTAACAATATTCTCATCATCGTCTACGTTATTATAAGAGTAAACTACGTAGTCTTGGTCTGTGCTTGAGAAGTATAGATATTCAAGTACGTTGCCATTGTTTGAGTAGTTAGTTAAGATATAAACATCTTTTAGATAAATATCATTATTGTAGAATGTTATCTTACCATACTGTTGATATGCAGAATTTACAGTGTAAACACCTGTTGTGAATACAGAAGTAATGTTTTCTGTAATCTCATTGTTTTGTCTAGTATATGCTAGATTATATCTACTAGGTGCGTATAAGATAGAAGGCTTATCTCCTGCAAAATTATAGAAATACTCATTGATTGTATTCTTATTAGATGCTCCTAGTGTTGCACCTATAATTTCAGGATAATCAGCATAATCTGCACTGTCTAGCATATAGAATGTATATACAAATGACTCGTCAGCTGTAGTTGAGCCGTCAGCTAAAATTCTTTGGAATGTAAATGTAAATTTATATTGACCAGAAGGATTAACTACTTTGTAGGTAGGGGAGTTCTGTTCTCCTGTAAGTTTTGCAGTAACATTATTTAAATCAAAATATTGATACCAATAATAACTAGATTTTGGATTGCCGTCATCATCTGTATATGGAGAATGTATTTCTGGGTCGAGATTTAGAATATGGAAACCTTCAGCAGTTCTTAGTTCTCCTGTAACAGTTAAGTCAGCTAGTTTAGTCTTGCCATCTTCTTCGGTAGCAGGGGAACCAAATGAAAGGTATAAGTTCTCGACATTATATGTAGATGAAGTTGGGTTCTTATAGTTATCAGAAAGAATAACGAAATCATTATCGTCTATTTCATCGTAAAAAATAGGCTCAAGTTCTTCGTCAGTAGTTCTAAAGTGAGTAATATTACCAGGAATATAACCACCCAAACCAGAAGGTCTCTCTCTTTCTATGTACTGCATCAATTCTGCATTATTAACCATTAGAGATACTTCTCCTAAATCGGAAGAATACTCAGCTCCGGCTGTTGTTGCAGTATATAGCCTACTATTAGAGTGGCTTAGGTAACTATACTCGTAAGATTTACTATCCGTAGTAAGTCCGTAACCTTCTGCTATTCTAACCTTAGTCTTTGCAGAATTAAATGAGATATTGTACTCATTCATTATCTGGGCTTTTGTTAGGGCTTTAGCCTGATAGTTGTTTACAGGGGAAATAAATCCTAGTGCAATAACTAATGCCACTAGAACTAGGGTTAGGCTTCCTAACATTGAATTTAATGCATTTTTCCAACTAAATCTTTTATTTTTCATTACTAAAATCTCCATTTTTCTTCAAGTGTCGTAAAATAAATTAATTTAATTCAAAATTTCTACTAAATAATTTTACCACAACCATCAAAATCTGACAAATGAAATAAGATATATAAGTATAATTTATATATATATATTTTATATATAAGAGTCGAAAGTATGCATACTCTCCATGGTGAAGGGGGCTTGAAAATATAATATTACAGAAAAATAAATATTTTTGAAAAAATTGTTGACAACGGCAATATTTTCTATTATAATATTTTCGTTAATTTGCAAAGATTATGGTCCCATGGTCAAGAGGTTAAGACACCACCCTTTCACGGTGGTAACAGGGGTTCGATTCCCCTTGGGACTACCAGTTATAAGAGATAGAGAAGTCTATCTCTTTTTTTGTTTTCTAAAAAATAAAACCACAGACTAAATAATGTCCGTGGTTTTTTATAAATTTAAAAAGGCTAGATATAGCACTATATAAAATATTTGCATATTATTTTAAAATCTCAAAAGGGCAAAAAAAAATTACTAACACAAGGTTGTAATTTTTTTCTACATAATAAATTATGTAATAGAGAAAAAGTATAAAAGGGGAATAGGCTTTTTCTCTAATGGTAGCGGCGGTGGGACTCGAACCTACGACCTTTCGGGTATGAACCGAATGCTATAGCCAACTAAGCTACGCCGCCATAGTGAAATACTCAATTATATTACAATATGTTAGGTGGTTTGTCAAGAGTTTTTCGATAAAATTTCTAATAATTCTATACGATTTTGATAAATAAAAAAGGTGTAATTGATTAAAACAAAAAAAAAACGCAATTAAGCGTCTTAGAATGGTAGCGGGGGTGGGATTCGAACCACACGACCTTCGGGTTATGAGCCCGACGAGCGACCGAGCTGCTCCTCCCCGCGATATATATTGTATAGGCATATTGCCTTGACAACGATAGTAGTATAGCACTCCTAATTATCAAAAGTCAATAACTTTTCCAAAAAAAATTTTTGAAAGCAGAAAATTTTGCTTTTTTCTACAAAATATTGATTTTTAACTAATTTTCCGTGTTTGATAATTATTTATTTGTATACCAAACTTCTTCTGCTGAGCCCCAGGTTAGAGACTCTCTAGCATACTCTTCTAGGAATTCGCTTCTATTATTATCATAGTAGGAATTAGAAGTATTATAATTGTAAATCTCTTGAATTAAAGCTTGTTTTTCGGCTTCTAGGTTATTAGTTTCTCTCTTGTAATTAGAGATTTGTATGAATTGACAAGACAAAATAATAATGCATACAAACATTACTATCATTGTGAGTATTGTGGTTATTCTAACAAATTTTACTCTATTGTCCCTTTTCACTTAAATATAACCTTGCCAAATCTACTTTTTTTAATGTTCTTATAGAGAATTACTAGTCTATTATACACCCATTTATGACCTTTGGCAAACAATTTGTCCATAATTAATATGTCAAGACCTATTCCTACAAGGTATGCAATTAGTAAAAAAAGTCGAAATTCTCCCATATTTATATAGTTGACTAAATATGTAAATACGATAGCAAAAAATAGCATAAATATAATATCAAGTGGTATTTTAATTGCTAATTTATTTCTGATGAATTGAGATGAAGTCATTAAAGAAAATATTAAACCAACTATGTATCCTGCAAGTAATAGAACTGCAAAGTCTCTCATTTGTAATACGTAAGATAATTTCACTTAAAAATCCTTCTTAAGATATTGGTTTCTTTGCCGTATGTAATCTTTTCAAATTTGCCTTCGGCTTCTAATATTTCAGAGTCTATATCTAATTTAAGGATATTAATATCACTTCCCAATATATTTAGGGTGGTGTCTTTTAATTTTAAGGTTATATTTGTATCACTAGACGATAAAATCTCGGTTATTCCAGACAAATTTAAGTGTTTTCTGTTGGTTAGGTTAATAGATTCGTTTTTAATGTCATTTGAGTTGTTTGAAATTTTTTCCATATTTCTCCTTCATTATTTTTTATAAATGATATGAGTAAAAGGATAGAAATATGAAGTTTGGGCTAATTTTACTTTGAAAGATTTTTTATTTGTTGTAATATTTAATATATAAAAGAGGGGTAAAATGGAAGAAGAAGTTAAAAAGGATATCGAAATAGAAGAAAATAAGAAAGAAAAACCGAAAAAAGAAAAGGTAAAAAAAACACAGCCAGAAGAAACTCTATATACTAGTTTAGTAGCTAAATATAGTGATATGCATAGTTCAAAAAATGCTCTTTATTACGTTAGTATTATACTAGTTAATATGGCGGTATTGGTTTTAGCAATGCTATGGCTAAATAATAAGCACTCGGTAGTTAGTTTTGATGCGATAAAGTTAAATCTTGACTCTACCTATATAATACTAATGTGTTGTGTGTTTGTTCTAATAAAAATGATTCAAACGGTGTCATTATTTATTAGTTATCACTTTAAATCTAGAGCAAATAATTTCGGTAAAATGTATATTGCCAATGCTTATAGCGACTTTTACGGTAATATGACAATGTTCTCAAGTGGTAGAAATGCTGCATTAGTTGGTGCATTATCTACTACAAAGATTAAACCACAACACTTAATATCTGTTACTTACGAGAAAAAATACTATAATTTATTCACTTTCTTGATTATATCGTCAATTATGATTTTAGTGGGCGCTTTCAAATGGGAAGCTATACTGCATGTATTAGTTACGCTTGTTTGTTTCTTTACAATCATTTGTGGTTTTATGTATTTGTTGTATATTCGTATGACCAGAAGTGATAAAGAAAGAAGTTTAAATATTTGTTCATTTGTTGCTAGAGTTCTTTCTAAAATTGGTATTGTAAAAGATTTTGAAAAATCGTATTTTGCCATGGTTGATAAAACAATGGTTACAGCAAAAGCAAATAGGGTATCGTGGAAAGCAAAAATATTAAATATGTTATCATCACTTGTTGTTATTGCACTTAGAGCTATGGTGGTATTTTTGATATTTAGTTCTCTTGGATTATCTACAGCTGAATATTACTTTAAGTCATTGTGGATATTATTAGTACTTGATATTGTAATGATGGTATGGCCATTCCCAAGGGGAATAGTTATTGTTGATATATTATTAATATCTATTATTAGTAAAATGTTATATCCAGATTACATTTGGTATGTGCTAGTACTATATAAATTATTTGAAAATATTATCTATGCATTACATTATGTTATTGTCTTGATAATAGATAAGATTGTAAACAAAGTAAAGAACAAAAAACAAATTAGTAAAGAGTAAATAAAATAAAAGACTGTGAAAATTCACAGTCTTTTTTATGTGAGTGGAGATAGTCTATACTTGGTATCATAAATAAATTTGCAATCAAAAAATCTCAAGAGTTCAGATTGATTATTTCTAAGTGATTCTCCGTTAATCGGAATTTTACTAATTAGTACCTGATTGTCCAAATTGTTAATTTTATTTGTAAAGTCATTGTAAAGGCATATATTGAAATTATTGTTTGCTAATTCTTCCATTTTGCTTGTGTCTAGTTCTCCCTTTGGAAAAGAGTATAGGGGAGTATTTTTTATTATAGGTAAAATTTCTTTTTGCCAAAGACTGAGTTCCTTCTTAAATTCTAGAAGGGACTTTTGTGTGTCGCTAGAATATTTGTAATTGTTGCAACCAAACACCCAACCGTTTTTTCTCAATGTCTCGACTATCTCTGTCACTCTCTCTATCTCATATCTGCTACTAGCATTTTTTTGATTTGTATTATAACCGAGCAGTCCGTCTTCTCCTGAGAAGAATAAAATTCCTTTTGCGTTATTAAAAGAAAAGTCTGGGTGGTAACATATAAAATTCTCTAAAATTACTAAAAATTCGTTATCGTATTGTATTCTATCTTGAATACTTTTTTTAGTTGTATAGGTAGCAATTTTATTATTTCTGTCAATAATAATTTTATCTATCTCACCATGGTTTTGATAGTTACTTTTATACGTTACATTTTCAAAAGAAAGTATGATTGGTTTTTTGTTTTTTGGTAGGTTTTTTGAGTCTATTTTTACTTCATTATTTTGTACGTTTAATATATCAAAAATGCTTACTAAAATATAGTTGTTTTCATATAAACTTTGTAGGATTTTTTCGAATTCAAAAGTAGTAATTTTTTCTCTATCAAAAGTATTGTTTAGTTTGTTGTTTTGACTCAATGCTTTTTCAGGAAAGGCCATTAAGGTATTGAAGCTAAGAATGTCAATATGGGTGTCGTTTTCGCTACTAAATTTGGATATAAAAAAGTAACCACAAAATATAAAGTGTGATAAAAATAGTAGAATTATTATTGAAAACAAAAGTATGTTTTTAAAGTGTTTATTTTTCATAAAATGCCTAAAAGTTTACTTATATCTATGACTTATTGTCTAAAACAATATACATAATGACAATAAGTATTAGTAAAACCTTAAAATTTGTGTCTAATTTATTTTATGTAATTTTGTAAAATTTATATTGTTTTTGGAGATATATGAAAAAATATTTATGTTTTGTATTGATGGGTTTTTTATTTTTACTTGTATATTTTTCACAAGAAAGAGAGATGGTTAATTGTGTTAATAGTTGTAATATTGATTATGAAATAGTTAATCAAAATACTATAAAAATTGATGAGAATAATCTTCAAAAATTTATCAAAAATTTAGATATAAATATACTTAGAATTAGTGATATTTCCGGCAGGCAAATTATAGAAGGATATACAACAAAATTTGATGATTATTTTGTTATAAATAATCTAAAAATTAATATACAAATATCTCTATCTGATGGCGTTGCGATTATAGGTTCTCCACTCATTTTTGGTAGTTTTTAATTTGTGTGTATATGCCGTAAATTTGTGGTCAATAATGTGAATATCAAACGGAGGTTTTTATGGGAAATTTAACAGTGAAACAAAAGATGATTTATGTACTTAAAAAATATGGATACTATTTTATTTTAGGTTTTCTTCTTGCCGGTCTAATCTTAATTATTGCTATTGCTTCAACTAAGACTAATAATCTACAAGATGAAATCACGGAGCCGACAGGTGCTACTATTACACCATATCTTCCCGTGGCAAATGCAACTATTTACAAAGGTTACTATGGCGACTCGTTATGCTTCAATGAGACCCTTAATCAGTGGGAGACTCATAAGGCTATCGATTTCTCAGTAGCAACAGGTAGCAAGGTGTTTGCTATTTTAGATGGTACGATTAAAGATATTTATACAAATATTTTAGAAGGTACAGTTGTTGTGGTGGAACACGAAAATGGACTAGTGAGTTCATATGGTTCTCTAGATGAAAATGTACTTGTGTCAAAAGGTGATAAGATTTCCAGGGGAGACGAAATAGGTTCGGTTGGAACTAGTGCTACATGTGAAGCTAGTGCTGGTGCACACTTACACTTTTCTCTAATGGAAGACGGTGAGAAAATTGACCCTTCTGCTTATTTGAATATTAGTAATAAATAATAAGTTCAATTAATATAATTTGCTTTACAGATTTTTATAAAGTTGATAAAATATAGTCATATTGAAAATCAATTTTTGAGGTGCAGATTATGTCTTTTGATAAAGTTAAAAAATTACTTTGTGAGCAATTAAATATTAGTGAAGATAAAGTAACTATGGAGAGTAAAGTCATTGATGATTTAGGAGCTGATTCACTAGATGTTGTTGAAATGCTTATGACTTTAGAAGATGAATTCAATATTACAGTATCTGATGAAGAGAGTGTTGCTCTTAAGACAGTTGGTGATATTGTTAAATTAATTGATGCTAAGTCAAAAAAGAAGTAAAAAATTAAGATGTAGGTTCGCCTATATCTTTTTTTGTCGTCATTTGTCATAATTAATTAATTTTTGTCATACCTTACCATAAGAAGTTTTCTAAGGGGTATGATATGAGAAGTAGGGCAGAAGAGTTTGCTGTATACATAATTGAAAATAGGGCAACTATTAGACAATGTGCCGATTATTATAAAATCAGTAAAAGTACCGTTCATAATGATATTTCAAAAAAATTGAAAAATGTAAACAGGTTTCTCTATTATCACGTTTATAAGGTGCTAGACAATAATCTAAAAGAAAGGCATATTAGGGGTGGGCTAGCAACTCGGCATAAGTTCTATCTGCAAAGGCTGAGTCTAAAAAAATAAAATATAAAAATGTAGTACTATTCAAACAAATAAAAAATCCCTGAACTCAGGGATAATTTATTTGTTATTTTTTTTTCCAATATACATCGTCTTCGTATGCTCTGTCAAAAAGGTTGTACCTTTCCGGATGAGTGATTGCAGAGAATATTCTATCTTTTACAAAAGGGATTTCTTTTTGAATGTCCTTAATTACATCTTTTACATACTCTCTCTTTGTTAGTTTGTCAACAGGGCAGAGAGATTTTTGGACAGGCAAATTCTTTGCAACTGATTTTATGTACTTTTCATCGGTTAGAATAAGTGGTCTAATTACGGTCATTCCTGTTCTATCCATATATAGTTTAGGTAAAAATGTGCTTAGTCTACCTTCAAAGAATAAACTGAGCAGAAAAGTGTGCATAACATCGTCTGCTGAGTGTCCTAGGGCAAGTTTATTACAGCCAAGTTCAATAGCTTTGGTGTTTAGCATACCCCTTCTTAGTTTAGCGCATAGACTACAAGGATTAGATTCTTTTCTCTCTTCAAACACTATTTCGTATATGTCAGAAGGGAATATATGGTATTCTACGCCTAATTCTCTGCAGAGTTCGCTTATTTGACTAAAGTCGCTTTTACCTGCAAACATATCTATTGTTATGGCTACAATTGAGAATTTTTGTGGTGAAAAAATGGCGTAATTTGCTAGTGCTTTGAGTAAAACTAGCGAGTCTTTTCCACCAGAAACGCCGATGGCAATTTTGTCGCCATCTTCTATTAATTTATATTCTTCTACGGCTCTACGTAGATGGCTGAGTACTTTTTGCATTGTTTTTCCTTCTTTTTTGCTAGTAAATTGTAACACATTTATTATTACTTTTCAATTAAAAATTTTAAATAGATTTTATTTATTTTTTTGTAATAGTTTGTCAAAATAGGCTCTATTCGTTTGACAAAAATATATAAAGTAAATAAACTAATTAAAGTACTATTATTATTATATATTACTAAATAATTTTTATCATTTAAGTTATAATAAAAATACTAGATGGAGAAATGGAAATGAGAAGAAAACTATTACTATTATGTTTATTGATTTGTTCGATAATGGGACTATGGGCCTGTGGGTCTGACCCTTATCAAAATTTATCACTAACGGTATATTGCAATGACCAAGTTGTAGCAGACGATGCTGTTATCAACCTAAATATCAAGCAAGAAGCTGTCGGTGTATATAGTTATGAGCAGGTAGTGTTACTTGTAAAGGTTGATGACGATGATGATGAGACGGATAGGGGTATCACAGTTAGTGATGGTCAAGGTTTTGTAAATACAACCACACAATTTGACCCTAAATCAGGTATAACATCTATTGTTGTTAAGGCTAATTCGTACGCCAATACAGGTAATTTCTCATTAAAGATAAGTACTAATGAAGGTAATAAAGAGAGACTAATTAAGTTCAATATTGACCTAGCTCTAGAAAACTTTACCTTTAAAGAAGACTCTTTACAAGTAATAGGTAAGGGTAATTCTCTATCTTTAAAAAATGTAGATGACTATATTGATTTCTATCCAGCAGCAACCACTCAGAGAGACATCAAGGTTGAATTAGCAACACTTGCACCAGCAGGTGATGGTAGTGTTACACACTTTGTTGATGGTTGGTTAGATGGTGGTAACTTCTCATACCTAAATGATGGAAAACAATTTGCTAGTATTATAGATGGAACACTTACAACATATAATTCATACGACAATGGCACGGGAACAATGGTTAAGGTTGCTTATCCTACACAGACCATCTCTGCTAGTATGGGTTCAGAGACTTTGCAACAAGAAGTAGTTGTTTTAAAAGCTAGTTTCTATCTTGCTTCAGAGAAAGAATATATTGAGAGATTTAAGGTTATACCTGTTATTGAGTCTTGTGAACAGATAGAAGTCTTCATGAATGCTCAACAGGGTGATTCTGACGAGTTTGCTATACCACTATCAGAAGCAGGGTATTATGAGATGGTTCTTATCGACCCTAGCTTTAGAGAAAATATCTTTACTTCAAACCTAGAATATTACATAGAGAGAGAATTAAATTTCGAATTATCAGAGAACTTCCACGTAGAAGCAGATTCTACAGGAGAGAGTTTACCTGTAAATTTAGTTCCTATCACAGGCGAAAACCACTTCAAAGTTCACGCAATGAAGGCTGGTATCTACAGTCACGAGTTTAGAATTGTGCACGATGATTACCCAGAGTTATTTGACCAAAGGGTAGTAGTTCAATTTACTGTTAAAGACTTACCAACAGATATCCTTATCAATGGCTCAGAGTCTGTAGGAGTGTTTACTATCTATGATTACTATGCTAATTCTAAAGGTGAGAGAATAGATATTGACCTAAATACTAAGGTTGGTAAATATGAGTATTGTATCTACACACAGGAATACGAAGGTATCTTAAGTGTTAATTTAAATACAGCTAGGTCTACAGAAAATCTAGTTTTTGCTAATTATATTAGAGACAGATACTTACTTACTACTACTGTAGAAGGTAAGGCTTATACTAAGTTTGGTCAGACTGACTCCTTCTATTTGAGTCATTCATTTGATGTGTTACCAAATGTTGTATTACCTTTGTACATAGGTGTTTCTATTAATCTTTGTGCAGATAGTTATTACGAAGCGTATTCGCAATCAGAGATTTATGAGTACTTTATGAATCTTCTTATGAATAGACGTTTTTATGTTCAATTCCAAATGGGATTAAGGGCGTTTGAATTTGAAGGTGAAGATTTCCATGTTGACCTAACAAATGATAAATATATGACTACAGGTAGACCTGCAGATGCTATACCATTATGTGTTCTTCCAGAAGGTCAAACTATTGATAGTTGTTTAGCAAAACTTGAATATGACAAGAGCTTAATCAATATTACAGAGTATAAACCTGCTGAGAGAAACGCTAGAACTGTGATTGTTGCTCAGTGCAATAATATTCGAAAAGAAGGAACAACAGCTGTTAGGTTCCTTGCAAGAAATGGTGTTGAAGGAAATGTAACAGTTTCTACATATATGCCAACTATTTATACGATGCACACAGAAGAGAATCCTGTTCCTTTAGCGATTACCGTTAATGAGAAGAGTAGTGGATACTTATATAGAATTTCTGGTAATTCTACATACGAAGACTTTGCTTCACACTTTGATAGATTACCAATGGTTGGAACATCTGGAGTTCTTGGAACATATGACTCTGTTCACACATTATTTGGTATAGTTGGAAATAAAATAGATATTTCCTTCCAAGACTTTACTTATATTGAAGATATTTTCAAGAGTTATGATATTACAAACAAAGTAAAAGTTTCATTTAATAACGATGGTTATGTAACATATTCAAATGGTGTACTTTCTTTACATAGATTAGTTCTAGATAAAGATATGCCTATCATTATGACACTTAAATATACAGGTGGATATGAAGTTCTAGATGAAAATAACAAGCCTGTGTACCAAGAAGTTCTAGTTGAGCATAAGGTTAAAATTTATATATATAGTCCTTTGCAGGGTGTATCTATTTTATCTGAAAAGTCAGCAGACTTATATGTGTATGATAGTTTAAGTTTCTTTGATAGAACTGCACCAGACACATCAAATGTTAAGACTAGAGATTTATCTTCTAATACTATTAGGGCATCATTCAGTCCAAGTGAAAGAAATCTTGGTTCTGCTTGGAACGAAGAATTTGGTGGATATAAGCCACTAACATTAGTATATACCTGTGGAATGTTAGAAGAAGCAGTTAAAGATAAAAATGGCAAGGCTGTGGTTATTCAGTCAAATATGTCAGGACAAGACTATCCATTATATTACAAAGATATATTCGAAGTAGTTCCTGCAGAAAATGAGAGTTTAATCTATACTTGTCAGGTTAGAAGTAGACTAAGTGAAGACTTAATCGATTGGATTAAGGCATACTATGGTGGTATTTCTGCTACTAACTATAAGATACAGTCTTTCCTTGACAACTACATTTTAGACAAGGATTATAGCATAGTTGTTAATATCTTTGCTGGTCAGTTTGGAAAATTAAGCAATATCAATACAATTACATATACTTGTTGCTATGCATCAAAAATCAATTCTCTTAAATTAAATGTTGATGATGATGGTGTATACTTTGATGTTAGAGATGGTAAACAACAATCTATCATCGAATACACAATCGATAATGCTGAATGTTTAAATAAAGAGATGATTATCATTGGTGGTACAACTAACCACTATACAACAAAGATTGAATATGGTTCAGGTAATACAGGTAAAATCGTTATCGATACTATTGATAATATGGTTGATGGTGAGATTTATAGCCTAACAATTATTCCTAAAGACAATGTTTCTGATTACTCAGCCGCTGATGGCTATACCTTCTATACAGATTCATTGAATCAAACTATTAGAATTAAGATTGCCGATGGTTCAAAGGCACTTCCTTTTGAGATTAAGTCTACTATTGATTTCAAGGAAATGATAGAAGATATTAAGAGAGCAAATACATCACTTGCTTCTGATAATAGCATTAAATATTATCACTACGTACTCGCTAGAGACATAAGCCTATATGGTGAGAATTTAGAAATTGTAGATGTAATGAGAAATGATAAGGGAACATTCTCATTATCTGGTAAACATACTTATAGTAGAAACAACGAAGAAGTTACTACATACAATAGAATCTATAGTCTAACAATCAATAGAACCCTAAGTACTGTAGAAGACCATATGTATATCGGTCTATTTGGTCAGATTGGTAGTAACGTTTCTATTGAGAATTTATCTATACTTAACTCTAAAGTTATGATAGAGACATCTCAAAAAGTAGAAAGAGCTGGTGAGATTTATATTGGACTAGTTGCTGGTAAATTAATGGGAGCAACTCTACAATCAGTATCAGTATCTGGTAGTATAAAAACACAACTAGATGCACCAAATACTACACTATATGTAGGTGGTATGGTAGGTCTAGATGACGCTGTAGCTGGTGGCGTTATTAAGAGTAGACCAGAGTCTGCTATTGCAGGTATGGTGGCTACTAGCAATAATACAATGATAGAAATTGAATTAAATGGCACTATCAAAGAACAAAACGTTGGTGGTGTAGCAGGTAAGATTTCTGCTTCTTCAATTCAAGTTCTACAAGTTGTATCACAAATCAAATCAAAATCAACAGCAGGCATTGAAAATATCGGTGGTGTAGTTGGTTTATACGCTGCTAAAGATAGAACAATGACAGGATTGCAAATAAGCCCTGTAATCGTTATAGAGAGTAGGGGTTCAGCAGTAGGTAACATTGGTGGTATTGCTGGTGAGTTTACTGCAGGAACAATCACAAATTCTAAGATTTACTTTACAAATCTAGGTGATGACTATTCACAAAAAGAAAAGATTGGTATCTATGTATCTGGTGTAGAAAATGCTGCTGTTGGTGGTTTAGTTGGTAAGGCAGATGGCACTGGTGCAGATACAAGAAATCTAAAATATTCTTATGTAAGAAGCTTCTATAATTGCGATATTCAAATGGGTAAATATGCCGGTAATATCTTTGTTACAGACTGTCTAGAAGCAGTTGTTGGTGGAATTATCGGTTCAGTAAATATCTCAACAGTAGTTCAGAGTTCATACTTTGATGGCGACATAATGGTTGATGCTGCATATGCTGTCCTAAAAGACGCTTCTGGAGAGACTGCAGACTATTATTATCCAATTGCTGTTGGTCTAATGTTTGGTGAAATTAAGGCTGGTAATGTTAAAGATTCTTATGGAATAGGAAAACTATACTATAATTTAACAACAACAGTTACTGATGAAACAGTAGACCCTGTAAAGGTTACAAAGACAAATGAGTTCGTTGCAGTTAATACAATTTCAGGTAGAGACGGTATTATTGGTAATACTGAGTACGATGGTGTTGATGCGTCTATACTAGGCAAAGAATATAGTAGTGCAACTATTAATGGTGTTAACTTTGATAAAGTTTACGCAGTGGTTAATGACTTAGCTCACTACTTTGCTAGTGGTACACTAGTTGTAACTGTAGAGTCTATGCAAAAATTAATAGACGATGGAGTTGCAGTTGATACTTTATCTTTATTTAGAGAACTTGATTATAAATTAACCACAGGTGAGCAAGATGGAATACATACAGCACTTGATTATCAGTGGTTCTATAATGAGAAAATAAACTTATCTAGTGGACATGCTTATCCTATACTACTTTCTGCTAGTGGCCTTGCTATGTATGACTTAGTACCAACTAGCATAGGTATTATAGTTAATGATGAAAACAAAAATATATTTAATATCTCATATACCGACGACTTTGCTGTTAGACATAATCAAATGATAATGTTTGTGAAAAAGACAGCGCAAGGTGCTTATAGTAGCGATTATTATGAGATTATGGTTGATAGAAGTGCCGGTAGTGAACACGCTACTATTAAAGTAACATTTAATGGAGAGAGTGTTGATACTTATCTAGTTGATATCGCTATTGATGACCAAATAGAGATTTTCCTAAAGGATAATAATTCTGTTCTAGAACTAGTAAACAATAGAATTTACCCAAGAAAAGAAGGTGTAGGAACTATTGAGATTAGAAGTTATCTAGATAAGACAATTAAAACAACAATAACCGTAAAAGTAATAGCAAGTGTAGATACAATCAAAATGTTTGAGATTGTAGATACAGATAGAGTAGAATTAGATGATGAAAATATCTGGGCAAATCCTACTCGTAGTGTTGTTTATATTGACGAAGCATCTAACTTTGAGATTTCTGCTTGTGATAGCGAAGGATATCAGTCAACTAAGGAGATTGGATATATCCTAGAATTGCTATCATATACAGAGACAATAAATGTAGGCACAGAAGAAGAACCTGAAGAGCGTGAAATTAAGATAAATGGCTCAGTTGTTATCGATGGTGTGACATATGAGTATAGAGAAGGTGGGAATAATACATACTTCTTAGAAGGCGATAGTATCCTAAAAGCAACAGGTGTAACTATTGGTTATGTAAAATTCAAACTAACACCATACTTAAAATTAGGTGATATATATCATGCAGATAAATATACCTGTGAAGATGGTACAGAAATAGAGTTCCAAAATCCTGATAAAACAGGTCAAAACGTTTACGTTCTAAATAAAGGTGACTTAGATATAGCAAATGTTTATGTTCTAAGTATCAAGGCTAGGGCAATCTCTGTAGATAACACTACAAAAGTTGCAGGTATTTCATCAATGAAACACTTTGACTTTGTTTCAACTATAGAGACTAGTAATGTAGTTGAAGAAGTTGTTGGTGGTAAATCAGTATATAGTCTACTAGAAGATGTATATATTGATATTGGCCTTGCAGGTAGCAAGATTGATTATGTGAACTTAAAACGTATTGAGTTAGAAGGCTTGGTCTGGACTGAAGAAAATAAGGGCGATACTTATTACTTCCATTATATGAAAAATGGTACAGACTTTACCCTTAAACCATATGTATTTGAATATGAACTAATTAATCTACAAGTTAATGGCTTTACAATTATGAAAACAAATGTAAATCCAGAGACTAGAGAACATACATATAAAATTTCTCTAAATATGCATGTTTCCTTTGATAAAGAATTCTATCGTGCAAACGCTAGTAAGTACGACTTAAATGTAGTTAAGTTTAATATAAATGTAATTCCTTATACTAATTTACTTCTAGATGCTATGAATAGCAATGCTCCTTATGGACTAAAAAATCCTGCAGTTATGGACAAAACAGAAGTTAATATTATTCCTGCTAGTTTAACTGATATCTTTATGAATTACTATACTAGGGGAGAAGGATTACTAGGCAATACAGAGAATACATATCCTAGTGATAATGAATCTAATTTCATTGTTCCAGGTAGAGACGGACTACTAAAAATTACTTTAGCCGAAGAGTTTAATAATAGTAGTTATGTAACAATTACTCTAGATAGAAAATATGCTGGATATGTAAAACTAGAGCAAATGGCTGGTGTGATTATCAGTTCTGGAAGTGAAAATAGTACAGAATTTGAGACATACCAAGAATTAGACTATGTTGACCCTGTAGAGACTAGTGAATACTTTGGCTTAAGACTACAGAAATTAACAAGTAACTCTAGTACAGCTAGTTACTTCAATAATACATATTATGTAAAGGTAACATTAGCAGAAGCATCAGATTACTCAGACTTTATCTCTGATAATCCAGCTTATAATTTCAATCCAATTGTAGAGATTAAGGCAACATCTTATACAATTGATGCTAGTGGTAATGTGAAAGAAACTCTAGATGAGCCTAGAGTAAAAGTTCTTACAATTACCGAACTTCCATCTATTATTGCTCAAGTAGATGGCGAATCTATATTCTATATGGGTATGGGCGTTAAGAAAGAAATCGACATTAGATACAAGGGTTTATCAAACGATGTAATGATTTCAAGTAGTAATGATTATCTATATGTAGTAGATGAAAATGATGAAAAAGTAGCAAACCTTGACATTGATTACCTAGATAATGGTGGTAAGTACTATCTATGTCTTGCAGTTGATGCATATTATGATTCCGACCCTAAATACAGGTCACAATTATCAACCGTTACATTTACCGGAGAAGAATATGTTTGGGGTGTTCTTGAAACAACTAAATCTGAATTATGGGTAAATCCTGTAGAGTTTGAGATTACAGGTGTTAGGGTTCAAGAAACATTACTAAATGATGAGACCGGTGAATTAGAAATGACTATCAACCATGGTCAGAGTGTAATCCTTAGATTAGACTTTGATTATGCAGATATCGAAGTTGCTATTGATAGTTCAAATATCACTAGACACAAGGCTATGCTTGATACATATTACAGTAATGGTGAAGTAGGAGAGCAATTCTCACCTAAGCAATTAGTAGAGTACGCTCTAGCAGGAACAACTGTAACTGTAGAACAGGGTGGTGTACAAGAGTACTTATCTAGGGGAATCCTAGAACTAAGTAAAATTACTTATTCGGGTAAAGATGAAAATCTAGAGCCTATTAATGAGTTTGGAAAAGTTTATGGTGGTATTGAACTATTAAACGATAGTTACAAGTCTAGTTATGACCCAGACACACTTGACCCTGTTGTAGAGATATTATATACACTTATTAGGGGTGTATCTATATCTAGTGATGGACTACTTAGAATGTCAGTTCCTTATCATTATAATGAAGGTAAAGTAGTTGCTGGACCTAATTCTAATGGTCTATATTACGATGATTATGTTGAGTTCAGAGTAATCGTAAAGGATAATTCTTCTGATACTCATCCAACTCCAATTGAAAACGAATTAGACCTAAAGAACTATGCGGGAACAACAGGACACTATATCCTAGTTAATAATATTACACTAACCAATTGGGCTCCTATACCACTTACAGTGGATAGTCTAGATGGTAATGGATACGTAATCACAATTCAATCATTTAATATGGAGTCTATTAGAGCGACAAGTGATGCAAATGCCGGAATCTTCACAACTATCGCAGCTAATACACTTATCAAGAACTTGATTATAGATGTTAGTCATATGTTGACTGATGAAACAACAATTCTTAATAATACAAATATTGTTAATAATTCTACAGCGGACAAGTTTGTTCATGACCCAAGTGGAGCGATTGACTTAACATTTATAACATCTCTTAATTTCGGTATTCTTGCTGGAACGAACAATGGTGCAGTAACAAATATTAAGGTTGTTAATACTAAGGAATTCAATACTAAGGCTTCTGAAAATAAATACTTACACATCTTAACATCTCAGATTGATAAAGATGGCAATGTAACAAATAGTAATATTGGTGGTCTAGTTGGTGTCAACTCAGCAACAGGTGCTATAAGTAATAGTTTCCTAGGTATAAATCTAAGTACTTTAGCTGATGTAAATGTTACAGGTGGTACTGAGCAGAGAAGTTATATTACTATTGTAGAAAAACCAGACAATACTCCTTATCATAATAGATATGATGAGATGAGAGATATTAGGGTATATCCATTTATTATTGCTGGTTCTAATAATATTGCAGGTATGACTGCTACAAATAAAGGTATTATGAGTAATAGTTATACTAAGGGTCTAGGTGTATACAATACATATTCGGCAGTAAGTAATAGTGTAACTGCTGGATTAGTAGGTGTAAATGATAATGTAATTACTAGTTGTTTCTCTGAAGGTACAAATATATCTGAATTTAGAGCAACAGGTAAATATGTAGGCGAAAATGATTATAGGGATACTATCGAAGCAGTAGGTAATGTTGGTGGTTTAGTATTTACTAATAATGCAACTATCGAGAATAGTTACGCTAACGTATACTTAGAGACACAGAGTGCGTTTATTGCTGGTTTTGTATTTACTAATAATGGTACAATTTCAAACTCATATTCTACTTCAGTTAATAGAAATAACCTAGCATATGGTCAGTTCACAGGTGTACTTCAGAGAGTTGTCCAGAACTTCGGTACTTATGAGAATTGTTACTATCTAGTAGGTCAGGGTGAAGCAGAGAACGAAAAAGAATCTGCAGTTCCTGTTCTAACAGAACAATTTGCTGACTCTAAGACCACATCAATTTCTGACTTCTGGTCTGGATTCTCATTCACTACTCAGTCTGGAGCAAATGAAGAAGATGGTATTTGGACTATTAGAGAAGGTCTTCCTAAGATTGCAACAACTCTAACTGATACAAATTCATTTAGAATTCTTGACCAAATAGAGGAAATTTCTGATGATGCTGGAATTATTCAATATCAAAGATATAGTTATATCTATGGAACTAAATACCAAGAAGGTACTAAAGGCAACCCACTTATCATTGAAAATGCTAATAATTTTGATGCAAAAATTATCGATAGGGGAAGACCACTAGGTTCCAAGGATTATATCTTTGGTGCAGCAGATGCTCATGATATCTTGGGTAAAATCACAGCAGTAGAGTATGTAAGACTAGTTAATAACCTTGACTTCTCATCTATTACTACATCTAATATGATTAATGGTAGATACTTATACGAGACTATCTTCGCAGGTAAATTAGATGGTAATGGTATGTCAATGAATAACTTACACATTGATACAGATACTACACAATTATCTGACTTTGGTATCTTTAAACAAATTGGTTATGATGCATCTCAGTCAAGTTCTCAGACAGTTATTAAAAATATCAATATGACACTTAGTTCATATAACTCTAATAATAATAGTAGAGCAGGTGTACTTGCTGGTACTATCAAAAATGCAACTATTACTAATGTAAAAATCAATGGTAATGGCGTGGCAATTTCTGCAACAAATATGGCAGGAGCTCTTGCTGGATTAATAATTGCAGATAAACAGAATAAAGTTTCTATTATAGACGTTGTAGTAGAAAATATCACAGTTTCTGCCGAATATAGCAGTATCGGTGGTGAAATTGATGGCTATACTACAGACGAATCTAATGGTAGATACAAAGTATTCAATATTCTCAATAGAGAGAATAATAAGAGAGAGAAAAAATCATTTAATTCTCTAGAATATACAACAGATAGAGATGGTAATATTACCATAAATAATGCAGGAGTAGTATCTTATGCAGGAACAATTGCAGGTGTACTTATTGCAAATAACTTAGATGAATTTAATAAAACATCTAATAATATTTCAGATTATAGAAGTACAACAACTGCTTGTTCTATAGATAATATAGTTGTTAGAAATAATATTACTATCAAGACAGCTGATAATTCAGGTGGATTATTTGGTTATATTAGTGACAATACGAGAATTAAAAACTCTAAATTTGAGTTAGGCTCTGGCACTCAACTTATCAAGAGTTGGAATTATGCTGGTGGTATTGTAGGTGAAAACCACGGTATAATTGAGCAGTGTTTCGTAGCATATGCAGATGCAGAGCAAGAAGAATATGATGCAACCATTCTTCCAGAGACAACTAGAGATAATGGTACTGTTAACTTATTCAGTATGAGTGATGGTAATTTCTATAATGTAGCAGTAGGCGGAATTGCTGGTTACTCTACTAATGGTGCTATTATTGACTCGTTCTCAAAAGCAAGTGTTGTTCAACCATTGGCATTTATTGCTGGTGGACTTGTTGGTTATGCTGAGGGTGCTAACTTTATCGGCTACTCTTATACAACAGGTGCAGTTTACTCTAGAACAATTATGGGTGGTATTGTAGGCTTACAGGTTACTCATGATGAGTCTAAATTTATGGAAGGTCAGGAATATAGTCAGCCTATAAGCAGAAATGACAATAATGTACTACACTTAAATACAGTTATTGGTCTTAATGATTGGGATACTTATAGAGATAATATAACCACTATATTATATAATAATTATAAATCATTATACTTCAGTGGTGAAGGTTATTATAATTTCCAATTAAAACTACCTGAGATTGGAAACCAAGATGTAGACCTAGGATTAACTATAAATAGTGAAAATGGAGAATATTCTATTGACCCAACTCTAGACACTGACAGTAAACATGAACTATATAATGTTGATGCCGAGAAGTTAGAGAAATATAATATTAATATAGAAACCGTTAAGAATATTGTATTTACAACGTATGATGGTGCAAATAAAACTGCAGACATAGATACAAATGAAGATGGTATTGTATCTGCTGCAGAGAGAGACTCTTGGATAGCAATTCAATTAGCCAACGAACAATTAATTGCAGATATTAATACTTATACCCAAGATGATTATGAAAAAGCTCTTAAACTCTATTATATTGATTACTATATTCATAATATTCCTAGAGATTATAAGACTTCTCATACTAGGATATTTGCAGGTTCTGTGGTTGGTGCATCATATGTATTCTACAATTCAGAAGCAGGAATTGGGAATGAGGCAGAATTAAAAATTAGACACAATGGTTTCCTTAATTCATACGACTTAACTGAGTTGTATGCAGCAGAAAATACAGCAAAAATATTTAGTTCAACATTTGGTATCTACTCAGTAGAAGGAGAGGGAACATTAGAAAACGGAGATAGAAGTGATACTTATTACAAAGAAACATTTGACCTAGCACTTGGTGTAAATGAAAAAGTAACACTCCATAGTTATAAGGTTTCTTATCTTGATAGTACTATTGACTTTAATGATGTAGAACTTAACTTTATGGATGATAGTATCTATATGGATAAGATTTCATTTAAGAAAGTATTTACTGAGCAAGAATATACTGAGCAGATGATTGGTTCATTCTATAGAACAGAAGCTACAGATACTTCATTTAGGAAGACATATAATATTTTCAAGTCTTATGACTCTAATACAGACGCTGGTGCTTTTGGTAGATTTAATAGTGTGCCAGGACTAGGAACAGAAGTATTTATTGAGAAAACTACAACTCCTGTTTGGGAGATTGAAAATATTTTACCTAAGATGAACGATGGTAAATTTGTAACAGTTGAATACTTGTATACAAACTCTGGAACACAGGGTGCTACCGTAGAACCAGATACAGAGAAATTAAAAGCAGTATTTATGTCTAATGCAAATGAGAGAACGTATTACCTTGTTCCAGGAAATGCGACAAATGCCGAGAGTGCTAAGTCTGACGACAGCTTCAAATATCCTGATGATACAGACTATTCATTTGTAATACCTGTTAGTGATAGTCAAGTTTATATTCAGTATATGGCAACAATTAGGTCGATATTTATCGGTGAAAGCATTGTTACAGAAAATGGTACAGAATTGCGTCCAACTATTAAATTCTTAGTAGATAGTAAAGATACAGGGTCTATATTCAACTTTATTAGTGGTGCATATTTCTCTAATATTGATATTGTTGTAGAATTTGCAAATGTAGATATTGATAATAACCTAACTAATGTCATCAGAGACTACAACGACTATGGAATACTTGCAAATACAGTAGAAAATGTAACATTTGATAATTGTTCTATTACTATCAATTTTGTACATGCTGTAAAGCCAAGCTTAGGATTAGGTTCTACCGAAACTTATGTATCAACAAATAATGGATTTATCTTTGGTTCAGTTTCTAATTCTACAATCAAAAATACCAAACTTAGTGTGATTATTGGAGCAAACCAAATTTCTATTAATAATTCAGCAATCGAAAACTTTGGATTTGTAGCAGGTTCAATGTATAGAACTAAGTTTGAAGGTAATAGCATTATGATTAGGGGAAATACTATAAATGATGCTGTTAAATTAAATATTGATAAAGTTGCAGATACATCAAATATTGGTGGTGTAATTGGTATTCTAAATAATAGTACATATACAAATAACGTTATTTTAGAAGCGGCAACTATAGTAAATGAGCAACCAGGAACTTATTATCCACAGAGTTTAAAAGTTAGCGATAATTATATAAATGAGAGTAAAGATGGAAAAGGTAAGTACACTCATATACTAACCAAGAATATATCTTCATTATTTGGATATGCATATAATTCAACAGTTAAAATCTCTGATATTACAGGTGGAAATGAGACCTTTAAGCTAGATTATACTAATACTAAAACTAGCGTAGATGCAAAAGATACAGTAAATGTGAGTGCTATAGCAGGAGCATCACAAAATACTAAGTATATAGGCATTGAATTATCTGGATATGAGATTTCTAGCTTGACAGCAAAAGCATTAGTATATGCAGACGCTAAAACAACCAATTTAAAACAGTTTGCTGCTGGTATAATAATTGGTAATGATAAGAATTCTTCTCAGGTGGGAGAACTTATAAACGATTCAAATATTGGTAACTCATCGGGTATTAAGGTAGAAGCAAATGCAGACAATGTATTAGTTGGTGGTCTAATCGGTGACGCAGATAGTACAACTAAACTATATAATGCATATAATACTGCAGATATAAATGTAACTAATATTAAGGTTGGTACTAAGACTCAGAAGTACGATGATAAGGGTAACGCTACGACTGATGCTAATGGCAACTTTGTCTACGTATATGAGTATGTAAATACATATGTTGGTGGACTAGTTGGTATGGCTTCGGGTAAGGTAATGATGGACTCTGTCTTAAGTTCGGGTATTATCCATATTGGTGCATCAACAACTGATGACACTGTTGGATTTGCAATGGGTGGACTTATTGGTTATATGTCATCTTCTAGTGACTTATCTAGATTTGCAGTTTTAAATGACTTTGAGTTTGATAGTTCATTTACAACTAAACTTTATAACTCTTACGCTTCTGGCGTTGTTGGTTTGAATATGGGTTCGTTCTCTGCAAAAAATGGCTATACTTACAGCGAATTCTTATTTGACTTTAGCAGTAGTACATCTAAATTCAGTGGAGTACAAGTATCTACAATTACTAATAATAGAATCATAAGTCAAGATAATGTATTCTACGCTCAAGAATTTATTGGTAATAATTATCTATCAGATGCTAAGTTTAGTTCTTATGCAATGGCAGATTTATATGGTACTATTAGTACTTATTCTACTCTTTCTAAGATTGGTATGAAGTCAACACTTACAAATCTAAAAGTGAAAGATAGTAAAAATACTACTCCATTGACTGCCAATATGGCTTTACCTGTAGGTGACTCTTTGAAAAATATTGCAGTACTAGTAATGGCAAAAGAGAAAACAGGTGCAATTACTACAAAAGACGGATATAGTAGATTTAATGTATATGAGATTAATTCTACTAATTCATTAGATGATTACAAGGCTGTACCATTTAAGGTAATTAGCGAGTCTGTAACATTAAAGAGTATTGCAACCCTTGAGAGATATCACTATATTTCTGGTAGAAGTACAGAAACAGGCAAGGTAGTTGTTTCTCTTAATTATTCAGCAGGTTCTTCTGATACCGGATATATGGTTGGAATGAATCAGGGTGTAATATCTAATATATATATGTCTACAGCAAAAGACGATGGCAATGGTAATATGCTTGCTCTTAATGTTGCAATGACACTTATAAATGATACCAGTGGTCTTATCACAAATGTTTATGTATATGAAAGAACAACATGTCAGTCTGGTATTTCTATGGCTAACTACGGAAAAATATATCAATCTGCAACAGCAACTATTTATATCGGCGACGAATTGGAGATATTTGCTATAGCAGGAATGAACTGTGGTGAAATAAATGACTGTTACTCTGCGAGTGTAGGTTATACAGAGAACAATACAAAAACAACAGATGTTTATATGGTTGAAGATAATGAGCATGAAGTCACAGCTGTATATCCAACAGGTCGTAAAGGAACAATTACAAATAGTTTCTATTATATTCCAGAAATCTTAGACTTTGATAATGTTCAAAAGGGATATTATAAGAAGAAAACTGCCGAAGTTGAAGGCACAGAGACAGATGTTAGCTTACCGGGCAGTGTGGTAAGTTGTGATAATACTGAGACACCTTCATTTGTAGATGGTAGAGATACTATATGGACAGAAGAAAATGGTCATGCACAATTAATTGGTATCAAAGATATTGAAGGTGCTATGATTATACATATTTACTACGAGACAGCAACAACATATTCTGGTAATTCTCATGATATTGGCAATGTTGCTAAATTCAAGGCAGATATGACAAGTGCTAACTATATCTTCTCATATAAGATTCACTTCTATGAGCCAGAAGAAGATAGACCAGATTACAACGTTATTAGGGTAGTTAAGGGTAGCGACTTAACTGAATACATTGATTCTCTTGTAGCAGAAAATTATACAGTACCTAATAAGACAGTAATCGCAGTTCTTAATAATATCGAAGTTTCACCACTCCTTCTTAAAGAATTCTCATTATCACCAAATGCTATGATGGTTGGTCTATACCACGAAATTTGGGATTGGGTAGATAAGACTGAAAGTGGTACAACGGTTAAGAAATACGAGAAGGTAAAAGAAAATAAAGTATCAATTATTGACTTTGTAAAAGGCGATATGGACCATGCACTCATTAAGTGTAATGATGGTGTAATAACCAATCTAACATTTAGAAGATTGTCTATTGTTATGTCAGAGCAATGGGCGTCATTCGCACCAATTATGCAGAATAATGGTAAGATTAATGGTTTACAATTAGGATACTCTGCAGCAGTAACAGAAGAAGCAGATAAAATCGGCATTAAAGTATCTGCTCCTATGACTCAGATTGTAGGTGGTCTAATTAATGTAAACGATGGTTATGTTTATAATACAACATTAAATAGCCTAAATATTCAGGCTCTTAATAAGTATGCAACATTCATTATTTCTAATAATGCAGGGCTTGCTAAACTTAATAACTTAAAGTGTCCTAATATAGTAACAACTTCTAGACAATATACAGAAGGCAAAGTATATAATGGATAAACTTTAAAAAGTGGCTAATCATAGCCACTTTTTTTATTGTTGCATAGTAGGTAAAATAGTGTTTTATGGGGGTACTTTTGCCTAATTTAAATATTTTTATTTTGGTATGTCTTTACTGTTTATCATTTTAATATGCATTTATGGTCGATTATTGTGTTTTCTATAGTTTTAGTAGATTATAATCTACTAGTGGTAAGTATATTTATGTCATTTTGTGTCGATATTTGATTGACTTTTATATAGGCGTAATTTATAATTAATTAGATATAATTTTATTATTATATAATAATAAAAATATAAAATATTGAAAAAATAAAAATAGTAGGGTAAAGTATCATGAAATTGTGGAAGAAAATTTTAACTTTAGTACTAGTTGTATTTGCAGCAGTTGGCTGTCTTTTTGCTTGTGGCTCTGACGGCAAGTATGACGATATGAAAATTTCAATAAAAAATGTTCAAGGTATTGATGACAATAATGTCATTAATCTTTCACCACTTGAGAGTGAGAATATTTTTTCGTTTGAAGTAGAAGTGTCTGGTGTAGACAAAGATGTAGATAGGTCTGTATCTTTTGTTATTGACAACCCAGGCGTTGTTGTTTTACATACTAGCGAGTACAATCCTAATAAAGGAATTACTGCAGTATCATTCAGAGCAATATCTGATGGAACAACAATTATTCATATCAATTCTAACGAAGGTAATAAGACCGAGCCTTTACAGATAAGAGTTGATGTTCCTGTAGATACTATTACATTCAAGAACTCTGTGTTTGCTGTTATCAGGGGAGAAGAATTTGAACTTAGTAATGATGACTTGACATATTCTCCAGCTAATACTACACAGAGAGAAGTATACTATCAAATCAGCCCTATAAATAATATTGGCGATGACGAAGAAATTAGTGTTGCTAATGAATACCTTGCTTCCACGGGTAAACTACTTGTAAAAGATACTGACGAATTACAATACTTCTTCCTAGATGTTTATAGTTCACACAAAGACTCTACTAATTATGAACATAGAGCAATTGTAAATGTTTTAGAAAAACCAGATGCTAGTGAGATTAATTTCGTTGAGAGAAAGAGTGATGAAGAAACTCATGCATTACTAGAAAAAGATGACGCTGGTAATTACACTCTTAACTTATGTTTAAATACAACTAAGTTCCCAACATTTAATCACGCCAAACTAGAGCTTACCTATGGTGAGACAGATACACCATTTGAAGATATTACATATCAGTATTATGATTGGGACTCTGCAAATGTTGCTGCAGAGCTAAAAGACCAAGAGAAATATACTGTATCTATCAAAAAAGATGAAAATGGTTCCCTTGGCACTAACTTAATCGAAGTAGAACAAACATCTAATTACTTGTTTGAAATTAATAGATTAACTAGCGAAGGTACATTTGATTTAGTATTCTTAATTGATTACAGGGGAAAATTTGAAGGATTCTTTAAGCCACTTGAAGTATCTGTTAAAGTTAGAGTTGCAATGTTCCCTGATGAGATTAGACTATATTCATCTGCAGAAGATTTAAGAACAGCAACACTTATGTCTAAAGCAGAGCCAGGTTGGTCTGATACCTATAAACTTGGTAATAATGACATTGTACTTTACACAGGTGCAAATGGTACATCTCCACAAACTCCTGTTTACTTAGGTGTATGGAGTGAAACAGAAGCACTTCAGAATCAAGAAGTTTATTTAGAAATCAATAACCCAAGTGTTGTGATTGCTGATGAAGCAGGGCAGCCAATAGATTCTTGTCTAAGTGGTGCACCATTCTATCTTAGAAAAGATGCAGAACTTAGTGGTGAAGTTATACTTAAAGTAACTAGTGCTGTTTACTCAGAAGTATATCTAGAAATTTCTATTAGTTATATCAACGAAGAGATGTCTCTATCTGTAGCTAATGGTAAGATTACAGTTGACCTAGAGTTAGACGACTATTCTAGTTCAAAAGAAGAATTCAATGGCGATGGCTTAAGGCTAGTTGCTAATAACATTCTAACGCTACAAGGACTACCTAAGATTGAAGGTTCTACAGAGTATGATTATTCTGTTGTAGAAGTGGAAATTGAAGATACAGACTATGCAATCGGCAGTTATAGTGCCGAATTTAACGATATTGTTATCTATGCTAAGAATAATATCGGTAATACTAGAATTAGATTTATTGTTGATAAATTATTCATTTCAGAGTGGTTTACACTATCTATCAACTATCCTTTAACAGATGCTAACTTATTAAAGGCGCAAGTAGAAGGCTTTGAGACAGTTGATAATGACCCATATGTGTATAGATTTAATGGTTCTACAACAACAACTGTTATGTATGAAACAGAGTTTTTAGTTAACGAAACATATAATTTATACTATTTACTTGGTCAAACAGACGAAGATAGTCAAAAATACGAAGACTTATCATTACTTATGGAATTAGTTTACATTAGTTCTTCTAATGAGACATCAATTAAACCTGTTGGAAGATTGCTTACTGTAAAGAAACCAAGTAACAATCCTGTAAATATCACATACTGTTTCAGACCTATCATTGGTGACGGAACGCTTGAGTTTATTTATATTTCGTTCTCAGTTACTACTAGAACAACTATCAAGAATTTAACTTCTACTAGTCCAAGTGTTTCAACATACGCATATGACAGTATCAGTGCTAATGCTGTTAATGAGAGCACAGGTAAAAAATACTGTGACGAACAGGGTATAACAAATATTGGAATTGGATTAAATCCAACAAATGCTGACGTTGCGTATTCTATTAGATGGACAGCAGCACAAAACAACAATATTCTTAGTGGAGATGTGGCTCATACAACTCTAGAGAGTGGTGAAGTTGTTTCTACATACACATTTAAGTTACAGTCATCTGAGCAAATCATCATTACAACTAGCAATAGGGGAAAAGATGCAGAGCTTAAAGTACTCAGAATTAGTGGAACATTTACATTTAAGTTGATTGTAATCGCTACTCAGACATATTTCAATGCTAGTGGTGAGCAGGTTTCTAGTGAAATCAACCTTACTATTGACGTTACTGTTACAAACGCAGCGAAAGTAAATGCTATTAACTTAGGTCTATTTAATAACAGAGTTACCTTTGACCTAAGAGATATGGAATTTGATGATAATAATCAAGTATATTGTGAAAACAATAAAGCAGAAATCGACTATGAATTACTAGTTCAAAGTGGCGATGAAAAAGATATTATTATCGATAAGGTACTTGCGTACAAGTCTACAAGTGATATTTCTGTAACTATAGAAGACAATAAGGTTAAAATTGAATACGTTTCAATGTCTCAAGAGTACGAAGATAATCCTGAATACAAAGTTTACCTTGCTGCTCTAGATTCTAGAAATGCTCAAGGAACCCCAGGAATTTCTGGTATCAATGCATCAAATGTTAGTAACTATTTCACAGTTGTTACTGAAATTACAGTTAGAGTTGCTAATGGTAAAGCTATTCCATTTGAAATAGAGACACCAGAAGACTTAATGGCTATAGGTGATACATCTAAATATCCAGAAGCTATGAATTCTAATTATGTTCTAACTAGAAATATTAATCTAAAAGACTATAATTGGCAGGCAATAGGTGGAGAAAGTGGTGTGTTCTCAGGTACATTCAGTGGTAGATATTATTTAACAGATGATATGTATCGTGACTATGGTATCTATAATTTAACAATTAATGGTGATAAGAGTAGTGATAATGACCCACACGCTATTAATAACTATGGTTTATTTGCAACCCTTGGTGTAAGTGGTAAGATTTCACACTTATTCGTTAAGAATTTCTCAATTAATGTTAAAACATATTCAAATACTGATAATACTATCAAGACAATTGATAATATCGGCGTAATTGCTGCTATTAACTATGGTCTCATTACCAATGTGACAATTGATGATGGTTCTATTGGAAATTCTCTAAATGGTGCTTTGATTGCAACCAATAAGAGTAGTATTCAGTACCTTGCTAGTCACTCTAATTTCAATACAGAGATTACTGCTAATATCGGTGGAATCGTTGGTGAAAACTGTACTACAGGTATAATAAAACTATCTACTATCAAAGTATCAATGCTTATAGATGATGGTGCACAAACATCTAAGAAAGTATTTGCTGGTGGTATGGTAGGTCTTAACCAAGGAACAATTCTTGGTATCAATGCTAAAGAAGACAATAGCGGCACAGTTACATACAAGAATAACTTTGTTGCAACTAGTGGCCTAAGTGGTTATGATGTAGTTTCAGTAATCAATGCTCATCAGAATCCAAATATGGTTAATACTGTTAGTTCTTATGGTGGTGCTGTAGGTGGCAACTATGAGAATAAGAATACTAGTGTATATGCTAAAGTATTTGGTCTAACAGTTAGAACATTTGTATTTGGTAAAAATAATATTGGTGGTGTAATTGGTGAAAACTACGGAGAAGTTTCTCACTGCCTAGTAATGCCAAACTTAATTGGTTATGGTAATATCGGTGGACTTGTAGGATTTGCTACTTGTGGTAACGATGCTGTTACTAGTAGAAATGGTAGAAATATCATTAATTCTAATAAGGTTCAATTAATCGACTACAATGATTCATACTCATATATGAATACATCAATCTACGCGTTAGACAATACAGGTATTGTTGATAATCCTGCTATGTATGGTGTAGGTGGATTAGTTGGTAAGTATGAGAGTATTGTTAATTATGAGTCTTTAATTGGAGCAGTTACAGCTACTATTACTGTTGAGAATGCACTTTCATTCAACTCAGTAAGGTCATACTTCAATAGAACGCTATTCTCAAATTATGACAAGGCAGATACTAATAGTAGATACTTTGGTGATATAGTTATCGCTAGAACTTCTACAGTGAGCCATGTATCAGGATTTGTTGGATTTGCTAGAGATATGATGATATCTTCTGGATATTCAAATGTTAATATCACATTTAATGCAGAAGATACAGTATATATCGGTGGTGTTGTGGGTAGAGCTACAGGCATCATCTCAATATTCAATTTCTCAGCTCTTGGTAATGTTAATAATACTAGCAAGAGAGTGGTTCCTACTACCGTTGGTAACTTTATTGGTGATGCAACCGGTATCAATGATTGTACTATCAATAGTGGAGAAGTTGAGAGACTTAATATCCTTTATAGATTTAGAGCTAGTGACTCTAATGAAAACTCTAAAAATGATATAACATTTGTAACATATGCAAATACTGCAGGTGGTAATGTTTCAGCTAATCCACAACATTCAGTAGAAGAATTAAGATATCTTGCAGATAAGATTACTATCACAGATAGCGCAAATATGATTAGTTACACATATGCTAATATGATGTCATCTTATTCACTCGTAAAAGTTAAAAATATTTATTATGCCGAAATAAATAGTTATAACAATAATAACGACGCTAAAGAATCTGCGTACATTGGTAATTTCTATGCAGAAGGAGAGTGGGTAAAACTTACTCACGCTGCAGGATACAACTTAGGTGTTATGTTAGCATCTGGTTCAATTCTTAACTCAAAAGAACTATACTTCACAAACGTAGTAGCTACTAATACTTTCTATGTTGGTTATACTATCAAAGTAATCACAATCTACGACATTGATGATAGTGATAATACTAATAAAGGTAAATTAATTTGTGAAACCATAGAGTATGTGGTAACCGAAAACGATTTAATCAATATTTATAATAGTCAGTCTTATGGTGGACATTCCTACTACTTAAGCGTATTTGGTCTAAATACCGAAGAAAACATTGCAATTTCTTATACAAATGCATTAAGCGTTAGAATTCCAGAAGGTGCTTTCTACACAGGTGGTGCAAAGACTGGCGAAGACTTGATTTTTAGTAATGAAAGCGATATTCCATTCTTCGTTAAGAAAAATGGTGCAGTTCTAAAGAATCTATATGTATGTAATGATTCAACCACAGGACTTGATGAAAACTTAACTATCGGTAGTTATTATAGATACTACAATGCTCAAGTAGATGGTGGAGTGGCTATGTCATTTGCTGTTACTCCTACATATGTAGCAAATGATGGCAAGGAATATGTAAATCTAATTATTGATATTCCACCAACAGATATTAAGGCTTCTAAAAATTCAATTATTGATGAAGAGAACGATTTATGGTTGTCTTCTGTTGAAAAAATTGTTGAATCTCTAAATACAATTGACTATAAGCTAAACACATTATTCTACTATGAATTAGATTATGATGAGTTTGGTTCACAAAGTATGGATATCAATGGTCAGACAAGTAGAGTTATTGACTTTGACGCAGATGGTAGATATTCTAATCTAGACATTAGCTACAGCAGTTATGTTGATGACTTAGTTGCTCAGAAAAATACTTACAAATTAGCAGATACTCTAAAGATTTCTATCTTACCTCCATTCTTACAGAACGGTATGATATCATTTAGGTCTGATAATGAGCAAGTTGCTAGAATTGAGATTGTTAATGGTGAGCCTTATATAGTCGTAACCGGAGTAGGTAATGCTAAATTTACTATTTACTCTATCTACAATCCATCGCTAGAAAAAGATGGCAAGGCTGCAAACTTCGAAGTAAACGTAGTATCAGCAGTTAATGAGTTTGGTTTCTATTCTGATATGATGTATGGTAGTGATAGTGAACTATTTACAGATGAGTCAAACTTTGTAGTTCTAAAGAACGAAGAATTTGCATCAGTTCTATTTGCAAATCTAAGTGGTCAATTAGACTACGAAAATGAGTATCTAAAAAATTACTCAAAGATTAATCTTCCATTTGTAAAAGATAATACATTTGGTGTTAGATACTTCCTAATCGATAATGATGAGATTTATTTTGAGAGTGGTATTGATTCTCTTGATGCAATCAAAATCAACGCAAAAGAATTCTCTAAACTATACTTTAGTTCTGCTTATGATAAAGTAGGCGATAAGTATGCATTGTATGTTGATAGTAGTTCAGACATTAATATCCTAGGTCTAAATACTACAACAGAGAAAATTCAGTTACTAGCTATTCCTTATATTATCCACGAAGATGGAACTAAGACAATGCTAGTTAACCTAAACTTCAGTGGTAAGTTAAATGCGTTACCAGAAGAAACTTTAGCAAAAGTATTAAATATTATGGTTGTTGAAGGTTCAGAGAAAGTTTCTTCTCCATCATACGCACACTTCTTACCAATCAACTCACAAGATATCGAAGTAGTTGTAAAAACTGATAACGAACAGAGCCAATTATTCTTCTCAGTTGAGAAGATGGTTTCCCAGATTTCTTCAGTTGGACTTGATATTTATGCTGATATTGCAAAAATGGTTAAATTAGACCCTGCAAATAAAGTTAATATCTATGATAAAGAATTTGAAGGTCTTGGTGTAGAGTTATCTCTAGCTGGTACAAGAGCAAAAACATATTATTTCGATAATTTATACTTAACTGTAAGCTCTATAACTAATAGCTATGATAAAGATGGAGCAATTACTCATAAGACATACAATTTAGTTATGGGCGTATGTAAGGAATTCTTATATGAGCCTAATCTAATTGCTAAATATAAAGTTAACTTCAATATCGTTGACTATACAGCAGAAGTTCAGACTTCTACTATGGACTTAGAATTAGATAGACAAAGTATTACTAATAGTATACCTAAGCATTTTGCATCTATCGACCAGTATTCGTCTACAGTAACAGAATACGAATTATCTGATTATTATGAGTCAAATACTCTAGTTTCTGGATATCCAGGACTACTTAGACTTGACCTATTCCCAGACTATGCAAACGTAGACTTTGTAGAAATCACATCATCTGTAAATAATGGATACTATATTTCTCTAGAGCAAATGGTTGCAGTATTCAATGAGAACGATGTATTCGATGGTTATTACAAGGTTTATAATGATACTAGAGAAGTTATCAATGATGGCGCTGGTATTAGAGTAGGTAACTATAGTTATTTAACTGACGAAGGTGAGTATAAATACAATGGTATCTATTACTTAAGAACTATCGTTCCAACAATTCCATTTGGAACAACAACATTTACAATTACATATACTTGTCATTTCGGTGGTCAAATAATTCACCAAGGTAGTATTGATATAGAAGTAACTAGAGTTCCAGGTGTTAACTTAACTGTAGAAGGCAAAGACGAAGCAGTTGTTGCTCTAGGTAAATCTGCTCTAATTGATGTTTCTGCAGATAGAGCAGTAAGCTGGTCAGTAAATGAGTTATTTACTGAAGTTACAGTTGGTAATGCTACAGCTCCTGTTGCAGTAGACGATGATACATTTGCTGTAAATATCTCAACTATTAGTGAACTTGGCGATAATTATAGTCAGTATATCGGAAAAGACCTTGTTATCACTGCTACAGTTGAATTAGATATCAAGGGTAGAGTATATAGGGCTAGTGATTCTATAACTATTAGACTTGCACTATTCACAATTGAGAGCCTATCTGTTGAAAATGTGTCTGATGGTTATTTCCATGGTACTTATAATCAACCATATGACTTAAGGCTCATTATCAATGCTTCATATGATGAAGAGTATGATAGAAATAATAATTATTATATTTCAAATATCTTAACCGACCTTTCTAACGAAATGTCTAAGGTTAAGTCTGGTTCGTTTGAGATATTCGATGGTAATGGAAGGGGAGTTCTAGAGCCTAAACAATATCCAGACCTATTAGTAACAGTTAATGGTGGATACTATACCATCAAGAATAATATGAAGTTTACTAGTAGCGTTATCTATGCTAAGATTTCTTACCAATACACAACCGTTTCTGCGCAAAATAAATATGGTATCGTATTTAATTCTGTAGGTAGTGTATTTGCAGATTCTAGAGAATGTGAATTTGAATTAAACTTCATAAGATTATCTAATGAAGAAAATCCAGAACCTATTTATACAGCAGCAGAGCTTAAGAATATGGAAGAAGGTGGATACTATATCCTACTAGATGATATTACAGTAGAAGATTGGACTCCACTAGATACTCCAATTGCTTCTCTTGATGGTAATGGATATGTAATCACAATCGGTAGTTTCTATGATACAACCATAGAAAAACCAGAAACAGACGAAGAAAGGTCAGCAGAATTATCACTTGGATTATTCTCTACACTTTCAACTAATTCAACTATTAAAAACTTAATTGTTGAAGTTCCTGCCAAAGCAGGTGTTACTAGTGATATTGTAACAGGTTCAGTAGGTGACTTGGTAGTTAATGCTAAGTACTATGCAAAAGTGACATTTGGTCTAGTTGCAGCAGTTAATGAAGGCGTTATTACTAATGTAACTGTTACAAATAATGCTAATGAATATAGAAATAGAAGAAATGAACTTCTTGCAAATAGTGGTGTTATTGATTCTTATGAGATTTTACCAACAACTAATGAAGATAGAGAGTTATCTATTATCAATGTTGACTATGGTACACTAACAACAACTGCTAGTGAAAATAAAATTGCAGTACTTGCTGGTGTAAACTCAGGATACATTTCTAATAGTTCCGTAAGTAATATAAGTATCAAAGGTCTAGACTGTGTTGCAGGTTTCGTTGCCGAGAATACCAAAGTAATCAGTAGTAGCTTCTTTGATGGTGGTAACGTACACGCTCAAGTATCTGCAGTTGACGCATCAAGCCTTGGTGGTGCTGCAGGATTTGTATACTCCAATACCGGTAAGATTGCCTATAGTTATGCTTCTGGTAGGGGCTGGAATGGTAAAACTGACCAAGACAGTAATAATACTACAGGTAAAAACTTGGCATCTTTCGTTGGTTATGCATATGCAAATAAATTACCAATTAGATATATGGCTTCCGGCGTTATATCTGAGAGTGGTAATACTAGTGGATTTGTATTCAATAACGAATCAAATGCGACAATCGAAGACTGTTATTCTAATATCTTAGTATCAGGTAATACATCTGTAGGATTTGTATACAAGAATGCTGGTAGAATTAATAATGTATATACTTTGAGTTCTGTTATCGCAAAAGATGCTAGACATAATCCATTTATATCACTTATTAATAATGACACAGCAACTAATGACTCTGGTACAATCACTAATGCTTATTACTTATCTGTAATTTCTACAGATGTTACAGATGGAAGCGCTAGTGCAGATGAGTTTATCTATTCATCTAAGCAAGTTGCTCAACCTATTTCTGCTAAGAAACTTTCTAACTATAGTACTTTTGATTCATTTGCATTCAATGCTAACTTAGATGAAGAAAGTAAAATAGAAGGTGTTTCAGTACTTGATGAAATCACTAGAGCAGTTTGGTTCTATCCAAATAGTATTACAAATAATTCAATTTACTTTAAGAAAGATAGTTATTTAAGCGTTGCTCCACAATTAGTGACTGCTAACTTAAATACATATAGTCTAAAGTACTATGTAACAGATAATGAAACCAAGATGATTGAATCTGTTTACTCAAATCTTCTAGAGAGTGTAGACACAGCTGATTATCTAGGTAAATTCAATAGAAACAATATCCAAATGGAGACTATTGAATTATCTGCAGCAGCTATTGCAAATAGAGTTTATGGAGTGGGTGATACTACTACTAACTTAAATAAATTAGTAGAAGAAATGCAGGGATACGCTTCACTTACTTCTGTATATGCCGATAATTACTCTAGCTTAAATAGTGCAGTGGTAGGCCTTACAAATCTACAATTTGTAGAAGTAAAAGTCTATGTTGATGATTTAGAGTACAAGACTATAACTGAACTTCCAGAAGATGCAGAAGAAGGTGCTGTATCTGTAAAACAAACACAATTTAATAATCTAATCAAGACTAGTATTCTTGATTTAGGATTATATCCATTAACATACATCTCTGTAAAATTAGTTAATACAGCAGAAGACCCAATCCCTGAAGTAGAGACTACATTTGAATACACTTCTATTCTAGAGATGCATGAAGATGACCAAACAGTAAGCATTGAGTATGGTAATAGTGTACTTAACCCATACCTTATCAAATCTGCAAACGATTATAATGTTTACGTAATGCTTATTGGTGATAATTACAAAGAGAATATTTCTAAGAGTAATTACAAATCAAATAAACAATTAAGGGTAATCAAAGACTTTGCATTTAGTGGAAACGATATCGTTGCTAAGACATTTAACGTTATCTATTCTGGAGTACTAGATGGAAATGCTATGACAATCTCTAATCTAAGAGTAAATGCAGATACTACTCTTGCAACAAATGCTATTCATAAGCAACAGGCCGATGCTTATGATGAAGACGAGTTCGTAATAAACGGCTCAGATAAAGTTAAAGCAACAAGTGTTGGTATGTTTGCTAAACTTGTTAAAGGTGCAGTTGTTAAGAACTTAACAGTAGACGTTAGCGAAGTTTATGCTACAGGTGTTAACTTTGTAGGAACAATTGCTGGACAAGTGATAGATAGTAGAATCTTTAACGTTAATATTAAGTCTTCTGATTCAATTAATATATTAGGTGGTAACATTGTAGGTGGTGTTGCTGGTAGAATTAGTGGTCAAAGTACTATTGTTAATGTGGAGAACTCAGTATCTGTATCAGCATACTACTATGGTTCTGAGAATAAAGTCGATAGAAATAACTTAGAAGATAAAACAGTTGTATCTAAGTATACAATGTATAAACCATCAAAGTCTGTTATTGACCCAACAACTAAGAAAGTAACATCATTTACTCCTTCTAATTATTCACTAGTTTCATTTGCTGGTGGTGTAGCAGGTGTAATTGACTTGGGTTCACAAGATGCAGAAAATAGTACATCATCTATAGATATCACTGCAATTGGTAGAATTAGAAGTACTAGACTAACAGGTACTCCTACAATCATCGGTGAAGTTGTTGGTGGTCTGTATGGTTATCTTGGTAAAAATTCTATGCTTACTTCTAGTGCTATTATTGTAGAAGACAGCACAACTCTTGACGCTTCTAGAGTTGCAGGTGGTCTAGTTGGTGCTAACTTCGGTTATATTAATAGAAGTTACGCTGAGAATAATGACCAAGCAGAAATTGATTCCGTTATCAATTCTCTGGCAACCAATGCTACTCAAATATATGGTGATGAGATAGATACAGGTAATACAATACTATTTGGTGGTAATCCACACTATATTGGTGGTATTGCAGGTATTAATATAACTGGTAGCATTGTTAATACTTACAATAAAATTAATGTTTCTAATATTGATGCAGCTTACGCTGGTGGTATCGTTGGTGCAAATATTGGTGGTAATATTAGGTCTGTATATACTACTGCCGATGTATGGGCATTCTATGGTGTAGGTGGTATTATAGGTCTTCATTCTAGTCTTAGAAAAGATGCACTAGATAAATATGACACTAATGTACAATTCTATGATGACCACTTAGTTTCACATATTACAAATCTTGATGAAATCTATGATGATTCTATGGATACAAATGCTGCACTTAATATGTCAGCCGTTGTTGCAGCAAATATCTGGAAATTACAATCACTCAACCAAAGAAGAGCGCACTTAAGCACAATGCCTATTAGTGAAAACGCTTATATTGGTACACTTATTGGTTATGCTGATACTGCTACAGCAAAAGAAGGTACTTCGTATATTGATGATTCAAAGATAGCAGTAGGTTCTTCTAATAGATACTTAAAAGAAGATATGTATACTATTGCAGCATACACATATGATTCTATTTCTAATTACCTAAGAAACGAGATTGAATCTTTTGTATTGGTAAACGAAGTGGGTAACCTTCATGAAGAAAAACAAAGACCAGATGAAGCAGATATAAATAGAACTGCGTTTACAAGTGCTCTAAATAAAACATACTTAAATCACAATAACTATTCTGTTAATCAACTTGCTAGTGGTAATGTACTTGTATTTAAAAGAACAGGTTCGTCTATCGATGTTTCTGAGACAGACAAGTATCATTATTCTAGATTAAGAAAATTATCTTCTGTAAGAACATTGAAGGAAATCTTGGCAAGAGTTTATATTCAAGACGAAGCAATCTCTATGATTAATAAACTTAAGAGAAATGAATCTGGCGATGATGTTTCTGCTACTACAATAGAGAACTTAGCTTATTCTATGAAAGAAGTAACATTTGATGGAGCTTCTCCAGAGCAGGGCTCAGGCTATCTATATACCGGTGAGACAAAGAGACAACATGTATATATCATTGATGGTTGGGACGCTCAAGTATGGACAGGCACACAAGTAGACTCATTCTATGAGAAAACAGATGACAATATTTGGCCAAGCTTAATAAATAATGTATCAGACACTATTAAAGAAATTTGGTCTTATCAAGACTTAAAAGACTATACTAAGCTATATCCAAATGGTACATTCTATTTGATGACAAATATTTCAATTGATTCTGATGCTGAGCCATTATGTTCACTAGGTAATCCATTTACAGGTCAGCTTCTAAGTAATCCACTTAGAACAGATACTTCTGACCCATACACAATTACTATTAATACTCCAATTTCTGGAGAAAATGCTTCTGGACTATTTGCTGCAGTTAAGGGAGCTACATTCAAAGACTTTAATGTAGTTGTTAATAATGACATCAGCGTAAGTAGTTCTGGTGGTAATGGAGCAGTTGGTGTTCTATTTGGTCTAGGATACTCAAAAGGTTATCAGGCTAATACAATAGAAAAAGTTAAAATCGAATTTACTTCAAATGGTAACATAATAGCCGCTGGTGGCGCTAAATATGTCGGTGGTGTTGGTGGATATGTAGATGCTCTACATATCAAAGGCATCGTTGGCGAAGGTGAGAACGATAATGTATATGGAGTAACAATTACTAATCCTAATATTGTTGTAGAAGGCGAAACTAGTGTGGATGAGATGTACATAGGCGCAGTTGCTGGTGAAGCAGTAATTCAGTCTATTCAGACTTCTTACTATATTGTAGTAAATAATCCTAAAATTAAAGTTGCAACAACCTTTGCCGAAGGTGGTTACAATACATTAGGTATAGGCGCTGTATTTGGTAAAGTATCTAATACAAATGCTAGTTCAGGTGAATATACACTTGATAATATCACAGTTAATAATCCGGTGATGGATATTACATTGACTGCTGAAAATGGTGACGACGGTAAAGAGTTTGTTTACTTTGAGACAGTTGGTATCGGTGGAGTATTTGGTCTAGTAGAAGGATTAAATACAAAGACATCATTTACTATTAAACAAGTAAATGTAAATAAAACAACTAACTACAAGTTAAGTGTTGTAAATAACGGTATATATGCTTATTCTCCAATATATTCATCTAGGGGCAATTTCTCTGTAGGTGGAGTTATTGGTCAATTAGGTGGTGGAAATAAGGGTAACGTTATCTTAGATGAAATCAATGTAAATGCAGGAGTAAATAACTACTTTACATATGAACATACAAACACATCTACATATTTAACAGATGCAAAAACTACTAGTGATGTTAACTTAGGTTCTACAATTGGTTCAGTACTTTCTTGTACAGGAGAAATTAATGCTGTAGAAAGTCAGTTACTATTTAAATGGACAGTTAAAGAACTAGATAAAGTTAATATTAATATTGGTCATACCATAGGTAAAATGAACGCTGGTTCAATTAGTAATGCAATAGCTTCTACTAATATTCAGAACGTTCTAGGTGATACCGATATATTAAAACCTATTACTCTAGGTAAGAAGACAACCCTTAATATTGGTGGTCTAGTTGGTGTAATGAATGGTGGTAGTATTTCAAATTCTGGATTTGATGCTAATATCATTGTTTACACAAGTAGTAGCTCTACAAATAATATCAACCTTGGTGGTCTAGTTGGTTATGCTAATGTTGATTCTATGGAAACAGCAATTTCTGGTTGCTTTGCATACGGAAAGATTGCTCTATACTCTATTGACAAGAGTACAGGTTCTATTGACATGCCAAATATATATGCTGCAAATATTGGTGGTTTAGTAGGAAAAGTATTTAATTCTATTGAGATTAGATTCTCTGTAACATCTAATGATATTGTTGCGTATAACGGAACATTAATCCCTGGCACAACAACACTAGAGAGTACTAGTGATAGTTGCTACAATGCTATTGGTGGATTTATAGGTTTACTTGAAGCAGATGATGCTGAGAACTTTAACTTCGACCTATATAGTGTTTATACAATTTCTAATATCATTGTTAATAAGAGTGATTATCCTAAATCAGAAGTTGGTGGTCTTGTAGGTAAGGCTTATTCAACAGAAGGTTATGATATCTCTGGAGCTATTGCATTAGATAACGCATATTATCTAGCTGAATTTATGATTGATACTAATTCAATCGGTATCGCTGGTAGCGTAGAGGCAATGCTTCTAAATAATAGTGAGATGTTCTTAAATGCAGATGAGTTAAGTTATTGGGATACAGAGAGAACAAATCCTGGTTCTAAATATGTATATCCTGTACTAAAAGACCATAAGGCTACAAATGCTAGACTTACTCCTACAGTTCTTTCAACATTTAATCAAACTGAAATTGATAATGTTAAGTCAAGTTCTTCTGCTATTGTTGTGACAGCAAGCACACTTAGCGAAAAAATTACTGACTTGGGTGGAATTAAGGATATCTACTTTGTTGCAGACTCGCTTACAATTACAGGAACAATATTTGAAAATATTCCTGATGACGTTAGAGTATATGGTCTAAAAGCAGATACTATTACTGCTCCAATTATTAATACTAATAATGGTAAAGTAACAGCAACTACAATTAAGACCCTAAGCTCAGACACAGGCTATATTGTAACAAATAATGGACTTGATATTAATCCTAAGGTTGAGAATACTACAGGTAATGGAATACTATATACAACTAATAATGGTGTTGTATTGTATGCAGACGTTACTATGGGAAATAGTAAATTAATTGCAAATGGTGGCGATGGTGAATTAAGACTATCTGTAATTAAATACTCTGGTAGTATTCCAACTAATAGTGGTGTTATTGAAGTGGTAGATAGTTACTTTACAAATGGAACAAATTATCATTACTATAACCACATTGGTGAAAGTCAAGTATTAAATAGTGAACAAGCAAAAGATATTACTAGGTTCACAAATGAATATGATTTCTATAATGATTGGATTATATTCAATATCCCAGAAGGATATGCAGATAACGACACATATTCTATCAATAGAAAAAATGGTAGAGCATTCCTAAGATGGGAGTTAAAACAAACTATAGGTGAAGATTGGTATTTTGCAGATATTGACCTATATAGTAATTCTCAAACAGCATACAAAGATTATGTTTGGAATAACTATGTAAATGAACTACTTAAAGATAGATTGTTTACATTAAATTCTATAAGCGTTGCAATTTCTATGGATACTATCACTATTGGTAGTGCAGCAGGACTTGCTTACGTATCTAACAAAATCAATAATAGTGAATATAATAATTACAAGATTGTTATTGATAAAGATATTGATTTAGAAGGTAGATTATTTACACCAATTGGTGGTGCGTTAATCTTTGGTAAATCAAAGAACAACACATTTGCTGGTACATTTGATGGTAAGGGTAAAACCATTTCTAATATGAATATAATTACTAATAGTTATGCCGGACTATTTGGTAGTTCATCAAGTACTAGTTATAGAGATATATCTATCGAGAATGCTTATATCTTATCTTCTGGAGAGTCTGTTGGTGGACTAGTTGCTAGACAGGAAAACAGTGCAGATATTTACAATGTTTCTATTAGCAAAACATCAATTATTAATCTAATGCAAACAGCAGAAGAAATTGATATGGTTGGTGGTCTTGTAGGACTTGTACACAATAATAAACCAGAAGACAGCAAACTAGATATTATTATTCAAAAATCAGGACTAGAAGAAGATTCATCTGTTTACAACGGAGACTATGTAGGTGGTTTGGTTGGAAATGTTGAATATTCATCAGTTCAAATATATAATTGTTATAATGACTACACTATAAAAGGAACAACTAGAGTAGGTGGACTTCTTGGTTCTGTTTCAGAAGACTCAAAAGTTACAATTTCTAGTTCTCATAACTTAGGTGATGTTATAGCAACAGCTAATAATTCTTATGCCGGAGGATTGATTGGTTACCATGCTGGTACATCTACAAAAGTAGAGATTTCTTATAATAGTAGTTATGTTGAAGGTTACTATGCTGCAGGTATGATAGGTTACGTTGCTGGTAATGCAACATTCCATCATACATATGTTAGCCGTGGTGACGTTGGTGCAGTTCTTGGTGGGGTAGAAAATACAAGAAACGACTCTGACCCATCAGTTACAAATAATATGAACGTAAATTCAATTATTTCAAAAGCACCTTCAGGTTCTGGTGCTGCATATGCGTTTGCTTATACATCGGATAGTGCAAAGGTTGTTATTAGTCAATCATATAGCTCATTATTTGAGACCGGAAGCACAGGCTTCGGATTAAGATTTACTAATAACCCTACAGTTACATATAACAATTCATATATTATTGCAGATAGCGATAATTTTACCTTAGACCTAAAGACAATAACTCATGTAAGTCTAAGTCTTGCAAATAACGAGATTTTTGAGAATTGGAAAGATATCTGGAGTAGAGTATCTCAGAAAAATAATAACTATCCATCATTTATGGAATCAGCGTGGGTAGACTCTGATGTTGAAATCGGAGGTGCTGACTCTGATGTCCAGATAGATGGAAAGACATATTGGATTAGGTCCGAAGAAGGTTTTGCTTGGGTTGCTCAACAAGTAAATAGTGGTGAAAACTACTTTATTGGTAGCACAATTTATGTAGAAGAAGGCCTAACCGTAGACTTTAGTAAGAAACTTTGGTATCCAATTGGTTATAGTGAAGAGAGAAGCTTCCAGGGTACATTTGTATTTAATAACAATGTTATCAAGAATATGACCACTAATGGATATTACAAAGACAATATCTTTAGCGAAGCAAACCTAGAGCCTAACCACGTTGGACTATTTGGTTATACTAAGAATGCAAATCTAATGGGCTCTGTAGAATTTGTAACTGATGAGACTACACTTAATGAAGGTTCACATATTACTACAGAAGCAAGTTATGCTGGTGCACTCGTAGGATTTGCAAAAGATACAACTTTAACTGGTCTTTCAGTTGAAAACCACCTAAATGTTCAGGGTACTTCTGGATACGTTGGTGGAATAATTGGTTGTCTACAGATTGTTACTAATAATGACAGCATTACTATTGGTTCACTTATTAACCATGGTAAGGTTGCAGGTAAATCTAATGATAGCCAAAATATTGGTGGCGTAATCGGTGCGATTATTGCTCCTAATGGACTAAATGTTAATATTTCAGCTAATGAACTTATCAATTATGGAGAGATTGGTGGTGGTTCTGGTAGTAGTAGTGGACTTATTGCTTTAGTAAACGGTGAGAAGATTTCTCTCAAAGTTGGTAAAGCAATGAGTACTGCTAGTATCGCAAATGCTGGTTCAGAGCTTGGTGGATTATTTGGTAAATGTACAGGTACTCTAGAAATAGAAAATGCTATCATATCTAATGATTCAGTAGCAACAGCATCTACACTATCTTCTATTGCATCTGCTTCAGGCGAGAAGATTACTATTACATCTGATAATACCAACGCATATATCGGTGCAATTATTGGTTATGGCAACGTAGTTAAAATTAATAATGTTGAATATGATAACGATGGTATTAAGATTAGTAGTCAAAACTTACTCAATGTGTCTACATACGAAGTTATGTCAGGTGCAGTTGGTGGATTAGTTGGTAGGGCATACAAATTAACATTTGAAATTGGTAGTACATTTAATGTTCACGATGTCGAATTTGAGCATCTTGGAATGGTAAATGAAACCAATAATATTGGTGGTATTGCTGGTAGAGTCGAAGACGAACTATTAATTACACCAAAGACAGGTGTATCAAATGCAACTCTAACCGTAACTAGAATTACTGGAATGAAAGGTATTGGTTATATCGGTGGTATTGCTGGATATGTAGGCAAATATAGAGTAGAGAAGGTTGATACATTTGTTAATGATATCTGTATCGAAGACGTTACAGATAAAGAATCAGATAATTATAAGAATTACCGTGATAGGTCACAAGACTTATTTGATAATACTTATGGTAATATTGGTGGCGCATTTGGATATATTGATGGTGGTATAGAGCAGGATAAATTAGAGTTGGCTAAAATTACTACTACATCTTCTGACCCGGAAGAGTATTATATTAAGGCTAGGTCAGTATATGTTGGTGGCGTAGTCGGTAGAATTGGTACCAATGTTACTCTTAAAAATATTTCTAATGGATTACCTATTAAGGGTGACTTGGTAGCAGAGTCTAAACATATAGGTGGTATTGTTGGATTTATTAATTCAAATAATGCTCTAACATTTAGTGATTTGAAAAACTATGCTAGTGTTTCTGGCTATGAGTATGTTGGTGGACTTGTTGGTAAAGTAAACAATGTAACTATTAGTAATTCATTATCTGGAACAACAGCAAATCCTGTAGTAATCGGTGATTTCGATAATGCTAATGTTATTGGAACATGGTATGCAGGTGGATTCTTTGGAGAAGCAAGTACAGTAGTTGTATACAATTCACAATTTACAGGAAGTCTAAAGGGTTCTAACTATATTGGTGGACTTGTCGGCGTTACAAAGGATACAGAGATTAGAAGAGCAGTTATTAATATTCTAGATTTCTTTGTTGACGAAGGTAAGAAGACTAGTAGAGAAGCAATTACAGACAATGTAACAGGTGAGAAGGTTTATGCTTCAGGTGGTGTAGTTGGTTACAGCTCTGCAAGTAGCGAAACCAAGTATACAAATATTACTAACGTTGATGTTGAGATAGGCTTTGATGCTGAGACAACAATTAACGTACCATTTGGTGGAGTAGTTGGTTATGGTTCTCAAACAAATATTAAAGAAGCATCAACTAACTTAAAAGATGTAATTACAGAGATTATCAAAGAGAAAAACCCAGATTATGGCACGGTAGCAGAAGCCCCTGAGTTTATAGATAAAGAGGTAATTAATAGGTCTATTTATGGTATTGCTCACTCATTACATGGTTCAGAATACAGTGTTAACTGGTATTCTAATCAGTACTGGATGCTACAAAATAGTGACAGTATTGGAAATATCTATATGGCATTTGTGGATAACCTTGAGAATGAAAAGGTTGCAGAAGCAGAAGGTTCATATGATGATACTGTTATCTATAAAGCAAAAGGTGCAAGTACATTTACAATTACAAACGGAAATAAAGAAGATGTAGGACTTGAGAGAGTAAAACAGATTTACTTAGAAGCAGGACTTTGGGATATTAGTGCCACAAATCTAGCTTCTACAACTAAAGATGGTGTTACAATCTCTAATCCTAGTGCAGATACTGTAAATATTTCAATGTCTAGAGATATGGATGATAGAGATATCTTAGTAGAATCAGTATCTGATGTAATAACATTAGAGATAACATCTCTTGACCAAAAAATTGAATATAAGGCAAATAAAAAATTGTCATATAGACAAATGTATCTAGCGTTTACTAAGAGATATAATCCTACAGTTGGACCTGTTACAGTAAATATGACACTAGAAGCGAGTCTAGAAGATGTTTATACTAAAGTTGTTAATTCAACTAGCATTGTAAATCCACTTGGTTCATATTACTTCCCAGCAAAGGCGATTAAGATAGAAGGTGTAACAGCTGTTTCAGCTATCAATCTAAAAGCTGTAAGTAATAAAGTAACATATGCATTAGGCAGTAGTGAAGATGGTCTATATAATTTATATGGATTTATCGGTTTTGCATATGAAGGAATTACAATTAAGAATATTAAGTTAGCGTCTTCAAGTGGTGCAAATATTGTTAATGAGAAGATAGTTCACTATGATATGGCAAATGATACATATCTAGGTGCAGTTCTTGCTACAGGTGCAACATATAAGGCTGAGCAAGAAGGTGGTTCTAAACTAGGTAAACAAAATATACTGGAAAACGTTACAAATACTATCAATATTAATTCTACTGCTTATGTTACTTCTGGTATTGTTGGTATTATTAGCACTAGTCATAAAAATACTACATATAAGACATTCTTTAAAGGTGTTACAAATACTGGAGCAGTTACAGGTAAAGAAATAGTTGCTGGTATTCTAGGTTATGCAGAATATTTAGGTTCTCAAGAAGAAGGCAAAGCACCTATAACTGTTGATGTGGATATTCAGAATTTTAAACTAAGTGAATCAAAGATTTACGGTGTTAAAAATGAAGGAAATATCAAAGGAACTAATCTTGCCGGTGGTGTAATGGGATACATTGGTCCATCAGTAAGTATCCTTCAGAAAAATACTTCAGGAAACAATTTAGGATTATATGAAGAATCAGCACTTCTTATTTGGAATGCCGGAAATATTACAATGACAGGTGCAAATGATACAATTGTAGGTGGCGTAATTGGTGCTTATGTTACAGACCAAACAACACCAATTAAGAACCTTTATTCAGGTAAAATGACCATCTCAAATGGCGTTTATTCTGCTAGTGGTAGTACTACATATACCGGAGATATTGTCGGTGGACTTATTGGTTATGGAAAACTATCTTCTAGTGGTGGAACAGATGGTGATGGTAATGAGACAGAGAATAGTCTAACAGTAGCACGTTCTGTTAATATGGTTAATGTTGGTGGTAGTAGTGTTAAGATAAGTAGTGCTGCTATCGCTGCTGTAGAAGCAGGAAGAGTTAATTATCAATACTTAATTAACCGTGGTAATGTTGAAGGTCCTTCTAAGAATATGGGTGGATTCTTTGCAGATGCTGAGTATGAGATGACTACATTCTCAACAAGCACTGTTGAAAAAACTGTTTATACATATTCAAATAAAGCAAATTCTGTATCAGCTGTTGAATTTAATAATATAATTCATACAGGTAGTGTTAAATCTTATGCGGCTACACCAACTGGTGAAGATGATAAGATTTATGTAGGTGGATTTATTGGTAACAACTCAATTATTTCAGATATTACAATTAATGGTTCTTATGTGAGTGGAGGTTCAGCAGCTACTAGAGGAGCAGAAGCGGCTGGTGGATTTATTGGACTTATCTCTGGTGGAACGGTAACATTTAAATCAGATGGTAATTATGATAACATTCTTGCAAAAGTAAGTTTCTATGAAAACAAAGGAGATGATGGTTCGTTCAGTAGTTCAGCTAGTGGTAAATATGCTGGTGGTATGGTTGGACTAGTTACAGGTGGAACCTTAAGGGGACACATTAGCAATACATTTGAAGTTCCTAAAGGAAAATCTGTTTCTGAAGCGATTTCTGCTAAGTCTCAAGAGTACAAAGTTGTATCAGACCATCTAGACCCTAATGGACGTTCGTTCTCTGGTTCTGGTGTTGGTGCTGGTGGTGGTAGGGCTGCCGGTGGTATCATTGGAGCATATAAGGCTAGTGGAACACTATTATTTACAAATATTAGTGGTTCTGGTGCGTCTGCTTCAGCAAATCCTAATGCTTATAATAAAGAACCAAATAACTCACTTGGTGGTGTAATTGGTCTAGTAGAAGGTGTCTCAACTCTAGCATTCCATGGTACAGGTGCTGGTTCTGCAACTGGTACAAATGTATTTACAGGTGGATTTATAGGAGAAGTTTGTGGAAAAAAAGAAGATGAATATGACCAGAACGTAGTAAGTCATCTTGTATTTGAAGGTTGTAGCATTTCTTCTTCAATTAAGTACAATGAAGGTGATGACGATTGGTTTGCTTCTTGTGTTGGAGGTCTTGTTGGATATCTTTATAAGATTGAACCTATTGTAAAAGACATTAATGTTATAGGTCTTACAATAAAATCTACTACTAATAATATGAATAATAGAGTAGGTGGATTATTTGGTCAGTATTACTATACTGAAACATCTACTTCATTTGAAAATGTTGTTGTGGAATCTTCTGAAATAGTTGCTGAAAACTATGATAATGATACTATTTATAGAGATACAGCAACTGTTGGAGGATTGATTGGAACTAATTACGGCGACATAGAGTTTAAAAACTGTAAAATCGATAGTGGTACTGAGGTTAAAGCAGTTGGATTCTGTTCTATTGCTGGTGGATTTATTGGTAATAATGTGGGAGATATAACTATCAATGCACCTGATTTAAGAAGTGAAGGAACTGTTATTGCTCAGGCATATCCAGACAAAAAACCTGATGGTATAGATATTAAAACACATTTAAGAGATGATGGCTCGACTGAAGATGTTGAATTTAATTCAGAACACTCTTTCCCTGCAGCAGGTGGTTTTGTAGGATATAATGCAGCTGGTTATGATATTAAATTAAACTATGGTTCATCAAGTATTAGTGCTTATGGATTTGTTGCCGGTGGAATAATTGGCTATCAAGATAGTGGTGCTGGTGTTCCAAGAATTTCTATTAATAGAACAGGAAAAACTGGAGATACTGCTAAATTTACAATTGAATCATGTGTAATTGCTGGTGAATTGTATATTGGTGCAGTTATTGGTATGGTTTCATCTATTGGAGCATCTACTTTTGGTAAATCAACTAATATAATTATTGATTTGTCTGTTTTAGATTCTACAATTCTACAGGGTAACCATATAGAACTTGTAGATAAATATATTGAACTTACTAAACAGAAGAAGGGAACTAATAGTTATGAGTATATTGCAAAATATAAAGAAATAATTACGAAAGAAGAAGTAATTGGTTCGGGAAATTATAGTTATTCATATACTTATGAAAAAGATGAGCCAATATATGATGAAGAAGGGGAGCTTACTGGTTACGAAACTAAGCAATATTCAGGTACAGCAACAGGTCCTGCTTCATATAGAGAGACATATACTCAATATACTTCTAAAACTCTTATAGAGAAAGAAAAAGAGTTAGTAAATACTATTCTAGAAGATTATAAAATGAACCAAATTAATGGATATGATGGCTCAACAACCGAAGTTAAATTTAATGCTTCATATGACCGTTATTTTGGTAATAGGACAGTAACAGAAGCACTTCCTTCAAGTGTTAAAATAAATGCTTCTGATGCGTATGCTTATGATAAGAAGGAAGATGTGTTTAAGGTCGCATATGCTATAGTGGTTGCCGATAATGATGAGGCGGCAGAGAGAGAAATATATTATAATGATGATGTTGATATAAAACATAATATTACTGGTTCTATTCCAGGCGTAACAACTTTATCTGCAGCACAATCTAAAGGACAAAGAGACCTTGAAAATGAGCTAAAAGTTAAAGTTCAAGAGTATATTGGACAGCAAGAAACTGAAGAATTTGATATTAGAGAAGAACAGAAAAATGCTGTTTCTCAAGGACTTATGAGTGTTGCTTACCAAATCTCAGACACTATTCAAATTTATAGAATTTATGATTCGACAGATATACTTGCAGCGTTTGCTCTAGAAGACTGGATGACTGAAGTCTTTATGGACGAGTTTGGTCAGTATTTAGAAAATCCATTTAATGTAGGTGATGTAAATACTGAGTATCATAAAGTATTTGCTAGTGGTAAAGTGGTTTCTCAGAACCAAGCATTACTGCTAAGAAGTGCATTGTATTATCAAGATGCTAGAATGTCAAACCCAAATAAGTTCAGTTATCTTTTAGCAATGAATGATTATTCAGATGGATTGAGTGGAGATGCTAGGACATATTTAAGAGCTAAACTTTCTTCATCGAGTAATAAACTTATTGAATTTAATGGGTTGCCTAATTTTATACATTATCCACCTGCTCGTGAATCTGGTAGATACTATATAAAAGATGCTAATGGAAATCCTGTTGATGTATCTTCACGAGAACTTGTAGAGAGGTCTGATGGATTCTATTTAACAGATGGAACACCGGTTTATACTAAAGGTGGTTCAATTTATTGGGATGTTAACCATGTATTTGCAACTATGAAGCAAGCTAGAGCAAGAGTTCCAGGTGATTATTGGTGGGCAACAGACTGTTGTGGATACATAAGGCTATCTAATGCTATTGCAGGTATTCCTAGAGTTGGTGTTGGCTACTATGGCAATGTCGGTGGTGAAACATTTGGTTCAAAAGAGAACTTGGATGCAAATATTATGCCGGGCGATATTATTAATACAAGTACTAGTGGTCACGTTACTATGTTTATGTATGCCGAAGACACGAATGGTGATGGCGAGAATGATAGATACATAATCAGTGACCAGAACTACTTATATAGAGTTATGACTTGGGATGAGTCTGCTAAGGGTCTTAGATTAGCTGGCGATAGTAGGCTATATAATAGAGCATTCCGTATTGCAAATGATATTCCTAAGAATGCTTAGTAATTATTACTCAGAGCAAAAAAAGAGCGATTTAAGGTCGCTCTTTTTTCTTTTGTTTATTAAATTGTTCTTAAGAAAAGAAAAAGCCCCTTGGGTAGGGGGTATTTTATATGTTTAATTTCTAGTATATAATATATTATATTATTTTATACGGCTCAAATAAAAAATAATTCTTCATTAAAATAAGAAAAAAGAATTGACAGAGTCTTGTGTTTGTGATAAAATCTTAGATGCAAAGTATTGTTTAGAAGTGTGTAAACAATCATTTATTACATCTAATTACTACTAAAATATAAACTAACTTTTATATTTTGGCAACTAATTTTTTGTAATTTTTACAACTTAATAGAAATTTTTATAAATTGTTTCAAGGAGAATAAACCTAAATGTTAAATACTGCAGACATAAAGAAGATTAAGTATGGTAACAATATCCGTTACACATTCGGAAAATCAAAAGAAGCAGAAATGCCATACTTGCTAGAGATTCAAAAAGACTCTTATAGAAAATTTATAAAAGAGGGTATAGGCGAAGCCTTGAAAGAATTTTCACCTATAACAGACTATGCTGGAAAAGCAGAGGTCTATTTTTTGGACTTTACTCTAGAAGACCAACCAAAGCTCTCTAAAGCAGAAACAAAGAGAAAAGGTGGACACTACAGTGTTCCAATGAGAGTTAAAGTTAGACTCGTTATTAAGGAAACAGGTGAGGTTATTGAACAAGAAGTATACCTTGGCGATATCCCTTATATGACAGAGGCTGGTACTTTCATTTTTAATGGTATCGAGAGAGTAACTGTATCTCAAATCGTTAGAAGCCCTAGTGTATATTACTCAAAGAAATTAGATAAAACAGGTAGAGAAATATTTGCTAGTACTCTTAACCCTAAGAGAGGTAGCTGGTTAGAAATCGAGCAAAAAGAGAAAGAACCAAATCAATTAAAAGTAGCACTTGATAAGGGTGGTAAGATTTCACTTGGTATCTTCCTTAAGTGTTTTGGTTTAACTAGAGACCAAATCCTAGATGCTTTCGGAGACAACGAGATTATGAAAGCAACTCTAGATAAAGATGCATATGAGACACAACACGATGCTCTTATCGAGCTTTCTAGAAAAACTAGACCTAGTGAAATTCCTAGTGCAGAAGCAACTAAACAATTTATTTTCTCACAATTCTTCAGCACACAATTCTATAACCTAGGCGATGTTGGTAGATTTAAGGTAGATAAAAAACTTGCTCTTAGCAATAGACTTGTAGGTCTTACTGCAGCAGAAGATATTAAAGATAAGAAAACTACTATCGTTTCTGCTGGTGAAGTTATTACTAAAGAACAAGCATATACTATCCAACACTCAGGTATTAACTCAGTTTGGGTACTAGTTGATGGTAAGAAACATAAATTATACGGAAATAACAGAGTTAAATTAAGCGAAGTTATTAAGTGTAATGAGAAAGAATTAGGTATCAATCATCAAGTTCATTATCCTGTTCTTGCTGATATCCTAAAAGAATACAAGACAAAAGAAGAGAGAATTGAGGCTATTAGAGCTAACGCTGATAACTTAGTAGGTAGCACTCTAACTCTTGATGATATATTAGCTACAGTTAGCTACTTCTTAGATTTAAATGCTGGTATCGGTGAAGTTGATAATATTGACCACCTATGCAACAGAAGAATCAAAGGTGCAGGTGAATTATTACAAGACGCATTTAGAAGTGGTATGAATAAACTTTCTAATGCTGTTAAAGAGACATTACAGTCACATGACTTAAATGACATTAGTCCATCTCAAGTAGTTAATGCTAGACCAATTAATAGAGCATTCAAGGACTTCCTTGCTAGTCACCAATTAAGTCAGCTTATGGACGAGATGAACCCACTAAGTTCTCTTGCTCAAAAGAGAAGACTATCAGCTGTAGGTCCTGGTGGTATTAAGAAAGATAGAGCTACTGACGAAGTCAGAGATATTCACCACAGTCACTATGGTAGAATCTGTGTTATTGAGACTCCAGAAGGTGGTAACATCGGTCTTATTAACTCACTTTCAAGCTTTGCTAGAATCGATGAGTATGGTTTCATTGAGACAGCATATAGAGTAGTAAACAAAGAGAAGGGAGTTGTTACCAACGAAGTTGTTTACTTAATGGCTGACGAAGACGAAAACTGCTACATTGCACAAGCAATTGAGCCACTTAATGCAGATGGTTCATTTAAAAATAAGAGAATTATTTGTAGATATAAAGATACAGTTCTTGAAGTAGACAGCGATATGGTTGATTACATGGACGTATCTCCAAGACAATTAATTTCTGTTCCAACATCACTTATTCCGTTCCTAGAGAACGACGATACAGCCAGAGCCCTAATGGGTGCGAACATGCAGAGACAGGCAGTTCCACTAATTAGAACAGAAGCTCCTATCGTAGGTACAGGTATGGAGCACAAGATTGCTCTAGATAACTGTGCAATTATAGTTGCTAAAAATCCTGGTGTTGTATCTTATGCAGATGCTAATAACATCGAAGTAACATTAGATGATGGTACAGTTGATAAATACGAACTAACTAAGTTTGTTAAAACTAACCAAGAAAGCTGTATTAACCAAAAACCAATTGTTAAGAAAGGTCAAAAGGTTAAGAAAGGTGAGACTTTAGCTGACGGATATAGTACAAATGGTGGTGAGCTTGCCCTAGGTAAGAATATGCTTATCGCATTCATGAACTGGGAAGGTTACAACTATGAGGACGCTATCTTACTTAGCGAAAGACTAGTTAAAGAAGACGTTTATACTTCTATTACTCTAAAGGAAGAAGAAGTTAAATGTAGAACAACTAAACTAGGTGATGAAGAGTTCACTAGAGATATTCCAAATCTTGGTGAAGATGTTCTTAAGAACCTAGATGAAAATGGTATTATTAGAGTAGGTGCTGAGGTTAAACCTGGCGATATTCTAGTAGGTAAAGTAACCCCAAAGGGAGAGACAGAGCCAACTCCAGAAGAAAGACTACTTAGAGCTATCTTCGGTGAGAAAGCAAGAGACGTTAAGGATACTTCTCTTAGAGTTCCACACGGAATTAGTGGTGTAGTTGTAGATATTCAAGTATTCTCAAGAAAGAATAAAGACGAACTAGAAACAGGTGTTAACCAAATGGTTAGAGTTACCATCGCTCAAAAGAGAAAGATTAGTGTTGGTGATAAAATGGCTGGTAGACACGGTAACAAAGGTATCGTTTCTAGAATCCTTCCTGTAGAAGATATGCCATTTATGGCAAACGGACAACCTATCGATATCGTTCTTAACCCACTAGGTATTCCTAGCCGTATGAACGTAGGTCAGGTGCTAGAAGTACACTTAGGCTTAGTTGCAAAGGCTCTTGGTATCAAGATTGCAACTCCTGTATTTGATGGTGTAAAAGAAAGTGATATTAGAGAGTTGTTAGTTGAGAATAACTTCCCAGAGAACGGTAAAATCCAACTATACGATGGTAGAACAGGTGAGCCATTTGAGAATCCTGTAACCGTTGGTTATATGTATTACATCAAACTAGAGCACATGGTTAACGACAAAATGCACGCAAGGTCAACAGGTCCTTACGCATACGTTACACAACAACCACTCGGTGGTAAAGCTATGTTTGGTGGTCAGAGATTCGGTGAAATGGAAGTTTGGGCACTTGAAGCATACGGTGCAACTAAACTTCTACAAGAAATGATGACAATCAAGTCTGACGATACAGAAGGAAGACTTGCAACATACAAGGCTATTGTTGAAGGATTACCTTTACCAGAGCCTGGAATGCCTGAATCATTTAAAGTTCTTATTAAAGAACTACAAGGTTTAGGATTAGACCTACAATTATTAAATGAGCAGGGTAAAGAATTTGCTCTTAGCGACTTATCTGCTGATACAGTTGAGACATTTGCTGAGGCAACTAAACCTAGAGAAGAGATTAAGGATATTGACCTAGACTTCGATACTATCGATGTTGAGAAATCTCTAGAAGAAGATTTAGAAAGCGACGAAGATTTTGATAATATTTTTGATGAGTCAGCACTATTTGATGACTTTGACGATGAAGAATAAAGGAGAAAATAATGTTTGAATTAAATAACCTAGCATCAGTTAAAATAGGTATTGCATCTCCAGAAAAAATAAAAGAGTGGAGCCATGGTGAAGTAACTAAATCAGAAACCATTAACTACCGTACACATAAACCAGAGACATCAGGTCTTCTTTGCGAAAGAATTTTCGGACCAAAGAAAAACTGGGAATGTCATTGTGGAAAATATAAAAGAATTAGACACAAAGGCGTTATCTGTGATAAATGTGGTGTAGAGGTAACTAAGAGTACTGTTAGACGTGAGAGAATGGGACACATCGAACTTGCTACTCCTGTTGCACACATTTGGTTCTTACAGAGTATTCCATCAAGAATAGGTGTTTTACTTAATCTTAACAGCAGACAACTAGATAAAGTTATATATTATGTTAGCTACATTGTGCTAGAGCCAGGTAACACTGGTTTTAGCAAAATGCAAGTTATCAGTGATAGCGAATATAGAGAAGCTGTCGAAAAATACGGCCCTAATTCATTTAGAGCAGGTATGGGTGGCGAAGCTATCAAAGAATTACTTAGCGAAATTGACCTAGAGAAAGAGTCAGAAGAATTAAAGGCTCAAATTGCTAAAGCTACAAAGGGTCAAAAGAAACTAAAATCAAAGAGATTAGAAGTTATCGAGTCATTTAGAAGAAGTGGTAATAGACCAGAGTGGATGGTTCTAGATATCGTTCCTGTTATTCCACCAGACCTAAGACCAATGATTCAATTAGATGGTGGTAGATTTGCTACATCTGATATCAATGACCTATACAGAAGAATTATTAATAGAAATAATAGACTTAAGAAATTCATTTCTATCGGTGCTCCAGAAGTTATCGTTAGAAACGAAAAGAGAATGCTCCAAGAAGCAGTTGACGCTCTTATCGAAAATGGTAAGAAGGGTAAAGCTGTTCAAGGTCCAAAACAAAGAGAGTTAAAATCTCTTACTGCTAGCTTAAAGGGTAAACCTGGTAGATTTAGACAGAACTTACTTGGTAAGAGAGTTGACTATTCTGGTCGTTCAGTTATCGTAGTAGGTCCAGAACTTAAGATGTATCAATGTGGTCTTCCAAAAGAGATGGCTCTTGAGTTATTTAAGCCATTTATTATGAGAAAACTAGTTGAGAAAAATCTATCTCTTAACTTTAAAACAGCAAAAAGAGTAATTGAGAAACAAAAACCTGTAGTTTGGGATTTACTTGAAGATGTTATCAAAGACCATCCTGTACTACTTAACCGTGCTCCATCTCTTCACAGACTTAGTATCCAAGCTTTCGAGCCTGTACTAATCGAAGGTAGAGCAATTAGACTACACCCACTTGTTTGTGGTGGCTTCAACGCTGACTTCGACGGTGACCAGATGTCTGTTCACGTTCCACTTAGCCCAGAAGCTGTAGCAGAAGCTAGAATCTTAATGCTTGCTAGTAATAACGTATTGAAACCAGCAGATAGTTGTCCAATCGTTACTCCTACACAGGACATGGTTTTAGGTTCATATTATCTAACAATTGTTAAAGAAGATGCCAAAGGTGCTGGAAAGTTCTTTATGAGTGAAGACGAAGCAATGATGGCATACCAAAACAAAATTGTTGAACTTCAAGCTCCAATTATCTTAAGAAGAGAAGTTGAAGTTGATGGTAAGAAATACTTAAAGAGAGTTGATACCACAGTTGGTAAGATTATCTTTAATAAAAATATCCCACAATGTATTGGATTTATTGATAGAACAAATCCAGACAATATCGGTAAATTTGAGATTGATTTCTTAGTAACTAAGAAGAAACTTGACTTAATTATTAGACAATGTTTCAATGCTCTAGGTACTACAGAAACAGTTAAAATGCTAGACCATATCAAAGAGATTGGTTACAAGTACTCTACAATCGGTGCTATTACAATCAACGTATTTGATATGCAGATTCCAGAAGATAAAGCTATAATGGTTAAAGAAGTTGAAGACCAAATCGCAGAAAACGAAAAATTCTTCAAGAGAGGCTTTATTACAGAGAACGAGAAACTTGACAAGAATATTAAACTATGGAAGGACGTTACTAAGAAACTAGAAGGTCTAGTTATCAAGAAAATGGACGTTCTTAACCCAGTTAGAATGATGGCTGAATCTGGAGCCCGTGGTAACGCTGGTCAGGTATTACAGCTATGTGGTATGAGAGGTATTATGGCTAATACTTCTGGTAGAAAGGTTGATATTCCGGTTAAATCTAACTTCCGTATGGGTCTTACTCCACTAGAGTACTTTATTTCAAGCCGTGGTGGTAGAAAAGGTCTTGCCGATAAAGTTCTTAAGACTGCCGACTCTGGTTACTTAACTAGAAGACTTGAGGCAGTTGCTCAAGAAGTAATCATTTCTCAAGAAGACTGTTTCAAAGAGAATGGTGAGAAAACTAAGGGTATGTTAGTTACTGCTATTTCTAAAGATGGCACTCCTGTATGTTCATTACAACAGAGAATTATCGGTAGATATACAGCAGCTGACGTTATCGACCCTAAATCAAAAGCTGTAATAGTTAAAGCAGATACAATGGTTACTCCAGAGATGGCTAAGGCTATCACTGATGCAGGTGTAGAGGCAGTATCTATTAGAACTGCACTTACTTGTAGGTCTAAACATGGTATTTGTGCTAAATGTTATGGTAAGAATATGTCAAATAACAAGATTGTTCCACTTGGAGAGCCTGTAGGTATTATCGCTGCTCAATCAATTGGTGAGCCAGGTACACAGTTAACCATGAGAACATTCCACACAGGTGGTGTTGCGAACGCTGCCGATATCACACAAGGTCTTCCTAGAGTTGCCGAGATTTTCGAAGCAAGAAAACCTAAGGGTGTTGCTACAGTTAGTGAAGTAGCTGGTAAAGTTACACTTAAAGAAATGGCATCTCAAAACAAAGACGGTGGTAAATATTACGAAGTTATCGTTAAGAACCCTGATGGCGACGGTAAATATATCGTTCCTTACGGTGTAGGTCTAAAGGTTAAGAATGGCGATACAGTTGAGGCTGGTACAGTACTTACTGAAGGTTCAATTTATCCTAATGACTTCTTGAGAACTAGGGGTGTTAACGAAGTACAAAATTATCTTCTAAATGAAGTTCTAGCAACTTACTCATCTCAAGGTGTTGAACTTAATACTAAACACGTAGAGATTATTATTAGACAAATGCTTAAGAATGTTAAAGTAGAAGACAGTGGAGATACTAGTATGTTAGTAGGTGACATTGTTGACCACTTCACATTTGAAGCTGAGAACGATAAAGTTGTTAGCGAAGGTGGTGTTCCTGCTACTGCTAAGAGACTTGTTCAAGGTATCACAAAAGCATCTCTAAGTAACCCATCATTCCTTGCTGCTGCATCATTCCAGGAGACTTCTAGAGTTCTTACTGATGCATCTGTTAAGGGTAAAGTTGATAACTTAATCAGCTTAAAAGAGAACTTAATGATTGGTAAGCAAATTCCTGCTGGAACAGGCTTTAAAAACATTAAAGACTTACAGTATAGAGATACTAAAGAAGAAATCAAAGAATATGCACAAATGGACGAAGAGACCAGCAAATTATTTGATGAAAACTTAGAAGATATTATCTAATACAATAATAAAAATCCTTATTATGTGAAATTATAAAAAATCGCTTTAATAAGGATTTTTTTATTTGCTTGAATAATATCGGATTATTATTTTGTAAAAATTTAAAAAATTTCAATTTTAGGTATTTACAATAAAACATATTTGTAGTATAATAAGATTGTTAAAAAAACAAGGTTACTTACAGTAAGTAGGTGGAATTACTTTAAGAGTGAGTAATCGTTTATGGGATAAAGCAAATCTGCTTTTTGTGGGGGAAATAATAGTTTCAAGGAGAATTGTTATGGAACCAAAATCTTATTATAAAAATCTAGTAAATACATATGCTAATCATGATAAAAACGCATCACTTGACGTTATTGAGCCTATGGCATCAGTACCAGCATCAATGAAACTAAGAGAAAAGGGGATTCACTTAGTAGTAAAAGATGGTAAAGTGTATGGTGTAAACCCAGGACTAGCATCTGCTCTAACTAGATATTGTGAAAAAAGTGGAGTATTAGAAACTGCATTAACTTCAATTGAGAGCGAAAATACTGCAGAAGCAGTTGTGCCTTCAGTTGTTCTAGATGCAGAAGCTCAATTAGCAGACTAGAAAAAACACCCTTAGTGGGTGTTTTTTTCTTTTTAAAATAAATGTTTAAGAAAATAGTTTGGTCTTTTATGGTATTCTGTGATAGATTATAATTAATAGTAATATGCTAAATTTATTTTTTAAGGAATTTAACTTATGAAAAAGCCACTTAAAATAACTCTAATTGTGACATCATCTATACTTGTATGTATTATGGGTTTTCTATCAGTATATTTCTTATGGCCATGGAATAGATACTTCTTTGATAATGCAAAAGAAGAGTTTGTAATTCCAGGACTAGATACTGAATTTGTTCCACAGGGAATGTCTCAACTCGCTGGATACGACGATTACTTGGTGTCTGGTTATATGAATAATGGTGAACCTTCTAGAATTTACCTTGTAGATGGAGAGACCAAAGAAGCAGAAAAATATATTACCTTAAAGTGCGAAGAACAGGATTATACAGGACACGCTGGTGGTATTGTTTCAAGTGGTAGTTCTATTTGGTTAGTAGGTGACGGCTATTTATATAGATTTACACTAAATGAGTTCTTAAGAAAAGAAAATGGTGAATCTTTGTATGTTAATGCGTATACTGAGACTCTCAATGGTGCAGACTTTGTTATTGCTAGAAATGGTATTTTATGGGTTGGTGAGTTCTATAGAGAAGGTAACTACGAAACTAGAGAAGAGCATCATTTAAAGACTAGGTCAGGAGAAACCAATATGGCAGTTGCTTATGGTTTTACTATTGATGAGACAAAAGCTCTAGGATTGTACTATAAATATAATAATTCAACTCCTATTCCTGCTATGGCTGTATCTTTACCTAATTTAGCACAAGGTATGGCGTTTACTAGTGATGGAAAAATTGTTTTATCTACATCTTATTCCATAGCAGATTCTCACTTGCACTACTACGAAAATGTCTTTGCTGAAGATGCACCATCCACTATTAGATATGGTTTATATGATGTGCCACTATGGTATTTAGATGAAGAAGCAAAGATTAGCACTACAACAATTCCATCAATGTCACAGAACATTTTTGTAAGTAATGATATGGTTTATATACTATTTGAATCAGCAAGTAAGAAATATAAACTTTTCAATAGAGTTAGATTAAATTCGGTATATTCTATGCCAATTTCGGCATTATAATTATAAAAACGGTTAAAAACACTTGTAAAAAAATTTACAACAAAGGTTTTTTGTGCTAGAATTGAAGTAGAAATATGTAAAAAAATTACAAAAAGTGGAACGATATGAAGAAATTTACTTATCCTGCAGTTATATTTTATGATGATGAAGAAAAGGCCTATATTATCGCAATGTTTGATTTGGGTCTAGTTACTAGTGGAGAGACAGTAGAGAAAGCACATGAGTCAGCTAGAGAAATGCTTGATTCTTACTTAGAGTGTGCTTTTGCTTTTGGTTGTGATATTCCAGAAGCTAGTAGCTTTGAAGTAGTAGTTAAGACACACCCTAAAGAGATATGTGTACTAGTAGAATCTACACTCAATGACAAGAATAAAGCTGTTTAATATAACAATAAATCTAGCGATTTTGCTAGATTTTTTTATTTCTAAAAATTTTATGGTTTTTAAAACGATTTTTATGGGGTAAAAAATACAAAAAACCGTTGACATTGGTTATATTATTTGGTAAAATCAATACCGTATTATAGTAAACTAAACGAATTTTGTCGTTTGGTAATTTTTAAGTGGTCAATTTGGGTGTGATTTTGATTATTTAGAAATTTCCCACACTATTTTACTAGGTGAATAACCTATGTGCTAAGTGGGCTACCATTTCAAATATGGATTTGGGTTGATTTCCGTATTTGATAAAAAAATTCAGGAGGACAAAATGCCAACAATTTCGCAATTAGTTAAACAAGGTAGAAAGCAGGTTGCTGATAAGTCAAAAACTCCTATCCTAGACGAAAATCCACAAAAGAGAGGAGTTTGTTTGAGTGTTACTACTACATCTCCAAAGAAACCTAACTCAGCTCTTAGAAAGATTTGTAGGGTTAGACTATCAAATGGTCAAGAAGGTACAGTATATATTCCAGGTGAGGGACATAACCTTCAAGAGCACAGCGTAGTATTAATTCGTGGTGGTAGAGTAAGAGACTTACCAGGTGTTCGTTATCATGTTATTAGAGGAACACTTGATACTGCTGGTGTTGCTAAGAGAAAGCAATCAAGAAGTAAGTATGGTGCTAAGAAAGGTAAATAATCTTTTAGCATTTAGTCGGGCAAAAATTGCCTAAAACAGAATTTAAAATATAAAGCGAAAATTTTTCGTTAATACTTAAAATAAAACAAGGAGAAAAAGATATGCCAAGAAGAGCAGGTGTGCGCAAAAGAGACGTATTGCCAGATTTTATCTACAATAACAAGATTATCACTAAACTTATTAATCAAGTTATGTTAGATGGTAAAAAGGCAATCGCAGAAGGTATTGTGTACGGTTCATTTGATATAATTAAAGAGAAATTATCCGTAGAGCCTGATAAGTACTTCCTTCAAGCATTAGAAAATCTAAAACCATTATTAGAGACTAAAGCTAGAAGAGTTGGTGGTAGTAACTACCAAGTACCTATCGAGATTACTCCATCTAGACAACAAACTCTAGCAATTAGATGGTTAGTAGGATACGCTAGAAAGAGAAACGAGAAGAGCATGGAAGAGAAACTTGCATGTGAGATTATGGATGCATACAACAGTACAGGTGGAGCATACAAGAAGAAAGAAGACGTTCATAAAATGGCAGAAAGTAACAAAGCTTTCGCACATTACAGATGGTAATAAGGAGATACAAAAATGGCCAGAAAAACTCCAATTGAGAAATTTAGAAATGTGGGTATTATGGCTCACATCGATGCTGGTAAAACTACTACTACTGAGAGAATCCTATTCTTCACAGGTAAAACTCACAAATTAGGTGAGGTTCACGAAGGTGAAGCTACAATGGACTGGATGGCTCAGGAGCAAGAAAGAGGTATTACAATTACCAGTGCTGCCACAACTTGTATGTGGAATGACCATCAAATTAATATTATCGACACCCCAGGACACGTTGACTTCACAGTTGAGGTTAATAGAAGTCTTAAAGTTCTAGACGGTGCTGTTGCAGTATTTAGTGCTAGAGCAGGTGTAGAAGCTCAGTCTGAAACAAACTGGAGACTAGCTGACAAATATAATGTTCCTAGAATGGCTTATGTAAATAAGATGGACATTAATGACGCTAACTTCGAGAAGGTTATTGATAGTATGAAGTCTAGACTTAAAGCTAATGCTGTAGCACTTCAATTACCAATCGGACAAGCAGACGAATTCCAAGGTATCATTGACCTAGTTGAAATGAATGCTACATTCTACAAAGACGACAAGGGTAAAGATATCGAGGTTACAGAGATTCCTGCTGAATACAAAGATAAAGCAGAGATGATGAGAGCAGAACTTGTAGAAGTTGCTGCAGAGCAAGACGATGCCTTAATGGAAAAATATTTCGAGACTGGCGAACTTACAGTTGAAGAAATTAAGAAAGGTATCAGAATTGGTACAATCGCTGGTAAGATTAACCCAGTTGTTTGTGGAACATCTTTCAAAAACAAAGGTATTCAAAAATTATTAGACGCTATTGTTGACTATATGCCAGCTCCTACAGACGTAGAAGCTATCAAGGGTACTAAACCTGGTACTGAGGAAGAAGAGGTTAGACAAAGTTCAGATACTGAACCATTTGCTGGTTTAGCATTCAAAATTATGACTGACCCATATGTTGGTAGACTAACATTCTTCAGAATTTATTCAGGTGTTATGACTGCTGGTAGTTATGTATACAATAGTTGTAAAGACAGAAAAGAGAGAATCGGTAGACTTATCAGAATGCACGCTAACCACAGAGAAGAAATTGAAGAAGCTTGTGCTGGTGAGATTATCGCAGTAGTTGGTCTTAAAGATACAACAACAGGTGATACTCTATGTGCAGAGAATAAGCAAATCGTTCTAGAGAGTATGGATTTCCCAGAGCCAGTTATTAGAGTTGCTATCGAACCTAAAACTAAACAAGACCAAGAGAAGATGATTATCGCTCTTGTTAAACTTGCTGAGGAAGACCCTACATTCAAAACTTACACTGACCAAGAAACTGGTCAAACAATTATTGCCGGAATGGGTGAGCTTCACCTTGAAATTATAGTTGATAGACTTAAGAGAGAATTTAAGGTAGACGCCAATGTTGGTGCTCCTCAAGTTGCTTATAGAGAGACTATCAGAAAAGAGATTGAAGTTGAAGGTAAGTATATTAAACAATCAGGTGGTCGTGGACAATATGGTCACTGTTGGGTTAAACTTACTCCACTACAACCGGGTGAGGGATATAAATTTGAAAACAAGATTGTTGGTGGTGCTATTCCTAAAGAATATATCCCAGCTATCGATGCTGGTATTCAAGAGGCAAGACTAAATGGTGTTCTTGCTGGATTTGAAACAGTAGACTTTATGGTTACGCTTTTTGATGGTTCTTATCATGATGTAGACTCATCAGAAATGGCATATAAAATTGCAGGTTCTCTAGCATTCAAAGATGGTGTTAGAAAAGCAGACCCTGTACTACTTGAGCCTATTATGAAGGTTGAAGTAGAGACACCTGATGACTACCTTGGCGATGTAATGGGTAATATTACTCGTCGTCGTGGTGTGCTAAGTGGCACTGATTTGCGTAACGGTACTCAAGTTATCCATGCCGAGATTCCACTAGGAGAGATGTTTGGTTATGCAACAGACCTTCGTGGATTGACTCAAGGTCGTGGAACTTTCAGTATGGAATTCTCTCATTACTTAGAGGTTCCAAAAAATATTGCTGATAAAGTTATCGGCGAAACTAAAAAAAGCTAATTTTTAATTAAAAAGGATTTAGGAGGATTTTTAAAAATGGCAAAAGCAAAATATGAAAGAACTAAGCCTCATGTTAACGTTGGTACCATTGGACACGTTGACCACGGCAAAACTACTCTTACTGCTGCTATCACAATGACTCTTGCTGCTCAAGGTAAGGCATTAGCAATGGACTACAGCTCTATTGACAAAGCTCCAGAAGAGAAACAAAGAGGTATTACAATCAATACTTCACACGTAGAATATGAGACAGACAACAGACACTATGCTCACGTTGACTGCCCAGGACACGCAGACTATGTTAAGAACATGATTACTGGTGCTGCTCAAATGGACGGCGCTATCCTAGTAGTTGCTGCAACTGATGGTCCAATGCCTCAAACAAGAGAGCACATCCTTCTTGCTAGACAAGTTGGTGTTCCATACATTGTAGTATTCATGAACAAAACTGACCAAGTTAACGACCCTGAGTTACTTGAGTTAGTAGAAATGGAGATTAGAGACCTTCTTACTGAGTATGGTTTCCCAGGAGACAATACTCCAATCGTTAAAGGTTCTGCTCTTAAAGCTCTTGAAGCTGCTAAAGAGGGTAAAGTTGATGACCCTGCTTGTGCTGCTATTAACGAACTTATGGCTGCTCTTGATAGCTATATCCCAGAGCCAGCTAGAGAGACTGACAAACCATTCTTAATG
>JAZTWI010000002.1:0-106967 GCA_045635805.1 Clostridia bacterium
AGTTGAGTTTATAGATGATGCAGCTTTCTACAATTGCACTGCTTTAGAAACAGTGTATTACGAGGGAACAAGAGCAGGTTGGAACAATATTAATATTGTAGGTTCTCAGAACAATCATTGGCTTACAGATGCTACTAGATACTACTATTCAGATACTCAACCAACAGTTGAAGAATATCTAGAAAATGATAAGGTTATAGATGTATGGCATTTTGATAATAACAACAATGTTGTTATGTGGACACTTAATTTCACAGATAATGTAGATGGCAAAACTTTTGAATATTCTCATTCTGAAATTGAAGCAGAAATGTACTATATGGCATTAAAAGAAGCTGAAAGACAAGGTGTGCTAGAAGAAATGTTTGACACTTCTACTCAGATTATTCTAGAAATGTATAATTCTAGTGCAAATGCAGATGAGTTTGAAGAACAGCTTTGTGACTTTTATGCTACACAAGGAGCATTCCTTACAGTCTCTTTTGCTAACAATCAGGCAACTTTAGCTCAAACAGGTAGTTCTGTAGATATAGATTATATTGAAGTAGATGGTGTGGTATATTATATCCTGACTAGTGATGTAAAGGCATTTACTTACAGTTCTACAGATAATATTCTTTATGAAGAGATAGATTTTGGTCTTTTCGTTATTAGGCACATTTACAATTTGTCCGAATAATTTCCATAAAAAAGAGTATAGATTGATTTCTGTACTCTTTTTTTAACTAGTTTTTAAAATTTACAACTATGCCGAAGATAACACTATTTAGGGACAACCTAATAGGTTTTTTGTTGTAATTATTAAGCATTTGTGATAATATTTCTATATGAAAAGATTTTTTGTGAATTTTAGCCTAGACAAAGGTAAAACATATAAAATAGATGGTATTGAGCATAATCATATCAAAAACGTAATGAGAATGAGTATAGGAGACAGACTCATTCTTGTTTGTGGTGATGAGTATGATTATCAGGCAGAGATAATTGCTATGTCTAAGGGCGATACAACAGTGACTATTGTAGAGAAAGAGAAAAATATCTATAATTCACTCAGTGATGTTACTGTATTTCAAGCCCTTGTAAAAGCAGATAATATGTCGCTTATAATTCAAAAACTGACCGAATTAGGTGTAAAGACTTTTATTCCTTTTGAGAGTGAGTTTATTACTAGTAAAGATAAATTTGGGAAAACAAGCAAATTTCAAGATATATCTAATCAATCAATCAAGCAGTGTAAGAGAAGTATTCCAATGAAGGTGGAAGACACACTATCTTTTAATAAAATGCTAGAGAAACTAAAGGAATACGATATTATTCTCTTTGCTAATGAGTGTGAGAAACAAGATAAACTAAATGCTCTAGATATATCTAAGGGTAAGAAAGTGGCTATTATTATCGGCAGTGAAGGTGGCTTTAGTTCGGTAGAAATTGGAAGGCTGGTGTCGGTTGGTGCTAAGTCAATTTCCCTTGGTAAGAGAATATTGAGAGCGGAGACAGCCACTATTGCTTTGTCTTCGGTCGTAATGTTTCTACTAGGAGAGTGGGATTATGAGTAAAGTCGTGATTATCACTCTAGGCTGTAAACAGAATAAGTACGAGAGCGATTGTATGGCTCAAATCTTAGAGAGTGCTGGATATAGTGTAAGTGAAGATTTAGAAAGTGCAGACATTTATATTCTCAATACTTGTGCAGTAACAGCCGAAGCAGAGAAGAAGAGTAGGCAGTATATTGCTAAATTTAATAAACTTAATCCAAATGCCAAGATAATTGTCTGTGGTTGTGCTAGTGAAAATGACGTAGAGCAATTTAAAGATAAAACCAATGTATTCTCTATTATCGGTACAGAAGGTAAAGAAAAAATACTTGATTTTATTGAAAATCAAGTTGCCTATAAACTAGATATTAGTACCGACTATTGTAGTGTAAATACACCTAAGAAGACTACAACTAGGGAATTTATTAAGATTCAAGATGGCTGTAATAATTTCTGTACGTATTGTATTATTCCATATCTTAGGGGTAGGACTAGAAGTAGAGATTTAGAAGAAATAGTAGCCGAAGCCAAGGTACTCGCTAGTAGAAGCAAAGAAATAGTGCTTACAGGTATAGATATTAGTAGTTTTAAGGTAGATGGTAAACCTGCACTTGGGCTACTTATGTCTAGGCTTAGTGGTCTTAATGCTCTTATAAGGCTAGGCTCACTAGAAGTAGGTGTTATTACCAGAGACTTTATGGAGATACTATCTAGTATGTCTAATTTTGCACCACACTTTCATTTGTCTTTGCAAAGTGGTGATGATACTATCTTAAAGAAGATGAATAGAAAGTATACTGCAGAAGAGTACTATAAAAAAGTGTCCTTGATTCGTGAATATTTCCCAAAGGCGAATATTACAACAGATGTAATAGTAGGCTTTGCTGGAGAGACCGAAGAGCAATTTGAGAATACTAGTAAGTTTATAGAGAAAGTAGGTTTTTCTTTCGTACATATTTTCCCGTACTCAAGAAGGGCTGGGACTGTTGCATATAAATTTGAAGACCTACCTATGTCAATTAAAAAAGACAGAGTAGATAGACTAGAGAAAATCAATATGTATAATAAGCTCAAGTATTTATCTATGTTTGTAGGACAGAAATTTAAGATGCTAGTAGAAGAGAAAAAAGAGTACTTTGAAGGATTTACACCCGAGTACATTAGATGCTATGCAGATGGAGACCTAGAGTCAGGTAAAGAATACGAAATAGAATTTGTTGACTACTATAGAGATGGAATGCTTGTAAAAGTTATAAAGGAGTTAGATTAATATGTGTATATTTTGTAAAATAGTTAAAGGCGAGATGCCTAGTTATAAAATTTATGAAGATGAGAAAACCTATGCTTTCTTGGATATTTCTGATGATGCTATAGGTCATACCTTGGTAATACCAAAGGCACATTATGAGAATATTATGGAAGTATCAGAAGAAGACTTGAGTGCAGTTATGAGTACTGTTAGAAAGGTTGCTAAGCACTATGTAGACAATTGTGGTTATACAGGTGTAAACCTAATGAACGCTAGTGGTGTGTCTGCTCAGCAGTCAGTATTTCACTTACATATCCATATCATACCAAGGGTAGAAGGCGATGGACTAGATACTTGGCCAAAGATGGATAAGAAAAATGCCGACCTGCAGGCTGTATATGAAAAAATGAAGATGCTATAACATCTTCATTTTTATTTTCTCCTTTGGTCTTCTTTTTCTTGAATTTTGCATATTGCTAGGTATAGAAATGCAAGTGGCCAAGCAAATATAAGTAGTAGTAAGAATATGCCACCTTTAAACTTAAGGTTTATTCTAGCAGGGTGTGGCTCATTTGCATTGAATATTGTGCTAGATGGAGAAGGTGCTGCAGGTGCTACCTTTGGCTCATCTTTAGCAGCTTTATTTATAATTGTACCACCACAATATGTACAAGTAGTGACGTGTTCTTCTCTTTCATTGATAGATGCGCCACAATTAGGGCATTTATTTGCTTCCATACTTTTCTCCATATGATTATATGCCTTAATTTTACCTGTAATGTTGAATTTTGTCAAATTATTTATAAAAATAATTATTTTGCCTAGATTCTAGGTGTTTTTCTATGATTTTTTCGATAAATTAAAGGTTTGTCATAAAAAGGCTTGACAAATTATTATTTTGACTTATAATATTAAGGAATTTAGAACAAAAGTGGGTGAAAAAATTGTCTACAGTTAGAGTTGGTGAAACTGAAAATGTTGAAAATGCTATCAAAAGATTCAAAAGAAAATGCCAAAAAGATGGTGTTATCGGAGACTTAAGAAAGCACGAGCAATATGAGAAACCTAGTGTTAAGAGAAAAAAGAAACAAAAAGCTGCTATTAAGAGAAATAAGAAAAGAGCATAGTTTCTAAATATTATCGCACCGAATTTTCGGTGCTTTTTTTGTCTCTTATTTAATCAAAATATTCGACATTTTCTACTCAAATTAGACTAGTGGATTGCTCCCTAAATTTCTCAAATTAAGGTATACTGAACATAGACTAAAAAGTTAAATTTTCTAAAAGGGAAGATATGAAAAATGAGAAATAATGAATTAAAATTTTTAGCAAATCTTGCTAAGCAAAGACTAATGCAACAGGACTACTCTAATGCTAAAGAAAAGGCTAAAAATAGGGCAAGTAATTACTTTTTACAAAATGCTAGAGCGCTAAAGAAATTAAAGGCAGAGACTAATTATGTTGTGCTCAATGACTCTATAGATATTGGATTTGTTGAGAGTGTTAGAAAGTTACTAGCAGAAGATTGCTACAATCCTTTGGGAGTACTGTGTGATAGAGAGTACTTTGAATCACTATCTAATAGCGAGAAAGAGTTTTATATTCTTAATTTAAGCGAGAAATATAATAGAGTGAAAGATAAATTACTATGTGGATAAGAATGTAAGATAAGATTTTTAATCTTATCTTTTTTATCGTTTTGATTATATCTAGATTTGTGGTAAAATGTATAGGTTAAGATATAAGATAAAATGGAGAAAATATGTACTTACTAGATTCATTAAACGAACAACAAAGACTAATTGCTATGGATACCGAAGGGGCAAAGCTAGTAACAGCAGGTGCTGGTTCTGGTAAAACTAGACTGCTTACTCATAGAATTTGCTATCTTATCAGCGAAAAGGGTATTAGCCCTAGCAATATACTAGCAATTACTTTTACTAATAAAGCAACTAATGAGATGAAGGAAAGAATATCTCAGATGATTCCTAATTCTGGTGGTATCACCATTAAAACCTTCCACGCTCTATGTGCTAGTATTCTTAGAGAAAATATTTCTAAACTAGAAGGCTTTGATAGATTTTTCTCGGTTTATGATTCTAGTGACCAAGATAAATTACTAAAGAAAGTTATTAAAGAACTTGCTGTAGAAGAAGACGTTGCTAAATATTGTGACTACCATATCTCAAAGGCTAAGAACCAAGGTCTTACTCCTGCAGAGTATCTCAAGGACAATAAGTATGAGACAAATATAGATGTTATTTGCAAGGTTTACGCTGAGTATCAAAATCAATTAAAAGCAAATAACGCCCTAGATTTCGATGATTTATTACTTAAAACTCTAGAACTTTTTTATCATAGTAGAGAGACCTTAGAGTATTATCAAAGTAAATATAGATATATTCACGTAGATGAGTTCCAAGATACAAACCTTGTTCAATATAAAATAGTTAGACTTCTTGCTGATAGATGGAAAAACATCTTTGTCGTAGGTGATGAAGACCAATGTATATATTGTTGGAGAGGGGCAAATATAGAGAATATAAAGAACTTTACAAAAGATTACGATTGTAAAATATATAAACTAGAGCAGAACTACCGTAGTACTAAAGAAATCATTAGGACTGCTAATAGATTAATTAAGAATAACTTTGCTAGAATAGATAAGACCTTATTTACCGAAAACGAAGACGGTGAAGAGATTACTTATAACGAAGCTTATGATGAAAATGAAGAAGCAGAGTATGTTGCTAGGCAAATCTATAACCTTCAAAATAGGGGTGTTGCACTTAATGAAATAGGAGTGCTAATGAGAGTGTCTGCGCTCAGTAGGCTTATTGAAGAGAAACTGCTTAATTACAATTTACCATATAAGGTAAGTGGTATTTTTAAGTTCTTTGAGAGACTAGAGATTAAGAATACTATCGCATACCTTAGTATGATTGTTAATCCTAAAGACGCTGTTAATGTTACTAGAATTATTAACTATCCTAAAAGGGGTATTGGTCAGGCGACTATTGATAAGTTAGTTCAAGAAGCACAGCTAAAAAATATGCCACTTTTAGACCTAATCGAGAACTTTAGAGATAGTGACTTATCTAGTACAATCAAGGCAAAAATCGCTGAATTTGGTGATTTAATTAGTGACTTAAAGAAAGCATATAATGAAAAATCTCTATATGACTTTGTAGAGTACGTTGTAAATACTGTCGGTATCAAAGATATGTACAATACTAGTGCCGAAGAAGATGTTGATAGATGCCTAAATATAGACCAATTATTGCAGTCTGTTAAGAGTTATGAGCACCTTAATCCAGATGCCAACTTAGTTGATTATTTAGAAGGAATTACTCTTCAAAATACCTTAGATGAAGAAGATGATGATATGGCGTCCGTGTCTATATCAACAGTACACGCAAGTAAAGGTCTTGAGTTTGATTATGTCTTTGTGATAGGTATGGAAGAAGGTAAATTCCCATTATCTAGAGCAATGGACAATAATGACGAACTAGAAGAAGAAAGAAGACTAATGTACGTTGCTATCACTAGGGCTAGAAAAAAACTATATGTGACTAAAGCAAAATCTAGATTCCTATATGGTAAGAGAGAGACTCAATTACCTAGTAGATTCCTAAAAGAAATGGGTATGCAGGTATCTGCAAATAAGCCTACATATAGGGAAAATAACTACTATAATGATACTTATTCTAACTATGGATACTCTAGTAATTATGGCTCTAATAACTATAATTCTAGTTACAAATCCAACTACAGTAGTAGCAGTTCTATTTACTCAAGTAGTAATAGTTACTCAACTTATGAGTCGTTTAGTAGTGCTCAAACAAGTTTCGGAGATACTCAGAAAACAACTATTCAACCAATTAATAGTATGCAAAACTTAAACTTAAATAAAGTAAATGAGCAGAAAAAGAAACTAGATGACTACAAGGTTGGAGTTCAGGTACTACACACTAAGTTTGGTGTGGGTACAATTGTTAAAGTAGAAGATGCTGGTGGTAATAACTATGTATCTGTTGACTTTGGCACAATAGGAGTTAAGACATTATCTCTTAACTTTGCACCATTACAAATACTTAAAAAGTAGGTTTATTTATGGATAAATTGTCTAGAATGACAGAACTAAAAGAATTAATAAAGAAGTATAATTACGCCTATTATACACTTGATAATCCATTAATTTCTGATAAGCAATACGATGATTTGTATTACGAATTAGTGGACTTAGAGAAAGAGACAGGTGTAATTCTAGAAGACAGCCCGACTCAGAAAGTTGGTGATGTTGTGCTTGATAAATTTGTAAAAGTTAAGCACGAGAAGAAATTATACTCTCTTAATAAAGCAAATACTAGAGACGAACTAAAGTCCTGGTATGACGATATGGTAGCCCTTGGTGCAAAGAAATTCTCTGTTGAGTACAAGTACGATGGACTAAGAGTTGTTGCTAAGTACGAAAATGGTAGACTTAAGCAATGTGCGACTAGGGGAAATGGCCTAGTTGGTGAAGATATCACAGCACAGGTTAAGACTATTAAAAATGTGCCTAAGACTATCTCGTACAAAGGCAAAGTAACTGTTATGGGCGAAGTGCTTATGAGATTATCTGTACTAGAAGAGTACAATAGAAAAAGTACAGAGCCACTCAAGAACGCAAGAAATGCAGCAGCAGGTGCACTTAGAAATCTAGATACCAAGGTTACTGCTAGTAGAAATCTAGATGCCTATATGTATGATATTTTAATTAGAGAAGATGCTCTACTTTCTCAAAAAGAAGCAAATGATTTTTTAAAAGAAAATGGCTTTGATACTTATAATTTCTTTAATCTTGTTGATAAATTTGAAAATATCTGGGCACTCATTGAGAAGGTGGATAAGATAAAGTCTGACCTAGATATATTAATCGATGGTATGGTTATCAAGGTTGATGATTATATTGTTAGAGAAAGGGCTGGGTTTACAGAGAAATTCCCTAAGTGGGCTCTTGCTTATAAATTTGAAGCAGTTGAAATGACTAGTGTTGTAAAAGACATTGTCTGGCAGGTGGGTAGGACAGGTAAATTAACACCTGTATGTGAGATAGAGCCTATTGAACTAGCAGGAGCGACAGTGTCTAGAGCAACCCTTAATAATTACGATGATATTATTAGAAAAGACGTTGCTATAGGCAGTACTGTATTTGTTAGGAGAAGTAACGAAGTTATACCAGAAATCTTGGGTGTTGCAGAGCACTTTGATAGCAGTATTAGAATAGAGAAGCCAAGTATCTGTCCTAGTTGTGGTAGTCCTGTTGAGTATGACGATGTTAATATATTCTGTCCAAATTTCTGGTGCAAGGAGAGAACAGTTGCTAGACTTGCTCACTTTGCATCAAAAAACGCAATGAATATAGAGAATCTATCTGAGAAAACTATCGAGAATATGTACGATGTTTTAGGTCTAAAATCTGTAGAAGAATTATACACTTTAACATCTGCTGACCTAAAGAAATTAACAGCGTTTAAAGATAAGAAAACGACTAAAATTCTAGAGAATATTGAGAAAAGCAAAAGGGTGAATTTGAGTAACTTTATTTATGCACTATCTATCGGTGGTGTTGGTCAAAAGACTGCTAAAGATATAGCAAATAAATTCGGCTCTTTTGATGCCTTTATGAATGCTACCTTTGACGAGCTTATCTCTATCAAAGACGTAGGTGATATCATTGCCGAGAATATCATTAGTTTCTTTAAAGATGAAGAAATGAGAGAACTAATAGAGAGACTATTTGACCTAGGTATAGAGATAGAATCTCAAGAAGAATTACAGGGTATTGAGAGTAGGTTTACAGATAAGACCATAGTTCTTACAGGAACACTAGATAATATGTCTAGAGACGATGCTACTGCATATCTCGAGAAACTAGGAGCAAAAGTTACATCTTCGGTTAGTTCTAAGACTGACTATGTTCTATCTGGAGAAAATGCTGGAAGTAAACTCGAAAAAGCACAGAAATTAGGCGTAGAAATTATTTCTCTAGATGACCTAAAAGCCGAATTAGATGCGGCTGGAATTAGTTATTAATACTAAAATAAATAATTTTAACTATAAAATTGCGAAAAAGCGTTGAAAAAAATTCATTTATATATTAAAATATATAAGTATTAAAAAATTAGGAGTCGAGATTATGTTACTAGAACCACCTATTGATGAATTAGTAGAAAAGATGGGTAATCCATACAAACTCGCTGTAGTTGTTGGTAAGAGAGCTAAATTTTTAAATGAAACCTTAAGTGATGAAGAGAAGGAAGCTATCCCAGAGGTTACTCGTGCAGTTGATGAAGTTGACGATGGTACAATCGTAATTGATAACGCAGAGAACTTGTAATAGTTTCTTTTGAAGAAATAAAGGGTAAAATATTTTTCTATTGCAAACTATTACCTATATTTGTAAGGGTTTAGGTTGCAATAGATTTTTTTTAGGAGATGGCTTAGATTGTTTGCTGAGATAATAGTAGATGTTTTGTCAAGTGAGATAGATAGGGTATTTGATTATGATATACCCCTTGTTTTGGCAGACCTACAGGTAGGCGATAGAGTACTAGTTCCTTTTGGTAATAGAAAGATAGAAGGCTATGTGATAGCCATTAAGGAAACTACAGACTGTCCTATTGACAAAGTGAAATCTATTGTCTCTAGACTAGATGACAGGCCACTTATAAAAAGTGAACTTGTTGACCTTACTAAGTTTATGAAGGATAAACTATATCTAAGGCTACTAGACGGTATTAGACTAGCAGTTCCGTCTCAAGTAAGGTCTGGGGTAAAAGATAAGTTTGAGCGAATTATCACTCTAAAAGAAGATAGAGCACAAGAATATCTATCAACCCTTTCTAAGAGAAATAAAAATGCACCACTTGCTATAGAGTATTTAATGCAATGTGGTAAGGCTGACTATACTACACTTAGTAAAAAGTTTACTAATGCCACTATCAATAAGATGATAGAAGAAGGCGTACTAACCGAAGTTAAGAAAAAGGTAAGAAGGCTAAATACTGAAACTTTTGAGAAATCCACTTGTGAACTAACTAAACTACAATTAAAAGCAGTTGAATCTATAAAGAAATCTGCAGACAGGCCAATTTTACTCTTTGGTGTTACAGGTAGTGGTAAGACTGAAGTATATATGAGAGTTATAGAAGACGCTCTAAGAGATGGTAAGACTGCACTAATGTTAGTTCCAGAGATATCTCTAACACCACAGATGGTTAGAGTATTTAATAAGAGATTTGGTGCTGATGTCGCAGTCCTTCATAGTGCACTATCTGTTGGAGAAAAACACGATGAGTGGTTTAGAATCTATAATGGTGAAGCAAAAATAGTAGTTGGTGCCAGGTCTGCTATCTTTGCACCACTTGAAAATATTGGTGTTATAATTATAGATGAAGAGCACGATGGTTCATACCTTAGTGATAGTAATCCTAGATACCAGACACACGATATAGCAGAATTTAGGGCTAAATACAATAAATGCCCACTAGTACTTGGTAGCGCAACTCCATCGATTGAGACTTTTTATAAAAGTGAAATACACGAGTATAATAGAGTTGAGATGCCGGTGAGAGTTAATCAAAAACCTATGCCAGGTATTGAAATTATAGATATGTGTAATGAATTCAGACTTGGTAATAATACAATGCTCTCTAGTGTAATGATGGAGAGACTAGATGAAACTATCAAGGCAAGTAACCAAGCAATACTATTTATTAACCGTAGGGGCTTTAGTTCGTATCTAATGTGTAAGGAGTGTTCGTACATACCTAAATGCACAGAGTGTGATGCAAACCTTGTCTATCATAAACAAGATGGAGTTCTTAAATGTCACTTTTGTGGTAAGAAATTTAGGGTACTCACCAAATGTCCGGACTGTGGCAGTGATAGTATTAAATTAGGAGCGACAGGCACACAACAAGTGGTAGAGATACTTAATGATAAGTTCCCAGGGGTTAAGGTATTTAGACTAGACAATGATGTGGTAACTACTAAAGATGCTTACTCTAAGATATTAGGGGAATTTGGTAAAACCAAACCATCTATATTAGTTGGTACACAGATGGTAACAAAGGGACACGACTTTCCGTCAGTTGACCTAGTTGGTATAATTGATGCAGACATATCGCTATTTAATTATAGTTACAAGGCAAACGAAACAACGTTTGCACTAATGACACAAGTATCTGGAAGAGCAGGAAGAAGTGAAACCGAAGGCAGAGTTGTTTTGCAGACATATGTTCCAAAGAACCCTGTATATCTAACTTGTGCTAACTATGATTATCTAAAGTTCTATGATAAAGAAATAAATCTAAGGGAGACTACTAAGTTTCCACCATTTGCAAAGCTAGTTAGAATATTACTTACTAGTGCAGATGAAGAGTTAGTTAAGTCTGCTACACATAGTTTAATACTAAAGCTCAAGAAGTTTAGGGTACAGTATGGTAAAGATTTCTTCTTCTTAGAAGCAATGAAATCACCTGTAAATAAGATTAAAAATAAACATAGATTTCAACTTGTAATGAGATTTGAGAAGAAAATTACAGATGAAGTTATGAGTGAAGTATATAAAATACTAGATGAATTACGAAATAGTAAACTCAGTGTATTTGTGGAGAATAACCCACAATCGCTCAGTTAGGAGGAAATAATGGCAATTAGAAATGTTGTACAAATTGGAGACGAAATACTAAGAAAGAAAAGTAAACCCGTTAGAGAATTTGATGAGAAACTATGGGAATTACTAGACGATATGAAGGAAACTATGCTAAAAAACAATGGTTGTGGACTAGCAGCAGTACAGGTAGGAGTACTTAGAAGGGCTGTTGTAATAGATGTTAACCATATGAGAATAGAATTAGTAAATCCTGAAATTATCGATTCTTTTGGCGAACAGATAGAGAAAGAAGGCTGTTTATCTGTTAAGAACGAGTATGCTTATGTAAAGAGACCAGAAGAAGTAACAGTTAAGGCTCAAGATAGATATGGTAATGAATTTGTAATCACAGGTGTTGACTTACTTGCCAGAGCATTCTGTCACGAGATAGACCACTTAGATGGCGTACTATTTACCGATAAGATTGTTAAGGACTACAAAGAGCCTAAATCAAAAAAGAACAATAAATAAGGGGTGAGATATGAAGGTAATGTTTTTTGGAACGCCTGAGTATGCGGTACCATCTTTACAGGCGATATATGATAGTAAGCACGAAGTAGTTGCTGTAGTATCTCAACCAGATAAGGCTAAGGGTAGAAGTAATAAGATAGTTCCAACTCCAGTTAAAGAACTAGCAATGAAATATGGAACTAAGGTATTTCAGTTTGAGAAGATTAGAAAAGACGATGTGAGTGAACTTCTAAATATTGACGCAGATATCATTGTTACCTGTGCTTATGGTCAAATAATAGGCGAAAACGTATTATATGCAAAGAAACACGGCGTTATCAATCTACACGGAAGTATTCTTCCATATTACAGGGGCTCTAGCCCTATTCAATGGTGTTTAATTAATGGAGATACAGAGACAGGTGTTTCTATTCTTAGGTCACAGATTGGTATGGACGATGGTCCTGTTATGGATATTAAGAGAATACCTATCACAGATGAAGATAACTCAATTACACTATTTGATAAATTATCTAGACTAAGTGCAGAGATGATAGTTCCAGCGCTAGATATGATAGAGAGTGGTAAGGCAGTATTTAAAGAACAAGAGCACGAAAAGGCTACTAAATGTGTAATGCTAAAGCCAGAAATGGGGGATTTAGACTTTTCAAAGACAGCTAAGGAAGTAGTGGGGCTTATCAAAGGTCTTGCTTCTTGGCCAAACGCACATATGACAATTGGCGATGTTTATTTCAAATTATACAATGCTAAAGTGTACAATAGTGATTTAGATATTAAAAATTATCAAGATGGCGAAGTGGTAATTGCTAGTAGTAAACAAGGTCTAGTGATTAAATGTGCAGATGGATTTGTAGAAATTACAGAATTATTACCTATAAACTCAAAGAAAATGACAGCAAAAAGCTATTTAAATGGTAAAGGAATTGAACTAGGAGCGGTGGCTAAATAGTGAATAAAGAACTAAAGGCGTCTTACGAACTTTTAAAGAAGATTTATATTGAAGGTGCGTATGTAAGTATTGAACTTAATAAACTTTTAAATATGACAAATGGTATGAATAATGCCCTTATTACTAAGATTGTGTATGGGGTATTAGAGAAAGATATATCACTTGAGTTTTTTGTTTCGCAATATGTTACCAAGATGCCAAAGACTGAACTACTAATACTACTTAAAATGGTTGCATATGTTTCTAAGAATATCAGCAGTATTCCTAAGTTTGCTGTAGTTAACGAAGTAGTTAATCTATCTAAAGGTGTAGATAAACACCAGTCAGGCTTTATCAATGCTGTTAGTAAGAAACTAGTAAATGGAGAACTAGTGCTTCCTAATAAAGACAAGAATTTAACTAAGCACCTATCTATTAAGTACAATTATCCTGAGTGGGTAATTAAGGAACTGCTTAAAAAACACAAATTAGATTTTGTAGAGAGTTTAATCTCAGTAGAACTTACTAGTGATACACATATTAGGGTAAACTTAGATAAAATCTCTGCTAAAGACTTTACAGAGCAACTAGATAAAAAGGGTATTAGATATTCTAAAAGTCTACTAGATGAGTATATGTATGTAGATTATGCAGAACTACTTAAAACCGATTTGAAGGACTGTGCTATAGTTCAGGGACTACCTAGTATCATTACCTGTAAGGCACTTGGTGCTGAAAAAGGAAAAATTCTAGATACTTGTGCTGCTCCTGGTGGAAAGTCTGTGTATCTAGCACAAAGTGGCGATGTACAAGTATATGCATGTGATATTCATAAACACAGAGTGGACTTAATTCATAAGTATGCTAGTGGTTTAGAGCTAAAAAATGTTAAATGCTTTGAACAAGATGCTACTAAGACACGAGAAGAATGGATTGAGAAATTTGACTATGTAATGTGTGATGTGCCTTGTAGTAATCTAGGTGTATCTAGGAAAAAACCAGATGTTTTCCTAAATAAATCTATAAATGATGTAAAGACACTAGCAGGACTTCAGTATCAAATACTTAGTAATTCTGCTAAGTATGTAAGGTCAGGTGGTATCTTACAATACTCAACCTGTACAATACTAGATAACGAAAATGCTATGGTTATAGATAAATTTTTAAGAAACAACCCAGATTTTGAATTAACAGAAATAGACACAATGGGGTTAAATATAACAAATGAAAATAAGAAATATACTTTTTATCCAAATTTAACCCGTACAGAAGGATTTTTTATAGGGAGATTAAAGAGAAAATGACAATACTTTTAGACTATGAGAGAGAAGAACTATATAGTATGCTAGAGAGCTTTGGTGAGCCTAAATATAGGGTTGACCAACTTTTAACTGCTATGTACAATGGTAAAGATTATGACGATAAAATCAATGTGCCTAAGTCATTTCTAGATAAATTAAAAGAACTAAACTACATAATGCAGCCAATCAAAATTAGAAAGGCTATTACTAGTTCTGGTAAAGATAAGACAATTAAATTTTTGTATGACTTACCAGATGGTAATATTATTGAAGGCGTACTTATGAAATATGCTTTTGGTAATACTTTGTGCGTTAGTACTCAAGTGGGCTGTAAGATGAACTGTGCCTTCTGTGCTAGTGGTCTAAATGGCTTTGTTAGGAACTTATCTGCAGGAGAAATATTGGGTCAGATAGTTGCAGTTAATAGATATCTAGGTGGAACTACTAAGGATAGAGAGATTACTAATATCGTGCTTATGGGTAGTGGGGAGCCTCTAGACAACTTTGATAACCTAAAGAAATTCTTAAAGTATGTAACACACGATGATATGTTTAATATGAGTGTTAGAAATATATCTGTGTCTACTTGTGGTATTCCAAGCAAGATAGAAGAACTTGCTGACCTAGGATATGCAGTAACATTATGTTTCTCTTTACACGCATCTAATGACGCTGCTAGAAAGGAAATAATGCCTATAGCAAAGAGATACTCCATTGCAGAAGTATTAGATAGTCTTAACTATTATCATACAATGACTAATAGAAGGATAATAATAGAATACACCTTGATAGAAGGTAAAAATAATTCCTTTAAAAATGCTAAGGAATTAGCCGAATTATTAGGTGAATTACCTTGTCATATTAACCTTATTAAATTAAACGAAGTTGATGGTAGAAATTTAACGGCTCCTACTCAGGATAGTTGTAAGACCTTCCTAGGCTATCTAAATAGACTAGGCTTATCTGCAACAATGAGAAGAAGTCTAGGAGACGATATCGAAGGTGCGTGTGGACAACTAAGAAATAAAGAACTAAAAGATAATAAGGTTGTAGTAAAAGAGAGCGAATTTAAGCCTAAAACTAAACCACAACCTAATAAGAATACTAGAAGCAAGGTAAAAGACGTGTCTAAATTAGCACAGTCAAAAGATAAACAAAAAAGCTTTAGTAAAATGTCAGGAAAACCTGCAGGAAAGGCTGATAACAAAAAATCAAGAGTAAGAGAAAAAACTCCTAAGCATTATGCTAGAGAAATGTCAAATGATGCAAGGGGTAGAAATTTTGATAAAGCAACCAAGAGTGGAAATAGAAGACCAAGTGGCAGATAGAAGGAGAATATTATAGGAACTATTATTAAAGTTGTAGGTGGAATATATACCGTACTTACAAGTGAAAAAGAGAAGGTTGAGTGTTCTATTAGGACAACCGCTAAGAAAAATAGATTAGTTGTTGGTGATAGGGTGGAAATTGTACCTAATGAATTTAGTGCTGGTAAGTATATTATCACTAAGTGTTTAGAGCGTAGTTGTTATATACCTAGACCACCTATAGCCAATCTAGAGAAATTGCTTATAGTGATTGCTCCTAGACCGGAACCAGACCTGCTACTCGTTGATAAATTAATAATCTATTGTTACCTTAATAACATAGAGCCAATAATTGTTATTAATAAGAGTGATATATCGCCTAAGGGGTTTATAGAAGATATATCTTTACAATACTATTTCTTAAATAGATTTGTGATTAGTGCTAAAAATAATGAAGGTATTGATGCGATAGAGAAGTATATAAGTGACTCATTTGTGGCTGTTTGTGGTCAGTCTGCAGTTGGTAAGAGTTCGTTTATCAATGCTCTTATTCCTGGTTTTGATTTGCAAACACAGGGGCTTAGTAATAAGATTGATAGGGGTAAACACACTACTAGAGTTAATGAAATATATTTGCACAATGATTATATGATAGCAGATACCACTGGTTTTAGTAGTCTAGAACTAGAACTTGAGTATAAGGAATTACCTTTATATTATCCAGAATTTGAGCCATATCTTAATAAATGTAAATATTTAGATTGCGCTCATATCAAGGAAGGTAAAGACTGTGTTATTATATCTGCTGTTGCTGATGGTAAAATAAATAAATCTAGATATGATAGATATATAGATTTGTATGAGTATTTAAAGAAAAAATGGGAGAATAAGTATGACTAAAGTATTACCTAGTTCTAATCCTTGTCCAGAAGAAGATTTAGTTGAGTATGCAAGGAGTCTAGAAGACCTAGGTGTAGAATATCTACACTGTGATGTGATGGACGGTATTTTTGTAGAGAATAAGTGCTTACCAATAGAGAAAATTGCTGAGATTAGGAATAATAGTAATATATTATTAGATGTGCACTTAATGGTGGCAAAGAGTTATGAATATGTAGAGAAATTAGTCTCAATTAAGCCAAATATCATTACTATTCATTACGAGAGTCCAGAGACTATTTCTGAGATGGAAAAGATAATTAAACTTATCAAAAAGAACGATATATTTTTTGGTCTATCTATTAAGCCTGAGACTGCAATAGAATCTATTTCTCAATATCTAGATGTTATTGACCTTATTCTTATTATGTCTGTAGAGCCAGGTAAAAGTGGACAAAAATTTATGCCGGAAGCGCTGGAAAAAATAGCCAAGGCTAGAAAACTTACCAAGGGCAAAGATATTATTATAGAAGTTGATGGTGGTATTAACCTAGATAACTACGCTGAAGTAGTGTCTAAAGGTGCAGATTTTCTAGTAATGGGTAGTGCGTTCTTTAATGCTAAAGATAGGGTAAAACTACTATCTATAGTGGATAAAAGATATCAAAAGTAGGTGTTAGGGGCATATATTATAGTACTAAATACTATAAGGGGTGATATATGAAAATATATTGTTTTAAGTCGCCTAAGATACTTAGACCATTATTAAAATTAATTTTTAGGAAAAACTTTGTAAAATAATGAAAATTATAATTTATGTAGACTTTTCAAATGGGGAATTTAATAAAGATTTTACTCTATCAAATAGACTTACAGGCGAAGGACATACGGTCCTACTTGTAACTACTGATGGACAATTGAGTGCGAGTATGGGTGCGTATGACCTAGTACTAAGTGCTTTTTCGTGTAAAAAAGACCTATCTAATTTAGATAAGCCTACATATACTATAAAAACGGAAGAAGATTTACAGGGGCTAAATGAATTTTTGAAAGGATAGTAAATATCCTTTTTTTCTTATTCTAATAAATTTATTTGCTAATAATTTGTCTGTATTGTAAAATAATAAGGTAAGATATTGTGTCCAGACGGTGTCTAAATGAATAAATTTTCTAATAAAAAAAGGAACTTTGGCGCAAAAGCTGCGGCAAGTACTCCGTTTAGTTTAATATTACTTATTTGCATTGCTGTAAGTCTTATAGGTACAGTAGTGGCATTTTTCTTTGCACACGACTGGGCTAGTAATAGAGTAACAATGTCAGGTAAGGTAGACATAGAAGCAGTTGGTAATGGCACAGAATTTGGAAGTATTGAAGATACAGTGTCTTCTTCTAATCTAGTGATTACTCTTCAAGATGGATATCAACACCTGATTCCGGGCGCAGATATATCAATTCCTGCCAATGTTAAAGTTTATAAATCTACTAGTAATCCTTTACTTAGGGCTAAATTCACAATGGAAATGTATCTTCATAAAGAAGACGGCAGTGACGAAGTTATGGATGAAGATGATGATATATATGATATTATGCCACAGATGACTGCTAGTCTACACTCTGTCATTACAGGTAATGGTTGGGTGCTAGATGAGAGTGATATGTACTATTATTATATAGGTAGTAATACTCAGGCTGGTGTACTTGGTGATACATTAATGAGAGAAGTTAACGAAGAAGATGGAGATGCTGTAGCAGAAGGTGATGCTATAGTTGTTCACTTTATTGACGAACTAATTAAGTTTCCTACTAATGTAGAGAGTGATATGTCTGGATTTAATGTGCAATTTGTTATTACATTTGAAGCCATACAGAATTTCATTCCAGATAGGACAGGTAAACAATTGCCTAATACTATTACTAATTCTAAGATAATATTCGAAGACCAATACAATACAGGCGATGGAGAATAAAAAAAACTAAGCGATTTGCTTAGTTTTTTTATTAACAACAATGTTTGTCATTTTTAAGTGTTTTTAGACATTTTGTACAAATGTACTCGCTTTGGATTTTGCCATCTACTTCGATTGATTTCTTTTGTAGATTTGCACCCCAAGTTCTTCTAGTAGCGATGTGAGAGTGACTTACTTGGTTTCCAGCCACTTTTTTCTTACTACATATAAAACATTCTTTTGCCATTGTAAAATTCACCCCCGAGGTATTTTATCTGTAATTCGTTTCAAACACATAGAGTATAGCAAATAAAATTGTTGTTGGCAAGACTTTTTTTTAAGTTTAACAAGATTAATCAAAATATTTTTTACAAATCTCTTGCCAAATAAGGCTAGTTATTGTAAAATTAGTATGTAGTATAGTTGTGCATAGTGTGCATAATACTTTTTTGTGCTAATTATGTAAAACAAGATACAACAATTTTCTATATTGGTAAGGAGAAAAGATAATGGCAGTTAAGACAAGTAATGCCTATGGTAATATTACTATAGACGATGAAGCTATTGCGTGTGCGACTGGACATATTGCTAGAGAGTGTTATGGTGTTGTTGACTTGGTTGGTCAAGGTTCTGTCAAGTCTAAAAATGTTCTTACTAAGGGCATCAAGATTATAACCGTTGGTAATAGAATATACATTGATTTATTCGCTATATTGAGATACGGGGTGTCTATTGGAACTGTTACAGATAACCTAAAGAGTGCTGTTAAGTACGGGGTTGAGCAGTTTACAGGAATGATTGTTGATAGTGTAAATATAAATGTAGTTGGAGTAAGAGTTTAATACTCCGTATTGATAAGGATAAAGTAAGTATGTTGAAAACAATTAATAGCACTATGTTCAGAAAGATGATAATAGCTAGTGCAAAGATTTTAGATGATAATAAAAATTTCGTTGACTCATTAAATGTATTCCCGGTTCCCGATGGTGATACTGGTACAAATATGAGTATGACATATAATAATGTTGTTAAAGAATTAAATAACTGTTTAGATAATGATTTTGCAGGTATTACTAGAGCCATAATCACTGGTGCACTTAGGGGTGCTAGGGGTAACTCTGGTGTTATTTTGTCACAGATTTTAAAGGGTATCTGTAATGTTATTGGTACTTGTGAAAAGGAGATTACAACTAAGTTTTTTGCTAAAGCTCTAGCAGAAGGTTCTGCTATTGCTTATAAGGCAGTTGCATCACCTAAGGAAGGTACAATTCTTACAGTTATTAGAGTTATTGCTGAGTCTGCTACTAGAAATGCTAAGAAATATAGTAACTTTGAGCAATTCTTCGAAGCAATCTTAAATGATGGTGAAGCTATCCTACAACAAACTCCAGAAATGCTACCTGTTCTTAAGAAAGCAGGTGTTGTTGATGCTGGTGGTAGGGGTCTTATCATTATCTTTAAGGGTATGGAGAAGATTATCCTTGGTGAAGAAGACTTCGATATTAATATCGAGCAATTAATCAGCACTCAAACAATGAATAACAATGAGTTCTATGTAAACCTAGACAATCTAGCTGACATTGAGTTTGCTTATTGTACTGAGTTTATGATTACTCATATGAAGAAAAAGACTACAGAAAGCGATATTGAGAAATTTAGAGAGAATCTATCTAATATTGGTGATAGTGTTGTTTGTTTCGGTGACCTAGAGCTTGTTAAAGTTCACGTACACACTAATCAACCAAACCTTGCTTTAGGCTCAGCTCTAGAATTAGGTGAGATTATCAATATTAAGATTGAGAATATGGTTGAGCAGAACAGAGAACTAAAGAGAGCTCAAACACAGAGAGAACAAAATCTAAAAGAAATCGGTATGGTTGCAGTGGCTCCAGGACAGGGTATTGCTAATGTATTTGCTGACTTACTTGTTGATGATATGGTAGAAGGTGGTCAAACTATGAACCCTAGTGCCGAAGATATCGCAAAAACAGTAGACAGAATACCTGCAAAAAATGTCTTTGTATTGCCAAATAATAAGAATATTATTCTTGCTGCCGAACAGGCTAAATCTCTTACTAAGAAAATTTTACACGTTATTCCTACTAAGTCTATTCCAGAAGGTGTTGCATCAGTTCTAGCATTTAATCCTGATAGTACTGTAGAAGAAAACGTAGAAAATATGACTAATGCTAAAGAAAGCGTTAAGAGTGCTTCTGTTACATATGCTGTTAGAACTACTCACGTTGATGGTTTTGACCTTGAGACAGGAGATATAATTGGTCTTGATAACAAAGGAATTCTTGCTAAAGGCTCACTTGTTAAAGATACTACTATTCAGTTAATCGATAAACTTGTATCAGAAGATAGTGTAAATATTACATTATTCTACGGTAAAGATGTTGTAGAGGAGGATGCAGAAGCCCTAGCTGCTGAGTTAGAGCAGAGATATCCAGATTGCGATATTAATATGATTAAGGGTGAACAACCTGTATATTACTATATAATATCTATAGAGTAATAGTATATAACATTATATATAGGCAAGGAAAAATTCCTTGTCTATATTTTTGTTTTGATGTATTTAGAGTCTGTTACTTAAGAATAATTGTATTTTATATAAAATATAATTAAAATGGGTATTGACATTTGTTATAATTTATTTTACAATATTTTTGCACGACTCTCCCAAATGGAGTGTTGAAAGGGGAAAAAATTTATGAAAAAGTCTCGATTGTTGACATTATTTACAATAGCAAACTTCATATCAACATTATGCTTTATTATCTTTGTATTACCAGATGTTGTAGTATTTAGATTTATTGATATGATAGCTACAGATTTTATTGGTAAATGGTATAATATCATATTACCTTCTATTGCCACAGTCGCTTGTTTTATTATATTAATGATAGATGTTAGGGAAGACGGCTCTAAGAAACACGTATTTAGATATTTAATTGCTTATGTTGCTGTTTCTGTATGTAGTTACTTTACTTGGGCTATGATGGGTATTCAAGTTCATTTAACTCACGTTACTAATAATGCCATTACTATTCCTTGGACAATTATTATTCTATTCCCAATTGCTTACTTTATGTTGGCTAGTGGAGCTGCTCTTGGCGACAAACCTGAAAATGAAGCATCATTCTTTGGTTTTAGTTGGGTAAAATCTAATTATATAGTATGGCAAAAGACACATAGTTTTGCAGGTAAAATGAGTATACTTGTAGGTTTGATTCTATTTGTTATTGCTGTTCTTAATGAAACAATTTTCCATACTGATTGGATGTATGCAATAGCTATTGCTGTATGGTTTGTACTATATTTCTTATTTGTACTAATCTATTCCAGATGTATTCAAGGTAAATATAATAGATAAAAAAATTCTAGTTGAAAAACTAGAATTTTTTATTTATCTAAAAAATAATGGAATAAACTTTACTATAACAAAGATGCATATAGCAGCAAGTATTACATTTATACATGTAAAGACTATGGCGGTTCTTTTGATTCTTATACTTTCAGATTTTATTGCTTTAATTGATAGTATGCCACCCACAAGAAGTAGAACTAAACTGATTGGTAATAATATTATTGTATATGGTACAATTACTAGCAAAGCAAGTGATTCTGTTCCTTCTGTAGGAATATTTAGGTTTAGATATCCACAGAGTAGGGTGGGAAATATATTTAATATTGTTAATATTATGCTGGTAATAATAGATTTTTTATACATAACTCACCTCTTAATTTTGATTTATATTTAAATTATACACTATCTTATAACAAATAAATAAATGATTTTGATAATATTTTATTTAATTAATAATATAATTTACATTATTTGGATATATTTATTTGTAATATTTTGTAGATATTAAACCAAACTATTAATACAAGGCAACGATATGTCTTGTAATATAGGGAGGTGAAAATATGGCAACAAAGAAATGCGATTGTACTAAGAAGTCTACTACTAGCAAAAGAACTTCTAATAGAAATACAGAAGCTAGTACAGATAACGCTAGAACAACATCTAGAACATCTGCAAAGAAAACTTCTAGTAGAACTAGAGCATGTAACTAATTAGCCTAGTTTCACAATTTTATTGACACTTTAAAATATTTATTTTGATTCTTAAGCATAACTATAATAAATATTTTAAGGTGTTTTTTTTTGGATAAAAAAAAGACCCTTAACAGGGTTAATTAATGGAGCGGAAGACGAGATTCGAACTCGCGACATTCGCCTTGGCAAGGCGACGCTCTACCACTGAGCCACTCCCGCATAAAAATAAAAATGGTGGGAGTTATAGGGCTCGAACCTATGACCTCCTGCTTGTAAGGCAGATGCTCTCCCAACTGAGCTAAACTCCCACATTTCTTTAGTAGTCCTATTTGCTACTCTACTAATATATCAAATCTGGAGATAAAATGCAACACTTTTTTATATATTTTTTAAATTTTTTTAAAATATTTTTTTAACATTATTTTAAATGCAATTCATAAATTATAATAACAAATTTAAATATTTAGGATAGTAATGCTAGTTTTTTATTTAATTAATAATATCAAATAATTACTAGAAATTTTTATATAAATACTTTACTTAAGTTTTTTTTTATGATATACTAACCTCGTTAAACGTATGGCACCATAGCCAAGCGGTAAGGCCCGGGTCTGCAAAACCCTCATGCCTCAGTTCGAATCTGAGTGGTGCCTCCATTTGCTGGTGTGGCGGAATCGGCAGACGCACAGGACTTAAAATCCTGCGGTGTAACAACCGTACCAGTTCAAGTCTGGTCACCAGCACCAAAATTACGAACCACTAGGTTCGTATTTTTTTTGCCTATGTGACCGACTTGTAGTAGATATTCATCTACTAGATTACTGCGTAATCAACTGGTACTCCGTACCTGTATTGACTTACGTCAAATTTGTTTACCTTCGCAGAATGTAAACTGCACCAAGCTGGTCACCCACGCACCCAATACGGACACACTAGGTTCGTATTTTTTTTGCCTACGTGACCGACTTGTAGTAGATTTAAGCTGTTCAAACAATGTATTATTTTAATTTATTTTGTTTATTGCTATTATGCTATTGCTTTATAATTACTTGAATAATTTTCAAGTGTAATATTATTTAAAAAAGAATAACAAATTATTATCTTTGTGCTATAATGACATTGAAAATAATTAAGGAGAGACTTTATGGATAAGAGTTTCGGTAATTTTTTAAAAGAAAAAAGACAAGAAAAGGGGATAACACAGAAGGAACTAGCGAAGCAACTTTTCGTTTCTGACTCTGCCGTTAGTAAGTGGGAAAAAGATGTCGCTCATCCTGATATAACAATCCTTCCACAGCTATCTCAAATTTTAGGGGTTACAGAGCACGAATTAATAACTGCTAGTGTAGATAAACAAGCTAGACAAGAAAAAGTACAGGCAAAGAAATGGCGAACCGTCTCTATGTCTTGGAATTTGTTTTTTTATATATCATATGGTATAGCATTACTTACTTGCTTTATTGTAAATCTAGCAGTGAGTGCTACACTTAGTTGGTTCTGGATAGTGTTTTCTGCATTGTTACTTGCTTTTACTTTTACAAATCTTCATCAATATATAAAGAAACATAGGTTAATACTTATTCCTTTATCTATGTGTCTGGCTCTTTGTTTACTTCTAGGAATTGTATGTATATATACTAATGGTAATTGGTTTTGGATACCTGCTATATCGGTATTTTTTGCCCTTGTTATAATATTTGTGCCTATATTTATTGCTAAATACAGAGTCTTTGCTAAATTATATAAATTTATTGATTTTATATCTATTGCGATAGACTTTGTATTGCTTAATATCCTGCTGATAATTATAGATACCTATACAAATGTAAACGGACTTGCTAGTTATCACTGGTACTTTACTTTAGCATTACCGATTACTCTACTTGTGTATGTATTTCTTAATGTGTTTTTAAGTGTTAGATTTATAAAGGTTAATAGATTTATAAAAACTAGTATTATTTTATTTATAATAAATCTTATTCACTTTGGTTCTTCATTTTTAACATCGGAAAATACTGAAATTCAAAAAGAAATTGAAGGTTTAAAGTTTTATAAGGCAGAATTTTCTAATTGGCAGGGAGAGATAGCACTTGAGCGAAATATTCAGTGTATTATATTCTTAAGTATATTGGGTATTGCATTAGGTTTCTTGATTACAGGTATTTTACTTTCCTATTTTAGAAAAAAGAAAAACAATGGATAAAAATTATAAAAACACTCTATTATAATTGATAGGGTGTTTTTTAATGGTTAGTTTTTGCTTTGCAATAAAATAATCTTATATGATATAATTATTAATATAATATAGTTAGGAGTATATATGTTAGATATTGGTTTGTACGATATGATTTTTAAGAGAAAATCATTTCATTTATTTAGAGATATTGGAAATGAAAATATTACAGAAAAAGAATTGGGTGATATAGAAGGGTTTTTTAGTAATATACAACCACTATATAAAGATATTAGAGTACAAATGAAGATTACAAAAGACAAGTCTAGTTGTGATAGGGGACAGGAGTATTGCTTGTACTTGTATTCTGAAGTTAAGCCTAATTATCTACAAAATATTGGTTATATAGGACAACAATTAGACTTATATTTAGTATCTAAAAATATAGGAACACTTTGGTATGGAATAGGAAAGCCGAGTGATAATAAATTAGATGGACTTGATTATATTATAATGTTTGCTATCGCTAAGGTAGATAGTCCTTCTAAATTTAGAAAAGATATGTTCAAAAGCAAAAGAAAAGAGATAAATGAAATCTGGCGTGGTGATGATATATCGGAAATTGCTAATATTGTTAGATTTGCTCCTAGTGCATGTAATTCTCAGCCTTGGTTTGTTGAAAATAAAGACAATGTTTTGAGAGTGTTTCGCCATAGAAATCTTGAGAGAAGGGGTATAATGCCTGTAGATAAGGTTAATTATTTTAATCAAATAGATATGGGTATTTTCCTATATTTCCTTGAGATATGTTTGGGTAAAAATAATATACAATATACAAGGGAATTATATGTAGAAAAAGATAGTGATACTGAGTATAACTTAACTGCAGAATATTTCTTAGAAAAAAAATAAAAGGTTGCTAATTGCAACCTTTTTTTATCTCTGAATTACGTGTGCTCTTGCACCACAACTAGGGCATTTACTATCTTTTGCTTTAAATGTTGTTTTACAGTATTCACATTGATAGTTTTGTTGAGAAGAACCATATTGTTTGATTTCTTTTAAAATTCTATCTGCTTCTGACCTATTATCATTAATCATTTGAGCAACGTCAATGTAGTATTCTATGCATGAGAATTCTAGTTTAAATACACTTGATTGAATTGTGATACTACCGATTGATTTAAAAGCGTGTGCCTGTGTGGTTTTTACTGACACGATATCAGAAAGTTTTAAATAATTAAATTTAAATTGATTTATTTGATTTTCTACTATGACTCTTTGGTTTGTTACATAGTATGATACAGAATCGACAGTTTTTTTACCCTTTGCTCTACCAAATAAATATATCCAAACAGGGGTCATATGAACGGCTAGAAATGCTGTTACACCTAGTATTATACCTATCTCTCCTGTAGATACAACTCCTAAGAATGCAAATAGGTCAAAGCAACACCAGATTGCTACGAAGAAAAATGGTATTCCTGCACTTCTTTTTATATATGTTTGTCTATCTGGTTTTCCTTCCCATAATACAACTTCACCAGGTTCTAGATATTCATCTATTGTTTTTGCAGTAGCTTTATCACTACGCCTTGAGTAATTAATATTGTTATTCATTTCTTTTTCCTTAAATCTCTTAATATATTTATAGTATCATAAATTATAAATATATACAATTAATTAAAAACTATTATTGATTTTTTAATTAAAGAAAAAACAATTAGGGTAGATTAACTGAAAATTTAATCAAAACTAATTGTTTTAATATTTATACTTATTTATGAATAATTATAAATCTTCATATTTTACAGACATTGAGTCGATTTTATCTTCTAAGATAAATCTAGTTATGTCGTTAAATACTTCTTCTTTATTGATTTCATTTAAAATTTCGTGTCTAGCATCTAAGTAGCTCTTTAGATATAATTTCTTTCTGGCTTTTGCGTATTCATAGAAAAGTCTAATAACACCATTTTTACCAGAGACAGGGTCGTTAGTTCCTGCTACTATGAGAATTGGTAGGTAGTATGGAATATTATTTAAATTTTTATAATTCTTTCTAGCATTTTTAAAGAAAGAGTGATAAAAGTTAACAGGGAAGGGCTTTCCACACAATTCATCTGCTTTATATTCTTCCCAAACTTTTTCGTCTCTAGATAACCAATTACCATCTGGAAATTTCTTTCCATATGCCTTGATGCTCATACCTTCTATCATTTTAGCAGTCTTTTTCTTGAGTCCAAATGCCTTTTGTAGTGATGCTAGTACATATCCTGCTTTGTATTGAATATCATTAGTATATGTCGAGCCTGATAGTATTATGGACTTTACTTTAAATCCATTTTCCACCATATATCTTTGGGTTATAAATGAACCAAATGAGTGACCTAATATGCTGATAGGAAGATTAAATTTCTCGCATAAATATTCAGTTACTTTGATTTGGTCTTTTACAATCTCCATAAATATGTCGCCATCTGAGTATCCAAGGGGCAGATTATTGATAAGAGCTGTCTGACCATGACCCCTTAGGTCACTAGCGAATACGATGATTCCATTTTTATTTAGGTGTCTTGCAAAAGAATTGTATCTCATTGCGTGTTCCTGCATACCATGTATGATTTGTAGTACACCTACAGGTTTTTCTACCTTGTCCCATAAGTATCCAACTAATTCAAAATTTTCATACCCTTCTAATTTAACTGTTTTCATTTATTCTCCTATAGTTTTTTTAACAGCTAGATGCCAATTATCTAGTAATTGCTGTCTAGTTTGTTTATTCATTGTGTTTTCATATGTTTTGCCTGAGATGAATTTACTCTGTATTTCATTTAGGTCTTTAGCGTATCCTAGGGCTAGGGCAGTCATATATATTGTACCTAAAACTGTTCCTTCACTAGTTTCTGTCTTAATAACTTTTTTATTTAGAATATCTGCTTGGAATTGCATTAAGAAATCATTTCTAGATACTCCGCCATCTACTCTGAGTTCCTTTACTTTGGTAGTGCCAGAATTCATACAGTCAATGATATCGTAAACATTGTATGCCATACTCTCAAGACCTGCTCTAATGATATGTTCTCTCTTAGTACCCCTAGTAATACCAGAAATATTACCTGTGCAGTACTGATTCCAATATGGTGCGCCAAGTCCTGTAAATGCTGGTACGAAGTATACACCATCTGTCGTACCTATCTTTTTACAGATATCACTAGACTCTTGGTTACTACTTAATATTTTAAGGTCATCAATCATCCAATTAATAATTGTTCCTGCATTAAATATACTACCTTCTAGTGCGTATGTTGTTTTGTTTCCAATAGTCCAAGCAATGGTTGATAGTAATTTACTGTTTTCTACTAATTTATCTCCGGTATTAGATAGGATAAAGCAGCCTGTACCATAGGTGGCTTTTGCTAGTCCTTTTTCTATACAACCTAGACCGAATAGTGACGATTGTTGGTCTCCTAAGATAGAGCCGATAGGCAGTTCACCATATTTAGTATATGCAATTCCTAGTTCTTTTCCATTAGCCACTACTTCTGGTAGTATACTTTCTGGTATGCCAAAGAAATCAAGTAATTTTTTATCCCAGGTGAGTGTCTTGATATTAAATAACATTGTCCTACTAGCATTAGATGAGTCTGTAATAAATCTTTCACCCTTAGTTAGTTTAAATGTTAGATATGAGTCAATTGTACCTACGCAGAGTCTATTTGATTTTAGTAGTTTTTTAGCCCTAGGAACATTGTCTAGTATCCACTTAATTTTAGTTGCTGAGAAGTATGCGTCAACTATGAGTCCTGTTGTGTCTTTGATATACTTTCTCATTTTCTTATTGATACTATCGCAGAACTGTGCAGTTCTTCTACATTGCCATACAATAGAAGGGCAGATAGGTTCTCCTGTATTTCTATCCCAAGCAACGATACTTTCTCTTTGATTAGTTATTCCTATTCCTATGAGTTCATCTGCCTTGATTTTTGCCTGTTTTATGGCAGAGTGCATTGTTTTTTCTTGGACTTGCCATATCTCATTTGCGTCGTGTTCTACCCAGCCTGGCTTTGGGAAATACTGTTTAAATTTTTCATTAACAGCTATTACGATTTTATTGTCAACGATATCGTATATAACTGTTCTTGCAGAAGTTGTGCCTTCGTCTAAGCCTATAATATATCTTTTCATTGAAATCTCCTAATAGACATAGTTTTATATTTTCAATATAACAAATCTCTTAAAATTAAGCAATTACATTTTTATATTTGACATAAAATAATTATTTTTGTACGATTATAGTAATAAGTAATTAATGAAAAATGGAAACAAAATAGAGGTTGATTATGGTCTTTGATGTTGCTATATTAGGTGGTGGAATTGTAGGAACTGCAATTCTAAATAAACTAACTAGAATAGGTAAAAAAGCGATAATTATAGAGAAAGGCAGTGACGTTGCTGTTGGTACAACTAAGGCTAATAGTGGTATTGTTCACGCTGGTTTTGACGCAAAGCCAGGCACTTTGAAAGCAAAGCTTAATAAAAGGGGTGCAGAACTATTTCCAACTCTATGCAAAGAATTATGTGTACCTTATAAGAAAAATGGTGCTCTTGTTATCGGTAGTGATATGTCGGTTGTTAAAGAACTATACGACAGGGGTATTGAAAATGGTATACAGGGACTAGAGATACTAGACAGACAGGCAATACTAGAGAGACTACCTAATATTACCGAAGAAGTTACTTGTGGCTTGTACGCTAGTACTTCTGGTATTGTTTCTCCATACAAGATGGCTATAGCTCTTGCCGAAGAAGCAATACTTAATGGTGGTAGTATAGTGTTTAATTTTGATACTACTTCTGTAAGGAAAGAAAATGGTGTGTACACTATATCTAATGGTAAAGATGAGATTAAGGCTAGTAGAGTAGTTCTAGCAGTAGGTGCTGCTCATAATGATATAGCTAAGGTATTTGGAACTACAGAGTATCCTATAGAATATAGAAGGGGTGAATATTATCTTCTTGACGTAGACGCTATGGACACAAATGGTCATACAATATTCCCTTTACCATCGGCTCATAGTAAAGGAAGTTTAGTTTCCCCAACAGTATCTAATAACTATATTGTGGGACCGACTTCTACTCTAACAGATAGCGATAGTCCTGTTACAACTAAAGATGGTCTTACTGAGATATCAAGTAAGTCAGGAACAATGCTTACAAATGTAAACTTGAGAAAAAATATTAGAGTATTCTCTGGTGTTAGAACAGTTATTGGTAGTGACTTTATTATAGAAGAAGACAAAAATGATGGTGGTATTATTAATGTAACAGGTATATGTTCTCCTGGTCTTACTGCTGCACCTGCCATTGCTGAGATGGTTGTATATATGCTAGGTATGACTACTAACGAGAGACAAGACCTAGTTAGATTAAAAAATAAACCACACATCAAAAATATGTCTATAGAAGACTTAGATAAACTAATTAAGAAAGATAGTAATTATGGCAAGATTGTATGTAGATGTGAGATGATTAGTGAAGCTGAGATAATTGAAGCAATCAATTCACCACTAAAACCAATGTCTGTAGATGCCATAAAGAGAAGAACCAGGGCTGGTATGGGTAGATGCCAGGGTGGTTTCTGTTTCTCTAGAGTAATGGAACTCATAGCTAGAGAAAGGGGAATATCTATAGACGAAGTACTTAAAGAAAACGAAGGCAGTAGAATTATAGTAGGAGATATTGATTAATGAAAAAATATGATGTTGTAATTATCGGTGGTGGTCCTGCTGGTATGGCTGCTGCGATAGAATGTAGTAAAACGGGAGCAAAGACACTACTAGTTGAGAGAGATAATAGACTTGGTGGCATTCTTAATCAGTGTATACATAATGGTTTCGGGCTTCACTATTTCAAAGAAGAGCTTACAGGTCCAGAATACGCTAGTAGATTCGAGAAACTGCTTAGAGATACTGATGTAGATGTAATGCTAGAGACATTTGTTACAAGTGTTGATGGCAGGAAAGTATCACTTATAAATAGTGATGGTGCTATTACAATAGAACCAAAATCCGTGGTATTTGCTATGGGTTGTAGAGAAAAGACTGCTGGTAGTATAAAACTTAATGGTACTAGACCTGCAGGAATTATGACAGCAGGACAGGTACAGAAACTAGTTAACTTCTATGGTAAATTACCAGGCAAGAAAGCAGTAATACTAGGTAGTGGTGATATAGGTCTTATTATGGCTAGAAGACTTACGTTTGAAGGTGCTAAGGTTGATATGGTATTAGAGATAATGCCTACTTCTAGTGGTCTTCCTAGAAATATTAGACAGTGTCTAGAAGATTACAATATTCCTATTCATTATAATACAACTATAACAGAAGTTATGGGCAAGGATAGAGTTACAGGTATTAAGTATGCTCAGGTAGACAAAGACTTTAATATAATCAAGGAAACAGAAAAATACATAGATTGTGACCTAGTAGTATTATCTGTAGGACTTGCTCCAGAATTTGATATCGTAAATAACCCTAATATCAATCCTGTTACAGGTGGATTTATAGTTAATGAATTTAGAGAGTGTAGAGAAGGTGTATTTGCTTGTGGAAATGTACTACAAGTACACGACCTAGTAGATAATGTAACAGCAGAGAGTATTACTGCTGGAAGAAATGCTGGACTCTATGCTCTAGGTAAACTAGATAGGGGTGCAGAACACAAAGTTCTCACAGGTGATGGTGTTAGATACACAGTTCCTAGTACATACTTTGAAGGCGATAACGATGTGGAAGTATTCTTTAGGGTTGGCAAGAAATTTAAAGACGTTCAAATCGTTGCATCTATTGGCGACACGGAAATTAATAAAAAACCTGTTATAGCACTTAATCCAGGTGAAATGACAAGCATTGTAGTGAATAAGAAAGATTTAAAAGAAGATATGACTATATCTATTAAGGAGAGAAAATGAAGTTAGTTTGTATCAAATGCCCTAGGGGTTGTGAATTAGATGTTGATGGCGACAAAGTAACAGGTAATTTTTGCCCTAGGGGTATAGACTATGCTAGGGAAGAACAGACTTGCCCTATGAGAACTGTTACTGCTCTTGTAAAGGTAGATAATACTGTTGTGCCTGTAAAAACCGATAAAGAAGTGCCTAAATCACAGGTATTTAAAGTATTAGAAGAAATCGCTAAATTACACCTAAAAAGTGCTAAAGAAGGTGAAATAATTATTAAAAATGTAGCTGGTACAGATGCAAATGTTATAGTTACAGGTAAAAGATATAAATAGATAAATAAATTTAAGCCCCTTTGCATATAATAGATGAAAGGGGCTATTTATGTGGGAAATTACTTTGGTTGGGGAAGAGTGTGATTACATATATTTCTCACAACTTAGAGATATAATTATTAGGCTTTATAAAGATGCTTTTGTTTCAATTGGACTCAGTGACAAACTTTATATTAGTATAGCCGCAAAAGAGAATATTTTACAGAAGATAGAAGATTATCTCTTTGAGACCATTATTAAAATTAACAAGAAAGATTATTTGGTGGATAAACTAGAATTTATAGGCAGTAATGATTTGTACGATGACTTTATTTTAACTAGTATTATTTATCTAGACTTACCACAGGAAATAGAGTATGCTAGGTATTCTGCAAAACTAGGTAAAATTAACTATATTAGGTCATTATTTCAATTTAAACTAAATAGACTACTTATTCTTTGGGATAGTATGGCAAATGAATTAAATTTGTCTATTAAAAAAAGTAAAAAAGAAACAATTTATTTGGATTTTTTAAAGTTTCTAGCAGAAGCGACAGAGCCAACTTATGATATAGTTTATTTAGATAAATGTGGTAAGAAATTGTCGTTATGTGATAATCATAATAAGAAAATTAAAGTAATAACCAGCACAGACGAGATAGATATCATAGTTAATCTTATAATATTTTCGCCTAAGAAGATAGTTATTAACAAGGTGGAGAGTATAAGTGAAAGGCTATGTAATATGCTTAGATACATATTTATCGATAGAGTGAGTTTAGTTTTATAATTTTTTAAATTTTATACTTGACAAAGGTATTTTTATATACTAAAATTAAGGCATAGTTTAGGGGATAACTCTATACATAACTTAATACACGATGATAAAAGACAAGTAATATATAGACAATATTTTTACAGAGAGTAAGGGTGGCTGAGAACCTTGCAAAATACCTATGTATGAAACCACTTTTTGAGTGTCAGTAGCCTAGACTGAGATTAGGTATTAGAGTGGACTTAAGGTATCTATATCTTGAGCCAAGTAAGGTGGAACCACGGGTAAATGATTATTCGTCCTTATGTATTTACATAGGGATTTTTTTTGTAAAAAATTCCTAAAGACATAAAAAAGGAGCAAAGAAAATGAGTGAAATTAATGAAAAGGAAATGATGTACAGACATAGTATGAGCCACGTTCTAGCAAAGGCTGTAAAAGAGCTATTTGGTAAAGACGATGTTAAATTAGCAATCGGTCCAGCTATTGATAATGGTTTCTACTATGACTTCGATATTCCGGTATCTATCACAAATGATGATGTCGCTAAAATCGAAGAAAAAATGAAAGAAGTTATTGCAAGAAACGAAGACTTTAGAAGGGTAGAAGTGTCTAGAAAAGAAGCTCTAGAAATGTTTAAAAATGAACCTTATAAACTAGAGTTAATAGAAGAACTACCAGAAGGTGAGACTATTTCTATGTACTACCTAGGCGAAGACTTTGTTGATTTATGCAGGGGCCCACACGTTGAAAATACTAAGTTTTTAAGGGGTTTTGCATTTAAAATTAATAGAGTTAGTGGTGCTTATTGGAGAGGTAGCGAGAAAAATAAAATGCTACAGAGAGTTTATGTATATGGCTTTCTAGATAAAAATGACTTAAAGAAATATATCAATATGATAGAAGAAGCAATCAAGAGAGACCATAATAAATTAGGTAGAGAATTAGGCTTATTTACTACTGTAGATTATATTGGTCAAGGTCTACCAATTCTTTTACCAAAGGGTGCTAGAATAGTTCAATTACTACAAAGATTTGTAGAAGATGAAGAGCAGAAAAGGGGTTGGTTATTAACTAAAACTCCATTTATGGCAAAGAGTGACCTTTATAAAATCTCCGGACACTGGGACCACTACAAAGATGGTATGTTTGTACTAGGTGACGAAAATAAAGATAAAGAAGTATTTGCACTTCGTCCAATGACTTGTCCATTCCAATATCAAGCATATCTAAATGAGTCTAGGTCATACAAAGACCTTCCACTTAGATATAATGAAACTTCTACATTATTTAGAAACGAAGCTAGTGGTGAAATGCACGGCCTAATCAGAGTTAGACAGTTTACAATCAGTGAAGGACACCTAATGTGTACTGCTGAGCAATTAGAAGAAGAATTCAAAAACTGCCTAGAACTTGCTATATATATGTTAAAGACATTAGGTTTATATGAAGACGCTAGTTATAGATTCTCTCAATGGGACCCAAATAATAGAGAGAAATATATTGGTACAGAAGAAGAGTGGAACGAAGTTCAAGGCATGATGGGAAGAATACTAGATAATCTAAAAGTTCCTTATAATATCGGTATCGGAGAAGCTGCTTTCTATGGACCAAAACTTGATATTCAGATTAAAAATGTTTGGGGTAAAGAAGACACTCTTATTACTATTCAAATCGACCCTATGATTGCTGAGAAATTTGGTATGGAATATACTGATAAAGATGGCTCTAAGAAAAATCCATACATTATTCATAGAACAAGTATTGGTTGTTATGAGAGAACTCTTGCATACCTTATTGAGAAATTTGCTGGTGCTTTCCCAACTTGGTTAGCTCCAACTCAAGTAAAAATTCTTAATATTGCAGACGTTCATCTAGAATATGCTAATGCTGTAAAAGAGAAACTATCTAGTTATGGTATCAGAGTGGAAGTTGATGGCAGAAACGAGAAAATCGGTAAGAAGATTAGAGAAGCACAACTAGAGAAAGTTCCTTACTCATTAATAGTTGGTGATAACGAAGTAGAGAGTGGTTCTGTTTCTGTAAGAAAGAGAAGTGTTGGAGATATTGGTTCTCAAAAACTAGAAGAATTTATCGATAATATCTTAAAAGAGATTAATTCAAAAGCTCTTAACTAAAAAAATAGGTGTATGCATTTTGCATACATCTTTTTTGTTTTATTAATCAAAATAAAAATTAGTCTCTATATATTAATATAATATATTATATTATTATAATATTATAATACAAAATAACATAAAATTTTCGGTTTAATTTAGTTGTCTAAATTTTGCATTGTGGCTATAATGAAAAGTAGAATGTTTATATAAAGGAAGAGTATGTTAGCAACTGTTAAGAGTTTTGGCTTAAATGGAATAAGTGGTTATCTTATTAAGTGCGAAGTTGATATCAATAGGGGACTCCCTGGTTATGATATCGTTGGACTTGTAGGTACTGCTACCAAAGAGAGCAAAGAAAGAGTTAAGTCTGCCATCAAAAATAGTGGGCTTAGATATCCAATAGAGAAAATCACAGTCAATCTAGCACCTGCAGATACCAAGAAAGATGGTCCGGTATATGATTTGCCGATAGCCCTTGGCATACTATCTGCAATGTCACAGGTTAAATTAGACAAATTAAATAAGTATATAGTGTTAGGTGAGCTTGGTCTTAATGGTGAAGTTAGAAAGGTTAATGGAGTTCTTCCTATACTTATATCTGCTAGACAAGAAGGTTATACTAGAGTTATTATGCCTAAAGAAAATTGCGTTGAAGCGAGTTTTATAGAAGGTATGATGATATATGGTGTGTCTAATCTAAAAGAAGCAGTTGACTTTTTAAATGGTGATAAGGAATTAGAGCCAATAGAATTTACTGACTTTGATACTATTAGACAATCTAAGAAGAAAAGTCTAGATTTTAAATATGTTAAAGGACAGGCTCAGGCAAAGAGAGCCCTTGAGATAGCTGCTGCTGGTGGGCATAATGTTATTATGATAGGACCACCTGGTAGTGGTAAAACTATGCTTGCTAAGTGTTTTCCTAGTATTTTACCAGAGTTGACATTTGAAGAAGCACTAGAAGTTACTAAAATACATAGTATTGCAGGAGTGCTAGATAGCAAAGAAGGAATTGTAACTACTAGACCTATTAGGTCTCCACATCATACTGCAACAACTCTTTCTCTTACAGGTGGTGGAAGACTTGCTAAACCGGGTGAGATTAGTCTTGCACACACAGGGGTATTATTCTTAGATGAGATGCCTGAGTATAATAGAAATAGTCTAGAAACACTTAGACAGCCATTAGAAGACGGAGTGATTACTATTACTAGAGTAGAGAGTGCTGTGGAATATCCAGCCAACTTTACATTAATTGCTAGTATGAATCCATGCCCTTGTGGTAACTATGGTTCCAGAGATAAGGAATGTAAATGCTCTCCAAATGCTATAAAGAAATATCTGAATAAACTATCTGGTCCACTTATGGATAGAATAGATATGCATATTGAAGTGGATAGTGTTACTTATGATGAACTTAGAAGTGAAGACTTAGAAGAGCCAAGTGAAAGTATCAAGTCTAGAGTAGATAAGGCTAGAGAGATTCAATTAGATAGATACAAAGACTCTGGAATATATTCTAATGCAAAGATGAGTGACCATTTGTTAAAGAAATACTGCAAGATTTCTCAGGCTAGTGAGTCAATGCTAAGAGTTGCTTTTGATAAACTAAATTTAAGTGCTAGAGCATACAGCAGAATTTTGAAGGTGGCTAGAACGATTGCTGACCTAGATGGGTCTACTGATATAACAGATGAGCACATTATGGAAGCGATTTCTTATAGGTCGCTAGATAATAAGTATTGGGGATAATTATGTATACGATAGATGATAAAGTGATATTATGGTTATCTTCATTTGATTTTGTTTCGTACAAAAAGGCGATGCAGGTAATCGATTTATTTGATTTAGATGATTTATTTAATAATCTAAAAGAATATAGAGCAGACTTACTTAAGATATTTAAAGCTAGTGAATATGACGAATTACTAGCAAATAATAACTTAATGTATGTAGATAGTATTATTAGGGGCTATGATGAGCATAAAATAAGGGCTATTACTTACAGAAGTAATGCTTATCCTATGCTACTCAAAGAAACCGATAGCCCACCACTAATACTATACTGTAAGGGTAATGTTGACTTGCTAAGTAGTGATTGTCTAGCAGTGGTTGGTACTAGAAGGGCTACTAACTATGGCAAGACTGCTTGTAAGAAGATTGTAAATGAAGTAGCAACTCAAGGCATTACTATTGTCAGTGGATTAGCCGAAGGTATTGATACTATTGCGCATAAGAGTAGTCTAGAAGTAAATGGCAAGACTATCGCTGTCCTTGGTAGTGGACTGCTACATATATATCCTGCTAGTAACGAAGCACTATATAACGAGATTTTAGCAAAAGATGGACTAATTATTAGTGAGTATAAGCCTAATGAACCATCAGTAACCTATCATTTTCCTGTGAGAAATAGGATAATAGCAGGACTTAGTAAGGCAGTGGCTATTATGGAAGCAACAGAGAAGAGTGGTAGTATGCATACCAAGAACTATGCACTAGAGTATAATAGAGAAGTATTTGCTCTACCTGCTAGAATTAATGATATTTATAGTGTTGGCTGTAATAAGATTATTAGTAATGGTCAGGCAAAGATGCTACTTGGCTCACAAGATATAATAGAGTTTTATGGTAAATCAGCAAAAAGTACTGCAGATATAAAAGTAGTACAACTATCATACGACGAGCAATTGATTTACGATGCTCTTGACCTAAACGAAATGAATATAGATGAGATATTAAAGAAAACAAAAATGGAAACAAAGGTATTACTAACAATGCTTATGAGAATGGAAATAAAGGGGATAATTAAGAAACTTCCAGGCAATATATATGCAATAGTTAGATAAATAAAACAAGGTGATATATGAAATTAGTTATTATAGAAGGTGTCGGTAAGAAAGATACTATTAAGAAATACTTAGGTAACGACTACGAAGTTGTAGCAACTAAGGGACACGTTAGAGATTTACCACAAAAGTCTTTAGCTGTTAATCCTAGAAATAATTTCGAAGTACAGTATATGATAATGCCTGACAAACACGACATTGTAAAAATGCTAAAAGAGAAGAGTTCTAAGGCAGATGCTATATACCTTGCGACCGACCCGGATAGAGAAGGAGAAGCAATTAGTTGGCACTTGTGTACAATACTTGGACTTAATCCTAATGACCCTATTAGAATTCAGTTCAATGAGATTACTAAGGCAGCTATTACAAAGGGACTAGAGAATCCTAGGGGTATTGACTTAAATCTAGTTAATGCTCAACAGACTAGAAGAATAATAGATAGACTAGTTGGTTATAGGGTTTCACCTAAGGCTTGTAAACAGATAAGACCTAACTTAAGCGCTGGTAGAGTACAGAGCGTTGCTCTTAGACTAGTTGTAGATAGAGAGAACGAAATTAGAAACTTCGTACCACAAGAGTATTGGACAATGGTAGCTAGTCTTACTAAAGGTAGTAGTGATGTATTTAAGGCAAGTCTAGCAAAGTATAAAAACAAGAAGATTGTTCCTTCTAGTAAAGAAGAAGTAGATGAGATACTATCTAAGGTTAATAATGGTAAGTATGTAGTTAAGAATATTAAGAAGAGCCTATCAAAGGTACACCCATCTGCACCATTTACAACTAGTACAATGCAACAAGATGCTCTTAATAAATTAGGACTATCGCTAAAGAAAGTGTCTTCTTGTGCACAAGAACTATACGAAGGTGTAAACCTAGGTAGTGAAGGTAAAGTGGCACTTATCACATATATTAGAACAGATAGTGTGAGAGTTGCTCCAGAAGCACAGGCAATGGCAAAAGAGTATATTACTAGAGTATATGGTGAGAAATACGTGCCAAAGACGCCTAATTTCTACAAAACTAAAGGCTCTGCTCAAGATGCGCACGAAGCGATAAGACCTATATCACTTGAGAGAACACCTGAGAAAGTTAAAGAATTCTTGAGCCCAGATAACTATAAGTTATACAAACTAATATATAATAAGTTCCTTGCTAGCCAAATGAGCGATGCAACATACGACTCAGTATCTGTAGAGATAGATAATAGTGAGTATATCTTTAAATGTACAGGCAAAACTCCTGTGTTTGATGGTTTTACCGTTCTTACATCATCTTCTAAGAAGGCAAAACAGACAGAGAACGAAGAAGAAAATGAGAGCGAAAATAGTAAATTACCAGAGATGAACGAAGGCGATGAACTAACATTTAAAGAGATGGCGACTACTCAGAAATTTACTAAGCCACCATCAAGGTATACTGAAGCGTCTCTAGTGAAAGAGATGGAAGAGAAGGGAATAGGTAGACCTGCGACATACACTCCTACAATTACTCTACTTACTTCTAGAAAGTATGTTGATAAAGAAGCAAAATACTTAATTCCAACCGAACTAGGTGAAAAACTAACTGAGTTCTTAGTTAAAAATTACGAAGGTTTATTTAATGTTCAGTTTACTGCTGATATGGAGAATAAGTTAGACCAGATAGCAAATAATGAAATTGATTTCTTGGCTGTTATGAAAAAATTTAATGATTACCTAGAGAAACTACTAGGTCAATACGTTGAGCCAGAGAAGACAGGCATTATGTGTGAGAAATGTGGTCACGAGATGGTAAAAAGAGTAAGCAAGTACGGCGAATTCCTTGCTTGTAGTAATTACCCACAATGTAAGAATATTCAGAGCATTGTTAAGGTTGTTGCTAAATGTCCTAAGTGTGGTGGAGACGTAATTGAGAGAAAGTCTAAGAGTGGTAAAATATTCTATGGCTGTAATAGTTATCCTAAGTGTGACTTTATCTCTTGGGAAGTACCACTTGAAGACAAGTGTCCTAAATGTGGTGCTTATCTAACACAAAAAGAATTATATGGTAAACCTAGAAATAAATGTAGTAATCCAGAGTGTGATTTTACAGAAATATTAAAGAAAAATAGCGAGAATTAATTAATGACATATGTTAAAATAATAGGTGGTGGACTGGCTGGTTGCGAAGCTGCTTATCAACTAGCCAAAAGGGGTGTAAATGTCAAATTATATGATATGAAACCCCATAAATTCACACCTGCACATAAAAATAAAAATTTAGCAGAATTAGTATGCTCTAATTCATTAAAGAGTGATGATATAGCTACTTCTGGTGGACTTCTAAAGGAAGAACTAAGAAAACTTGATTCATTACTTATTAGAGTCGCAGATGAAACTAGAGTCCCAGCAGGTTCTAGTCTATCTGTTGATAGAGAAAAGTTTAGTGCTAGAATTACCGAGATTTTGTCTTCTTTTGATAATATCGAGATAATTGCTGAAGAAGTAGAGAAAATTGATACAGATATTCCTACTATTGTAGCATCTGGTCCACTTACTAGTGATGCCTTATCTAAGGAGATATTTAATCTAGTAGGTACGGAAGGTTTATATTTCTTTGATGCAATTGCTCCAATAGTAGAGTTTGATAGTATTAATTTTGATATTGCATATATCAAGGACAGATATGACAAGTGCGAAGGTGAGCCTAGTTATATAAATTGTCCGTTCACTAAGGAACAATATCAAGTATTTTATAATGAACTTATAAATGGAGAGTCTGTCAAACTAAAAGACTTTGAGAAGAATAAAGTTTACGAAGGTTGTATGCCTATTGAAGTCCTAGCAAAAAGGGGAGAAGACTCTATAAGGTTTGGTCCGCTTAAGCCTGTCGGTCTTAGAGACCCAAAGACTGGTCAAACTCCATATGCTGTAGTGCAACTAAGGAAGGAAACTTTTGCAAATGACTACTATAATATTGTAGGATTCCAAACAAATCTTACATATCCAGAACAGAAAAGAATATTTAGACTAATTCCGGGACTTGAAAATGCAGAATTTCTAAGATTAGGTACGTGTCACAAAAATACTTACATTTATTCTCCTGGTAACTTAAAAGAAACATACCAAATGCTCAAATATCCTAATGTTTTCTTTGCAGGACAGATTACAGGTGTAGAAGGCTATGTGGAGAGTATTTCTAGTGGACTAGTTGCTGCACTTAATATGTATGCATATCTAAAAGGACTAGATGCAGTAATATTTGATAAAAGTACTATAATAGGTGCTCTTTGTAAGTATATTGCTACTAAAGTTGGTGATTTTCAGCCAATGAGTGCTAATATGGGACTTATAAACTTCGGTGAATTTAAAATAAAAGACAAGAAAGAGAAAAACAGAAAATTAGCAGAGATATCTTTGCAACAAATAGATAAAGTAAAGGAGATAATAGATAGATGGAACTAAGAGGTACAACTATACTAGGTGTAAAGAGAAATGGAAAAACTGTCTTAATCGGTGATGGTCAGGCAACCTTGGGCGAGAGAGTTATAATGAAGAGTAACTCTAGAAAGGTTAGAAGAATTTTTAATGACAAGGTGGTTATCGGCTTTGCTGGTTCAGTTGCTGATGCTTTTGCTTTAGAAGCAAGATTTGAAGAATTACTACAGAAATTCGGTGGAAATTTACTCAGAAGTGCTGTAGAAGTAGCCCTAGGATTTAGAGATGATAAGTACACTAGAAAACTAGATGCTCAAATGATTGTTGCAGACAAGGATATGATGCTAGTACTTACAGGCACAGGCGAAGTAATCGAGCCAGAAGGTAATGTATGTTCTATCGGTAGTGGTAGTCTGTATGCTCTTGCTAGTGCAACTGCATTATATGAAAATACTGAATTTGAAGCATTAGAAATTGCTAAAAAGAGTATGAAGATTGCTAGTGATATGTGTGTTTATACTAATGACCATTTTACAATAGAGGAGTTATAAGATTATGAATTTATCACCTAAAGAGATTGTTAAACAATTAGATAAATATATCATCGGTCAAGATGAAGCAAAAAGAGCAGTTGCTATTGCTCTTAGAAATAGATATAGAAGAAGTAAACTTCCAAAGGAACTTAGAGACGAGATTACTCCTAAGAATATCATTATGAAAGGTCCTACAGGTGTGGGTAAAACAGAAATTGCTAGAAGACTTGCAAAACTAGTTAAGGCTCCTTTTATCAAGGTCGAAGCTACTAAATTTACCGAAGTAGGATATGTGGGTAGAGACTGTGAAAGTATGATTAGAGACTTAGTCGAGTACTCTGTAAGAATGGTAAAAGATGAGAAAATAGCCGAAGTTAAAGACAAGGCTAGACCAATTGTTGAGAGAAGAATAGTTGAATCATTACTTCCTATGAGAAGGGAGAAAGAGCCGGATATGGAGAGTGAAAAACTCAAAGAAAAAATCTTAGAAGAACTAAGAGAAGGTAAACTTGATGATGAGACTATTGAAATAGTTATTAGTGAGCAGGCTAAACCTATAGGTGTAATGCCAGGTATGGGTCCAGATATGGACTTAGGCAATGTACTAGGTAGTATATTCCCATCTCAAAAGAAGAAAAAGAAACTAACTGTTGGTAAAGCATTTGAACTAATGCTTGCTGATGAGAGCGATAAGTTAATCGATACCGACGGACTTAATGCAGAAGCAATTAGAAGGGCTGAGCAAGACGGTATTATCTTTATTGATGAGATAGATAAAATTGCCGGTAGAACTGCTAAGGCTGGTCCTGATGTTAGTAGAGAAGGTGTGCAGAGAGATATCCTTCCACTTGTAGAAGGTTCTACTGTTAATACTAAGTATGGTGTTATTAAGACAGATTATATGTTATTTATCGCTGCAGGTGCGTTCCATATCAGTAGAATGGAAGACCTTATTCCAGAGTTCTTAGGTAGATTCCCAATCAAGGTAGAACTAAACAATTTAAATGCTGCTGAGTTCTTTAAGATTTTAACTCAACCAAAGAACGCATTAACACTACAATATACAGAACTTCTAAGAGTAGATAATATCAATCTAATCTTTACAGATGACGCACTTAAGGCTCTTGCTGACCTAGCAGAGAAGGAGAATTCTACTAGTGAAAACTTAGGCGCTAGAAGGCTTCATAACGTTATGGAAAAACTACTAGAAGATATATCATTTAATGCAAATGGTGAACATCAAATGATAGATGTTAAGATTGATAAAGAGTATGTAGACAAGGTATTTGTAGAAACAACTAAGAAGTTTGACCTTAAAAAATATATTATATAATTCCCAATTTATATGATTTTAATAATAAAAAAAGTTGTCTATTTTATAGCAACTTTTTTGTGTTTTTATGCATTTTTGTATGTTTTTATGCAAAAAATGGGTAAAAAGTTGACAAAATTGAGTATTTTTATGCCAAAATCGATATATTTGTTATATTGAATATTGTTTGATTTTTACAGCTAAAATCTCACTACTATCGCTGACTACATAGAATATATAATAACTAAAAATATGATAAATAATTGAAAAAAAAGTTTACTTATGTTAAACTAGCATATAGAATTCAAAAGGTATGTACTATGGAAGAAAAAGTTTTTGGACTAGAGAGACAGAATCTAGAAGAAACGCTAGTTCTAGTTGAAGAAAAACTTAATATAGTAAAAGAAAGTTCAAGTAATTTGAATTCTATTTTTGATGACTCAAATAGTGAATACTTTGAGTATTTAAAAAGAAATGCTAATAAAATTAACGAAGAAGATATTGTTGAACTTGTAAATATGCAGACTAGACTAGGTGACTTAGAACTAGATAGTGACACTCTTGAGAGAGAAAGAAAAGCTTATGAGAAGATGCTAGATAAACCATATTTTGCTAAGATTGATTTAAAAGCAGATGATACTAAGGACGAAGAAAAATATTATATCGGTCTACATTCTTTAGTTGATGACGAGAAAGAGTATAGAGTAATAGACTGGCGTTCTCCTATAGCTAGTATTTTCTATGACTATGAGAAAGGTCCTTGTTCTATTAAGACTAATTCATCTACTCTAAAATGCAATCTTCTAAATAAAAGGCAATTTGGTATAACTAGTGGTAAACTTGATTACTATATCGATACAACCATTAATATTGAAGACACTTTACTTCAAGAAGCTCTTGCAAAGAATACTACTAATCAGATGAAGTCTATTGTTCAAACAATTCAAAAAGAGCAAAATGAGATTATTAGATGCGATGAGAATAAGACTGTAGTAGTGCAGGGTGTGGCAGGTTCTGGTAAGACTGCTATCGCACTTCATAGAATTGCGTATCTTATGTACAAGAATAGGGATAAGTTTACAGCTAATTCAATTGTGTTCTTGTCACCAAACAACGCACTTTCTAGTTATATATCTTCCGTTCTTCCAGACCTAGCAGAAGATGATATTCAGAAAATGCAATTAGATATCATTGCTAGAAGATTACTTAAGAAGAATTGTATTGTTGAGAGAAAGTATGAGCAGATAGAAAGGCTTATAAATTCTAGTGATTTAGAAGAGTATAATTACAAGACTAGTTATGATTTTCTAAAGGATATACTTGATTATGCTTATCGGCATTATATCGAGAATTTTGATTTAAAAGAATTTAGTATTAGAGATTTATCGATTGATACTAGGAAGATAAAGGAATTATTCTTTACTAGATATGCAGACAGAGATTTATTTACTAGACTTAGATGGATTACAGATAATATTTTTGATAAATATTTCTACTCTGTTAAAAATCCGGAAAAGACTGTTAAGTTAAAAGAACTAATTTTTGTTAAACTTTATTCTCAAATTAAAGATAAAAACTGTGTAAAAGCATATATGAATTTCTTAAAGTCAAAAGGTCTAAAATTAGAACTTGTTGGCGATAAAGTAAAAAATGAAGATGCTTATGGTATTCTATTCTTCAAAATGTTTATTTTTGGACTAGAAACTTATGATAATATCAAGCATCTAGTTATAGATGAGATGCAGGACTATTCGGCTGTGCAATTATATATTTTGAGTAAATTGTTTAAATGCTCTAAGACTGTCTTAGGTGACTATAACCAAACACTTAACCCAGAGTATGTTGCGAAATTTAAAGAAGATATGTCTACAATGCTAGGTGATGATATTAATTTCGTTACTATCAATAAGTCATATAGACAGACCGAAGAGATTGCTAATTTTGCAAATAAAGTAGGTAATAAGACAGGTGTAGAACTAGTACATAGAGAAGGTAGACCTGTTGACTTGCGTAAAATTAGTGCTGCTAATTCTCATGATGAATTACAGAAAATTATTAACGATTATAGAAGTAATGGATATAAATCTATTGCTATTATTACTAGGTCTAATAAAGATGCTAAGAGATTATTTGCTAGTGTATCAAGTAAAATACCAGACATTAATCTAATAGATGATGATATGGATAGTTATGATAATAACTTATGTATCATCTCTGTTTATAATAGTAAAGGATTAGAATTCGATGCTGTTATTATATATAATGCATCAAATAATTATGAAAATGAAGTGGACAGAAATCTATTATACATTGCTGCAACTAGAGCATTACATAGATTGACAGTTGTGTATTTAGATAGTCCATCAAAGTTTATTGATAAAAATTAAGGGAGAAAAATTATGATTAATATACCTAAGGGTACTAAAGATATGTTACCGAAGGATAGTTTTAAGTGGAGAAAAGTAAGAAATGTAGCAGATGAACTTGCTAGAAAGTATAATATGAAAGAAATCTCTACTCCAGGCTTTGAGAGTACAGAATTATTTGTTAGAACAGACGGTGAGAGCAGTGATATCGTTAATAAAGAAATGTATACTTTCTTAGATAAGGGCGATAGAAGTATCACTCTTAAGCCAGAAGGAACAGCTGGTGTTGTTAGGTCGTTTATAGAAAATGGCTTAGGAAACGATGTTTTACCTCTTAAATTATTCTATATTACACCTTGTTATAGATACGAAAAACCACAGGCAGGTAGACTAAGAGAACACCACCAATTTGGTTGTGAGATATTTGGTGCTAATTCACTTGCTAGTGATGTTGAAGTGATTCTTATTGCACTTGATTTCTACAAAGCATTAGGAATAGAGCCAACTATTCACATTAATTTCTTAGGCTGTGATGATTGTAAGGCCAAATATAAAGAATTACTTAAAGAGTACACAACACCAAGGCTTAATGAAATGTGTGAAGACTGTCATAAGAGATACGAGACTAATATTCTTAGAATGTTAGATTGTAAGAGCACAGAGTGCAAGGCAATCCTTGCCGGTGCTCCTAAAGTTACTGAGTGTCTATGTCCTGAGTGTCAGACTAAATTTGATAGCCTAAAAGAGTCTTTTGATAATTTTGGTATTAAGTATGTTGTTGATTCTAAGCTTGTTAGGGGATTAGACTACTATACAGACTTTGTATTTGAATTTATTGATGAAGACAAAACACTTGGTCAAAATGCTCTAGGTGCCGGTGGTAGATACGACAATCTAGTTGAGAGCCTAGGTGGTAAACACACTCCAACTATTGGTTTCGGTATCGGTATTGAGAGACTACTATTATACATTGAAAGTAAAGGTATTGAATTAAAAGATGATAGACAGATAGATGCATATGTTGCTAGTCTAACAGACAATAAGCAATATGTATTTAAGTTTGTTAAAAACTTAAGAGACGCTGGTTTTGCTATTGAAAGCGATTTGATGGGTAGAAGTTTTAAGGCACAATTTAAGTATGCAGACAAAATCGGTGCTAGGTTTGTTATCACTATCGGTGATGATGAAATTGCTGAAGGAAAACTTTCTATTAAGAATATGCAGACCGGCGAGCAAGTTAAGATGACTGAAGCAGAAATTATGGAGTTTTTGAAGGCTAATGTTTAGAAGAAGTGAAATTTTATTAGGTGATAAAATTAATAAATTATTTAATGCAAACATTATAGTTTTTGGTATAGGTGGTGTTGGGGGATACACTACTGAGATGTTAGTCAGAAGTGGTATAGGTAGTATCACACTAGTAGACTATGATAATGTTGATATTTCCAATAAAAATAGACAAATTATCGCTCTTGACTCTACTATTGGAAGACCTAAAGTAGAAGTAATGAGAGAAAGACTAATCGACATTAATAAAGACTGTAATGTAACTATTATTAATGATAAAATTACTCCAGAAAATATTGAGACCTTTGAACTAGAGAAATATGATTATGTTATAGATGCCATTGATATGGTTACTAGTAAAATTGCACTTATTAAGTACTGCAAAGAGAAGGGAATAAATATTATAAGTGCTATGGGTGCTGGTAATAGAGCAGATATTCCCACATTTGAAGTAATTGATATCTATAAAACATACAACGATGGACTTGCTAAAGTCCTTAGGTCAAAGCTTAAAAAAGATGGTGTTACCGAGCATAAAGTAGTATTCACTAGTAATATTGCGACACCAAATGGAGATACTATAGGTAGTATTGCATACTATCCAGCAATGTGTGGGTGTGTCTTATCTGCCTACGTAGTTCAAGAATTAATTAAAGATTAGGAGAAGATTATGGAAGTACAGATTACAAGTAAAAACTTTGAAAAAGAAGTACTAAAGTATGAAGGAACTGTTATTTTAGATTTCTATGGCACTTGGTGTATGCCTTGCAAGATGTTAGCACCTGTGCTAGATAAAATTGTAAGTGAAAATGATGTTAAACTTGCTAAAGTTGACGTTGATGAGAACGAAGAACTAATCAAAAGATATAGAATTATGTCTGTTCCTACTATCAAAATCTTCAAAAATGGCGAAGAAGTTGGTATGTTTGTAGGTGTTGTGAGTGAGTCTAAAATACTAGAATTAATTAAATAATTGGCTTTAAAATTAAAGGTGACTATTGACATAGTCGCTTTTTTGTTTTAATATATTATTAGTATTTTAATTGGGGAAGTAATATAAAATGAAAAGAGTTTATTTAGATTCTGCTGCTACAACTATGGTTAGTGGCGAAGTATTACAAGAAATGATGCCATATTTTACAACTATTTATGGTAATAGTAGCAGTTTACATTCATTTGGTAGAGAAGCCGTTGCTGGTGTTGATGAAGCGAGAGACATTATTGCTAAAAATATCGGTGCTAAATCAAATGAAGTGTTTTTTACTTGTGGTGGAACAGAAGCAAACAACTGGGCACTTAGGGGTGTTGCTTACGCTAATATAAAGAAAGGTAAACACATTATTACTAGCCAGATAGAGCATCACAGTGTCTTAGATACATGTAAACAACTAGAGAAAGAAGGTTTTAAAGTTACATATTTACCTGTAGATAGTAATGGTATGATATCTATTCCAGAATTACTACACGAGATTAATCCTGAGACTACTATTGTATCAATTATTGCTGTTAATAACGAAGTTGGAACTATTCAGAATATCAAAGCAATTAGTGAGATAGTTAGATTCTATGGCGCATATTTCCATATAGACGCTGTTCAAGCACTACCTGCATTTAAATTAAATGTTGAAGAACTAGGTGTAGACCTTATGAGTATTTCTTCTCATAAAATCCATGGACCAAAAGGTGCAGGTGCTCTTTACATTAGAAACAAAGTTAAAATCAATAAGTTTATGGTTGGTGGAGAGCAAGAAATGAACAAACGTGGTGGAACAGTGAATGTTCCTGCTGTTGTTGGTTTCGGTAAAGCTGTTGAATTAAACGACAGAGAATTATCTATCAAGGAAAAGAAACTATACGAAATCACTAGTTATTTTATTAAAAAACTAGAATATGAAATTCCAGAGATTAAGTTTAATGGTAATCCATATCAAAAAGCTCTAAGCATTGTATCTGTTACATTTGCAGGAGTAGAAGGTGAGAGTTTAATTACTATGCTTGATATGAAAGGTATTGCTTGTTCTACAGGTTCTGCTTGTGCATCTGGTTCACTAGAGAAGAGCCACGTACTTGCTGCTATGGGGCTTACTGATGCAGAAGTTAGAGGAACAGTTAGATTTTCATTTGATATAGATATTACTAGAGATGATATTGACTACACAGTTAGAGTGATTGCTAACGAAGTTGCAAAACTAAGAAAAGCAAGTCCATTAAAAACTAAAAAGAGGTCATAATTAATGTATAACAAGATTATTATAGATAGATTAAATAACTTAACACATTTATCTGCATTAAAGAATAGCAATGCTACTGCTATTTCTAAGAAAAACCCTTATGGCGATATTGTTAAGTTTTATGCACAAATTAATAAAAACAATGTTATCCAAGCTATTACTTTCAAGGCAACAGGTTGTTCATATTTTATTGCTCTTAGTTCATATTTTTGTGAAATTGTAGAAGGCAAGACTATCGATGAAGCATTAAAAATCAAAGAAAAAGATTTAATTGCTTTTGCTGAACTTGATGAGAGTAAACACCACATTTATCCTATAATTTTAGGTACTTTTGCTTTGCTTATCAAAAAGTACAGAAAAGGCTTAGAATTAGGAAAAATTAAGCCTTGTGAAGTAAAAAAGGCTACTAAAGTAGAAGTTAAAAAGAGAGTTTCAAGTAGCAAGACTATTGATATAAAAGAAGGTCTAGGTGAAATACTTGTAAATGATACTAAAAAAGTATCTGCTACTTCTAAAAAAGTAACAGGTACTAAGCAAACTAAGGTTACAACAACTACAGTAATTACTGAGACTAGTTCTTCTGTTTCTGTAGAAGAGAAAAAGGCTATTACTGCTATCGAAAAGAGAGAAAGAGAAATTGCTCTAAAAGAAGCGAAACAACAAGCAAAGTTAGAAAAACTCGAGAAAAAAGCACAAGCTAAGGAAGAGAAAAAACTTGCTAAAGAAAGTGCTAGTGCGAAGAAATCTCTTGCTGTAGAGAAGGCTAATCAGGTTAAGGTAATAGAAAAACAAGATACTGCAAAATTTGCTAAGAAAGAGAGCTCTCTAGCAAAGGCAACTAAGACTGCTGAAACAAAGAAAGTATCGGTAAGTGCTGGTATAAATAAAACCATGACTAAAAAGTCAGATAGTGTAAAAACAGAAATAGTTGTTGCAGAAGATAAAAAGGCAGAATCAAAAGTGGCTAAGACTACTAAACCTGCTACTAAAAAGACTACTGCAACTGCCAAATCTACTAAACCTGTATTAGAAGACAAGAAAAAATTAACTAAAACTACAGCCAACAAAGAAACAAAGGCAGTTGTTAGTGCTAAAATATCTGAGAAGAAGTCTGCACCTGTAAAAACTCAGGCATTGGTAAAAACTGAAAATGACGTAATTGTTAGTGACAGTATTCCATCTACTAGTAAAGAAGAAACTCAGAACCAAATAATAGTTGAGCACGTAGAACACAAGAGAAGAGTAGAGACAATTAGAAAGGGTGGTAGTACACAAACTATCGAAGCTGAGAGACTTGATGCTCTTAAATTAAATGCAGAAGGTAAAGATGTGCGTAAAGAAGTACATTCTGCTGCAAATCTTAACGATATGTTAAGCAGGTTAAATGCTTCTAAAACTACTAAGGTTAATAACTTAGAAGTTCGTAGTGATGCTAGTGCAAAAAAGACCATTGATGGTAAAGTTGTAGACACTAAATCTACTAGCAATAGTTTCTCATCTATGAGAGATAGTTTGCATCGTATGAGAATAAATAACGAGACAAAGGCTCTACCAAGTACAAATAAAGAAGTTGAAAAGAAAACTGAAAAGAAAGAAGAAACACAAAAGAAAGGCTTGTTTTCTAGATTATTTAGAAGATAATGATAATACATAGGTTGCTACACCTATGTATTTTTTCTATATTTTGCCAAAGAATTAATTGTATATTTGTTGACTTAAAAAGCCAAAATAATAGTACTATTATGGAGGTAATTATGAAAGATTGTGTAATGATTGGTATGGCACTTGGTTTTATCGCTGGTGCGCTTTTAGTTTCTAATAATTCTCAAGCACAGAAAATTGTTGAGAATGGCAAAAAGGCAGTAAAAGACAAAGTTAAACAAATTATGGACTAAAGTGCTCTAAAATTCTGGCAAATAATTATTTTCTTGGCTAAATTAATTTTGAAAATACCAAAATCTATGGTAAGATTATGGTATGGAAAGTACATATTATAGGGTAATGGCTCTTGATTACGGAGAGGTAAGAATAGGTATAGCAATGAGTGATGTGACTAGATTTCTAGCCACAGGCTATGAGAATTATACTAGAAAAAACCTAGAAGTAGATTGTGAGCATATCGCAGATATTGTGAAGAATAATAATGTTAAAATTATTGTTTTAGGATTACCGCTTAATATGGACGGTTCGAGTGGTGATAGGGTCGAAAAGACTTATGAATTTGCCTCAGTTTTATCCAAATATACTGATGCAAAGATTGAGTACTTAGATGAACGACTAACATCAGTTTCGGCTGAAAAAATCCTAATATCAGCCGATGTTTCTAGGAAAAAGCGAAAGGAAGTTTTAGATAAATTATCTGCTACTATTATTTTGCAGGATTACCTAGATTCACATTGTAGGAAAAATTAAAATGAAAGGGAGAATAAAGTAATGGCAGAGGAATTTTTATCACCTATTGATATGTTGTTAGATGAGAACAATACTGACAATATCAAATTATTTAATGAGGAGAACGAAGAAGTAGAGTTCGAGCAAATCGCTCTAGTTCCAATCGATGAGAGAATCTATGCTATTTTAAAACCAGCTGCTGCTATGGAAGGCGTTGCTGATGATGAAGCTTTAGTATTCGGCATTGAAGAAATCGATGATGAAGATTGTCTAGTAATTGTAGAAGATGATTCAATCGTTGATAAGGTATTCGAAGAGTACTACAAGATGCTAAAAGCTGAAGGTATTGACGTAGAATAATTTAAATATAAAATGCTACTTTATTAGGTGGCATTTTTTATTTTTTTTATAAAAATTAAAAGAAAATTATTGATTATTTTTATATATTATGTTAATATTATCCTGTTGAATAATTACACACTAGGCGAATTTTATCTAATTTTAGTAAAATTTCAATGCTGGAATTGGTTAAAACATTACTTAAAAATCTCTAAATTAAGTGATGATTTGGTAATCGTTGGCGTAAATGCTGGTTACTAGAGTTAAAACGCTTGGGAGGAAAAAACAAGGAGGAAAAATTATGTCAGTTATTTCAATGAAACAATTGCTTGAGGCTGGTGTACACTTCGGTCATCAAACTAGAAAGTGGAATCCAAAGATGAGCAAATACATCTTCAATGCTAGAAATGATATTCATATCATCAACCTTGAAGATACTGTCGTTCTTATCGACAAGGCTTATGACTACATTAGAGAGATGGCTAGTCAAGGCAAAACAATCCTATTCGTAGGTACTAAGAAACAAGCTCAAAAGGCTATCGAAGACGAAGCTAAGAGATGTGGTATGTTCTATATCAACTCTAGATGGTTAGGTGGTACTCTTACTAACTTCAAAACTATCAGAAGCAGAATCGAGAGATTAAACAAATTAAATAATATGGAGAAAGTAGGCGAGTTCAACCTTCTTCCTAAGAAAGAGGTTATCAAACTTAAAGCTGAGAGAGATAAACTTGAGAAGAACTTAGGTGGTATCAAAGATATGACTAAACTTCCAGACGTTATGTTCATCGTTGATACTAAGAAAGAGCATATTGCTGTTAAAGAAGCTAAAACTCTTAATATACCTATCGTTGCTCTACTAGATACTAACTGTGACCCAGAGCCTGTTGATTATGTAATCCCAGGTAATGATGATGCTATCAGAGCTGTATCATTAATCGCTGGTGCTATGGCAAATGCTGTTATTGAGGCAAAAGAGGGCGTTGCTCCTGAGACTTCAGAAGAAGTTGTTGGTGAAGCTACAGAAGAAGTTGCTGCTGAAACAGAAATTACAGAAGAGTAATATTATTTGATTAAAAGGAGTATAGAATATGTTCACAACTGAAGATATTGTAAAATTAAGAAAAAGAACTAATGCAGGTATGATGGACTGCAAGAACGCTCTAACAGAGACTAACGGAGACCTAGATAAAGCTACTGAATGGTTAAGAGAGAAAGGTATCGCTAAAGCTGCTAAAAAAGCAGACAGAATCGCTGCTGAAGGTCTAGTATACTCATATATCCATATGGGTGGAAAAATTGGTGTATTAGTAGAGATTAACTGTGAGACAGACTTCGTTTCTAGAAGTGATAACTTCGTAGCACTTTGTAAAGATATCGCTCTTCACATTGCTGCTGCTAAACCTTCTTATGTAACTATTGATGAAGTTCCTGCTGATGTTCTAAATCATGAGAAAGAAATCCTTAGAAACCAAGCTCTAAACGAGGGAAAACCTGCTAATATCGTTGATAAAATGATTGAAGGTAGAGTAAAGAAATTCTACGAAGAAGTTTGTTTACTAGAGCAACCATTTGTAAAAGACCCTTCTAAGAAAATCACAGACATCGTTAATGAGGCTATCCTTACTATCGGTGAGAAAATTTCTATCAGAAGATTCACAAGATACGAAATGGGTGAAGGTCTAGAGAAGAGAAACGACAACTTTGCTGATGAAGTTGCATCTCAAATGAAATAATAATATTTCCAGATAAAAAGTTCGTTTGCAAGTCAAGCGAACTTTTTTTGTTTAAATATTTTTTATACTTAGTATAAATGTTTGCCTAAATTGTGATTTTTATAGTAAAATAGGGTAGAATTTTTAATAGGATGGTTACTTATGTATACTGAAGAAATTGAAATGTATTTAGAAGAATTTAAAGATGATTTAGCTAAGGCTCTTAATCATCATGCTGATGAGCTTATGCAGATTAGAGCTGGCAGAGCTAATCCTAAAATTATTGAGAGAATTACAGTTGATTACTATGGCACAATGACTCCTATCAGTCAGATGGCTACAATCTCTGTTCCAGAAGCTAGAATGATACTAGTTAATCTATGGGATAACTCAATGTTAAAAGCAGTTGCTAAAGCAATCGAAGCTGCTAACCTTGGATTAAATCCTAGTGACGATGGTAAAGTTATTAGACTTATTTTCCCACAACTTACAGAAGAGAGAAGAAGAGAATTAGTAAAGGACATCAATAAATATACTGAGTCTGCTAAAGTTGTTTGTAGAAACGCTAGAAGAGATGTTCTAGATGTATTTAAAAAGATGAAGAAGAATAGTGAGATTAGCGAAGATGATTTAGCTTCTCTTGAGAAAGATGTTCAGAAACTTCTTGATGATACAATTGCTGCCATTGATAAGGTTAGTGCAAACAAAGAAAAAGAGATTATGGAAGTATAATAGGGGCAACAGATGAAACAAAGAATTATTACCGGTGCAGTAATACTTTTGGTTGAAGCATTATTTATCGCATCTAGATTATTTACTCCATATGCTATGGACTTATTTATAGGCCTTATTGCTATAGTTGGCTGTGTAGAAGTTGCAAGGGTACTAGAGAGAAAGAGAATGTTTACTAGCATTGCTTTTATTGGCTCTTTCCCACCAATTCTATATATCGCTATGCAGATAGGTATAATTAATGAAAGAGAGTGGGTTCATTATCTACTTTACTTTATTATCATTATTTTGGCTTTATTTGTTATTAATTTCTTGTCAACAATTATAGCTAAAGAATCTACAGAGAAACAAAAAGATAAGTATGGTGTGTTTGTTAGCAATCAAACATTTGCTTTTCAAAAATCAATGAATTCGGCTTTTGTTATGATTTATCCACTTATTTTATTCTGTTCTTTATTTGTAATAAATCATTTCTTTGATTTTGCATTTATTGACTCAACAGGAATAACCAATACTGATACACTAGTTGTATTCTTCTTAACATTTGTATTTGTTGTTACAATTATGACTGATACATTTGCTCTAGTTGTTGGTATGCTTATAGGTGGACCAAAGCTAGCACCTAAGATTAGCCCTAAGAAAACTATTTCTGGAGCTGTAGGTGGTTTCGTATTTGGTTCTGCATCTAGTATGTTGGTATATTTCTTATTCTCATTGAATAAGGTATTTAGTACTACTATGGTGACTCTTGGACTATCAATCTGGAGTTTCCTAATCGTTGGTATGGTGTGTGCTATTATCACACAATGTGGGGATTTACTCGCTAGTTTACTCAAAAGGTCTGCCAGAGTAAAAGACTATGGTACATTATTTCCAGGACATGGTGGTGTTATGGATAGAGTAGATGGTCTAATATTTAGTGCTTTTGCTACACTAGTTAGTTTATTTATTATGATTTAATTTGGAGAACATTTTATGATTATCTTATACATTTTACTTGCTATTGTTGTCTTGCTCATAATGATTATGATTCATGAGACAGGACACTATCTAGTGGGTAAACTTCTTAAATTTAAGATAGAAGAATATTCTATTGGTTTCGGTAAACCAATCTTTCAGAAAACTATGAAAAGTGGTGAGGTTTTCTCTCTAAGGTGGATACCACTGGGTGGTTTCTGTGCCTTTAAGGGAGAAGATGAAGACGAAGGTGAAGAAGAAGTCTCTGAAGAAGAGAAAAAACAGTACTTCAACGCTTATGCACCTTGGAAAAGGCTACTTGTTCTAGTATCTGGCGCATTATTTAATTTTGTTTCTGGTATTATATTTACCTTTGTACTACTTTTATCCGTTGGCTCTGGTATTTGTCAAGTTACAGATATAGTTGCTACTAATGACAATAAAAATGTACTAAATAAAGGCGATATCATCTTAGAAGTTGATGGTAGGGAACCAACATTTTTAAATGGTGGCATTGTTAAACTAATGGCAGATAAAAACGTTGGCGAAGATATAGTACTTACAATCGATAGAAATGGTGAAATTAAGGATATTACTGTTCAAAAATACCAAACCTATAAACAAGATGAAGAAGGTAATATTGTTAATGATACAGACGGCAATCCAATAGTTGAAGATAAGGTTATTGGTGTTTATACAGAGTATGTAAGATACGGCTTTGGAGATGCACTTCTTAAGTGTGTACCATATACTTTCCGTATGGCTTGGGAGTGTTTAGTCGTTCTAGGTAATTTGGTTACAGGACAAATTGGTTTAGACACGGTTGGTGGACCTATTACAACTGTTTCTACCATTGCAACATCTACTCAGGCAAATATGAAGAACTTACTTCTATTATTCCCATTAATATCTGTTAACTTAGCAGTATTTAATTTGCTTCCTATTCCAGCACTAGATGGTGCTAGAGCAGTATTTGTTCTAATAGAATGGATATTTAAAAAACCTGTTCCTAGAGACCTGGAAGGTAAAATCCATACAGTTGGTTTATTTGCTCTATTTGCTCTAGTAATAGTGATAGACTTACTGCATATATTCTTATTTTAAAGGTAGATACTGATGAAGATACTTGAGTATATCAATAATAAAACTAATAATGCTTACAAGGATTTTAAACTTGTAAGTGTTATTTTTGATAAAAGCGAAAAAGAGTGTACGTTTAAATTTCTCTATAAAGATACCTGTAAGGACGATGATAGAGAGACTCTTTCACGCCTTATAAAAGAGTATATAAATGAAGAAGTGTCTGTGGTTGTTAAACTTAAGAAAGCATATGTAGACGAAGGCTTAGTGAAGACAATTTTTAATAACTACATTAGTAGACATAATGCTAGTTTGGGTGAAAACTTTGATAGTAATGATATAAAAGTTGAAATCGATGAAACCATCAATGTAATTATTTCTTGTGGAGACTTTGCATACAATTATTTTAGTGGCCCAGATGTTAGAACAGATATTTTATCTTTTATTCAGGGATTCTTCTTTGAGCCCGTATATCTTGAATTAGAAAGAAAAGATGTGCCACAGCAGTCTATCAATGAATTTGATTTGATTCCTGCAGAAACATTTATTCTAGAAGATACTGCTGAAACAAAAAAAATCAAGCATGTAAAAGTAAAATTATTAAATGATAAGGATAGTACTTTATTTAATAATAGTGCTATATCTATAGATAGTTTATCTACTAAAATGGAATCTGCTGAGATAGCTGGTGAGATACTATTTTTAAATGAAAAATCTTTTGAATCAAAGAGAAAAGATAAAGAAGGTAATACCGTTATTAAGCATTATTTTTCGTTTACTCTAAAAGATTCTACAGGCAGGATTAATTGTGTTTACTTCCCAACAAAAGATGGCTTTGAGACTGTTAAATCATTCTTGACTGAGAATAAAACAATAATAGTCAGTGGTACTCCAGAAGAATTTAATGGTAGGACTAATTTCAAAGTAAAAAATATGGCTGACTGTGAGATTTTACCAGAAGAAGAATCTAATGAGCCAGAGACTACAGTTGAATTCAAAAAAGAACCAAACGAAGCCTATTTATTTGTAAAGCCTGAACCATATATTGAGTTGATGCAGGACAATTTATTTGCAGTAAAGGACGAAGTTGGTAAGTATTTAGTTGATAATGATGTAGTTGTATTTGATATAGAGACTACAGGTCTAGATGCACTTACCTGTGAGATAATTGAGATAGGTGCAGTTAAGATTAAAAATGGAAGAATTGCAGAGACTTTTGAGACACTCATTAAGCCTAAGGGTCATATTCCTGATGAGATTGTTAATTTAACAGGTATTACTGATGATATGGTTAAAGATGCTCCTAATATTAAGCAAGTATTACCAGATTTTTATAAATTCTGCTATGGTACTACCATTATGGCATATAATATCGACTTCGACTATAAATTCATAAATATCGCTGGTCTAAAGCAGGGATATAATTTCGATATGAGACAGATAGATGCTATGTATTTAGCTAGAGCATTTGTACCAGGACTTAAGAATTTTAAATTAGGTACAGTATGTAAAAAATTAGGTGTGTCACTTGAAAACGCACACAGGGCTGTTCATGATGCTACTGCTACAGCCGAAGTTGTTATTAAACTTAGCCCTAATATTACATAAAAATACCAATTTATTTCGAAAAAGCCTTGATTTTAGATATTTATTATGATAATATAATATTGTTAATACTAGATTACTAGAGTGAACATCTTAACTGACGTTCACTCTTAAATTTTGCTTAGGGGTGAGTGATTATGTCTGAGAGAATTGTTGACAAAGCTGAAAGAATTATTAGACCTATTGTAGAAGAACTAGGTTATGTATTTGTAGACCTAGAATATAGGAAGGACTACACAGGTAATGTTTTGGAGCTTACTATTGATAACGAGGTTGGTATCAATATAAATGACTGTGAGAAGGTTTCTAGAGCTTTAGATATTCCACTAGATGAGAATGATGTTACTGACGGCAGACCTTATAACTTTAATGTTTCTTCTTATGGCCTAGACAGAAACTTCAAGACCGATTATGATTTTAATAAACATATTGGTAAAGATGTCGATATTAAGTTCTATGCTCCATACAATGGAAAGAAACTTATAGTTGCGAGTCTTACTGCATTTGATAAAAACACTATCACTATTACCCTAGATGGTGAAGAAAAAATTATAGAAAGAAAATTAATTGCCAATATTTGTGCTCATATAGAGTTTTAGGAGGAAAATTTTAAAATGGTAAACAAGGACTTTTTTCAAGCATTAAAAGATTTAGAAGAACAAAAGGGTATTAATCAAGAGTATTTTATGGAAGCTCTAGAGTCTGCACTAACTAGTGCTTACAAAAAACACATTGGTGAAGCAAAGAGTGCTTTTGTTAAATTAAACCCAGAGAAACACACTATCAAGATTTATTCTTATAAAACTGTTGTTGAAGAAGTACTAGACAATGATAAAGAGATTAGTTTAGCAGAAGCTAGACTAATTAAGAAAAGTTATAAAGTAGGAGATTCTGTTCAACAAGAAGAAACTCCTAAGAACTTTGGTAGAATTGCTGCTCAAACTGCTAAACAGGTTATTATGCAAAGAATCAGAGAAGCAGAAAGAAGCAGAGTAATGGACGAAGTTAATACTAAACAAGACGAACTAGTTACAGGTATTATTAGAAGAATTGATAATGGTACTGTATATGTAGACCTAGGTATGACAGAAGTTGAAGGTGTACTTGGACCTAAGGACCAAATTCCTGGTGAGAAATACGCTATCAACCAAAGAATTAAAGTAGTTGTTAAGACTGTTAAAGAAGGTTACAATGCACCATTTGTTCAATTATCTAGAAGTTCAGCAAGTTTCGTTAGAAAACTATTTGAATTAGAAGTACCAGAGATTGCTAATGGCGAAATCGTTATCAAAAACATTGTTAGAGAAGCTGGTTATAGAACAAAGATGTCTGTATATAGTAGCAATAGAACAATTGATTGTATCGGTGCTTGTGTTGGTAACAAGGGTATGAGAGTTAACGAAATTGTTAACGAACTAGGTGGAGAGAAGATTGATATCGTTCCTTACAGCGATGATGCTGGTGAGTATATCGTAGCTGCTCTTAGTCCTGCAACTGTACTATATATTCATACAAATATTGAAGACAAAACATCTCTTGCAGTTGTTCCAGATGATAAATTAAGTCTTGCTATCGGTAAGTCTGGTCAAAATGTTAGACTTGCTGCTAGACTAACAGGTTGGAAGATTGATGTTAAAGCAAAATCTGCTGTACCATCACTTAACCTAGAAGAAACAACTAAAGAAGCAGAGAACTATGAAAACCTATTCGATGGTTCAGATGCATTTGATGATATTAACTAAGGTGAGATATGATTAATAAAAAAGTACCTATGAGAATGTGCATTGCTTGTAAAGAGAGTAAGGAAAAAAGAGAACTTATCAGAATCGTTAAGATGGGTGATGACTTTACTCTAGACTTTACAGGCAAATTAAATGGTAGGGGCGCATATATTTGTAATAATGACGAATGTGTGCAGAAATGTATTAAGGGAAAAATACTTAGTAAGGCATTTAAACAAAATATTTCCAGTGATACTTATGAAAAGATAAAGGAGCAATATTTTGAACGAAAACAAAATTAAGTCTTATTTAGGTTTTGCGATTAGGGGTGGTAAAGTTGTTTTTGGTTATGATAATCTATTTGTAACTAGAAAACAGCCACTACTAGTTCTAATTTCTTCATCTCAAAATGAAAAGATGACAGACAAGGTGATTAAATACTGTCTAGATAGAAAGATTAAATGTATCAAGTTACCATTTGTACTAGAAGATATTTTAAATAGAAACTGCAAGGTAATTGCAGTTCTAGATAGAAGTCTTGCAGATGCTATATATAATGAATTGAAAGTGGAAAATTAAAATATTAAATCTAAAATGATATTTTAGGCGAGGTTAATTTGGAAAATAAAGAAACAAACAAACAGAGTTCTTCAAACTTCGAGAACTTAAAGAAACTAAGTTTAATCCTTAGTGGAACAGAACTAAATTCAATGGTATCTAGTATATCTAAGTCAAAATCGGCTTTAGATACTTTTTGCAAGGCTCTAAAAGCACACGAACAGGTATTAATTAGAGAAGCAAATGCACCTAAGGCTGCTCCTGCACCAAAAGCACCAGAAGTTGAGCCAGTTGTAGAGAAGATTGCTCCTGTAGTAGTTGAGAAAAAACCTGTAGCACCTGAGAAAACATTTGTTAAGGTTAATGCTCAGCCTAGACCTAATCAACCATTTAATAAGGTACCTAGAGACGGTGCGAGACCTGAAGGTGCTAGATTTAATAGAGATGGTGCTAGACCAGATGGTAGACCAAATAGGGATGCAAGACCACAGGTAGGTAAAGATGGTAAGCCATTTGAAAAGAAACCATTTGTGCCTAGAGATAATAATGGATTTAAACCAAAGGCTGTTTCTAAACCAGAGATACTAGAGCCAATTGCTGTAAAACAAGAGAGAAATTTTGGTAATAAGAATAAAACTAAGACTTTTGATACAGAGAAGAAAGAACTTAGCAAAAAGACCAAGATGAAGATGGGCTACATTGACATAGAAGAGAACTACGACTATGATGGTGAAGCTAGAATGGGCAGGGTTAGAACTAAGGCTAAGAAGGCTAAAGTTGTAGCAATGCCAGAGAAAATTGTTATTGATAAGGCTGTTATTGATACAGAGAACCTAACAATTAAGATTTTATCTGAGAAGATTGGTAAACCAGCTGTAGACATCATTAAGAAATTTATGATGCTAGGTATGATGCCTAATATCAATAGTGTAATTGATTATGAGACTGCAGAACTAGTTGCACAAGAATTTGGAGTAACTCTTGAACACAAGGTTTCTAAGAATATGGAAGAGAAACTACAAGAAATGTTTGAGAATCAATCTGCTAATACAGAAGTTAGGTCTCCTGTTGTTACTGTTATGGGACACGTTGACCACGGTAAAACTTCACTTCTTGATGCTATTAGAAAAACTAATGTTATCGAAGGTGAAGCCGGTGGTATTACACAGCATATTGGTGCTTATACTGTAGATGTTAATGGTAGTATGATTACATTTATCGATACTCCAGGACACGAAGCATTTACTGCTATTAGAGCAAGGGGTGCTAAACTTACAGATATTGCTATCCTAGTTGTTGCTGCAGATGACGGTGTTATGCCACAGACTATTGAAGCTATTAATCATATAAAGGACGCTGGAGTTCCTATGATTGTTGCTGTTAATAAGATTGATAAGCCAGATGCAAATCTTGATAGAATTAAGCAACAATTAACAGAGTACAATGTTGTTCCAGAAGAATGGGGTGGAGATGTTATCTTCGTTCCTATTGCTGCTAAGTTTAATACTAACATTGATAAATTATTAGAAGCAGTATTACTTGTTGCTGAAATGCAAGAATTAAGATGTGATAGTAATCAAGACGCTAGTGGTACAGTTATCGAGAGTAAGGTTGATAAAGGTAGAGGTATTGTTGCTACTATTCTTATCAAAAATGGTACTCTTAAAATTGGTGACTTTATCGTTAGTGGTGTATCATCAGGTAGAATTAGAGCGATGATGGATTACAAGGGAAATGCTGTTGTAAAAGCAGGTCCTAGTATGCCTGTATCAGTTCTAGGCTTTAACTCAGTACCAGAAGCTGGTGATATGGCTTATGTTGTTGATGAGAAGATGGCTAAGGCTATTGTAGAAGAGAGAATGAGCAGACTACAGATGGAGAAGATTGAACAAGGTACAGGTGTATCTCTTGAAGACTTCTTACAACAATCTGCTGATAGTGAAATGAAAGTACTTAAGCTTATTATCAAGGCTGACGTTAAAGGTTCTTGTGAAGCAGTGAAAGCAACACTTGAGAAAATTCATAACGAAGAAGCAAAAGTACAAGTTATCCACTCAGGCGTTGGTGGTATCAATGAGAGTGACGTTATACTTGCTGCTGCTAGTAAGGCTGTACTTATCGGATTTAACGTTAAACCAGAAGCTAAGGCTAAACAATTGGCAGAGAGAAATAAGGTTGAGATTGACCTATACAAAGTTATCTATAATGCTGTTGATGATATTACTGCAAAAATCAATGGTATGATGGCACCTAAGTACGAAGAAGTTGTTGATGGTAGAATAGAAGTTAGACAAATCTTCAAGATTAGTAGTATCGGTAATATTGCTGGTAGTTATGTGCTAGATGGTTGCGTAAATAGAGATAGTAAGATTAGAGTAATGAGAAATGGTGAAATGATTGCCGAGACAGCAATTGACACCTTACAACAACAAAAAGACCAGGCTAAGACAGTTAAGGCTGGATATGAGTGTGGTATTAAGTTAAAAGGCTTTAATGATATTGAAGTAGGAGATATTCTTGAAGCATATAGCCTAAAACAAATCTAGAGGTGAATTATGAGCGAAAGAATTTTAAGAGTAAATAGTGAGATTCAGAAGGCAATTAGCAATATTCTTACTTATGAGATGAAGAATCCTTTAATTAAAGGCTTGATTTCAGTTACTAAAGTTGACACTACTAATGACCTAGACCAATGCAAAGTATATATTTCTATCTTTGATGAGAGTACTAGAGAAGAAGTATTTAACCAAATCAAACATTCTGCAGGTTTTATTAGAAGAGAACTTGCTAGGGCAGTTGATTTAAGAAAAGTTCCATTTCTTACATTCTATCTAGACACTAGTTATGACTATGGTCAGAGAATTGAAGAAACTTTAAATAAAATCAATAGTGAAAATTAATTGATATAAAGATACTATTTTATAGTATCTTTTTTTGATTTATATTTTGAATATTTTTCAAATATTGATATAATCTATTTAGATATAAATAAAAGGTAAAGAAATGTTAGGTTTTTTAAATATAAATAAGCCTTCTGGTATGACTAGCAACGCTGTTGTGCAGAAGGTAAAGAAGAAATTTAAAATTAAGAAAATAGGACACTTTGGCACTCTAGACCCAATGGCATCGGGTGTATTGCCACTTGCTATTGGTAAGGCAACTAGACTATTTGATTACTCGCTAGAGAAAAAGAAAGCGTATTCTGTTGTTTACGAATTTGGATATTTAACAGATACTCTGGATAGTACAGGCACAATTATTGAAGAAGGTGGAGTAATTCCGACCCTTGATAGTATTATGTCTATTTTACCACAAATGCTAGGTAAACAAGACCAGATACCACCTATGTATAGTGCTAAAAATGTAAATGGTAGAAGGGCGTATGATTTAGCTAGAGAAGGTATAGAATTTGAATTAAAACCAAAAGAAATAATAATACATAAACTTGACTTTGTAGAACAACTGTCTGTGACTAAGTTTAGATTTAATGTAGTATGCTCGTCTGGTACTTATATCAGAGCGATAGGTAGGGATTTGGGTGCAAAATTAGGAACACTTGCTACAATGACTGAGCTTACTAGAACTATGGCAGGAGATTTCAATATGACTAATGCTACTAGTCTAGATGATTGCTTAGCCTTAGATTCAATAGACTCGGTACTGCTAGAACCAACTAAAGTCTTTACAGCGCTTGACACACTTGAAATAGGTAGAGAAATCTACTCAAAACTAAAAAATGGCATTAAGGTTGATTATTCACCTATAACAAAAGATAGTTTTGTTATTTGTGATAATAAGATAGTTGGAATTGCCAAGAAAAACGATAAAATATTAAAACTAGATACTTATCTAGATGATTAGGAGAAAATATGGTTACTTTTGGACCGGCTGGTAATTGTAAGACATTTTATGATGAAGGCTATAAGAGAACACTTGAAGCTGCTAAATGGTTAAAAGAAAAGGGGCTAGATGCCTATGAATATTCGTTTGGTAAGGGTTTTACCTTGCCAGATGATACTGCTGTGGCTATAGGCGAAGAGATGAAGAAATACGGCATTGATATTTCTGTTCACGCTCCGTATTATATTAATTTTGCTACGCCAACCGATGAGATGGCTGAGAAAAGTTATAATTACGTATTAGAGAGCCTAAGAAAATTAAAATTACTAGGTGGTAATAGACTAGTAGTTCATCCTGCGTCTCAAGGTAAAATGACTAGAGTTGAAGCAGTTGAACTATGTAAAAAGAGACTTAGAGTTTTAAAAGATAAAATCATTGAAAATGGTTATGGTGACTGCTATATTTGTTTAGAGACTATGGGAAAGTCGGCTCAAATAGGCACATACGAAGAAATACTTGATTTCTGTACTATCTATGATAAGTACATACCAACATTTGATTTTGGTCATATTAATGCCCTTACTCAAGGAACACTAAAGACTAGAGCAGATTATAGAAAAATATTAGATAGAAGTATAGAAGTTATAGGAAGAGATAGAACTAATATCGCTCACGTGCACTTTAGTAAAATAGAATATGGCGCAAAGGGTGAGATTAAACATTTAACTCTAGAAGATACAATCTATGGTCCAGAATTTAAACCACTTGCAGAACTTTTCAAAGAATACGACTTAAATTGCAGAGTTATCTGTGAGTCAAAAGAGTATATGGCTAGAGACGCAATTGAACTCAAGCAAATATATATGAGTTTATAATAAATTTGATTAAAATATAAAACTTTGTTGAAATTTATAAGATGTAAGAAATAATACTTACATCTTTTTTTGTATTTAATATATTCGCAATTTTTAAGTAGTATATTGGTCAAAAGGGGGCTAATATGCTTGAACAATATCTATCTTATGACTTATCTAAAGCGCTTGATAATATTCCATATAATAATCTCTGTGAATTGAGACTCAGAGAAAATAACCCTGTTGTAATTAATGTTTTAGGTGAAAATTATTATTTGTCCAGAAATCATTTTCATAAGTCTCCTGATAGTGCTATGGTTGTGTCAAAGGGTTTTCTTCAGTCAGTTATACAGAAAATAAGCAATAATTCCTTGTATACGATTAATGATGACTTGATAGATGGTTATGTCACTATTTCTGGTGGTATTAGAGTTGGTGTTTGTGGTGAAGTTGTGTCAGTAGATGGTAAGGTAAAAACCATAAAGAATATATCTTCTCTTAATTTTAGATTTCCACATAATATAAAAAATTGCAGTTTGCCTATCTATAACTACATCGTAAATAATGGCAAGATTAATAACACTCTTATAATCGCTCCACCAGGCGCTGGTAAGACAACAATGCTTAGAGACTTAATATACCAATTATCAAGCAGAGAAAATTTACTAAATATACTAGTTGTAGATGAAAGAAAAGAACTATGTGAAATTTTTAATGGTAGAGATATACATAGGCTTAAAAATATTGATGTTATATCTAATTCATCGAAAAAGTATGCCTTCAATAATGGTATTAGGAGTATGAAACCATCTCTTATAATAACAGACGAATTAGACCTATATAGAGATATTGAAGATATTAAAAATGCTATCACTAGTGGTGTAAACATAATTGCTACTATTCATGCTAGTTCCGTCTTTGACCTTAAAAACAAAGCACAGTTTGCAGACATTCTCTATAAGGGGTTGTTTGATAGATATATAGTCCTATCTAATAGTAACGGTATTGGTACAATTGAAGGAATATATGATGAAAAACTATTCTGTATAGGTTATCTATGAAAATATATTTAATAATTATTTTGTTTTGTTTTTTTGTGTTATGTGCTGCCATAGTTTATTTATTCTATCTTATACGATATAGGTTGTATAAGGACTTATGTTTTATCTGTGGGAAACTATGTGTAAATATTAATTTTAATAAAAAAACAATTGATGAGATTTTAAATGGACTATATATAAAACTAAGTTTTTTGACTAAATGTTTTATTTTAGATAACGAAATATATAGTAAGGTACTTTCAAAAGACAGAGTGAAATTTATCAAAGATTTTTTTAATAGCCTTGGTTGTGGAGATGTAGACTTTGAATTATCTAATATTTCTTATTATGAAAAGGAATTTATTAGTCTTACAAGTGAAGCAAAAGAAGACTTGCAAAAGAAAGGTAGTATGTATTTAAAACTGATTATAGGGTTTGGTCTTATAATTTGCATTATTCTTATTTAGGAGATATGTATGGATGTTGATGTGATTTTTAAGATTGCAGCAATAGGTATTTTAACGGCGATAATAAATCAAGTTCTTAAAATGGCAGGTAAGGAAGAAATTGCAACTATTGTTACCCTAACCGGTGTAGTTATAGTTCTCTTTTCGGTAGTTAATATGATAAGTGATTTATTTACTACAGTTAGAACTCTTTTCTCTATATATTAGGTGTGAGTATGGATTTAATTAAGGTAGTGATATTAGGTGTTGTTATATCTCTTTTAGCTGTATTTATAAAGTCTATCAAGCCTGAATTTTCTATATTTATTATTATGTTTGGTAGTATTCTTTTAATAATTTATATAGTGAATTCTCTAACAGATGTATTTTCATTTTTTAACCACGTTGTAGATAAGACTGGTATTGATAAGGAATTATTTTTAGTATTACTCAAGATAATCGGTGTGGGATATATTGTAGAGTTTGCTGCAGGGATTTGTGCTGACAGTGGTAATATATCTATTGCAAACAAGGTAAGTATTGCTGGTAAAATTTTAATTTTTTTATTAAGTATGCCGATAATTAAAAATCTATTTAATATGGTATTGAGTTTATTATGAAAATATATAGATTTAATGGTACTATGCAAAAAAATAGAAAAACACTGATTTTACTTGTATTTATCTGTATTGTGTTTACTATGCAATTATTCAGTGGAAACTATATAGTAAGCGCTGAGACAAGTGAGTCTTCAAGTTCTATTAATGCTAGTGTCAGTGATATTGTATCTGCACTAGATTTGTCTGGTCTTGATGAGATTATCTCTGGGCTAGATAGTCAAGAGTTATTCGGTATGTCGGCTAGAGAAAAGGTTGAACTAATACTGTCTGGAGAATACTTTACAGATTATTCTAGTTTAGCATCTGCTATCTTTTCTCTATTATTTGTTCAACTAAAATCTTTCTTACCCATTATATTTACAATACTTGCTATTGGGATTTTAAGTTTACTACTTTCTTCTCTAAAAGAGACGTCTAATGAGACGAGTGATATGGTCTATTATGTATGTAGTGCTATCATTACTATTTTAATTCTAGTATCGTTTAAAAATATTTTAAGCGATATAAAAAAAGTTATTGATACGATATCTAAGTTAATGCAGATAGTTTTTCCAATTCTCATTTCTCTGCTTGTTTCAATAGGTTCTTTAACATCGGTTTCTATATACAATCCACTAGTTGCAGTGCTGACCACGATTGTTGATATAGTTTTTGATAAGTTTTTATATCCTATCTTTATATTAATTTTTTTATTCACGGTACTTGGTAGCTTAACTACTACGATAAAGTTAGATAAACTAAATAATTTTTTGTCTTCTAGTTTTAAGTGGATTGTAGGGATAATATTTACACTCTTTAGTGGTTTTTTATCTTTGCAGGGTATATCGGCTGGTAGGTTTGATTCTATTAGTATCAAAGCCACTAAATTTGCAGTTAAAAGCTATATTCCTATCATTGGTTCATATATGGCAGAAGGTATGGACTTTGTTGTACTTGGTTCTGTTTTAGTTAAAAATACGGTAGGGCTTGTTGCTGTTTTGATTTTATTTTCTATAGTGCTAATGCCTGTTATTAAACTTATTATCTACAAACTTCTTTTGCAGTTTTCTTCTGGTGTTTTAGAGTTGGTTGGCTCAAACAATATGTCTGCCTTTATTTATAAGACTAGTAAAGTACTTATTTTACCTATTGTTATTGTGCTCAGTATTGCTCTTATGTTTATTATGACTATCGCACTTATTATGTGTACGGCAAATATATTCTAGGTTTGGTATTATGAAAGAGTGGTTATTTAGTATAGTTGGTGTGGTTTTTTTAGCAATACTTTTTGACTTGATTTATCCGTCTGGAAGAACTAATAAATTCTGTAAAAGTCTATTTGGTATAATTGCTGCCTTTATTATGATTTCTCCTATTATTAAATTAGAGTCGATTGATTTTAGTGAAGATTATACTGATGACGTTCTAGTAAATAACATTAATAAATCAAAAGAAACGGTATATAAATTACAGATGGAAGATTATTTAAAAAGGAAGGGTTATGCTGGTGTTACTATAGAGATAGCAGGAAATGTGTCAAATAATGTCTTTGAGATAGAAAATGTTTATATTGATATTACGAATATTGTTCTAACTGAAGAAATGGAGAATATAAATATTTATGAAGTTATTGTTAATGAAATATCAAATGAATATGAGATAGATAGCAAAAGGATTTTTGTTTATGGTTAGTAATCTAATTACATCTAAAGAAGTTTCATTAGAAGACAAAGATAATTCTTTAAGGCAAAAAGAAGATAGAAAGTTTAAATTACTATCACTCTTTACTAAGAAACATATTAAATTACTTGTTGTTCTGGTTGTGATGTTGGTTGCTATTATTCTATACATAGGTATTAATGATAACGATAAGGTGGTTGTTAGTAGCAGTGCTACTGATGATGGATATCTATCAACACTTGAGTATTGCGAAAGACTAGAAGAAAAACTAGAAGGAATAATATCACAAATAGATGGTGCTGGTAATGTAAAGGTTATGGTGTCGGTCAGTGGTAGTCCAGAAATTATTTATGTTAGCGATACCGATAATAAGACTAGCACTACCACCAATGGCTCAACAACCACGACTACTAGTTCTCCGATAATAATAGGTAGTGGTACCAATTCTTCTGGAATAATAAAGACTGAAACACTACCTGATGTAAAGGGGGTGATAGTTGTTTCTTCTGGGGCAAACAAGGTTGGTATCAAACTAGATATTCTAAAGGCCGTTGCTACTTTGCTAGATATTTCTACCGAAAAAATAACAATTTTAAAAGGAGTATAAAGTTATGAAGGTTAAAGAAAAGAAAGAAAAAAAAGTAAGAGTAAGAAAGAAATTATCATCAAAGGCTAAAAAGGTAATTATACTTGGTTGTTTCTGTGCAGCACTACTACTCACAGGTGTTGTTAATATTTACCTTAATAATAATGTTGCAGAAGAAGCAAATGCTAATATTGAATCTACAGCTAATTTCTTCACAAATTATAGAGATGATAGGGTAAATACTAGAAACCAAGAAATCCTATATTTAGATGCTATCATTGCTAGTGAAACTACTAGTGCAGAAGCAAAAGAATTAGCAGAAAAAGAAAGGCTAGAACTAGTTACTACCATGGATATGGTTATGACTATCGAAAATTTACTCGTTGCTAAGGGTTTTACAGATGCTGTAGTTTCTACTTCTTCTGGCAATATTAGTGTAATTGTAGAAACTAGTGGTCTTACTAGTAACGAAGTAGCGCAGATTGTTGATGTTGTTGTAAATAACAGCAGTTATTCAATTGATAATATCAAGATTATTGAAGTTTAATTACGGAAATTATTTGTAAAATTATAGGTATATTATATTTTTTCTAATTGCAAAATTTACTTTGTTGTGTTATATTATTTATGTATAAGCAGTATTATGAGTACAATGCTCAAATTACATGGTAAAAGGGAAATATATGATGTACGATAACAAAAATAATATTAAGAAACAAGCAAAAGGAAATGTTACTTATAGTAGTGACATAGTTTTGTCTGTTATTAATCTAGCAACTAAAGAAATCGCTGGTGTTAGTAGTATTGTTACTAAGTTTGGTTCTATCTTAAAAAGATGGTTTAGTAATAACTATTATGATGGTGTTAAGATTACATATAATAAAGATGCTATGTGTGTTGATGTGTATATCAATGTATGCTTTGGTTATAATGTAACAGAAGTTGCTTATAGGGTTCAAGAAAACATTAAAAATAGTTTATCTGGTATGATTGATGTTAAGATAAGTAAAATTAATGTTCATGTGCTTGGGGTTGATTTCCCAAAAGATGAATTAGTATAAATAGAATTTAACCCTTGTAGTCAAGGGTTTCTTTCTTTTAAGGAGATATGTATGAGTAGGAAAAAGAGTAGAGAATATGCATTTAGATTAGTATTTGAAAAATTCTTCCATGAGCCCGAAGGTGACCTTCAATTTATGGACGAAGATTTTGTTATCGCAGATGATGATAAACCTTTTGTAAACTCATTAATCGGTGGTGTTAATGTTCATTATGATGAGATTATGGAAATAATTAAAAACAACACTGAAGGATATAATGTTGAGAGAATTTACAAAGTTGATTTGGCAATACTAGTTCTTGCTGTGTATGAAATCAAATTTGATTGCAGTACTGCTACCAATATAGTAATAAATGAAGCAGTAGAACTTGCTAAAAAATATTCTACCGATAAGAGTTACAGCTTTATTAATGGAGTACTAGCTAAGGTTATTAAATAATGAGTGAAAGTTATATTTCGGTTTCACAACTTAATACTTATATTAGAAATATTTTTGAAGCAGAAATTATGCTTCAAAATATTTTCGTTTATGGAGAAGTAAGTAGTTATAATATTTCCAATGGTATTGCTTACTTTAATTTAAAAGATGAAGCCGGTATGCTTAGCTGTGTTCTCTTTGGTGCTAATAACTTCGATGCCCCAAAGATTGGAGATATGGTACTAGTTAGGGGTAGTATGAATTACTACGCTAAAGGTGGTAAACTTTCCTTCAATGCTACATCAATTATGCCATATGGTAAAGGACAATTATATGAGAAGTTTTTGCAGTTGAAAGCAAAACTAGAGAGTAAGGGGTACTTTGCTCCTGAAATTAAGAAACCTATTCCTAAGAAGGTAAAAAGAATTGGTGTGGTAACTAGTGCCACAGGTGCTGTTATTAGAGATATTATAGATGTGACACACAGAAGAAATGATACGCTTGATATTGTTCTATATCCTGTTAAAGTACAGGGTCTTGGTGCTGATAGAGAGATTGCTAGTGGTATAGATTTCTTCTCTGGCTACGATAATGTTGATGTTGTTATTGTTGCCAGGGGTGGTGGTAGTATGGAAGACCTAGAGCCTTTTAACTCTGAAATTGTTGCAGATGCAGCGTTTAATTGTAATAAACCACTTGTTTCTGCAGTTGGCCATGAAACAGACTTTACTATTATTGACTTTGTGTCAGACCTTAGGGCACCGACTCCATCTGCTGCAGCAGAATTAGTTGCGTGGGATAAATATTTAGAATTGGAAAAAATAAATAAATTTATTTATACTATTGATAAAGAAATAAAAAATAGGTTATCTATTATTCAAAAAGATATTGACATTTCTCTTCAAAAGATAGATAATTGCTCAAAGAATATCATAAATGGCTTTATATCTAGACTTGATAATAATATAGATAAGTTATATAATATAGAGAGTATAGTAGATAGTAGGGAAAAAGAACTAGATAAATTAAGTGTTAAACTTGATTCTCTTAATCCTGAGAAACTATCAACTCTAGGATATTCTAAAATATTACAAAATGGAAAAATTGTTACCAAGACTGAAGGTCTTGATAAAGAAAAAGAATTTACAGTGTCAATGATTGATGGAAAAATTAACGCAAAGGCTGTAAAGTAGGAGGCAAGTATTATGGATTTAGAAGCTAAAATTAAAAAATTGCAAGAAATTGTTTCTAAACTTGAAACTCCCGATATGGGTGTAGATGAGTGTATGAAATTATATGAAGAAGGCATTGTACTTGCTAAAGAGTGCTACAAGGAAGTCGATGCTGTAAAAGGAAAAATTAACGTGATAAAACAGGACTTGGAACAATTTAGAGAAGAGTCCTTTGAATAGGAGAGGATTATGAAATTAACAAATATGTTTTTTAAGACATTTAGAGAAAATCCTGCTGGTGCTGAAATTAATAGTCATAGACTACTAGTGAGAGCGGGTTTTATAAAACAAATGGGTAATGGTATCTTTATGTACCTACCAATGGGACTAAGAGTTCTAGAGAAATTAAAGAAAATTATTAGAGAAGAAATGAATAGGGCTGGTGCTATCGAGCTTCAGATGCCAATTCTTCTACCACAAGAAGTATATGCTAATAGACTTAATACATTTGGAAATACAATGTATAAATTAACCGATAGTACAGGTAAAGACTTCTGTTTAGGTCCAACACACGAAGAGCCATTTACATATCTTGTAAAAGAGAATATTAAGAGTTATAAACAATTACCTGTTACTCTATATCAAATCCAAAATAAATACAGAGATGAGATTAGAGCAAGGTTTGGTCTTCAAAGAGCAAAAGAATTCATAATGAAAGATGCATATTCTTTCGATACAAGCAATGAAGGTCTAGATATTTCTTTCGATAAAATGAAAGAAGCGTACAATGCTGTATTTAATAGACTTGGCTTTGACTTTGTTGCAGTAGAAGCTGACAACGGTGTTATGGGTGGTTCTGGTTCGACAGAATTTATGGTAAAGGCAGATATTGGTGAAGACGAAATTATTGTTTGTGACTGTGGTTATGGTGCTAATACTGAGAAAGCAGAGTGTACATTTGTTCCTGTAGATAATAGCAAGGTTGCTAGAAATAAGATTGAGATGGTTAAGACTCCTGCTGTTAAGACTATTGAAGAACTAGTAAGCTTCTTAAATCTAAAGAGTGAAAACTTTGTAAAAGCTGTTGTTTATAGTACAGATAAGGGTGTAGTTCTTGCACTATGTAGGGGCGATAGGGAGATAGAAGAAGTTAAACTTCAAAATACTGTGGGTGCTATCAGTATGGAAATGGCAACTGCAGAGCAAATCGAAGGTATTGGTTCTGTTGCTGGATTCGTTGGTGCTATTGGATTAAAGAACGTAAAAGTAGTTGCAGATAATGATGTTAAGAATATGGTTAACTTTGTAATTGGTGCCAATAAGACTGATTACCACTATATCAATGCTAATCTAGAAGATTTAGAGATAGATATATTTGCTGATATTAAGAGTGCTAGAGCTGGTGATGTTTGTCCTAGATGTGGTGGCACAGTTAAAACTGTTAGGGGTATAGAAGTTGGTCATATCTTCAAATTAGGTACTAGATATACAGAAGCTCTTGATTGTAAATACCTAGATGAAAATGGCAAAGAACAATATATGATAATGGGTTGCTATGGTATAGGTGTAAGTAGAACACTTAGTGCACTTATTGAGCAAAATTGTGATGAGAAGGGTATGTGTTTCCCAGAGTGTGTTGCACCATACAGGCTAGATATTGTTATTGCAAATAAGAAAGATGAAACTCAAATAGCACTAGCTAACAAAATTTATGATGCTGTTAATGGTATAGATGATGAAGTATTACTTGATGATAGAAATGAGAGCTTTGGTGTTAAATTAAAAGATGCAGAGCTTATCGGTATACCACATATTTTGATTGTAGGTAAGGGTGCAGTTGATGGTAAGGTTGAATTAGTTGATAGAAAAACAGGTAATAGAACTGAAATGACTGCAGATGAATTTATTAAAAATTTTAATAAGTAATATAAGAAAATCCTGATAGAATATGTCAGGATTTTTTCTTATGCATTTTATTAATAAAATCTAATTGATATTATAAGTTATGATATTTTTTTATGTAGTTAAAATATAAATGTTATTAAAACATAATTGTTTAAATATGCAAAATTTATGCATAAAAGGGGGTTTTAAGTTTAAAAAACTAAAAAATACACTAAAATAATGGCTAAACAAAGCCATTATACATAAAGTTGCATAATTATACATTTTAAAATTTCGTTATGCAAAGTTATGAATTTTTATAAAAAAATTTATGAATAAATATTCAAAAACCCCTTGCATAAAGATTAATCTTGTTGTATAATTATAGCAATCACGAAGAAAAGTGATGATTAGTATTTTTTTTCTAAAGAGGGATTGCTAAGGAAAAAGAATATTAATTGTGTATCTGCTTTGGTGGAAAGCAGATATCACATTAGCAAATTAATTACGATTTTGAGGTGGAAAAAATATGGCTCGTAATTCAAGACAATCTAAGATACTAGAACTTATCTCAACTCAAGAGATTGAGACACAGGAAGAACTAGTAACTGCACTCAAAAATGCTGAGTTTGATGTAACACAAGCAACTATCAGTAGAGACATTAAAGAATTGGGACTTATAAAAATCTTAACTGATAGCAAAAAGTACAAGTATGCAGTAGTTAACTCACAAGTACAAGCTTTATCAAACAAATGCTTAAATATCTTTAAAGAGTGTGTAATCTCTATTAAGTCTGCAATGAACTTAACTATCGTAAAAGTAATCAAAGGTACTGCTGGTATGGTTAGTGGACTAATAGACCAATTATCTTTATCTCAAGTCATGGGCTGTACATATGGGGATGATACAGTAATGGTTATATCTTGTGACGAAGATGATGCACATTTTGTTAAAGACAAATTGAATTCGCTACTTAATTAATTTGTTTCTTCTTTAAAATACAATTAGAAATAATTGTATTTTTTTTTTCGATTTGGTAAAATCATACTGAAATAAAATAAAAAGGAATAATAATGTTAGAGAGTATTAAGATTTCAAATCTAGCACTTATATCTAAATCTTCGGTCAAATTTGGTGAAGGATTTAATGTGCTTACAGGTGAAACCGGTGCTGGTAAATCTTTAATAGTAGATGCTTTACTTTTCTTAACAGGCATCAGAGCAGACAAGACACTCATAAAGTCTGGCGAAGATGCAGCCAAAGTGGAAGGTGTTTTTTCTGTTGATACTAGTAATGCTGCTCTTAATGAAATATTGGCTTCTGTTGATATTGAGAACGAAGGTACTATTATTATTTCTAGATACTTTACTTTATCTGGTAAAAATGAGTGTAGGATTAATGGTGAGATTGTAACTCTTAATATTGTTAGAAAAGTTGCTGCTCAAATAATTGACATCTTTGGTCAAAACGATAGTCAGGTGTTACTTGATAGTAAAAACCATCTAAGGCTACTAGATGAAATGATTGAAGATGCACTTGAGACTGATAAGGTTAAACTTGCTACTTGCCTAGATAGTTTAAATAATATTAATAAGTCCATACACGAGCTAGGTGGTTTAGACAAAGATAGAGAGAATAATATTAAACTTCTTCAATTTGAAATTGATGAGATAAATAACGCTGAACTTTATGATGGTGAAGAAGAAGAGTTGAAGTCTAAACTGACTCTTATGCAAAATAGTGAAAAGATATATGGTGGTCTTAATGATACTATCAATATTTTAGATGGGGAATATTCTGTATCTAATGTACTAAAGACTGCTATTAATTCTCTTTCAACTATTGAAAGATTTGATGATAGTTTATGTGCAGAGAAAGATAGGATTTATTCTATCAAGTACGAATTAGATGACATTGTGTCTACTCTTAATTCAAATTTAAATAATTTATCATACTCTCAAGAAGAATTAGATATGGTCCAAGATAGACTTGGAGATATAAAGGACCTAGAGAGAAAGTATGGTAATACTATTGCAGATATCTTAGAACATAAAGTAGAACTAGAAAGTAGACTAGATGTACTACTCAATGCAGATGAAAAATTAGCCGAACTAAAGTTATCTAAGAAAAAAGTACTAGATGAGATATATGATATTTGTTTGGTTTTAAGAAGCACTAGAAAAAGGGAGTTTGTTTCGTTTAGGGATAAACTAGTAGCAGAGCTTAGAAAACTTGGTATGAAAAATGCTACTTTTGATATAACATTTGAAAATGAAATTACTAGAGAAGGTATTGAGTCTTTAGTAAATACCGATGGTGCAGATAGAGTAGAGTTCTTGTTTAGTGCCAATCTTGGTGTAGAGCCTAGGTCACTTAACAAAATTATTTCTGGTGGTGAGATGAGTAGGTTTATGCTTGCATTTAAGTCTCTGCAGTCTACAGGAAATAATAAAACCTGTATATTTGATGAAATAGATACAGGAATAGGTGGGGAAATAGGTGGTGTGGTTGGTCAAAAGATATGTGAAATATCTAGAACTAATCAAGTAATTTGTATTACTCATTTAGCGCAAATTGCAGTATACGGCGACAATAATTACAAGATTGAGAAATTTGAAGATGGTACTTCTACTATTACTCAGGTTAAACTTTTAGATACAGAAGAGAAAGTAAAAGAAGTTGCTAGGATGATAGGTTCATCTCAAGACACAGCTATTACTCACGCAAAAGAAATTATTTCTGAAGCTAATAGATATAAAATAACCAGATAAATACAAAAATTACCTTTTGAAAATAAGTATATTTTTGTCGATTTTATTTAAAATACTTCTAAGTTTAGTTATTACTAAAAAAGGAGTATTTTTTTATGAGCAAAAAAAAGAAGCTGTTGCTAATAATTACAATATTCTTTTTTTTGCTGTTTTCCATTATCTTTCCATATGATATTCTAGAGTATCAAGATGGTATGTTTGTTACTACCGATGAATTAGATGAGATGATGGAAAGTAACTATTTTGTATCGTCTAGAATTACAAATGTTTCAGCAGACGCTGGTGAAAACTTTAACGAGTATACAATTAAGTATAAACTCTTTGATTTATTTAATATCAAGAAATTAAAAGTCAATGTAATTGAACCTGATAGATATTTTGCAGGTGGAGACAGTCTTGGTTTCTCTTTACAGTCCAAAGGTGTTGTCTTAATAGGTGGTAATTATATTATATCAAGTAGTGGTATTGAGCGACCTTTTGAAAATAGCGACTTGAAAAGTGGCGATATTATATATAAAATGAATGGTATTGAGATTAATAATGTAGAAGATATATCTAAAATACTTAATGGTCATAATGGTAATGCTATTAATCTTAGCGTTATTAGAGATAATGTTAAATTTGAAACCACTATATTACCAGCACTAGATAGTTTGACAGGAACGTATAAATTAGGACTTTGGGTAAAAGAAGATGCTGTGGGTATAGGAACACTTACATTTATTAACGTAACTACCGGTAGGTTTGGTTCTCTTGGTCACGCTATCAATGATAGTGATAGCAATACAATAATAGATGTCAGTGGTGGTAATATATACGAAGGCAAAATTTTAGGCGTTAGAAAGGGAGAAAATGGTAAAGCTGGAGAACTAGTTGGAACTTTTAGCAAGGAAGAAATTTTAGGCTCTGTTGATAAAAACTGTGAGTATGGCGTCTATGGTTATTTTGATAAACCAAGAGAGTATGTAGAAGGAAGAGTTTCAACCGAAATAGGTGGTAGACTATCAGTTACTCCCGGCAATGCAAAAATATTATCTTGTATAGATGGGGAGAATATAGAAGAATTTGATATAGAGATAATTAAAACCAATTTTCAGTCTGCTTGTAATGAAAAGAGTATGGTTATTAGAGTAATTGATAAAGACTTGATTTCTAGAACGGGTGGTATTGTGCAGGGTATGAGTGGTAGTCCTATTATTCAAAATGGTAAATTAGTAGGGGCAGTTACTCACGTATTTGTAAACGACCCAACCAAAGGCTTTGGTATCTATATAGACTGGATGTTAGAGCAGTAGATAGTTGACTATTAGTTTTTTCTATGCTAGTATAAAATTAATATCGGTTTGATAATTACACTTTTAAGTTGTTCATCGCCGATATTTTTATTTATATGTTATTTTATCTATATATAAATATATAATAAATATAAAAAACTTGAAAATTTGACTTGACAAGGGTGCTTTTAGAGTATATAATAGTCTCGTAGTTTAAAGAAGAAGACCACTTCTCACCCATCGAATTTCGTTTTGATGCGGTCAAAATAATAGATTTTTATGTTTATTTTGGGGAAGTGTGTAAAGTTATTTACTCACTTTTTTTATACTATAAAATAATTTTGGGGGTACACCACTATTAAAGAGTTACTTATTAATGAGCAGATTAAAGCTCAGCAGGTTAGACTTGTTGGAAGTCAAGGTGAAGCTTTAGGTATAGTTTCTTACAAGGAAGCTATGGACAAGGCTGAAGAAGAAGGCTTGGATTTAGTTCTTATGTCACCAAATGCTGTTCCACCGGTTTGTAAGATTATGGACTATGGTAAACACAGATTTGATACAATTAAGAAAGAAAAAGAAGCTAAGAAAAAACAAAAAGTTACCGAAGTTAAGGGAATGCAACTTAGTATGAATATTGCAGATAACGATATGCAATTCAAGGCTAAAAATGTTAGAAAATTCCTAACTGCTGGTGATAAAGTTAAAGTATCACTAAGAATGTTTGGTAGACAACTAGCTAATCCACAAATGGGTATGCCTATAATGGAGAAATTCTACGAGATGCTATCAGATGTTGCAGATTTAACATCTAAACCAGAAATTAATGGTAGACAAATTGTAATGGTATTATCACCAAAATCAACAAAATAAATTTACAAGGAGAAAAAAAATTATGCCTAAGCAGAAAACACATTCAGGTGCAAAAAAGAGATTTAAATTAAAAAAATCTGGTCTAGTAAAGAGAAACAAAATGAATAGAAGACATATCCTTACTAAGAAATCACCAGACAGAAAGAGACATCTAAGAAAGGGTACTTATGTATCTAAAGCAGATGAGAAAAACATTAAAGGATTGCTTTCAGCATAACAAGGAGGATAAAGACTTATGAGAATTAAAAGAAGTGTAAATGCATTAAAGAAAAGAAGAAAAGTTCTTAGAAGTGCTAAAGGTTACTGGGGTGCTAGAAGCAAATTATATAGAGTAGCTAAACAAGCTGTTATGAAAGCTGGTCAATACGCTTATGTTGGTAGAAGACTTAAGAAAAGAGATTTCAGACAACTATGGATTGCTAGAATCAATGCTGGTTGCAGACAAAACGATATGTCTTATAGCCAATTTATGCACGGCCTAAAAGTTGCTAATATCGACCTAAATAGAAAGGTTCTTGCTGACCTAGCTGTTAGCGATGAGAAAGCTTTTGCTAGTCTAGTTTCTACTGCTAAAAAAGCTTTAGCTAAATAATTTAAAATAATCGCTTTAGTTAAGACAAGTAATTATGCTTGTTTTAACTTTTTTGTATTTAGGATAGAAAAATGATTACAAGTAAAGACAATGATTTAATCAAATTATGTAGTAAAATCAAGCAAAAAAAGCACTCTAGAGAAGAAGGGCTTTGTTTGATTGAGTCGATTAAGCTTGTCAGTCAATTATATCTAAAAGGAAAACTTACACATATACTTGTTGTCGATGATAAGTATGATTTAGTTAAGAATTATAAGAAATGTAATATCGTTACTATTTCTAAAAATATTGCTGAGTATCTATCTGATGCTGTTACTACTGATGGGGTATTTGGTATTTGTAAGATAACAAATAATAGTTCTGACGATTATTCTAGGTGTTTGGTCCTAGATAGACTGCAGGACCCTAGCAATCTAGGTGCTATTATTAGGTCAGCGTATGCTTTCGGATATAAGACTATATTTGCTATTGATTCAGTATATCCTTATTCGTATAAGAGTATTAGGTCTAGTATGGGCTATGTTTTTGATATTAACTATATAGACTGTGACCTAAGTAAATTATTAAATTACAAAGAAAAATATAATATTTCCCTAGTTGTAGCCGATATGTCTGGAGAGATTATTGATGACTATACTGCAAAAAGTGATAATATAGCTATAGTTATTGGTAACGAAGGACAGGGTATTAGTAGAGAAATAATGAATCTAGCAGACAGTACAGTTAGAATTCCTATGTATAATGACGTGGAGAGTCTAAATGCTAGTGTTAGTGCTGGAATTATAATGTATAAACTAAAGAAATAAGAGAGGTAAAAAATATGTCTGGACATAATAAGTGGACCAAGATTAAAAACGCTAAAGAAAAGAATGACCAACAAAATGCTAAGATGTTTACAAAGATTGGTAGAGAAATCGCTGTTGCTGTTAAATTGGGAGGACCAGACCCTAATTCAAACTCTCAATTAAAGAATATTATTGCTAAAGCTAAATCAATCAATATGCCTAACGATAATATCAATAGAAGCATCAAGAAGGCTAGTGGAGAACTAAATTCAGTTAACTACGAAAGTATGACATACGAAGGATATGGTATTGCTGGTAGTGCTGTTATTGTATATGCTCTAACAGACAATAAAAATAGAACTGCTAGTGATGTTAGACATATTTTCGATAAATTTGGTGGCTCACTTGGTAGTAATGGTTGTGTATCATACCTATTTAATAGAAAGGGTGTTATCTATGTTCAAAAGGGAACAGGTATCAGTGATGACGATATGATGATGATTGCACTTGATGCAGGTGCTGAAGATATTTCTATCGAAGATGAAGTATTCGAAATCTATACAACACCAGATGACTTCGATACAGTTAAAGAGAACTTAGAGAAAAATTCTATCACTATAGCAGATAGTGCTATTGATATGATTCCTACTAATTATGTTACTTTACCTGCAGATAAAGTGGCTACATTCCAAAAGATGATTGATTTCTTAGAAGACAATGATGACGTTCAAGAAGTATATCATAATGTTGAATTAGAAGATTAATTAGTGTTTTAAAAAGTTGGCAATTTTTTGCTAACTTTTTTTGTTTTCTAAAACATTTGTTTGACTTGATTTAATAATATAGATATACTAATTAATGTAGGTGAAATATGGTAATTTTAGGTATTGACCCAGGACTAGCAATTGTTGGTTTTGGTGTAGTTGAAAAGGGTAAATATAAAACAGAAGCAATCGACTATGGTGTTATTAGAACTCCTAAGGAAGATTCTTTACCTGAGAGACTAAAGAAAATTTATGATGGTATGTGTCAGTTGATTGATACATATAAACCTGAGCACGTTGCTATAGAAGAATTATTCTTCAATACCAATATTACGACAGGTATTGCTGTTGCTGAAGCCAGGGGTGTAATTATTCTTGCCTGTATCCATAAAGGGCTTAAACTATACGAATACACACCGCTTCAAATCAAACAAGCTCTAACAAGTAATGGTAGAGCAGACAAACAACAGGTACAGTTTATGGTTAAGGCAATACTAAACCTTAAAGCAGTACCTAAGCCAGATGATGCAGCAGATGGTTTGGCTGTAGCTCTATGTCATAGTCAAACAAATCTAATGCTATCTCAAACAGATATTAAATAAAAGGACTATATTATGTTTGCATTTATTTCAGGAATTATCGAAGAAAAGGGAAATAGTATCGTTGTAATTAATTCTAATGGCGTTGGCTTTGAATTAAATGTCAGTGATACAACTATATATGAACTACCAGAAGTTGGCGAAAAGGCTAAGGTCTATACTTATATGGCAGTTAGAGAAGATGCAATTACTCTATTTGGATTTGCATCAATGGAAGAAAAGTCTGCTTTCTTGAAACTAATTAATGTTAGTGGTATTGGTGGTAAAATGGCAATTGCAATGCTATCTGCTATGCCTGTTGCTGACCTAGTTGATGCTATACTTACAGAAAATATTAAGATGCTATCTTCTATTAAGGGACTCGGAAAGAAAACTGCAGAGAGAGTTGTGCTTGAACTTAGAAATTCGTTTGATGACTTGCAGATTAGTATGCTTAAGCCTGTTCGCCCTGTATCTAATACTTCTGCTATGGAAGAGACAATTGATACATTGGTTGCTATGGGACTTACAAGATTTGACGCTACTAAGATTGTTAAAGATATCGCTAAGCCTGATATGAAGACAGAAGAAATGATTAAACTTGCACTAAAAAATATGAATAAATAGTTAGGTTGTTATGGAAGAAGAAAGATTTATAACATCGACCAAAAATATGAGCGAAAGCGAAGTGGAAAATACTCTTAGACCTACTTCGATGAGTGACTATGTTGGTCAAGAAAAGATTAAGAAAAATCTTAATATTTATATTAAAGCCGCTAAAAATAGGGGGGACGCTCTAGACCACGTTCTACTATATGGACCACCTGGACTAGGTAAAACCACTCTTTCTCATATTATTGCCAATGAAATGGGAACAAATATTAAGATTACTAGTGGTCCTGCTATAGAGAAAGTAGCAGACTTGGCATCAATCCTTAGTAATATGCAGAGAAACGAAGTGTTATTTATTGACGAAATTCATAGGCTAAGTAGGTCTGTAGAAGAAGTGCTATATCCAGCAATGGAAGATTTTGCATTAGATATTATCTTAGGTAAAGGTCCAGGTGCTAGAACAATGAGAATAAATGTTGAACCATTTACTCTTATTGGTGCTACCACTAAAGCTGGTATGCTTACAGGTCCACTTAGAGACAGATTTGGTGTAGTATGTAGATTAGAGATGTATAATATTGATGAGTTGTCTAAGATTATCACTAGAAGTGCCAATATTTTAGGTACACCTATTGACCCTGATGCTTGTCTAGAACTTGCTAAGAGAAGTAGGGGCACACCTAGAATTGCCAATAGACTGCTAAAGAGAATTAGGGATTTTGCAGAAGTTGTTGGTAGTGGAACTATTACTAATGGTATATGTAAGGAAGCACTAGAAGTGCTAGAAGTAGATGACTTAGGACTTGATTTTACCGATAGAGTTCTACTAGAGACTATTATTGATAAATTCCATGGTGGACCAGTAGGGCTTAATACAGTTGCTGCTGCCACAGGAGAAGATGCTAATACTATAGAAGATGTGTATGAGCCATATTTATTACAATTAGGCTTTATTGCAAGAACTCCTAGGGGAAGAGTTGTTCTACCTAATGCTTATAAACATTTAGGAAAAAAACTTTCTAAGAAGAATCAAGAATTCTTAAATCTATTTGTAGAAAGTGATGTAGAAGATGAATAAGAATAATTTAGATATTTTTGATACAAGAACGTATTTTTATAATTTACCAGAAGAGCAGATTGCTCAGAAACCAGCAGAGCCTAGAGACCACTCTAGACTCCTTGTTTACCATAGAGATAATAACTCTATAGAACATAAAAGATTCTATAATGTTATAGATTATTTAAAAGCAGGAGATGTTTTGGTCGTTAATAATACTAGGGTACTTCCTGCTAGACTATATGGTAAGAAAGAGACTGGTGCTGTTGTAGAAGTACTACTCTTAAAGAGAATAGATATTACTACTTGGGAATGCCTTGCTAAACCTGGTAAAAGGCTAAAAGAAGGAACTATAATAGAGTTTTCTAGCGAATTAAAAGCCGAAGTTAAGGGTGATACTGACTTTGGTGGTAAGGTAATATCTTTTATCTTTGATGGTGTATTCGAAGAGATTATTGATAAAATTGGTGTAATGCCATTGCCACCATATATCAAAGAGCAGTATAAAGACAAAGACAGATATCAAACAGTTTATAATAAGATTACAGGTAGTAGTGCTGCCCCTACTGCAGGACTGCACTTTACAAAAGAACTTATGCAAAAAATCAAAGACAAAGGCGTAGAAGTGGTAGAAGTACTACTTCACGTTGGATTAGGGACTTTTAGACCTGTAAGTGAAACAAATATTAAAAATCATAAAATGCATAGTGAGTATATCGAAGTGACTACAGGTGCAGCAGATAGGATTAATAAAGCAAAGAGCGAAGGCAGAAGAATAATCGCTGTTGGAACGACAAGTATCAGAGTATTGGAGTCTGCTACAAATGATAAGGGTGTGTTAGAGTCTGTAAAGAAAGAAACAGATATATTTATTTACCCAGGATATAAGTTTAAGATGGTTGATGCTGTTATTACTAATTTCCATCTTCCTGAGAGCACTCTTATTATGTTGGTGTCTGCTTTCTGTGGTCTAGATGAAACTCTAGATATGTATAATCTTGCCGTTAAAGAAGGTTATAGATTCTTTAGTTTTGGTGATGCAACATTGCTTTTATAGTAAATAGGTGATATAATGGAAAATATTGAAATTGGTTCAATTTATAGACATTTTAAAGGTAATGAATATATAGTTATTTCTCTTGGAATTAATACTGAGACAGAAGAGACTATGGTGGTATATTCTCCAACTAATGATAAATCTAAAGTTTGGATTAGACCGCTCAAAATGTGGAATGAAATTGTAGACCAAGAGAAAAATATTAAAAGATTTGAAAAAGTAGAGAAATAGACAATGGATAAATTTAGTTTTGAAACAAAATATACTTGTAAGCAATCGGGAGCAAGAATAGGTGAGTTTAGGACACCACATGGTGTGATAGAGACTCCTGTATTTATGCCTGTTGGAACACAAGCAACAGTTAAGAGCCTTACTCCAGAAGACCTAAAGAGAGTAAATTCACAAATAATTCTTAGCAATACATATCATTTACACCTAAGACCAGGTGAAGATATTGTAAAACGTGCTGGTGGTCTACATAAATTTATGAATTGGGATAGACCAATTCTAACAGACAGTGGTGGTTTCCAAGTGTTCTCACTCAGTGATTTAAGGAAGATTAGTGATGATGGTGTAGAATTTAGGTCTCATCTAAATGGTGAAAAATTATATATCACTCCAGAAAAATGTATGGAGATAGAAGAAGCACTAGGTGCTGATATTATAATGGCATTTGATGAGTGTACTACATATGGCACTTCTTATGAAAAAAGTAAAAAAGCCCTAAATAGAACACTACAGTGGTTAGATAGGTGCTATAATTATCACAAAGTTGATACTCAAGCATTATTTCCAATTGTGCAAGGTAACTTCTATGCAGACCTAAGACTAGAGTCACTAGAAAAAACTAAGCCATATATTAAACACGGTCTAGCAATAGGTGGGTTATCTGTTGGAGAGCCAAAGGAATTAATGTATGAAATGCTTGATGTTCTTAAACCACATCTACCACAAGAAGTGCCACATTACCTAATGGGTGTTGGTAGTCCAGACTGCATACTAGAAGGTGTTATTAGGGGTGTCGATATGTTCGACTGTGTGCTTCCTACTAGAATCGCTAGAAATGGTACTGCATTTACCCACGATGGTAAAGTTGTTGTTAGAAATGCTATATTCAAAGACGACTTTACTCCACTAGACCCAGAGTGTGACTGTGAGTGTTGTAAGAACTATACAAAGGCATACTTAAGACACTTAATCAATGCAGATGAAATCCTTGGTGCGAGATTACTTAGTATCCATAATATTAGATTTTTAACCAAACTTATGGAAGATATTAAGGCTGCTATTAGAGAAGATAGGTTGCTAGATTTCAAGGATGCTTTCCTTACTAGATATAATTCAAACAAAATTCAAAACGCTATTAAGAAAAAATAACAAATAAAATCGTTTAAATCTAACATATAACTACATTATTTTGTTTGATAAATTTATGAATTTTGCTATAATATTTTTATAAATTACGATTTAAGGAGACTAAAATGAATATTTTATTAAGTGCACTTACAGATTGGTTTGCTAGAAATTGGTTTATTCTTTTAATTCTAGTTCTTATGGTTGCTATGCTTGTTCCTACTTACCTTAAAAATAAGAAAGAAATAGCAGCAAAAAATGAGTTATTTGAGAAACTTAAAAAGGGTACAAGAATCATTACTACTGCTGGTGTATATGGCGTAGTAGAGAGTATCGAACTTACTACTGATGGTAAAGTTGTTACAATCACAACAGGTTCTAGTAAAAATCCAACAACTATGACAATTCATATTAATGCTATCGGTGGTATTGATAACAAAACAGCTGTTGTAGAAGATATGAACGGTAACGTTGTTGAACCTAAGAAAGAAGAAGTTGTTGAAGAAAAAGTAGAAGAAACTCCAGAAGCAGAAGAGAAAGAAGAAAAACCTGCAGTTAAGAAAACTACCACTAAGAAATCAACTACTAAAAAGTCTACAAAATAATTTAATTATTTAGCAGGGGTTACCCTGCTTTTTTTGTCGAAAAAATCGAAAATGTTTTTTTAATATTCTATTTATTTAAATACCTACATATGATATAAAAAACAGGTGGTATTTATGAGTATTGGTATTGTAGATAGAAAGAAAAATAATATTGTAAAATTATTAAATGGTACGATAGTTGCTGTCTGTCTTACTCTCATTTTAATTTTATTATTTGCTGTTCTTATTAGGTTTACAGGAATAAATGATAAGGTGATATTTCCTGTAAATCAAATTATTAAGATTGTCAGTCTCTTTGTAGGTACATTTATTGCACTTAAAGGATTAAAAGAAAAAGGGCTACTGAAAGGCATAATTATAGGTTTTGCATACTATGTAATTAGTTACTTAACTTTTAGTATTTTGCAGGGCTCTTTTGCATTAAACATTGCTAATTTTTATGATTTAATCTTAACAACGGTTATGGGGGGTCTCATTGGACTCATAGTTGTACATATGGGTAAATAATGTTTAAAATGTTTTTCGTCACTATTTTCAGTGGCGATTTTTTTAGTTTTAAAACATATATGTGGCTAATTTTCTTAATTATTTGCAGAAAGCCTTATTTTTATTTAAAAATAAATTGACTAGAAATACCTTATGAGTTATAATGTTTAAGTGAAATTATTTCGTTGGTTTTAAGAAAATTTGATTAAATATTTTTCATTTGAAAAAATAGTCTAAAAATTATTTTAGTGGATATAATTATTAAATAATTTGGTAATGTTTTAGACTCATAAAATTTAATAACTTTTTCTAATATCAATAATACTTAATGGAGAGGACAAAATGAAAAAGAGAAGGGCAATTAGAAACTACGTACTAACTAGCATTTTTGTTGTATTAGTATTTTTACTATCTTTCATCTCTTTCCCTGTACCTGGTACAAATTACAATTTTATGGGCTTAAGTAATTTGCACTTAGGACTAGAATTAGGTGGTGGTGTTAAGAATACCTATGACGTTGAAGTTGCTGAGTGGTATGATGGAACAGAAGAAGATGCGTATAGAGAGGCTGTTGATAGAATTCAAAAACTTCTAGACAGAGACTATTCTGATGCAAAGGCTTATGTAAATGCCGACAAGAAAATTACAATAGAAGTTCCTGACACAGCTATTGCTGACACTTATGTAATTGGTTTTCTAGAGATGAAAGCTGGGGAAGGTGAAGACGCAGAAGCTAAAGTAACAGGACAAGATATCGAGAAAATCGAATATATGCTAAGTGGAACAACACACGGTGTTTATATTCAATTTACTGATGAAGGTAAAGAGAAATTTGCTGCACTTACTAAAGAAGTTAGTGAGTCTGATGGTCAAACAATGTATATCTATATGAACAAAGACTATGAAAATGCATTCTCTCAACCACAAGTTACAGAAGAAAATACTATGGGATATACATTTATCTCTGGCTCTGGTATCACAAATAAATCTACAGGTAAGACATACGCTAATAGATTAAGTGGTGCACTTATCGGTATCAATATGACTACAGATACAGAAGTTACTGAGATTGTTAGCGAAAATGGTAAAGCAACAAGAACAGTGATGACAGTTGTTACAATAGTTATGATTGTAGCTGCTGTTGCTATTGCTTATGTTTTATTTAGAGAACTAGGACTAGTATCATCACTATCATTACTATTTGCTTTAGCTGTATCAGTGCTAGTGAGTGCTATGTTTGATTTACAAATCACAGTTGCTGGATGGTTAGGATTTATAGCAGGTTTTGTACTAAACTACGCTATTCATATTTACTACCTAAATGTTATCAAGGGTGAATTTGCTAAAGGTAAGAAATTCCTAGTTTCATTTACTTCTGGATATAGGGGTGCTTTATTTAATATTTTAGATACATTACTTCTTACAACAGGTGCAGTACTTCTTATGTTAATAGTTCCTAGCAACCTAGTTAGAGTGTTTGTATTTAACTTCTTAATGACTATTCCTGGCACAGCATTTACAGGTATGTTCTTAAATAAAGTATTTGCCGTTAACTATACTGCATTTAACCTTAAGAATCATAAAAAGGTTAACTTTACTAAGGAGGCAACTACAGATGAAAACTAATAATAGTAAATTTAGCTTTGTATCATATTTTAAATACCTAATGATAGTACCTGTAGTTATGGCTCTAGCAGCTATGATTATTGGCTTAATCGCTGGATTTAATTATGATTATGATTACAAAAATGTTTCTACATTTACAGTTAAATTTAATACAACTGTAACAGAGACAGAATATGATTTGTTCGAAGAAGAAATCACTAAAGTTGTTGTTAGATATGATTTAGATGACCATAGAATTTCTAGAATTGGTACAGATGCTCAAAATGGTGTTTTAGTTGAAATTGTTAACCCAGACAATGAGCATGTAGCTAGTATTGATGACCTAAAGGCTGAATTAGAAGAGAATCTATATACTACCTTAGAGTCTAAACTTGATAGGTCTATCTATGTTTCTACAACTGAGACAATTACAAATGTTCCTGCTAGTTCTTGTAATACTATCTGGTGGGCACTACTTGCTGTAGGTTGTATTTTAGTTGCGGCATTCCTTTATACACTAATTAGACACAACCTAATGGCTGCTACTTCAGTGGTACTATCTATTCTTTTATCACTTGCAATGCTTACATCTGCAAATATAATATTTAGAGTTCCACTAAATACAGGATTCCCAATAGCTTATGCTGTTGCAACTCTATTATGTGTTATAATTTCCATTGTTATTAATAATGGCTTAAAGCCAACTATTAATGACGACCAATATTCAAAGTTTAGCAATGAAGAGAGAGTTTACACTGTTGTAAACTGTAGATTTATTGCAATGATTCTAGTTTGCTTAGCATTTATTATTATTCCACTAGTAATAATTGCTGCATTCTCAACCCTTTCTACTCTATATACCATTATTTCAGTAATAATTGGTATGGTAGTTTCTGTATTTACATCAATGTTCTTTGCTCCTACTATCTGGTCTTTCTGGTATAATAGGGAAAAAGACAAAATGTTAAAGAGAAGAAAAGAAAGAGAACAGAAGAAGCTAGAAAACAAAGATAAAACTGACGAAAAAATTGTTGTTTAATATTACTAAGCCCTTAAAATCTCTTTAAGGGCTTATTTTAAGCTAAAAGGTTATTATGGAATTTTGTAAGAAATATAAAGAACAATTTAATACTAAAGATATAGAGCGTCTAGCTAATAAATTTGATTTAAGTCCCGATATTATAAAACTTTTATTTTCTAGAAATATAGACACAGAAGAAAAAATTGATAAATTTATAAATACGGGTGTTACTCAATTTAATAATCCATTTTTACTTGCTAATATGGATAAGGTTGTTGAGAAAATTAGATATTATATTGATAATAATAAAAATATACTTATAATGGGAGACTATGATACTGATGGTATCAGTGCTAGTGCTATTCTGTATAAGTATTTTGAGAGTATTGGTAAGAAGGTTAATGTATTTTTACCTAATAGATTTGTAGATGGATATGGTCTTACTTGTGACAGTCTTGATAAGGTTAAGGAACTTTACGCTCCTGACTTAATTATTACAGTTGACTGCGGTATTACTTGCGTAGATGAAATCGCTTATTGTAAGGGGCTAGGTATTGATATTATTGTTACCGACCACCATGATATACCACAGGTTCTTCCCGATACACTTATTGTTAATCCAAAGCTTGATGGACAATTATATCCATTTAAAGAACTATGTGGTGCTGGTGTTGCACTAAAATTAGTTCACGCCCTAGGTGGACTAGAGGAGTCGCTAAAATATACAACGATGGCAACACTTGCAACCGTTGCCGATATTGTACCATTACTAGATGAGAATAGGGCTATAGTAAAACTAGGTATTGAGAAACAAAAAGAGCAATTACCAAAAGGTCTCAAAAAACTATGTAGTAGACTAAAAATGTCTCTACCTATGACTAGTTCAGATATATCTTTTAAATTAGCACCTAAGATTAATGCTACAGGCAGAATGGGTGATGCAAGTATATCTTTTCAATTATACATAGAAAATGATGATGCTGAGATAGAGAAAAATATCGATTTACTACTTGAATTAAACGATAAAAGAGTTAATGAAACTAATGTTATTTTTGATTCTGCGTGTGAAATGCTAGAAGGTACTAATGTATCAAGGCTTGGTATGATAGTACTATATAACGAGAGTTGGGAAAGTGGCGTACTAGGTATCATTTGCTCTAAACTTGTAGAGAAATACAATAAGCCTGTTTGTTTGCTTAGCAAAGTAGACGACGAGTATAAGGGAAGTTGCAGAAGTATCCCTGCTGTTAATATTTTTGAAGCACTAACTTCTGTTCAAGATATCTTAATTAGATTTGGTGGTCATAACCAAGCAGGTGGTTTATCTATAGAAGGTAAAAACTTAAAAGAATTTAGAAAGAGAATCAATGACTTTGTATTAAATAATACAAAAGAAGAAGATTTGATTACTAGAAAGTACTTTGATTTGGATTTAACAAATGCTAATGTGGACGCTAAATTTGTTAAAGATTTAGAGATTTTTGAGCCAACAGGATTCAAAAATGAGAAGCCTACTTTTAGGTTTCAAATAGACAATAATTCAGCAATTAGAATGACTAACTACCCACAACACTTAAGAATGAAATATAAGGATTTAAATTTCATTGCATTTAATAAGGGTGAGTATTTCTATAACTTAAATGTTAATTGTATGAAAGAGATTATTGCTGAGTTATTTATAGAAAAATATAGTAAAAAAGACAAAATCAGTGGTTTTGTTAGAAATATTAATTACTCTAGACTAAATACTGCAACTAAGAGTGAAATTGTTGGTGCGAATTATATTACTCAATTAAAAATGATTAATTGTAAGTCTGAGTACAATAATTATAAGACACTTAAATTTGATGTAGCTATTGCTAAGATTAATGAACTTTGTAATAAGTCAAAATTCGGAACAGCAGTGCTAGTAGGTGATATGGATACATACTTTGCTGTTGTTAAGCAAATCCCTAGCATCAATAACTACGAATTATTTGATATTAAAAATGCTTGTGGTGAAAATGTTATTGTTTTCTCTCCAGATATTAGTACAAACCTAAAAGATTATGATAATATATTCTTGTTAGATAGTTTCTTATGCGATGGATATATCAGCAGTATTAGTACTAAGTTTAATAAGATATATGCAGTACAAGATAGACTAAATATGAATCTATTTAATAATCTTGATACTAGTAGAGATACTTTTGCTAAGATTCATAATGCAGTGAGACTTGCAAATCTAACCACACCTGTTCCTGACTTAGTTGCATATTTTAATCATTTAAGAAAATTAAATTTAGTAGATAAAACCATTAAATACAATCAATTTATGTTCTTCTTAATGGTAATGGAAGAATTAGGAATTATGAGATTTTGTGATGGAGTATTAGAATTAAATAAGGGCATTAAGACTAATCTTAGTGACTCTGCTATATATAATTTTGTTATTGAATTTTTGAAAATAAAGGGGTAAAAATGAAAGAGTTATTTCAAAAAATAGAAGAGAATTTTTCTAAAAATGATAGTGAAATTATTGAAAGAATATATAGTGTTATTGCCGATAGTTATGCAAAGTCTGGTTTGTACACAGAAAAGTATGCTAAGGTAATAGCAGACAATCTATTATCTAATAAATTAGACCTAGATTCTATAATCATTGGTCTTGTTTATCCTGCGTACAAAAATAATACAAATATACTTTCTAGCGAAGTAATTAATGACGAAATCAAGGGAATTTTCAATAGACTACAGAAGATTGAAAACCTTAATCTATCTACTCATCAAGAGCAATTAGAAAATATCAAAAATATGTTTATTGCTCTAGCAAAGGACATCAGAGTAGTTATTATTAAGCTATGTATCGAAGAAAGTAAACTTAAATTCTTAAGCGAACTTAGCGAGTCCCAAACTGTGACATTTATGCAGGAGATAAACGATATTTATTTCCCAATCTGTCAGATGCTAGGTCTTAGTCATATCAAGAATACTTTTGGTAATGCTACTTTTAAATTCTTCAAGCCTAAAATGTATGAAGAATTAACAGAGACATTGAGTAAGTACGTTGAAGAAAGAAATGCTGAGATTAATTCTGTTATTGATAAATTAAAAGTTGAGATGAAGTCAATTTGTCCTGATGCGATAGTTTATGGTAGACAGAAACAATTATATAGTATTGCTAAGAAATTACAGATGAAAAATATGGGTATTAGTTCTATTAATGATATCTATGGCAGAAGTAATTATCTAAATACTGTTGCATCAGAAGGAACATTTAAAGAGAATAGGCTAAACCAAATAATGGATATTTTAGCTGTAAGAATACTAGTAAATACTATTGATGAGTGTTATGCTGCTCTTGGTAAAGTATTTACATTATATAAACCACTAGGTAATTTCAAGGACTATATTGCCAACCCTAAAGAAAATGGTTATCAGTCATTGCACACAGCCATAGTTCTTGATAATGGTGACCCTGTTGAAGTGCAAATTAGGTCATACGATATGCATACATATGCTGAGTATGGTTTCGCTGCTCACTGGGCATATAAAGAGAGAAAGAAACTAGACGAAAGTGGTGTAAAAATCAACTATATTAGGTCAATTATGGACCTTCATAAGGATAAATCTAGTGATGAACTTCTAGAGATTATGAAGACCGACGTATATAGTGGTAAGATATTTGTTCAGTCTCCTATGGGTAAGATTATTGATTTCCCAGAAGGTTCTACACCTATCGACTTTGCCTATGCTATTCATAGTAATATCGGTAACTATTGTGTTGGCGCTAAGATTAATGATAGAATGGTTCCACTTAATACTCCAATGAATAATGGAGATATAGTAGAAATTATTACAAACCCTAATGCAAAGGGTCCTTCAAGAGACTGGTTAAAAGTAGTTAAAACTAACTCTGCTAGGTCGAAAATTAATGCTTTCTTCAAAAAAGAAATGAAGGAAGAAAATATCAAGAAGGGTAAGAGCATACTAGAGTCTAACGCTAAGATTAAGAATCTAGTTCTAAGTAAACTACTTATTCCTAAATATCTAGAAGAAGTATACGAGAAATATAGTTTCCAGAGCATTGATGATATGTATGCTTCAGTTGGATATGGTGGTATTACAGCTAATCAAATTTTAAATAAATTATCTGCTCTATATAGGGAAGATAATGCTGTAAGTGAACTAAATAGAGAACATAAATTATCTGATTACAAAAACGATGGTGATGTTATCGTTAAGGGATTCTCAAATCTTATGACTAAACTTGCTAAGTGTTGTAATCCACTTCCTGGAGACGATATTATTGGCTATATTTCCAGGGGAAATGGTATTACTATTCATAAGAGAGATTGTGATACGCTCAAGAGTTGTGAGTTTGAGAGACTAATAGAGTGTTCTTGGCACGCTAATTCTACTAAGAAATTTATCGGTTCCATTTCTATTGTTGCACAAGATAGTCCTGGACTAATTGCTAAAGTCACAAAGAAATTAAACGACGAAAAAATTTCTATCGTTGGTATGGTTGCTAAGAAGAAAGAAGATGGTAAGGCACTAATCAGTGTTCAAGTCAGCATTTCTAATAAAACCGAACTTGATAGTTTAATGAGTAAATTAAATCAATTAAGTTTCGTACTTGAGATTTATAGGTCTGCATAATGATAAAGATAATTACAGAAAATGAAAAATTAATAGATGAATTGGTATTAGTTGCAAAGTTATTCTATACCGAAGAAGAGATGGATGGACTCGATATAACATTTACTATTGAGCAAGAAACTAAAGGTCTAGATATAACTTCATCTGCTACGTGTTCACTAAATGATAAAACCTTTGAAAACAAGGGCAAAATTGTGGATACTAAATTTCCAATTAGATATCAAAAAAGGTATGCTAAGCTATGCCTTTTTGATTGTCTTCAAAATCTATTCCCAGACACTAAACTTCCTTGGGGAAGTTTAACAGGAATTAGACCAACTAAGCTTTATTATGAATTAATCAAAGAAAATAATGGCGATATTATGAAAGCTTTTCATCAGATGATAGATACCTTCAAAGTATCATATGAGAAAGCTCTAATGGTAAAAGAAATATATAAAAACCAACAGGGTGTTATTAAAAATGAGCATTTAGTTGATATTTATATTAATATTCCATTTTGTCCTAGTAAGTGTTATTATTGTTCATTTATATCTCTACCAATTGATAAGTGTAGACATTTATTAGAGCCGTACTTAGATGCTTTAATTAAAGAGATTGAAGCCACTAAGGAGATGATTGAGAGAAAGAATTATATAGTAAACACTATATATATCGGTGGTGGAACTCCTACAATTCTATCTGCTGAACAGATGGATAGACTCCTTAGTCATCTTAATTATAAAGTAAGTGAATTTACTGTTGAGTGTGGTAGGCCAGATACTATTACAGAAGATAAGTTACAGGTTCTAAAAGCACACGATGTTACAAGGATTAGTATTAATCCACAGACTTTCTGTAATAAAACCCTAAAGGAAATAGGCAGAAGTCATACAAGTAAAGATATTATGGACGCATATAAACTTGCCATTAAGTATGATTTTACTATCAATATGGACTTTATAGCAGGACTTAGTAGTGAGACTGTGCCTACTTTTAAAAGGACTATTAATAAGGCTCTTGAGTTTGCTCCAGATAATATCACAGTGCATACTCTTAGCATAAAAAGGGGCAGTGATTTAAAGACAAATGGTGGTAGTACATCTAGAGTTACAGATGTTGAGAAGATGATTGAGTATTCTGCTGAAACACTTAAAAATGCAGGATATAAGCCGTATTATTTATATAAGCAAAAGAATATGTTAGGAAAGCTAGAGAACATTGGTTACTTTAAGACTAAACCTTGTTTGTTCAATATAAATAGTATGGAAGAATTTGCTTCTATTGTTGCTTGTGGAGCTAATGCTATTTCAAAGAGATATTATTCTCTTGATAATAAAATAGAAAGATTTGCTAATCTTAAGAATATTGAAGAGTACATCTCTAGAATAGATGAAATGATAGAGAAAAAAAATCTACTATTTAAATAATTATTAACTAGGCAAGTAGCCTAGTTTTTTATTTGCATATTGACTATTTTTTTATATGTGTTAAAATATGAAATATAGGGGATAATATTATGAAATACGCAAATAGATTAACAACTGAACAAATTTTACAATTCTTTGGTGAAAATGGTCTAGTTGTACTAGAAGAAGACTTACCAGGTCTTATTACTGAATCTAATAATGATAATGCTGATAATTATTATATTAGGTGTGGTAATTTTGGTAAAAAAGAGCCAACAACTTATGATTTAGTGAGAGACTATGTATATGTAAAGAGTGGACTTGCAGGACTTGGTCTTGGTGAATATGCCGATGATAAAATAGATATTTATTCTATGGGTGACTATAGTGTTCATAGAATCTTTGGTCTTGACTTTCCAAATGAGAGAGATTTTGCCTTACAAAATAGTTATGTTTCTACTATGGCTAAGCTCTTTGAAAAAGATGGTTATGCTATAGATTATAATGCTTATGTACAGCAAATGGATAAGGATAAGTAATTATATATATAATTATACTAAAGAATTTTAATAAAATTGTTTACATTACAAATTTTATTTGTTATAATAAATCCGTTACCTAGTGCTAGGTCTATCTATATCTCCATAGATTGACGTGGTATTTGGCAAATATATTATTTAAGGAGAAAAAGTATGATTTCTAAAGAGAAAAAACAAGAAGTTATCAAAAAGTTCGCTACTAAAGAGGGAGATACTGGTTCTTGCGAAGTTCAAATCGCTATTCTTTCAGCTAGAATTCTTGAGCTTACTGACCACCTAAAGGCTAACCCAAATGATAACCATTCTCGTAGGGGTCTTCTAAAATTAGTTAACCATAGAAAGAGTTTACTTAGATATATGGAAAGAACTAATCTTGAAGGCTATAGAGAGTTAAAAGCTAAGTTAAATATTCGTTAATTTAACTAACAACAAAAGCGGAAGATTTAACTTTCGCTTTTTTGTAATATAAAGGAGAAAAAAATGAAAGACTTTAAAGAATTTAAAACAGAAATCGGTGGCAAAGAAGTTGTTGTAGAGATTGGTAAATATGCAATGCAAGCCAACGGTCATTGTATCGTTAGATGTGGCGATACTGCAGTAATGTGTAATACTTGTATGAATAAGTCTCCTAGACCTGGTCAGGACTTCTTCCCACTAAGTGTTGATTACGAAGAAAAACTATACGCTGTAGGTAAAATCCCAGGTGGATTTAAGAAAAGAGAAGGTAGACCTACTGACCAAGCAATCCTTACATCTAGACTAATCGATAGACCACTTAGACCACTTTTCCCTAAGGGTTTCTTCAATGATGTAACTGTTATTGCTACTCCACTTAGCGTAGACTTTGACGTTGCTCCAGAACCACTAGCAATGTTTGCTAGTTCAATTGCTCTTACTATCAGCGATATTCCTTTTGCTGGTCCAACAGGTAGCTGTCAAGTAGCATTAATTGATGGTAAATATATTGTTAACCCAAATAGTGAAGAGAGAGAAAAATCTCTAATCGACCTAAAAGTTGCTGGTACTAAAGATGCTATCTTAATGGTAGAAGCAGGTGCTAACGAAGTAAGTGAAGAAGAGATGTTACAAGGTATCTTATTTGCTCACGAAGAGATTAAAAAACAGGTTGCTTTCCAAGAGAAAATTGCTGCTGAGTTAGGCGTTAAGAAAAACGAGAATCTTCCATACTACGTAATTGACGAGACTCTTGAGAAAGATGTTAGAGCATATGGTTATCCTATTATGGAAAAAGTTATGGATAACTTCGACAGACACGTTAGAGAAGCTGCTGAAGATGCTGCTAACGCTGAGATTTTAGAGCATTTTGCAGAAGTATATCCAGATTGTGATAGACAAATCCTAGATGTTCTTTACAAAGTAAAGAAAGAAATTATGAGAGCTAAAATCATCGAGAAAGGTATCAGACCTGATGGTAGAAAGTTAGAAGAAATCAGACCTATTTGGTGTGAAGCAGGACTACTACCAAGAGTTCACGGTAGTGCTGTATTTACAAGGGGTGAGACACAAGTTCTTACAACTTGTACACTAGGTAGCCTAAGAGATACTCAAATCTTAGATGGTCTAGATGATGAAGATGAAAAGAGATATATGCATCACTATAATTTCCCAGGATATTCAACAGGTGAAGCTAAATCATTAAAGTCAGCTGGTAGAAGAGAGATTGGTCACGGTGCACTTGCTGAAAGGTCACTAATTCCTGTACTTCCTAGTGAAGAAGAATTCCCATATGCTATTAGAACTGTTAGTGACGTTCTTAGTAGTAATGGTAGTACATCTCAGGCATCAGTTTGTGGTAGCACACTTGCTCTTATGGACGCTGGTGTTCCTATCAAAGCTCCTGTTGCTGGTTGTGCTATGGGTCTTATTAAAGATGAGAAGAGTGGCAAAGTTGCAATTCTTACAGATATCCAAGGTCTAGAAGATTTCCTAGGCGATATGGACTTCAAAGTTGCTGGTACAACTAAAGGTATCACAGCTATTCAAATGGATATCAAGATTAAAGGTATTGATGAGAAAATCTTAAGAGAAGCGCTATCTAGAGCTAGAGATGGTAGACTTCATATCTTAGGTAAGATGAACGAAGTATTAAGTGAGCCAAGAAAAGAGCTTAGCCCATTTGCTCCAAAGATTATTTCTTTCTCAATCAACCCAGACAAGATTAAAGATGTTATCGGTAGTGGTGGAAAGATGATTAACAAGATTATCGATGAGACAGGTGTTAAGATTGATATCGAAGACGATGGTCTAGTTATGATTTGTGGCACAGACGCTGAGAAGTCTAATAGAGCAAAAGAGATTATCCTTTCTATTGCAGAAGATGTTGAAGTTGGCAAAATCTATACAGGTAAAGTTGTTAGAATTCTTCAATTCGGCGCATTTGTAGAGATTGGTTTCAATAAAGATGGTATGATTCATATTTCTAAACTTTCTAATAAGAGAGTAGAGAAAGTAGAAGACGTTGTTAATATCGGTGACCAAGTAGAAGTTGAAGTTATCAAAATTAACGATGGCAAAATCGACCTTAAACTAGTTGGAACATACAAAAACGACTAATAAATAAAAAACCTATCATATTATATGGTAGGTTTTTTTCATATTTAAAAACAAACTCTCATATATTGAACTAGAAGGTAAAATATGAAAGTAAAATTTATTAGAAAAGTCTCAAGTTTAGTTATTATTTTAATGATTTGCATAATATCTGTATATCTAGGTACTTCATCTTACAAATATGTATTTAGTTATCAAAATAATGAAGTTATCTATAATGGAAATAGAGATACTAATAAGTTGTCTCTAATGTTTAATGTATATTGGGGTACTGAGTATCTAGATGGTATATTAGACACTCTAAATAGATACAATGTAAAGACTACTTTTTTTGTAGGTGGACAGTGGGCAGAGAAGGAAAATTCTTATCTAGTTAAAATTGCAGAAAATGGTCACGAAATAGGTAACCACGGTTATTTTCATAAAGACCAAGAGTATCTAGATTATGCTCAAAATTATGATGAAATAGCAGTCAACCATAATCTTATCAAGTCTCTCACTAATATTAAAATGAATTTATTTGCTCCACCTAGCGGGAGTTTTAATAAATCAACACTTTCTGCGGCAAAGGAATTAGGCTATCAGACTATAATGTGGAGTAGAGATACTATTGATTGGAGAGATAAAGATACCAATATAATATTTAGTAGAGCGACAAGTAATATTAAGGGTGGAGACTTAATTTTAGCACATCCAACAGAGTGTACACTCAAGGCTCTACCTATGATTTTAGAGTATTATAAGGTAAATAATCTTATATGTACTACTGTAACGGAGTGCTTGAAATAATTTAAATTTCTATAAATTAATATAAGAAATTGATGCGTAAGCGTTGCAATTCATTTTAACAATTCAATTTTATGTGATATACTTATGTTATAGGAAAATTTGGGGAATTATTAAAATATTATATATTTTAATCTATAAATAAATTATCCGGGTGGAACTTTGGCTGTATATCCTACTAAAACAAATGAACTTAATATTAAAAATGCAAGATTAAAAAGGGGTATTACTTTAATCTCTGTATTTTTTATTCTTTTAGTTTTTTTAGCGTTTAATTTTATAAAGATTTTTAATATAACAATACTTGGAACTTTTGGACTAATTGTATATCCACTTAGTGTATTTTTTATTGTGCTAGGAATTCTTAGTGTATGCAATAGGGAAATAGTGGTATCTAAGAGTATTGTTATTTTTTCTATTGTGTGGTTATGTATATTTACTTTAATACTGCAGATGGCTACTAGTAAAAATATTGATGCAGGCCTTGGCGAGTATTTGCTAACAACATTTAAGTCTTGTTCAACTGCTGGTGGTATTATTTTTGGACTAATATTATATCCTATTTACTATCTAACGCATACCGTTGCTACTTATGTATTCTTATCTATTGCCTTAGTTATTATATCTGCTATGCTTATAGATAAGATATACTTGGAAGTAAAGAGAGTTAAAACAGGCAAATCTCAAAAAGAAAATCATACCTATCAAAACACAGCACAAATCGATATGGACGATGAAGAAGAGATGGACGCTGTTGCATACGAAGATGCTCTTTATAAAGAAGCATATGAAGAAAACGAGAGACTACAGCAAGAAGATGATATCTTTATCGAAGATGAGATAGATAATGTCGATGAGCAAAAGTCAACTGCAAAATCTTTACTTGGTTTATCTACTGAAAAGTTTGAAAAGAGAGATTATCCTAGAAATAACTCTTATATTGATAAACTTGAGCAAAGTATATCTAATGCTGAAGACTTAGACGAAGATGATTTTGATGAGTCTATAAGTGACAATGCAAAGCCTAATATCTTTGTACACGAAGAAGATGATTTCTCTCCATTTACTGTTGGAAAGAAAGAAGAACCGAAAGTACCTGAGAAATCTAAGAAAGAGCTCGAAGACGAAGAGAAGAGAAAGGCTGCCCTTGAATTTCTAAATATAACTCAAGGTAAGTTTGAGACAAAGAAGGGTAGGAAAAAAGGAATTGATAATGTAGAGCCTGAGAAAGTATTTGCTACAGAACAAAATACTCAAAACATTCAACAGGCTTCTGCTTTGAATAGGCTTGAGAGTTTAAGGAACACAGCCTTCCAAAATAATCAAAAAGAAGGTAATGCAAATAGTTTCAATCCATTTAAGGAAAGAGAAAAGACACAAGCTCAAAGTGATATATTTGATGGTACTTTTACTAAAAAGGAATTTAATTCAAGTCCTGAACAATTTAGAAAAGAAACTATTACAATCAATCAGTCATTTAATCCTATTCCTAAGAAAGCTCAAGAGATATATTCCGGTGAAGTAAATGAAGGTATGGTAGAAGCAACAGGACCTAGAAATATACAAGTTTCTATGGAAGAGCCTATTAGAAGAAATAAACCTACTCAAAAAATTTATACTAAACCACCAACATATATTAAACCACCACTTGACCTTCTTAGAAAATATCCTTCTGCTATAGAGCAAGACCAAGCGTATATAGAAGAGAAGGGAAATCTAATTGTTGAGACCCTTAGAGCATTTAGGATAGAGACTAAGATAATCAATGCAGTAAAGGGACCAACATTTACTAGATTTGAATTACAGATGGCTCCTGGTATTCCTGTAGGTTCTATCAATAATAAGATTAACGACCTATCTATGGCACTTGAGAGTTCTTGTAGACTACAAGTACCAATCCCAGGTAAAAACGCATTTGGTATTGAAGTTCCAAATAAGAAAAGAATTACCGTTGGTTTAAGAGAAATTCTTGAGAGTTCTAACTTCCAAACAAATAAATCTCCACTTACTTTTGCACTTGGTAAAGATATTACTGCAGATTGTAAGGTCGCCTGTATCGATAAACTAGTGCATACACTTATTGCTGGTGCGACAGGTAGTGGTAAATCTGTTTGTTTAAATACATTACTTGTAAGTTTATTATATAAGGCATCTCCAGAAGATTTAAGACTTCTGCTAGTTGACCCTAAAACAGTTGAGTTTAGCGCATTTAATAATTTACCACATATGCTTATTCCTAATACCATTACCGAGTGTGAGAAGGCTGTTGATGCTCTATCTTGGTTGGTAACTGAGATGGATAATAGATACCGTAAACTTAATGCTCTCGGTGTTAAGAAGATTAGTGAATATAATGAAACACCAGAAGTTCTCAGCGGTGCAACTCCTAAGATGTTCTATATCGTTATGGTATTTGACGAAGTAGGCGACTTTATGACAAGGGCTAAGAAAGAAATTGAAGAAAAGATTAGATTACTTGCAGCTAAATCTAGAGCGTGTGGTATTCACTTGATTTTAGCAACACAGAGACCTACAGTTGATGTAATTACTGGTACAATCAAGGCAAACCTTCCTAGTAGAATAGCGTTTGCTGTAAACTCAGCAATTGATAGCAAAACCATACTAGAAAGCTCCGGCGCTGAATACTTACTAGGTATGGGTGATATGTTATATTTGCCATATGGTTCCAACGATATTGATAGAATACAAGGCTGTTTTGTTGATAATGATGAATTAAAGGCTGTCATCAAATTTGTTAAAGAAAACAACGAAGCAATCTATGATGAAGAGATAGAAGATGCTATGTTTAACAAAAAAGATGTATTTGACTCAAGTAATTCAGCAGATACTGCTTTTGACCCAATGCTTAAGGACTGCTTGAAATACTTTATAAGAGCGAAAAAGGCTAGTACTTCATCTCTGCAATCTTGTTTTGGAATAGGTTATCCAAAAGCTAGTAAGATTGTTATGCAGATGGAAAAGGCTGGATTTGTGTCTATAGGAGATGATAAGGGAAGAAGAACCTTATATATCACACCTCAAGAATTTGAAGAAAGATTTGGTGAGGGGATAGACGAATGACGATAGAAGAATTAAAGAAAAAGAAAATCGGTTTTATCTCACTTGGCTGTGATAAGAATAGAGTCGATTTAGAGAAGATGATATATAAATGTAAGGCTTTTGGTCTAAGTATTGTAAATGAGCCAAGCCTTGCAAATATAATAATAGTAAATACTTGTTCCTTTCTAGAATCTGCAAGACTAGAGTCTATAGAAAATATATTAGAGATGAGTGAGTATAAGTCTAAGAACCTAGAGAAATTAATTGTTACAGGGTGTTTAAACGAACTAGGATATGCCGACCTAGGTGAGAGTTTACCAGAAGTAGATTCGTTCGTTAGAATAGCCAAAAACGAAGACATAGTATCAATTATTGCAAAACTATATGATTTAGATATAAAAGATGAGATTGTTGGTGGCAGGATACTTACTACTGCTAATCATTATAGTTATCTAAAGATTGCCGATGGTTGTAATAATTTCTGTTCTTATTGCTTAATACCTTACATTAGGGGTAGAAACAAATCAACAGATATTGATTCACTCTATAAAGAAGCCGTGGACCTAGCCGACAAAGGCGTCAAGGAATTGATATTAGTAGCACAAGATGTTACTAAATATGGGCTTGACTTATATAAGAAAAGGTCGATTGTTGATTTAATACAGAAATTATCTACTATTGATAAAATAGAAGGTATTAGACTACTGTACTGCTATCCAGAAGAGATGAGTGATGAACTTATAGAAGAGATTGCAACTAACCCTAAAGTAATTAAATATTTAGATATTCCCTTGCAACACATTTCAAATTCTGTTCTTAAAAATATGAATAGAAAATCCACAAAAGAGTCTATCTATAAATTATTTGAAAAATTGCAATCTAAGATTCCAAATATAGTTTTAAGAACAACATTTATTCTAGGTTTCCCAGGTGAGACAGAAGAAAATGTGGAAGAAATAAAGGACTTCTTATCTAAATTTAAATTACAAAATGTTGGATTCTTTAAATATAGTAGAGAAGAAGGAACTAGAGCTTATTCATTTGATGGGCAGATAGATGAAGAGACAAAGGAAGCAAGGCTTCAGAATCTCTCTCAGATACAATACGATATACAATTATCTTATAATGATAGTTTAATAGGAAAAGAGTTTGATGCTACTATAGACTATGTAGAAGGGGAAACGTCTATCGCCAGATACTACGGACAAGCTCCACTTATAGATTCGGTTATATATATAAATGAGCCTTTAGAAATAGGGAAAAAATATAAAATAAAAATTACAAATAAATCAGACTATGATTTAGAAGGAGAAAGATTATGATGAACGTACCTAATAAAATTAGTTTAGCTAGAATACTTGCAATGCCTGTATTTATGTTATTCTTTTTACTTAATTTCCCAGGAGCAAAATTTGTAGCTCTAGGAATATTTATTTTAGCAACAATTAGTGACGCTGTTGATGGTCATATTGCTAGAAAATATAATTTAATTACCGACTTTGGTAAATTTTTAGACCCAATTGCAGATAAATTACTTGCAACTACAGGTCTTATATTCTTAATTGTTGGTGAGACTCCAATTATTCCTAACCCATATGGCGCAATCTTTATGTTTATTATGATTCAAAGAGACTACGTTGTAACAGGTCTTAGACAAATTGCTCAATTAAAAGGCGTTGTTATCGCTGCTGATAAATGGGCTAAAATCAAAGCAAACTTCCTATATGCTAGTTTAATTTATGGTCTAGTTATTGCAGCTCTTAGAGACTTTACTGTAATTGCTGAGTCTGGATTTATGACATATTTCACAATTGTATTCTATGTAATTGTTGGTATTACTGCAGTACTTATTGTTAATTCAGAAGTAATCTATCTAGCACATAACTTCCATGTATTTAAAGAAGAGAAAAAAGAAGAAGTAGTAGAAGAGAAGGCTGTTGAAACTGTTGCAGTAGAAGAAGTAGAAGAGAAACCTGCTGCTAAGAAGACTACTACAAAGACTACAAAAGCTCCAGCAAAGAAACCTACAACTACAAAGAAAACAACAACAGCAAAAAAAACAACTCCTAAAAAGGCTGAGAAATAACCGACTAAATATATTTTAATAAAATGAAAATATCTTGTTTAGCATTAAATTCAAACTCAATAAATACCCAAAATCAAACAAAAATAATTGATTTTTTGAAGGTGAAATTATATGAAATAGGGGAAAATATCTCCCTTATTTCATATTTTGATAATACTACAGAAAATCTTAAAAATTTTAATATCTCTGCATATGATTTTGTTTTTGTAATAGGTACAAATTCAACCATTTATAATAACAATATTAAAGAAAATTTGTGTAAAGTTTTTGGTGATAAAATGCAGAGCTTTGATGCGAGTACTAATTCACTTAAAAAATATTGTTTAGATAACAATATTCCTTTTGCTATGCAAGAAGAAATGGAAACTCTACTTCCTAAAGAAAGTATACCATTAGTACATGACTCTTATTATAATAACGGCTTTATGTATAAGCATAGTAATACATACGTAGTTTATTTGCCCGAAAACGCTTCTTTTACGACCGAAATGTATAATATGTATATTCTACCATTAATTAATGACTTGGTGGGTTTAAAGAAAGATTATGTGGTTCTAAAATGTTTCGGTATTCTAGAGAAAGATATAAAGACTATTATTGCTGAGCATTTTAACAATAATAATATTAATATTCAAATCAGGTCTGATGGGCTGGATAATGCTATTTACATAAGATATGACATTGATACTAATAATTCTGTGGTGCAGGAGATTGTGTCTGATATATGCAGCAAATTATCTAAATTTATTTATGCTACAGAAGATATATCTCTATATGATATGGCACTAGACCTAATGCATTTAAGAGATAAAAGAATTATACTTGCTGAAACTATTACATTTGGAAATATAACTAAGAGACTATCTACTAGAAGTGAGAAAAGAATCACAGATAGCTTTATCTTTACAAACAAAGATAGTATATTAAAGCATACTAAGGTTAGTCCTAAAATAATTGATAATTATGGTCTTTATTCTGTAAATACCGTATATGAACTCGCCAACTCAATGCTAGAGTTATCTAGTGCAGATATTGCTGTATTTGTACTAGGAGATATGCTTGAGAGTGATATATGCTATATGGCCATAGGCGATGTAGATGGAATACACGTATATAAGAATAAAATCAATGATAAGAGTGATAACTTGATTGAAAATATATCAAAAACTGCAATTTTTTATTTAATCAAAAAACTTAAGCGAAATGATTTGCAAATATAATTAAAAACATATATAATTATATAAAACAAATGTTTGATAAAGGAAAATTTAATTATGGATGACAATAAAAGAAAACAACTAGAACAAGCCATTTTACAAATAGAGAAACAATTTGGTAAAGGCTCTATTATGAAGCTAGGTGATGAAGTTCAAAAGAGCATAGAAGTTATATCTACAGGCTGTATGACACTTGACCACGCACTAGGAATTGGTGGAGTACCAAAGGGCAGAATCATTGAGATATATGGACCAGAGAGTTCTGGTAAAACAACACTTACATTGCATATCTTAGCAGAAGCGCAGAAGATGGGTGGCACTGCAGCATTTATCGATGCAGAACACGCTCTTGACCCTGTATATGCTGCAAGACTAGGTGTAGACACAAATAACTTACTTATCTCACAACCAGATACAGGAGAACAAGCACTTGAGATTTGTGAAGCATTAGTTAGAAGTGGCGCAGTTGATTGCGTTATCATCGATAGCGTTGCTGCACTTACTCCAAAGGCTGAAATTGATGGTGAGATGGGTGATAGCTTTATGGGTGTACAGGCCAGACTTATGAGCCAAGCACTTAGAAAATTAACTGCTATTATTAATAAATCAAATGCTTGTGTAATTTTCATTAACCAATTAAGAGATAAAATTGGTGTTATGTATGGTAACCCAGAAACAACAACAGGTGGTAAAGCACTTAAGTTCTATTCATCTATTAGAATGGATATCAGAAAAACAGATGTTATCAAAGATGGTTCTGAAATAATTGGTAATAGAACAAAAGTTAAAATTGTTAAGAATAAATTAGCACCACCATTTAAAACAGCAGAGTTTGATATTATGTATGGTACAGGTATCAATAATGAAGGTTGTGTAATTGATATGGCTATTGAACTAGATGTTGTTCAAAAGAGTGGTTCTTGGTATAGTTACAATGGTGATAAGATTGGTCAGGGTAAAGAGAACGTTAAAAACTTCTTACAAGCAAACCCTGAGATATACGAAGAAGTTAAAAAACAAATCAACGAAAAACTAAGATAATAAAATTGACCTAGAGTATTCTAGGTCTTTTTTGTTGCAAATATCCAATCGTAATTATTACTATTACTATGTTGTTTAATTGGGGTAGAATTATGAATTTTAACTGTGTTTGATTTTATGTTTTCATTAGTAATTAAATTTGTTGCATCAACATAATAGGTATATGTCTTACCACCTATGATATCCTTATCATAGTAGATAAATTCACCATTATAGTTTTTAACTTTAGTTAAAATTTTTATATTAAACCCATCATCTCTAATTACATCGTATATCATATATTTTTTCGAATTAAATTTAATTTCATTGTATAAATTTGTATGGGTAACAGTGGCTAAGATTTGAGAGATGTAATTATTATTTGATACTTCAGGAAGGTATCTTTTAGATAATAAAAAAGACTGCTTATATCTATCTGGTATATTATCTGCAAGGTATACTTTATGTTCGTTTTCTAGTGCTATTAAATCAATATCATATCTATCTACGCTAGGTGGTTTTTTAAAGTCATCTGGCTCTATATTTTTATATAAAAATCCTGCTATATCTTTTATAAATTCTGTGACATAAGTACCACCATTATTAGAGCCTTCTAGATGATACTTTTCGTCCATACTGTAATTGCCAAGCCATATAATAAATCTATGCTTAGTAGTGTAGGCTAGACTATAAATATCTGTATTATAGTTTGTACATGATACAGCAACAGTTCCTGTTTTACCTGCGATATCATATGTAATATTTGATAGTTTTTTAGATGTTCCTTCTTTAGTTGATTTTTGTAATATTTTTGTCATTATATATGCAGTATCTTCATTATATACACTATTTA
>JAZTWI010000003.1:0-114714 GCA_045635805.1 Clostridia bacterium
GAAGGTGGGGATGACGTCAAATCATCATGCCTCTTACGTCTTGGGCTACACACGTGCTACAATGGACGGTACAAAGAGATGCGATATGGTAACATGGAGCCAAACTCAAAAAGCCGTTCTCAATTCGGACTGTGGGCTGCAACCCGCCCACACGAAGACGGAGTTGCTAGTAATCCTGGATCAGCACGCCAGGGTGAATGCGTTCTCGGGTCTTGTACACACCGCCCGTCAAGCCATGGGAGTTGGGGGTACCCAAAGTCGGTGAGCCAACCTAGCAATAGGAAGCAACTGCCTAAGGTAAAACCAATGACTGGGGTTAAGTCGTAACAAGGTAGCCGTATCGCAAGGTGCGGCTGGATCACCTCCTTTTAAAGAGTAATCTTTAACAATAAAAAGGTCTTAACTCACTAAGACCTACAATAACGACTTTAAAATCCTAATAAGAAGTAAGATAGAATAGGCTTATTAGGTAATTGATAGACTAAGTTACATTATTTAGAAGTTAATAAATAAGGACTCCTTCGGGAGTCCTTTTTATTTTCTAAATGAAGTCGCCCATGTGCAGAAAATATTAGGCAATATACATTGAGCGGCTTCTTTTAGTACCACTAATATTAAGAGTACCTTCGGGTACTCTTTTTTAGTTCTAAATGGGCTCACCCACGAAAACTATATTATATTACCACAGTATGAGTGTGCCCTTTTAGTACCACTAATATTAAGGACTCCTTCGGGAGTCCTTTTTTGTTATTTAATTCTGATAAATAACTAGATATATGATATAAGATATATTTAATAATTTATTTGTTTTTATTGCTTTTTCGTGGTATTATTTGATTATGACAAAGGATAAGTTTATACGGGATATTTTGCCCCCAATTTTAATAGTTTTATTTTCTATAATAGCGGCAGTAATCACAGCAGATTATTTTCCGGGTGGGATAGTTTTACTGCTTGGTTTTATTGCGTTTTTTTATCAAATTAGGGGTAAATGGTATTCTTATATTTTCAGTATTATTTATACTTTTTTCTACGCAATTGTTTCGTATTTAGCAGGGCTCTATGCATATATCTTCTTTGCAATCGTGGTATATATTCCTTGCTATATTTATGGTATGATTTCTTGGAAAAAGAAGACTACTGATGGTAGGGTAAAAACCAAGGCTTTTAGCCTAAAAACAACAATTTTATTATTTGCAGGAATAATTGTGGGTGGCTTTGGATTGGGTGCACTTATGAGTTTGATTCCTAGCCAAAATATGGCGTTTGTAGACAGTACAATTCAGTTGTTTAATGTTTCTGCTGTAATACTCTGTTCTTTTCGTCATAGAGAGTGTTGGTATGCATGGATGATACAGAATGCTATGACTCTAGTGCTTTGGACAATTAATATGCTCGGTGGTGCTACTAGTGCCATAATGGTACTCATTATTAATATTGTTTATTGTGTTGGAAATTTCAGGGGTGTGTATTCTTGGAATAAGGTGGCAAGAGAAGAAAAACAAGCAGAAAGTCTTGCTCAAGGTAAAGATATAATAGAAGTAAAAGAAGGGTAGGAATTAGTCTACTCTTTTTTTGTGTTTATGTAGTCCTTTTTTATGTGCTTAATATTTAATATATTATTAAATAATTTTAGAAAAACCGTTGACAAACAGAGTAAAATGTATTAGAATTATTTTGCATAAATTTGGAGATAGTTGGGCAATTAGCCCCTGTCCTAATTATTTTCTAGATTTTTTAATTAAAAAATTAGATTATTTCAGGAGAAAATACAATGAAAACAACAGTTATGGCAAAAAGCGAAACTGTGGATAGAAAGTGGTATGTAGTTGACGCTGCTAATATTTCATTAGGAAGAGTTGCTAGTCAAGTTGCTGCAGTTCTAAGAGGTAAAAACAAACCAATTTATACTCCACATGTTGATACAGGCGATTATGTAATCGTAATCAATACAGACAAAATGGTACTAACAGGTAATAAAGCTACACAAAAGATGTACTACCGTCACTCTGGATTCCCAGGTGGACTAAAAGAGACATCTTACAAAGAGTTAATGGAGAAGAAGAGTGATTTCGCTCTTGAGAAAGCAGTTAAAGGTATGCTTCCAAAGAATTCTTTAGGTAAGAAAATGTTTATGAAGTTAAAAGTTTACAAGGGAGCAGAGCATCCTCACCAGGCACAACAACCTGTTGAGCTAAAAATCAAGGGGGTAAGAATCTAGTATGGCAGAGAAAGTTACTAAAGCAGCAGAAGAGAAAGTTACTAAAACAACTAAAGCTCCTGCTAAGAAAACAACAAAGAAAATTCCTGCAAACAAAGCAGTTGAATTTACAGCTACAGGTAGAAGAAAAAATTCTATCGCTAGAGTTAGATTAGTTCCAAATGGAAAAGGTCAATTCACAATCAATAAGCAAGACATCGAAACATACTTTGTTCTAGGTGTTTATAGATTAGTTGCTAACCAAGCATTCGAAGTAACAGGAACAATGGGTAAATATGATGTTATCGTTAATGTTCATGGTGGCGGACTTTCTGGTCAAGCTGGTGCTATTAGACATGGTATCGCTAGAGCACTTTGTAAAGCAGATGAAGCTCTTAAACCAGAAATCAAGAAAGCTGGTTTCTTAACAAGAGACGCTAGAGTAAAAGAGAGAAAGAAATACGGTCTTAAGAAAGCTAGAAAAGCTCCACAATTCCGTAAGAGATAATTTCTCATTTGCGAAAGAAATGGATATTATAAGAGAGAATTTAATTCTCTCTTTTTTTGTATAAAATCATATATTTAAGCCATCAATAAAATAAGGAACTTTTACGGAAAATGATTGAAATATATGGTTATTTTTGATAAAATAAAATCTATAGAGGATTATAGATGAAAAAAATACTATTTTTATTAATCTTAATAATAAGCGCTTTTGTGTCTACAGGTTGCTCGTGTGGTAAAGAAGAACCAACAATTTCTGCAACTAGGAGTCATTTTAGTATTGCTCTTAATCAAACAGTTGTTATAGATGACTTAATAAATGTAACAGGTGCTGAGAGAAATATTGAGTATGTACTTGATAGAGACAATATTATCACTATTGAGAATGGTGTTGTTACTCCACTCACTTCTGGTAATGTGGCTATTGATTGTAGGTTAGTGGGCTATGAAGGTATTTCAACTAAAATAAATGTACACGTAAGAGATATATATTTAGCAAAATCTGCAATTATTCCAAAGGAAGAAATAGTCATAAATATAGGTAATGGCAAACAGGCGATAAATAAACCGGTATTTAGCGAAAAAGTAACCGAAATTCCTAATGTTATTTATGATGCAAATATTGTAGGTTATGACTATGCTAGTGGTACGGTGACTGCTAGGGCACAGGGTGAAACCACTATCAAAATTGTGTATGAATTATGCACAGTAGAATTTAAAGTTGTTGTACAGAAAATTGTATACGTTGATTATATCCAAGAGATTAGTGATAAGAGACTATACGTTGGAGATAAGGGAGCGTTTGAATTTAATATATACCCAAGTGATGCTAATCAATATAGATTCTATACTCATAGTGAAAGTATCAAAGTAGAGTCTAGTGGGGAATTTATTGCATTATCTCCAAGCACAGCAGAAGACATATATTGTGAGTATTATTCAGGTCCAGACACAGAGCCTGTAACACTTACTTTTAAGGTAAATATTTATGCTCTACCAGACAATCTTAATTTCAGTGTTGTTGATGAAGAATATGAACCTATCTCTTATATTTTTAAGGGAGAAACAAATATAATTTTATTTGATTTTACTGAGTATGAATTACTAGAAAACTTTACGTATTCTAGCAATATAGAAGTACTCTCTAGTGGTATTGAAACAGACTCAAATGGTAATAAATTTATTTTATTTAAGGCTTTAGAATCAGGACTATTACAAATCACAATTTCTTGTAATAGAGAGATAGAAAATATCGATAGAACTCTATCTAAAACAAAAGAAATCAGATGCTATGATTATAGTGAAGTAGAGACTATTGCGTTGTATCAGATATACACTCAGGATAGAGTTGACGATACCTACCGTGTGTTTTTGTCAGACCCGGATGCTATTGTTGATGAGTTAACCTTTATCTTTAGGGTAGAAACATATGATTTAACCGATGGAATTAAGGTATATTTAATGAACAATGGCAAACAGGAAATATCTAGAACTTTTAAACCAACGGCAGTGGGAAATTACACAATTCGTGTAGAATATAATGGAAATTTAATCGATGAATTTACAGTAGTTGCAGTGTAGCAACTACTTTTTTTATTTAATTTATTTATAAATTAAAATTTAATAGTGAAATTATTTGTTTGACAAAAAAAATGGCAGTATATATAATTATTTTATAGATATTACTTATAATAAGTATAAGTATGTCAAAATTACATAGATTTTGACTGCTAATAGTTCAAAATAAACATTTAAAAATTCAAGTAGATAGAAAAATGGAGAAGGCTAATGTTTAAAAGAATAATGAAGGTTTTGGGAATAGTACTAGCTTGCTTTGTATTAATCGCAGGAGTGAGTGTTGGTATTTATGCGCTCAGGGGTGGCTTTAAAGAAGTTAAAATAGATATTATGAAACTTTACTTTGATGCAGAAGTTGAGAATACAGATGAGACGGAGTTTTCTGTTAGTACTTCTCTTACTAAGCAGACTATCTATACTCTAACTGACGTAACTACCAAAATTGACTTTGAACCACTTGATTCTACTGACAAGAACTTAAAAGTTAAGATTACCGGTGTAGATGGAATTCTTGATAACCAAGCAGAATTAGAGCAAGGTCTTGTTGCTGGTGAAGAGTTTACTTTGAAGCTTAGAAAAGATAGCCAGGGAAATAACTATGGTGGCGTAGTTAATCTAACAGCAACATCTCCTAATGGAATTGCTCAGGTTACAATTACTCTAGTTGTTGACGTTCCTATTCCTAATAATTCCATTTACTTCTCTGGAGATACAAATAATAGAGTAACAGCAGGTGGTAAGGCCTTTACACTTGCTAAGAATAACGTATCTTCTTATATCTACTTAAAGAGTGAATTATACAATGCATTTTATCTACCTGTTAGTGAGAATAACTTTGCTACAGTGTCTGGAAACCTAAAATCTACTAGAATTTTTTATGAATACTATGGATTAGATGGATTACCACTAGAAGGCAATGAATTTGCAAAAGAGTATACATTTGAAGATTTAGAAATAATCAAGTCATATGATAATGATACACATACATACGCTTATTATTATAAGATTCCTGTAGTTCCTAAAGAGTCCGGTACTATTAAGTTTACTGCTAAGACTCATAGGTCATATACAATTCAAAAGGAATTTGAAGAAAGTGGATTTGATACACTTGCTACTGTTCTAGGTAATGCAAACCTATCTCAACAACACGGTACTGCTGCCGCAGCAATGAGAAGGTCATTTACAAATTTCATTAATAAATATATTGAATATTTTGATGACACAGAAGAAAGTTATAATTTCTTTAGAAACTGTATTAATAAAGAAGGTAAGGTTGACCTTACTGCAGCACAAGCACTTGCTGCTCTTGATTATGTATATGTAACTTGTACAGCTACTGTTGATGTAACAGCTGTTAACTTAAATCAAATCACATCAATTAGAGAAGCAGAACCATACTATGTATTTGATACTGTTGACTTTGCTAAGAAGAGTGGTATAGAAGTAGATAATAGAGTTGCTAAAACTATCTATGGAGAGTTTGATTTAAGAATCACACTTAATGGCGAAAATGGTGAAATCGTAGAAGGTACACCAGACGAAGAAAGCACATTATTTGATACCTTAGATATGGGTGCATATGTATACTTAGATATAGCTAGTATCACTCCAGAAGGCGGTGAAGGCGGTGATGGAATAGAAGAGCAGTCAATCATTGATGAGAATGCTCCTTATGAAGAAATCATCCCTGTATATGGATTTGATGAAGGGCTACCTATTACTCCATATATAGCAGAAACACTTACTCTTACTCAAAAAGAAGCATATCAAAATGAAGATGGCGAATTTATCATTATTGGATATTTGTATAAAATCAAAGATGCTATGGATAGTAATAAATTTATGCAAATCAATCCAAACTCTGTAGATGGCGAAGTATGTTGGACAATAAACTTTGATGTTCCACTTGCTAAAGTTGTAGGGGAAACAGATATAACTAAGGCTCTATACTTTAGGTTCTCAGTAAATGGTGTAAATATTAAGACTTCAACTAGGATAGATAGAGAGACCTTTACTAGAGTGTATATTAACTTTACAGAGTATGAGTATGCATCATCTCAATCATCACAATTAACACTTCAATCAACAACTACAGATGGTACTCCAACAGCAATCAAGACAAGTATGGCTCTTAATGCTAGTCTAGATAATGCTAGTGCTTATGCTCTAAATACTCAACCTGTACAAATTGATACAGCTGCTGATACTATTTTGAATTATAATGGTCCATATTCAGATGGTGTAAAGACTGTTAGAGAAGTTGAATATAAATCTGTTATGTACTTTGCAGAAGCAACATCTAATGCTATCGGTGACCAAGGTGCTAAACAGATAGTAACCATCGGTAAATATAATTTCAGTTCAATGAATGGAGTTCCATATTTATTTGCTGGAGAAGAGAAATTATTAGGAGAGAGAATTCCTACATACAATCTAGTTAATGGTGCTAAACAATATTATATTCAGACTGTTAACGCATCTATGAACGATGAAGAAGGATTCAAAAAGCCTGTTAAAATATTTGCAGTTGTATATCTATCTGATAAAGATGGTAATCCTATTGATTTAAATGGTAAGAAAATATATATAGATGAAGATGTTGCTGAGAATCCTGCAATGCTATATGTAATAGCAATGACAGACGTTTCTACTAGCAATATGACTAATTTGGTTATTCATAACTTCGTTGATAATGTTAATTTCTATACACAGATGGCTGATACTATTACTTTATGTAAGGATTCTGATGATTTACCTGTAGGTATCACTTATGATGCAGAAGAGTGGGTAAAGAGAAATTCAGTTACATCATTTGTATATACAGATGGAGCAACAGAAGTAGAACTTAATGACAAAGACCTAACAGAGTACAATAATTTCTTAAGATTAAAACTTCTAAGAAACAAAGACTTTAAGTTGTATCTAACCAACTTTGAAATGGGCTCTGACGGCACAATTTTAGATGCAACAGAAGAAACATCTTTTAGAGTAATAGATATTAATGGCAATGTGTATGATGAGAGACCATACATTGTTAATGTAAAAGATAATAAGCAAATTGCACTAAATAATCTATGCAAAAACTTCACAAGCAACTATGGATTATCTAATATTGATAATGTTACAGTAGATAGTTCTAGAATAGAATATAAACAAACAGATGCTGGAGATTATGAATATATTTCATTTATATTGAAGGCTAATAGCGAAGCACTAACTAGTGCAAACTATTCATTATTCTTAACTTGCAAGAATACTTCGGCTCCATATTCAAATGAGTCAGCTACAGATAGAGTATCTCTAACTGTAAACAAAATCGAGATTTATGATGTAGCACTTGAAGAAGTAGAGCAAAGAAATAAACTATACGCTAGTTATATTTCTAAGAATTATGACGAAGCTGAAGGCACAGGTCAAATCGTATTTAACCAATTAAACGAAGATGGTTCACAAAAGACCCCTTATGTTCCACTAGATATTAACGATATCAAATATATTGTATCTACCAACCTTGCAACAGAAACATATGACAATGGTACAGTTGTAAATACAGATATTGTTGATGCTTCTCAAGCAATATACGAGAAACTCGATGGTGAAGGTGGGGAAGCAGGAAATCCAGGAGAAGATGTAGGAGTAGATATCAAGAGTTACATAGAGTATTATTCTCAATCAGGACTAAATGTAACTAAGTCATACTCAGCAGTTACTAAGTTTGCTAGATTAAAAACAGACCTAGTATATGAGATGACAACATACCCAGACCCAGAAGACCCTGACTATGAGTATTATGCATTTATTGTTGGTAATACTGTAAACTTTCAGCCGGTTATTCATAATGTTACAGGAGAAGACGGCTTTGGTATTGGTGGAGAATTCTTTAGAGAGAACGAATTCCCAATATTTGGCTCAATGAGAGATGACGAAGTTAAACTCGTATATCCTGCTAATTCATATTTCCCTGTTATTACATCTAATGGTAAAGACTATATGTTGGCATTAGGTGAGAAATTTGAAATATACAAAAATACCCAAGGCTATACAGTATTTAGAAAAGAAAATGTTACAGGCGCAGTTAGCGAAGTTGCTATTGATGTAGTAAGTTCATTTACAGTAGATGGTGTAGAAGGTAATTACTCTGCATCTAAGTACATTAGTAATACTAGCGATTCCTTTGAACTTAAAATGGGTGAAGACCATACAATTAGATACTTTGAAGATGAAAATGGTCTATATAGATATAATTCTAGTACTGCTACATATGTACTAGCAGAAGAAGGCTATATCGGTACTAAATACAGTCCACAAACTTTTGAAGGCGTTACTGCATACCTACTTATTAATTTTGGATTTATTCCACTAAATCCAGATGAGGGTGGAAATCGTGATTATGAACTAGAAATCAATAAAGTATTAACATTTGATTTAGTTCAAAAAGACCTTAACTTTACTTTCTATGTTGAAGATGATGAAGGAAATCCTATTGAAAATAGCATATCAAATCCTTTAGAAGTAAATGCAGGAGATACAGATGGTGAGATTATTCAATTAAATCCAAATGGTGAACTTTACCCATCTATTAGAGCAGATGATACAAATGTCTTCTCACATATGACTATTGAGAGTAGCATTGATGGTGTAACAGTTGTTCAAAATGGCGATAGAAGTATTAAAATTCTTACAACAAAGAACTTTGGTAAATCTTCTAATCAAACATTTACGATTAGTTACAAATTCAAAGGTGAAATTGAAACTAAAACGTACCACATTAGGGTAATGCCTAACTACTCTGCTATCTTCAATGTTAAAGATTATGATTACGCATCTGAGTCAGCGTCTTCATATGAATTAAATATAGACGCATATGGTGTGGATGCTTTAGAAGGTGCATATAATAGTAGTCAAGTACAAGTAGATAGTACTGCAAAAACAAAGAAATATTTACTATCACAAATCTTGATACTACAGGATAATACTACAGACGGACCATTTGCAGGTTCTTGGGGATTCTCAGACTATAAATTGGTACTAAAAACAAATAATTGTAAGACTGCGTACTACGATGCAAATGATAGAGAATTAACTATAGGTGAGTCGCTAGTAATTAGTGGTAAAGAATATGTAGAATTTACTATTATTCTAACAGTTGGTGGAACCGAAGAGACTCTAACAAAAACTCTAAGAATCAATATTAATCCTACATACAAAGTAACTATTAGTGGATTAGCAGACACTGCTGACACAGCAGATAAAGTATTTAATGGCGTTCAATTATTCGGTAATTATATCGTTGCAAATGGATATAATAAAGACACAGAAACATATACATTAAATGGTACAAATAGCCTAGGTGAAGTAATTGATTATTCTTCATTATTTACAGTTAAGGCTAATGGTGAGACTATCAATGATAACAAAGGTACTGTTGATATCTATAAGGGTGGTGCGCCAGAGACAGCAGACACAGCAGTAAAATTAGAGATTGAATTTGGCAAAGTAGAAACAATTACTAAATATTTAGTTATTAATGGTGTTGAATTGTATTACTCTAAAGTAGGCGATATTGTTAAAGGAGATTATTCTCAAGTAACTAATTATAATGTACTAAATGGCGATATTACTATTGAATTAGTAGAAGGTCAAGTAGCAAATAGTGGAACATACTTTGCATTCTATACTGCTAGTCAAACAGAATTAAGTATTGTATTGAAAGCAGTAGGTTCATCTAACTACATCTATGATGGTTCATTTACTGCTACAGATTGTGTATATAATATCTACTTTGCCTTAAGCCAAGGTGGACAATATAGGCATCTAACAGATACTAGCTTCACTCTAACAGTGAGAGTAATAAAGGCGTTTGTTGCTATAGATGGTAGTTTCACTTATGGTAATTATAATGACACAATTCACACAGAAGAAAATGCATTAAATAGTAATGTGACTATTGAGTCAGTAACAGTGGGAACTGTTGTTGAATTAAATAAATATTTAGCACTATACTACTATAGTGAAGCAGATAGTGAGTACGTACAATTACCTGCATATATCTATGTAAATGGTGAGTATGTAAATACGCTAGAAACAAATGCTGTTGGTAGTACTACTTATCAAATTTTCTTTAGAGAAACAGAAGCTGGTAGTGACCCTGTAGCATATACCTACAGTCCAATATCTTATACTATCACTATTACAGTTACTGCAGAGTAGACAAAACTTGATAAAATCGCTTTGTTTACAATATAAAATAGTTTGATAAATTATTTTAATTTGATATAATATAGTAAGTTTATAATATAGACTTACTATATTTTTTTATCTATGATAGGAGTTAGAGTATGGATAGAAAAGAGTCTGCTAATGGATTGCAGTTAATAAAATTCGGTGCAATTAAACTAAGGGGGCATTTTAGTTCTCTATTTATGGGAACATTTGCAATGTGTACACCACTTATTTTAGTTTTGGCTGTACCAATGCTACTAGCACTACTACTTGAGAATGTGTGGGTATTTACTATTGGTGTATTATTATTTGTTTTACTTGCAGGTCCATTACAAATAGGTTATATTAAGTTTTTTAATGGTACTATAAATGGAGAGCAGCCTAGAGTTAGGAGTATTTTCTCGCATTTTAAGTTTTCTGTTAATACTCTTAAATATATTTACTTTGTAGGTGTACTATTTATCTTATATGTTTTAGGTTTCGTTGTTTGGATTGTTCCTGCTGGATTTGCTATTTCATTCTATTCAATGGTGCTATTCTTCCAAGAGAAATTTGAATACACTAGATTTAGTGCAGCATTTAAAGATTGTTCTAGAAAGATGATTGGCAATAGACTTGCAATGTTCTCTTATAAGTTAATATTCTACTTTGTATATTTCTTATTACTTGCTATGGCAGGTGTGAGCCTATGTCTTATCTACACGCTTTCTTTAGAGAGTATTTTGGTTTCTTATATTGTAACAGTATGTCTAATGATAATATTTGTTTTCTTATTCACTATGATTACTGTATACTATCATTCTTGTAACCAAATCTTCTTTGAAGATGTACTAATGTTCCATGAGAGAAAAGAAGAAGAAAAGAGATTAGAGAAAGAAACAAAAGCAAAGAAAAAAGTTGAGAAGGCAGCTAAAGAAGCTGAAGAAAATGCAAAAATAGAAGCAGAAGCTAAAGCAAAACTAGCAGCAGTTACCAAGAAAGCTGAGAAAACTGATAAACCTGCAACTAAGGCTTCTGCGAAAAAAACAACTACAGCAAAGAAAACAACAACTAAGTCTACTACTGCTAAGTCTACAACAACCAAGAAGACTACAACTACTAAGAAGGCTGAGCCTAAGGCGACTGCTGATAATGCTGTAGAAGAGAAATAATTATTATTGTATTGCCCTAGATAATTCTAGGGCTTTTTCTTTTGAAAATATTTACATATTAATTAGTTTTTTTCAAATAATACTTATATAAATAAATTATGCAGGTGTATAGATGAAGGAAACTGGAGTCGTTAGAAAATTAGATAATCTAGGTAGATTAGTGATACCTAAAGAGATTAGAAGGTGTATGAGAATCAAGGAAGGCTCATCTATTGAGTTTGGTTTGCTTCCAAGTGGTGAGATAGTACTATGTAAGTATTCTCTTATGGCTCAAGTTAGTGATTATGCAGACGATTTCTGTGAAATCTTATGTGACATTAGTGATATGATTGTAATGATAGCAGATAGGGAATCGGTGATTTCGGTTAGTGGAACTAATAAAAAAACAGCCATAGGTGCTAGGTTGTCGCCTGAAATTCTAGATATTATTGATAGCAAAAATAGCTATACTGCTAGTACAGAAAATGGTACTACTATAGTTAAACTTTTTGATGAAGATAAAAATACATACCTATCACAAATTATTATACCTATACTTATACAAGGAGAAGTAGAAGGGGTTATTGCTATTTGTAGTAATAGCGCTGATAAAAAATTAGGTAGTGAGCATATTATGATGCTTAAGTTTGTGTCTAAATTCTTAAGTAAACAGATGGAATAGGATATGAAAAGACATTCGTTTATTATAAGTGCAATTATACTTACAATGGGTGGCTTTTTTGCTAAAGCCATAGGTGCACTGTACAAAATACCACTTACCAATATTCTGGGGAGTGGTGGAATAGGTCTTTATTACCTTGTTTTTCCTGTGTATGCAATAATTATAAGTATTTGTAGCAGTGGTATTGCCGTAGCTGTTGCTACCGAAGTTGCCAAGTGTAGAAAATTAAGGCACAGGTATAATGAGCAAAAAATACTACAGGTGGCAGTTATAATTACTTTTATAATGAGTTTAATTATGACAATTATAACTATTTTAGTGTCTAGGGGATTGGCTGAACTGCAGGGTAATGTTAATGCAAAAATAGGCTATATTGCTATTGCTCCTGCAATAATATTGTCTTCTGTAATTGCCACAGTTAGGGGGTATTTTCAGGGAATAGAGAATATGGTGCCTACAACGGTGTCTCTCATTATTGAACAGGTGGTAAAGTTGTCTCTTGGTTTGATACTTGCCCATAAATTAGCTTCGCTCGGTATAAATTATGCAGTACTAGGTGCAATTGTGGGCGTTACAATGAGTGAAGTTGTGGCAATAATCGTGATTACCATAAACTTTATATTATACAAAGGTCAATTAGACTTTAATTATAGACAACTTATATCTAAAGTTAGGCGTAAAATTATTCCATTGGGATTAATAAAGAAATGCTATTATTTGGTTGGTTTTAAAAATATTATAGAGCATAAGGTTTTTAAATGTTTTAAAGATAGGCAGAGATATACTACCAAAGATGCTTTTAGAAAAATTCTAAAGATAGCCTTTCCTAGTACTATGTCAGGGTTAATCCTGCCCATTGCTACTATGCTAGATAGTTTTTTAATAATAAATATTCTAGTCGGTAGTGGAATATCTACTATCACAGCAACATCTTTGTATGGATTGTATGGTGGGGTGGTGCAGTCGCTGATTAGTCTGCCCATAATTATCGTTACTGCTATTGCTACAGCTCTTGTGCCATCGCTTTCTGGTTTGCTAGTATATAATGATACAGGTGAGATTACTCATAGGACTAATTTCTTTATTAAGGTGACCTGGTTGGTTTCACTTCTTGCTGTGGTAATAGTTTTTGTATTTGCAGAAGGTATTATTTCTTTTCTCTACGGAGATGGACTAAATAATATAGCGATTAATGAATTTGAGTATGCTGTAAAGTTACTAAGGATGAGCTCTATATCTATTATTTATTCTGCGTTTTTGCAGACAAATACTGCTATACTGCAGGTAATAGGTGGTGCTGCTGTGCCTTTCTGGGTATCGCTTTTGGCCCTTCCTGTAAGAATTGCACTGCTATATATTTTAGTCGCAATTCCTAGCATTAATATATTTGGTGCAGTTGTGGCCAATACGGTTTATTTATTATTAATTAATTTAGTACTAGTAATAGCAATAAAGAAGAAGATTAATCTAAAGTATCACTTATATTTACATTTGATTAAGCCAATTATAATAGCACTAGTGTGTTTGCTTTCGGGGCTAGTTTTATATACGCTTATTGGTAAAATAAGTAATTATATTATTGCAATGATGGTGGCGGGAATTGTGGTGGTGTCCATCTACTTATTCTGGGTATACTTTGGCAGGGTTATGACCATTAGAGAAAGGGGATATTTTAGAAAAAGCAAAAAAATTACTAAAAATAAACAAAACCTGTGAAATATTACTATATTTAGGGGTTTTAGAGAAGGTGGCATTTTTGTGTAAAATTTCTAGATAAAAATTTAATATTTGTATCGAAAGTGGCAAAAATTGCATAAAACTAGGTCTTTTTTTAGAAAAATATCGAAAAATTTGTTTTATTCTTTTTGCAAAATAGTAAAATTATGCTATAATTGGGTATCATCTATGAAAGGAGATAATTATGAATAAATTAGAAATTGTAAAAGTAGTTGCAGAAGAAACAGGCTTAACTCAAAAAGAAGTTGGCGCAGTAGTTGATTCAGTAGTAGCAACTATTATCGCTGAGCTTAAGAAGGGTCACGATGTAAATATTGCTGGATTTGGTAAATTCGCTGTTAAGAAAAGAGCAGCTAGAGTTAGTATCAATCCAAGAACAAAACAACCTATCGACGTTCCTGCTAGCAAGGCTCCTACTTTCAAAGCAGGCAAACAATTCAAAGAGGCTGTTAACAAATAATTTGTACTAATTTATCTTTTTGAAATTTAGTCGTAATTTTAAACGACAAGGTTTTGTAAGCACAAAATTTATTTTGTGCTTTTTTTGTTTCTTATGATTTGGAAAAAGTGGCTAGGTTGGTATATAATTACTATATGAAAATAGGAAATATTGAATTTAAAAACAACTTAATATTGGCGCCAATGGCAGGGATAACAGATATTGCTTTTAGGTCGCTTTGTGTAGACTTTGGTGCAGATGCTGCTGTGACTGAGATGATTAGTGCTAAGGCTCTACATTATAGAAATGAAAAGACCGAAGATTTACTAAAAATCGCACCTAATGAGAAGATAAAAATAGTTCAATTATTTGGACATGAGCCAGATATTATGGCAGAGATTTGTGCTAGTGAGTATGTTAAACCATTTGATATAATTGATATTAATATGGGCTGTCCAGCACCTAAGATTGTTAGTAACAAAGATGGTAGTTCTCTGATGACAGATATTACCCTTGCAAGGGATATAATTACTGCTTGTGCTAAGGCTACAGATAAGCCTATAACTGTAAAATTTAGGAGTGGTTTTTCGTCCACGCAAATCAATGCTGTAGAGTTTGCTAAAATGTGTGAAAGTGCCGGTGCTAGTGCTATAACAATTCACCCTAGAACTAGGGAGCAAATGTATAGTGGTAAGGCAGATTGGACGGTAATCAAAGATATAAAAAAATCGGTAAAAATCCCCGTTATTGCTAGTGGAGATGTTGTAGATAAAGATACCTTTGATAGAGTAATCAGTGAGACTAAGTGTGATGCTGTTATGATAGGAAGGGGAGCTCTCGGTAATCCCGAAATATTTGCAGAAATCTTAGGTAAAGAGCCAGAACTAAACAAAGTGGAGATTATAGAAAAACACATTAAAATTCTTAGGGAAAACTTCAGTGAGAATTTTATTTCGGGACATATTAGAAAACACTTGCTTTGGTATCTAAAGGGCGAAAAAAATGTGAGTGAATTAAAGGTGTATGTGTCTACCGAGCCAAGCCTAGATAACTGTCTCAAAGCCATTAAAAAACACTTTGAAAAAGATGCACAAAATTAGGTAGCAAAAAAATATTGTGTAATCATAAAAAAACCTTGTATTTATTTGATTAAATATAGTTTTTATTGTACAATTATATTGTGCGAAATTTATTAAATATGCTATACAAAAAATATATTTTATGAAGAGGAGTCGCTTATGAATAAGAGGACAATCAATGACATTGATGTTTATGACAAAAAAGTTTTAGTAAGAGTTGATTTTAACGTTCCAGTAATCAAAGGAAATATTACTGACGATAATAGAATTGTAGAGGCTTTGCCTACTATTAATTTTTTACTTGAGAAGGGTGCTGCAGTTATCCTTATGAGCCACCTAGGTAGACCAGAAGGAAAGGTTGACCCTAAATATTCTCTAGCAGTTGTAGCAAAGAGACTACAAGAGTTACTTCCAAATAACAATGTTATTATGGCTAAAGACGTAGTTGGTAAAGATGCTAAATCAAAAGCAGAGAAATTAAAAATGGGCGAAGTATTACTTCTAGAGAACCTAAGATATGATGCTAGAGAAGAAGAGAACGATAAAGACTTCTGTAAACTACTAGCAGATATGGCTGAAGTATATGTAAATGACGCTTTCGGTACTGCTCATAGAAAACACGCTTCTACTTATGGTGTGGCTAAATTGCTTCCTAATGCAATTGGTTTCTTGATTCAAAAAGAACTAGATATTATCTGTGGTACAATTGCTAATCCTAAGAGACCATTTGTTGGTATTTTAGGTGGTGCTAAAGTTAAAGACAAAATCGGTATTATCGATAGTCTTCTTGACACAGTTGATACATTAATTATCGGTGGTGGTATGGCTTATACATTCCTATCAGCACAAGGCTATAAGATTGGTAACTCATTATTCGATGAGACTAATGTAGAAGAAGCTAAGAAACTTATGAAGAAAGCAGAAGATAAGGGTGTTAATTTCTTACTTCCTGTTGACTTTGTAGAAACACCAGACTTTAATGATGTTATCAATTATAGAACAACTAAGGACCAAAACGTTTCTGATGGATACGAAGGCGTAGATATCGGTAAAAAGTCTATTAAGTTATTTACCAAGGCTATCAAGAAAGCAAAAACTGTTATCTGGAACGGACCTGTAGGTGTATTCGAGAAGAAAGAGTTTGCTGTTGGTACTTATGCAATTGCAAAGAAACTTACTAAAGTAAAAGGCACAACTATTATCGGCGGTGGTGATAGTGCTAGTGCTGTTATCAATATGGGTCTTGCTGATAAGATGACTCATATCTCAACAGGTGGTGGAGCATCTCTTAAATTATTTGAAGGAAAAATCCTTCCAGGTGTAGATGTTATCGACAATATTAATTAATTTTAGTAGGTGAATAATATGAAAAAACTTTATTTAATCGGCAACCAAAAAATGAATATGACATATTCTGAACTTGAGCCATATTTTGAGAAACTTACAGAGATTGCTAGTCATTCGACTAATGTTGTTGGTGTTTGTGTTCCTTATGTGTACATTAACCTTGCAAAATATATGCTAGACGGCTCAAAAGTACTATTTGGTGCAGAGAATATGCACTACGAAGATAAAGGCGCTTATACGGGTGAAATCAGTGCTCATATGCTTAACGACTTTGGTTGTGACCTAGTAATCATTGGTCATAGTGAGAGAAGACAATATTTTGCAGAGACTGATGAACAAGTTAATCTAAAAGTGAAGAAAGCATTAGAGACAGGCATTACTCCTATCGTATGCTTTGGTGAGACTCTAGAAGAGAGAGAAAAGGGTCTAACTCATACTGTTATTGAGAGACAAATCACAGGCGCTCTAAAAGATATTAGCGAAGAAGATATGGGTAGACTTATCTTTGCTTATGAGCCTGTTTGGGCTATTGGTACAGGTGTTAGTGCTACACCTGAGCAAGCAGAAGAAATCTGTCTATTTGCTAAGAATTTACTTAAAGAGCATTATATGGTTAGTGACTGCATTATGTTATATGGTGGTAGTCTAAAACCAAGCAATGCACAAGAAATCTTAAGTAAACCTAGTATTAATGGTGGACTAATCGGTGGTGCTTGTTTAAAAGTTAGCGACTTTGAACAATTAATAAATACGAAGGTTGAATAATGAAAAAAACAGTTGCTTTAATAATAATGGATGGTTACGGATTATCTGGTAACCCTGTTAATAACGCTGTAGAAATGGCAGAAACTCCTAATCTTGATAAAATCTTTGCTACTTATCCAACTACTAAGATTAATGCTTCTGGTAGGTCTGTAGGATTACCTGCAGGACTAATGGGTAATAGTGAAGTTGGACACTTAAATATCGGTGCTGGTAGGGTTATTTACCAAGATATCACTATGATAGATAAGGCTATCGAAGATGGTGAGTTTTTCAAAAATGAATCTTTCAAACTTGCTATGGAGAGTTTAGGTGAAAATAATGCTCTACATTTAGTAGGTCTTACATCTGATGGTGGTGTTCATTCACACATTAATCATTTATTTGCTCTTATGGATATGGCTAAGAAAAAGGGTGTAAAGAAAGTATATATTCACGTTATTACAGATGGTAGAGACGTAGCCCCTGATAGTGCAAAGGGCTTCATTGCAAAAATCGAAGAGAAAATCAAGACTATAGGACTTGGCACTATCGCTACAATTTGTGGTAGATATTATTATATGGACAGAGATAATCGTTGGGATAGAGTAGAGAAGGGTTATAACTGTGTATATAATGGTGTTGGTTCTAGATTCACTACAGCAGGTGGTGGAATTACGGCTAGTTACAAGGCTGGCGTTACAGATGAATTTGTAGAGCCTGTAGTAATAGCAGATTATAATGGTGTAAAAGATGGCGATTCAGTTATCTTCTACAATTTTAGAACAGATAGAGCGAGAGAAATTTCTCACGCTGTTCTAGATGAAAATTTTGACAAATTCGCTAGAATTAAAAAAGATATAGTGTATGTTGGTATGACTCAGTATGATGTTACACTTGAGAATATACATACTGCATTCCCACCAAAAGATATTAAAAATACACTAGGTGAGTATTTATCTAAATGTGGACTTAAGCAATTAAGAATCGCAGAGACTGAGAAATATGCACACGTAACATTCTTTTTCAATGGTGGCGTAGAGAAGGCAAACGAAGGAGAAGACAGAATACTAGTTGCATCTCCTAAGGTTGCCACATATGATTTGAAACCAGATATGAGTGCCAATGAAGTAACAGACAAGGCACTAGAGCAAGTAGGTAATTATGATGTAATTATCCTAAACTATGCAAATTGCGATATGGTAGGACATACAGGTGTTATACCTGCGGCTGTTACTGCTGTAGAGACTGTTGATACTTGCGTTGGTAAAATGGTTGATAAGATATTATCAGTAGGTGGTACAGTACTTCTTACTGCTGACCACGGTAATGCAGAGACTATGAGACTAGAAGATGGTTCTCCTTGCACTGCACATACAACTAATTTAGTTCCTTTTGCTGTGATTGGTGAACAGTATAAAGGTGCTAAATTAAGAGAAGATATGGCACTATGCGATATTGCTCCTACAATGCTAGAAGTATTAGGCGTAGAGCAACCTGTAGAAATGACAGGACAGTCAATCTTAGCAAAATAATTATGGGAGAAAGTATATGTATCTACTATTAGGCTTTTTAGGCGATTTATGGAATAACATTTTTAATACTTGTGTGGCTGGGCTTCCTGACCAAACTAGAAGTAATATTGGCCTAGGTGCAATGGTTGCAGCTATTCTACTCTTTGTGTGGAGTATGCAGGGTAGTAAAAAATCACAAGTTATCAATAGTTGGTTTTTATTCTGGTTGTCGGTTATTGTACTAATAATTAGTATAGTGTACTTGGTTTATTAGTTATTTAGTTTAAATTTATTGTAAAAGTAAATAAAGTGTGATAAACTTAACTTGCAATAAATGGTTTAGTATGAAACTTAACTATCTAGATAAGAATTATTTAGATGTCAAACAAATATAAGAGGAGAAGGATATGAATTTTAGTTTTCTATGTGATATTTCACCAGAGGCAGCAGCAACTCTTACTACAATTAGAACAATTGTATTATTGCTTATAGCAGTTGCAGCAGCAGCTATCATTGTTGCAGTTCTTATTCAACCATCAAATCCAGATGGTGGTAGAAACGTTATCACTGGTACAAATGATAGTTACTATGCTCAAAACAAAGGAAGTACAAAAGAAGGTAGACTAAAAAGATTAATTATTATTTGCTCAATCGTAATTTTAGTTTTAACTATCGCTTTCTATATCATAGAGCATTTCTTTACAGCGTAAAAAAATATTTAAAAGGGGCAGAAAAACTTATTTCTAGCCCTTTTTTGAAATAATGGAGAAATAATGGAACTTGATAAAATAATTTTACAACAAATCAAATCAAATAGACTACAGAGCCTAAGTTATGAGCTACTTATTACTCAACTCACAGTTGTTACAAATAAACCTTATGCAGAGATAAAAGATATTGTAGATAAATTAATATCAAAGGGCTTGCTTAGGGTTAAAGATGCTCCTGTACTAGCTAAAAAGGAGAAAAAAGAGTCTCCTGCTGCTAGGGCAAAGAGAAATAAAAAGAGTAATTATTTTACCGATAACTTTGCTCCAAAGACACCATATGGTAGTGGAGATAGTAATGTCGACCTAGCGTATGATATCTTGAGAAAAAAGGACTCAAAAACAAAGTCAAAAGCCAGAAGAGTAGAAGGAAAAATCCAGATGACATCTAAAGGCTATGCCTTTTTGTTGCCAACAGATATAACAATTGAAGATATCTTTATCGCAGAGAGAGATTTAAATGGTGCAATGCATAATGATATTGTTGTAGTATCTGTTATGCCACACGGTGGTAGAAGAGAAGAAGGCAAGGTTGTACAGGTAATTGAAAGGGGCAATGAGAGAATTGTCGGTGTTTTACATATTGTAAAGAAGATTGCCTTTGTTAAGCCTGATGACGTTAAGTTTGGTAAAGATATATCTATACCACTATCTAAAATTGGTGATGCTGTAGATGGAGATAAGGTTGTTGCTAAGATTACTAGATATTATGCTAGTAAGAGAAATCCAGATGGTGAGATTATCGAAGTTTTAGGTAAACCAAATCAAATAGATACAGAGATACTAGCAATCATTAGAAGTTACGGTCTTTATGATGATTTCCCAGAGAAGGTTAAAGCAGTAGCAAATGAAATTCCTGAGTCTATAGATAAATCTAAATACGCTAGTAGGCTAGATTACACTAATAATATTACATTTACTATTGACGGCGAAGATACTAGGGACATAGACGATGCTATTTCTATTGAAATCAACTCAAAAGGTAATAGGGTACTAGGTGTACACATTGCCGATGTTGGTGAGTATGTGAGAAAAGACTCCGTAATAGACAAAGAAGCCTTTAAAAGGGGTACTTCGGTGTATTTCCCTAATCTTGTACTTCCTATGCTTCCTAGAGAGCTTTCTAACGGAATTTGCTCACTTAATGAGCGTGTTGATAGACTAGCATTATCTTGCTTTATGGAATTTGATAAAAACGCAGAATTAGTTTCTCACAAAATCTGTGAAAGCATTATTAATAGTAAGAAAAGATTTACTTATACAAAGGTTCAAGCGATATTTGAAGGAGACAAAGATGAATCTCCTGAACTAATAAATGCTCTTCTTGAGATGCGTGCACTTGCTAAACAGATAGAAGAGAAGAGAGTAAAAAGGGGTGCTATCGAATTTAATATTCCAGAAGTACAGATATCTCTAAATGAATTAGGTGATGTATTAAATTTAACTAAGAGAGAACATAATGAGAGTCATAAACTAATCGAGACATTTATGATTGTAGCAAATGAAACCATTGCTTCTCATTTTGTTGAATTAAAGGCGCCATTTGTTTATAGAATTCACGAGCAACCTGATGCTGAGAAAATCAATAAATTAATAGGTATGGTTAATGGTTTCGGTATTAAACATACAATTGATGACCCAGAGACTGTAGAGCCTATTGAGATACAGAAATTACTAGAGTCTATCAAAGATGAGCCTAGCGAGTATGTTCTTAATAAAATCGCTCTAAGATGTATGAAAAAGGCTAAATATTCACCAGATTGTATCGGTCACTATGGTATTGCTAGTCCTAAATACTGTCACTTTACTAGTCCTATTAGAAGGTATCCAGACCTTACAATACATAGAATAATTAAGCAGTATATTAATGGCGAAATCGGCGATAAAGAGAAATTGTTCCTAAAGGAATTTGTAAATCTAGCATCTATTCAATCAAGTGAAACTGAGAGAAATGCAGAAGCTGTAGAGAGAGATGTAGATGATTTATATAGAGTATTCTATATGAGTCACCACGTTGGCGAAGAATTTGATGGAGTTATCAGTAGTGTTACTAATTTCGGTGTATTTGTAGAACTTGATAATACCGTAGAAGGTATGATAAGAGTTGATGCTTTACCACAAGACCAGTATGAGTTCTTTGAAGATAGATTCTGTCTAAAGGGATACAAAAATACCTATACAATTGGCGATAAGGTAAGAGTTAGAACTACTAGAGCAGATATACTATCTAGAGAAATTGATTTTGATTTAATTTAAGGTATGCATATGAATAAAATAATTGTAATTACAGGTGGGACTAGTGGAATAGGCCTTGAACTCAAGAGAAACTACGAAGAAAATGGTGATAAAGTTATCACTATATCAACTAGAACTCTTAAGGACCCTAATCACTACTCTGCATCTGTGGCAGATGAGAAAAAAGTAAATGAAGTAATAGATACAATTGCTAAGAAATATGGCAGGATTGATACTTTAGTTGTTAATGCTGGATTTGGTATGAGTGGTATAACAGAACTACTACCTACTAATGATATTCATAATCTAACAGAAGTTAATTACTACGGTACACTTTATCCTATTAGGGCTGCAGTCAAGTATATGAAGCCTGGTTCAAGGATTGTAACTGTATCTAGTGCTATGGCGCTATTTCCTGTACCGTTTAGAGCTATCTATGGTTCAGTTAAGTCAGCAGTACTAACACTTAGTTTTGCTCTTAGAATGGAATTAAAACCACTTGGTATTGATGTCGTGGCTTTCTGTCCAGGAGATATTAAAACGAACTTTACTAGTAATAGAATCAAGGACTTTAAAACCGATGATAGATATGGAACAAGGCTAGAGACTGCAACTACAAAGAGTGATAGTAGAGAAGATAAAAGAATTCCTGCAGATAAGTGTGCAAAGAAAATGTATAAATTATCAAATAAGAGAAGAACTAGGCCTTTCTATATTATTGGCTGTAAGTATAAGGCATTATATTTATTAACAAGAATTACACCAAAGTCTTGGTTATTAGCAATAACTAATAAATTATATGGCGGTAAATAAAAAAAAGACACTTCGCTTAGAAGTGTCTTTTTTATTGTTCAATCCTTTTTGTAACAGATACCCAACCAGAAGACAAAGAAAATTTTTCTAGTTCGGCAATAGATAATTTAATTGCTGAATTAGAACTACCACAAGCAGGATATACAAAGTCATGTTCTTTTAGTGATTCATCTAGATATGTAGTAACAGATTCTTTTACGCCAAATGGACAAACACCACCGATATTATGACCGATATACTCTTCTACTAAGTCTAATGGAATCATTTTAGCCTTATTATTAAATCTTTCTTTGAACTTAGGATTGTCTATCTTGTAGTCACCAGCAACTACTATTAGGATTGGTTTATTATCAACTATAAAAGATAGGGTTTTTGCAATCATTGATGGTTTGCAATTAAGTGCTGCTGCGGCTAGTTCTACCGTTGCGCTAGATACAGGGAATTCTAAGATTTGGTCAGCTACACCAAATTTATTCAAGTGTTCCTTTGCTAATTGTAATGACATATATTATCTCCAAAATGTACTATGAGAAAATTATATCATTCTTTCTTTATATAGTCAAAGAAAGAAAAAGTCTTTTATAATTAGATAATATGTGTTACAATAAGAATATTAAGGGGTGAGTTATGAGAGATATATTACTTGTACCAGAGTCTCAAATGGAAGAGATGAGAAAGTATCTTAATAATTATTTGGTGGAACTATCTCAGTTTGATGATAATATCAATTTTGACGATGATGGAGTGCCAATATATAGATGGTTTGATTTCTATTGGAATGAGAAGGGTAGATATCCTTTTTACTTACTAATAGATGGTAATATTGCTGGACTTGCTTTTATTAGAGAAGTATATGAACTACGATATGAGATAGCAGAATTCTATGTCCTTCCTGAGTATAGGGGTGAAGGTAACGCTATATGGTTTGCTGGGGAGATAGCTAATAAGTTTGATGGAGAGATAGAATTCTCTACTAAGCATAAGAATATTAGAGCAGTTAAATTCTGGGATAAGTTTGCTAGAACATTTGATAGTATAGAGACTACGAGTGATAACGAGTGGCAAAATTGGCTCATTAGAAAGAGAGAAATAGAGACCTTTGTATGTGGTCTAAATCCAGAACCTTTTAGACAAGTAAGAGATGGTATTAAAACACTAGAAGGTAGACTCAATGATGAGAAAAGACAGCAAATGAAAATAGGCGATTATATCATATTTGAGAATACCGATAATAGAGATGAGAAAGTAAAAACAAAAATAGTAGATAGATATTTATTTGATAATTTTGACCAAATGACACTATTTATTGACAGAGAAATGCTAGGTTTTGACAAAAACGATAGTGATGAGAAGGTGGTAGAAGTTTATAGAAATATCTATAGCAGAGAAAAAGAAGATAAATACGGAGTGCTTATTCTAAAGATTGAACGTGTATAAAAAAATACACACTACATAGCGTAGTGTGTATTTTTTATGCGTAAACTAAATCAATTTCGTTTATATATGTTGGACATATCATTAAGCGTTTACAAGGGTTTGAGATGATGTCTATTTCGATAACTATATGCTCCTTGATATAGACCTTAATATTTCTCATATTAGTAATGTCTTTGTCTCCAACTTTTACATTATAATTATCTGCATTGAATAAATCTATGATAACATAGTTTTCTGCACATTCTTGAATTAGAAATCCTATTTGTCCTTTTAGTAAATTTTTTTCTATATTATCAATATGTGATTTGTCTCCACTTGTTTTTTCCATATAGGATATTTCTTCTAGCTCTGCACTATATATGTAGTTTTGTTTTAGGAGAGATTTATCGTATGCATAGACTTCTTCGTGAAGATTTGTAAGACCACATTTACTAGGTAGAGTAAGCAAACGTATGTGATTAGTTTTAAACGATGCTCTATACATTTTCGTTCTCCTTTTCTAAAATATCTATAAGTATAAAGTGTTGACTAATTGCTTCTTTTTCTTTTATGAAATGGTAGTATGTTATACCTGCATTTATAACTAGTTCAGCAGTGTCTTCTGTTAGTTCATTGAGCATTAGTTTGCCTAGTTCAGTTTCACCATTAGTGACATTCATTCCTTTTTTTCTATTCTTGATTTCTAGTGTCACGCTATCTTTTGTGATTCTCTTAATAGTGAAGGCTGTGGGGTCTTTTATTTCTACTGCTAAGAAGTTTTTAGGCTCTGGGTAAAGAGATATACTATCTCCTTCTTCTAGGTAAACTACAGCATTATTACAATATGATTTATATGTATTATACCTAAGCACTTCTAATGGCTTCTCGGCAAGCATTAGTTTTATATTTGAGTCGCCGCTTGTCTCTGGAATAAGTCTATCATTTTTTAACATATCTCTAGATTTGAATATTTCATAGAAATCATCATCGTTTCTAGATAGGGTATTGAAAATTTTAAATTTGGCAATCATCTGTTCTTCTCCTTTGATTACACAATTAGTATACCAATATTTTATAGGCTTGTCATATGAAAATTAATAAGTGCACTTGATTAGTTTTATTGCCTATGCCTAAACTCTTTGGTATAATATTTAGTGTAAAGGGAGATATATATGAAGTATCTAGTTTTTTCAGATATACATGGCTCAATGTATTACTTTAATTACGTGAGAGATTTAATTGAAAAAGAAGAGCCTGACAAGATAATATTATTAGGGGATTTATACTATCACGGGCCTAGAAATCCATTACCTAGAGACTACGCTCCAAAGTCTGTGTGTGAGATACTTAATACATATGCAGATAGAATTCTTGCCATCAAAGGTAACTGTGATGCAGAAGTAGATGAGATGATATCTGATTTTAAGTTTAGTGAGTCAATAAACCTAAATATTACAGAAAAAAATATTATGTGCACACATGGGCATAAGTATAATAAAGACAATTTTCCCGGTGGTGTAGATATTATAATCTACGGACACTTTCACACAGGCTTTATTGACAGGGGAAATGTCCTTGCTATTAATGCAGGTTCAGTATCTCTTCCAAAAGAAGATACAGCACATAGTTATTTACTTATAGAAGATAATATGATTTATCTAAAAAACCTACTCACAAATGAAAATATAGATAGTGTGGAGATATAAAAAAGACCTTAAATTCAAGGTCTTTTTGTGTGTTATTTTCTGTTAATAATATCTTCTATTGCCTGAGTGTAAGTCTTTTTGTCTACCTTTGGCCAGAAGGGTTCTTTACCAGATGTAATTTTAGGGTTATTCATAATGATTTTGTATGCATCTTTTGCATTTTTTGCAGAATACACACCGTCTAGTCCGTCTAGGATTTTAAGGGCTTCTTTGCCACCCATTATATCTTCGGCAATTATAGTGGAAACACCGAATTCTATGGCTTCGTATACTGCTGTACTATATACACCTATCTGTATATCGGATTTTTTTGCATAATAGTATACGTCTTTCTCTAAATCTTTGATAGTTGTTACATTATCTTTATTTAGATGTGGATACTCTCTTTTTAGTTCAAAAGGGTGTAATTTATATATGATATGATATTCAGGATTGTTTTTGAGTAAATCTGCTAGTTCTGCTGCAAAATTAGATAATTTAACGCCAATATTTGTTTGTGATACAAATAAAATATTTTTTACCTTGGTGTCCTTTTCAATGTTTTCATACTCTTTAATTTTACGCTCTAAAAATGGATAACCAACGTATTTTAATTTTCCATTTTCTGCAGTCATACACATATCATTTTCAAAGACTATCTTAGGTGCCATTGTTAGGACTGCATCTGGTAGTACATATTCTCTATTTGTGTCTCTGAATTTATGCCAAATTGGTTCAAATTCACCAAATATTCCGTGTTGAATTTCGGCTATTGGTATATTTAATTTTTTAGCACAATTAAGAAGGCTAAGACAGCTTGGATTAGGGTGAAAGATAAATAAAACTGCCTTAGGGTTGACTTTTTTTAGCATTTTGCAGTATTCATCTTCGGTAAACATAATAAATAACATTAGGAGTCTAGCATTGGTAATTGCTATATCAAAATCAAAATTAAAAGCATTAGAGAAAATGTTTGCAATGTCTTTGAAAATATTATATAAATCGGCCTTTTCTTGAGCTAAAATATTCTCATCAAAATACGCATTATAGAAGTCTTTGATTAAGTAGTCTGTATACACGATATTTTCAGTTTTTGCAGGTATTAGATGGGAGTCTGTTTGGTGAGAAAATTGGTTCCAAAATGGGTCTTCTACAGTGAGTGTAGTATAGCCACCAACTAAATCTGGAATATAATCGGTGTATATATCATGATAGTAGCCATCAGACTGTTTTACTCTTCTAGGATTACCCATAAGAAGTAGGTCGTAATGTTTAAGATTATCGATATTCATCATTCTGTCTTCGATATACTTATCTTTTTGTACATTTGTAGGGTTAATAGGCTCTTGAATTTGATTAAACATACCTAGGTAGTTACAAGATAGAACTTTGTAAAAATTATATCTGGTATAATCCCAGATTTTATAGCCCTTGTATGTTATGTCAAATAGGTTCTTTTCCTTCTCAAAGTCTAAGAAAATATTATATACGTCGTATTCGTTCATTGGATACTCCTATATTGCAGATTTTGTACTTTTTTATATTTGTTTAATGATAACACGAAATGCAGTCAAATAAAAGCAAATTTGGTTTTTGTTTTTAAGTTTATTATGATATAATCATAATATGAGAGTCGATATTGAGAAAAGAATAAAGGAAAAATTTAATAACTCATTTACAGGAGAATTCCCAAAGAAGAATTTACTATTAGAAGTTACCAATGTTTGCAATAATAAGTGCATTTTTTGTGCTAATAGAAGAATGACTAGACCTAAGGGCAGTATTGAGTATACACTAGCAAAAAGAGTGATGAAGGAATGTTACGAACTTGGCTCTAGAGAAATAGGTTTCTATGCTACAGGAGAACCATTATTGTATCCAAAGCTAGTAGAACTAATTAAAGAAGCTAAGGCTATTGGCTTTGAGTATGTATACATTACAACTAATGGATTACTTGCTAGTGAAGATAGAATTAGAGAGTTACTAGAAGCAGGGCTTCAGAGTATTAAATTCTCTATCAATGCAATAAATAGAGATGATTATATATTCGTACACGGAATCGATGCTTTTGATATTGTGATGGAAAATTTAAAGGCTTGTAGAAAACTACAGAGTGTTTATAAAAACAAACTCTTTGTGTCCACAATATTAACAAGGCACACTAAGTATTCAAAGGAAGAAGTAGAGAGTTTCTTTAGTGGGCTATGTGATAGGGTGGTTATTCAAAACGCAAAAAACCAAGGCGGTCTACTTCCTGTGCTTAATGATTCACTGCTTATAGAAAAGGAAGACGGAGAGATAGAGCACTTTAATATTCCTTGTAGTTATGTATTTAATTCGGTTACTGTTACATATGAAGGATATCTCACTGCGTGTTGTATGGACTTCCAAAATTACCTAGCGTATGCTGACCTAAATAAATGCTCAGTTAGAGATGCATGGCAAAATAGTACTATAGGGAAGCTTAGAGAAATGCAACTATCTGGCAGGGTGGACAATACAATCTGTATGTCTTGTGTCTATGGTAAGAGTGATAATATTGAGCCATTAGACATAGAGCTTTCGACAAAAGTAGACAAAGAATTTTTTGATATAGATACAGAGATGAATGAAAGAATCAAATCCAAAGTAAATAAAAATAAAGGAGAAAAATAAATATGGAAATGATTGATTTGTATGATGAGAATAGGAAGTTTACAGGAGAGAGAATTGTTAGGGGTGAGCCTATTACTCCGGGCAATTATAAATTATCTGTACATATGTGGATTACTAATAACTTAGGTGAAGTTTATATTCAAAAGAGAGCATCTGAGAGAAGGCTATTCCCTAATCTTTGGGAGAACCCAGGTGGTGGAGTTATCTCTGGACAAAATACAGAAGAAACTCTAAAAAGAGAATTTGAAGAAGAATTGGGAATTGAACTTACAGGTAGTTATACACTAATTAAGTCATTAAAGAGAACTAAAGACTTTGTTGATATTTTCCATGTAATACAAGAATTCGATGTAAGTGAACTAAACCTTCAGGAAGAAGAAGTTAGTGATGCTAAATGGGCTACAATTGATGAGATAAGAGAAATGATAGCTGCAGGAGAATTCTGTCCAACTATTATGGATAGCTTAGTTCCTTTCCTTGACTATATTGATAACTAAAAGGATAACTATGAGAGATTTACTATTTATATCGGGAACAAGAGCAGACTATAACAAATTGACACATATTATTAACTTTCTGTCAAAAAGCAATAAGATAACTATACTTTTAGTAGATATGCATAATGATAGAAGGTTTGGTGATACAGGTAGAGTTGTTATAAATTCTGTAAAGGAAAATCCTAATATTAAGGTTGAGAGAATAGGTAGGAAAAATAGTGCTAGTACTATTAAGTACTATTCTTGGCTGACCGATAGACTAGAGAAATATTACAAAAATAGACACTTTGATATGGTGTTTATTCACGGCGATAGAATGACTGCTATGGCTAGTGCTATAGTGTCGTCCTTTAATAATATTCCTATTTGTCATATAGAAGCAGGAGACGTTAGTGGTAGTATTGACCAGAATATTAGATATGCTATTACTAAATTTGCTCATAGATTTTTAGTAACAAATGCTGATGCTGCATCTAGAGTAATTCAAGTAGGAGAAGACGAAAAATCTGTATTCAATATCGGTAACACTAGTGTTGTAGGAATAGATAGAAAAGACACAGACTTAAATGACGAAGTAGAGAGTTTCCTTGGTGATAATTACGCTATACTTATGTATCACTCGGTAACAACTGACACCTTTGAAGACAATAGAGATAATTTCTCTTTTGTAGTAAATGCTATGAAGAGCTTTGATGGTAAGGTACTACTGATTGAGAGTAATAATGATAAGTATTATGAGTCAATCCAAGAACTCTATGACACCTTGCCTAAGGACAAATTCTTAATTAGAAAAAACTTAGTGCCAGACCATTTCTATAATGCACTCCTTGGTAGTAAGTTTCTAATTGGTAATAGTTCGGCTGGAATATGTGAAGCACCATACTTAGGTGTATACTCTATTGACGTTGGAGATAGACAGAGTGGCAGGGTTTACAAAGAGAAGAGTGATTCTGTCTTCCACATCGATGATAGAGATGAAGGCCTAGTTGATTTGATTGCTAAGGTTAGTAAGCTAAAAAAACCTACTCATGCTATTAGGTCGGTAAAGGAATTTGAGAAGGTACTAGAAGGAGTATTTACAGAAGACTTCTTCAGTGTTGACATTGAGAAAAAATTTATAATGAGGTAAAAGTATGGCAAAGTATATAGACATTGCTGGTAGAAGAGTGGGCCTTGACTATGCACCGCTAGTTATTGCTGAGATTGGTATTAATCATGGTGGTAGTCTAAAAGTTGCTAAAGAAATGGTAGACGCTGCAAGTAGGGCAGGAATTGAAATAGTTAAACACCAGACACATATAGTTGAGTGTGAGATGAGTGATGAAGCAAAGAAAGTTATTCCTGGCAATAGCGACCAGAGTATCTATCACATAATGGAGAGATGCTCTCTAAATGAGAAAGACGAGATTGCACTTCAAAAGTATGTTGAGAGCAAGGGTATGATATTTATTTCTACTCCATTTTCTTTTGCTGCAGTAGATAGACTAGAGAAGATGGGTGTACCTGCATTTAAGATAGGCTCGGGTGAGATGAATAACTATAAATTAGTTGAGTATATAGCGTCTAAAAATAAACCTATTATCTTATCAACAGGTATGAACGATATCGCTAGTGTGAGAAAGGCAGTTGCTGCTATTAGAAAGCACCACGATATGTATGCAATTTTGCACACAACTAATCTATACCCAACACCACCACATTTAGTTAGACTAAATGCATTAGAAGATATAAAGAAAGAATTTGATGGAGACATTATCGGTCTTTCTGACCATACTATTACAAATTCTGCTTGTATTGCTGCTATGGCAATGGGTGCTAGTATCGTTGAGAGACACTTTACCGATACAATGGCTCGAGTGGGTGAAGATATTGTATGTTCAATGGACGAGACCAGGGCCGGAGAATTAGTACAGGCATCTAAAGATATCTTTGCTATGCGTGGTGGACACAAGAACGAAATTCCAGAAGAGCAGGTAACTAGAGACTTTGCTTATAATACGATTGTTTTATCTACTGATGTAAAAGCAGGAACTACTCTAACTGCCGATATGCTTACAACTAAAAGACCTGGAAATATCGGTATTAGAGCAGAAGAATTTGATAATATTGTGGGTAGGACTGTAAATAAAGACCTAAAGAAAAATACACACATTACATATAAGGATTTAAAGTAAATGAATAAATTATGTGAACTCAGTGAAATTGAGTCTTGTGAAATATATTTACCAACATATTATCTATACAAAAAGACAATGAAAGATAACTTAAATAGTGTAGATATTTGGGTTAGATTCCTAGCCATTGATAATTATTATGGTAAAAATACCGATGGCTTTGATATTTACAACGAAATTCAGCACTATAGAGTTAATCAAAAAAAGATAATTCCTAGGCATCAGTACGATAACGAAGAAACATTTAGAAAACTCATTGCTAGTTTTGAGCAAAATGGTTTTATGAAGGAATATCCACTATGCCTAAATAAGGACTTTATGGTAATAGATGGTGCGCATAGGCTAGCACTAGCGCTATATATGGGGATTGAGATGGTTCCTGTTACTTTTAAGGAAAAGTACTATGATGTAGATTTTGACTATTCGGTAAAGTGGCTAGAAGATAATGGCTTTGCTAGATATACCGATAGGGTAATGAAGGAATATAATAGAATAAAAGAAAAATACGAAAAGTAGGTAAATATTTTGTTTAACGGAAGAAGAATTTTAGCGTTTGTACCTGCTAGGATTGGTAGCAAAAGGGTAAAAGAAAAAAATATCCAGATGCTAGATAATAAACCACTCTTTATGCATAGTGTAGATATAGCAAAAAAGAGTAAATACATTGATGACATTCTAGTTAGTACAGACTCTCAAGAAATCAAAGATATTTCAATAGCAAATGGTTGTGTTTCTGGTGCTCTTAGACCAGAAAGTCTTTCTGGTGACAGGGCAAGAATCATAGATGCGATACTCTACGAAGTGGAGACTGCAGGGATTAAGCCAGACGTGGTTGTTCTTTTGCAGCCAACCTTTCCATTTAGAACACTAGAACTACTAGATGGGGCTATAGAGAGATATTTTGAGACAGGTGAAGAGTCGGTAATAACTGTAACAGAAGTCCTAGAAAATCCTGTATTTTTTAGAACTATTGGTAGTGATGGTAGACTAAATAAATTACTAGACACAACTAGCGATATTAGGAGTCAGGATTTTAGCAAATTCTATAGAATTGCTGGTAATGTGTATGTAAATAATTTTAAGAAACTAACTAGTGAGACTGTCCTTAATGAGAATATTTACCCATATGAGATAGCTCGTGAATATTGCCTAGATATAGATACATATTTAGACCTAGAAGAAGCAAGAAACAGGGTAAAAGGGGATAAATAATGTCAATTTATATGTTTCACTATGTGAAAGAGCAGTCTAATTATTTTCACTTTAATTTAACTAAGTTTGAAGACTTTGTAAGAAGTAATAAGGATAAAATTGTTAGTATTAGAGACTATATTACAGGGAATAACGAAGATAAAATCGTGCTTACCTTTGATGATGGAACTCTAGACCATTATACAAATGTCTTTCCTGTACTTAAGAAGTACGGAGTAACGGGAGTATTCTCTGTGAGTGACAATGTGCTCACTAGAGATATTCTTATAGTACAGAAAATTCATAAACTAATGGAAATTGTCGGTATTGATAAGGTTTATGAGCACTTAATTGAGATTTACTCAGAGAAAACATCTGCTGAGTTATTAGAAATATACAAGACAAAAGAAAGAGTAATAAAAAAGTTACTTCAAAAAGACTTAGACCTTGCATTACGACTAGACATTTTAGATAAAATAATTGCAAAAAACAAATTAGATATTAAGTGCGATGAACTTTATCTTAATATAGATATGATTAGAGAAATGCAGGAGTATGGTAATGAATTTGTTTATCATACCAAGAACCATTGTTGGCTAAGTACTCTGACTAGAGATGAGCAGATGGAAGAGATAAAAAATGTTAGGCATTTTATAGATAATCACGGCTTTATTAATGCTCTAACTCTGCCATTTGGTGATTATAACGAAGATACCATAGATATTTCAAAAAAGTTAGATATTGACTTTATCATTGGAGTGAGTTATACTAATAATAAGAAATGTTTGGTAAGAGTGGATTGTTCTACGCTTGCCTAATATAGGGGGAAATTATTATGGTATTTGCAGGAATTATTTGGGGACCAGCAGTTCAATATCACGATGAAATTAACGATATCTTTTCTAAGTACTCTCAACCTTTATTTTCTTTTGGTTTAGACTTAAAAGATTACTATGATGACTTTGTATATGATATCTACAACGAAGAAGATACTCCTAAGTGGAAAATCAATAAGAAAGTAGAGCATATGCAAAATGCTAAAGATAGAAGGGTAAAAGTAGTTTTCTTTGATATCGACACAACTAAACAACACTATCACGAAAGAAAAAAATATAGTGTTTATTCAAACGTTGAGCATATGAAGGAAGAAGTTAGAAGTACATACAAAGACAAAATTGATGACTATTTCTTTGATATCATCTTCCACTTGACAGATAACCAAAGAGAACTTGATTACACTGCACAAGTACTAAACAAATATCTAAAGAAAGTAGCAGAGAGAGATGGCGGAGATAGTCAAATATATGAGTCATTAGTTAATTTCTATAGAACTAGGGATATTCCTAAACTTCCTGGAAAAGTAGAAGACTTAACAACAGGAACTGTTAGGGAAGTTAGATAATAAAATAAAAACACTTTATCAATCACGATAAAGTGTTTTTTTAATATACAGTTAAATCATAGCAATAATACTTTCATATATCTTATCTGCTAATTTCTGGTGTCCTATATTATCAGGGTGGAGTCCGTCACTTAGTTCAGTAATATCTACAGTATTATGAACATCAATATATTTTACCGATTGAGATTTACAAAGACTCTTTAGTTCTTTGTCGTATTTATCAATCTCGGTATTAATAAAGGTACTCATTAGTGGGTGTGGTTCTTGTGGAATAATCTCTCCATCTACTCTAGTAAGACCAACAAAGGCGATATTGTTTGTATACTTTTTGCCTTTTTCTATTAGAGATAGAATATTATTTCTGAAAGTATCAATCGGTACGCTATTTTGACCAAACCCTACTAATGAATCATTAATGCCTATAGCAAAGACAAGAATATTATTAAATCCTGGATGAAATCTATAGCCATATTCATAGTTAAATTGGGCATTGACTCCCGTCGTTGTTTCTCCAGGAATTCCTAGATTAAATATATGGTAGAAATTATCGGTGTTATTCTCTAGCATCATTCTTAGTCTATTTACCCAGCCACCATTTTCTTTGTCCCATGCACCATATGTAATACTATCGCCAAATACTGTAATGCAAATATCTTTCATAATCTTTTTCCTTTTTATTTATTATATCGTAGAATACTGAAATTTGGCTAATATTTTGGTGCATACTTTCATTTTTATTGACTTTTTTGTTTAATTATTTTTTAATAAATTAAGGAGTTATAAATGGTTAAAAATTATACTATTAGAGCTTATGATGTGGCTGACCACGACTTTGTGTATGAAACAAAGAAGGTTGTATACAAAAAGTATGTAGAAGAGTGTTGGGGTGAGTGGAACGAAGAAAAACAAAAGGGTTTCTTTGTGGACTTTATCTCTGCATATGCTGACTCTATACAAATCATTATGATGGATGATAAAAGAGTTGGTTTTTATCACTGCGAGACACTGCCTAGTGGCGAATACGAGATAGGTAATATTTGCATTGTGCCAGAGTGTCAAGGGCAGGGAATAGGCACAGATATTTTAAATACACTAATTGCAGAAAATAAAGATAAAGACATAATACTACAGTACTTTAAACAAAATCCTGTATGTAAATTATATTCAAGACTTGGCTTTGAATTTTTAGAAGAGAAGCCATTTCATATTAAGATGATTTTAAGACACAAATAAAGGGAAGATTATGAGAGTATATAATAAATTAGTTAGAGATAAAATTCCAGAGATAATCAATGCAGACAATGGTTGTCAGGCTGTAACTAGAGTGATGGCAGATGATGAGTATTTAGACGCTCTTGAACAAAAACTTCAGGAAGAGATGAGAGAGTATCTAGAGAGTGGTGATGTAGAAGAATTAGCCGACCTAGAAGAAGTACTCAGGGCGATTCTTGATGCTAAGTCTGTAAGTTATGTAGACTTTGAGAAAATTAGACAAGGCAAAGTAGATAAAAGGGGCGCCTTTAAGAATAAGATTTTCTTAGAGAAAGTTATGGAACCGGAAGATAGATAGGAGAAATTATGGAGAGATATTCAATATATTCAGGTGAGAATTTAAGTGAAGACAAATATTTAGCAACATGGAAACTTGATAATGAGACATTTGAAAAAAAAGATAGAATTTCAAAGAAAATGGCTCTTGACTGGTTTGAGTTCAGTAATAAAAGTACTATAGTTTTATGGGATAATAAATTAGATGAGTTGATTGGATATATTACACCATACTTACTAACACATGAGTTTAGTAGTAAGTATATACTATCAAATAGGACATACCAAGAGTCTCTAAACAAAGATGTTTTCTTAAAAGAACTAGGGGAATACGATGCAGACATATATATTTTCAGTACTGTAGTTGTTCCTAAGTATAGAGATGTTGTATTAGAAAAAGATGAGAAGTCTCCATACTATGGTAAAAAGGCATTTAAAATCCTTAATGAAGCACTAGTTGATTGGATATGTGGGGTGAAAGAGTCTGGTGTTTCTATCAACTATGTATATGGAGAGATTGTTTCTCAAGATGGCGAAAAATATCTAAGGTCACTAGGTATGCAACCTTGTATGGTTGTAAAAGATGACTGTAAATTTGCTAAATTGTTCTCGCCAAATATGTTTAAAAAGTGTGATAATGCAGACAAATTATATAAATTATATGCAAATAAGAATATGCGTAGACCATATGATAAGGGCATTTTAGATGGTCATGAATATTTGTCTATAAAAGATAATGTGCTATATTACAAAGATATTAATCTATATGATTTAGCCAATAAGTATAAGGCACCTTTGGAAGTATCATACACGCCAATGATTACCGAAAAAATCACTTATCTTAAGAACTTATTTGCAGAAAAAATTACTAAATATGACTATCCAAAGAAATATAATTATGCATATGCAACTAAGGCTAATTACTATAGTGAAGTGGTTTTAACTGCACTCAATGATGTTGATATGTTAGAGACTTCTTCGGCGTATGATATTGATATTATTTATAAACTTGTTCAAGATGGATATATTAAGAAAGGGTATACAGTTCTATGTAATGGTTTCAAAAATGAGAAGTATGTTGAAACACTAAGAAAACTTCTAAAGAAGGGTATAAATGTAATACCTGTTATCGAAAATGAGAGAGAATTTGACTTAATATCACAATTGACAGAGTTTGATATAAATGTGGGTCTTAGATATAATAGTGATTTTGAGAGTAGACTTATCAAAAACACATTTGAGCATAGTGAAGAATTTGATAATAGATTTGGCTTTAATGCAGACAAGTGCTTTGAGATGGCTAAAAAAATTAGGAAGGCAAAAAATCTTAAACTAAGAGTATTGCATTTTCATTTCGGTGGTTCTATTACTAATATCGATAACTATATTAAAGGTTTCTCTAATATCTTGAGTTTGTATTGCTCACTTAAAAAAGAAAACGATACACTAGAGTATTTTGATTTCGGTGGGGGATTCCCAACTAAGTATTCTTTAACATATACCTTTGATTATGATTATTTAGTTGATGAAATTATTAAGACGACTAAGTATCTCTGTGAGAAGAATGAAGTTGAGTGTCCACAGCTTATAGGTGAACATGGTAGATTTACAACTGCCGACCATAGTTTCTATATTTATAAGGTTGACTTTGCCAAACAACAAAATGATATTAATTGGTATATTATAAACGGAAGTTTAATGAATATGGCTCCAGATATTTGGGGTATTCAGCAGGATTTCACTATTTTGCCGGTTAACTTGTATGAAAATAAATGTATACCTGTATGTTTGGGTGGAGAGACCTGTGACCCAGATGATAGATATTTCTTAAATGATAGCAATACTAAGTTGTTTATGCCTGAAATTAAAAAAGATGAGACACTATATATAGCAATATTCTCAATAGGTGCATATCAAGAGATTATATCAGGTATCGGTGGACTGCATCATTGTTTAATTCCAGAAGGAAATGAACTTGTAATATACAAAGAAAATGGTAAGAATAAATTTATCACTATGGAGACTGTGACAGACAGTAAGAAGGTCTTTGATGTATTAGATTATGACAATAAAGATTATATCAAACATTTCTATGATAAATAAAATAAAAACCCTAGAATTTTCTAGGGTTTTTTATGTTTCATACAGTCTTTGCAAGTGCCGTAGATTACTATATTGCTCTCATCGGCAAAGAAATTGTGTTTTGACTTGATATTCTCATTGGCTTTGTGGTAAGGACAATAGTCTAGTTTGGTCTGATTATGACACTCTTTGCACTCTAAGATATGTGAGTGTTCATCTTTTATGAGTGTATATATTGCCACACCTTGTGGATTAGACTCTTTGGCAATCAGATTGTTTTTAGTGAAGCAGTCTAGTGTTCTATATATTGATGATAGAGTAATTCCTTCACTAGACAATACTTCATATATCTCATTTGCAGATATAGGAGTATTGCTGACTTCTAGTAGCCTTAATACTTTTTCTCTAGTTTTAGTCTTTTTTAACATAAATATTATCCTTATTTTTTAGAATTATTTATTCTACATATACTAATTATTATTTTATATAATATAAACTTATTTGTCAACAAAGCCTTGACATTATAATGCTAAATGTTTTATATTATATTAGTTATTTAAATGCGAATAATTCGCATTTAGAAAAGAGAAAAGTAGATGAGAAAATTTAAGGTCATATCTTCGATATGTATGATAGTCTTAATAGTGTCGCTGACGATATTTAGTATCGTTTATTTTTCGCACAAAAATAAAGAAGGTAAAGTTGTAACGACGATTTTTCCTATATATGATATTTGCAGAGAGATTTTAGGCACCGATGATGATGTAGTGTTACTCCAGGACTCCGGTACAGATATGCATAGTTACCAAACAACTGCTAGTGATATTACTACTCTATCTAAAGCAGAGTTATTTATTATGGTTGGGGGAGAGAGTGATAAATGGGCTGGAGACATTATTAGGTCTGCAGGTAATGTTAATCTATCTACACTCAGTCTAATGGATATAGTAAACAAAGTAGAAGAGAGTAATGAGAATATATCTCAAGGCGAACATGACCACGAACACGACCACGAAGGTGAAGATGTGTCTTATGACGAGCATGTGTGGTTAAGTATTAAAAATATGATAACAGCCACCCAGTACATTAGTGAAGAATTAATAAAAGTTTTTCCTGAGAGAACGGAAATTATTAGGGAAAATTCATTAGAGTACCTAGAGAAATTAGTTGCTCTAGAAAAAGAGTATAGTGATGCTTTGAGTGGCAAAGAAACTTTTTATTTAGTAGCAGATAGATTTCCTTTTATATACCTAATGAACGACTATAATTTATCTTATCACGCAGCGTTCTCAGGCTGTTCTGCAGAGACCGAAGCAAGTGCAGAAACAATGAGTCAACTTATTAATAAAGTTAATGAGAAAAACCTAAAATATATCTTTATCACAGAGTCGGCTGATGGCTCTATTGCAGGGCAAGTTAGAGATAGTAGTGAGCACTCTAGCGATATACAGATTTTAACTATTAATGCCTGTCAGTCTGTGGCAGCAAAAGACATAGATAATATTAGTTATTTGTTCATAATGACAGACAATCTCGAGAAATTTAAAAGGGGGATACTGAATTGATTTTAAGTGCAAAGAAATTAAGTATTGGCTACCCAGAAGTGGTAGTATGCAAGGATATTAATTTTTCTGTAAATAAGGGCGATTTTTTATGTGTCATTGGCGAAAATGGTACAGGTAAAAGTACTCTTATAAAGACAATGCTTGGACTCAATAAACCTATAAAGGGTGACCTTACTTTTGCTGAAGATTTTGATGTTAAGAGAGTCGGATACTTGCCACAAGTAAGTGAAATGCAGAAGGACTTTCCGGCGACCGTTAGGGAAGTAGTAATGTCTGGTTTCATAGGTAATAGTAGATGGAAATTTTTCTTTAGTAAGGCTGAGAAAATATTGGCAACAGAGTATATGAAAAAGATAGGTATTTATGATTTACAGAAGAAAAGTTTTAGAGAACTCTCCGGTGGTCAACAGCAGAGAGTTATGCTAGCTAGAGCACTATGTTCAACAAATGACTTTTTGGTTCTTGATGAGCCAACTAATGGACTAGATGCTAGATTTACTAGGTCATTTTATTCTATCTTAAAGTCACTCAATAAGCAGGGTACAACTATTATTATGGTGTCCCATAATATTGAGAAGGTGACAACGATTGGTAGTCATATTTTATGCCTTAGAAAAGATGGTAATTTCTATGGCACTGCAGAAGAATTTGAGACTAGTGGTATCGCCCAAGAATTAACAGGGGGTGCACAATGAATATATTTGAACAATTAGCATACTTTTTTAATTATGACTTTGTTATATACGCATTAATAGTCGGAGTACTTATCTCACTATGTTGTGCAATCCTTGGTGTGACACTAGTGCTTAAGAAATACTCAATGATAGGTGATGGACTATCTCATATAGCCTTTGGTGCAATGACTATTGCTATGGTATTAGCAATAGCCGATGTTTATTTAATGTTACCTATCACTGTAATAGTTGCAATTCTACTTATTAGACTTACTAATAGTGGTAAGGTAAAAAATGATAGTGCTATTGCGATGCTATCTGTAGGAGCATTGGGAATAGGCTATCTAATCGTTAGTTTATTCTCATCTTCGGCTAATATTTCTGGAGATGTTTGTAGTACTCTATTTGGTTCTACTTCTATCCTTACACTTAGTACTTTAGATGTTTGGACCTGTGTAGCACTCACAATATTTGTACTAGGATTCTTTATAATATTTCATAATAGAATTTTTGCAGTTACATTTGATGAAAATTTTGCTAAGGCAACAGGTGTAAAAACTGCTGTGTATAATAATATTATAGCTATCATTATCGGTATTACTATTGTACTTGCTATGAAATTAGTAGGCTCACTGTTAATATCTGCACTTATCGTTTTTCCTGCAATTAGTGCAATTAGGTTGTTTAAAAGCTATAAATTGGTTATAATATTTGCAAGTATTATAGGTGTTGTAAACTCAGTTCTAGGAATATTACTTTCTATGCTCTGGGGCTCACCGGTTGGTGCTACAATAGTGGCTATAGACGTAGTAGTATACTTTATATGTTGGTTTGTCGAGATAATACGAAGAGAAACTAAAAGGGGTTAGTATGAAAAAGAGAAATATTTTCGCACTAATTGCACTAAGCTTTATGTTTATGTTCCTAACTGCTTGTGGTGGTGGAAGTCTACAAGTTGACTATGACTTAACCAAACTCGATGGTGTTACTATGACTGTGGGTGAAGCACTAAATACAGAGACATATCAATCAAAGTACAAGAACAAAGTCTTTAGGCTCAGGGGAAAACATTTCACTCTTGGGGAAGATTATCATTATCTAGTGGTACAAGATGGTGTATGCTGTGACTTTGATATAGAGATTAGACTAGCAGATGATAGTTTATCTTATCCGGCAACTAATAAAAATGTGGTAGTAGTTGCCACATATACTTATGTTCCAAAGACATCAACAACTAGTAGTACATTTTATCTATCAGTTGCTGAGTTTGAATAGAAAAAATTAGGAGATACAATGGAAGAACTAAATATTTTATATGAAGACAATCATATAATCGTAGTGGTTAAACCTCAAAATATACCAACTCAAGAAGATGAGAGCAAAGATAAAGATTTGCTAACAATGATAAAAGAGTACATTAAAGTAAAAGAAAATAAGCCTGGTAATGTTTATGTTGGTTTAGTTCATAGACTAGATAGACCTACAGGTGGCGTCATGGTTTTTGCAAAAACTAGCAAGGCTGCTAGCAGACTGGCTGAAGCAATGAAAGGTGATGATTTCTCAAAAAGATATCTAGCAGTAGTTAATGGAAAGCCTAGAGAAGAAAGAGCAAAATTAGTAAATTTCTTAAAGAAAAATGCTAGAACTAATACAGTTCAGGTTGTTCCAGAATTAACTACAGGTGCTAAAAGAGCAGAATTAGATTACTTAGTACTAGAATCCAAAGAAAAAGTGTCTCTAGTAGAGGTAAAACTATATACCGGTAGAAGTCATCAAATCAGAGTTCAAATGAAAAATATTGGTTGTCCTGTATATGGTGATGTTAGATATGGTGGAGATATTCTTGCCAAAGGTCATAACCTAGCACTATGGGCATTTGAAATCAAATTCCAACACCCAACAACTAAAGAAAATATGACATTTAGAGCATATCCACCAGAAGACATAGTTCCTTGGAAGGTATTTAATTTAGATAAAGTGAAATAAAAAATTATTCTCATCACTATAGATGAGAATTTTTTTAAAATTTTGTAAAACTTTTTAAAAAATATATCATTTTAAAAATAAATATGATATTATGTTCTTATAAAATTTTATATTCTATGTTATGGAAGAAAGTAAATGAAAAACATATTTAAAAAATTATTAATTTGTCTATTAATTATTCCAACTTTTTTTATGTTTGGATGTAAAGAAGTGCCACCAGCAGAACCTGATACTGGTGGACAACAAACAGGACCAAGCACTTCAGGTGGAACAACTCAGCCAGATGGAAGCACTCAACCGGGTGGAACAGAGCAACCAGGTGGAACAGAACAACCAGGTGGAACAGAGCAACCAGGAGAGCCTGTAGATTCTAGAGTAGAGATATATGCTAAAATCAACAATATTGCTAAAAACGATATTTATGGAGAAGATGGTGTAGGGGTAGATGTTTCAACAGCAAATCTATGGCGAAGAGGTTATGACCTTTCACAAACAAATTTAACATTAGAAGAGTGGACTGAGTATTCTGCTTATGCAGACTTTGCAGTGTTTCCAGAAGAGGATGAGGATCTAGTATTTTCTTATTTTGCTGGTGTTAATAGTGATGGTGAAGGATACTATTATGCTAAGGATATTTACCAAACAGACAACAATGAGAGAAATTTAGAAGAAGTTATAATAAAACACAATAGTAAAGAAGTTCTTATTGATTATTATAATTCAGCCATTATTGGTAGTTCTTATGTTGATGAAAATTATACTGAGTATAAATATAAATACAACTTTGATGATGAGTATAATACTGCAGCGGTATTAGCCGTTATTGCTAGTACTAGTGATTACACACAATTAGAAGAAGTCTTAATTGATGTTATTAGTGGTGTTAATGGATATTATGATACAAATTATATGAAAGCTGCTGACTTAGAAATAGATGTGGAAATCAACTCTCTAGAAGACTCTAAATATGAATTAGTAATTGATGGATATTATGATACTTATTACAATTATTCTAGTTCTTATAAAGTACATGCATATACTACATATGTATTTACATTTGATGATAATAAGTTATTAGAATTTGATGTGATAGACGGTGAGTATGAATTACCTTTTTATTGGACAAGAAATGAATTAAGAGATTTACTTGATGAGTCAGCTTTTGATTTTGATGCTGCATTCCCGTCAGGTTGTAGAGTATATACTAGAGTTGACTTGTATGATAGGGTTACAGTTAGATTGGGTGAGTATAATGAAGAAAAAATGCCAACAGATTTTTCTCAAGTAAACTTTAATACTCTTCAAAACCTTAAAATTAATTTAGGTGTTTCATATTATGATGAAAATGGGGATTATTTAAAATATGGTTATTATTATACCGATTTTGGTGATGAATTAATTTCTTATATTGATTTAGAAGAAGGAACTTATGACGCATACTGGGATTTTAATAAGACCGAACCTGTGGATTTAGAAACCATTATTCCTTCTTATGGTTTAAAAGCTCCATACATTTATGTATTTCAAAAAGCTGCTTAAATAAAAAAAGACCTATAAGTTCTCGCTTATAGGTCTTTTTGCTAGTGAAAAGGAAAACACTAGCAGAAAATGAATGAATATAACTTCGGATAGTATCAAAAATTAATATATGCCATAGCCTTGTGGTACAGCATTTGGGTTCTTGGTATCGATTTTTTCTTCTATATCACATACGATTACTTCGGTTGTGAGTAGGGTAGATGCTACACTAGTTGCGTTTTCTAGAGCAGTTCTTGTTACCTTAGTAGGGTCAATGATACCAGCATCAATCATATTTACATATTCATTAGTAAGGGCATTATAGCCATAGTTCTTAACATCTGATTTTCTAATATTGTCTATAACTACGGAGCCATCAATTCCGGCATTAGTAGTTATCATTTTAAGTGGTGCAGTAAGTGATTTGAGTACGATTTCTGCGCCTGTTTTTTCGTCACCACTAAGTGTGGAGACTAATTCTTCAACGTCGCTAATGCAATTAATAAGTGCAATTCCACCACCAGAGACAATACCTTCTTCGACAGCACTTTTTGTGGCTTCGATGGCGTCTTCTATCCTTAGTCTTTTTTCTTGCATTTCTACTTCGGTTGCGCTGCCTACATAGATAACTGCAATACCACCGATGAGTTTGGCTAGACGCTCTTGTAGTCTATTTTTATCAAACTCATTGTCAGCCATTTCAATCTGGCCTTTGATTTCTTTGATTCTATTCTCAATTCTTTCTTTTTCTCCTGTACCACCAGAAATAGTTGTGCTATCTTTGGTTACCTTGATGCTACTAGCATAGCCTAGTTTTTCTAGACCGGTGTCTTTTAGTTCTAGTCCTAATTCGTCGCAGATAAACATACCACCAGTGAGTACTGCAATATCTTCGCATATAGCTTTTCTCTTATCTGCATATCCAGGGGACTTAACTGCTACGACATTTAGGGCACCCCTTAGTTTATTTAGTACTAAGGTACTGAGTACTTCGTTTTCTATGTCTTCTGCAATGATAAGCAAGGATTTTCCACTCTGAGATACTGCTTCCAGAGTTGTAATAATTTCATTTAGATTTTTGATTTTCTTATCTGTAATTAAAATGTAACAGTCGGTAAGCACACATTCCATTTTATCGGTATTATTAACCATATAAGGGGATAGGTAGCCCCTATCAAATTGCATACCTTCAACGATTTTTAGTTCTGTTTTTGTAGTTTTGCTATCTTCTACAGTGATTACTCCGTCTTTGCCTACTTTTTCAAAGCCTTTAGCGATAAGTTCTCCTATTTCTTCGTCTCCAGCACTAATAGATGCTATTTGGAAAATCTCCTTGTTACTAGACACAGGTGTTGATATGTCTTTTAATTTCTCAACAACTGTATTGGTTGCTTTTTGAATACCTTTCTTTAAGATAATTGGGTTAGCACCAGCTGTGTAGTTTTTTACACCTTCACTCACAATACTTTCTGCTAGTATACAGGCTGTGGTTGTTCCATCTCCTGCAACTTCGTTAGTCTTGATGCTGACTTCTTTTATAAGGTTTGCACCCATATTTTCAAATGGGTCGGGTAGGGTAATTTCTTTGGCTATAGTCACCCCATCGTTAGTAATGAGTGGGGTGACGAACTTTCTATCAAGGACTACATTTCTACCCTTTGGACCAAGGGTTATTTTTACTGCAGAAGATAGTTTCTTTACTCCTGTTTCCAATTTTTTTATGGCATCAAAGCCTGTTAAAATTTGTTTTGACATTTGTTTTTCTCCTTAACTTTCTAGTTTTGCTAAAATATCTTTTTCTTTAATGATTGTATACACTACGCCATCGATTTTAAATTCGCTACCAGCGTATTTATTGAAAACCACTCTGTCTCCAACTTTTACCGAAAACTTGATTGGTTTATTGTCTATCTCTCCAATTCCTAAAGCAACTACTTCACAAATCTCTGGTGCCTTGGAAATTTCAGGTAAAATAATACTGCCTAGTTTCTCTGGTTTCTCCGGTATTGCTTTTACAACAACTCTATCAAATAATGGTTTTAGTTTCATATTTTGCTCCTTTTATTTATTATAAAGTTTACTATCTTCATCATTTTTTGCTAAACATATCTATTTGTGCATTTTGTCTAATTTTATATTTTGCTGTAATTAAAATATGAAATTGTCGTCTGCATTACAAAAAGAAATTGCCTTATGGTTTTATAAGACAATTTCTCTAAATATATTAAATTGCAAAGGCTATTAAACTTTACGCTTACATATTAACATATTGCAAAAGGGGAAAATCAAATAGTATGTCACAAAATTTTTATTATGAAGATGTAAAAGTGCTCAAAAAACCCTTAAAGAAGAGATTAAAAGCATATTTAATTTTTTTTGGAATTTTTTTGACATTAGGTGGAATTGTGTTTTCGGCACTATTTATTAGCAATACTCTCGCTGTTAGTAATATTTCTACCATCTTTGTGTATGGTGGAAAAAATATTAAGTTTGATGAGAATGTAATGTATGCTGTCTCTCTTGGCTCTTATGAAAAAGAAGATGAAGCAAATAAGGTGGCGATTGGTAGTAGCATTCAGGGTAGCGCTGGGTATGTGTGGAAAGATAATCTATACTATGTTTTGGGTAGTATTTATTCTACGCAAGAATTATCAAATAAGGTTATAAATAATCTACAAGGTACAAAGTATAATCTCTCAGTTTTAGAAATTAGATTACCAAAAATTAATCTTACTTTTGATGAGTACGACAATAAACAGGTGAGTAGTATTAGTGATGCTATTACCATTTTTCAGTCTATTTATGATAAGGTGTATGGATACTCTATTGCCTTTGATAAGGGTGAGATAAATAACCTGGCTATCAGCACACAGTTATCTGCAATTAGGGGGGAAATAAAGGGGTATATTAGTACTATGCAGAGTATTCTTTCTATGCCAAATGCTAAAGTGCAGGAAGTACAAAAGGCACTTATCAAATTAGATGAACTGCTCGACCAGGCAATTATTAAAACGATTGATAATTCTAGTACGGCATCGTATTTAAAGTACGCAATTTGTTCTATTGTATCTATAGAGTATGACATGCGACAAAAACTAGCATAAATAGTTTTGTTTGACATTTATTAATTCTATTTTTAAAGCAAATTATTTGTAAAAAAAATAGCGATGATATATAATTTAAGTATGAGTAAAAAGAAGAGTTATATTATATTCGCAATAGTTATCGTTTTAGGAATAGTTGTCGACTTAGTTAGCAAAGTTTTATTTGCTAATTATTTTGAAGCAGGTGGTAAAGATATCACTGTTATTCCTAACTTTTTCTATTTTACTTATGTGAAAAATACAGGTGCTGCATTTGGAATATTTGGAGATAGTACAATGGCATTAACTATTGTGTCTATAATATTTGTTGCACTATTTGTGTTATATGATATTTTCTATCACAGCAATAATATGTGGTATGTTCTAGGTTGGTCTATGCTTGTTAGTGGAGCGATAGGTAACTTTGTAGATAGAATATTCCTAGGCTATGTTAGAGATTTTGTAAGTATTGAACTTTTCTCTTTCGTATTTAATATTGCCGATGTCCTTATAACATTTGGTGTAATATGCTTTGGCGTATATTTACTTTTCTATGGTTTTAGAGATGACAAAGAAAAGAAAAAGAATACAGATACCGAAAAACAAGAAGACACACCTAAGAAAGAAGTAAATTCTCTTGAGAATAAGGTAGAAGTTGTAGAAGAAAAAACTGAGAGTGGTGAGACAGTGGAAACTCCGGAGAAGGGGGATAATACCTAATATGGAGTGGAAGATAGAAGAATTAGACAAAAAGAAACGATTGGATATATTCCTATTAGAAAAATATCCAGATAAAACCAGGTCACACATTAAGAAATGGATAGAAGACGGCACGGCTACTATTAATGGAAAGACAGTGAAGGCTGGTTATTCTCTAAGGGTGGGCGATATTGTTTCTTTAGGAGAAATTGTAGAGCAAGTAGCATCTGCTAAGCCACAAGATATTCCTATTGATATTATTTATCAAGATGATGATATGGCAATCGTTAATAAACCACAGGGTATGGTTGTGCATCCTGCGATTAAGAATTATGATGGAACGTTAGTTAATGCATTAATGTACAGGCTAGAGAACTTAAGTTCCATAAATGGCGTTATTAGACCAGGTATTGTGCATAGGCTTGACAAGGACACTAGTGGGCTGCTTGTAATTGCAAAAAATGATGATGCACACGTGAATTTAAGTGGACAGATATCTAGAAAAGACTGTCGTAGAATATATTGGGCGTTAGTCGATGGTATTGTAAAACAAGATGGTGAAATAATCACTAATATTGGCAGAGACCCTAGAAATAGACTAAAGATGGCAGTGACCGAAGTGGGTAAATCTGCACACACCATATATAGAGTACTAGAGACATTTGGTAAATATTCACTAGTTGAATTTGAATTAAAGACTGGCAGAACGCATCAAATAAGGGTGCATACAACGCATATGCGTCATCCAATTGTTGGCGATAAATTATATAATAATAATCCTTGTAAATTTAAACTTCAAGGTCAATTATTACACGCAAAGAAACTAGTTCTTAGTCATCCTAGAACGGGAGAGATAATGGAGTTTGAGACCGACATACCTGATTATTTTCAGTCGGTTTTAGATGCACTTAGGAATAATAAATAGAGAGAAGATATGAAGAGAGAAATAATTAAATTTTTTAGAAACAAACTTAATCTTGCTTGTGTCATAGTGGAACTTATTGCTCTTCTATTTTTGCTAATAGGTGCATTTGGTTTTCCTGCTTGTACGCTAATATTTTTCATAATACAGGGTGTGGCATGTATTATGTGGGGTATAAGGATTTTAAAGAGCAATGGAGAAATTGCTTTTACACAACAGTACTATGACGAATTGCCATATGCTATTGAATACAAAAAGTCTATGCTAAAAAATGATGCAAAAACAATTAAGAATAATAAATTCACAGGTTGGGCTGTAATTATAATGGGTGTAATGCTAGTATTTATGTGGCTTTTTATGTTAGGATAACTTATGAATTTAAGGGGTTTTTATAGTGAAAATCGCCGTATTGTAGTTGCAAAAGAAAATGTGTTGTGATATACTATCAAAGCGAAATGTATTTTTATATTTTTAAGGAGAAAATTTAAATGAAAAAAGAATTAAAGAAACTAGAGAATAAGAATATGCAATTAACTATTGAGTTAGATAAGGCAGAGTGGGAGGCTCTAGTTGACGAATCATATAACAAGAACAAAGGTAAATACAAAGTAGAAGGTTTCAGAGCCGGTAAAGCTCCTAGAAAAATGATTGAAAAAATGTATGGTATGGAAGTATTCTTCGAAGATGCTATTACAGAAGGTTTCAATAGACACTATATCGAAGTACTAGAGAACGACAAATCATTTGAGCCTATCGATGCTCCAGAACTATCTATTTCTAGATTTGATGAGAAGGGTATCACAATCGTTGCTGAGATTCCTGTTAAGCCAGAAGTAAAACTAGGTAAATATACAGGTCTTAAAATTTCTACAAAGGCTAGAGAAATTGCAGACGCTGATGTAGAAGAAGAATTAAAGAGAGTTCAAGCACAAAATGCTAGACTAGTAGAAGCAGAGAAAGCAGTAGAGAATGGTGACATTGCTAATATCGATTTCAAGGGTAGTGTTGATGGTAAATATTTTGAAGGTGGAGAAGCTCAAGGCTTTGATTTAACTATCGGTAGCCATAGTTTCATCGATACTTTCGAAGACCAATTAGTAGGCTTAAAGGCTGGAGATGAGAAAGATGTATTAGTTACTTTCCCAGCTGAGTATCAAGCAAAAGATTTAGCAGGTAAGAAAGCTAAATTTGAAGTAAAAGTTAATGCTGTTAAGACTAGAGAACTTCCAGAAATTAATGATGAACTAGCTAGTAATGTTAGTGAGTTTGAGACTCTTGCTGAGTACAAGGCTCATATCAAAGAGCACCTAGCTCATCACGCAGAAGAAGATGCTAGAGTTCAAACAGAGAATAAAATTTTAGATAAAGTTATTGAGACTACAGAAGTTGAAGTTCCAGAAATTATGGTTACTAGAGAATTAGACGCTATAATGCAAGATATGGAATATAGACTAATGTACCAAGGTGCAAACCTAGAGATGTATGCTGGGTATCTAAATACAACTGTTGAGAAACTAAGAGAAGAGAGAAAGGCTGATGCTCTAAAATCTGTTAAGATTAGACTAGCTCTTCAAGAGATTCTAAAAGCAGAGAAATTTGACGTTACAGAGAAAGAAGTAGATGAATATGTAGAAAAATTCGCTACAAGAATGGGAAAAACTGCTGAAGAGTATAAAAAAGCATTAAATGATGAAAGATTAAATCATATTAAAAATGAAATCTTAATGAAGAAATTACTTACTTTCTTAGTTGATAACAATAAATAATTATTGGAGATAATATGTTAGTACCTTACGTTGTAGACCAGACTAGTAGTGGTGAGAGAAGTTATGATATTTATAGCAGACTTCTCGAAGATAGAATAGTTTTTATTTCTGGTGAGATTGATGATGCTACTGCTAATACAGTTGTTGCACAATTAATTTACCTAGAAGCAAAGAATCCAGACAAGGATATATCTGTATATATTAATAGTCCAGGTGGTAGTGTTACTGCTGGTATGGCTATATATGATACAATGCAATATGTTAAGTGTGATGTATCTACAATATGTATAGGTCTTGCTGCATCTATGGGAGCATTCCTACTTGCTGCAGGAACTAAAGGAAAGAGATTTTGTCTACCTAATAGCGAAGTGATGATTCATCAGCCTTTAGGTGGCGCACAAGGTCAAGCGAGTGATATTGAGATAACTGCTAAACATATCATTGCTACTAAGAAAAAGATGATTAAGATGCTTAGCAAGAATACAGGTCAATCTATCGAAAAAGTAGAAAAAGACGTAGATAGAGATTATTTTATGACTGCCGATGAAGCAGTGGCTTATGGTCTAGTAGATAAAGTAATTACTAGAAAAAATAAGTAATGCTTATGTACTATGCAAATAATATTTATAGGGCATAGTACATTTTTTTAATATTTAGGAGATATATGGACAAAGATATAGAAAAGATTGTTATGGAGTGTTCGTTCTGTGGTAGAAATCAATTAGAGACCAAAAATCTAATTACTAGCCCAGATGGCGACTCGTTTATCTGCGAAGACTGTGTAGCAATATGTAGTGAGATGCTTGCTAAAACTCACAAATCAAAAAATGAAGATAAAATAAAACTTCCTACACCTAGTGAACTAAAAAAGATGCTTGACGAATATATAATAGGTCAAGATGAAGCAAAAAGGGTACTAAGTGTTGCTGTATATAATCACTACAAGAGAATTAATTATAATATCGACATAGAGAATTCTAAGAAAGGGACTAGCGAGGCTCTTGATTTAGATAAGAGTAATGTACTCCTTATCGGTCCTACAGGTAGTGGTAAGACAATGCTTGCAAGGATACTAGCAAAAATACTAAAAGTTCCTTTTGCTACAGCAGATGCTACAACTCTAACAGAAGCTGGATATGTAGGTGAAGATGTAGAGAATATCTTACTTAAACTTATTCAGAGTGCTAATTATGATATTAAGAAAGCAGAGCAGGGTATTATCTATATTGATGAGATAGATAAAATTACTAGAAAATCAGAAAATCCTAGTATAACTAGAGATGTTAGTGGTGAAGGTGTGCAACAGGCACTACTAAAGATTATTGAAAATACAGTTGCTAATGTTCCACCACAGGGTGGAAGAAAGCACCCACAACAAGAACTATTACAGATTAATACAAAAAATATTTTATTTATCTGTGGTGGTGCATTTGTAGGCCTTGATAAGATAATAGAAAAGAGAAGCAATAAGACTTCATTTGGTTTCTCCGTAGAAGACAGAAAAGAAGAGAAAAAGAATAGTGAAGTTATCAAAGAAATTCAGCCACAAGATTTAATCAAGTTTGGATTAATCCCTGAGTTTGTAGGAAGGCTTCCAATTGTTGTAGGATTAGACGAACTCAATGAAGATGCTCTTGTGAAAATTATGACAGAGCCTAGAAATGCACTAGTTAAACAATATAAGACTATGTTTAAAATAGATGGTGTAGAGCTTGAGGTAGAACCTGATGCAGTTAGAGCAGTGGCAAAAAAAGCAATGAAATTAAAAACAGGCGCTAGGGGATTAAGAACCATTATGGAAGATATTATGCTAGATATAATGTTTGTAACCCCAGATGATAAGACTATTAGCAAAGTTATAGTTGATAGTGATACTGTAAAGACTAAGAGTCCAAAGATTGAGAGAAAGAAAGAGATAGAAGAAAAGGTAGAAGAGAAGAGTCAGGAAAAGACTGCATAATTACTAAAGAATAGGTGGTGGTATTATGGATATTAGGTCAGCAAAATTTGTAACAAGCGTTGCAGAGAGCAAACATATCCTAAAAGATGGTAAGAAAGAAATAGCGTTCGTTGGTAGGAGTAATGTTGGTAAAAGTTCTCTTATCAATATGCTTACAAAGAAAAATAAATTAGCAAAAACTAGTTCGACTCCAGGTAGAACTAGGCTAATTAATTATTTCCTTATAAATGATGAGTTTTACTTTGTGGACCTTCCTGGTTATGGTTATGCAAAGGCTAGTAAAACAATGGTAGAAGGTTGGCAATCAATGATAGAACCATATCTACTAGAAAATCCACAGTTATACCTAGTATGTATGCTAGTAGATAGCAGATATGAGCCTACCGACCAAGATAAACAAATGCTTAAATTTTTAACATACTACCAGATACCATTTATTATAATTGCTACCAAGTGTGATAAGTTTGGTAAGAGCCAAGTTAAACCACAAATGCAGAAGATTGCTAATTACCTAGGTGTGGGTGTTAGCAATGTATTTGCTTCTAGTGGTGAAAAACTTATTGGTAGAAAGGAAATACTAGATAAATTTGACCAATTCCTAGATGATAGTCTATATGAGACTGAAGAAGAAGAGAAAGAAGAATAATTTTTATCACAAATTTAAAAAACACGACATATAATAGTACCATACAATCTTTAGGAGGTATTTATATGTCGTTTTTTTCCGGAAATAGACAAGGTTGTAATCCTGGACCGATATCAGGCAGTCCATTAAATGGCTTATGTGAAAAGGCTTGTATACAGACTAGAAAGGTATTTGATGCGTGTATGAAACAAATGCAACTCGATAATGCTACTGTTATTCTCACTGACTTGACACCAGAGAGTCCTACAACGCCACTTACATTTATTAGTTGTTCAACTCTTACAAATGATGTAACAATCAGCAATCTAGTTGTAGATAGGTTCGATGATAAGCCTTGCTTTGCTAGAATTTCTGGTAGTGTAGATGTGCCTGTAACTATTAATTATACCGATGCAGGTGGTGTGGCTGGTAGTGGTACAGGAACACTCTCTATACCTATTGATGTTGTGTTATATGTACCACAGCCATCGGTGGTTCCATACCAAGTTACTGCTTTTGCAAATGCTATATGTTCCGGTGGTAGGTATGTTGATGATGCTACCTTTGGTATAGACCCATGTATAACAATTATTATAAGGGTGGTAGTTGATGCGGAGCTGCTTGTGCCTACATATGGATATTGTCAAATTCCACCTTGTCAGGACTTTACTCAAGATGTTTGTACAGGATTCTTTGATTTGCCTTTGTATCCAGCCCAACAATCAGTTAATTCTCCAAACCAAATTAATTGTAATTAAATGTAGTGCACCTAATATTAGGTGCATTTTTTATATAAGTTCATTTGAAAAAATATTAATATTTTGATAAAATATAAGTATGAAAGTATTTGCTATTAGTGATTTACATTTAAGCATTAATAATCCAAAGCCTATGGATATATTTGGTCCAGTATGGGACGGATATTTAGAGGCGATAGAAACTAGCTGGAATAAGAAGGTGTCTGATGATGACATAGTCCTTATATCTGGTGATATTTCTTGGGCAATGAGATATAAGGAAGCACTGCCAGACCTAGAATATATCTCTAGACTAAAGGGGCATAAGGTGTTTATTAAGGGAAACCATGATTATTGGTGGAATTCTATTAGTGAAGTTAGGTCTAATCTTACTAATAAAACATATGCAATTCAAAATGATGCCATAAAGATTGGTAATGTTGTTATTGCTGGTACTAGGGGATGGACGGTTCCAGATAATGGATTTAAGTCTGAACAGGATGAAAAGATATACAGAAGAGAAGTTCTAAGAATGGAACTATCACTGAAGAGTATGCAGGTCCTTAGAGAAGAAGGGGATATGGCGATTGTTATGATGCATTATCCACCACTAAATATAAGAAGACAACAAAATGACTTTAGTAAATTATTTGTAGATTATAATGTAGATGCTGTGATTTATGGACATCTACATAGTTATGATAATGGTTATAAACTAAGATTTACTAAAAATAAGATAAAATACTACCTGACTTCTTGCGACCTTGTGGGTAATAAATTGGTAAAAATTGCAGAAATTTAATAAAAACGATAAGAAAGTTGTGTATAAATATGTAAAAATACAAACTTTCTTTTTTTGTTTGTATATATATTAATATTTATATTTTCTATAAAATTTAATACAAAATTTATTCAAAAATGTATTTTTATAAATCAAAATTTGTATTAGTTATAAAAATATAATTATGAATATATATAAGGTTAAAAATGCATAAAAAAATATAAATCATAAAAATATTGGCTAAAACAATTAAGTTTTATCCACATAGTTATCCACATAATGTGGATAACTTTTTAATAAATATTCAAAAATAACGAATAAAAACTTTTTTAAAGGCATTATTTTCGTTTTGAGAAATAGGGGCTAAGGTGTATAATTATTAATGTAAAGGTTATGGAAGAAGAAATATATTTATATATTTCTGGTTTGCATACTTTTTAAATAAAATTAATAATTTATGCATAGAAATTTTGAGTGTGTTTATATATGTGTAAATATATATTTCTTTGACTAAGGAGTGGAAAATGGATAAAACGTTAAATATAAAATTTGAACACACTCCAGTTTTACTAAATGAGTGCTTAGAAGGACTAAACATTGACCCTACAGGCATCTATGTCGATGGAACATTAGGTGGTGGTGGTCACTCTGGAGAAATTCTAAAAAGGCTCACAACTGGAAAATTAATCGCTTTTGATAAAGACGATGATGCTTTAACTCATACGAAAGCAAAACTTGCAGAATATGGAGATAAAGTTATCTTTATTAAGAGTGACTTTAAGAATATGTACTCAGTTGTGAAAAATTTAGGATATGGAGAAGTAGATGGGATTCTTCTAGACCTAGGGGTAAGTAGTTATCAAATAGATACTGCAGATAGGGGATTTTCTTATAGGTTTGATGGCAGACTGGATATGAGAATGGATAAGACTGCAGGTTTGACAGCTCACGAAGTTGTCAATACTTATTCTAAAGAAGCACTTTTGAGAATACTGTATGAATATGGGGAAGAAAGTTTTGCAAAGCTAATAGTTAATAAAATACTAGAAGCAAGGCAAACAAAGGAGATTGAGACAACCGGTGAATTAACAAGCTTGATAGAGTCAGCAATACCTAAGAAGTTTTGGGGTAAAGGCAGTGTTGCTAAAAAGACATTTCAGGCTATAAGGATAGAAGTAAATGGTGAATTAGAAGGTTTAGATAGAGCAATTAATGAAATGATTGACTTACTAAAGCCACAGGGAAGACTATGTATTATAACTTTCCACTCTCTAGAAGATAGGATAGTTAAACAAACCTACAAAGAGAGATGTACTGACTGTATTTGTGATAAAACATTACCATTCTGTGTATGTAATCATAGAGCAGATGCAGAACTAGTCAGCAGAAAGCCAATTACTGCAGGTAAAGAAGAATTAAAAAATAATAAAAGAAGTAGCAGTGCTAAATTAAGAGTATTGCAAAAAAAATAAAGAGTGAGGTGAGGACATGAGTGCTTATGGTAACGTTTCATATTCAGAAACAGACACTACAAGTGTAGAAGAAGTTAGACAAGATTTCGAAAGCACAGCTGTAATGGAAGAGCAAGTAGATAAGTTCGATTCGTCCTACACCCAGGCTAGACTAAAAGATTTATACGAACAATATGACAAAATAACTATTGATGAAGAAAAACTAAAGTCTGTAACACAAGTAAAAGTAAATGCCGTTAAAAATGCAATACCTTTTAGAACAATTTTAGTTATGTCGACATCAGTACTTGTTACATTGTTACTAGCATTCCTATGTATTTACAATATTTCTGTAATAAATGGTATGAGTTCTAACATACAATACTTACAGGAAGAAGTAATACAATATGAGTATGAACTTGCAAATTCTCAAACAATCTATGATGACCTTACATCTGTTGAAAATATCCAAACAGAACTTACAGATATGGGTTACTCAGATATTGCTTCTTCAAATATAGTGGCTATATCCGTACCAGAAAAAACGGGGGTAGTAGAATTACAAGCAGAAACTAATTGGTTTGATGCTTTCTGTAATTTCCTTAGCCAGATATTTGGGTAGGTAATATGCAAAATAATTCAATAATATCGTTAAAAAGAAGACTACTAGCAGTATTTATGCTAGTGTCTTTTTGTTTTCTTGTGATTATTATTAGACTAGGCTATTTGCAATTATTTAAGGGTAAATGGTTACAGGTCAAGGCGATAGACCAGTGGACTAGAGAATTACCACTAAATGCTATTAGGGGTAATATATCTGATAGTAATGGTGTAATACTAGCAACTAATTATACTTCTTATGATATCTATGTTAGGCCTAGTATGGTAAAAGACCCTAGAGCTGTTTCTTATATTCTATCGGATACCCTAGGTATTGATTTTGATAAAGTATATACCAAGGTTACAGATATGTATGTCAGTGAAGTTCTCATAAGATTGCAGGTTTCCAAAGATAAGATGCAAAAAATAAAGGATAGTGGGTTAGCTGGAATACTTTTTAGTGAAAACAATAGTAGATATTATCCGTATAATTCTATGCTAACTCAAGTAATGGGATTTACAACAATAGATAATGTGGGTCAGGCTGGAATTGAGGCGTATTATAATAAATATTTGGCAGGTGTCAATGGCTACATAGTAGAAGAAAGTGATGTAAAAGGTATTAAAATAGACAATACTTTAACAACATATATGCCTAGTATTGCTGGTATGAATTTAGAACTCACTATAGATTCTAAAATTCAATTGTTTACAGAAAATGCATTGAGAAAATTAATGGAAGAACAGAAACCAAAGAAGGCAAGTGCAATAGTAATGAATCCTAATACCGGTGAAATAGTTGCTATGGCGACAATGCCAAACTTTGACCTAAATAATGTTCCTAGAGACGATGTCGGTAAACTGATGGAAACGGTTAAAAATATCAATATAGTAGATGTATATGAGCCTGGTTCTACATTTAAATGCGTTACGATGGCTAATGCTATAGATAAAGGTGTGGCAAGCCTTAATAATACATTTTTTGACCCTGGATATAGAATGGTTGATGGTGAGAAAATTAAGTGTTGGAAACTAACGGGACACGGTATGCAAAATTTGAGCGAAGGCTTATGTAATAGTTGCAATAGTGTTTTTATTGATTTAGCTCTAAGGCTAGGTAAAGATAGAATGTATGAAATGTTTGAGAACTTTGGTTTTGGCAGTAAGACCGGAATTGACTTCTATGGAGAGAGTTCTGGGATTATAATGGACAAGGATTATTCTAAGGTTGTTGATGTTGCTAGAATGGGATTTGGTCAAGCAGTAGCAGCAACCCCACTGCAATTGATTAATTCTATATGTAGCATTGTTAATGGTGGTACATTATATCAACCATACTTTGTAAAAAGTATTAAAGATATAAATGGAACGATGGTTTTTGAAAATAAACCTACTAAAATAAAAACAACGATTAGTGAAAAGACCAGTGAAATAATTCGTACGATGATGGAAGACGTTATTAAACAGTATAGTGGTTATTACTCTTATATTCCAGGATATAGGGTATCTGGAAAAACAGGTACAACACAGAAATACTCAGCTGGTAAGATTAGTGGGGAGTATATAGCATCTTTTGTTGGTGCTTTCCCTGCAGATAAGCCTGACTATGTAATACTAATTGTTGCAGATGAGCCTGGTGGTGTGAGTTACTATGGTAGTATAGTTGCAACTCCATATGCAAAACTTATTATAGAAGATATTATTAAGTATAAGGATTACGCTCCTGTAAATCCAGATGAGATGAGTGATGGGCTAAAGGAAATGGTAACAATGCCTAATCTAATGGGATACAATATTTATGAAGCGGTAAAGGTGCTTGAAGAGATAGGCTTGCAGCTAGAGATAGAAGGAGAAGGTAAGACTGTAGTAGACCAGTATCCATATGAGAATACTGAAGTTATAAAAAATGGCATAGTTGTTATAAAGACTTGAAGAATAGTACAATCACTCTGTATATTGAATACCAGGGTGATTTTTTATCGAATTATGTAGAGTATGTGGGTTATTATTTTGTCATAATTTGCCATAGTGTCCTATTTAAAATTTATCAATGATACAATATATTAAAAGATAAAAGAAGGTACACAATGAGACTGAAAAGAATACTCGATAGAGTTTCTATCGAGAAGAGTTTTAATTATAAAAATTATAATATTAGTGCTATTACTCACAATTCAAAGGACGTGGTGAGTGGTAGTATATTTATAGCAATCAGTGGTAGTGAATATGATGGTAATGATTATATAAATGACGCTATTAAATTGGGTGCAAAATGCATAATAACAGAGCGTGAAATTGATAGGGAAAACGTATGTGTTATTGTTGTAAAAAATGTCCGAAAAGCAATGAGTATTATGGCGAAAAATTTCTATAATAGAGTATGTGATACTATGTCTATTGTGGGTGTTATAGGCACATCCGGTAAGACAACTACTACTCATATAATAAAACAATTAATATGCAATAATGACAATAAGATAGGTGTTATTGGAACAAATGGTATATATATTGACAATACTAGACTAGATAGTAATTTTACAACACCCGACCCACTTGAATTACATTATGCTCTATATCAAATGAAAATGCTGGGGGTGGAGACTGTAATAATGGAAGTGTCTGCACAGGCTATTAGTCAATACAAGATGTATGGAATTAGACTAAAGGTTGGGGTATTTACTAATATTAGTGAAGAGCATATAGACTTCTTTTGTAGTATGGAAAAATACGTTAAAACTAAAATGGATTATTTTGATATTCATAATATGAACGAAGCAGTCATTAATGTTGATGATTTCTATGGAAGGGAGATAGCATACAAAGCAAATTTGCCTGTGCTAAGTTATGGTATAGAATCTCCTGCTAATGTATTTGCTGTGGACATAGAGTCTAATATAGACAGACTCAAGTTTGTAGTAAATTCACTTGACGAAGTTTACTCTATAGATACTAAGTTGGTTGGCAAATACAATGTCTACAATATTATGTCTGCTATCACTGTTGCTAGGTTGCTAGGTGTGTCGTATGCTCAAATTAGCGATAGGGTAAATAGTCTAAAAAAGATAGAAGGTAGATTTAATCTTTATAAGTGTAATGGTTCTAATATCATCGTTGACTTTGCTCATACGATTGATAGTATAGATAGACTTCTATCATTTGTGGCAGGTAACACCAATGGTAGACTTATCACTCTCTTTGGTTGTGTGGGGTATAGTGATAAAGAAAAGAGACGTAAGATGATGGACGCGGTGCTTAGATATAGTGACTTTGTAATTATTACAACAGACAATCGTGGAGAGACTCCATACGAAGAAATTGAGAAAGATATGGTAGCAGGGGTCTCTGCCAATAAATATATTTCTATAGAAGATAGAAAGAGTGCTATTGTTTTTGGCTTCGGTATGCTCAAGGAAAATGATACTCTAGTCGTGATGGGTAAGGGTGCTGAGAATTTTCAAAAGATAGGAAAAGAAAAATTGCCGTATAGCGATTTGGATATTGTGCAAGAATTAATTAAAAAGACGGATGTAAAATGAAGTACGGAATTATTAATATGTTACTCTGCTTTGCTATCAGTATGGCATTAGCACCTATTGTAATTAAATTTTTAAGAAGACTAAAGTTTGGTCAGAGTATCCTTGTATATGTAGAGAGTCATCAGTCAAAGTCTGGTACTCCTACTATGGGTGGAATAATATTTATCATTTCTGCTATCGCAGGTTACTTTATTTTCTGGGGAGTCAAGAATATTATGGCTACCGTATCAATTCTTAGTTTTGTCTTCTTTGGTGTGGTTGGTTTTTTGGATGATTATATTAAGATTAGGTTTAAACAAAACGAAGGACTGAAGCCTTATCAAAAAATCATAGGACAATTAGGCATTGCTATTGTGATAGCTATATTTGTATATAAATCAGGTCTAGTTGGAAGTGGAGTCATAATTCCTTTTACCGATAAGTCTATTGATTTTGGTTTCTGGATAATTCCTTTTGTAATATTTGTTTATCTAGCCATTGTGAATAGTGTTAATCTTATAGATGGTCTAGATGGATTGTGTGGTTCGGTATCGAGTACCATACTACTTGCGATATCTATAATACTCTTTATCTTAGCAGGGGATAGAAACGCTATCTTCGATAGTGAAATATATAATCTATCTATTATTAGTATGGGACTAGTAGGAGCTGTGCTCGGTTTTCTGTTTTTTAATTCGCACCCAGCGAGATGCTTTATGGGAGATGCAGGGTCACTTGCCCTTGGTGGTTATATAGCATCGGTTTTTGTGCTTAGTCGTCAGTATTTACTAGTAATACTTCTAGGTTTGCCCTTTGTAATAACTGCTGTGTCTGTCATTATGCAAGTAGGATATTTTAAATTAACCAAGAAAAGAATATTTAAAATGGCACCACTTCATCATCATTTCGAGATGGTCTATGGTGAAACCAAGGTGGTAGCTAGTTACATTATTTTAACTATTATGCTTTGTGCTCTAGTAATACTTTTTTATTTGTGAGGGATTTATGAATTTTGATTATAGAAATATTTTAATTATGGGTTATGGAAAAAGTGGTGAAGCAGTAGAAGAAATAGTTAAAAAATTGCAGGTGGACTATAAAATCTACGATGCAGAGAAAAAAATCACAGGTGGCAATTATTATAGTAAACTCTCTAAAAAAATAATCCGATGTTTTGATTTAATAGTATTGTCTCCTGGAATATCTATCTACAATAAATATGTTATGTATGCAGAGAGAATTGGTATCAAAGTGGTGGGGGAATTAGAGTTTGGTTATTGGTTTACTTCTTCACCGATTCTTGCAATCACAGGTACTAATGGTAAGACCACGACTACTAGGCTACTTAGTAATATCGTTGCCACCACATATAAGGCAGGAGCATTTGGAAACATTGGTAATCCACTGAGTTTAGCATACAAGGAAGAACTAGACTATATGGTATGCGAAGTGAGTTCTTTTCAGTTGGAATCAACATATTCATTTAAGCCATACATATCAGCTATTCTAAATATCGCCGAAGACCATATAGACAGACATAGAACCTTTGAGAACTATATAAATTGTAAATTAGGACTGCTTAAAAATTGCACAGAGAAATCTTTAGTCGTACTCAATGCCGATGATAAAATACTTATGAGTAGGACACAAAATCTAAAGGCAAAGAAGTATTACATATCTAAATTTGGCAAGGTAAAAGGCGTATACTATTTAGATGGTAAAATTTATTGCAATATCACTAGCAATCAAGTATTTATGGATATGGAAAATTACGATAGGTTTTTGCCAATTCTAGACGATATATTAGCAGCGATTCTTATGGGAATATTGCTAAAGATTGATAAAGAAAAAGTAATCAGTGCTATAGATAATTTTGAGATTTCAGCACATAGACAGCAGGTAGTATGTAGAGAGAAGGGCGTAGAGTATGTAGATGATAGCAAGAGTACCAATATTCATAGTACTCTTAGTGCACTCGAGAGTATTCAAAAGTCGGTTGTGCTACTACTTGGTGGTGCAGATAAAAATCTAAACTTTGGTAAAATATTTTCGGCTTATGGAGATAAAATTAAAAAAGTTATAGCATTTGGCGATGCTAGGAAAAAGATTATGAAATCTGCTAAAAAATTTGCCTTTGAAAATATCTCCTGTCATAAACTTTTTTATGATGCAGTAAAGAGTGCATACAATTACGCAAAAGACGGAGATGTAGTATTACTTTCTCCAGCGTGTGCTAGTTTTGATGAGTTTAATAGTTATGCAGAAAGGGGAGATGCTTTTGTAAATATTATCAAGGAATGTATCAATGCCAAAAACTAAAAAAATTAATATTGCACTTGTCCTGCTAGTATTATTCTTGTGCATATTCGGTATGGTGATGATATATAGCGCTAGTCATTATTCGAGCAGTGTGCTATATGGTGACGCTTTTCATTTCGTAAAAAAACAAATATTTGGTTTTATTATGGGTATAGGTTGCTTTGTATTTACATATCTATTCGATTACCACAGGTACTACAAACTCAGGTGGTGGATAATATCTATCTCAATAGTCCTACTAGTCTTAGTATTTGTTCCAGGTATTGGTATATCTGCTAATGGTGCTAGAAGGTGGATAGGTTTTGCTTCTTTTAACTTGCAGAGTAGTGAAGTTGCTAAATTTGGCTTTGTAATATTTACTGCGTGTTATTTATCTGTAAATTATAAAAAGACTAAAACCTTTATGGGTATAATACCAATACTTGCGTCTGGTGGAATAATATGTTTACTTGTAATGTTAGAGCCAAATATGAGTGTCACTATGTGTATAGCGATTGTTATGGTTTTAATGCTCATAATAGGTGGTATGAGTTTTAAACATATTATGCTTCTCAGTGTTCCTGCTATTGCACTAGTAATACTTCTCATTGTAATAGAACCATATAGACTATCTAGACTAATGGCTTTTATTAACCCCTGGGCAAATCCTAAAGAAGATGGATATCAATTAATACAAAGTTTATACTCCCTAGGTGCTGGTGGAATCTTTGGTGTAGGGCTATTTAATAGCAGACAAAAGTATCTATTCTTACCATTTGCAGAGAGTGATTTTATCTTTGCAATCATTGGCGAAGAATTAGGGCTCTTTGGTGCGATAATAGTCATATCTATATATGTAGTCGTATTAGCTCTTGGTATTAAGATTGCACTCAGTGCTAGAGATAGACTAGGTACATATCTAGCTAGTGGAATTGTATCGGTGATTGCAGTGCAGTTGCTTATTAATATTGCAGTAGTGACAGGCTCTATTCCACCCACAGGCATACCTATGCCATTTGTGAGTGCAGGTGGTACTAGCTTAATGGTATTTATGGCGGCGATAGGGATACTATGCAATGTGGGGAAAGTTAAGAGAGATAGACAAAAATTTACAATTTGAATAGTACATAAATATTTCTAAATTATTAAAAAATAATGGTATTGCAAAATGGTATAAATAGTGGTATCATATTAGTATGAGAGTAGATGAATATTTTGAAAGGCAGTATCTAACTGCTGGTAATACATACGATAATTTTATATTTGAAAATTGCCCAGAAGAGTTCCTTGGTTATGCTAAGAAGACGTTATCTAAGAAAGGGGAAGATACTAGCCCTTGTGTGGTAAGCATAGATAGAGAGCAGGAAGAGTTACTAGAGAAAACTCTAGGCAGTTTCAATGAAGACTTCCAAAGGCAAGTCCTTGCTAGAGACTATGTGACAGCATCAGTTGTAGACAAGCTTCTAAAGTATACAGATAGAGAACAAGAACTAAAGGACTTTGTTAAATCTCAAATTCAAGCTTTTATGCAGGGTGATAGTGATAGAGTAAGAGATATGCACGGAGAGAGTTTGACACCATATGATGTGAGAAGACTCTCTAGACGTGTTGGTAAGATTGAAGTCGACTTTATTCTAAATGGGACTAGGAATAAATTTTTGCAACAAGCAATCAATCTTTTTGTTTCATCTAGAGAGCCATATAGTGTAAAGATATTTACAAGTAGTAAGAGTTTACCGACATACTATGATACTAGTGGGAATTTAATAGAGTGTCCACATGACTATATGCGTAGAGATGTAAATGAGTTTATTTCTGGTATAACAACTGAAAAAGAAAAATAATAGCTTTTAAAGAGCAGAAATGCTCTTTTTTTATTTGATTTATTTGGTATATAGTGGGTTATATGGTATTCTTAGGTAAATATGTATTTTAAGAGGAGTAGGGCTATATGAGGTGTGAAGGATGTGGGGCACAGATTAATCCTGAATCAAAAAGGTGCGAATATTGTAAGATTGTTGTTAATCCGGACGGAAAAGATATGGGTGATAAACCTGTAGAGTGTTTTATTATTGAAGATGTATTTACCATAGTTAATCGTTCTGTTGTTGTTGGTAAAGTCCTTGAGCCGATTAAGGTGGGAGACTTTGTGTATCTAGGGGAAAAGAGATTTGATATTATAGGTATGCAAGTTGGTAGAAATAATGTAAATGATGCTAATGCTGGAGACAATTGTGGTTTGGTATTTAGATGTTTGTCTAAAAAAGACCTTAGTCGTGGAGATAGACTGGTTTTGAGATAGGAATAATTGGGGTGATAAAATGAAAAAATTATTTAAAGATTGGAATTTATTTGAAATTATATTTATGTTTGCTAGTATTATAGCTTTGACATTGTGTTTTGCTTTTTCTGCAGATAGAAATGTATTTTCTTTTATAGTATCAGTAGTTGGAGTAGTGGCAGTTCTAATGGTTGCCAAGGGGCTTACTGTTGCACCTATAGTTAATATTGTTTATTGTGTGCTTTACTCTATAATATCTATTGTACAGTGTTATTATGGAGAAGCAATTATTTATATTTTCTTAATGATACCTATTTATGCTATGTCTATAGTTTCTTGGCTTAGGAATAAAAATCCTAATAACGAAAGTACTGTAAAAATTAAAAAAATAGGTGGGATGGAGTACTTATATCTAGCTATAGGTACAGTTATTGCCACATTTGGTTTTTATTTCTTGCTAAAGGTTCTAAATACTAGTGAATTACTTGTGAGCACTCTATCTTTAGTAACTTCTGCAGTGGCTTCGTATCTAATGCTCAGAAGGTGTAGTTATTATGCCTTAGGATTTATTGCAAATGATATTATTCTTATCGTATTATGGGGCTTAGCAATGGTAAATAGTGGACTAGGGTATCTACCAACAGTTATATCTTTTGTGGTATTCTTAGTTAATGACATATATGGTCTAGTGCATTGGAAACTAGAAGAAAAGAAACAAAAATCGGAAGAATTAAGTGAAGAAAAATAGGTGGTAAGTATGGGTAAGATAATTGCGGCATTTGCTGGTGTTGGTAAGAGTTATGTTGGGGATAAATATGACAATATATTAGACCTAGAATCTACATATTACAAGTGGTTAGAAAATGGTGTGGCTCATTTAACCGAAGAAGAGAGAAAGGGTAATAAAAATAGAGTGCTTAATCCTGAGTGGCCACAGAATTATATAGCAGAGATTTTGAAACAAAAAGATAATTATGATATTGTTCTTATTCAACTCAGTCACGCAAGACTAAAAAATCAAGAAATATTTGAGTATTTTGATGCAAAAGGGATAGAATATTATGTTGCCAGACCTAATATGTCTGGTTGGTCAGCAATAGAGCAAAGACTAAGAGATAGGGGAAATACCGAAGAATTTGTTGGGCAGGTTAGAGATAACTTTAAGATATTTATAGAAGAATTTTCTAGAGAAAAGTATAATCAAATTATTATAGAAGATGGCGAGTTTCTAGAAGATGCACTTATAAAAAGTGGCTTTATTGGGTAGTAAATACAATCTGTAGCATATGTTATATGACTACAGATTTTTATTTTTATATTTTACAAATATAAATGATATGCCCTAAATCGTTACCTATTATTTTGATTTTGTGATATCATATTTAGGAATATAAGGAGAAGGGTTATGAAAAAAGGAAAAATGACTAAGATATTAGCTGCTGCAGGACTAGGAGTAATGGGTGCGACACTTTTTGCTGGTTGTTCTCTAAGTGATGAACAACAAAAAGCTCTAGATTTAGTAGCAGAGAAAGCAGACAAAATTATTGAGCTTACAGAGAAAAATATGCAACTTACTAATTCTCAACTAAGCAAAACCGATGCTGCAGAGATGATTTTACTTGCAAGAACTAAATTAGCGTTAGGTCTATATGATGAGATGTATGTAAATACTCTAGGTACTGCATACACAGGTTACTTTGATAAAGTAGTAGGTAATGCGCAAGGTATTGCGCCACATGTGTACTTTAGAAAAACTAACGACTTTAAGTATGTAGGTCTTGGTGATTATGATGGTACACTACAAGTTGTTACAAAGGCTGTCTTTGCTAAGAATAAGATATATACATATACCGAAGCAGGAACAGCTGAGTCTGATTATGATTCAAATTGTTTTGATTTTACTCAATTAGATATCTTTAATATGTTGGGTTTTGGTACTATAACAGCAGAAGATATTGTAAATATTGAGAATTTAGATGGTTCATATAAATTTAACCTAATGAAGTCTTTTTATGATGGCGAAGGTACTGCTGTAAGTATGCATATACTATTGTCTACAGTTGAGATTTCTAAATCTGGCGATATCTTGGGCTGTGAATTTGACCTTGTAAACAAAGTTCTTCCTAAGGAAGATGTTCAATTAGATGGTGAAGATATTGTTGAAGGTGTAGATGGTATGCCAATAGTCGAGAATTTTGATGATATTAGAGTTGATGCACTTAATTATAAAACTACATACAAATACACAGATATTGATTTTATCCCTGTCGAAGCAATCGCTAGTGGTTTAGGTGCTAGTAATTAATAATTTATAAAGTAAAGAAGAGAGTTTTTATACTCTCTTTTTTCACGAAAATTATAAGTCAAACATATAAATATATAATGTAATAGGCGATAATTTTTGGTAGGTGAAATATTAAGTAACAAATGCAGAACATATCCCATACTATAAAGTAGAGCAATTATCTCTAATTGCTTTTTGTGTCTATGGATAAATAAAACCAAAAGGGTGAAAATATGGATACATTATACATAAATGGTGGCAGGGAACTATATGGTGCTATAGATATTGTTTCTGCAAAAAATGCTCTTCTGCCCATACTTGCTGGTGCAATTATTAGTGGTAAGAGAGTTGTTATTAGAAAAGTTGCTATGTTTCTAGATGTTAAGTATATGCTCAAGATTCTAGAAGACCTAGGTTGTGATATTAAAATAGAAGATGATTACGTTTACATAGACAGCGAAATGGCTAGTAAATATACAGTGAGTGAAGAGTTTACCAGGAAAGTAAGGTCGAGTGTCTTTATGCTAGGACCACTGCTTTCTAGATTTAAGTCGGCTAAAGTTGCTTATCCTGGTGGTTGTAATATAGGCAATAGGCCTATAGATTTACATATTAAAGGTTTATCTGCGCTTAATGTAAAAATAGAAGAAAAACACGGATATATCTACTGCGACGGAAGGAGTATGAAATCAGGTGAAGTGCATCTAGATTTTCCGTCTGTTGGTGCTACTGAGAATATTATGATGGCGGCTGTCTCTCTAAAAGGGGTAACGACAATATACAACGCTGCTAGAGAGCCTGAGATAATAGACCTGCAAAATTTTCTCAACAGTATGGGGTGTAGAATTAGGGGTGCAGGTAGTAGTACTATAACAATACTAGGGGTTAGTAATTTTTATGATACAGAATATACTGCTATAAAGGATAGAATTGTAGCTGGAACGTATCTGGTGGCAGTCTCTATGTGTGGTGGTAAAGTAAAACTTGTGGATTGCAAAAAAGAACATAATCAAGCACTTATTACTAAACTTAAAAATTGTGGTGCAAATATAAAGGAGAGTAAATCGGGTCTAGAGATAACTATCAAAAATAGGCTCAAGGCTATCCCAACGCTCGAGACTCAGCCATACCCTGGTTTTCCTACCGACCTGCAGAATCAAGTACTCGCCCTGCAGACAATTAGCAGGGGTACTAGTATTATTGTAGAGAATCTATATGAGAGTAGGTTTAAGATTTGTAATGAACTTAGTAAAATGGGAGCTGATATCACAATAAAAGATAGGACTGCAGTGATTAAGGGTGTGTCAAAACTTTATGGTGCTAGTGTGACAGCAACTGACCTGCGTGGTGGGGCTGCTCTAGTCCTTGCAGGGCTTTCTGCAGAAGGATACACGACCATTAGTGATATTTATCATATAGATAGGGGATATCTGTCTATAGAAGAAGATTTTTGTAAATTAGGTGCAGAAATCAAGAGAATACATTAATTCCCATAAAATTTTTGTTGTGAAAATAAAACATTTTTGCTAAAATAAGTGTAGATTTAATATTTAAGTCTACATTTATTTTTGTAAAGAAGAGAGAAATGAAAAGTAAGAGATTGGTTGTTATTTTGAGTATACTTGCTTTTTTGACTGTGCTGGTAGTTCTTAGCAGTACTGTTTTTACTTTGCAAAAAGTAAGTGTTAATTGGATGACTACCAAAGATGAAATGATAGGAATCAAGGATTCGTCTATTACCGATGTTGTCCCTACCGGGGCTAGTATTTTCCTAGTAGACAAGGAAGAAATAACTAAAGACCTAGAGAAGGAATTTCCTTATCTTAGAGTTGTAGGACTAGAGACTAGGTTTCCAAATAAAATAGTTGTACACACTGCAGAGAGAGAAAGTTTATTTGCTGTCAGTATGAGTGACACAAATGGTACTAGATATTATATGATTCTAGATGAGAAGGGAAAAGTACTCAAGAAAACTAATAGCAGTATTTTTGCCGGAGAAGAATTAGGTGCTAAACCTATCAAAGTAAATTTCGTTGGTGCCAATGTTGATGCAGACAACTATGTTGTTGGTGAAGAAGTGAAAGATGCTTCTATTAGAGACCTACTAGGTAGACTTTCTTATACAATGAGAGAAGCAGGACATACTCCTACAACTAGCAAGGGGGTATTTACCGACATTTCTATCGTGTATGCTGGAAATGAGAAAGAAATTAATTTTAAGACCAGAAATGGTATGGTTATTAGTCTAAAAGATGCTGAGCATCTAACTACAGATAAACTACTTCTTGGACTTACTGTATATGATACTAACCAGCAAAATGGTGTTGTAGAAGGCACTATCGATGTTTGGTATAACTTAGTAGAAAATAAAATAATGGCTAGGTATATATAGACACTTTCTTGTGGTTTTTACTATAAGAAAGTGTTTTTTGTTTAAAAATGCGAGTAAATAAGCAAAAAAAATAGAGTGGTATAAAATAATTTGACAAGGTGGCGAAATAAATTATATACTTTAGTATACGGATAGATTTATAAATAAATCTAAATATAAGTGATTTTAGGTGTTTATGTATAAAGATATGGTTTCGGTAATGGACTTTGGTTCATCTAAGATTACCGTGCTAGTGGGACAAAGAGAAGTTAATAAGAGCATTAGGCTACTAGCATCTGCTGAGTATGAATACGAAGGCTTTGCAGGTGGAGAGTTTATAGATATCGCTAGTCTTAAGGTTGCTATGACTAAGTCTATAGAAGATGTTGAGAGACAACTAGGCTGTGATATTAGAGATATTTTCGTCGGCGTTCCTGCTGAATTTTGCTTTGCCTATGATAAACTACTTACAAAAGCTTTTCCTAAGAAAACTAAAATCACAGCAAAACTCGTAGATAGCCTGTTTCTAGAAGATGATGAATCAAATCCGTATCTAACACATACTGTTATAAATAAATCATCGTTATTTTATATTATAAATGATGAGAATAAAACCAATCAGCCACTCGGTATGATTGCTAATAAATTGCAGACTAGGGCTGGATATATTCTAGTTGAGAATAAGTTTAAGTTAATTGTTGGTGGTATACTCGAAGGTTTAGATATTAGGAATTATGACTTTATATCTAGTAGCCTAGCCGAAGCCGATTATTTGCTTCCTGAGAGTAAGAGAAATGAAGGAGCGATAATTGTTGACTGTGGTTATATCAGTACTAGTGTGGCTCAAGCCCTAGGTGATGGACTAAAGGAACTAAAGAGTTTCTCAATGGGTGGTGGATTTATAACTGCAGATATCTCTAAGGCATTTGAGATACCTTTCGAAGAAGCAGAAGAATTAAAGGACCAAGCCATTGTAACACTTAATCCTATGGGAGTGGAATATTACCAAACTAGTTCCGGTAAGAAATTTAGTATCAAGGCTGTTAACGAACTAATACTAAATAGAGTAGATAAGATTTTAGTGATGATAGGTAAATGCTTAGACACATTTGCTATGGCGCTACCAAAGTACATACCTATTTATATGACAGGTGGTGGACTTAATTATATCGAAGGTATCAAAGATTACTTTAGAAAAACCTTAGATAGACCTGTTGAGTTCATTACGCCTAAATTATTACTATACGCAAAGCCAGACCTATCTAGTTCGATAAGTCTACTGGATATGGCACTTAATTTATATAAATAAGAGGAGAAAAATATGGAAAATTTCGCAGAAGTAAATGAAGAATTAGATGAAAATACACCGATTTGTAAAATCAAAGTAATCGGTATCGGTGGTGGTGGTAATAACGCCGTAAATCGTATGATTTATGCAGGTATTACTAGTGCACAATTTGTTGCAATCAATACAGATAAACAGGCTCTTCTTATGAGTAAGGCTCCTAGTAGACTACAAATAGGTGAAAAATTAACTAGGGGATTAGGTGCTGGTGCCGACCCAGAAGTTGGTAAAAAGGCTGCAGAAGAGAGCAGGGAATTAATCGAAGACGTACTTAAAGATACAGACCTAGTATTCGTAACTGCTGGTATGGGTGGTGGAACAGGTACAGGTGCTGCTCCTGTTGTTGCTAGTATAGCAAAAGAAATGGGAATACTAACAATCGCAGTTGTTACTAAACCTTTTAGATTTGAAGGCAGAAAGAGAATGGATAATGCTGAGCATGGTATCAAGGAACTCAGAAATGTAGTTGATACTCTAGTAGTTATTCCTAATGATAAATTACTTACAATTGTTCCAAAGAACACTCCTATTATCGAAGCCTTTAAGACAGCTGATGATGTTCTTAGACAGGGTATCCAAGGTATAAGTGACCTTATCGTTACATCTAGCCTTATCAACCTTGACTTTGCTGACGTTAAGACTATTATGAAAAATAAGGGTCTAGCTCATATGGGTCTAGGTAGAGGAAAAGGTGAGAATAGAACTATAGAAGCTGTTAGACAAGCAGTATCTAGTCCACTTCTAGAGACAACTATTGAAGGTGCTACAGGTATTATTCTTAATATCAAAGGTTCTCCAAACTTAACTCTTGATGAAGTATATGAATCTGCTGACTTAGTCAAAGAAGTAGTTGACCCTAGCTGTAATATTATCTTTGGTAGTGGTATTGACTCCAAGATGGAAGACGAAGTAGAGATTACTGTTATTGCTACAGGCTTTAATGATGGTGCTACAGGCGAAGAAATGAAACAAGAAGTTAGAAGAAATATTATCAAGGAAGAGCATCACGAAGCTCCTAGAGCAGAGAGAACTCTAGAAGAAAGGCCAGAAGTGGAAGAAAAACCACATACACCATCTCCATCTAGTAGAGTAGAGATTGATGACAGTGATATTCCTTCATTTATCAAAAAACTTAAATCTAGATTTTAATAGATAAACAAATAAATATCCAAAAGAGAATAAAACAAAAATAGTTTTTATTCTCTTTTTTTTGTCCATAAGGCTAAAAGATATTGCTATGAGTACTACTCTTAAGGTGCTAGACTATTTGTACTAAGGGGGTAATATGGTTTTATATATAGAATATGTTGTATTTGATAATCTAATCATTGATTACTGTTTGATAAAATTAATTGGGCGAACATTTAAAGACAGCTATAGAAAATTAAGTATAGTATTGTCTCTAGTAGTTGGTGTGCTTGGTGCAGTATTCTTACCATATATTATTGGTAATACAATACTTGCGATAATATATAGGCTATCTGTGGCTATGACCATGGTTTTGATGCTGAAGAAATATAATTCTATAAAGTCATATATAAGTAGGATTATGTGTTTTATGGGATACACAGCCCTTATTGCAGGGGTAATAATAGGAGTACTTAGTTTGCTTAATATTCCATATACAATAAGTGGAGTAATACTATATGGTCTAGAAATACCTATGGGATTACTAATTCTTATGGTGGTAATGGGTATATTTATTTTAGATAAGTTTATTAAGGTATTTGTTCGTGTAATTTCTAATTCAAAATATATTTGTGATATGACGATAGAAGATAAGGGTGTAGTAGTTGATATAAAGGGTTTCTATGATAGTGGAAATATGGTTTCAATCGATGGAGAGTCAGTAAGCATTATATCTATTGAATCTTTCTTTAAGTTATATAAAGATATGACTATAATTGATTTACTTAAGAGAAATAGTGATATGAAGTGTTTAGACAAAATCAAATACATAAATATAGGTGGTGTGACTAGCAGTCAAAAATTATTGTCTTTTGTAGTAGAAAAAATAGTATTAAATGGTAGAGAGTATTATTGCCAAAGACTAGCAGTTGTGCATAAAAATTTCGATGAGTTTGATTGCATACTTAGTAGTAATTATTTAGGAGTAGTAAAATGAAAAAGTGGTTAAAATTAATTAAAAACATTATTAGTAAATTTAAAGTAAATACAAACCCTATTCTTATGTACTTAAGTAGTGGCGAGAGTCTGCCAGGCACTCTAAAAGAAGATGAAGAAAAAGAGTGTATAGATAGGCTAATGCAGGGAGATGAGAGTGCTAAACAAAAACTAATAGAACATAACTTAAGGTTAGTAGTATATGTGGCTAAGAAATTTTCTTCTAGTGAAGTAGATATAGAAGACCTAATAAGTATAGGAAGTTTAGGTCTTATAAAAGCAGTGAATTCTTTTAAGATAGATAAGAATATTAAGATAGCTACATACGCTAGTAAATGCATTGAAAATGAGATACTTATGTACTTAAGAAAGATAAGCAAACAGAAACAAGTGGTATCTCTAGATGAGCCACTTAGTAGTGATAGTGAAGGCAATGAGTTGGTATTGTTTGACCTACTGCCTAGTGTAGATGATTGTCCTCAGGAGAGTATGGAAAAGATGACCGAGAAAGAGATTTTATGGTCAGTTATTAATAAATTAAAGGGTAGAGAAAGAGAGATAATGGTAATGAGATTTGGTCTTTCTGGTGGAGATGAACTCACCCAAAAAGAAGTAGCAGATACCCTAGGAATTAGTCAGAGCTACATTAGTAGGCTAGAGAAAAAGATTGTATTTAGAATCAAAAAGGAAATTTCAAAACTAGCATAATATTGACTTTATAATAGAATATATTGTCAGAAATATATAGTAAATTGACAAATTGTGTCGAATATGAATATGTTTAAATAATTTAGAGAAAAATACTCCTATAGATTTTAGGGGGTGTTTTTTTGGGTGGAAAGGTTGTAATTACGGGTATTGATACTAATTCATTACCTAAGTTAAGTGCAGAAAAACAGATGGAATTAATGGTAAGATTAAAGCAAGGAGACAAGACGGCAAGAGAGCAATTTGCTATATGTAATACTAGACTAGTCCTTAGTGTTATTCAAAGGTTTAGAGCAAGGGTGACTAGTACCGATGATATATTCCAAGTAGGCTTTATAGGTCTAATGAAGGCTATAGATAACTTTGATATGTCTCAAAATGTTAAGTTCTCAACATATGCAGTTCCTATGGTTATTGGAGAAATTAAGAGATACTTAAGAGACAACAATAGTATAAGGGTTAGTAGAAGTCTAAGAGATACTGCATATAAAGCGCTCAAGGCAAGGGAAGAACTCATTAGACTCAATAGCGAAGAGCCTAGTGTGGATATGGTGGCAGAGAAATTAGAGTTACCTGTGGCAGACGTTGCTATTGCGCTGGAAGCAATCAGTGAGCCTATGTCTCTGTGTGACCCTGTGTACGAAGATGGGGAAGATACTATTTACCTAGTTGACCAAGTGAGTGATAGTAAAGATAGTGAAGACAAGTGGGTAGAGAATCTAAATCTCAAAGATGCTTTATCTAAACTAGACGATAGAGAGAAGGAGATAATATCTCTTAGATATTTTATAGGGAAAACTCAGATGGAAGTGTCGGAAGAAATAGGTATTTCTCAGGCTCAGGTGAGTAGATTAGAAAAGAATGCTATAAGAGAAATCAAAAAGGCTTTTTGATGTGTTTTGTAAAATAAAGTAAGAAATATTTTTGTTTATAAAGTATTTACAAAATATTTAAAAAATATTTAAAAAAGTAGTTGACAAAAATCTTTTCCTAACATATAATAGTCGTGTTATTCCTCAATAGCTCAATGGTGGAGCAACCGGCTGTTAACCGGTAGGTTGTAGGTTCGAGCCCTACTTGAGGAGCCAAAAAAGTCGCTCATCAAATTTATTGATGAGCATTTTTTATGCACTCAAGGGGCTCAGCAGATTACATCTGCTAGCAACTCTGTTGCTATGAACCTACTTCGGTAGTCGGGACCCCGTCACTTCGTGCCACCCGACAAATAAAACCTTCGGTTTCATTGACGAGTCTGTCGGACCCAGACCGCGACAAGTCGCTCCCGGCTTTGGCTAAAAACTTGCCACGGGCAGCTTTTCTTAACGCGTCGTCCCTACTTGAGGAGCCAAACTAAACTCTATACTTCGGTATGGAGTTTTTTTGTTTTGAAATTCTACTTGTGTGAAATAGATTCGTAACTATTGTCTTTTCCTATAGTGTCTAGACTACGATAATTAGGTATTATAAATATTGTTTTGATTTGAAAACAAGAATTTATGTGATAATATAACTATATAGGAGATTTGATTGTGGTTAAGATTACAGTTTTAAATGATAATAGATGTGAAGATAAACAATTAGAGTGTGAACACGGTATCTCATTGCTTATTGAGTGTGATGGTAAGAGAGTTTTATTTGATGCTGGTACTACAGATATTTTTATAAGAAATGCAGAAAAATTAAATGTTGATTTATCTGATATTGATGCTATTGTTTTGAGTCATGGTGATTATGACCATGGTAACGGTCTAAAATATTTAAATGTAAAGACTGATTTGATTTGTCATCCAGATTTTGATATTGTAAGAATCAGTAAAAGAACGGGCAATAATAATGGTCTAAATCAAACTAGGGAAGAATTAAAACAGAAATTCTCTTTAATTGAATCTAGAGCACCTTATTACATTACTGATAATATTATTTTTTTAGGTGAAATTGATAGAAAGAATTTTTTTGAGATTGGTAAGAATTTACCTGCTTGGGATGAAAAAGGTAATACATATCCCCATTTAGATGATTCTGGTCTTGTTATTAAATCAAAAAGGGGACTTATAGTTTTTTCTGGGTGTGCGCATAGTGGCATTTGTAATACCATTGATTATGCAAAGAGAGTTACGGGCGAAAATAAAGTTTGTATGGTAATCGGTGGATTTCATCTAAAAAATATCGATGAGCAGACCATTGAAACTATTAAATATGTAAGAGACAATGATATTGGTCAGGTAATGTTGGCGCATTGTACAAGTGATATTGTTTGTGATGAATTTGTAAGGGAACTACCTAATGTTGCGTCAGTTATCAAGACGGGGGATGTATATACAATTTAGGCATTTATTATTTGAAAAGATGAGTCTAGAATTTTGGACTATTTTAAAAACAATATATAACATAAATTTAGAAGCACAACTTGGTTTGTGCTTTTAATTTTTACGTAATTTTATTATATAAAAGTTTAACTTTTTATTTACTTTTCATCATATATCTAATATAATTACTTTGCAGTTTATTTTTGGAGTAAAAGTTATGGAGAAAAAAGAAAAATCAAGAGAGTCTTACGGAACGATTGCGAGTATAGTTGGAATTGTATCTAATCTGCTACTTGCTGGTGCTAAGATAATTGTTGGAATGCTTTTTGGTGTGATTTCTGTTATGGCAGATGGACTAAATAACCTAACCGATTGTGGTAGTAGTGTTATGTCTTTTATCTCATTTAAGATTTCATCTAAACCAGCAGACAAAGAGCATCCATTTGGTCACGAGAGAATAGAATACATTGCGTCTTTAATAGTTTCTTTTCTTATCTTGCTTATTGCATTTGAACTAGTTAAAGAATCTGTTACTAATATTATAAGTGCTAAGGCTCTAGAGTTTTCTTATATTATTATTGCTGTGCTTATTATGTCAATTGCATTTAAATGTGGGCTTTTCTTCTATAATAGGGGTGTAGGTAATAAAATTAATTCAGATATACTTAAGGCTACAGCGGTAGACTGTCTATCTGATTGTATTTCTACAACTGTGGTTTTAATTGCTATAATTATTGGAAAACTAACAGGTTTTAATATTGATGGTTATGCAGGTGTATTAGTTGCTGTATTTATTGCTATTGCTGGTATTAAGATTTTAGTTGAAATGATTTCTAAATTAATAGGTCAGGCACCTGATGAAGAACTAATACAAAATATAAAGAAAAGAATTCTTGCTCACAAGACTGTTCTTGGTATACATGACCTTAATGTATATAGTTATGGTCCTAGTAAATTCTTTGCAAGTGTGCATATTGAACTTGCAGCTGACCTAGACACATTAGTTGCACACGAACTTATAGATGATATTGAGAAAGAATTTTTACAAAATACTAATATAGTTTTAACCGGACATTATGACCCTATAGTTGTCGATGATGAAGAAGTAAATGCTATGAGAAAGAAGGTTTCTAAACTCGTGAAAGACATCTCGAAAGAATATTCAATGCACGACTTTAGAATGGTAAAAGGTCCACACAATACTAATCTAATTTTTGAAGTCGCTATCCCATTTGGTGCAGAGCACAAAGAAGAAGAGATTGTGTCAATACTAACCCAAAAGATTGGAAAAATAGATACAAAATATACACCTGTTATTATGGTGGAGAAACAATCATATATATCTTAGTAATATAAAAGGCCTAATTAGTTTGTAGGTCTTTTTATTATAGTTAATTGTATATGTTATATTATTGTGTTATTATATACCAAGGAGTTGGTTTTATGCAAGACAAGAAATATATTGATATGTTAGATAGTGTGGTATTATCAAAAAATGCAGTAGAAGATTTTTACGCATTATACAATGGTAATGCTGAGTTTAGAATTTGGTTAGATAAATTTATTCCAGAAGTTAGAAAGTGTGAAGAACAGAAGCAGAATAATCCTTGGCATAAGTATAATGTTCTAGGTCATATCTTGCACTCTGTTGAAGAGATGAATGCTATGACAGACGCTCTGCCAGATGAAGATAAAAGACTACTTGCTTATACAATGTTTTTTCACGATATCGGCAAGCCTGATACTCACATAGTCAGAGAAAAAGATGGAGAGATGATAGATAGTTTCTTTGACCATAATAAAAGGGGTTGTGAAATAATTGAACCAATACTTCCTGGCCTTGGTTTTAGTGCCGAAGACTCTGCAATTATATCTAAACTAGTTGATAAGCACGATATATTTATGTTTATAACAGAGCATAAGACAAGGAATCCATATAAGAGAATGTTGACTCAAAGTGTTGTCAGGGAAGAGATGGCTGACCTAGACACTGTAGGAGATGGTAATAAGTTACTTAAGTATTTAATTATGGTAGGAAGAAGTGATAACCTTGCTCAAAATGAGAAACTGACCGGTCCGTCACTTAGAATGTTAGATAGATTTGATGAGATGTTAATCGATATTAATGAGAAGGGGTTATAATATGTCAAAGAATTATAAAATTGAAGTATACTTACCACTAGAAGCATTAGATGATATTAGGAATGCTCTATATAGTGAAGGCTTTGGTAAAGTTGGTAACTATGACTGCTGTATGTCCTGGTATGAGATTAATTCTTCTTGGAGACCACTAGATGGGGCGAGTCCATATCTTGGAAAAGTTGGAGCTGTGGAATTTGCGCCAGAATACAAATTAGAATTTAGGTGTAAGGAAGAGAAAATTAAAAGGGCAGTTGAGATTATTAAGAAACATCACCCTTATGAAGAAGTGTGTATCAATATATTTGAATTGATAAACTTATAAAAAAATATACTCAAGTGTCTTGAGTATATTTTTGTTTTTATTTTTGTCTACCTTGAGACATATCTATAGTATTTCTTGGGCATTGTGAATATGCATTAATAGGTCTCATAATTCTATCAATGTATAGTCTAACTGCAGTCATTGAACCAGAATAGAAGTTTGCATCCATACTGCTATCGTATCTAACATCTGGGAAATGTGTTTGCTCAATTCCGCCTAGTCTTCCATTGATTGTTGGAACGCTTGCTCTTTGGAAAATATAAGGGAAGACTTCGTTAGTTGCACTATTTTCGTTTCTAACTAATCTTTCTACAGTAAAATGTGGTTCTTTGTCTCTAGCAAATGTTTTCTCTACGTAGCAAACTTTGTACATAGTAGTGTTTTGTGGAGATGGTTCTTCTTTGCTTCTTGGGTCGTTTTTTATTAACATATATGATGGGGCGTAGTTTGTTGAGTACATATATCCATTGTCAACAACTGTTGCGTCTACTGTGCTAACGCCTTGACCATCTAAAATAATTGAACCACGAACATCGTAGAAAAATATTCCTTCTGGCATCATATCTTCCACTCTAACCTTTACATCTTCGTGAATGCCTTGTACTAGGGTTTGTTTGAGTCCGTGAAGTCTGTCATGCCATTGTGCTACAGATTTTTCGTATTGTTCTCCAACTTCTTTAGCTACTTTTTTTGCTCTTATATTGTCTAAAAATTTCATAATTTTATCCCCTTTGTTATGAATTAATTTAGCCTCTATATTAAGCACGTGTACGAAAGATATAAACTAAATTATATTATTATATGGACGAAGGTATGCTTTGTCAATACCCAATTTAAAAAAAATTAAAAAAATTTTTAACATATTATTTTAGATATAAACTTTCAAAAAATCTTTGTGGTTTTTGTGAATTTATTATGTAAAAAAGCACCCTTGTGGTATAATTACGACAGATAAATATTTATAGGTGAACATATGAAAAGATTTACAAAAATATTTCTTACATTATTACTAGTGCTTATTCTACCATGTCTAGTCTTTGTGGGTTGTGGTGATGAGCAAAAGTATGTGGTGTCTATTATTAAAACTAGTGAAAATGCAAGTGAGACAATATACACCATTACATATAGTGATGGCTCAACTAATGAGATGAAGTTAACAAATGGTGAGACGGGTAGTGATGGAACCAATGGTCTAGATGGTGAAGATGGTAAGGATTTAACCATTGAAGTTGTATATAATAAGTATAAAGAACTTTATGGCGATATGTCTTTTAAGGACTTTTTAGACTTGTATCTTAATCTAGAAGTAGATGAGACAGCGACAGCCGTAAATGCAGCGTTACTCTCTAGTGTTAAGATTTATACAGAATTTTATGAGACTGTATCTGGTTTCTTTGGTACTCAAAATAAGGTTGCTATATTTTCTGGTAGTGGTGTCATTTATCAGATGGAAGAAGATTATTCTTATATTATTACCAATTACCACGTTATGTATGATGAGAACGCAAATGAAGCAAATGGTGGCAAAATTGCAAGAAGTACAAAGGCGTACCTTTATGGTAGTGAAGGCTCATACCAGGCAACAGGGGAAAATGATGCCAATGGTTATCCTAAATATGAGTATGGTGATTATGCTATAGATTGCTATTATGTTGGTGGTTCTATTAAGTATGATTTAGCAGTGTTAAAAGTTAGTACAACTAGATTACAAATGATAAATCCAGATGTTCGAGAGATAACATTTGCAGATAGATATTATGTTGGAGAGACTGCTATCGCTATAGGTAATACGGAAGACGAAGGTATTAGTGCAACTAAGGGTATTATTAGTGTTGATAATGAATATATAAACCTACAGATAGATAGTACTGTTAGACAATATCGCTCTATTAGAATTGATACAGCGATATACAGTGGAAACTCGGGTGGTGGACTATTTGACATTAATGGTCACCTAATAGGTATTACCAATGCTGGTGATAGTGAAGACCAAAATGTAAACTATGCTATTCCATTGCCTGTTGTAAAAGCAGTGGTTAGTAATATTATGTATAATACTGAGAAAGGGACTACTGTAAATACCCTAGGTAAGAGATTTGCTCTAGGTGTTACAGTAACAACTAGAAATCAGAAATTTGTATTAGATGAGTCTCTTGGTTATGGTAAGATTAAGGAAAATGTGGTCGTTAGTGAAATAACAGATAGTAGCATTATAGATACCCTTGGGCTGGAGATTGATGATGAAATCTTATCTATTTTTATAGGCGAAGAAGAGTTTGTAATTGATAGAATGTTTGAGATAGATGATGCAATATTAAGTGCTAGAGTAGATAATACTATTTCTATTAAGTACAAAAGAGGTGGTAGTACTTTGCAAACAGATGAATATACGCTAACTTCAGGCGATTTTATTACATTTGAATAGTACTTTACAAGACGGGTTAAAAGTAATTAACCTGTCTTTTTTTTAACACTTTTTAATTTTAATTCATACTATGCCTTGAAGAAATTTTTTAGGAGGTATGTTTATGCAAAACGGATGTAATTATGGTTGTGGCTGTGGTTCTAATCTTAATAACATTTGTAGATATAATGGTTTTAGATTTAGGGGACCGACAGGTCCTACAGGACCAACCGGCCCGACTGGTCCATCAATAGGTATTACAGGACCAACCGGCCCAACTGGTCCGACTGGTGTAACAGGTCCTACCGGTCCTACAGGTGAACAGGGAATACAAGGTCTTATTGGTCCTACGGGTCCTACAGGGCCAACCGGTTTAACGGGAGCGACAGGCCCAACAGGTGCAACAGGTTTAACAGGAGCAATCGGCCCAACAGGTGCAACAGGTTTAACAGGAGCAATCGGCCCAACAGGTGCAACAGGTTTAACAGGAGCAACCGGCCCAACCGGCTCAACAGGAACAACAGGTCCAACCGGCCCAACAGGAGCAACAGGTTTAATAGGCCCAACAGGCCCAACAGGTTTAATAGGTCCAACCGGCCCAACAGGCGCAAACGGTCCAACAGGACCAACAGGGGCAACAGGAGCGACAGGCCCAACAGGTGCAACGGGAGCAACAGGACCAACGGGAGCAACAGGAGCGACAGGTGCAACGGGTCCAACAGGTACAACAGGTGCAACGGGTCCAACTGGTTTAACAGGGGCCACAGGTGAAGACGGCGTTGTAACTCCTGGTGTGGCTGTATCACCATTGGAATCAACTGATGATTTTGCTACTGTGATTAGTAGGGTTAATGAACTCATTACTTCTCTTACTAATGCAGGTTTTTTAGAATAAAATATAACTATTTATCTATTATTGGAAGTAGAGAAATAAAAGTTTGGACATATTGCTCCGCCTTTTTATATGTATTGAAAAAGAGAAACAAATATTTCTAGTTTGTTTCTCTTTTATTTATTAAAATTAATTATTTTATTTTCTTATACATATTCAATTCTATATATAAATTTTCTGCTTAAAATATATATGTTATCTAGAACGATAAATTCATCATCAAAAGATGTTAGTATGCCTACTTGTCCTTTTATTGCGCCACGAACACCATTAATAGTTGTTGCTAGTACACTCCAAACTTTTATTTTCTTATTTAATAAACTTTTTAATACCATAGTATTCTCCTTTTTGTCATTTTTTTCATCAAATAATAGTTCCCATACAGGGATTATTATTTGTTCTTTGTTGTTATCAGAACTGCTACTACTGTTATGTTCACTCATAATTCACTCTCATAATTTAATATTGGGGGTTTATTATTTAACCATTTGGTTTTGGAAGTGTTTTTCGATAAGTTTATTAATAATTGGGTCTAATTCTTCCCAATTTCTCTTTTTCTTCTTTGATTTACTTCTCTTTCTGTTTGCAAATGCTGTGATTAAGAATAGTCTAAAGCCTTTGTAAAATTTACTTGATGAGATGATGTAAGGTATATCTTCTTCAGTAATGATTCCGTCTTTAATCATTTCAATTATTTTCTCAAAGCATTCTTCAGCAGGGAGCAGCCAAAATTGGCTAGTGCTATGAGATAAGATTTCTCTTGCTTTGTCTTTATATAAATTTTCGTCGTTAGGTTCCCTAGAATTAACTAAGAACTCAATATATTTGTCCATACTTTCTAGGTAAATAGGTACGGTTTCGTTATCTTTGATATTGTACTTATTTTCGATAAATTCTGTAAAGTCTTCGTTATCGTATAACCTGGAATATAATTGTGCTGTTTCGTCTATATTTTTCTTCATTATAAGCTTTCCTATTTCTATTTTTTTTAATCTTAACATAAAAAACACTTTTTCTCAAATATAATTATGAAAGTGATTTAATTTAATTTGTAAAAGTCTACTTTTTTGGTAAACTATATTTATTAATGGTAGGAGAGATATTATGATAGTTTTAGCTTATGACCATGGTGCTGCTGAGATGTTTAAGAAGATTAAAAGGCACTTAGATGTTTTGGGTTTAGAGTATGTAGAGTGTGCTAGCCCAGAGTATGATGCTCTAGATAGTTTTGCAACTTTTGCGATAGAAGCAAATGCATTAGTTAAGAAAGGATATATTGGAATATATGGTTGTAGGTCAGGAATAGGTATGAGTATGGCTAGTAATAAAGCCAAGGGTGTTAGGGGTGCATTGTGCTTTAAGCCACTAATAGCTGAAATGTCTAGAAAACATAATAATGCCAATGTTTGTATAATTCCTTGTGATTATATCGGTTCTAGAACTGCTATCAATATTGTAGATAAATTCCTAAATACAGAATTCTTGGGTGGGAAATATCAAGAAAGAGTAGAACAGGTGGATGGTATTCAATAATTCATAAAAGAATAAATAATTTCATATAGTGTTCATAAGATTAAAATGGAGTGCTATATGAATTTTTTTTTGTTTTTATTTATGATTTTTTCTCTGCTTATTAGTGGTTGTTCATATAATCTAAACCAAGTTTTTTATGAAAACATAGCAGAAATTCAGAGAGATGTTTTTGTAGGAAAGTTTGGAGAGATTAAGTCTACATTAATACTAGGAAAAAGGGAAAATGAATATATAAAAAATGGCTATATCACTGCTAAAATTGATTTTGCTGTTTTAATGGTTGAAGGTATAGATAATTCTAAAGATATTACTTATACATACAAACTTTTTGTAGATGATAAAGTGTACGAAGGAATATTTGAAAACAATCCCTTCGGTGGGCTTATAGTGGACATTGGAAATGTGCAAAAGAGAGATGTGATGGTTCTCACTATTGCTAGTGAAATTAAAACTACCGATATTGTACTTAAGTCTATTGTAAATGGTCTTGTAATTAGTTGTGATGATGCTATAAATACAGTGTTGAGTGAGCACTCTAGAGACATTGGTAAATTGAAGAAAGGTAAGACATTTAATGCAGAGTCATACATTAAATTGATGGGCACTATAGATGTGTGCAGTGATGATTTGTGTTGGTGTATTACTATTATCACTAGGGATGGAAGGAGATATAGTTATGTTGTTTCTGCGTATTCTGGAAAGATAATATCTGTGTAAAATATTGGTGCTTAAAAAATATATATATTTTTTAAAAAAGGGTATTGACATTGAGCATATGCTATGTTATACTACAGGTGCAGTTTTAATAAGGGGGATAATATTATGGGATTTGTTGTTATGGCAGGATTGGGTGTTGTTATGACTATTGTTATGAGTCTAAGATAATTTCCCAAGTATAATCCAAAATAAATAAAAATAAAGACATCAACAAGACAGTTTTAATTGCAGTTTTGTTGATTTTTTTTGTATTATAGGCTAAAATAGTATATATCTATTAAAATCAAGGAGAATGTGGTTGAAACCTAATTACAAAAGGATTATTTTAGTTACAGGTGGACTTACACTATTAGCGTTGTTAGTTGCAGGACTAATAATATTTTTGCTTTTGTTCTTTGTTTTTACTAAAGATTTAGCTAAGTTTTGCTACTATATCGGTAGTTACGATATGGCAGGTAGCCTTTATTCTAGGGTTTATAAGAAAGATGGTGGTATCAATAATTGCTACCTAGCACTGACTATAGATATTAGAACTGATGATTATGATGGCGTTGTGAAAAATTATGAACTTTTCATTGAAGATGAAGAATATGCTAGTTTTATGAATAAGGTTAATATTAGTAATCAGATAGTTGCTGGTGGTGTGTTGGAGAGAAGTGCTCTAGTTAATGAGTATCAATACCTAGAAGACAAATACATTTTGTCACTCATTAAGACTAGACAAAATGCCAAAGCTTTTGATAGAGCAGTGGAGATGTTCTCTGGTTATGATTCTTTTGATTTAGAGACACAAGGGTATTATTCCTTAAATAGATTTGTAAACGATGACAATATTCATAAGTTTGATGATGAGTATGTAGGCTATGAATCAATACTAGTAGATAGTATGCAGGATTACTTTGTCAGCGCTCTAAATACTTTTAATACATACAAGGAATCAGCTAATATGCAGACCAAGGCACAAGTTGTGGCGCTTGGCAATCGACTAATTTTAGTAGGTCAGAATATTAATACTATTTACAGTAAACTTGAGCACAATACAGATTTGATTCAAGGCAACCTAGATAGTATGGTAATGATAAATGAAACAATTAAAGGATTGATTTAATGAATTTTCCAGATAAATTAAAAAAAGAATACAGGGAACGATTACTTTCTCTAGAAGGTTATTCGTTTGATAAATCTCTCTTTATAGATGAATTTGTTATCTCTGCTATGGTTGATATAACAGTAGGCACTGGCTATGAAGTAGCAGTGCTTATTTCTAGAAAGGGACAAGTTCTAGATGCTTGTGTTGGAGAGAGACACTCTGTTGCTGTAGATATAGAAGAAAATAGGGGAAGGTATACAGGCTCAAGGCTTATTCATACTCACCCTAATGGTAATGTGAATTTGAGTGGTATGGATATATCACTTCTTAAAAATAAGAAATTAGATTGTTTATGTGCTGTATCAATTAAAGATGGTCTGGCGTATTCTGCGCAGATTGGATATTTAACAGGTAAGGATGTAGATATTGTTACCTGCCACGATGCTAGATATTTAAATAAATACGGATTACTAGACAAAATAGTTGCTAGTGAAAAAGAGTATAAAGAGTATTATGCGAAACTAAACGAATTGCCTGAACAAAGGGCGATTTTAGTAAAAGTTGCTATTAAAGAAAAAGGTGATATGGAAGCCGACCTTGACGAACTAGAGAGTTTGGCAAAAACTGCAGGAATTGTGACTGTCGATAGAATCTCTCAGTTTAGAGTTAAGCCTGATAGCAAGTATTATATCGGTAGTGGAAAGATTGATGTTATTAAAGAGTCAATACAATTCAATGAAGCAAACTTAGTAATTTTTGATAACGAACTTAGTGGTAGTAAGGTTAGTAGTATTAGTGCGGCCCTTTGTACTAAGGTTATCGATAGAAGTATGCTTATCTTAGATATATTTGCTGGTCGTGCTAGAACTAATGAAGGTAAATTGCAGGTAGAATTAGCACAATTAAAATACTCATTACCTAGACTAAATGCGCTATCTGAGAGTAGCGGTAGATTTGGTGGTGGTGTCGGTATGAGAGGCCCGGGTGAAACCAAACTAGAACTGAACAGAAGAATTGTTGAGAATAATATTGTTAAGAAAAGTGAAGAGTTAAAAAGATTAAAGAAACATAGAGACTTAAATAGAAAGAGTAGACAAACTAATTCTAAACCTGTTGTTGCAATCGTGGGATACACTAATAGTGGTAAGAGTACACTTCTTAATCTTCTTGCTAGAACTAATGTGTATGTAAAAGATGAACTATTTGCAACCCTTGATACCACAACAAGAAATGTATGGTTAGGGGAAGGTAGAGAAGCATTATTTACTGATACTGTTGGCTTTATTAATAATTTGCCACACGAGTTTATCGAAGCATTTGCTAGTACACTAGAAGAAAGTATCTATGCCGACCTGATTTTACATGTTGTAGATATTAGCAATCCTAATTATAAAAGTCACATCAAGGTTACTAATGAAGTACTTAAAAATCTTGGCTGTGATAGTCCGGTTATTATGGTTTATAATAAGTGTGATAATCTAAAAGATAAGGATATAGAACTAGACGGTTTGCTAATTTCTGCTAGAAGTAATATTGGTATAGACACACTGAAAAATACAATTTCAAAAGTGTTATTTGATAAATAAAACTTGGGTTATTGCCTAAGTTTTTTTTATTTTGAAAAAATTGTAACACAATTAAAATAAAATGAGTACTATGAAGTAGAAGGCAAGATAATATGCCTTTAAATAACTAAATTTTGGAGGAAAACAAAATGTTTGGAACAAATTGTGGTTGTAATCATGGTATGAGTGGTCACGGTGTTCCTGGTAAAGGAAACAATTGTTGCTGCTTATTATTGCTTCTTATGTTATGTGGTTGCAATGGTTTTAGTAATGATGACAACTGTTGCTGGAATATAATTCTTTTACTTATTATCTTAAACTGCTGTGGCTGTGGCACAGGTTTTGGTTTCTAAATAGTACATAAATCTACTTCTTCTATATATTTTCCTTGAGTTTAAAAAGTCTCTTATCCTAAAAAATAGGGTAAGAGATTTTTTTGCTGTAAAATATGAATTATTATAATGTAAATTTTGGCTATAATATTGATTTTTGTTGAGATTTGTGGTTTAATATATTTAGGTAGTTTTATCTAAAAGATAAAAAGGAGAAAATTATGGTATCATTTAAACCAAATCCAAATATGTCGATAGAAGAAGCAAATGCTATAATTATTGACTTTCTAAATCAGCCTAATGATGCTGGTGAAGAGTTGTCTAATGAAGAATTGCAGAGTGTAATTGATGCTGTTCTATCTATCAAGAAGATTAAGAGTGGTAATGCAAACTATGACCGTATTACTGCTGTAAATATCTTAAGGCATAGAGACAAAGATGAAGTACAATTAGGTGGCGATGAATGTGCTAGAGCAAAAAATGATAAAATGTATCTAAATGAAGAGCACTTATACAAGTCTTCATATAGATTTTCTCTAGTTTCTCTTTTGGCGCATGAGTCTGAGCATAATATGCAGTACTTTAAAGAAATAGACAATCCTTGTAGTGATTTTTCTAGAAAACCAGAGCTTGCTAGTCCTGCCAATGTGGCTGGTTTTAAACAAACACTACTATCTATCGCTAGGTCTTCTCAGGACCCAGGGCTTTTAAATGCGATGTTTAATGTATTTGAGTCTGACTACTATGGACAACAGAGAGAACAGGAAGCCTATGGTGTACAGGCAGAATTTATGAACGGAATCCTTGGAGAACTAACCGAAGTGATGGGCAAGGGTGACTATGAAACACGTGCAACACTTAGGTCTTATCAAGATATGCACGCAAAATACTTACCTACTAGACATGACACTAGGGGAAAGAGAGATAGCGTTTCTTGGCTAAAGGGTAGACAACTTATTGATAGTTATGTTGCTCAGAAATTAGATTTCTTAAGTGCTGTACAAACGGGTAAATATGAAGGAACCCTTAGAGACGCAGATATTATTCAAGCAGTATCTGGTATAATCTCTGGACTTCATTATAGTTATAACCCTGAGACTGCTAGAAGAATTCTTGACTATGTATACGATATGCCAGAAGACACCTTTGACAATATGAGCAATAAGGCTATGGCAATTAATTCTATAATCACTGCAACAGAAACACCTGTTGATATGGATATGATGGGAACCCTTGGTGGTCTATTTGCTAGACTTGCTGAGCATCCAGATAATGGTGCAGTTGTGGGTAGGGAAAGAAATATGACATACAGCAGAGAAAAATTCTATGCTGACTATGCTTTCTACGGTAGAGATATCCTTGATGCATCTTATGGTGCAGGTCCTAGAAAGGTAAAATCTCTTAGATAGTCAATTGGAAAAATATTACAAATATTTGGTATAATTTGGAAATTTTGATTTATACTACAACTAATGCTAGAAACACTAGCAAATATATGAAATATTTGTATTATATAGTTGACAAAACATATAAAAAATACTAAACTAAATTCGTTATAATTATTGTAAGTAAGGAGAATTTTGACAATTATGAAAGGCAAGAAAAAATTAGTATTACCACTTTTACTTGCAGGTGCTACTGTGGCTACAGGTTATGTTGCACCAGTACAACAAGCAGTTTCTGCTGCTCAACAAGAATATACAGCAACTACACAAGTTGTTGGTACTAGTGTTAAAGTAGAAGAAGGTTTTTCTGATAACTATCATGTTGGTGACAAAGTTTGGCTTCCTAAAGTTACTACAGGTGCTGGTGAATATGAGTTCACAGTTACTAAAGGTGGCGACGAAATCGAAGTTAAAGAGTTCACTCAAGGTGATTTAGAAGCACTTCCTGCTGCTGAACAGGCAGATATGGCTGATTACGTTGGCAAGAAGTATTTTGACGCAAACTATGAAGGATACTACAGTGTTACTATTTCTACAGTAGGTGACGACAAAGTTAAAACTGTTGTTGAGAACGTTACTGTATGGGTAGAGAAGAGTGATGCAACTATCGTTCTTCCTGTAAATAGTGAGTATGTTATTCCTGCTAAAATGCCTGTTAAACAAGAAGGCTTTAAGATTCCTGCTCCATCTGTAATCATCGGAGACGAAGAAGAAGCTACAGAGATTGCAGACTTAGAAGCAAATGAGCAATTAGCAGTATTACTTTACACTCCAAATAGTTCTACACCAATACACCTAAATACTATCAGCACAGATAAGAAGTACTTTGAAGTAAACAAAGACAACTTATCAAAAGCTGGTACTTATACTATCGTGTATGAGTTCAGAACAGGTGAAGATAAAGATAGTGATGGATTATTAGACACAGTTATTTCTAGACTAGACTCTAACTTCCAAGTAGTTACTAAGTATGACTTATCTAAAGTTGATTTAACAATGACACTTCTAGATTCTGTTCCTACTAGTGGTAACGTTAATACAGAAGTTAAAGTTCCTAGAATCAAGGTTACTGAGTCTGCTAGTTCATTAGATGCAATCAATGCATATGTAAAGGTAAAAATTACTAACGTTACAACTAAAGAAGTTTTACCAGATTCTGCATTTGACTATGAGAACTACACATTTACACCAAATAAAGTAGGTGATTATATCATCACTTATAAGGCAAGCATCGGTTTATTTGGTCTTACTACTAGTGAGATTACTCCAGACCAAAGCATCAAGGTTGCAGATAAACAATCTGCAACTGTTAGACCAACTTATGATTATCAATTAGACACTCAAGATGCTAATAAGATTATCCAAGTAAATGGTGTTAACGTAACTGAGAACGATGATGTAGAAGAAATGTTAGTTAATACTAAGGCTTCTATCCCATCTGCTGCTAAACTTGTAAATGTTACAGGTGTTGGTAAACAAGTTAAAGTTACTATTCCTGCTATCTATGGTACAGATAACCTAGATAAATATAGTGAATTAACATTTGAAAGGTCTTACAGAGCTCCTAATGGTGCTGTTACAACTGTAACAAACGCTGATAATAATCAAGCTGCTGAGATTACACTTACTCAAGTAGGTACTTACGAAGTTAGATATAAAGCTCTAGATAGAGCAGGTAACCCAGCTGGTTATGCTGAGTATGATATCGTAGTATATGATACAGACGAAGATATGACTAAAGGTAAAGCAAAAGTTGAACTAAATGTTCCTTACTCTACTATTAGTGATAAAGATGAGTTCTTAAACTTCTCTGTTCCAACAGCTACTGATACTTATGATAAAAATATCGAAGTAAAAACTTTCTATAAAGTTAACGGAACAGGTACTCCTGTAGAAATCACAGAGAAAAACAAAGATGGTAAGTATTCTATCGACGTAGATAAATTAATTGCAGACAATGATGGTATTACATCTATTGATATTTATGCTGAAGCATACTTAGATAGCACACTTGTTGATACTAGAGATGCATTTGCTGCTGGTACAGTAGAAACAACAGCTGATGGTTCTATCTTAGTTAAATCTGCAGTTAAAACTGTAGCTATCGTAAACTCTAAAAACGACCAAACTGCTCCAGAAATTGCTGTAGTTACATCTGCTGGTGCTACTAGCAATTGGAATACTGAGTTATTAGCAGTAAACAGCGATATTAAAGTTGCTGGTGCTACAGAAATTAACGATTATGGTTTTGCAACAGATGGTACTAATGTTATCAAAGTAGAAGGCGTTGACCAAGCTGCATTTAACCAAGGTACTCAAGTTCTTGATTTACCTGCTGTTAAATTCACAGATGTTAAAGATGATAACTTAGCTATCACAGTTGCTATCAAAGACTCATTCGGCAATACAGTTTCTAAGGTAAGTGCTGAGAATATTGTTAAAGAGTCAACTGCTAGTGGTTATGAATACACAATCAGTGGTCTTTCATTTAAATTAAGTAACTTCGGTATCTATACTGTAACTTACCAAGCAAAAGACGTTGGTGGTAACATCACAGTTCAAACATTCGGTATCAGAGTTAATGACAAAACTGCTCCAACTATCGTAATTGAAGATGAAGACAGATTTGAAGATGAAATCGAAGTTGGTAAGAAATTTGAAGTTCCAACTGCTAAACTTATCAAAAATGGTGAAGATTTCGAAGCTAAATACATCACTTGGGATATCTACAATGTATCTAAGGGTGCTAAGTACACTATCGTAGGTGAGACAGGTTTCGTTCCACTATCAGAAGGAACATTCTCAATTGTTTACTATGCAGAAGACGTTGCTGGTAATAAAGCAACTCTAGAGAATTCTCTATTCACAGTTACTGCAAAAGATACAATTGGACCAGAAATTGAACTTACAAATACATTTATTTCTGCTCTAGCATGGAGTCCAGATGAGAATGAAACATACCAAACAATTACTATCCCAGCAGCATTTGCTAACGATGGTAAATTCGATGGTATTGACTATGGCTATGGTAAGCCTGTAGAAGTTGTTTATTCTGTAACAGGACCAAACAGCACAAATCCTACAGTTACTAAAGTAGACGGAGATATGTCAGTAAGACAATTCAAAGCTACAGGTCAAGGAACTTATACAATTAAGTATACTGCAACAGACGCTGCAGGTAATACAACAACAGAGACTAGAACTCTTGCTCTAGGTGACTGTGAGAAACCAACTCTTGAGTGGGCAAACGAGAAGACAGACCTTCCTACAACTGCTACTGTTAACCAAGAGTTCACACTAAACTTAAGCAAAATCACTCTATCTGACGATACTACAGAAGATGAATATCTAAAAGAGAACTTAGCAATCACTCTTACTGACCCAAGTGGTAACGTTGTTACTAACAAAGGTAAGAATGGTGTAAACGCTATCTGGGATATCACTTCTACAGGTAAGTATACATTGAAGTTCGTTGTAAAAGACGAAGTTGGTAATGCTAATACTTACTCATACCAAATCGACGTTCCAGCTGAAGAAGCTGAAGAAGAGAAGATTAGTCCAGTTGTTGGTACAGTACTTGTTGTAGTTGCTGTAGTAGTACTAGCTGGTGTAGTTGTTTACTTTGTTGTATCTTCTAAGAAGAAAGGTGCTCCTGCTAAAAAGGGCTCAAAAAGAAAAACAACTAAGAAATAATAATTAATATATAAAAATGTGGTTTGTGTATGCAAATCACATTTTTTTTGAGTCATATATTATGCTAAATATTAGTAAAAAAGGCAAAAGTGTGATAAGATAAATATATGGATAAAAGAAAATTATTACTACTGAAATATTTAATAAATAATTGCTCAGATGGCTATAAAGTTATAGAAGTTAGTACAATATTTTCAAGTATAAAAAAATACAAAGACGACTATGAATCTTTAGAAGCAGATATTATGTTTCTAAAGTCAAGGAAGTATATTGACCTAAAGTATATTGATGAAAATAATATGTGTCTATTAGTTCTTGATAATTCTAGGGTTTTACAGGAAAATATTAAGATAGAAAAGGGAAATAAAAAAGACCTAATCGCTATGATGTTTATTACTGCTATTTGTAGTGGAATAATGGCTTTTATAGGTAGTTTTATTGCTATTATGTTATTTGGGTAAGGTATGACAAACAAGAAAGAAAAAATGCTAATGAAATATCTACTTTCGGTGTGCGAAAAGAAGGACACTTGTCTTTTGTCACCACTAGATTTATGTCATAGTTTTGAGCCTAAATATAATGTAAACGATATTGAATTAGAGAGTATATTAGAAGGTCTATCTCAAGAAAATTATATAAACGTAGTTAATTCAGACAAGAAAGGGGAACTAGTATACTGCATCACTATTCTTGATAAAGGTAAATCCTTCCTAAGAGAACAAAAAAATATAAAGATTAATTGGAGTGTTGCGATAACCAGAACAATAATTTTAGCAATCATTTCTTTTATTGTGGGAATAATTCTTAAAGCTATATTTTAGTAAATTTACCATAGTTAGTATAACTATGGTAAAAATTAATTATTAGAACATTAGTTCTAGTGTAATAAATATGTTGAAAAATAATCAAATATATTGTATACTTGATGAGTAAAGAGAGATAATTATTGTATGAAAGACAAATTTAAATTAGTCAGTAAGTATTCTCCTACCGGTGACCAGCCTGAAGCAATAGATAAATTGGTTGAAGGCTTAAATGATGGTCTTAGATACCAGACATTACTAGGTGTTACGGGTAGTGGTAAGACTTTTACAATGGCTAATATTATAAATAAAGTTAATAGACCAGCTCTTGTTATTGCACATAATAAGACACTGGCTGCTCAACTCTGTAATGAATTTAGAGAGTTTTTTCCTGAGAATAGAGTGGAGTACTTTGTTTCATATTATGATTATTATCAACCGGAAGCCTATATAGTTTCTAGTGATACATATATTGAGAAAGATATGAGCATCAATGATGAGATAGATAAGCTTAGACACTCAGCAACTTGCTCTTTATTTGAGAGAAAAGATGTTATAGTTGTAGCATCTGTTTCTTGTATATATAGTTTAGGTGCACCAGAAGCATATTCTAGTGCCTGTTTATCACTGCGTCCAGGTGAAGTATATGAGAAAAAAGATATACTAAAAAGGCTAGTGGATTTACAGTACCAAAGGAACGAAATGGACTTTTCCAGGGGGACTTTTAGAAGTAAGGGTGACACTATTGATATTATTCCACCAAGCAAAAGTGAAATAGGTATAAAAATCGAGTTTTTTGATAATGAAATCGAGAGAATTAGCGAATTTGACGTCCTTACAGGTAAAAGAATTAATACTCTAGAGCATTTATATTTGCTACCTGCTACTCACTATATTTTAGATACTGAAAACGATGCTATTTTCGATGAAATTAAGCATGATTGTTTAGTTAGAGTTAAAGAATTTGAAGAACAAGGTAAATTAATCGAAGCCCAGAGAATAAAAGAAAGAGTTTTCTATGATATAGAAATGATGAGAGAAGTTGGATACTGTAATGGTATAGAGAATTATTCTAGATACTTTGATGGTAGACAGCCTGGACAAGCACCATATACTCTGCTAGATTATTTTCCTGATGATTTTATCGTATTTATTGATGAAAGCCACATAACTTTGCCACAAGTCAGGGGTATGTACTCGGGTGATTTGGCTAGAAAGACTAATCTAGTTGATTATGGCTTTAGATTGCCTAGTGCATATGATAATAGACCACTTAATTTTGGTGAATTTGAGAAGAAGATAGGTCAAACTGTGTTTGTTTCGGCAACTCCAGGTAAGTTTGAGCTCGATAATTCTGGAGAAATAGTAGAGCAAATCATTAGACCTACAGGTCTGCTTGAGCCAAGAATAGAGATTAAGCCTGTTGAAAACCAAGTAGACGATTTAATTGGTCAGATTAATGATACGATAGAGAAAGATGGTAGGGTTTTAGTTACAACACTTACTAAGAAAATGGCTGAAAGCCTAACAAATTATCTATCTCAAAAGAATATAAAGGTAAAATATCTACACTCAGACATTGATACCCTAGATAGAGTGGATATCATTAATGGGCTTAGAAGGAAGGACTTTGATGTACTTATCGGAATTAACCTGCTAAGAGAAGGTTTAGATATACCAGAAGTAAAATTAGTAGCAATTCTTGATGCTGACAAAGAAGGATTCTTGCGTAGTGAGTGGGCACTAATACAGACTATTGGTAGGGCTGCTAGAAATAGCGAAAGTAGAGTAATTCTATATGCAGATAATATGACTGATTCTATTAAAAATGCAGTTAGAGAAACAGATAGAAGAAGGGGTATTCAAGAAAAATATAATTTAGAGCACGGAATTACACCTAAAACTATCATAAAAGATATTAAAAATACGCTAGAAATTACTAAGAAAGCAAATTCTGGTAAGAAGAAACTCGGTAAAACAGAGAAACAAAAAGAAATTGAAAGACTACAAAAATTAATGAGAGAAGCTTCAAGTGTCTTAGATTTTGAGACTGCTATCATTATTAGAGAACAGATTAAGGAAATAGAAAAGGACTGATATGTTAGAAGATATAGTTATTAAGGGTGCTAGAGAGAATAACCTAAAAAATATTAATTTAACTATACCAAGAAATAAACTAGTGGTATTTACAGGTGTTAGTGGTAGTGGTAAAAGTACACTAGCATTTGATACCATTTTTGCTGAAGGCCAGAGAAGGTATATGGAGAGTTTGTCTAGTTACGCTAGGCAGTTTTTAGGACAAATGTCCAAGCCTGATGTTGATAGTATAGACGGATTATCTCCTAGTATATCTATTGACCAAAAGACTACTTCAAATAATCCTAGAAGTACAGTTGGTACAGTTACAGAAATATATGATTATTTTAGACTGCTTTTTGCTCATATTGGTAAGGCTCATTGTCCTAATTGTAAGAAGGAGATAACTACACAAACTCTAGATGTAATAGTAGATAGAATTATGGCAATGCAGGGCAAGAAGGTGCAAATTCTTGCTGCATTTGCTAAGGGTAAAAAGGGAACATTTGCAAAAGAACTAGAAGGCCTTAGGAAAGACGGCTACTTAAGAGTAGTGATTGATGGTGAACAATATACTTTAGATGAAGATATTAATCTTGATAAAAATATTAGGCACTCAATCTTTGTAGTGATTGATAGATTGATTGTAAAAGAAGACAGCACACAGAGACTGACTGAGAGTGTAGAGACGGCTATTAAACTATCTAAGGGTACGGTAGATATCGACTGTGAAGGAGAGAGACTAGTATATAGCACTACTCACTTCTGTGATGAGTGTGGTTATTCGGTAGAAGAATTAGCCCCAAGACTTTTTAGTTTTAATAGCCCATTTGGTGCTTGTGATGATTGTAAGGGACTGGGGATTAAGCAGATAGTTGATATTGATAAAGTTATAGTAAATAGGAATCAACCTATATCAAAATCTGGCATATCAAAGATAGTAGGCTGGGCGTATGACGGTGGTATGGCTAGAATGTTCTATAGAGCAGTAGCTAGAAAGTTTGATGTAGATGTAAATACAAATGTATGTGATATGCCTAAGGGTATGCTCGATATGATTCTCTATGGAACAAAGAAAGAGAAGATAGAGATTGATTATATTCGTGGTGGTGTTCCGCAAATTGGTCTAATGGCATTCGATGGTGTTTTTAATATTGTAGAGAGAAGGTATAGAGAGACTGCTAGTGACTTTGCAAAGACAGAAATAGCCAAGTATCTAAAGGAAGAAACTTGTACTACTTGTAATGGAAAAAGACTAAGAGTGGAAGCACTCAATGTATATATAAATAAGAAGAATATAGTAGATGTATGTGATATGTCTATTACAGATATTTATGAATTTTTAACAAATTTAAAATTATCAAAAACAGATGCTAGTATCGCAGAGCCAATACTAAAAGAAATAAAAGCAAGACTACAGTTTCTTATAAATGTAGGGCTAGAGTATTTAACGCTATCTAGACAAGCTGGAACTCTCAGTGGTGGTGAAGCACAGAGAATTAGACTCGCTACACAGATAGGTAGTGGACTCACAGGTGTAATATATATTCTAGATGAACCAAGTATCGGTCTTCATCAAAGAGATAATGATAAACTGCTAGATGCTCTGCAAAAACTAAGAGACATCGGTAATACTTTAATAGTTGTAGAACACGATGAAGATACTATGCGAATTGCTGACCATATAGTAGATATTGGCAAATACGCAGGTGTTAATGGTGGAAATGTAGTAGTTTCTGGCAATATAGACCAGGTTATGAACTGTGAAGAAAGCATCACAGGTCAATACTTGAGTGGTAAAAGAAAGATAGACGTGCCTACAAGTAGAAGAAGTTTTAAAGATAAAATTGTGATATCTGGCTGTAAACATCATAACCTAAAAAATGTAAAACTTGAATTACCACTAGGAGTTATGACTGTTGTTACGGGTGTGAGTGGTAGTGGTAAAAGTAGCCTTATAAATGAGACTCTTTATCCGATAGTATTCAATTATCTAAATGGTACGGAGCACGAAGAAGGTAAACACAAGTCTGTATCTGGTATGGAGAATATTGACAAGGTAATCTGCATAGACCAGAGTCCTATAGGTAGAACTCCTAGAAGTAACCCTGCGACATATACCAACTTATTTACCGATATTAGAACTCTATATGCTAGTACTCCTGATGCAAAAGAAAGGGGATATACTAGTGGTAGATTTAGTTTCAATATTAGTGGTGGTAGATGCGAGAACTGTATGGGTGCTGGTATCAATAAGATAGAGATGTTCTTCCTGCCTGACGTATATGTTACTTGTGATGCTTGTGGTGGTAAGAGATATAATAGAGAAACTCTAGAAGTTAAGTTTAAAGGTAAGAGTATAGCAGACGTGCTTGATATGACAATACTTGAAGCAAACGATTTCTTTACCAATATTCCTAAGATTAAAAATAAACTACAGACATTAGTTGACGTAGGACTTGGTTATATTAAACTTGGTCAGTCATCTACTGAACTTAGTGGTGGAGAAGCACAGAGAGTGAAACTAGCAACCGAACTATGCAGAAAGAGTACAGGTAAGTCATTATATATTTTAGATGAGCCAACAACAGGTCTTCACCCATATGATGTACAGAAGCTACTTGCAATTCTAAATAGACTAGCAGAAGGCGGCAATACAATAGTTGTTATTGAGCATAATCTAGATGTTATCAAGTGCGCCGACTATATTATAGATATAGGTATGGAAGGTGGAGAGAAGGGTGGTGAAATAATTGCCACAGGAACACCTGAAGAAATTGTATGCAAAGGTATAGGATACACTGCTAAATATTTAAAAGATAAACTTAATTAAAATAAAAAGATATGGTTTGATATACGCCATATCTTTTTTTACAGAATATTATGAATATTGAAACCCATTATATGATAACTCTTGCTTGAGTATTCTCTAAGTAGAGATAGTTCGCTGACCGAATTGTCGTAGTCGTTATTTTTAGTATACGCCTGTAGTCTATTAATGCTATCAGTAATCGTACTTAAGTCTCTGTGATTAAAGATAAAACATAACCATCGCTCTTTTTTCTCCCAGAAATCTTTTAGTAGTGTTACTTCATCGTAGTATATTGATATATTTTCTTCGTTGTCTTCGTACTTGTCGTATAGAGTAACTACCACTTTTTCCATTTCGGTTAGTGTCTGCCTAACAGATATAACTTCTAATGTTCCAAATGTTATAGTGATAACTAAAATTATTAGTACTGTTATTCCTTTTTTCACCATTGACCCCCTTTGTAATTGGTTTCAATAGTTGTAAATGAACCTACTTTGGGTTGGACATACATTTTGCCATTATTATTAAGGGTAAGGATTAGAATGTCTTTGATGGATTGAAAACCATTTTTCTTTAAATTCTTATTTAAAAAGTTTTCATTAATTCCTGCCTTAACTAGATTCTCTTGATTTATTTTACCTTTGGTTACAATTATCATAGGTAGAGTTGCGGGTTCTTTTTCTATTTGCAGGTCGTTTGGTGTGACAGGGGAATATGGTGCCCTGTTTACCACGGTCATTGAGCCATTTGTTTGAAGTATGACGTACAATAATTCTTCTAGATTAAAATATCCAGCAGTATGCAGTCCTTCCATTAGGTCATTAAAGTTCATATTAACTTTCTTCATATTCTCGTAATTAACACCTTCGGGGTCTAGGAGAATTACCGGCTTACCATTAAATAACTTTCTGCAAAATAAACTTTTTCTAGAAAGTAGGCAGATAAAGTAGTGCAAACATACGAGGGTAAGCAGTGGCACAACGCCTTGAAGAAGGGGTAGTGCTGTTTCTGCCATAGGAATAGTTGCTAGGTCAGCAATGATTAGTGTGATAACCAATTCAAATGGTTGCATTTCTGCTATCTGCCTTTTCCCCATAAGCCTTATTAAAAAGAGTATTAAAATGTATAATAAAAAACTTCTACAAATCAGTGTAAATACCATAGTTAATAATAACCTAATATGTACTAGAATAAACATAATTAATTAGGTTTTTATAAAGATTTGTGATAAAATTAAATATATGGAAGTTTATATCAAAAATTTGGGTATCAATGGAGAAGGAATAACCAGAATTCAGGGTGGAGACTTAGACAATAAAGTATGTTTTGTTGACTTTGCTTTACCTAATGAAAAAGTCGATATTGATATCACTAATAGCAAAAGTAAATTTTGCAAAGGTAAACTTAATAAGATTATAGAAAAAAGTGCATATAGGGTGGAACCTAAATGTCCTTATTTTGCTATATGTGGTGGCTGTGATTTGCAACACCTAGAGATATCTAAACAGAGAGAATTTAAGAAGAAAAAAGTTACAGATGCTTTAAGAAAAAGTATAGTCGATAATGTTATTCTAGATGATACAAAATACTCAAATGAGTGGGAATATAGAAACAAAATGGTCTTTGCTGTAAGAGATGAAAATGGGCAAAAAAAGATAGGCATGTTTCATAGAAATTCTCATAAAGTTATCGAAGTTGATGAGTGTATCTTAACTAATAATATTATTAATTCAGTATATGCTAAGACTAGAGATTTTATCATATCTTCGTCCTTCTCTGCCTACAGTGAAAAAACAAGAAAAGGCGATATTAAGTATATAGTAATTAGAGAATATAGCGGTAATATTTTGTTAACAATTGTTGCTACTAAAAATCTTGATTTAAAGGCATTTTATGAATATTTGAATAGTACGTATAGCATTGGTGTGTCGATAGTAATTAGTGATAGTGATACTGAAATTTTATCGGGTAAATATAAACATTTATTTGGTCTAGAAGAACTAGAAATAAGTGAGTATGGTATAAAATATAGACTCAACAACCTAGGATTTTTGCAGGTTAATAATTATATGAAAAAGGCAATGTATGATATGGTTCTATCGCACATAGAGTCAGATACAAATATAGTAGATGCCTATGGTGGGGCAGGACTGCTATCTGCTATTATGTCATGCAAAGCCAGGAGTGTTATTGGAATAGAAATAAATGAGTCTGCTAGTAATTCTGCAAAAAATCTAGCAAAAGAAAACAATTTAAAGAACGTTAAATTTATTTGTGATGATGTAGAGAAATCGCTGCCCAATATCGTAGGTGGCATAGATAATATTGTCTTAGTCCTTGACCCACCTAGGAGTGGATGTAGTAGGGGTGTTTGTGAGACTATTTTATGCAGTAGTGATAAGATAAAGAAAATCATTTATATATCTTGTAACCCAGCGACTTTGGGTAGAGATTTGGAAATATTGTCTAGAGAGTTTGTTGTAACTAAGGTTGTTCCTTTTGACCTTTTTCCACAAACTAAGCATATTGAGACTTTAGTGGTTTTAGATAGAAAGAATTAATGTAATAGACAAACGATGGAGAAATTTATGAAAAACAAATATATTGATGTATGGAATGGACTACATAAAAATTTTGCAATAAATAATAAACCTAAATACGATGAGTGGTTAGAAGAATTTGAATCAATTATTGCAAGTGTTGAGAGCGTTATAGTAGACCTAGGCTGTGGTGTTACAGGAAACAATACATTATATTTACTTGAGAAGGGAAAGAAAGTGATTTCCTGTGATTTTGCAGAAGAAGCACTCAAAGTCGTTGATGGGATTAAAGGTTCAAAAACTCTACTATTTGATATGTTAGAGACTTTTCCTTTCGAAGATAATTATACCGATTTGGTTATAGCAGACCTAAGTTTACACTATTTCTCTCTAGAAGATACAAAGAGAATTATTAGTGAGATTAGAAGAATTTTAAAACCAAACGGACATTTATTCTTTAGGCTTAATTCAGTCAATAGTTCGGAATATAAAAAGTTAATCGCAAACAATGAAAAACAAATAGAGCCAAACTTCTTCTTTAGCAATAATATGGAAAAGAAATTCTTTACTAAGGAAGACATAGAAATGTACTTTAAAGATTGGGATTTAATCTTAGTGAGAGAAGAAAATATGGCAAGATGGTGTCCAGATAAAATCATCTGGAAATGTGCTGCAAGGGTTAAGAAATAAGTTATCAAGGAAATATCAATGAAAGTTATTACGATATGTGGAAGTTTTAAGTACAAGCAAGAGATGATGGAAATAGGTGAGAAACTGCAGTTACAGGGTAATTGTGTAATTTTACCTAATTTTCCTACTAAAGATAGTTATGCTGATGAAGAAATTAAACTATTTGGACAGATGCACAAAGAAAAAATTAAATTATCCGATGCCATATTTGTCGTAGATGTTGATGGTTACATAGGAGACGCTACAAAGAGCGAAATAGAACTTGCAAAGTCGTTAAATAAGGAAATTATCTATTATAGTGAAACTGACAATCAAATATAGAAAAACAATATAAAAAAACAAATTAAGTCTATTAGAAATAAAAGTAATTAGGAGAGAAAGATGAATAAAATTAAATTAGTTTTACCTAGTCTTGATAAAAAAGAAAGGGCAATTGCTTTTAGACAAGAGTTCTTTGATATAGGAGAGATGGTTATCAGTGGTAGTTATAAATTTGATATGGTAGACAAATACACATATGAAGAATGGGTGGATTTAATCCATACTAACTTAGATAGTAGTATTTGTAATCCGAAGTTTGGTGTAAGTGAGACATACTTTGCAATAGACGATAATGACGAGATAGTAGGTATCATAAATTTTAGACATACAATCACTGATTTTTATAAAGACCTAGGACATATAGGCTATAGCACTAGACCAAGCAGACGTTGTCAGGGAATTGCTACAGAGATGCTAAATATGGTTTTAGATAAGGCTAGAGCACAGGGGTTACAAGAAGTTCTACTAGTATGCAAGGACTCAAATATTCCATCAAAGAAGACAATTATTAGAAATGGTGGAAAAGAGACTAGAACTTTTGGTGAAGAAGAAAAAAGATGTGAGTATAGGATAGTACTATAACCATAACTTTATTTAGTTACTTAAATATTTTTGCTAATTTATAAAAATATGTTAAACTAATACTATCAGGAGATAATATGAGAAATATTAATTTTGCAATCAGTTTAGGTAGTAATACAACTTCGATATATAAGGCAGGGGTTGGTGTTGTACTAACAGATAAGTCCACAGTTCTTACTAGTATTAAGGGTAAGAGAGAAATTGCTCTAAAGGTTGGTCAAGAAGCAATTGATACTGGGCTAGAGTATAGAAAAATAGTTGTCGATGGGCAGATGGACTTTAGTCTAGCAGAATTAATGCTGGAGAAGTATATAGATGCTGTGGAGATTACTAAAAAAGATGGCGTTGTATTCCTAGTCCCTATGGAAGATATGAAGTATGCAACGGAGTATAAAAATCTAGCCTATGGTTTAGGTATCAATAGGGTAGAAGTTATACCTTCTATGATAGCAACAGCATATGGTTTTGAGATAGAGAATTTCAATAAATCATTTCTACTTGTTGATATTGGTGTAAATACAGAGATTGCAATTATTAGCAATGGTAGAATCTTATTTGGTGCAACGGTGTACAACGGTGGCGATAATATTGATAAGAAGATAGCAAATTATATTTATCAAGAGAAGGGTATAGAACTTAGCAAAGAATCTGCTGAGAAAGTAAAAAACGAGATTGCTACACTACTTCCTAATGATAATAGAGAAATAAATGTTGATGGCTTTATAAAAGATACTACTGAGTACACAACTGTTACTATCACTAGTTCGGAGATATTTGGACTAGTTGTAGAAGAGTATTCTTCTATAGCGTCAGCAATATTACAACTAATGGCTAATTGTGAGAACGAAGTGGCACAAGATATCAAAAGACATGGAATTTATCTATGTGGTGCTTCTAGTAAAATCAATGGTATAGATAAATTCTTTAGAGTAAAATTAGACCTAGAGACATTTAGATATAAGCCTGATTCTGTAACAATGATAGGTGCAGGACAAATCCTAGATGACCCAACTGTTATAGATAAGATTGTTAGAGAACAGAGACTAGAAGAAGTGTAGAATATTGTCGGAATATAGACAAATTTTAATAAAAATAAATAACGGAATTATAAAGTAAAGGTAAGAGAAAATCTTGCCTTTACTTTGTTTTTTTTATGAGTTAAAATGGGATATCTAAAACAAAAAAGGTGACTCTATGGCTAGAAAAATAGTAATTACTAGTGGTAAAGGTGGTGTTGGTAAAACTACGATTGTTTCAAATCTAGGCTCAATGCTTGCAAGTCTTGGTCACAAGACATTGCTTGTAGATATGGACTTTGGTCTCAATAACCTAGATGTTCTAATGGGTATTGAAAACAAAATAGTATACGATATTATTGATGTTATTGAAGGTAAGTGCAGTCCTAAACAAGCAATAATACAGGATTTTTTTGAAAGCAATCTATACATACTACCTAGTAGCCATAGCTTTTGTTCTATTAGGTTTGGTTCAGCTATTTTATCTAAGATAATATCACTAGTGGAGAGAGATTTTGACTTTGTTTTAATAGATTGTCCTGCAGGAATAGATGGTGGCTTTAGAAGGGCTATAGAGTGTGCAGATGAGTATATTATTGTTACAACGCCACATATATCTGCTATTAGAGATGCAATGAAAGTAATTAGTGTAATAAATACTATAGGAGATATAAAGCCAAAGGCGATAATAAATAGAGCAAGGGGAGACCTGATACTTAGTGGAGAGAGTTTAGGTATAGACGCTATCAAAGATTCTCTATTTGTTGATGTAATAGGGGTTATTCCAGAAGATGATATGGTCTCTAAGCAGATATACTATGGTGGGCAGATAGATAAAGATAGCAAGGCTAGAGAGTCTATATATATGATAGGTAAAAATATTATTACAGGAGATAATAAGTTATTTGATTGTACTAGCAGATACAGGGGATTACTCGGCTCAATTAGAAAAACACTTAGAAGGAGAGTATAGATGAAGAATTTATGTGAAGAAAGGCTTAAAAATATGTTGGTCATTGACAAAAAAGAAAACCCACAGAGAATAGAAAGAGTTATAAAGGCTGAGATATTTCATATCTTAAAAAATTTCTTTGATATGAGAAACGAAGACTTAGACCTGAGTCTTGAAGTTGATTCATTGGGGCGATATGTTTTAAATATGACTTGTGTGTCTAATACCATTAAAATAGCTAAGTGTTTTTAGTAATAAGATACATAGGACAAGCATATATAAATAATATGAGTAATGTTCAAATATTAAAAATAACCAAGACTGAAATAATAATAAAAAAACCAAGAAAGCCAAAGAGACTAATGGTATCTTCTCTTATTTTAATAATACTGCTAACTGTAGTGTTGTCTATGGAAGGACTCTCTACTATTGCATCTGGAATGGTACATATATATAGTCCTGTTAATTCTCTATATAATGATATCGGCGATGTGGTTTTTACAGATGGTGTGGTGGTTGAAAAGGAAATGCTAGACTTTATAATACCGATAAGGGGTGGAAACGTAGAAGTAGATGCTAGTGGTAATATATTATTTTATGTAGACAATTCCATTATGGTCAAGTCTCCCGAAGCCGGTGTTATAGATGATATAGGTTTTAGCAATGATGGTAAGAAATATATAAAGATTAGGCATACGATTGAAATGTATTCTATTATCTCTAATGTCGATGTTATTGGTGTAACACAGGGTGAAGTTGTAAAGAAGGGGACAGATATCGCAACTGCTAAGGAAAATGAGATAGTTTCAATGCAAATATTAGAAAATAATATTCCATTATCAAACATTAAAGTAAATCAAAGCAAGATAATATGGAAAGATTAAAAATAAAGATTCAACCATTATTTATTCTCTATGTTTTTTTATGTATATACTTTGGTTGGTACAATGATATTTTCTATTATATAGTTGTGCTATATTTACACGAATATGGTCACTATATAGTATTAAGGAAACTAGGTTATGATGCCGAACAGATGATATTTTCGTTATATGGTAGTAGTCTTAGGACACACAATCATTACAAGGTAAGAGACGAGATTTTAATAGCTTTGGCAGGACCTATAGTAAATATTATTTTGATTGTATGTACTGTTGCTCTATGGTGGGTATTTCCGTCCATATATTTCTTTACCAAGACTTTTGTTCTGTGTAATGTTATTGTGCTCATTTTCAATATACTGCCTATATATCCATTAGATGGCGGTAGGGTATTGCTCTCGGCGTTTTCTACTAAGGTTAAAAGACAGAAACTAGAGAAAATATCTAGTAAGATATGTCTAGTATTTGGTGTTATTTTATTAGTTTTGTTTGTTATTTCTCTGTTTTTGAAAATTAATTATAATTTACTATTTATAGGTATTTTTTTAACTTTGAATAGTACTGCTTCTATATCTCAAAATTATGTAATAGATGGTTTGTTTGGGAAAAAATATAATAAACCTATGGAGATAAAAAAATATAAAGTAAAGAACTTAGATAATAGAGAGTTACTCAAGTATATCAGTCCACATTATTACACTATTTTTGAAGTTGAGAGAAGTGGTAGGACTATTATTATAGAAGAGAAAGATTTATTAGACTATGGCAAAAATATTGTAAAATAATATTAATGTTGGTATAATTTTTATAGTTAAAATACTGTGGTTACTTATGACAAAGAAATATATAAATATTAGACCAATGTTCATAACGTTTCTAGGGCTAATGGCAGGTATTGCAATTAGCTATCTTTTTCTTTGTGATAAGATAAATTATTTTACTGCCTTGCTAATTGCGTTGATGGTAGTATTTATTTCTATTTACGCATTTATCTATGCTAAGTACAAAGAGTCTTGGAATAAATTTTATTATGCTAGAAGAAATGTCTCTGCTATGTTAAAGGTGAGTGCGATACTATTTATGTTTGCCTTTATTATAGGTGTGCTCGTTTCTTCATTTCCATTATATAAGGCTCTCACAATAGATGAGTATTATGATGATGTGAAATTAACAGGTGTGGTAGGTGAGTATGTACTAGAGAAGGAGACTTATACGGCATTTGTGCTAATAGACGCAACTATTAATGATAAAGATTCTCACGATATTCTGTTGTATACATCTAATTATACAGATATAGAACTTGGTGATAGAGTTGAGATAAATACTAGTATTGATGCTCTAAGAGTGTATGAGAAATATGAAATGTCTAATATTATCAAGGGCATAGGTTACACAGGTTATGTAAGTTATGGTGATATAGATATATTAGGAAATGATGCGACATTAAAAGATAAATTTAAGACAGGGACTAAAGATATACTAGACTCTAGGCTGAGCGATGATAATGCTGACATTATGTACTCTATTATTTTTGGTGAGAGTAATGTTATTGATAGTGAGATTAGCGATACATTTGATACTGCGGGTATATCTCATATTTTAGCAGTATCTGGTCTGCACGTTTCAGTACTCTTTGGACTACTATACTTTATACTTAGGAAGTGTAGGGTAAAGAAAAAGTACTCGTTTATAGTACTATCTATCTTGCTACTTATCTATAGTTATCTTTGTTCTTTCTCGCCTAGTGTTTGTAGAGCAAGTATTATGGTAATTCTTATGTTGCTATGCGAAATTAAGCAGATAGAATATGATGGGCTTAGTTCACTTAGTATTGCAGGAATAATAATACTGCTAATTAGTCCACTGCAGTTTTTCTCTATTTCGTTTAGATTATCTTTCTTATGTGTATTTGCAATAATATCTTTTGCACCATTTATTACTAGACTATTTACTAAGATGAAATTCCCAGAGAAGTTTGCACAATTACTCGCTCTTAGCATTGCTATAAATATTGTAACACTACCTATAATGCTCGATACTTTTAATAAAGTTAGTTTACTCGGCATACTTGCTAATATTGTGGTGGTACCACTTTTCTCTGTACTTTATTCTTTTGTTTTGCCGATAGTTCTACTCTCGTTTGTATTTAAGGGAATAGGAATACTACTCTATATTCCTAATATGATACTACATCTAATTAAGATAATAGCAGACTATATTTCTCAGATACCATTTGCTGTATTTAGAGCCTTTAATGTTGGTTATATATTACTTTTCTTAATAGCTGTTCTATGTATTGTGATTCACTTCCTGATGGTGTCTAGTAGGGTAAAAATAGTTGTATCTCTAATGCTAGTAACTATCATTGCCACATACTTATTTTGTGAAGCTCAACCACATTATTATTCTGTTGGAGAATTACAGGTAAGATATTCTCACTCTACAACTGCTGTATATTATTTAAGTGGAGATAATGCTACTATTATTGGTGCAAATATTACCAGGGGGCAAATAGACAAAGACCTAAGGGATATGCAACTATTCAGAGTAAAATCAATAGTGGCGTATGACTTAGATATTTCTAAAATCAATGAACTATATGATATATGTGTAGAGTATGAAGTGGAAAATCTATTTATACATAGCGATTATGAGAACCTAGTATGTAAAGAAGGTATTAATACTATATTTTATGATAATGCCTTTACACTTAATGGACTTAGGTTTACTACAATTAATTATTACGAGAATATTCCAGCAATTAAATGTACTATGGGTGATAAAGAAATAATCATAGCAGGGGATTTGAATACTAGTGAGTTAAGATTTATTCAAAATGAGTATGCCGGTAGTGATTATTTAATTGCAAATGATATGATAATAGAAGATGCTTTTGTAGATGAATTTGGGCAAATTATTTGTAATAAAACAGAAAAAGTAGACGCAAAGAATATACTAAACCTTAAAAATTATGGTAAAATAACGATAAGGGTATGATATGAAATTTCAAGATTTAAAGAACAGCTTAAAAGAAAGAGTTTATACTAATTATCTACTATATGGAGTAGATGAGTTTTTGCTGTCATCTGCCTATAACCTTATACATAAATATAGTGCTATTGAATTTGAAGATTTAAATCTTATTAAATTTACAGAAGGTATCATTGATTGCGATATGGTTGTGAGAGCCTGTGATACAATGCCTGTATTTAGTAATAGGAAGCTCGTGTATCTAGACCTAAGAATGTCTAAAAAGACCGAACTTAAAAATGTAGATGCTCTTGTGTCATACCTGTCTCAACCAAATACTCAAACAGTACTAGTAATTAATATTGGTGATAATGACGAAGTCTTTACACTTGATAAGAAACTATTTGTAGAAGTGGACTGTAATAGACTAGACTACAAGATTGTGGCACTTAAAATAAAAGCGACTATATCTGCTAAGGGTAAAACGATTGATGAAGATGCAACTAAACTGCTCTTTGATTATTCCCTAGGCGATATGGCAAAAGCACTACTAGAGTGTGATAAACTATGTGGCTATGTAGGGGAGAGAAAAGATATAAACAAGGCTGACATTATGGAAGTTGTGTCACCAGGCTTAGAGTATCAAATCTTTGAACTTACAGAAGCTTTGTCTAAGAAAAACTCAAGTAGGGTATATCAAATACTAGACGATATGCGTTCAAAAAAAGATGAGTACAGGACCCTACCTGCAATCATCTATTCGCACTTTAGAAGGCTCTTTATGGTAGCTCTTAATAAAAATTTGACAAACTTTGAATTGGCTAAATTGTTAAATGTAAAAGAGTATGCTATAAAGATGACACAGTCGCAAGTAAAACTCTTCACAGTGTCAAAGTTAAAGAAAATCAATGAATTATGTATAAAGATGGATGGCGACCTAAAGCAAAGTAATATAGGTATAGATAATGCTATCAATTTACTTGTTCTTCAAATTTTAAATATGTAACAAAAAAGCACTAGTTTCTTAGTGCTTTTTATATTTTATATTAGATTACTCTGCTTTCTTAGTTGTAGTTTTTCTAGTAGTTGTCTTTTTTGCAGCAGGTTTCTCTTCTGTAGTCTCTTTTTTTGTAGTTGTTTTCTTAGCAGCTGGTTTCTTAGCAGGTGCTTTTTTCTCTTCTACTACTGGAGCTTCAACTTTTGTCTCTTCTACTTTCTCTTCTACTACAGGAGCAGCTGGAGCTGTAGTTGCTTTTGCACTGTATAGAGCAGCAGCTAATCTACCGATTTTTCTGCTAGCGTTATTCTTGTGGATTACGCCTTTGCTACAAGCACTGTCGATATAAGCATATACTTCTTTGCTGAATGTTTCTGCTTCTGCAACTTTGCCTTCTTCTAACATTTTTCTAAATTTCTTTACATAAGTACTGATAGTAGCTTTAACATATTTGTTCTCTGCTCTTCTTCTATCAATAGTACTGATTCTCTTTTTTGCTGATTTAATATTAGCCATTATTTTCTCCTCAATATTTATATAATTTCAATAAATTCTGCAATATTCTACCATAAATTTTACTTAATTGCAACAACTATTTGAAGAAATTTTTATTTTTTAGACTTATTATGTTAATAATAAATTATTTATATAGGATTTATGGTGAAACTATGTTGGAAATGGAAGAATTGTTGAGCGATGTGGTTAGTAGAGTGAATCTGGAGACAGATATTGATTTGCCCTTTGAGACTAAAAGACATACCGAAGGTGTGAGTAGTGAAATATATAAAATCACTACAGAAGAAATGTCTCAGGCGTATAAAAGGGATATGGGTGAGTATGAGATTTACTCTATATCAACACCAATGGAACTAGATAAATGTATAAGAGATAAGATTATGGTGTGTCTATCAAAAAGTATCTCTAGGCTACTAGGAAGTATTAGTAGTAAGAGCAGGGTACTCATAGTGGGGCTAGGTAATAGGCATATTCCTAGTGATAGTCTAGGTGCTAGAGTTTGTAATAAAATAGGTATTACATTAAACTCGAAGTCTATGCCTACGGTAATGGCTATTTGCCCGTCTGTGTTAGGGCTTACAGGAATAGAGACGTATGATATTATCAGTGGTGTGATAGAAAAAACTGAGCCCACTCATTTGATACTTATAGATAGCCTTTGTGCGTCGTCTATTAGTAGGTTGTGTAGTTCAATTCAATTATCAAATACAGGGCTTTGTCCCGGTAGTGGGATAGGCAATAATAGAAGGTGTATTGATAAATCTTTATGCAAAAAAATTGTATCAATTGGAGTGCCTCTTCTTATTTTTGCAAGTACCTTTATCAAGGATACATTTAATAAAAATAACATTGATATTCTAGCAATTACAGATATTATGCAAAATGCTGAAAATATATCTAATAATAAGATATTTTTGGATTTTATTGATGCAATTAAAAGGGTATATAGTGACCATATTGATGATGTGATAGTTTCTCATAAAGATATAGATTCTATGGTGGAAATTTTGTCTGAAATAATTGCTACAGCGATAAACAAAAGTCTAGGAGTCCTTGAATTAATTGATAGGTAATTTCATAAAATAAAAGTATGAAAAGATTATTAATTGTTGCAATATTTCTAGGAGCATTATTTCTAGGTCTACTTATTATTTTTTTTAGTTTGTTTCCAATAAAGTATACAGCAGAGATTAAGAGATATTCTAGTATGTATGGATTGCCAGCGTATGTGGTGGCAAGTGTAATAAATGTAGAGAGTGGGTACAGGGTAGATGCCAGGTCTCATGCAGATGCTATGGGGCTAATGCAATTAAAACTAAGTACTGCTCAAGACATGTCGAGAAATACTAGTGTCGTCGTTGATGAAAATACTATCTATGATAAAGATGTAAATATTGAACTAGGTAGTAAGTATATTGCTTATCTTCTTGATATGTTTGAAGGTAATGAAGTTAACGCTCTGGCTAGTTATAATTGGGGACTGCAAAATGTAAAAGAATGGATGGCTAAGGGCAATGTTGACAAAGACGGCACTATTAAAAATATACCTGTAAAAGAGACTAAAATGTATCTAAAGAAGTACAAAGTCTGCAAGTATATCTACAGGGATATTTATAGACTGAGATGAAGGGGATAAACTCTTCATTTTTTTATTTTATGGCTAAAATTATTAGTTTACTAATAAAAAAGTTGCAAAATGCAGTCTTAAATAAAAAATAAACAATTGACAATTATGTAGTGCTTTGCTAATATATAATGTAATTATATTGTAATAGTGTTATAATCTCGAAGTGTTGGGTTATATCAATTTACAAATAACATTTAGATAAAGGCGGACAGAAATTATGCAACAAGAACAAAATTTATATAAAGAAGTAGACATAAGGGCTAATAAAATCAAAGAGTTAAAGGCTCAAGGTATTAACCCATTTGCTGAGAAATTTGATGAAACATATACTATCACTCAAGCTAGAGAAGCAGAAGTAGGAACTAAGGTTTCTGTAGCAGGTAGAATGATATTTAGAAGGGGATTTGGTAAATTTATGTTTATCCAAATCAGTGATATCTTCAATAAAATCCAAGTATCTCTAAGTATCAATGAAATTTCAGAAGAGCAATATAAGTTCTTCAAAGATTACGTAGATATCGGTGATTATGTGGGTGTTACAGGTGAGATTTACCTTACTCAAACAGGCGAAATTACAGTAAAAACCTTAGAGTATAAGTTACTTGCTAAAGCTAAACTTCCACTTCCAGAGAAATTCCATGGTCTTACAGATATTGAGCAAAGATATAGACAAAGATACCTAGACCTAGTTAGTAATGAGACTAGCAGAAAAGTTTTACTTGGTAGAAGTAGACTAGTTGCTTTCATTAGAGATTATCTACAAAAGAATGACTTTATAGAAGTAGAGACTCCTATTTTACAAGGCGCTGTTTGTGGTGCTAGTGCTAAACCATTTATGACTCATCACAATGCTCTAGACAAAGAGTGTAACTTAAGAATTGCTCCAGAAGTATACTTAAAACAAGTAGTTGCTGGTGGATTCCCTAGAGTATTTGAAGTTGCTAAATGTTTTAGAAACGAAGGTATGGATGCATCTCATTTACAAGAGTTTACTCAAGTAGAGTGGTATGCTAGCTATTGGAACTTTGAAGATAATATTAAATTCTTCTCAAACTTCATTAGAGAAATCGTTAAATATATGTTAGGTGGTACAGAGATTAGAATTAATGGTACTGCATTTGACGTGTCTAAAGACTTTGAGAGAGTTAATTACGCAGAGACAATCAGCAGTGTTCTTGGATTCAATGTTCTTGACTATACAGATGATATTGAGAAATTAAAGAAAGCTGTAATTGATACAGGAATGTTTGATGAAGACGAGATTTTATATCTAAAGTCTTGTGGTGCTGTTGTTGACTATGTTTACAAGAGAAAGATTAGACCTACTATCGTAAACCCAACTATTTTATTTAATTATCCTGCTTGTCTAGTGCCACTTGCTAGAAGAAGTGATAATGACCCTAGAATCATTGAGATGTTCCAATTCTTAATCAATGGTGAAGAACTATGTAAAGCATATAGTGAGCTTGTTGACCCAGATATCCAGAGAGAGACTCTAGAAGAACAGGCTAGGGACAAAGCAAATGGTGACGAAGAAGCTATGGACGTTGATGAAGACTTCTTACTTGCTATGGAGCATGGTATGCCTCCTATGAGTGGTCTTGGTATGGGTATCGATAGATTACTTGTTATGCTATTTGAACAACCATCTATTAGAGATGTTGTATTATTCCCAATAATGAAATAGTGGAGATATTATGAGTTTGTTTTTTGTAGACGGCAACTGTGATTTAGGTGCTGAATTAATCGGTAAATTATCAATAGAATGTATAACATTTCCATACTCTCTAGATGGTGAGAGTAGAACCTTTGATGGTGACTACGATAAATTAATATCTAAGAGTAGGAAATTAGTTCAAATTGGAGCCGGTGCACTCACTAGTAGAAACTATGTTTCTATCTTTGAACAGTGCTTCAAAAGGGGAGATGACGTTATCTACCTATATACTAGCGAGAAGATATTTAATACAAAAAATTTACTCAAGGCAAAAGAAAAACTAGATAAAGAATATCCAGATAGAAAATTATTACTACTAGATACTTGTAATTTTTCAATCGCTCAAGGGCTCATATCTTACGAACTAGCTATGAAATATAGAAGTGGTGCAACACTTGAAGAATTAGAAGAGTATTTCTATAAAATCAGGAACGAATATTCCCTATATATTACAATGGACTCAGTTCAAAATCTAATAGATGGCGGACTAGTACCTAACACTCTAGTTAGTGGCTCTGGGCTAAGCGTAAAGCCAATACTTGCTATAGATTATGATGGTAAATTTCAATTAGTTGAGAAAGTTTCTGGTAAGAAAAAGGCAGCAATGAAACTACTAGACTATATGAGAAAGTATGGCTCTAATGTGGCAGACTATACAGTGGGTATTGTGTATGCAGAAGATAAGTCCCTTGCTGAAGAGTTAAGGACAAAAGTTATAGAAAACTTTGGCGAAGAAACTAAGGTGATTATTGGTAGGTTTTCTCCAAACAATCTAAGCTTGATAGGACTAGGTGGACTAGCAGTTAGTTTTCATGTAAAAAAGAAAATTGTATAAGGGGTTCCTTATGGCAAACTATAAAGATGAATTTATTAAAGTATATAAAGATAATATTAAAAGAGAAGGGGCTAAGGAACTACTAGAATTCCTAGAGAAGAGTGATTTCTTCGTTGCTCCTGCTAGTACACAGTTTCACTCAGCGTACGAAGGTGGGCTATGTGAACACTCACTCAATGTATACAAAAGATTTGCAAAAGCAGTAGAGTGTGAGAAGGGTAAAGAATGGGCAGATAGAGTAACTCCTGAGACTATTGCAATATGTGGCCTGCTTCACGATGTCTGTAAGATTGATACTTTTAAGGCAGACGTGAAGAATAAGAAAGTTGATGGTAATTGGGTTCAAGTGCCATGCTATACTTACGAAGATAGCCTTCCATATGGACATGGTGAAAAGTCAGTTTATATTATCAGTGGTTTTATGAGACTTTCTAGAGAAGAAGCAATGATAATTAATTGGCATATGGGTGGCTTTGATGCTAGAGTCAAGGGTGGAGCATATGGACTAAGCGAAGCTTATTATAAGTTTCCTTTAGCACCACTTTTCCATACTTGCGATATGCTAGCTACATATTTAGATGAAACTAGATAAATAATATAAACCTTGCAGAAGTTGCAAGGTTTTTTTGTTTCACTAAATCTATAGAAAATTAGGCAATTACGACTTTTTTCGACCTTTTGCATACCTTTTTCGACCTGCAAGAAAAGAAAAACAAATAACTTTGTAAAAATATATGTATATTTGTTTGTGTAATTAAAATTTTACTGCTAAAGTGAGAAAGTTGTCGCACTAAAAAGCACAACTAAAAAAATATAGGAGAATAAAAAATGGAAAATGAAATACTAGATAGGAAGGCTTATAGGAGAATGAAAAATAATGATATAGATAGACGGGTTATTAATATACTACTGACTATTGGAATATCTGCTAATTTGCAGGGGTATTATTTCTTAAAGGAATCAATTAAACTAGCAATACATAACCCACTATATATTGGTTCTATTACTAAAATAATGTATCCAAAAGTTGCACTAAGATTTCAAACAACTGCGTGTAGGGTAGAAAGGGCTATTAGACACGCAATAGAAGTTTCTTATAATAAGGGAAAGATTGTGAATCTAAATGATATATTTGGCTTAACAATATTTGATAAATGCGAAAAGCCAACCAATGCTGAATTTGTAGCACTTATTGCAGATAGATTAGCCCTAGATATGCAGTATTAACATAATATATTTATATAATTAGTATGAAAGATACTTTACAAATTAAGCAAAACCTTGTAGAATTATGTATGTAAAAAATAACTATTATACAAGGAAAACTTATATGACTAGAAATAAATATAGAACACATAATTGTGGTGAATTAAGATTAAGCGATGCAGGAAAGAAGGTTACTATAGCTGGTTGGGTAAACTCAGTTAGAAACTTAGGTGGTCTAACATTTGTAACACTTAGAGACCATTTCGGTATTACTCAGCTTATTCTAGATGACCAAGAGATTCCTGGAAAAGAGACTGTTGTATCAGTAACAGGTACTGTTATCAAAAGAGAGAGTCCTAATCTAAAGATGCCAACAGGTGAGATTGAGATAAAAGTAGAGAGTATAGAGACTCTAGGTGAGTGTACAAAGGCTCTTCCATTTGAGATTAGCGAAGCACAAAATACTAAGGAAGAATTAAGATTAAAATATAGATACTTAGACCTTAGAAATCCAGAGAACCATGAGAGAATCGTGCTTAGGTCTGAACTTATGCAATATATCAGAAACTATATGCATTCACATAGTTTCCTAGAAGTGCAAACACCAATTCTTACTAGTAGTAGTCCAGAAGGTGCCAGAGACTTCCTAGTACCTAGTAGACTAAATCCTGGTAAATTCTATGCGTTACCACAGGCTCCACAACAATTTAAGCAATTACTTATGATTTGTGGCTTCGATAACTACTTCCAGATTGCTCCTTGCTTTAGAGACGAAGACGCTAGAGCAGACAGGTCTCCTGG
>JAZTWI010000004.1:0-7035 GCA_045635805.1 Clostridia bacterium
AAGGTACTTTTTTTATTGTCGGGGACTTAATGGATTTCATCCATTCTACGATAAAATCGTAGCGAACCCTGCCCAGGTGTATTCGGGAACCCTACCCGAAGATTGACGGCTTCGCCTTAATGCGAGTCCCCGACGGAGCACCAAATTAGTACCGAAAGGTACTTTTTTTATTGTCGGGGACTTAATGGATTTCATCCATTCTACGATAAAATCGTAGCGAACCCTGCCCAGGTGTATTCGGGAACCCTACCCGAAGATTGACGGCTTCGCCTTAATGCGAGTCCACCGACGAAGCACCATAACAGTACCTTTTAGGTACTTTTTTTGTTGCTCCTAGGGATTTACTCATTCTATTTATTAAGTAATTTTAAATAATATAAAATAAAAAACACCCTACTGGGTGTTTTTTTAATCAACATTGACGCCTTTATTAAATAGTTTATAAGTAAGTAGACAATGCACTGCTGTATATAGAATATTTGCTACTAATGCTAGTATGAGTAGTGTCGTAAATGCTCCTTGAGACATTTGTGCTGCAGTAAGTTCTCCAATATTACCACCTATAACAAAAGTAACTACTGCTAGTAACAATGTGATTATGGCCGAGCCAAAATAATACACTGCAAACCATACTAGTCCTTTTAGTACCCTTTTAGTATTATATGTATTAGCCTTAACAATAGCAGTAAATGACATACTAATCATAGCGCACACCTGTGAAAATAGTATTAAAACTACTAGTGTAATAAACGCCCCAGCTGACATATTAAATCCAGATACGGTAAGTGTTATAAAATATTTTAACCCTTCTATAAATTCCTTACTATATAATATTATAAATAAAGAAGCAACGGAAACTGTCACACTAATCAAAATAACAATTAAACTAGATAAATATTTAGATATAAGTAATTGTTTCTTTGTTACTGGTAATGTATGAGTTAGATAACTCTCATCTTTATAGAAGTTATAAATAAAACCCTTAATAATTATGTGTGTAAATGTATTTATTATTATATTTACAACTGCAGCAATTGTAATACCCTCAAAGACTTTGCCTATAATGGCTATAAATTGTATATGGTCTCCCAGGTTTATAAGTCTAGTTATGCCTGCAGCTATTACACTTATGAAATAAAAATATATAAGTATTCTGGTCATATTTCTAATGTCATATTTCATTAATTTTTTAGTCATTTCACCATCCTCCTAAATATTTCATTTATAGAAGTCTTTTCTTTGGTCCTTAATCCATCTGCAGACTCATTTAAGATAATCTTACCCTTATCAATAAATATTACCTCATCTAGTATCTTCTCCACATCTGCAATAAGGTGTGTTGTGATAAGCATACTAGCATCTTCTCCAAAGTTAGATAGAATTGTTTGTAATATATAATCTCTAGTTGATGGGTCAACACCACCTAGTGGTTCATCTAGAATATACAATTTAGCCTGTCTACTCATAACTAGTACTAATTGTATTTTTTCCTTCATACCCTTACTCATTTTAGATAGACTAGCGTTAATTTCTAAGTCTAGGTCTTTTAATAATTTTTCTGCCTTTTCCCTATCAAAATCAGCATAGAAATCTTCAAACATTTTAAATACTTGTGCAACAGTTTTTGTAGAATCTAGATATGTTCTTTCTGGTAAATAAGATATAATGGCTTTTGATTTTTTTCCTATCTTTTCGCCATTTACCAGTATTTCTCCATCATCAATTGTTAACAAATCATTAATCATCTTAATGATTGTAGTTTTACCACTGCCATTTTTCCCTAAAAGCCCAACTATTTTACCTTGACCTATAGAAAATGATACAGAATCAATTATCTTCTTTTCATCAAAACTCTTATGCACATCTTTAATTTCTAAAATATCCATATTTACTCCTTAATCTTTAAAATTTCAATAATACTCTTTTTGTCCATACCCACTTTTATCATAGACTCATAGAAATTATCAACCATAGCATTTATGGTCTCTTTTCTTATTCTCTCTATAACCTTAGCATCATTTGTAACAAACTTACCATTTGTTCTCTCAGTGTATATTAAACCCATTTCTTCTAGTTCTCCTAGAGACTTTTGAATAGTATTAGGATTTACTTCATACATCATAGATAACTCCCTAACCGATGGAAGTTTTTGATTAGGCAAATATTCTTTAGTTATTATCTGCATCTTAATTAATTCTATTATTTGTAAGTAAATAGGTGTTTCATTATTAAAATTAAAACTCATACCTCTTCTCCACTGTATTACTTAACTAATACAATGATACATTATATAAAATGGTTTGTCAATAAAAAAATGACAATATTTCCATACTGTCACGATAAAAAATAACATAAAAAAACTAGGCATAAGCCTAGTAATATAATTATTTACCCATTACATCTTCTGATTCTGCAGCAGATTTCTTAGCAGCAGCTTTTGCTCTCTCGTATGCAAGGATTGCTTCAACTGTTGGGTCGTATTCACTACCACCAGCATATCTAGTGTTTTCTTCTCTCCAACCATTTAGTGCATCATATTCTTCGTTTCTAGTTCTTTTATCCATTGCCATTTTTCATTTCCCCCTTTACTTTATATTTTAATGATTACAATGTGTTAATGTCTTCTGATAACTGAATAGTATTTAACTTCTCAGCCATATATTCTTTGAATGACCTGATAGGTCTCTTTGTATCTCTATTAGATACTTCATCTGTGTATCCTCTAGTTAGAACTTGTAGAGCATCTACCTTCTGGCCTTCTGGATTAATTGCTGTCAAACCATTATGTAATTTCTCTGCGATAAATCCCATTAATGTAGTTTCAGCAGTAATTCTTCCTGAACTAAGAGCATCGTTGTAATGTCTTGCAAATGTAATAATTGTATCATTTGGTGTCATTACCTTATCCATTAGTTTTCTCCCCCTTCTCGTCAGTACAAATATCTTAACACTCATAGGTGCCAATGTCAATACCCCTTTGAAAAATAGTTAAGATTTTTTTTGATAAATTATTATATATAAATAAAAAAATACACCTTGTAAACAAGGTGTATAAATTTATTATTCAGTTCTTAAACATAATACAGGGTCTTTTTTACTAGCGATATGCGCAGGAATTAGACCAGCAATAAATGTTAGGAACATAGAAATAGCAACTAGTATAAATACTGAAGCAATAGGTAGTGCTGCTGTGATATTAATTCCGGCAAGTGCCCTTAAGATAATATTAATAGGAATAGTTAGTAGTAGTGTTACAAGAATTCCAAGAACACCAGAAACAAAGCCAATAATTAGAGTTTCAGCAGTAAATACTCTCTTAATATCTTTCTTACTAGCACCCACACTTCTAAGAATACCAATTTCTTTGATTCTCTCAAGAACAGAGATATAAGTAATAATTCCAATCATTATAGAAGAAACAACTAGTGATATAGATACAAATGCAACAAGTACATAAGTAATGGCATTAATAATAGTAGAAACACCTTCCATTACCATACCGATTATATTTGTATAGGTAATCTCGTCTCCTTCTTCCACCTGTTCTTCATTGTATTTTGCAATAAAGTTTTCTATAACTGTCTTTGAATCAAAAGAACTAGCATAAATAGAAATACTATCTGGATTGTCTTTTGCGATAGCATTAGCCACACCACTTGTCACTGCTAGACTACTATTAGCCCTATCTATCATATAGTCTACTAGGCCCGATGTATAAGATATCCCTGTCCTTAGACAACCACTAGTAACATTGTCTTTTAATCTAGCAATACCTACAATTTTAATAGTCTTAATATCATCTTGAGCTAGAATATTATTATAGTGTGTGTAATATTCTGGAGTTGGTTGAGAAACTTTACCAAGACCAGGTATTTCTAGCTCCACACAGAACTCTTCTCTAATATCTACGATATTAGGCTCAGCATTAGTTCCTAAATTTACATAGTAATCAATATCACTAAGAACTTTAAATTCTTTACCAATAACCGATGAATAATCTACCTTCATAGTAGAAACTTCGTCATTAAGAACTTTTCTTAGAGAGTCTTGCATTTGAGTCTTTGTAACCATACCTAAAGCATATAGAATGTAGTCATCTAGAGTATTATCGTTACTTAGCACTAGTACTGTCTCATCACTCTTTGTAGGGTCTGACCACCTACTATTGCCTAGTAAGTCGTATTGTTCATTAAGCAAATCAACATTGTCCATCATTTCACTAAAGATATTCATATTATAGGACGAGAACATCGCCATAGGAACATTCATAAGTATAGTGATTATTTGAGAAATTTGTTGATTGTTTAGACTTGTTTGACCATTGGTTTCTAGAGCTGTAAGCATTGAAGCAATAATAGGAGAAGATTCCTTATAAGACTCAAGGAATGCCTTATCCCACTCTCCACTAGCTGGTACAGAAACTAAATAATTTCCACCTGCCACTTCTTCTACAGTTAAGCCTGTTTCTTTCTCTAAATATAGAAGTGAATATATCATAACGACATCATATAGAGCAGAACTATTTGGTTGTAAATTCTGGTTATCTGTATTATAAAACTCCAAACCAACATTATATGTGTACTTGATAGATGTTACATAATCTTCTATATCGCTATAGTTATCTTGAATATAACCATAGAATTTTTTAAGGTTATTAGTCTTTAGTCCACCGCTGATAGTGTCCATCATTTGAGATAGAGAGTCATCAGAATAGATAGCATCATCTTTTTTCTCCTGATTATCATCCACATCAAGCATCATAGAAGCCACAATATCGGTATAATCCACACTTTGTGCTTGTATTGTGATAGGATTAGTAGATAGAGTATCTTCTTGTACCCTATTTACATAGGTTTGAAAACCTGTGGACAATGCTAAAATCAAGGCAATACCAATAATTCCTATACTACCTGCAAACGACACAAGTGTTGTCCTTGCTTTCTTAGTAAGCAGATTTTTAAGACTCAAAGATAATGCAGTAAGGAAATTCATTGTAGTCTTAGGCGTTTTTGATTTTTTTCTTTTCTTTCTTGGCTTTTCAAAAGTCTCCACACTATCTGTAGAGTCAGTATTTTTTATCTCTATACCTGTCTCAGGCATAGTTTCTTCTACTACCCCTTCCACAATAGGATTAGTATCTTCTTGAAGTTTTCCATCAAGAAGTGTAATAATTCTAGTACTGTACTCATTAGCAAGGTCTGGATTATGAGTAACCATAATAACTAGTTTTTCTTCTGAAATCTCTTTTAGAAGTTCCATAACCTGCACACTAGTTTTACTATCTAGCGCACCTGTTGGTTCATCGGCAAGAACGATATCCGGGTCATTAACAAGAGCTCTAGCAATAGCAACTCTCTGCATCTGTCCACCAGATAATTGGTTAGGCTTACTCTTTAATTTATCTTTTAGTCCAACTTTTTTTAGTGCATCAGTCGCCCTTTTTCTTCTTTCCTGTTTACTAATACCGGATAGTGTTAATGCAATCTCTACATTTTCGAGCACTGTCTGATGTGGAATAAGATTGTAACTTTGGAAAACAAAACCAATAGTATGGTTTCTGTATGAATCCCAATCTCTATCTTTGAAGTCCTTTGTACTCTTTTCATTAATAATTAAGTCACCACTAGTATAATTGTCTAAACCACCAATAATATTAAGTAAAGTTGTCTTACCACAACCACTAGGACCAAGTATTGATACAAACTCACTTTCTCTAAACTTAAGTGAAACTTTATCAAGAGCTGTTACTTTTAAATCTTTAGTCTCGTATACCTTCTTAATCTTTTTTAATTCTAACATTTCTATTCTCCATACATTTTTTGAATCAAATAAACAAACTGTGATTGTTCTTCTTCAGTTAACTTATCTAGCATTGAATTACTAACTTTTCTAATATACCCAATAAACTTACCTGCAATTTCTTCACCTTGTTCAGATAATTTAACTATATATTTTTTTTCGTTACAAGTATCGGAACTCTTTGTAATAAATCCCTTATTTTCCAAATCTGATATTGCTCTACTAGTATTTGCTTTGTCACAACCTATTATATGATTAATATCATTTAATTTTAAACCTTGTGGATTTTTTTGTAAGCAAATCAAATAAAATCCGTGAAATTTAGAAAGACTATATGGTTTAAGAAACTCATCGTAAACCTTGGTAAGTTCTTTATTTGCTTTATTAAAAAGTATAGGAATAACACAATTTTCGAACTTTTCTAGATTCATAAAATCCCCCACATTTTTAAAACATATTAAATATAGCAAAATAATGTTGCGAAGTCAACAAAATATATGTTTTAATAAATAATAATATAACTTTACAAACAAAAAAATAAATTAAAAATTTTAAAAGAAAATTGTTGACAACCTAGTTTAATAATGATATTATATTATTGCTTTTGTAAAAAAGCGAAACGATGCGGGTGTAGCTCAATGGTAGAGCCCCAGCCTTCCAAGCTGGTCACGAGGGTCCGATTCCCTTCACCCGCTCCATTTCACAAAATCGTGAATATGCACCAGTAGCTCAGCTGGATAGAGCATCGCCCTTCTAAGGCGAGGGTCAGGGGTTCGAATCCCTTCTGGTGTACCATTTACTATATGGTGGATATAGTTCAGTTGGTAGAGCGCCAGATTGTGGCTCTGGAAGTCGTGGGTTCGAGTCCCACTATTCACCCCATTTATTATTTCTGTTGGGGTATAGCCAAGTGGTAAGGCACGAGACTTTGACTCTCGCATCCGTAGGTTCAAATCCTGCTACCCCAGCCATTATTTTATACCCTACCCCATCATATAATATTTGGCCTATTAAGTCGGATCGTAGCCATGTCGTTCGTGAGCCAAGGAGTTGGTGAGTTTAATTGTCTTCCTAAGACCGCTTGGCCTCCGACTTAGAGGACTTGAACCCCCACTCTCTCGAACTAGATCCTAAGTCTAGCGCGTCTGCCAGTTCCGCCACATCCGCATGTGGTGACCTATCCGCGATTCGAACGCGGGACACCATGATTAAAAGTCATGTGCTCTACCAACTGAG
>JAZTWI010000005.1:0-55884 GCA_045635805.1 Clostridia bacterium
AAGGTGCGGCTGGATCACCTCCTTTTAAAGAGTAATCTTTAACAATAAAAAGGTCTTAACTCACTAAGACCTACAATAACGACTGAAAATCCTAATAAGAAGTAAGATAGAATAGGCTTATTAGGTAATTGATAGACTAAGTTACATTATTTAGAAGTTAATAAATAGAGAGCACCTAAGGTGTTCTCTTTTTTTGTCTTTGGCTACAGATAAATCTGTAGAGATTATATTATATATTGTGTTTAGTTGTATAAAATTGTAGAGAATTCTTCTCTACCCATTGTTCGTGATTTGCTTTTAGGACTACAGATAAATCTATAGATATTATATATTACTTATTTCTTGTAGGGTTGTAGAGAATTTTTCTCTACATTATAAAAAAGCCACAGGTCTTGCCTGTGGTGTTTTTTATATTAATCATACATACTTGCGTTTTTTACAAAGGCTAGGACTTTAGTTCTATCTCTGCTACCGTCGGTCGCTCTGCAACCACTATTTACATCTACTCCATATGGTCTGCAGTATTTCACTGCATCAGCTACATTTTCTGGATTTAGTCCACCTGCTATAAATACAGGTTTATCTAGGGTTTTTACGAGCATCTTATCGGTATCTAGATTATGAGTGAGCCCTGTTCCACCTACTTGGTTGGTCTTGTGATTGATGCTGTCGGTGAAATAGTAATCAACGTATTTTATAGTATCTATATCGTTTAGTATTTCGCCATTGCTACCAATGTGTATGAGTCTAAGTAATTTTTTATCTGGTAGGGCGTTTCTGATTAGTTCCACTTCGCTCTCAGGTAGGTGCGAATGCAGTTGAATATAGTCGACATCAATGTACTGAGCGATAGGTATTATTTCCTTAGCTGTCTCTAGGTGGGTGATTAGTGTGGTTAGGACATTGCTAGGTAGGCTAAGTTTAATTTCTCTAGCTAGTTCCTGTGTAATAAAGTCATCACTAGTATGCGCTTGACCGACAAGGAGTCCTATAATATTTACGCCACAGTCCACACACATTAGAGCATCACGGACATTTCTAATTCCTGCCATCTGTATATTCATATTTCACCACCTAAAAATAGTATTGAACACTATTATGATAGCACAAAAGTACAGGGCAAGTATAGAAAAATAAAACCAAATAATTACGAATTAGATATTAATAAGAGTAGATAGTATATCAAATTGCGTACTAGCAATGCCACATATGCGATAGCAGTATGGGTATGAAGGCCTTAGTTGCAAGTAAAGTATTAGTAGTCTCACTATATCTATTTGCCTAGAGATTATGTCACGTTCAGGTGTACAGTGTGGGCCTGGCTCTGGGTGACGTGAATGCTCTCTAGACGAGTGAGAAGGGTGTGCATTATGCTTATTATATGGGGTAAATCTTGGGTAATTATAGGCAGATACAGACTCTTTGTTTTTATATAAAATCCCACTATGTATCGAGTGTGCAGTATGCCCTGTGGTGGAGACTTTTGCAGTCGCTTTTGTGCGTGGCTCTTTTGAATTACTATTTACCTTGAACCCAGATAATAGCCTAGCAATAAAAGAGCTTTGCTGGGGACAACTCCTACTAAATACTCTGGCTCTATTTTCAGCCCTGTTATTAGGCGAAATATTATCACTAGGCACAGGTGTAGGACTTAACTCTTGACTAGGTGTTGTAGGCGATATATTTGATGGGTTTTCTAAGCCGTTATTTGGTGTACTATTTGGCACCATATTTTGTGGATTATTTGGTGTATTATTAGGTGTACTTGGGCTGAAAAGATTAGGTATATTACCACCCATATACTCACTGATACTGTCACTCCTATTTTCGCTGTAAGTGTAGGGTGGTATGTCGACATTTTGGGTGCTAAGTTTTTGACTAAATTTTTGCACATTTTTAGAGTTTATGGTGTTGCTTTTTTGTGTGGTGTAGATGTTTGCGTGTAGTATGCTTTTGAGACCCGTGATGCTCTCATTTATTCCATCTAAGATTTGACTATTATTACTAGATAAATTAGCAGAGATTATAGCCTTTTTTTGTGACTCTAATTTCTCTAAAATTTCACCTAAATCATGCACGGTATTTGCACTTAGTTTTTCGTATGCAGATTGGCATTTAATGTATGTGTCATCACTCATTATTTGACTGTCATTATAATTCATTTTTATTCCCCTTGAACTTTCGGTATTTTTACTAGTTTTTTTGGTTTTACTCTCTAGAATTAAGCACGTCTAGTAGTGTCACAGGCACGTTTTTATTAGACTCTATGGCAGATTCTACTGCAGATAATGGTATAGGTGTAGGGAGCGTACTATCTCCTACTTCGATAGTGTAGGCAGGGACACCAATATTTAGGCTAACCCAATCACTATATCCACCCACACTATTCTCAGTACGTACAGGTGTGTAACCATTGACACTAGCGATTATGTCGGCAATTGCCCTGTCTCTCTCTAGTTCTTCTGGGGTTAGAGTCTCAAAGCCATAATATATCACATCGCCCTTGGTGTGGTAGCTGAGTGTAAGAGCAGGAGCTATAGAGTAGGTAAAGTCCATAAGCAAACGCACTTCTCTCTCACTGGCTGGATACCAGCCTACAAAGTTAGCAGGGGCAGGACAAAATACATTCTGAGCCCCTTCGCCCCATAACGCTGGAAAATTCACATTTAGGTCGACAGCAGTAGCCGACGCCTTCCATTGACTAAAGTCTAGACTGCCACCATTTAAGCCAAGCAAGTATTGCTGGTAGTTCTCACAAGGGAGCCAAGATACTCCATCGAGTACTATTTTCACTCCGTCTGGATTACATAGTGGTATTATGTAGACACCACCACTGAGTGTGGAAGAAATGGTAGATAGATACTTAGCCATACCTAGGACCACTAGGACTGCAGGGTACTCTCTAGCGTGAAGCACACTTTCTATTATAATTTGTGGTCCAGAGTACGAGCCTATATGTATACCATATATCTCTTGCCCCATAGTGCTGTAGCCTAGTAGAAATCTGTCTACCCCAGGCATATTGATAACACTATTTACCTGCTCCACTAGTTCGCTGTATGTGATTTCAGCCATAATCCACCTTTTATAGGGGTTTTACCCATTTGCTTATGTAAGATATATGCTGAGTACCACCACATTTGTTACTAGATGCCAGGGGTGGTTAGGTATTATATTATATATAATAAAAATTAAATTTTCAGAAATGTATATCAAATCGTTTGTCAAAGAGTCGCGAATTTTGTATAATTTGGTATAAGTATAATATCTCGAGGAGAATGTTTATGGAAAAAACAACCAAAAAAAGAAAGACTAAAAAGGGTCTTAGAAAGAGAATTGGTATTATCGCCATTGGTGGAATGAGCGTAGTTTTAACAGTATGTTTATCAGTTGGAGCAACCCTTGCATGGTTTGCTGGTTCTACATGGGCTAGTAAGAGCCTATACATGGGTGGTCCAGTTTATGTAGAGATGGCAGGTCGTGGTCTTGCTGGTACTACAGCTGAACCAGGTACAGACGATGCTACATGGCAAGGTGGCGATGGCAGTCTAGACATCGAAGCTGCTGCTACTAGAACAACAGGTACAGTTACAGGTGGAACAGTAAACTCTACATCCATCAGTGATGATATTCTATTACCAGGACAAAAAGTTCAAATCTATAGCCAGGCTAGAGTATTCTCAACTGCAGAGACAACTACAGTTGCAGACGATGCCATTACAAATAGTAGTAGTGGTGCTAATACAGTTAACACTAGTAATGGTGTTGCTACCTATAGAAACGAAGAAGGTAGAGTAACAACAACTACTACATCAGTACTTAGAGCAAGGTTTAGTATCGAAGTTCAATTTGACCCAGGTATGGGCTTTAATAACTTTACTGATGATACATATATGAGTGGATATCCTAAGCAAAGCCAAGCCTATACAGGTGATGGTGATGCTACTGATAAAACATGGCAGGGAGCGCTTGAAGCAGAATTTGATACTTCCAATGATGGTACAGGCATTGAGTACGAAGGTAGAAGAGATGGTGTTGCTCAGCCTACAGGAGAAGGTGCTGTATTATGGACAGATGGTGTGACAGCTACAGATTGTCTTGCAATTAGAAATGGAACAAAGAAATCTATTTATAAATGGAAATATGTTTCTAAATCAGTATATGATGCTGCAGGTACAATGAAAATGGCTGCTCCATTTGATGGAACAGGTACAGACAACCCAATTCCATATTATGGTGTTTGGGAGTCTGCAAATGGTACTGATAGAGAAGAAGCTGATGCTTTCTACAAGGCAAGATGTAATGCATACTTATCTACATATGTCGAGTACTATGTAAATGAGTATGGTAATACAGTTACTAGAACAGTTGCAGATAGTGTACAAGCACTTGAAACTGAATTAAATGCTCAATTCGTTAAACTTGTTAATGACTCATCTGATGCTATTCACGCAGGTCAAACTAATGGATTTAAGGTTTCCACAGATGGTCAGATGACTGATAGGGCAAATAATGGAACAGATGGTGGAATTAAAGCATCATGGTTATATATTGACCCTAAGATTGGTAATGATACAAATACAGACGAAATCAGTACATCTGTCGGTGGTTGGTGGTATCTAGTAGAAGACGATGGTTTATTAGTTGGTTCTACAGGTACAGGTGGTAGTGTAATTTCTACTGTTGCAGACTCTATTACTGTTGATGCTGCAGGAGATAATGATACAGCAAACGTCCCTGCTGCTGGTACAGGATTTACTAGAGCAGGTACCAATGGTCTTGCTGCTGATAATGAAGGCAGATTACTTGCTAAATTATACGAAATTAAACCAAATGCAGGGCTTACAGGAGATGGAAGTATAGTTGCTATGAATGGTACAGTTCCAGTAGTTAAGACTGTTTCTGAAGCATTCCCATTTGTTAATGGTTCATTTGCATTACCATCAGATGCTCTATCAAATCTATTCGCTAATGCTAAGATTACATTCAAGGTAGCATTCCAGGCATTACAAGCATTCTTCCCATATACTACATCTATTGATAAAGTAGACTATACAGATGCTATTATGGGTACTGCTAAGGCTCTTAATATTAAGAATGCTATACCTATCTATAACGAAGCATTCGACTATCAAGAGAAAACAGGTGCTGGTGTATCTGGTCTATAATAGACCATATAAACATTACTTATATGAGATACTTAAAGGAAAGGTTACACACCTTTCCTTTTTTTGTGGTATAAATGTTTATATATTAATATATAAATATAAAAAATAATATAAAATCATTTGTCAAAAAATAGCAAATATTATATAATTTAGTATAAGTATAATAATCTCAAGGAGAATGATTATGGAAAAAGTGACCAAAAAGAAGAAATCTAAGAAAGGTCTTAGAAAGAGAATTGGTATTATCGCCGTTGGGGGCTTGAGTTTAGTATTGACAGTTTGTTTATCAGTTGGAGCAACCCTTGCATGGTTCGCAGGTTCAACATGGGCAAGCAAAAGCCTATACATGGGTGGTCCTGTTTACGTAGAGATGGCAGGTCGTGGTGCTGCTGATAGCTCTGCACTTCCAGGAGATGGTACAGATAGGGCTAGTTGGAAAGGTGGCGATGGTAGCCTGGATATCGAAGCTGCTGCTACTAGAACAACAGGTACAGTTACAGGTGGTTCAGTTAACTCTGCTGCTATTAGTGATGATATCTTATTACCAGGACAAAAAGTTCAAATCTATAGCCAAGCTAGAGTATTCTCAACTGCAGAGACAACTACAGTAGAAGATGATGCTATTACAAATAGTAGTAGTGGTGCTAATACTACTAATACTAGTAATGGTGTTGCTACATACAGAAATGAGGCTGGTAGAATAACAACAACTACTACATCAGTACTTAGAGCAAGATTTAGTATTGAAGTACAATTCGACCCAGGCATGGGCTTTAATAACTTTACTGATAATGCTTATATGACTGGTTATCCAAAGCAGAGTGAAGCAAACTTCGCAGCAGCATTAGGTGCAACTTGGACAGATGGCGCTAATGCAGGTGCTGCAGGAACAGGTAGAAGAGATGGTGTTCCTACAGGAACTTGGACTTCTGCTACAGATGCTGCAGCTTGTGCTGCTATTAGGGCTGGTACTGCAAAATCTATCTATCAGTGGAGATACTGCTCTAAAACTGAGTATGACGCTGCTGGAGATTTCAAAATGTTAGCGCCATTTAATGGAACGGGAACAGATAACCCTATTCCTTATTATGGAATTTGGGTAAGTGACGGAGCACAAACTCCTGCCAAAGCAGAATCTGATGCTTTCTATAAAGCAAGATGTAATGCATACCTATCTACATACAAAGAGTTCTATGTAAATGAGTATGGTAACACAGTCACTAGAACAGTTGCAGATAGTGTACAAGCACTAGAAACTGAACTAAATGCCCAATTCGTTAAACTTGTTAATGACTCATCTGATGCTATTCACTCTGGATATTTAAGTGGATTTACTGTAACAGCAGATGGACAGATGACAGGTAGAACACAAGGCACTGGTGTAGGTGCATCTTGGTTATATATAGACCCAAGTATTGGTAATGATACAAACACAGACGAAATCAGTACATCTGTCGGTGGTTGGTGGTATCTAGTAGCAGACGATAAGGGGGCTATTGGTTCTACAGGTACAGGTACTAGTAAGATACACACTGCTACTGACTCAGTAACAGGTACTACTGCTGATGGTTCGTATAATACAGCAAACGTTGTTACAGATTCATATGCATCAAACGGTACTGCATCACTTTCAAGAGTTGGTACAGACCCAGAAGCTGCAGCAAATGCTCACGAAACTAGATTAGATGCTAGACTATATGAAGTAAAGCCAAATCATTTATTAGCAGATGATGGTTCTGTTGTTACAATTAATCAAGGCTTAACAGCTGCAGGAAATAAAAACGTAGTTAAGACAGTATCTGATGCATTCCCATTCGTTAATGGTTCATTTGCATTACCATCAGACGCACTATCTAATCTATTTGCTAATGCTAAGATTACATTTAAGGTAGCATTCCAAGCATTACAAGCATTCTTCCCATATACAACATCTATTGATAAAGTAGACTATACAGATGCTATTATGGGTACTGCTAAGGCATTATCTATTAGAAATGCTATACCTATCTACAACGAAGCATTCGACTATCAAGAGAAGACAGGTTCTGGTGTATCTGGTCTATAATATATATTTATTATGTATTATATATTTACAAAAAGAGAGTTATAAAAAACTAAATAGTTTTTAAAAAAAGAGTTATAAAATATTTACAAAAATTTACAAAAAAGATTAAGGGCATAGATGTCGCCCTTAATCTTTTTTATGTATCTCAAATCTTATTTACGATAATCTTTGACATATTTATATGGTTGATTTTATATGTTTGCTGTGTGGTTTAAAACTTTTTTAAAAACTTTTAAAAATTGCTTGTAAAAGATAAATCTTTATGATAATATGTCATAATCTATTTTAGGGACAAATGCTTTTAAATTTAAAAAATTGCTATATAAAGGGCAAATGATTTGTTTAATTGTCTCAAATGTGGTACTATGAAAAAGAAGAAAGGTGGGGTGAAAAATGAAATCATACTTGAAAGATTATGGAGAGAAGTGTAAAGAGTCGGCTAAGTCGATTTTGCCTTTTTTTGCTATAATCGTTGCACTTTATTTAATATTTATGTCATTTAATATCTGGGCATTTTTGGCTCTTATTATTGCTACACTATGTATGATATTTGGAATGTCACTATTCAGTATCGGTGTAGATATATCTATGATGAAGATGGGTGGATATGTAGGCTCGCACCTTAGTAAATCTAGAAAAATGTCATTTATGCTCATATATAGTTTTATTCTAGGATTTATAGTAACTATAGCTGAGCCTGACCTAATGGTTCTTGCTGAGCAAGTACCTGGTATTAGCAGTAAGTGGATAATACTTCTCACTGTATCTGCTGGAACGGGTATCTTCCTAGTATTGTCAACACTCAGAACACTATTTAGATGGAATATTAAGACATTATTAATTACCTGCTATATTGGTTTAATTATACTTGCTATACTATGTCACGCTAATTATGTGCCACTAGCATTTGACTGCGAAGGTATAACTACAGGCCCTGTATCTGTGCCATTTATTATGGCTTTTGGTCTGGGTGTGTGTGCTGTTAGGTCTGGTAAGAATAACCAGGACGATGGATTTGGACTAATTGCTCTAGCGTCAGTTGGTCCTGCACTAGCAATCTTCCTAGTTAGCCTTTTCCTAAAAGGTGGAGACACAACTAGTAGTGATATTGTACACACAGTAACCACTGCAGGAGAGATGGGACTAGGTCTAGGACACGAAATACTTAACTATATGAAGGAAGTAATGATAGTAATATTACCTATGTTTATATTCTTCCTAGTATACAACTTTATGTACTTAAAACTACCTAAACAAGCGCTTTTTAGAATATTCTTTGGTCTAATTTATACCTACATTGGCTTAGTATTCTTCTTAACAGGTGTTGCTAGTGGGTACTTACCAACTGCCAATGAATTAGGTGCTGCGATAGCAGGTAGTAATGTGTGGTGGGTAATCATACCACTAGGCTTAGTAATTGGTTTCTTCCTAGTATTTGCAGAGCCTGCTGTACACGTTCTAAATAAACAGGTAGAAGACATTACCGAAGGTATTATTAAACAAAAGACTATGCAGATGAGTATATCTATAGGTGTAGCACTAGCTGTATTTGCATCGGTATTAAGGGCTGTATTTGCTATTAATTTCTTATGGTTCTTGATACCACTAGTAACACTCATACTCATTCTATCTGTATTTGCTCCACAGCTATTTGTATCTATTGCATTTGACTCTGGTGGAACTGCTGCAGGAGCGCTATCGTGTTCGTTCGTTCTTCCATTTATCGTTGGAATTGCTAATTTCTATGGTTACAATACAATGTTATATGGATTTGGTGCTATTGGCTTTATCGCATTAATGCCTGTAGTTGTAATAGAAATAATGGGAATTAGATATCAATATGTTAAGAACCAAGCAAAGAAGGCTGCTGTGCAACCTAAGAAAAAATCTACTATTGTTATCTATGACTTTGAGTAAGGGGGTACATATATGGCTAGAGAAAAGAAAACCACTATAAAAGCGCCGTGTGAACTAATTATCGCTATATGTGATAAAGGTCTAGGAGATGACCTAGAGAGATATATTAATTCTCAAGGCATTACATCTGGTATATTGATGCTAGGTAAAGGTACTGCCGAGAGTACTATTGCTGACCTATTTGGTTTCGGTATGAATAACAAGGATATTTTAATGTGTGTAGTGCCTATCGACAGGACAGATAAGATTGTAGCTGGTATCAATGCAATTACCGGTATAGAAGACGATAAATATGGACTAACTATGGTACTACCTATGAGTGGTGCTGACTCAAATTTATTAGATTTAGTAGGAGTTTTGCTATAATTTAGCAGGGGGTAAGTAATATGGAAAGACAAACAAAAGTAATTGGAAATAATAAAGCTACTGCTAAGGCAGTTTCTCAAGACCTTATTATCGCTATTATAAATAGGGGTTTCTCTGACTATGTTGTATCTGCTGCTAGAGATGCAGGAGCGACAGGAGCGACTATTATGTATGGTCGTGGTACTGCCGATGTAGATAAGCAAGTAATGGGTATTTCACTACAACCAGAGAGAGAAATTATCTTAATTCTAGTTAATTCTACCGACAAAAGAAAGATAATGCAGGCTATTGCAGACAAGACCGGTCTTATGGAAGAAGGCAGAAGCTTATGCTTCTCTATGCCTGTTAATTCTGTATATGGTCTAAAGAGAGTTAGTGAGCAGAAATTAGAGCAAATCAAGAAGGCAAAAGAACTCCAAAAACAAGCAGAGAAAGAGAAAAAAGCGAAAGAAAAAGAAGAAAAACATAATAAATAATCGCTTTTATATATGAACTAATATTCATTTATTTATCTGAAAGTCGCGCACAAAGCAGATTTTTGAGCATAAATAAATGCAATATACTGACAAATCATATAAATAATGGTATAATCTAGTCGTTAGGTTATGCCATTTTTTATGGCTTAATAAGAATATAAGGAGACTACGATGGTAGAAGTTCTATCTCCAGCAGGAGACAAAGAGAGTTTTTATAGAGCAATAGAAGCTGGTGCCGATGCGATATATATGGGTGCACCTAAGTTTAATGCTAGAATGAAGGCTAGTAATTTTACTATAGATGATATGAGAGAAGTGGTGAGATATGCTCATCTAAAGTCGGTGAAAATCTATATCACTCTCAATACTCTACTGAATAACGCTGAACTTATGGAAGCAGTGAAACTCGCTGGAGAACTTTTGTATATAGGTGTGGACGCCTTTATAGTGCAGGACTTAGGATTAGCCACTACACTCAAAACCACATATCCAGACATTGTGCTCCACGGTAGTACGCAGATGGCTGTACATAATGCTAGGGGTGCTAAAATTGCTCACTCTCTGGGGCTAAGTAGAGTAGTACTATCTAGAGAAGTAACGCTTACTGATATAGCCGATATTAGAGAGAAGGTTGATATAGAGCTAGAAGTCTTTGTACAAGGAGCACTCTGTGTAGCATTCTCAGGCAATTGTTATATGAGTAGTATCAAATGCTCTGCTTCTGGTAACAGGGGTGAGTGTAAGCAATTATGTAGACTACCATACACTGCTACAATCAAAGGACAAGAGTCTAGTGGTTATCTACTCAGTCCTAGAGACATATGTAATATTGATTATATCTACGATTTAATCACTCTAGGGGTCGTGTCATTTAAGATAGAAGGAAGGTTACGTAGGTCAGGCTATGTAGCTAAGGCAACCGAAGCATATAGAGATGTCATAGATGCCTTTTATAGAGCAGATGAGATAGATACTACCACCCACAAAGAAACGCTCAAAAAGGTCTTTTCTAGGGGTGAATATATCCCAGGCTATATCGAAGGCAATGATATCATAGAAAAGTCCACAAATAACCATATTGGAGAGAAGATTGGTAAGGTGAGAACCTGTACTAAATTTAAGGATATCTATAAGATAACAATCGCTCTAAATGATAACATTACACTCTCTAGTGGTGATGGACTCAAATTCAAAGTTGGCAATGACTACATTACTATGGGTGTAGGCAATGTAGAGTATAATGGTAATAATGTAGTAGTTTATGGCAAAAACCATATACCAAATGACAGTATTGTGTATAGAGCATTAGATACTAAAATGGAGTCAAGTGTAAAAGATGGTAGTACTTATAGAGATATACATATGTCTATAACTGCTATCACTGGTAATAGATTTACTGTAGATACTCAGTGTGATGGGTTCTCAAAGACCTTCTATGGAGATGTGCTAGAGTCTGCTAAAAGCAGAGCTATTAGTGAAGATAATATCATAGCACAATTTAGTAAGGTAGATAGAGCCATCTGGCGTGTGACCTTTGATGAAATTACTCTAGATGATGTATTTATGCCACTCTCTAAACTCAATGAGATTAGGCGTGAAATTGTAGAGTATTATGAGTCTATATTTACGCCGACTAGGGTGGTAGATATTCCGACTTCACTTGCAAAGCCTAGTCGTCAATTTAATGCTAATCATAATGGTATGGCAATAGTGTCTAATACCAATCAAATTAAGGCTACAAGGGGTAAATATGATAGACTAATATTTGCACCTACCACATACTCTACTAGTGTGCTAAAGACCTTTATAAATGAGTACAAGAAGTATTATGATAATAAGCCTATACTCAAGCTACCTATTATCGCTATGAGTGATGATATGGCAGGTCTTGATGAGATTATATCCGAGTGCAGGGAAGAGATAGCGTTACTTGCTGAGAATATATATGGACTATCGTACCTAGCAGTAGGTATGGAAGTACTCGCCGGTAGTAATATGAATATCACTAATGATTATACTGTAGATTATCTATGTTCACTAGGTGTCAAGGAAGGTATATCATCTATAGAGAAGTGGTGTCCACCTATTCAAGGTGCGTACAGGCTCACTGACTCTCAACTAGTGCTAATGACCCTAGCACACTGTCCATACAAGACCATATCTAATAGTTCGTGCGACAGGTGTTCGTTCTCTGGAGATATTGCGCTTAAGGGTGCAGGGCACGACTTTGTAATCAGGCGATATAGGGTCGCTAGGTGTTACTACGAACTTGTTGATAAGGTTATATCTAAGGGTAGTGGTACTAGTACCATTGTCGACCTAAGACAGGTGTAGGAAAAGTATCTATACTTAAATTTAGTTAATATTGCTAAAGTATTATTTTTGTAAACAAATGATACTTAAATAGAACTTAAATATATTCTTTATGACAAAAAGTATGGGTGGTACTATGTCCCTTACTTTTTTTGCTAGACTAAATGTTACATAAGTGATAGAATTATTACATAAAAATTGGAGCAAATAATATGTGTCAAATCAATACTTTTATGTTTAAAGAGAGTGAACTAGATGGTGAGAAGCTTATGGAAATCATCAAGATTTTTCAGGGCGCTGGTTTCACTAATTTCTATGAGTATAATAATCCAAAGCTTAGAAATATTCGTAGAGACCTAAGGACTTTTCAATGTGGTAATTTCTGCGACTGTGGTAGTGTAGTTACAAAGAAAGTTAAGGTCGATGAGATGATGGAGACCGAAGAAGCAAAAAGGCTTACTGAAATCATCACTAAGACTCTAGACGTAGTTGGTACGACATATCTATTCTCGCATTGGTACAAGGGTAGTAATGTAGCGGGAGAGAAAGTAAACTTAGAGAGAGCATCTAGAAGGGTTCTACTAGACACTTTAAACGAAGACACATACAGGTCAATGTTTTATGATGAAGTAATAGAAGTTAGCAGGGACTTTAAACAATTTTAATATTTCTTAAATTTTGTTTATAAAATTTAATATTATATGCGTATAAAAAAACACTTAAGCCTAAACTTAAGTGTTTTTATTTCTTATGGTATTAGATTTACATAAGTTGCTTTGATAGTTGCAAATGCGTCACTTGTGATGTAATTGCCGCCATCGTCTTTCATCTTATACTCAGTAGCATCTGTCTTGTATGTTACAGCAGTATCTGTGTCTGTAGCATAGTAAGTAGCTAAATATTCTAAATACTTACCTGTATCTGTGCTAGAGAATGCTGGTAAGCTATTATTTGCGAATAGCTGTGTCATAGTTGAATTAATCTTTGATACGATTAATCCTGCAAGCATTCTAGTAGTTGTTACACCACAGATTTTATTGTCTTGTAGGTCGTCAAGTAATGTATCTAGTGCAGATGCTGTTTCTGTTGTGATATCGACAATACTAGCACCTTCGAAGCTGTCTGCAGTATCTGTTATCTGTTTCTTAGCAACTAGCAATGCTGTAAATGATTCTACAAATGTATTGAAGTAATTTGTACCATCATCTAGGCTAGCAGTGATATTCATCTTGCCTGTAGTGTTTTCGATGATGTCTACAGTGATTTCGTCTTCGGTTGTTAACTCTCCTGTAGGTTTAGCACCATCTAGGAATCCTGCTACCATATCTCTCAAGATTGCTCTAGTGATGATAACAGAGTTTTCGCCATCGGCTGTAACTGTATCACCATCAAATGTAGAGTCTAGATATCTCTCGGTATCTTTATTAAATGATATTGCATCAATATTTCTACCTAGTATGATAAGTGGATTTGTACTCAAATCGTAGTCGCTATCGTCTGCATTTTTGATATTGCCATCGTCGTCAATCTTTGTGTCTGCTGGTAATTCTACATCGCTACTAGAAACTGTAGTTTCGTTTAGTTTCTTTAGTTCATTTACTTTAGCGATTTCTTTTGACCAGCTATAGATTTTATCTGTATTGGTCTCAATGCTGTCTGCGATATCTTCTAGAGTTGCTTTAACTACTGTGTTGCTTTCTGTTTCAGCAATATCATCAATGATACTAGCAATAACTGTATTTAGCATTTGTCTAGTGATTAGTAAACTATTTGCATTTCTTACAATGTTTGCATCAGTGGTTTCTATTGAACCATTGTTCATAAATGTTGTGTCATTATAAGTTAGGGTTGCTCCAACTTTCTTAAATGCGATGCTGTCTATTGTAGTACCTAATGCTTGATATGTGCTATCGTTAATCTCTACGTCTTTTAGTTCAAGTAGGCTAGATAACATAGCGAATTCTTGATGCCATGATATTACTGCGTCTTTATTGATTAAGGTTGTTATATTACTTGCTATACCATCGATAGTATTATCAATAGTATTCTCAGGTGTCTCACCAGATTTTGCTAGTGGTAAGATATTTCTAACCATTGTACTGATAATAGGTCTAGTGATTAGTAAACTATTAGCTGTACTACTATAACTGATAATTGTGTTGGTTGTAGTTGTTGTTTCTGTATTATAAGCAATACTATCTAATTGTGTGCCGACAGCTCTTAGTTCATTTGCACCATCGAATATAGTGGTTGGGATATCTAATTCTGCAAGAGTGTCTAAATAAGTGAGTTCTCTACTAAATAGAATATTTGGAATAGTAATTGTATCTTTTGCATTGGTTTCAATGCTTGTGATTGCTGTGTCCACTGCGTCTCTAATAGTGCCTTCTGTAAAGCTTTCTAAGATATCTGTCTTTATCTCGCCAATCGCTGCACCTAGTATGTCTCTAAGCATATTGTGTGTTACTAAGTATGAAGGTCTAACCGATGCGTCATTTGTACTATCGTAGCCTAGAGTTGTGCTACCAGCAACTATTGTGTAGCCTAGAGTTACTTTGTCGAGTTCTAAGCCCATATCTCCGTAAGTGTAAGACTCGTCAACGCCATCTGTTAGTGGGTTGTCTTCTACTTTCTCAAAGCCAAGTGAACTTAAACTGTGCAAGTGGTCAAGTTCGATTTGCCAATATCTATTATAGTTCCTTAGTGGGTTTGTAAATGTTTCGTTTTCAATGCCTTCTGCGATATCGTCTATAAGCTCATTAATCTTACCTTCTACGCCTGTAGTCTCATTGGTCTTTAATTGCTTAATAGTAAATGATATTACGCCATTAAGGCTTTGTTTTGGGATTGTGTAACAAGAGTATGCTAAGTCTAGGTCTTCGGCGTATGGTAGGATATCTTCGCTAGAAGAAATATTACTAGAATTCTCAGCAATATTTTTTAGTGCTAAGTATGATTTCATCTCATTTTGCCAGAAGTTGCTGTCTTGTTTGCTTTGGTTAAGAACTGCGATTGAATCTAGTTCAGCTTCGATATCTTCGAATAATTCGTAAATTTTATCGTTAGTTGTTTGATGTTCTTCGTCAGCAGTATAAGAGAAATCGTCTCCTAATATGCCCTTAGATACCATACTCATAGATTCTCTGATGAGTAGTAGTGTTGTTTTGTTTCCAAACATTATGGAAGATTTTGCTTTGTCAAGTTTAACACCTAGTTCGGTATTAAGTTCTACTTCGCCACCTGTTAGAATATTATTTAGTTCTATAATTAGTGGAGAAATTTGTTTAAATTCATTTTCATAGAAATTTGGATTTTCGCTTGAATAAGTGTGTCCTGCTGAAATAATATTGGTTTTCACTGAGTCAATAACGTCACCGAAACCACTTAGTTCAGACTCTTCGTCACTTGCAAACATATCTTTTACCATATCGCAGATGCTACCTAGAAGTTTAGTAATAGTTGTACCTTTATGATATGGTCCGTTTTGATATGCTTGTTGTTCTACTTCTACGCCAAATAATACGGATTTTTCTAGTAAGTCTAAGGCTTTACCTAAGTTATTAATTGTGGCTTCGTCCATTGTGAATTTAATGTTGTTACCAACTCTTAAGGTTTTACCAGTCTCTACTTCACCGATAATTCCACCATCTACTGCTCTTAGTTGGTCGATTGCAATGCTAATGGTATTCATCTCAACTTCCCAATCTTCAACAACTTTCATATTTTCTATGATTTGGTTATTAACAACGTCAATTAGTTCTTCTGGTAAAATACTATTTGTGATACCTTTTAGTTTTTGTGTTGCAAAAGTTACTAGGTTTGTGTATGTTTCGCTATTTAGTAGTCCGGAATTTTTAACTGTATTAAGTAGTCTTCCTAGTGGTTTGATAGAATCAAATGTAACCATCATAGGAGATGATGTATCCATTGTTCTAGCTAGTTTAAAGGTGTTGTCTACTAGTTCAGTTAGTTTCTCTTGTAGGGTGTTCTTAGTAATGTCTGACTCGGTGTAACCGAATTTAGTTGCTTCGTCAAAGAATGTTAGTCCAATATTATATATTTGTGGTAGGGTTGCATCTACTGTTTGTAGGGCAAATATTTTATTAGTGATTTGTTCACCGAAGTCTTCGTCTAAGCCCTTTATTAGTCCAAAGATATCTTCAGTGTCGTTTTTAAGTACTTTTAAAAGTAAGCCTTGGTCACTAGCATATTCAGCGATATCTACTAGCCTATATATTTCTTGGAATGCGTCAATTTCACTATTTTCAATAAGGGTTATAAGTGTTTCTTTTATTAAGTCATCTATAGCTGGGTTTTGGGTTAATTTAATATCAGAATTAACCATAAAGCCACAGGCAATAGGTAACATATAATCTGCTAAGCAGTCAACGATTTTGATGTTTTCACATTTGCCTAGTACTGCTCTCATTTCAGTGATTAAGTCGTCTAGTTGCTCTTGTGTGATATTTGCAAAACTATCTTTTGAGTATTCATTGAATTTACCAAAGAATGTGTCAACTTGCTCTATTGTTTCAATTATTGCTGAGACTTCTTTTCTTAGAGTGATTTTCTCTCCGTCAAAGTCGACAGTTGTTACTTTATCAAAACCAACTAGTCCAGCAGATTCTAAACCTGTATATTTAGAGATTGTCTTCATTACTGATGATTTGTAACCATTGGTAATCTCATCAAGCATACCATCACTTAGGGTATTTAGGTCGGTAGGTTCATCTGTTAGGTTTTCTAGTTTTAATTCTTTTGCTGTATCTAAGATATCAAATATTCCGTAAATAGGTAGCATTGTATTAAATGTTACGATTAAGCCAACAACAACACCAACTAGTCCACCGAGCATTCTTTTCTTTTTCTCTTTTACCTTAGGCTCTTTTATTTTCTTGCCCTTGCTAGGTTTTACAGGTTGACTGATAATTGCTTCACCATTGCTAGTTTCTGCTTCGGCAATTGTTTGATTGTCACCTTCTATACTTCTAGGCTCTCCACTCTCTGCATCTGCAGCAAATCCTACAGCATCAGCCATTTTCTTAGGTCTTTTCTTAGGGAAGATGAGTTTGGTTAATAGTACATTTAGTGGAAGGAGTAGGTATTTTAGTAACCAGAAAAGAACTAGATATACTATTGAATTTACAAAGATAATACCAAACGATACTAGAGAACCTGCAAAGTTAGGGTATTTTGCCACGAACTCTGGTCCTATGTATGCCTTCATAAATTCTGCTAGTAATTCTGCTATACTAAATTTACCTAAGATTTCAGTTCCAGATAGATTCATTGTGACAGAAATCTTAAATTTAAGTATGAGATTTGTGATAGGTACTGCTATGAAAATAAGCAGAACACTAATCAAAAGTAAAAATAATCCTCTACTAATCGTCTTCTTCAGTCCTCTGATAATTCCCCATAGGAAACCAAAGAATACAAATACTAGTAGTAGGATACTAAATCCAAGTTTAATATAATCAGTCATAATAAAACCCCTATGTATATATTATATTTTACTCAATTATATCACAATAATATTTCAATAAAAAGAAATATCTTATCTTTTTTTGATTTTTAGTTTGTTTTTTTCGGCTAAAAGGTTATACTCTATATTAGAAATATCTTTTAATGTGGTAGGGTAATGAATCCAAAACTAGAAGAACTATTTAATTTATATAAAAACTTAAGAGCAGTCCAAGATATTGTACAGGAAATCCTAGTGACTAATTACTATGTGTACAATTACGCCGACCAAGAAGCGATTAATCTTATAGATTATTTTGTTACCAAGTACAATAGGGATATTAAGAGAATTGGTGCGCTATACAAGGACAAGGTTGTTATAGAAGACGACCCCGAGATTTATGATAAAAAAGATTCTGAAGAAATCAATAGCGATATTGAGTACATTAGGGATTGTTTAATAATTATTGGTGCTGTGCAGTCGGGAATTAGACCAGACTACCAGACGGTTGTGGCAGAGATAGAGGAGCAAAATTAATGAACGAATTAGAGGAAATTCTAATAGAATTACTATGCAAGACATATAGTAAAATTATTTATAACGAAGAAAAAATTTTGAAAGATATGATAGGGGATAAATTATCTCTGAAGGAATTTCATACTGTAGACGTAATATATGAGACAATGGCAAGTAAGACAAATACTGCTAGTAATATTGCAAAGAAATTAGGCATTACACAGGGAACTCTTACTATCAATATTGATAGGCTAATTGCTAAAGGTTATGTGAATAAAGTAAAAAACGAAACTGATAGAAGAGTGACATATATCGAGCTTACAGATGATGGTCATAAAATAAGGCAAAAGCATAATATAATACATAAAAAATCGGTAGAAGACGCTATAAAAAATCTATCTACCAGCGAAAAAGTCGCACTTGTCAATGCTTTGACGAAATTAGAAATATAAAAGGGAATTTCCCTTTTTTTGTTTTGTATAGCACAATAAATGATTGAAATCTATATATATTTGTGCTATATTAGGTTGTATTTAAAAATACTTGGCATATAATTAAAAAAAGGAAAGAAATGGCAGAAATAATAGGAAGTATATTTTCATTTATATTTGGTACACATTCTATAATTGCAACTGTGCTCATATCTATGTTACCGATAATCGAATTGAAGGGCGCTATACCTATAGGTATGAGTGTGGATTATTGGGGAGAATTTGCATTAAATGGCACAGAAGCATTTTTATTTAGTTTGCTTGGAAGTTGTATAGTTGTACCAATTATTGCACTTATATTTACACCTGTTCTAAATTGGCTTAAGAAAACTAAAATGTTTAGAAGATTAGGCACTTTCATAGATGAAAAAGTGGCCAAACACTCTACTAAAATTAGTAAACAAGTAGATGACTCAAATAAGAAGTCAAAGACTTGGCTCAAATGCTTATTAATATTCGGTTTTGTTGCAGTTCCACTACCATTAACGGGTGTATGGACAGGTACTTGTATAGCAGTAGTAGTAGGATTGAAATTTTGGCAGACAGTTCTCTCGGTAGTACTTGGCAATATTGTTGCAGGTCTCATAATTGTATTTGTTTGCTCGGTATTTCCTGAGATTATTACAATATTATCTATTGTATTCATAATAATTGTTTTAATTTTGGTGGGTGTTGTTATTTTTAAAATAATAGCATCTAAAAAAACTGAAAAACAGATTAATGCTACAGAGAACATAAAAACAGACACAGAAGAAGAATAACCAAGCGTTTTGCTTGGTTTTTTATTTGTATGCTATTTACAAATTCGTACTTGAAATATAGACATTACTATGGTATAATATATACAATAAAAGGTATGATGTGGAGGTGGATTATGGCTACAAAAAAATCAACTACCGTAAATCCTATTCAAGTAAAAGAGAAAATGCTAAAGGCTTATATGAGTAGACAAGTTTCTGGTATGGGGACTCTTATTAATGGTATAGCCTATGCTTATGGTATTGAGTCTAGAGATGTATACAATGCACTAGCAGAAGGATTTGCTAATCCTAGAGGATACAGAAGAGAGAATAGTGCACTAGGTATCATTGATGATGATATTAGAGATGTTCATAAATATCAGGGGGTATATAATTACTTCGACTTAGATACACTTATTTCCTATGGTAGATTTTTACAAAAAGCCTTAGATGGTGTTACTGAACTTAAAGAGAAGAGACTTGAAAGAAAGGATTTTCGTATGTCTTTCTTTTCAGTAATTAATGGTGCACAGAGCTGGATGCTAAAAAATAAAGGTAAAGTAGAGACAGGATACTATGACCCTGACCACCCAATTGGTTATCTAAGAGATGAAGCAGGTAGACTAGCACCAGAGTCAACTATCAGTATGCAAGACTTTTATAAGAGATATAACGAAACTGTTTGCGAAGAAGCATTAGAAGATTATATAGACTTTGGTCTAGAGCATGGTGAGTTGATTTCTCATAACGGAAAGAAGTACGAGATTAGAACTATAAACCACCACAGAACATATCCAGATGATTATTCAGTTAGATTTATTAGAGCTTGTAGAAGAGATGGTATGTTATATGGTTATGTTGACCAATCTAATAGCCCATACTTTGGTGATGTCTATAATATCGAAGATGACCAGTTTGTATACTACGATACTGCAGATGGGCTGGATGTAATGGATAGGGAAAATGCACCAAGTGTTAAGAAGTTTGATAAGTTATACAGAAAGAGTCCAGCACAGGGTGGTGCTCAGAGATATAATACTCAAGATAGAAGCAAAGGTAGAAATGGTAGATAATAAATAAAAATAACAGAGACATACTCTCTGTTATTTTTTTAACTCATTTGCATTATGGTTACCTTGCCATCTATCCACGATGAGAAGAATTCTCTGAGTGGAGCCTTTGAAGCTCTCTCAAAAGATGAAATCATACTATCTGGTGTGGCAATTCCATACTTGTTATCTTCAAAGTATGTTTGTAAACATTTTAAGAATTTTTCTTTGCCAAGGATTTCTCTAAGGTTATCAAATATTAGCATTCCTTTTACATATGCTATGTACACATACTCACTCTCGTTATTGTATTCATCTAACCTTCGATTCATAGATGAATCGACTTTGCCAAAGACCTTATCGTATACTTCTACAAATGTTACATAACTATTAGTTGTAGTTTTAATTAGTTCTTTTGTGTCGACATTATACTTAGGATTTTCTTCGTAGAAAAGAAGTGTTGAGTATTCGGTCAGGCCTTCGTCTAACCAACCATATTGATACTCATTATTACCTACTAATCCGTACCACCATTGATGGGCGATTTCGTGCACAATAACATTAATAAAATCGCTCTGATTTTCGACACTGTCACTAATAAATACTAGGTTTGGATATTCCATACCACCGTGAACAAAGTCTGCTTCTACTACATTTAGTACGCTATATGGGTAATCTCCAAATAGCCTATTAAATGTAGCAACAGCATCAATGCTGGCTTGTAAACACTCACTTGGGTATTGGTTTTTATAATAGTAGTAATTGACCTGTATATTATCAATATTGTCAGTAAGTATAGAGTATTTGTCACTAAGTATGATTGCAAAATCTCTAACAACTTTTGCTTCTATACTATAAATTGTATTGTTTTCCTTTTGCTCTTGGGCTATAACATTACCTGTAGACGCTAGTTTTAGAGCGCTTGGAGCAGATATTGTTACATTGTAATTTGATACACTTGAGTAAAATGGGTCACCATTATAATGATAACTATCTATTACAAATTTTCCATCTTCGTACACACAAGGTATTGGGTAGAAATTAGCAATATTAATAGTGTTCTCACCGTAACCAAATCTATGATTAATATTAGGAAGAGTTACTGTGTATTCTAGATAGATATCTGTTGTGCTATCTGGGTCAATACTCTCATCAAATTTAATATCTAGTATATCTTCATCATTACCTGTGATGGAGATTTCTTTTTCTATATCATCTACCATAATTTTAGTGATACTTATATCGCCATAGCTTCTGCCGTTATAGTAGCACTTGTCATAGTTGAGTTTACTGATAACTGTACTCTTTGCACCTTCTCTAAAGCTTCTAGGATACAAATGAAACATTAGATTATCTAGAGCTGTGTCGGTCCCATTTTTATACTCTAGTTTTTGTTTGACTGATAATGTGTGGTCGGTATTGTATACTATGTCCATTGTGAAATTTGATAGTTCTTTTGCGATGTCTTCTAATTCACTACTTTTACAACCTGTAAAAATAAATACTAAAGGTAAAAGCAGTAGTAACAAAATTTTTTTAATTTTCATATATTAAATGTCCTTATCGTTTTTTGTATTATATGTGGGTAGTCCATTTATTAGAACAACTTGGTAGAGACACTCACAAAAATGATATGTTTTTTATATTTATATATAAATTACTTTTATATATAGATATCGTTTTTAATTGTAAAATTTTTTGTTTTGGGGTAAAATATGGGTGTATGTATTTCTAGATTTGTGCTTTTAAAAAAATTAAACGCTAAGGGTGATACTAGAAAAAATGTAGAATTAAAAAGTTACACTACGTTTAGGCTGGGTGGTAAAGCAAAATATTTCTTGACCATCAATGCTCTTGAAAATTTTTTGAAAGTTATGGATTATATAGAAAGGCATAAACTCGAGTACTTTATCCTAGGTGCTGGAAGCAATGTGCTTATTGCAGATAGTGGATATAATGGCATTGTTATTAAACTCAGTGGAGACCTAGCCAGAATATCTATAGACGATGACCTAGTTGAAGTTGGTGCTGGGACAAAGGTGGTAGAAGTTTACACTAGATGCAGAGACATAGGTCTATCTGGACTTGAGCCCCTTGCTACCATTCCTGCAACAATAGGTGGTATGGTCTATATGAACGCAGGTGCGTATGGTGTAGAGATGAAAGATGTCACTGAGTATGTTGTGGCTTACACCAATGGCAAGATTAAGTACTTTACGAGAGGCGAGTGTGAGTTTGATTACAGAAAGAGTGTATTTCAAAACTCCATTTCAATAATACTAAGAGTTGGGCTAAGGCTCAGTCACTCTAGTAAAGATGAAATACAAGTAAAATATTTAGAAGTATTAAAGAAAAAGCAGTCAAGTCAGCCACTAGATAAATTTTCGGCAGGTTCGGTATTTAGAAGAGTTGACGGAATCAGTGTTTCTAAGATGCTTGACGATATGGGTGCTAAGGGGCTCTCTATTGGTGGTGCGATGGTTTCTACCAAACACGCAAACTTTATTATAAACCAAGGAACACGAGCACAAGACGTTTTTGATTTAATACAAATTTTGAAGAAAAAGTTTAAAGATACCTATGATATCAATATAGATACAGAAATAAAATTTTTAGGAGACTTTTATGAGACTAACGGGTGATTTTCATACACATACCAATTATACTCATGGTAAGGGTAGTATAGAAGATTCTGTGAAACAAGCAGAAAATCTAAGACTAGATGCCCTTGCTATTTGTGAGCACTCATATAAGTCTGCTTATAGTATAAAAAAAGGTGATTTAGAGAAAATCAAAGAAGATATTGATGTCCTTAAAGATAAATACAAAGTAAAAGTCCTATGGGGTATTGAAGCAAACCTAATCTCTAGAGACGGAGATATAGACATTAGTGATGAAGAGATAGAGAAGCTTGACCTAGTGGTGCTAGGTTATCATAGATTTACAAGGGTTGGCTTTGTAGAGTTTATAAAGTTTGTTTTACCTAATTTACTAAGGAAAAAGCCAACTAAGAAACAAATTGAGAGAAACACTATGGCATATATCAATGCTATGGACAAGCATAGAGTAAGTATACTCGCTCACTTGGGCTACGGTGGCTGTGCAGTTGACTGTGAGAGACTAGCCAAGGAAGCCAAGAAAAGGGGCATATATATCGAACTCAATGGCAAAAGAATTAATTTTACAAAAGAAGATATCAAGAAAATGGTGGCTACAGGAGTGCAGTTTATCATAAATAGTGACGCACACCACCCACTAGATGTTGGTAAAAACCATAGAGCATTTAATCTTATTGAGAAATACAAAATACCACTAGAACAGGTGGCGAATATAGATAAAATGCCTAAATTCAAGTAGGAGAGAGACTATGTCATTTGCTACAGAAGCAAAATTAGAAGTTTTAAAAGATAAGATAGAGAACGATTGTTGTTCTATATCTTTTTTGAGCGCAATAATTAAATGTAGTGGAGAACTCAGTATCTCTGGTAAGGGTAGAATAAAGGTAGAGATATTCACTGAACTCGAAGGACTCTTTGATAAAATCAAAGAAATCATAGAGCAGTACTATGGTAAAGAGTGCGAAATAACACAAGTTGAAGAAACTAATATTTCTAAAAACAATAGATTTAAGATTACTCTTCCATATGATATTACCGACCAATTACTCAAAGACCTAGGTATTATGACAATAGGTCAAGACGAGTTACTATCTATAGAAAATGGTATAGCAGACTTTATCATAGCAGATGATTGCTGTAAGAGAAGTTATGTAAAGGGTGCATTTGTGTCCTGTGCTACTAGTAATATCATCATTAAAAGTTATGATAATGAAAAGTCCAATAGTGGGTATCATTTGGAGTTTGTATTTAATTTTGAGAAGATTGCAGAAGACTTTGTGGCACTTCTTTCTACATTTGATATTCCTGCTAAAATTACTATTAGAAAGAATACTCCTATTGTGTACATAAAGGAGTATCAATTAATATGTGATACCCTAGCATTGGTTGGGGCTAATAGAGCAGTGCTTGACCTTCAGAACGAAGCCGCTATTAGAGAACTTAGAAACAATGTTAATAGACAAAATAATTGCCTAAATGCTAATCTTAATAAGACTGTAGAAGCAGCAGTTAGACAATTAAACGCAATTAAAACTATTCAAGAGAATATGGGGCTAGAGTCTCTACCAGAGAATCTAATGGAACTCTCACTTCTTAGACTTGCTAACCCAGAAGCGTCTCTAGAAGAACTTAGAAAATTATGTACAGAAGAACTTACTAAGAGTGGTATCAATCATAGATTTGCAAAGATTATTAAGATTGCAGAAGATATCAATAAGAGTAAGTTTAGAATTACAACATTATAATAGGAGAAGACAATGACTGACTTTGTGCATTTACATTTACATACAGAATTTAGTCTACTTGATGGAATCGCAAGAATCAAACAAGTAACTGCCAAAGCAAAAGAATTAGGTATGCCAGCTGTTGCAATTACTGACCACGGAAATATGTATGGTGCAGTAACCTTTTATGATGCTTGTAGAGATAATGATATTAAGGCTATATTTGGCTGTGAATTTTATGTAGCACACGACTTGCACGTAAAGACAGGTAAGAGTAAATATGCTCACTTGGTATTACTTGCTAAAGATGAGACAGGCTATAATAATATTTGTAGGCTAAATAGTATTGCCTTCAAAGATGGATTCTATTATAAACCTAGAATTGACTATAAGACACTTGCTGAGCATAGCGAAGGTGTTGTGTGTCTGTCTGCTTGTCTTGCAGGAGATATTCCACAAGCAATACTTAATAGAGACTTTCAAGAAGCAGAGAGATTAATTCTCTGGTTTAAGGAACTCTTCGGCGATGATTTTTACCTAGAAGTACAGAATCATCACTTGCCAGAACAATTAGAAGTAAATGCTAAACTCTTTGAGTATGCTAAGAAATTTGATGTTAAATTAGTAGCAACTAATGACGTGCACTATATCAACAAAGAAGATGCAGAGATGCAGGACGTTCTAATGTGTGTACAGATGGGTAAAACGGTTGATGACCCAGACAGACTAAAGCTTCCTGGTAATGAGTTTTACTTTAGGACAGGCGATGAAATGTTAGCACTTTTCCCTGACCACCCAGAAGCAATTTCTAATACTATTGAGATTGCTAATAAATGTAATTATAAGCATACTTATGGACACTACTTATTCCCTAAATACACACCTGTTACAGGAGAAGAGCCTTTGCAGTATCTAAGGGGGCTAATCGATGCGGGTGTAAAGAAAAAGTACGGCGAATATACAGACGTTATTAGGGAGAGAATTGAGAGAGAATTAGGGGTTATTACTAAGCAAGGCTTCGTAGAATACTTCCTAATTGTTTGGGACTATATCAATGCTGCGAGAGAAATGGGTATTTCTGTTGGTCCTGGTCGTGGTAGTGGTGCTGGTTCCATCGTTGCATACCTTATCGGCATTACTAATATTGACCCACTCAAATATGATTTGATTTTCGAGAGATTCCTGCATACAGAGAGAGTTTCTGCTCCCGACTTTGATATAGACTTTGAAGATTGTCGTAGACAAGAAGTTATCGGCTATGTTAGAAAGAAATATGGCGAAGAAAGGGTTGCTAAAATAATTACCTTTGGTACAATGGCAGCAAAGAATGCCATAAAAGACGTAGGAAGGGTATTGAAAGTGCCTTATAGCCAACTAGACAAAGTGACCAAGGCTATGCCTAATAAGATTACCAAAGATGGTAAGGAAATAGAGATTAAGAGACCTAATATTATTATGAAGTCGTTTGGTTTCTATAAGCCAAAGGAAGGCGCAAAAGACTATGGTGTAGACTATTCCGTACCAGAACTAGTTGCTATGTATAATGAAAATCCTGATATCAAGAAAGTTGTGGATATTGCGATGAAATTAGAAGATGCACCAAGGCAGACTAGTACACATGCTTGTGGTGTAATTATTGGTAAAGATAACTTGCAGAAATTTATACCACTATCTAGAAATGGTGATGATATCACTACCCAATACGTGGGTGTAGAGATGGAACACTTAGGTCACTTAAAAATGGACTTCTTGGGCCTTAGAAACTTAAGTGATATTAGAATGTGTATAAACTATGTCAAAGAAAACCACGGAGTAGAGATTGACTTTGATAAGAGCGACTATGATGATGCCGAAGTATATAAACTTATTTCTACAGGAAATACTAAGGCTATCTTCCAGATAGAAAGTGGTGGATTCCAGCAGTTCCTAAAAGAACTAAGACCGACCTGTATAGAAGATATCGTCGCTGCCGTATCTATGTACCGTCCAGGACCTATGAACGCTATTCCTAGGTTCGTACATAATAAACATAATCCAGACAAGATTACTTATGCTCACCCAATCTTGGAGCCGATTTTGAAGGCGACATATGGCTGTATCGTATACCAAGAACAAGTTATGAGAATTGTTCAAGATATGGCAGGATATACCCTAGGTCAAGCCGATATGGTTAGAAGAATGATGGGTAAGAAACAAGTAGATAAGATGCAGAAAGAGAGAGAAGTATTCCTGCATGGTAGAGAAGCATTTACAGATAGAGATGGTAAATTTAATACTGCTATCGATGGTGCTATCAAAAGGGGTGTTCCAGAAGATGTGGCTATATCTATTTGGGCTGAGATGGAAGACTTCGCAAAATACGCCTTCAATAAATCTCACGCTGCAGCATATAGTCTAGTAACATATCAGACTGCGTACCTAAAGACATATTACGAACCAGAGTTCTTGACTGCTGTTATCAATAATAGAATCACAAACTCTGATGAAATCAAGAACTATATCACTTATGCAAAAGAAGAGAAGATAGAAGTTCTACCACCAGACATTAATAAGAGTGATACGTTCTTTACTGTTAAGAATAATCAAATTAGATTTGGTATCGCTGCGCTTAAAAATGTCGGTGTCAATGTGGTTGAGCAGATTATTCAAGAGAGAAAGAATAATGGCGATTACAAGGACTTAAATGACTTTGTTAATAGACTAGACTCGTCCCTTCTAAATAAGCGCTGCGTAGAGAGTTTAATTCTCTCTGGTGCGTTTGATTGTTTCGGGGCGACCAGAAGCCAGATGATGGCTGTGTATCCACAAATAATCGAAAAGGCTGTGTCAGATAGAAAGCATCAAGCATCTGGACAATTTAGCCTATTTGGTGATGTGCTAAAAGATGATGTTACTAATATAGTGTCAATGCCTAATATCCCAGAATACGATGAGCAAACTAAATTACAACTAGAGAAACAGGTTGCAGGAATTTATGTGTCTGGTCATCCACTTGCTAAGTTCAGTGAGCAAACCAGAAACTTTAATTTCAATGGTGGTATGCTCCAAGTAGAAGAAAACCAAGAAGGTATGGAAGACGACCAGGAAGAAGTAGATAAGTATCACGGACTCCAGGACGGCCAAGATGTTACCTGTGGTGGTATCATTACTGAGATGAAGAAACTCTATACCAAGAAAGATGGTAGCGAAATGGCTATTATTAGGGTGGAAGACCTGTATGGCTCATTTGATGCAATGCTCTTTGCTAAGACATATGCTAATGCTAAGGACCTACTAAATGTTGACTCAATAGTGAAGATTAGGGGAAAACTAAGCATAAATGATAGGGGTGTTTGTGTTAGAGTAGAAGACATAGGTACTATGGACGCTATAATGACAGCACCTAAGAAGGAAGAAGAGAAGGTTATTCCTAAACTATACTTAATGTACGACTTAACAGATGAAGAATTATCTAAGGAAATCTTTGCTCTTCTTAGAGCAAACCCAGGCGATAGCCCTGTAATCGTTAAGTGTAGTAAACAGAATAAACCATTTAAATTATCTGTTACTGTTAATGCTAAAGGCTTCCTTATAAACGAACTTCATGCATATATAGAAGATGATTATATTAAGGTTATATAGGCAAATAGTGTAAAAGATTTGAAGAAAAACAATATTTATGATAAATTAATTTTTAGAGACTATAATTAAAAGGTAAATTGAAATATGAAAAAAATAGGAATTTTATGTAGTGGTGGCGACTGCCCAGGTATGAATGCTTGTATAAAGGCTGTTGTTAATACTTGTGTGGCTAATGATATAGAAGTAGTTGGTATCAATAGGGGATACCAAGGGTTAATCGAAAATGATATTAGAACACTCTCTGTAGTAGACGTTGCTAATATCGAGACTATTGCTGGTTCAATAATCAAAACTAGCAGAAGTTCAGAATTTATGACCGAAGCAGGTTTTAATCAAGCTGTACAGAACCTAAAAAACAATGGTATCGAAGGATTAATCGTTATCGGTGGTAATGGTTCATTTAGGGGTTGTAGAGACCTAGTAAATGCAGGGGTCAAGGTAATCGGTATTCCTGGAACTATAGATAACGACCTATTCTATACAGAAAGGTCACTAGGCTTCGATACAGCAGTTCAACAGGCTGTAAATACTATTACTGATATCAAACAAACTATGTATGCTAATGACAGAGCAGTAGTATTTAAATGTATGGGTAGACACTGTGGAGATATCGCTCTTCACGCAGCAGTAGCAACAGAAGCTGACTCTCTAGCAGTTAATGAGATAGAGTATAGTATCACAGAAGTTGTAAGAGATGTTAAGAACGCTATGAAGCACGGAATCACTTCACCTGTAGTTGTTATGAGTGAAGGTAGTACTATTGATATGGAAGAATTAGTATTTGAGATTCAGTCACAAGCACACCTAACTACTAGGGGTATAGAGATCGGATATCTACAAAGGGGTGGTGCTCCTACATACTATGATAGAATGTTGGGTATTAGATGGGGAGTTCTAGCAGTAGATTTACTAAAAGCAGACCTAACTAACCTAGCAGTAGGTATCAAAAATGACAAGATTTTCTCTTGCCCACTAATTGAAGTAGAAAATGTACTTCAAGAATTTAGAATAGATATGGTTAATGACCTAAGAACATTACATGGTCTATGTAAATTGTAATATTTATTTGACTATATAATCTAATATAAAGTATTATAAAGGAAATAGGAGAAAGAAAGATGGTTGAAATTGTTGTATATAACGATACAAAACTAAAAGATGATGAGATTGACCAAGTTGTTACTAGGGCAAAGGCATTTATTATGTCTAGTAAATTTAATATGCTAATCGGCAGAAATGATGCTGGTTATCAATTAATAGAGACTACAGTGGGTGCTAGAGAAGATATTACAACTGCTATGGTCAATGCAATATACAATGAGACCGGTATTAGTTTAGACGCAAAAGACGCTGTCGAACCTTTCTTTGAGACTAGATATTATACCAGAGACTATATGAATACAGGTGTTAATAGACTAGCAGATAATATTTATTTCTTGGTAAAAACAGATAAATTACCTAATCTTAAGAAATTAAAAATAACTCAAACAGAGATGAGTAAGAAACTGCCTATGGACGTAATCAAGAGAAGTGAACTAATAGGTACACTTACTGACTTTATTGCAACAGAGAAGGATACTCTAGCACAAGTTAAAGCAAAAGAAATCTTACTTGCCTTTGACAAAATGAGAAACGTGTACGAATTCTAAATGGGTATCATTTTATATAAATAGAAAAACAAAAAGACAGGCTACGAATAACCTGTCTTTTTTATTTATTAATTAATCTCTACTCTCGTCAATGGTTGGACCAGAAGCATTTTCTTGTTCTTTTCTCTTTTGTTCTTCTTCCCATTGTTGTTGTGCTATTTGGTCACTTTTGTTTCTAGAGTATGTTTCGTATGCGAAACTTCCGGCAAAAAAGAGTACAAAGAATACAATCATAATAGTTATAATCATGTTAAGTGTCTTTTTAGTCATTTTTCTTCCTCTCTTTTTTTACTTTAGTTTTTCCTATCAAATATGATTATATTACAAGAAATAGCCATTGTCAATATTTAGGCTTGAAAATTTTACATCTGGCTTTCTCTTTCAATATGTTTAACATCATATCCTGTTATTCTAGAGCCTATTCCTTCTAGAACAGCGTCTCTATCTTCTTTTGACATATATGTTTTACCAACCAATGTGTCATAATCTTCTTTGTATATTGAAAAGCCTCTTTTTTCATAGAAGCCTCTAACGTCCATATTCTCATCTGTTTGACCATTTTCGTCAGGATGGTTTTGGGGATTAAAATTGCCTTCTAGCATATTCTTTCTAGCTAAAACTGTTGTATATTCTGCTACTGACAATAAGGCATCGCCAATACCTTTTCTTCTTTGTTTTGTGTCTAGTGTTTGGATTCTAAAAAGCCACATTCCTGCTGGAGAGTAATGGTGTCTACCAAAAGTAACATATCCCAATACTTGGCCTTTTTCGTCTAGAGCTTCTGCTTTGTAGTATTTCTCATCTTCATAATATGTTAATTCAATATTGACTGGACCTGATTTACCTTGTACTACCATAATACCACCTTCCTTTTTTTATTCTACCATATAAATATGGTAGTGTCAATGTTGTTCTAAATTATTGTCGAATTATATTTTTAGGTTTTTTATCGGGCGATATTTCCTTGACTATAATGAAATTAATAGATAAAATATCGTTGTAAAAGGGGTTTGAATTTAGCGGAGACATTATGAAGAAGAGAAATCAAATAGCAGATAAATATAAATGGAATTTAGACGATATATATCCTAGCCTTGACGACCTAAAGGCAGATATGGAGATACTCAAATCTTACCCAGAACAATTAGGTAAATACAAGGGGCAATTAGGTAAGAAAGATAAATGTCTAGAATATTTAAGATTAAATACCGAAATGGGTAAGGTTAGTGAGAAAGTTGGTGTTTATGTTGGACTTAAACTAGCAGAAAACCTAGAAGATACAGTGTTTATCGAACTTCAGAGTGTTCTTAGTCATATAGGCAGAGAGATTTCAATCGCTACATCTTTTGAAGAAAGTGAACTTATTAGTTATGGTGTAAAGTATCTAAATAAACTTATCGAAGACGAGAGATTTGCTGACTACAAACTATCTCTTATGGACTTTATTAGAAATGCTGAACATATCTTGCCAGAAGAGCAGGAGAAACTAATAAACAAGGCATCTAAGGCACTAGGTGGATTTAGTGATGTATTTGATAATATTGATACTCTTGATTTAAAGTTTAAACCAGCGCTAGATAGTGATGGGAAAGAACACGAAGTAAATGACCATAATTACGCTATGCTACTAGAGAGTACAGATAGAGTGCTTAGAAAAAATGCATTAGAGTCTTTTACTGCAGGGTACCATAGTCTATGTAATACTATTGCCACTAATTATATTGGCTCGCTAGAAGGTGATTGGTTTATAGCCGATGCTTACAAGCACAAGTCAACTCTAGAGATGGCGATGTTTGGAGAGAATATTCCTAGCGAAGTATATACTACACTTATCTCCAATGTTAAGGCAACAGTAAAAATGGTGCATAAGTTCTATGCTCTAAAGAAGAAGGCTCTAGGGTATAAGGACTTCTTCTTCTATGACAGGCTAGTTCCTATTACCAAGTATAAGGTTGCTAATTCATATGAGAAGAATTTCGAAACCGTAATTAACGCTATGTCTGTCCTTGGTAAAGAATATACCGACGGACTAAAGATGGCTAGAGATAATAGATGGATAGATGTTTATCCTTGTCAAGGTAAAGAAGGTGGTGGTTTCTGTTGCAGTATGTATACTCCACACCCATATATCTTACTCAATACCGTAGATGATAGTTCTTCTATCAATACCTTAGCTCACGAACTAGGACACGCTATGCACGGATATTTGAGTAGTAAGAACCAAACCTTTGAAAATTATGACCATACAATATTCCTAGCAGAGATTGCTAGTACCGTAAATGAAGTATTGCTCTTTAAGTATTTGTACAAAAATGCAAAGTCTAAGAAAGAGAAAATAATGAGACTAGAGAAATATATTAGTAATATAATTGCTACCATTTATACTCAATCAATGTATAGTGAATATGAGTACTTTGCTCATACTTTAATTGAAAATGGGGAACCAATATCTAAGGACATACTAAATGCTAAGTATAAAGAACTCTTGCAAACATACTATGGTAAGTCAATGAAGTTTATAAAAACAGATGTCGGTGAAGGCTGGATGAGAGTGCCACATTTCTATAGGGCATACTATGTATACAAATACGCTACAGGTATGACTGCAGCTATTAATTTTGCTACTAAAATCTTTAATAAGGATAAAGAAACTAAAGAAAAATATCTTGAATTTTTAAAGAGTGGAACTAAGGATTATTCTATCAGTATCTTAAAGAACGCAGGTGTTGACCTACTATCTGGTGAGCCATATGCTCTAGTTGCTAAAGAACTTAGATGGGCTATAGCAGAACTAGAAAACCTTATTGGTTAATATAAAAAGAAATACCCTGATTTATATTTGTAGGGTATTTCTTTTTTTGTTGTATTATATTAGTTATTGTTTGTTAAATATAACCTATTGACACTAGATTGCACTTTCTTGCCATTTACTATATTGTTTTGAAAAATTTAGTCTATACTTTTCTGCAGTGGTTTTTTGGAATCTATCGAATAATTGTGAAAATTCTCTCTTGCTACTATTTGTAATCTTTAACATATGAGATTCGTATTTGTCTTTGTTTATTTCTAGCAATTCTTCCTTCATACTCTTTAGGTCTTCGCTTACCCTAAAGGCTTGAGTACTGTGTGTATTGGTAACTAAGTCTATTAGTTCTATCTCACTTAATTTTTTTAGGGCTTCTTTATCTTGAGCAGGGTCTTTTTCTAGTATGGTAGATATTAGTTTGTATTTATTTGAGCAACACAAGTTTTCTTCCTTCTTGCTATCGAAGGCACTTCTGTCTTCGTAGTTCTCTACAACTGCACAGAGTATCTCGCTTTTAGTTAGGTAGTCATTAATTGCTTCGGCTATGTGTACATCTAGTGCTTGAGTAAGACCATCTATAACGGTAAGGTTGAGAGCATTATCTACACCATCGACATCTAGGTATCCGGTCCTTGCACAGATGTCTAGAAATTTTTTACAGGCAGTGTCTATATCCATTCCTTTAAAATTTTCTCCCGACAATATTACTTTACCATCGGCATTGAGTGGGGCGTATGATACGACCTTAAATTTTTTGTCTACGATGAATTCTACACGGGGATTGATTTCTAATTGAACATAATTATATTCTCTAGCAGTTATGCCCATAAATATAATGAGTGCTACTGCAGAGATGAGTATGACACCTACAAATATAAGAGAGAATATAGTTGCTTTCTTTTCCATATGTATATCCTTAAATTTTCGTTTACTCTATTTTTTGCAAAAGTATATAAGTTATACTGCCTTTATGAAATTAAATTTTGTGGTGGTGGTATTTGTTTGCTTAAGATTTTGTGCTTGTGATAAAATAGTAGGGAGAAAAATAAAGGGAGAAAGTATATGGCAATAGAATTAAATGGCAAAGCCTTGGCTACCAGATGCGAAGCAGAACTAAAAGAAAGGGTAGAGAGAGTAAAAGAGAAATTAGGCTATACACCTGTTCTAGCTACTATCTTAGTTGGAGACAATCCTGCTAGTGTAACATATGTAAATATGAAAGGACGTGCATGTGAGAGAGTGGGGCTAACTTCTAGAGCTATTAATCTTCCTAAAGAGACCACAACAGAAGAATTACTTGCAGTAATTGATGAGCTTAATGCTGACGAAACTGTGGCAGGAATATTATTACAGCACCCTGTGCCTAAGGGGATTGATGAGAGACTAGCCTTTGATAGAATTGCACTTGATAAAGATGTTGATGGTGTTAATTCATTATCATTTGGACTAATGTCTATGGGTAAGGACGCTTTTGTGTCTGCCACTCCATATGGAATTATTAGATTACTAAAAGAGTATGACATACCTATGTCTGGTAAATCTGCAGTAGTTGTAGGTAGGAGTGCAATTCTTGGAAAACCTGTAGCTATGCTACTACTTAATGAAAATTGTACAGTTACCATCTGTCACTCTAAAACAGAGAATTTGCCTGAGATTGTAAAAAAAGCCGACATAGTAGTCGGTGCAGTAGGTAAGCCTAAGTTTATAGAAGCAGATTGGTTAAAAGAAGGTGTCACTATTGTTGATGCTGGATACAACCCAGGTAATATAGGTGATATAGATGTCGATGGTGCTAAAGATAAATCTTATGCATATACTCCTGTTCCTGGTGGTGTGGGTCCAATGACTATAAATTCACTAATGCTTCAAACAGTTATATCTGCAGAAAGAAGTGCAGGACTATAACTATATATGGGAGAATCTTTGTAAATTTTCGCCTATGGAGATGAGTGTTTCGATATACTTTTCTTCGCTGTATATAATTTTAGATTTATTGTAATCAACTAGGCAGGAGTCTAGTTGATTTTTTAACTCAATATAAGACTCGTCATTGAGTCTGTTTTTCTCAATTATTTCTTCTATTCTAGCCTTTAATTTTAGGGTTAAATTATACATTTTGTCTAGGCTAGAGATATTATCTTTGGTGTGTTTTTTGTACACGACCATTAGTCTATATATTGAGATGTAATCGTCAATCAAACTTAGTTTATCTCTTCTTCTCATTAACACACCCCACAGCATATTTTAGACAATTTTTTCTAATAATATTCTATTTTTGTTTTCGTCAAAATATGACAAATTTAATCGCGAATTATCTAAAATACAAGACATTTGTTTGACTGCTTTTTGGGGTGGTGCTATAATGAGTTTGCTTGGTATTTTATATTATTTATAATATAAATTTAAGCCAAAATTACTGATAGAAATATTTACTTTTTATATGGGGACTATGATTTATGAAATATAAAGGCATTTATAATAGATTTTTTAAGAGAATTTTTGATTTTTCACTTGCGCTTTTAGCAATTATTGTGCTTAGCCCTGTGATTTTAGTGGTGTATATTATGTCACTAATTATACTTAAAGGTAATCCTATATTTAAACAATATAGACCAGGCAGAAATCAAAAGATTTTCCCACTATATAAGTTTAGGAGTATGACTAATAAGAAAGATAAAGACGGCAATCTATTACCTGACAAAGATAGAATGACTAAATGGGGTAAGTTCTTGAGAAAGTCTAATCTAGACGAATTACCACAACTTTTCAATATTTTACTAGGTAATATGAGTATTGTTGGACCTAGACCTAGAATGGTAGAAGAGATTGTTTTCTTAAATGAAACAGAGCAAGATAGATTTTTAGTTCGTCCAGGGATTACAGGCTGGGCTCAGGTAAATGGTAGAAATAGTATTACCTTTGATACTGTTGTTAAATTTGATAAAGAGTACGTAGAGAAAGTATCATTACTATTTGATATTAAAATCTTATTTAAAACAGTTGGTTATGTTCTCGGCAAGGGAAAGAAAGATGTTAATAAGTCTGGTACGGTATCTAATGAATTCTATGGAGATTATTTACTCAGAACAGAGCAGATTAGCAAAGACTACTATGATGAGAGACTAGCAGTTGCTAGGGAAACTCTAGCCAAAGTAAATAAAAACGCTGTATTTATTGCAAATAACAAGATAGAAGAAGATAAGAGTGCGGAAGAGAAACTTCCGGAAGGCGAAGCTGATATTTCGGTTCTAATGAGTGTTTATAAAAACGACAAGGCAGAGTGGCTTGTTACTAGTATTGAGAGTATTGTAGGTCAAACTTTGAAGCCAAAGGAAATATTACTCTTTGTCGATGGACCTGTGCCAGAAGAACTAGATAATGCTATTACTGAACTAGATAAAAAGTATGAAATTTTAAAGGTTACCAGAAACCCGGAGAATATGGGACTAGGTAGAACACTTGAGAAAGGATTACCTGAGTGTAAATATGACATAGTTGCTAGAATGGATAGTGATGATTACGCTATTCCTACTAGATTTGCTGAAGAGTATAAGGTGCTTACAGAGAATAATTTAGATATAGTAGGCAGTTCTGTTGATGAGTTTATAGACAGCATAGATAATATTGTTGCTCATAAACCTGTGCCTACTACTCAAGAAGAAATATTCAAGTACTCTAAAACACGCTGTCCTTTTAATCATCCAACTGTAATGTTCAGAAAATCAAAGGTATTAGAAGTTGGTGGTTACCTAGATATGAGACTATGTGAAGACTACTATCTATGGGTGAGACTACTTCAAGGTGGTGCTAGGGCTCAGAATATAGACAAAGCCTTAGTACTAATGAGAGTGTCTGCCGACCTATATGCTAGAAGGGGTGGACTAAAATATTACAAGAGTCAAAAGCAACTACTCAAATATATGAGAAAGTCTAAATATATAGGTTTCTTTACATATATGAAGAGTAAATTTATTAGATTTACTGTACAAGTATTGATGCCTAATAAACTTAGACAAAAACTATATGTTAAGATGCTTAGAAAGGGATAATTATGAAAATTAAAGATTTAGTTAAACTCGGTATGCTTAGTACTCTATATGCACCATTTAATCGTGCACCCAGAGTATATAGTAGCGAAGAAACAATCGAATACATAATAAAGAACAAATGCTCTATTGCTAGATTTGGCGATGGTGAACTAGGACTAATGTATGGCAGAAGTATCAGTTTTCAGGACTATACAAAAGAACTAGGCGAAAGGCTTAGAAACATTAAGACTAATGATAAGTGTCTAGTGTGTGTACCTAATCTTTTTAGGGGAGCACTAAAAAAAGATGTGTTCACTGAAGAAGACTATTCTTTTTGGAAGAAAAGTGGGCTTATATATGGTGGACTATGGAGAAAGTCATTTGGTAAAATGGAGCCACTAGGAGACGCTCTTATTTCTAGATTTTATATGAGACTGAGAGACAAGAGTGGTGTTGGTAGTTATATAGAGAAATTAAGAAAACTATGGCAGGACAGAGACATTGTTTTTGTTGAAGGTAGAAACTCTAGACTAGGCGTTGGTAATGACTTATTTGATAATGCAAAGAGTATAAAGAGAATTTTGGCACCCGAGAAAAATGCTTTTGAGAAATACGATGAGATTGTTTATTCTATTCGGAAACATTGCAAAAAGAGTGACTTAATAATCATAGCACTAGGTCCTACTGCATCGGTTCTAGCGTATGAACTAAGTGCAGAGTATCAAGCACTAGATATGGGGCACGTTGATATAGAATATGAGTGGTTTAAGATGGGTGCGACAGAGAAAGTTCCTGTAAAAAATAAACACGTTAATGAGTGTAATTCAATGGGTGAGTGTGATAGCTCTCAACTAGATAATAAATACCTAAAAGAAATCGTTGATACCATTGAATAGTTGTAAGACAATGTTTTAAGGAGAAATTTAGATGTTATCTAAACTAAAGTTTATAAAGTTTAAAGACCTGCTATCTATTTTTCCTATGGTACTTGCTTTTATTCCAGCGATGGTCACTAAGATATTTGTTAGAAGATTTTGGCTAATTTGCGAAGAAAGAAACGAAGCCAGAGATAATGGATATTGGCTATTTAAGTACATTAGAGAAAATGTGCCTGAGCAGAAAGTTGCTTATGCTATTAATAAAAAGTCAAAAGAATATGCCAAGGTAAAAGACCTAGGTAAGGTTATTCAGTATGGTGGATTTGCTCATTGGTTCTGGTATTTTGTAGCAGATAGAAATATCAGTAGTCAGAAGGGTGGTAAGCCTAATAATGCTATGTGTTATTTACTAGAAGTTGTACTAAAATTAAGAAAGAAAAACAGAGTATTTTTACAGCACGGAATTACTATCAACAATGTAGAATTCCTATACTTTAAAAATACTAATATGAGACTCTTTGTAACTACAACCTTTGCAGAACATAAATACATAGAAGACAACTTTGGTTATCCTAAGGGCTATGTGCAGTTACTAGGTATGCCAAGATTTGACAACCTTAAAAACCAAGGGTATAAGAAAAATCAAATACTCGTTATGCCTACTTGGAGAAATTGGATTACTAGAGAAGTTGAGTGTGAAAAGTATGAAGGCTCGACTGTCTTTAGTGAGACGGGCTACTGCAAGGCTTGGAACGAATTTTTAAACTCAAAGAAACTAGATGAGTGGTTAAAGAAGAATAAGAAAGAGATAATCTTTTACCCACACAGAAATATGCAGAATTATATGGAGTATTTCTCTAGCAATAGTAAGAACATTACTATCGCTGATGGCTCTAAGTATGACGTTCAAGACTTACTTAATGAGTCTGCGATACTTGTAACTGACTACTCTAGTGTGTTCTTTGATTTTGCGTATTTAGAGAAGCCTATAGTGTTCTATCAATTCGATGAAGAGAAATTTAGAGCAGGGCAGTATGGTGAAGGATACTTTAATTATCACGATAATGACTTGTCTCTATGGACTGACAGTCTAGATGGTGTTATAGAGCACCTAGATGGCATAGTTAGTGGTATTACTGCTAAGAAACTAGACAGCAAGAAAGTATTTAAGTACATCGGTGGTGGCAACTGCAAGAGATGCTACCTTGCAATTAAAGCACTCGAGAAACAGAAATTTATAAGACCTAAAAAATAAAGGAGTGGTATAATGATACCTAAGAAAATTCACTATATTTGGCTAGGTGGCGCACCGCTTCCTGATATGGCAGTCAAGTGTATAGATAGTTGGAAAAAGTATTGTCCAGACTATGAGATAATTAGATGGGACGAAAGTAATCTGAACTTAAATAAGTTTAAGTTTGCACTTGATGCATATAATGCAAAGAAATTTGCTTTTGCTTCCGATGTTTTTAGATTTGATATCTTAAGGGAACAGGGTGGAATATATCTAGATATCGATGTGGAGTTGTACAAGGGTTTAGACGACTTTTTAGAGAACGACTTTTTCACAGGGTTTGAGAATAGAGACTATGTTGCTCCTGGTCTTATAATGGGTGCAGAATCTCAGCATAAGATACTAGACAGTATGCTTACTCAATTTGAGAAAGAGACTTTTGATAGTGAGAATCTAAAGACAGTTTGTGTTATTATGACTGACCATCTAGAGAGTAACTATGGTCTAAAATGTAATGGTAAAACACAGAGTCTTAGTGATGGTATTACTATTTACTCAAAAGAGTATTTTTGTCCAAAAGACAGTCTTACTGGTAAAATCAAGATGAGCAAGAAAACATACACCATTCATCATTACTACGCTTCTTGGACTAAGCCTAATTCTAAGTGGTTTATATTTAGGGCTAGAATAAAAAGATTCTGTAAAAGACTAGTTGGTAAGAAACGATATGCTAAAATAAAGAAAATGTTTGGTAAGGGGTAGATTTTGTCAAGAACTGATAATATTAAGAAAAATTTAATATTTAATGTAATTAAGTTTGTAACACAATTAGTGCTACAGTTTTTCTTAAGAACTGTTCTTATCTACACAATGGGTGTAGAGTATTTAGGACTAAACGGTCTATTTACTAATATATTCTCGTTCCTTAATCTTGCCGAACTTGGTATAGGTAGCGCAATAGTATTTAGTATGTATAAGCCTATTGCAGATGGCGACATAGAGAAAGTAAAATCCTTGCAGGCACTTTATAAGAAATTCTATGGGATTATAACTATTATAGTGTTAGTTCTAGGTATAGTTATTACACCTTTTATTGAGTTCTTTATAAGTGGTGGAATTGAAGCAAATATCAATATTTATGTGCTATACATAATGTACCTAGTAAATACACTAGTTGGGTACTTGTGTGCACACAAAAGGTCACTACTCTTTGCTTATCAAAGAAATGATATTGAGAGTAAGATTAGGACACTTTGTCTAGTTGCAATGACTATTATTCAAATAGTGGTTTTACTACTTACTAAAGATTACTATCTATACTTTGCTATGCAGATTTTATTTACAATAGTTGAGTGTGTCTGGATATATGTCGTTGCTAATAAAAAATACCCAGAAATCAATGGTAAGTCTGAGCCACTAGATAAGGAAACTAAGAAAGAAATTACTAAAAATGTAACAGCACTCAGTATGCATAAGATTGGTGCATCTGTGGTATTCAGTACAGACAATATCTTGATTTCATCTTTCCTAGGTGTTGTAGTGCTTGGTGCGTACTCCAATTATTATCTAATTATTTCAGCATTGACTTCGGTATTTACTGTGCTTAAAAATGCACTTGCAGCTAGTATCGGTAATCTGGTTGCTAGTACTGATAGCGAGTATGCGTATAAGAGATTTAAGACCATCAATTTCATTTTCTCATTTTTATCGGCATTTACTTCGATTTGCTTAGTAGTGCTTTTCCAACCATTTATTGAAAAATGGACGGGTGGTGGGGAATATCTACTAGAATTCTCAACCGTGATAATCATTGTTATTAGTTATTATCTCTCTAGAATGAGAACTTCAGTGCTTCTATACAAGGATGCAGCAGGACTATTCTGGAAGGATAGATGGAAACCGATTCTAGAGACAGTAGTGAATCTAGCGGCATCTATAATTCTTGTAAAACCACTAGGAATAAATGGTATATTTATAGGAACTATTCTCAGTACGATTGCTGGACCATTATGGATAGAGCCAATGGTGGTATATAAGCATTATTTCAAAAAACCACTAAAAAATTATTTCTTTAAATACCTAATCGATACAGGCATAATGCTCGTGGTCGGCGCTATTACATTTATATTGTGTGGACTTCTTCCGGTAGGTGGTATCGGTATGCTAATACTCAAGTTTATCGTATGTATGGCAATTGCCGGGGTACTGCTACTAGTTGCTTATATTCCAACTAGGGAATTTAAAGATTGCTTTATGCTTGCAAAAGAAATGTTAAAGAAACTACTAAGTAAGAAAGATGCTATTAAAAATGAGCAAGAAGACACAAGTACTGCTGAGATTAAATCTGAGACGAATAATCAGGAATAATTAAAGTATGTAGAAAAATATTGACTAATTAATATATAATTGTTAAACTATCTTAGATTTTTTGGAGATGAAAAATCTTCTATAAGGAGAAAATATGGTAAACGGATTAAAGAAAATACCTAATCACATCGCATTTATTATCGATGGTAATGGTAGATGGGCAAAACAAAGGGGAAAGACTAGGTCAATGGGACATAGAGCGGGTTTTAGAAACCTAGAGAAAATCTGCAAAGAGTGTTTCTATACCTATGGAATATCTACAATTAGTATCTATGCCTTCTCAACAGAGAATTGGAATAGGCCACAAGCAGAAGTAGATTATCTAATGAAGATATTTAGAGAATGTGTAAAGGCTGAAGAGTTTAAAGAAAAGTATCCAGATGTAAGGCTTAATATTATGGGTGACCACACTAAATTTGATAAAGACCTATCTGATGCTTGTGCTAAGGCTATGGAAGAGACAAAAGATAGAACTAAATTTACTCTAAACTTAGGACTAAATTATAGTGGTAGAGCAGAACTAACACACGCTTTCAATGAGATGGCAAAGGAAGGTTTAACTGAGATAACTGCAGAAGATATAGACAATCATCTATATACTAAGGGTCAACCACCACTAGACTTCTGTGTTAGAACTAGTGGAGAGAATAGATTATCTAACTTTATGCTATGGCAGATTGCATATGCAGAGCTTTACTTCCCAGAAGTTCACTGGCCTGCATTTAATAAGAGAGACTTACTAAAGGCTCTTAAGGTTTACCAGAGTAGAGATAGAAGATTTGGTGCTATAAAAGAATAATTGATAAAACAAAAGAAGATATATAATGAATAAAATAAAAGAATTGTATAGTAAATATAAGTTAATATTTAATTGCAGTATACTAGCAGTTCTTTTTTCTTTAAATTGCTTCTTTTACGAAGGTGCATACGTAGTATATCCGGTGCTTTTATTACTGCTAATGATTAGCGACCTAAAAGATGGAATGTCGCTGATTGTATTCTGTATTCCATTTATTTGTCTAAGTATGCCGATTGGTATATATATGTACTTTGCTTGTATAGTGTTATTTGAAATCAAGTTCCATTATATTGCATATTTTATAGATAAGAAAAAGCCTAGCAAAGCACTGCTTATAGTGACAGGTTTATTTGTAGTGTATAGTCTGCTTCCTATAGGAGACTATAATATAAATTTAATAGTAAAAATGTGTGCAATTCTCACAATAGTGTCACTATTCACACTCTTTACTAGATACCCAGATGACTTAAGGCTTAGATTTAATATTAGAGTAATATCTTATGGACTACTAGTATCTGCCGTGTTCTCGCTATTCTTTTTTGTATCGCCATACTTAAGAAGTATATTTGCTTATTATAACTTAAGCGACACAATCATTAGATTTCCAGCACTATTTGCTAATATCAATACTCTAGCAATGGTGTGTGAGATAGTTCTCTCAATACTTGTATATTTTATCGTAAGAAAACAGGCTACAACTATAGACGCTGTATCATTTGTGATACTATCTATAATGGGACTAGCAACTATATCAAAGACATTTATAATCTTGTATGCAGTTATGATACTCATACTACTAGTGCATTGTTTCAAAGAATATCCTTTTAAGACTCTACTTTGGTTAACAGTGGGAGCATTCTTGGTCTTATGTCTAGTTGTAATAAAGACAGACTTTGTTATTAAGTACTCAAAAAGATTCATAAGCGATGACTTCTTTACTGCTAGCCTAGCAGATAAACTTAGTTATATTACAACTGGCAGATATGACTTATGGGTAGATATGCTTAGATACATAGGGGATAACCCATACATCATACTCATTGGTGCAGGTCTTGGTGGAGATAAGGTTTCTATTGAGAGTCCACATAATTTCTTTATCACTGCACTATATAATTTTGGTATAGTCGGACTTATTATATTTGTTGCGTTATTTGCAGTCCTATTCCGTAATATCAAGGAGCAGGGAATAAAGGTGGGTGGCGCTATAGCCATACCATTTATAATAATGGGACTGATGTGTTTAGCAGAAGATTTCTTCCTATATATTAGATAAAAAATAACCCATCTAATTGATGGGTTTTTTGTTATTTTAGAAAGTTTATAGCTTAAAAAAAACTAACCCGGGCGGGTTAGTTTAAAATTAAATGTTAAGTAAACGCCAAATGTGTTTGCTTAAAATCATCATAACTAGGTCAACAACCCAAACAAGAGTGAAACCGAACACTAATCTGATGATACCTGCAACGATTTTGCCCTCAGAAAATCTTGTAAGAGCTCCTAAAATCCAAGCAGTAACAGGGATAATTGCAAGAATTAAACTTACAAGGTATCCAAGACCAAAGTAATCAGAACTTTTTGCCATAAACTTTTCATTCTCCTTTATTATAATAAACCAACCAAATCTTTTTACAAAAAAAGTTTTAGTATAAAAAGTATAAGTCATATAAAGTATGTTGTCAAGTAAAATTTTTTAAGTTGTAATAAAAAATTGCTTTCGTTAGATTTTGTTGGTTTTTGGCATATTATGTTATATGCTTGTTTTCTTAATTTTATGACTAAAAAATAAAAAGCCCTAAGATATATAGGGCTCTTATACTAGAAAGTATTGTTAAAGTCGCTTTGGACTATTCCACTACAAGTATTTGACCAGCAAACACTAGTAAATGGATTTTCGCAACTACAGTTGCAATTGCAGCCACAGCCGCAATTTCTATTTGGGTTATAATTGTTTCTTCTATTTGAGCAACACATAACTTCTCCTATATTTCTTACTGCCCACTTCATTATATGTGGGAGATAATCTTTCTGTGTTATGTGAAAATATTTGATATAAATAATTATATTATATAGATTAAAGTTTCATATATTGCCTTGCCAATTATTATAAATTATGCTAATCTAGTGTTATCGAAATTTAAAGTAAGGTGTTTTTGTATGGATTTAAAAAATTTAGTATTTGAAAAGATTAAAGACATAGATACTCTAACAGGTGTAGAGAATTTATATGCTCTTCTTACATATACAGCAGATAGCAAAATGGGAGATATATCTCTTCCTTGTTTTTCTCTTGCAAAGACACTTAGGAAAAGTCCTGTGATGATTGCAGAAGATATAGCAAGTAAATGCAGTGACGATATATTTGAGAAAGTGGAAGCTGTTAATGGGTACTTAAATTTCTTCTTAAATAAGGTGGCTGTTTATAGACTAGTATCCAGTGAAATGGAGAATTATACACCATCTCAAATAGGTAAGGGTAAGACAGTATTCCTAGACTTTAGTAGTCTAAACCTTGCTAAATATATGCACATTGGTCACTTGTCTACAACAGTTATAGGTAGTGTAATATCTAACGTTTATGAGTTCCTAGGCTACAATGTAGTAAGGCTTAATTATGTAGGCGACTATGGTACACCATTTGGTAAGATGATTTGTGCTATTAAAAGATGGGGTAAGGTAGAAGATATCGAACTTAAGGGCGTTGACTATATACAAGATATGTATGTTAAATTCAATGTTGAGTGCGAAAAAGACGAAACGCTCACTCAAGAAGCTAGAGAGTGGTTTGTAAAGATTGAGAATAAAGACCCAGAAGCTTCAGATATCTATGGCAAGATTATTAGGGTTTCTATTGCAGAAGCTAAGAGACTATGCGATATATTAGGAATTACCTTTGATAGCTGGATTGGTGAAGCCTTCTATAACGATAAGATGCAACCTGTTATCGATGAGTTGGAAGCAAAAAAACTACTTATTACTAGCGAAGGCGCTAAGATTGTAGACCTAGAGAAATATAACCTAGGCGTATGTATGGTACAAAAAAGCGATGGTGCTAGTTTGTATGCTACTAGAGACTTAGCTACAGCAATCGATAGATATGCTAGATACCACTTTGACTTAGGATTATATGTAACTAGCGTTCAGCAGAAACTACACTTTGAGAGATGGTTCAAGGTTCTAGAGTTACTAGGTAAAGACTATGCTCAAAACTTAAAACATATCTCATATGGTACATATAGTTTACCTACAGGAAAAATCGGTAGTAGATTTGGAAAACAAGCACTTGTTAAAGATATGTTAGAGCAGTCTATTGCTAAAGCAAAAGAGATTGTTACAACTAGGGGTACTAAGGTCGATGATGTAGATAAACTAGCAGAAGATATTGGTATCGGTGCTGTTAAGTTCGGTGTACTTAAGACTGAGAGAGTAAAAGATTGTGTGTTTGACCTAGAAGCAAGTCTAAACTTTGATGGTGAGACTAGTCCATATATTCAGTATACATATGCTAGATGTAATAGTATTTTATCTAAGGCTAATAACCTAGACACTATGGGTAGTGAGCAAGATATCAATAATAGTGATACTTTTGAACTTATCAAACACTTAAATGACTTTGATAGAAATACTATCGAGTCTGCTAAAGACTATGAGCCTTGCTATATCAGCAGATATTTAATTAGTTTATGTGGATATTTCAATAAGTTCTACAATAACTATAGAATTATAGACGGTGACAAGGTAAATAAATATAGATTAAAAGTAGTTGAGTTCACTAGAGCTAGACTATATGATGGTCTAAAATTATTAGGAATTAATGCACCTATTGCAATGTAAAACCATTGACAATTAGGTGGTTTAGTGCTAAAATCAAAGGCAGTTGAATAAAAGCGATGACGATGTCATTAGTAGGTATTGAAGTTCTTTACAGAGAGATGGAATTAGCAGCTGAGAGTTCTATCAAAGATAAGTCAATAGTGAATTTCGGGCATAAGAGCTGCTAGTAGGAAATGACTAGCCGGTTGGTTTCCGTAAAAAAACTATAATGAAGGGAGTATGTATATATACTCTGAACTAGGGTGGTACCACGAAGAAAATTATTCGTCCCTATGCTGTAAGGCATAGGGTTTTTTTGTATGAAAAGCCCTGTAAAATAATTTCAAGGAGATAAAAATGAAGGAATTAGATAATATTAGAGAGAGTTATATTAAAGATATGTCACAAGTAAATACTCTAGAAGACCTAAATAACTTAAGAGTTAATTACTTAGGTAAGAGTGGACATTTAACAACAATTATGAAAGTTCTAAAGGACTTATCTGTTGAAGAGAAAAAGGCTTTTGGTATTGCTGTTAATGAATTAAAAGGCGAAGTAACCAAGGGTATTGAAGAAAAAACAGAAGAACTAAAAAATGCAGCGCTACTTGAAGAGCTTAATTCTATGCCAAAGGTAGACCTAACTGTGCCTAATGCTGAGAAAAAGGGTAGCCTTCACCCTGTAACAATTATTCAGGAGAGACTTATCAATATCTTCAGGGGTATGGGATTTGCTGTAGAAGATGGTAATGAGGTAGAGACAGAATATAATAACTTCGAAGCAGTTAATATTCCTAAGTTCCACCCAGCTAGAGATATGCAGGACACTTTCTATCTAGACAATAACCAAGTATTAAAGACTCATACTTCTGCTAGTCAAAATAGAATTATGAGAAAGTATGGTGCACCACTTAAGGTTATCTTCCCAGGTAGATGTTTCAGAAACGAAGAACTAGATGCTAGCCACGAAAATACTTTCTTCCAGATGGAAGGTATGATGGTAGATAAAAACGTATCTATTAGTAATCTAATTTACTTTATGAAGACTATGTTATCTGAAGTATTCGGAAGAGAAGTAAACGTTAGACTTAGACCAGGATTCTTCCCATTTGTCGAGCCGGGCTTTGAACTAGACTGTTCTTGTCCATATTGTGGTGGCAAGGGCTGTAGGGTTTGTAAGCAGGGTGGCTGGATTGAGTTATGTCCATGTGGTATGATTCACCCTAATGTACTTAAAATGGGTGGTATTGACCCAGAAGAATATCAGGGTTTTGCTTTTGGACTAGGTCTTAGTAGACTAGTTATGATGACTTATGGCTTTACAGATATTAGAAATCTAAATGGTAAAGATTTAAAAGTTTTGGAACAGACAAAGATTAAGTAATAAAGGAAGGTTAAAATAAAATGTATATATCATTAAATTGGATAAAAGACTTTGTAGACCTAGATGGTCTAGATATCAAAGATATTGCTAATAAATTCACTTTGTCTTGTGCTGAGATAGAAGGTGTAGAAGAGAAGGGCAATAAGATTAGTGGTGTTATTTCTGCTAGGATTGAGTCGGTCGAGAATCACCCAGATAGTAAAAAATTACATATTTTAAAAGTTAATACAGGTAAAGAGACTGTTCAAATCGTATGTGGTGCTCCTAATGTAAGACAGGGTATGGTTACAGCTCTAGCGACTATTGGTGCTAAACTAGGCGAAGTTACTATCGGCAAAGCAAAACTTGCAGGAGTAGAGAGTTTCGGTATGTGTTGTAGTGGTAAGGAATTAGATATCACCGACGACAATAGTGGAATTCTAGACCTAGGCGATGATACAGAGATTGGTGTAGATATCAAGAAATTATATCCTATCGAAGACACAATCATCGAGATAGATAATAAATCACTAACAAACAGACCAGATGCTTGGGGTCACTATGGTATCGCTAGAGAAATCGCGGCTATTACAGGCAGAAAATTAAAAGAGTACCCTGTAGATAGTAACGACTACTCTAAAAATCCAGGCTTAAATCTAAAAGTAGAGAGCGAGAGTTGTAATAGATATTCTGCACTTAGAATGGAAAATGTTTCTAAAAATGTTAGCCCTATGGCTATGCAGATTAGACTATACTACTGTGGTATGAGAGCAATCTCATTACTTGCCGACCTAACTAACTACATAATGTTAGAATTAGGACAACCTATGCATAGTTTCGATGGTAGAAAAGTTGAAAGTATTTTAGTTAGAGATGTAGATAAAGATACAGAATTTACAACTCTAGACGAAACCAAGAGAGTGCTACCAAAGGGCACAATGGTTATCGACCTTAATAGTGAAATTGGCGCTATTGCAGGTGTAATGGGTGGACTATCTAGTGAAATAGAGAACGATACAACTACAGTATTCCTAGAGAGTGCAAACTTCGATGCTGTAAAGGTTAGAAAGACAGCTACTGCTTTGGGCTTAAGAAGTGAGTCAAGTGCTAGATACGAAAAAAGTCTAGACCCAGAGATGACAGTTACAGCACTTAGAAGATACGCATACTTATTACAAGATATAGATAATGGAGCAAAGGTGGTTAGCAATATTACCGATGTTTACCCAAATCCATATCCAAGTATTAATATTCAACTCGATAAAGCATATATAGATAGATACGCAGGTATCTCTATTCCAATGGATAGAATTGTAAGTATTTTAGAGTCCCTAGGCTTTGTAGTAAAGGTAGATGGAGAAAACTTATCTGTAGATGTTCCTTCATTTAGAGCAACCAAAGATATATCTATTAAGGCTGACATAGTAGAAGAAATCACTAGAGTGTATGGCTATGATAATATCAAGGCTTTACCTGTTGAGCAACCTGTAGAGCCAACTAGACTAGGCAGAGATATCGTAAGAGATTATGAACTAAAATTTACTCTAGCAGATAAATACAATATGCACGAAATTCATAGTTATATCTGGGAAGACGCAGAAGCAAATAGAGAACTAGGTATTGAAACCAAGTCATATATTAGACTAGTAAATTCATTACAAAAAGACAATGACGATATTAGGTCTACAATGCTTCCAACTATCATTAGAGCTGTTGCTCAAAATAAGAGATATAGTGATGATTTAGGATTATTCGAAGTTGGCCATATCGTGACAGGCAAGAATAAAGAAAATCTAGCCATCGAAGAAAAGTCTCTAGGTATGGGTTGGTTAGTAGAGAAATCTAGACTAGAAGAAAAATTACTATCAGTTAAAAATATTATTCAATACTTATTCGACTATGTCCTAAGTATTCCTGTTAAACTAGTTGCAGCAAAACCAGAAGAGAATTATTTGGCACCTATTAACTACTACGAAGTAGTATCAGGGGATTTAAATCTAGGTAGAGTGGCAGTGGTTCACCCTGCAGTTCAAAATAAAATTGCTAAAGATAAGTATATGATAGTTGCAGAAATCAATACAACTAAATTAGAATCTTTAGATTCTGTACAAACCAAAGTTGAGCAAGTGTCTAAATACCCAACAACCACTCTAGACTTTAACTTTGTCTTAGGCAGTGACGAATTATATTCTAAGATTGACAATGTTGCTGGTACTCTAAAAACAGACCTAACTTACAAATACACATTACTAGATATCTTCTACAACAAAGAAGACAATACTAAGAGCTATACTGTTAGATATTATGTGACTAGTATGGAGCATACACTATCTAGTGCAGATATCGAAGGCTTCCATAAGTTAGTTATTGATACATTTGAGAAAAATGATATTCACTTAAAAGCTGAGTAAAAAAATAAAAGGTAAGATTTTGGGTCTTACCTTTTTTATTATTTTTATGGCATCTTTTTTAATGTTTCAAAGTAAAGTTTTTTAAATTTCTTTACAGATATCTTAGTTGCAACTTTCATATTAGGTTCTCTATTTTGGTCAAAGTCTATAACACCTGTGCCTTTCTTTTGGATAAAGTGAATATGTACATACATTCCTTCTTTTGAGAAGTACTCAGGATGAGCGGCATATACTACAGCACAAGGGTCGTGAGTTGCAATTCCTACTTTTACGTGCCTATCTTTGTAACTTCTAAAGATAAATTCTAGCATTTCACCTGTTTTATTAGTAACTCTAGTTTGTTCTACTTCTTCAGGAGTTAAGAATGCAGTGTGACCGTGGTTACTAGGAACGATGATAACCTTGTCTGCTAATTTCATTACATATCTAGCAGCTTCTGGGTCTTGCATTACATTAAATCCTAGATATGGGTTTCTCTTGCTATCGTGAAGCAGACCACCACTGATTAGAATATAATCTAGTTTTTCCTTTACTTCTGGGTATTTGATAAGAAGTTCAGCAACATTAGTAAGTGGACCAAGGGCTAGGATACTTACTTTTTTCTTTGCTCTCATGATTACCTTATACATTTTCTCTACAGCAGGGAGTTTGTCTGGCACTAATTCTAGTGGTGGGAACTTATATTTTCCAAGTCCCCTTTTACCATGTGCTTGGATAGAGTTGTCTTTTTCTCTCTCTAGTGGGCTGTTTGCACCTACTGCTACAGGTATTTTTCTTTTACCGATTGCTTGCAAGAAATTAAGTGTATTTTTTGTTACAGCGTTTACAGATAGATTACCTGCAACTGTTGTGATTAATTTTACATTTAGTTTATTTGAATATGTAGCCATAGCGATTGCTACTGCATCGTCTATTCCTGTGTCTACGTCTAGTATTACATTTCTTTTCTTTGTTGCCATAATTAGTACTCCTAAATTGTATTTTTAGTATACAATTATTTTCTGCTAATTCAAAATAAATTTAATTAAACAATGTAAATTACTTTATTTTTAATACCTACAACTATTACTGATATGCACATATGTTAATATATAAATATATTAAATGCTATGATTTACGACTTTTGTTTGATTGACAAAAATATTTAAAATAAAATACAATGGTTATATAAGGGAGTGAAAATGGCTAAAAGAAGATACACTAAAAAACAACAACGAGAAGCAGAGAAGGTGGTTAGAAAGCATTGGAAGGCAATAGTACTAGTATTAGCACTGTTAGTCATTACACTTGCTGTTCTTTATTATACGGGCACTCTTCAAAAGATTATTGATAGATTTACAGCCCCACCACCACAAACCCAAGAACAGGACTCTGGAGATGGTGGAGATACCGATAGTGGAGATACCGATAGTGGAGATATCGATGGTGGAGATATCGATGGTGGAGATACTCCAAGTGAACCGCCTATTGCTAGTGCGCATAAAAATGTGACAACGACTGTAACTACCCTTAAGGACCTAGAAATAGCATTTATTGATGTGGGACAGGGGGATTGTATAATAATTGAGCTGCCAGATGGTAAGAATATGATAATAGATAGTGGTGAATATAATGCTGCTAAAAATGCAATTACTGCGTATACTACGGCTAATAATATTACTAAGTTTGATTATCTGCTACTTACTCATCAGGACTCTGACCACGCAGGTAATATGTCTTGGGTAATAGATAATTATGAGATATCTTATATCTTTAGACCTAATAACGAGACAACACATAGTACCTATGACCCACAATTACCAGAAGACTTTAATTATGGCGATGGCTACAAGAGTACTTCTGTAACATATGGTAAATTTATGCTGTCTGCATATAATGAGCAGTGTGTAGTAGAAGTATTTAATAAGAATAGCGACTTTACTAATACTATTAAGTGTGGAGAAGACACATATACTTATACATTTAATTTCTTGACTCCAACACTCGATGTTATATCTTATTCTCATCCTAATGATTATTCACCAATTATGATGCTGGAGTATATGGGTAAGAGAATAATGTTTACAGGAGATGCAGAACTAGATAATATTGCTGAGTATGTGTCTACTTATTCAAATACCTATAATGTAGATGTTCTTAAGGTTGGGCATCATGGTAGTAATAATGCAACAACACAGCCATTTATTACTGCTATTGACCCTGAATACGCTATTATTCAATGTGGAGAAGATAATGATTATGGTCACCCACACAAAACAGTATTAGATATATTATATAATTACGATAATAATATGAATCTATATAGAACAGATAATAACGGAAATATTCTCCTTACAATAGATATGGTGGGGGAGATGGAGTTTTTACTAGAAGTAAGTGATATTAGTGACAACTTTACTCCGGGAGAAACAGAAGAAACCAATAGTTTGGTATTAGACTTAGATGTTATATTTGAAAGAAAGAAATTATTTGCAGCATAGGAGAAAGATATGTATACAATAGGTGTAGATATAGGTGGAACAACTGTAAAAGCGGGACTAATAGATGGCAAAAAAATTATATCTAAGGTGTCTACTAAGACCATTACAGACAATGTTATGAAGTGTGTGTCAAAGCTTATCAATCAATTGCTAACAGAGAATAACCTAAAGAGTACAGACATTAAGGGTATATCTCTTGGTTGTCCTGGTATTATGAGCAGGGGTGTTATACTATCAAGTGCAAATCTTCAGATGCATAATTGTGATTTATTAGAAGAGATGTCTAAAATCACCAGCCTACCTGTTATTGCTAAAAATGACGGAGATATGGCAACTCTAGCCGAGCTAAAATTAGGTGCTGGTAAGGGGGCTAATAATATGGTTATGCTTAGTTTTGGAACAGGCCTTGGTGGTGGTATAGTTATAGATGGTAAGATATACGAAGGTCTAGGTGGTGCCGGAGAAGTAGGACATATACCTTTTGTATATGGTGGTAAGTCTTGTGGTTGTGGAAATAGGGGCTGTATAGAGAGATATGTATCTTGTATTGCTCTATCTGACCTAGCCAAAGAAATGTTAGATGCTGGTGGTGAGAGTGTACTAGAGTATAAGGAAATTATTAATGCTAGTGATATAGAGAAGGCATACTTAGATGGCGACAAGGTGGCTGCTGATATAGTAGAAGAGTATACCAATAGGCTAGTACAAACCTTCACAGCATTTAGTAATATCTTTAGACCAGATGTCATTGTAATAGGTGGTGGACTAGTACACGCACCTAAGATTGTAGATATTGCTATAGAGAAAACTAAGGCTATAGATTATGGTTACAAGGGTGCTCCTGCAGTTGAAATTAAGATTGCTACCCTTGGTAGTGATGCTGGTATTCTAGCAGGTGCAGTACTTTTTGATTAATAGTATTATATGGGAGACACAATATATAGTTGTCTTCCTTTTTTTATGATTATCTTTTTATAACTAAAAAGGTGGGTATTTTTGGTAAAATTATGCCTTTGTTTTTTTGACTAATTTTTCTTTGTTTGAATATTCAAAGTATTTATTTTGATGGTGATTTTTAATAAAAACAAGGTCTATTTGATGCTTATAGTCGAATATAAGGGGCTTTTTGACAAAAAGTATACACCTAAAAATTATGGGTGCGTTGCCCTAAGAATAAAAGTCAAGAGAAAAGCATATCTAAAACAAAAATATTGCAAAATTTAATAAAAAAAATTACCCACTAAATATTGTGTTTTTTGTTTGACTGCCACAAGATATTGTGTTAGCATATCTAGGACAACCACAATATGTATGTTTTTAAGGGTTGACAGAAACACAATATATAGTTATAAGGAGATTTTTAAAAATGATTACTAAAATTAGAAAAAGAGACGGCAGATTAGTTGACTACGATATCGGTAAAATTGAGAATGCTATTGCTAAAGCAATGATTGCTCTAGGTGATGGAGAAATCAAAGACTGTAAGAAGATGGCTAAGATAACCGAGCTTAACCTAGTTGAGAAATTTGAAGACAGAGTACCATCTGTAGAAGATGTACAAGACATTGTTGAAAATGTTCTAATGACTAATGGTTATGAGAATGTTGCCAAAGCATACATTATATATAGAAAGGACCACGAGAAGGTTAGAAATATCCATGAGACAGTTATGGACTACAAGTCTACTGTTGATAAATACTTAAATCTAGCAGACTGGAGAGTAAAAGAAAACTCTACTGTTACATACTCTGTTGGTGGACTTATTCTTTCTAACTCAGGAGCTATTACAGCAAACTATTGGTTAAGTGAAGTATATGATAAAGAAATCGAGCAAGCACACAAAAATGCTGATATTCATATTCACGACCTATCTATGCTTACAGGCTACTGTGCTGGTTGGTCTCTAAAGCAACTTATCACAGAAGGACTAGGTGGTGTAGTTGGTAAGATTACTTCTACTCCAGCTGGACACTTATCTACACTATGTAAGCAGATGGTTAACTTCTTAGGTATAATGCAAAATGACTGGGCTGGAGCTCAAGCATTCTCATCTTTCGATACTTATCTTGCTCCATTTGTAAAGGTAGATAATCTTTCTTATAAAGAAGTTAAACAATGCATCCAAAGTTTCATTTATGGCGTAAATACTCCATCAAGATGGGGCACTCAAGCACCATTTACAAATATCACTCTTGACTGGGTAGTTCCTAACGACTTAGCAGAACTTAATGCTATAGTTGGTGGCAAAGAGATGAACTTCAAATACAAAGATTGTGAAAAAGAAATGGCTATGATTAACAAAGCCTTTATCGAACTTATGATAGAAGGTGATGCTAATGGTAGGGGCTTCCAATACCCAATCCCAACATACTCTATCACTAGAGACTTTGATTGGAGTGAGACAGAGAATAATAAACTATTATTTGAGATGACTACTAAATATGGTACTCCATACTTCTCTAACTACATCAATAGCGATATGGAGCCTAGTGATGTTAGAAGTATGTGTTGTAGACTAAGATTAGACCTAAGAGAACTTAGAAAGAAATCTGGTGGATTCTTTGGTTCTGGTGAAAGCACCGGTAGTGTAGGTGTTGTAACAATCAATATGCCTAGAATCGCATATTTATCAAAGACAGAAGAAGAGTTCTTCGATAGACTTAATAAAATGATGGATATTTCTGCTAGGTCACTTAAGACAAAGAGAGAAGTTATCACTAAACTTCTAGAAGTAGGCTTATATCCATATACAAAGAGATACTTAGGAACATTCAATAACCACTTTAGTACAATCGGTCTAGTTGGTATGAACGAAGCTTGTCTAAATGCTATTTGGTTAGGTAAAGACTTGACTAATAAAGAAGCACAAGACTTTACTGCTAAAGTATTAAATCATATGAGAAATAGACTAAGTGATTACCAAGAGAAATATGGTGACCTATATAACCTAGAAGCAACTCCTGCAGAGAGTACTTCGTTTAGACTTGCTAAACACGATAGAGAGAGATATCCTGATATTATCACAGCATCTGAAAATGATAATGTTCCATACTATACTAATAGTTCTCACTTACCAGTAAGCTTTACAAGTGATATTTTTGAAGCTCTTGATATCCAAGATAACTTACAGACTCTATATACTTCTGGTACAGTATTCCACGCATTCTTAGGTGAGAAGCTAGAAGATTGGAAGGCTACAATGAATCTTGTTAGAAAGATTGCTGAGAATTATAAATTACCATACTACACAATGTCTCCAACATACTCAGTATGTAAGACTCATGGTTATATCGCTGGTGAGCATTATGAGTGCCCAGAGTGTGGAGCAAAGACAGAAGTTTATAGTAGAATTACAGGTTACTATAGACCTGTTCAAAATTGGAACGATGGAAAATCACAAGAATTCAAAGAAAGAAAAACATACGACATTGCAAATAGTAAACTAAATAGAGAGAAAGAGTGTGAGTGTTGCGATTGTCAAGAGAAAAGCAGTGACTTAATCTTAGATAAAATTACTCTATTCGCTACAAAG
>JAZTWI010000006.1:0-12939 GCA_045635805.1 Clostridia bacterium
TTATATATCAAAATAAATTAATAAAATTTGAGTGTTCTATATAAGATTTATCTTAAATAATTACATTGATTTTTATAGTGTGTTATGATATACTTTTAAGGTAATTATTGGAGAAACAATTATGGATATGTTTGAAGGAAATTTAACTAAGTTTAGACCACTTGCTGATAGAATGAGAGCTACATCTATTGAGACATTTATTGGTCAAAAGCATCTGGTGTCTAAGGGTAGTTTCTTGGTTCGTGCAATAGAATTAGGTAGTGTGGGTTCGTGTATTTTCTATGGACCACCTGGATGTGGCAAGACTACATTTGCTGGAATTATTGCTAATACTTGCAAGGGTAATTTTAAGAAACTAAACGCTGTTAGTTCGGGTGTTGGAGATGCTAAAGAGATTATTGCTGAAGCAAAAGCAAATCTAGAACTCTATGGTGTAAAGACATACTTGCTACTAGATGAGTGTCATAGGTGGAGCAAGGCTCAGAGCGACTGTGTGTTAGAAGCTATTGAGAAGGGGTATATTATATTTATAGGTTCTACCACTGAGAATCCATATATAAATATGACTAGGGCTATTGTTAGTAGATGTAAAGTTTTTGAGTTTAAGGCATTAACAGTTAATGAGCTATTGGTTGGTATCAATAAGGCCCTTAGTGATAAGGAGATAGGTTATGGTAACCTTAATATTTCTATAGATGATAAGGTTAAGAAATACTTGGCTTATAATTCATCTGGAGATTTAAGGACTTGTTATAATACTCTAGAGTTTGCTGTTTCTACAACTGCTCCTAATAAAGATGGTGTGGTGATTATTGATGAAGAAACAATTAATGATTGTTTGCAGAAGGGTAATATAGCTCTAGATGAGACTACTAGTTATGATATATTGAGTGCTTTCTGTAAGAGTCTTAGGGGTAGTGATACAGATGCGGCTCTCTTCTATGCTCAGAAATTACTCCTTAGTGGTTTTGACCCATGTATTATTGCAAGAAGGCTAATTGCTCACGCTAGTGAAGATATAGGTATGGCTGATAGTAATGCTCTTTTGATTGCCATATCGGCGCTTACGTCTTGTGAAAAACTCGGTATGCCTGAGTGTAATTTGACACTCTCTCATGCAATTATTTATATATGTGAAGCTGAGAAGAGTAATTCTGTATACCTTGCTATGAGTGCAGCAAAAGCCGATGCTGAGATGTATAAAAATGCAAGAGTTCCTAATCATCTAAAGAACCATCCAACAGGTTATGCAGATGGTCACGGAGCGTATAAATATCCACACGACTTTGGTGGTTATGTAAAACAACAGTACTTGCCAGATGAAGTCAAAGGTAAAAGATATTATAATCCACTAAATAATGGTAGAGAAAAAAATATCGTTAGAAAGAAAGATTTATACAATAAATAAGGTTTAATTTTGTTGTAAAAAAATCACTTAAATTAATTTTTAAGTGATTTTTCTTTTTCTGATATTAAGTTTAAGATGGTATCAATAGTTTTGTTTAAATCGATATTTTCTATTATATTCTCAAAGTAAACTGATTGCTTAATGTGTTCATCATAGTCTTTGAGCCTTGCTTCCATACTGTCTTTTGGTTCATTACGACTGATAAGTCTATTTCTTATCTCTTCTTTTGGGCAGGTTAGGAATATGCTTAGAATTTGTCCAGGGTATACCTTGCTAATCGCTTCTAGTCCGTATCTATCACAATCTCTCAAAGGAATTCTGCCTGAATTTAAAATTTCATCAAAACTAGTTTTTCTCATGCCCCTGTATGTGCCGTGTCTAGTTGTGTGTTCAAATATATCGCCACTTTCTCTAAGGGTAAAGAATTCTTCTTCGGTTATGAAGTAGTAGGGGTTATTTTGACTCTCGTCTTCTCTCATTGGTCTAGTACAGGCATTGATGGGTCTTCCAAATCTCTCTGGAAATCTATCTAGTAGGGTATTTATTATTGTGTCCTTGCCAACGCCACTAGGTCCTTCGATTATGACAACGGGTTTCTTCTGCATGATAAACTCCTAAATGTAAGGTTTAAAGCCACTAAATATGATATTATCACAATGTGGAGCTACCTTTAAGTATTGATTTTGATTTGTAATTGTATGAGCAATTACTCCTGCAGGTTTGTGCTTTTTGATTGCTCTATATGGTAGGTCTTCGTATGAGTAGCAGATGAAATCTGCTGCTGTGATTTTATATAGTTTTAGTTTAGTTAATTTCTTTGTAGGGATTGAACCATACATTTTGTATGGGTATTTACCACTTTTTAATATTCTAGGAACATATGGGTAATTGTGTAGCATATACTCTAGGCTATATGGATTACAGCTCATTACTGCTATATTTCCATAACATTTATGCTCTTTGATATAATTATCTATAATGCTTATGATGATATCTTCTATTTTGCCTATCATGCCATCATTTTTGATATCTATGATTACAGGAGCCTTATTTGCAATGCAGTCTAGGGCTTCGTCTAGAGTTAATATCTTTTCGCCATCTGCGTTTATATCTAAATTCTTAAGTTCAGATAGGGTCATGTTATTAGCATAGCCACTTGCTGTACTAATTACTTTATTTATGCTCTTGTGTGCAAAGCAAACAAGACTGCCGTCATCTATCATTCTTACGGGAATTAAAATGGCAAACTTATTCTTAATTGCATTTTTATATGCTGATAAGGTGTTAGGAGAGAACTCTTCTTCTGCAACACCATCTCTAGCGATGTATTTTTCTATAATCCATGAGTTTTTTGATAACTCATAATATTTAGGGCTTACTCTAAAATCTCTTAGTTGTTCGTTCTTAACTAGAGTATCTAATAAATTTTTATATTCATCAAAAGTCTCTACGACTTGTTCATCTATATTAATCTTATTTTTTTTCATATATCGAACCTTCTTTTTATTGCTAGTTATAGCAAAAGGTGTTTTTATTTAATTTGGCTATTTATTATGTGAATACACTTATAAATAGTATTAATATTTTATCAAAAAAAACATAAATAAAAAAGCAAATTTAGGCTATTTTTGTAATTTTTTTGTCCTTTTTAGAATATTTGTGTATGAAACTCACTTTTTTATTGCTTTTAGAAAAAATTTTTTATATACTTATATATATTTATTAGGAGATAATAATGGCTAGACAAGATAAAATCCGTAATTTTTGTATCGTTGCACATATTGACCATGGCAAGAGTACACTTGCTGATAGACTGCTAGAAGAAACAAATACGGTTGCTAAGAGAGATTTAACAGAACAACTACTTGATAGTATGGATATTGAGAAGGAGAGAGGTATTACTATTAAACTTACTCCTACAACAATGAAATACAATCATAATGGAGAAGAATATACACTTAATTTAATTGATACCCCAGGACACGTCGACTTTACTTATGAAGTGTCTAGGTCTCTTGCTGCCTGTGAAGGTGCAATCCTTATAGTTGATGCTACACAGGGTGTAGAAGCTCAAACGCTTGCTAATGTATATTTGGCACTAGAAAATGACCTAGAAATACTACCTGTAATCAATAAAATCGACCTTCCTAGTGCTGATATTGAAAAAACTAAGAGAGAGATAGAAGACGTTATTGGGCTTCCTTGTGATGGTGTTCCTGCTGTTAGTGCTAAATGTGGTACTAATATTGATGCAGTGTTAAAGGCTGTAGTTGAGTCTTTTCCATCTCCAAAGGGTGAAGAAGAAGGTCCACTAAGAGCACTTATTTTCGATAGTTACTATGATAATTTCAAGGGTGCAGTATGCTTAGTTAGGATTATAGATGGTTCAGTTAAGAAGGGTGAAAAAATTAAATTCTGTACAACAGGTAAGGACTATGAAGTTACTGAAGTTGGTATATTTACACCAAAGTTAACCGAAAAAGATGTCCTTCTTGCAGGTGATGTAGGTTATATTTGTGCTAGTATCAAAAATGTTAGTGAGACTAAAGTTGGTGATACTATTACATCAAAGGATAATCCTTGCGATGAGCCTTTGCCTGGTTACAAGGAAGTAAAACCTGTGGTATTTAGTGGTATTTTCTGTGTTGAAGGCGATAAATATAATGATTTAAAAGATGCACTCGAGAAACTTAAACTAAATGACGCTGCACTAGAATATGTACCAGAAGTGTCTCAGGCTCTAGGTTTTGGCTTTAGATGTGGATTCTTAGGACTGCTCCATATGGAGATTATCCAAGAGAGACTTGAAAGAGAATTCGACCTAGACCTTATCACTACAGCTCCAACTGTTAATTATAGAATTACTAAAACTAATGGCGAAGTTATAGAGATAAGCAATCCTGCAGAAATGCCGGAAACACAGGCGATTTCTTATATGGAAGAGCCTATGACAAAGGTTAATATATTCACGCCACCAGACTATGTAGGTGAGCTTATGAAACTATGTCAAGAGAAAAGGGGTGTTCATCTAGACCTTCAATATATAGATGCATCTAGGTGTCAATTAATCTATGAGATACCACTAAACGAAATCGTATTTGATTTCTTTGACCAATTAAAGTCTAGGTCAAGGGGTTATGCTAGTCTTGACTATGATATTATTGGTTATAAGCCAAGTGATTTAGTTAAACTAGATATTCTTCTTAATGGTGATGTTTGTGATGCTCTTAGCCTTATTGTTCACAAAGAAAAGGCTTATCAAAGGGGTAGAGCAATAGCAGAAAAACTAAAAGATGCTATACCTAGACAATTATTCGAGATACCAATTCAAGCTGCTATTGGTAATAAAGTTATTGCTAGAGAAACCATAAAAGCCCTTAGAAAAGACGTTCTTGCTAAGTGTTATGGTGGTGATATTACCAGAAAGAGAAAGTTGCTTGAGAAACAAAAAAGAGGTAAGAAGAGAATGAGAAGAATTGGCTCAGTAGATATTCCTAGTGAAGCATTTATCTCAATTCTTAAGATTGATTAATATGAAAAAAATAGGCATTTATGTGCATTTTCCTTTCTGTGTGTCTAAATGTAAATATTGTAATTTTAATTCGTATGCAGATAAGAACGAACTGCAACAAGATTACCTAAGGGCACTAGTTAAGGAAATAAAAAGTTATTCTAATAAGATGGTCGCAGTCGATAGTATATTTATCGGTGGGGGCACACCTAGTGTAATGTTTGATGGGTGTGTTTCTACTCTTTTGTCGGCTATTAGAACTAACTTTAATGTTCTAGATGATGCTGAAATTAGTATAGAGTCTAATCCTAACTCTGTGACAATTAATAAGGTTAGAGAGTGGCAAGAGTCGGGTATAAATAGAATTAGCATTGGTCTGCAGACTGCTAATAATAGTTGTTTAAAGTTACTAGGCAGGGTTCATACTAGACAGGACTACATTAATGCTATTGAGACTATTAGGTCGGTTGGTATTACTAATATCAATACCGATTGCTTGATAGGTATACCTAAGCAGAAATTATCTGACGTTAGATATATGCTAGGTCTTATTAATAAATTAAAATGCCCACATATTTCGGTTTATTCTTTGATTTTAGAAGAAGATACAGAACTATCTAGACTAGTAAAAGCAGGTGCTGTTAAATTACCAAAGGAAGTTAAAACCATAGGTATGTATAATTACACTCTTAAATATCTGAGAGAACAGGGTTATAATAGATATGAAGTAAGTAATTTCTGTAAGTCTAATATGGAGTGTAAACACAATTATAATATATGGAATATGTCCGAGTATCTTGGCTTTGGAGCAGGAGCACATAGTTACTTTGATGGTGTTAGATATAGTAATGTCCTAGGTGTAGAGAGTTATATTGATGCTCTAAATCAAGGTACTAGTGCAGTAGATGCTAAGGAATTGGTTACTAAAGAAGAACTCTTAGAAGAGACTATAATGTTGGGCTTAAGGACTAGCAAAGGTATTGATTTAGATAAAATAAAGACAAACTTTGGTGTAGACCTAATGTCTACTAAAGAAAAAGAGATTAAATACTTACAAGATAATGGTTTTATTTCTATTAATGGTAAATATTTATCTGCAACAGATTTAGGTTTTACCGTACTTAATAGGGTTATCTTAGAACTAGTTTAAAAGGAGAAAATAGTGATAGATTTACATTGTCATAGTAATTTTTCAGATGGCACAGATTCGGTAGAGCAGATTGTAGAGAAATGGTCTAAATTAGGACTAAAATACGTATCACTTACCGACCACGATACTGTCTCTGGAGTTAAATACTTGCTTTCAAATAATGAACTTATGGAAACTCTAGAAGAAAGGGGTATTACTTTTATCAAGGGAATTGAGTTTTCTTGTTTTGATGAAGGAGACAAATTACATATTTTAGCATATGACTATGATGAAAATAATGCAGACTTTCAGGCAGCTATTGATGAAGGTAAGACTAAAAGGGTTAAGAAATTTATCTTAAGAGCCGAGAAACTAAAAGAAAAGCACGGCATAGAGTTTGATGAAAAAGCCTATAATGATATGCTACACTTTGATTATATTGGCAAACCTATTATGGCTAGACAATTATTAAATGATGGTGTTTTTAATGATATGTATGACGCATTTAAAGTTTTAAATGCTCTCAATATCTCGGACGGAGACACTAGAATTGATGCTAGGTTTGCAATGAAGGCTATTAAGTCAGCAGGTGGTATTGCTGTCTGGGCACACCCACTAGGTGGACTAGGAGAGCCTGTAATTACCTATGATGATGTAGAGAGAATTATAGAAAAACTAAAGCCTTTGGGCCTAAAAGGACTAGAGTGCTACTATTGTCTGTATACTGAAGATGAGATAGAAAAACTAAAAAGTATTGCAAAAAAACACAATTTATTTATATCTGCAGGTAGTGATTATCACGGAAAAAATAAGAAAACAGGTATGAAGGAACTATCTAAAGACAAAGTATTAGACTTAAATACAGAACAGGTAACACTTATAAATGCTATAAAGAAAAACATCTAATTTTAGGTGTTTTTTTTATTGCTATATTATAATGTTCTATTTATTAATATATTTATTATTGTACTTATAAGGGGATTTTTGTAGAAAACAGAAAAATTTTTAAAAAAACTTTTCAAAAAGTGTCATAATCTAATTGACTTCAGCATAAAACTATAATAGAATAGGTTTAGCAGTCTTGGTTTAAGAGTGCTAACAATATAAAAAATTTATTGCTAACGGAGACTAAATAGTGAGTGATAATTTTAAATTGAGTGATAGGAAAAGGGAGATACTGCTCAGTGCTGTAGGTAATTATATAGATAATGCTCTGCCCATAACGAGTGGTAATGTACAGAATACTGCGTTTAGTACGCTTAGTTCAGCAACCCTAAGAAATGAACTTAACGCACTAGAAGAGATGGGGTATCTCAAACAACTACATACATCGGGTGGTAGAATTCCTACTAGCAAGGGGTATAAGTTCTATGTTGACAGCCTACTTACTGCTAGAAAATTTGATAGCGATGTAGTAGATACTATCAAAAATACATTTGTAAAAAGAAGCAATTTTATCTTAGATGTAGTAGATGGTATGGCAAAAAATGTGAGCGATATTCTCAAACTTCCTACTTTTATAGAAATGCAGAATAGTGATGCTTTCACTATCAAAGGAATCAATATTATACCACTTATTACCGGTCAGGCATTATTCCTAGTTCAAACAGAAGCAGGAATAATGAATAATACCATTAATCTAGATAGCAATATCACAGAAGAGAACTGTAAAGATGCTAGTAAGTTTTTAACTACTAATCTTTATAATAAGAAGATTTCGGAAGTTATTGAGAATTTTGAGTATTACAATGAATTATTCAAAAATCAAATCAAGTACTTTCAGGAATTCTTCAGTTTCTTAACAGAGACGCTAAAAAACTATTCGGCAAATAACACATTTAAACTTCACTCGTCTAAGAGTACTAATTTACTTGAGAATCCAGAATACAAGGATATTGGCTCTGCCAAGAAATTCTTATCGCTAGTAGAGAACGAAGAGAAAATCACTCAAGTTATTAAGGATATCGACAATACTAGCAATAACGATATTGTATATAGTATAGGTGAAGACAACAGTGATGAATTTGCTGATTATAGTATCATAAAGGCTAATTATAGCCTAAAAAATGGTGTTGTAGCATCGATTGGTGTGGTTGGTCCACAGAGACTAGACTACTGTAGAATAGCATCAGCACTTAAATACATTACCGAAGAAATTAGTCACATTGAGAGTGAACAAAATAAGGAGTGATGGTTTGGAAAAGAAAGAGAAAAAACAAGTAAAAGAGACACCTGTTTCAAAAGAAGCAGAATATCTAGAACTTGCTCAGAGAATCAAAGCTGAATTTGAGAACTATAAGAGAAGAAATGCAGAAGTAGTAACGCAAAGTTTCGATAACGGTGTAGCACATACCGTTGCTAAATTGCTACCAGCGATAGATAGTTTCAAACAGGCTAAAGCGAGTATACAAGATGAAAGTATGTTAAAGGGTTTAGACCTAGTGCTTAGTCAAATTCTAGGCGCATTTGCAGAATTAGGAGTAACTAAGATTCCTGCAGTAGGAGAGCAATTCAATCCTAATTACCATAATGCAGTGCTAGTTGGTATAGACGAAGCAAAAGAAGATGGCATTATCTTAGATGAATATCAAGAAGGCTTTATCTTAAAAAATGACAGAGTTATTAGACATAGTGTCGTAAGAATAAATAAATTAAGTTAATAAAAATCAAAGGAGATTAATAAAAAATGGCTAAAATTATAGGAATTGACTTAGGAACAACAAATAGTTGCGTAGCAGTTATGGAAGGTGGAGAAGCTACAGTTATTGCTAATGCAGAAGGTAATAGAACTACTCCATCAGTAGTTGCATTTGCAAAAGATGGCGAGAGACTAGTAGGACAGGTTGCAAAGAGACAGGCAGTTGCTAACCCAGACAATACAGTTATTTCTATCAAGAGAGATATGGGTAGCGATACAAAAGTTAAATTAAATGGTAAAGAGTACACTCCACAAGAGATTTCTGCAATGATTCTAACTAAACTAAAAAATGACGCAGAAGCATACTTAGGAGAGAAAGTTACAGAAGCTGTTATCACAGTTCCTGCTTACTTTAGCGACAGCCAAAGACAGGCTACTAAAGATGCTGGTAAGATTGCAGGATTAGAAGTTAAGAGAATTATCAATGAGCCTACAGCTGCTGCTCTTGCTTATGGTCTAGACAAAGGCGAGAATAAGAACCAAAAAATCTTAGTATACGACCTAGGTGGTGGTACATTTGACGTATCTCTTCTAGAGATTGGTGATGGTGTATTTGAAGTACTAGCTACTGCTGGTGATAATAAACTAGGTGGTGACGACTTTGACGATGAGATTATCAAACTATTAGTTGATGACTTCAAAAAGACAAATGGCGTAGACTTATCACAAGATAAACTAGCAATGCAAAGATTAAAAGAAGCTGCAGAGAAGGCAAAAATTGACCTTTCAGCAGTTACTAAGACTACTATCAGTCTTCCATTTATCACAGCAGATGCTACAGGTCCTAAGCACTTAGAATATGACCTATCTAGAGCAAAATTTGACCAAATTACAGAGCATTTAGTTAATAAAACTCTAGATAAAATGAGACAAGTAATGAGCGATGCTAAACTATCTTACAGTGATATCAACAAAGTATTACTAGTAGGTGGTTCTACTAGAATTCCTGCTGTTGAAGCATGTGTTAAGAAAGAGTCTGGTAAAGAGCCATTTAAGGGTATCAATCCAGACGAGTGTGTAGCTATCGGTGCTGCAATCCAAGGTGGTGTACTTGTAGGTGACGTTAAAGACGTACTTTTACTAGACGTTACTCCATTATCACTAGGTATTGAGACTCTAGGTGGTGTATTCACTAAGTTAATCGAGAGAAATACAACTATTCCTACTAAGAAATCTCAAGTATTCTCTACTGCTGCAGATAACCAACCAGGTGTAGATATTCACGTTCTTCAAGGTGAGAGAGAATTTGCTAAAGACAATAAGACTCTAGGTAGATTCCAATTAAATGATATCCCACCAGCACCTAGGGGTATTCCACAAATCGAAGTTACATTTGATATCGATGCTAATGGTATCGTATCTGTAAGTGCTAAAGATTTAGGTACAAACAAAGAGCAAAGAATCACAATCACTGCTTCTTCTAACTTAAATGAGAAAGATATTGATAAAGCTATCAAAGAAGCAGAAGCTCACGCAGAAGAAGACAAGAAGAGAAAAGAACTAGTACAAACTAAGAACGATGCAGACAACCTAGTATTTGCACTAGAGAAGATGCTAAAAGAGAATGGCGATGCTATTTCTGAAGAAGACAAGAAGAAATTAGAAGAATCTATCGCTCAAGCTAAGAAAGACTTTGAGACAGACGATATCGAGAAATTAAGAGCTGCTATTGATAAATTATCTAAAGATAACGAAGCAGTTGTTACTAAACTATATCAAAACGCTGCTCAAAAGGCACAAGCAGAAAATGGTGAGTCTTCTAGCAAAAAAGCAGATGATGAAATCATCGTAGAAGACCCAAAGGACAACAAATAATTATAGGGTTATAATGTAATGGCAGATAAGAATTATTATGATATACTCGGGGTTAGCAAAGACGCTAGTCCCGAAGATATCAAATCAGCATATAGAAAATTAGCCAAGAAATATCACCCAGATATTAATAAAGAAGCAGACGCTGCAGAAAAATTTAAAGAAGTAAACGAAGCGTATGAGTGTTTAAGTGACCCAACTAAAAAGTCAAATTATGACCAATTTGGCTCAGCTAGTGGTCCACAAGGTTTCGGTGGCTTTGGTGGTAGTGGCTTCGGTGGTGGCTTTAGTGGTTTCGGCGACTTTAGTGACCTAGGCGATATATTTGGTAATATATTTGGTGGTTTCGGTGGTTCTAAGAGAACTACTGCTGTAAGGGGTGAAGATTTGCAGGTGCAAATTACTCTTTCCTTTGAAGAAGCTGTATTTGGTGTAACTAAGGATATAACCCTTGGTAGAGTAGAGAATTGTGAGCATTGTCACGGAACAGGTGCAAAAAATGGCACAGAGTACACAACCTGTAGCGATTGTAATGGTACAGGTAAGGTAAGAACCACTATTAATACAATGTTTGGTGTATCTCTAACAGAAGCACCTTGTAAGAATTGTAATGGCACAGGTAAGGCTATCAAAGAAAAATGTACTCATTGTAATGGCAATGGTTATAAGAAGGGGAATTCTACTATCTCAGTTAAAGTTCCTGCTGGTATTGACAATGGTCAAGTACTCACAATGCGTGGCAAAGGTAATGCAGGTAAAAGGGGTGGTGAGAGTGGAGACCTACATATCATAGTATCTGTAGAAGAACATAGAATACTTACTAGAGATGGTTTTGATTTATCTCTTAAACTATATGTACCTTTCTATACATTACTACTAGGTGGAGAAGTGGAAATACCGCTACCTAAGGGAACTACTACTCTTAAAATACCAGAACTTACACAATCTAATACTATATTTAAATTAAAGGGTAAGGGTATTAAGCACCTAAATAGAGAGACCCACGGTAATCTAATTGTAACAGTTATAGCAGAGACCCCAAAGACTCTATCAAAAACTGATAAAAAGGCAATAGAAGAACTTAAAAAATCCCTAAAAGAAGATAATTTTGCTAGATATAAGGACTACAAGAAAGATTTAGATAAAGTGAAAAAGGACTAGAAAATCTAGTTCTTTTTTTATTTTTTAAGGTAAAATCAAATGACACTTTTGATTTAAAGGTCTATACTAAGTATGTAATTTTTTATAAGGAGTTAATTTATGAAAAAGAAAATATTAAGTTTTTTATGTGCATTATGCTTAGTAATTCCTTGTGCTTTCTTAATTGCTGCTTGTGGTGGTAGTAAGTGTGAGCATGTTTGGTCAGTTACTAGAGAACCCTCAATTAGTATGGATGGCCAGATGGGATGTAAGGAGTGTGGCCAAGATGGTGCTGTTTTACCTAAGTTAAATAATACAGATTACGAAGTAAATAGCACAAATCCTGACTATACAACATACACATATACAAAAGATGGCAATTCTTATAAGTTCTGCACATCAAATTTTGAGTTTGATTATACTCAAAGTGAAGGTGGCGAAGTATATGCTAATATTAGAGATTATAATGGAACAAGCACAGAGATTGTTATTCCTGATATGGTTACTAGTTTTTATGGAGATGTTCCAGTAAAATATATTTCTGAAGAGGCTTTTGCTAATAACGATAATATCACATCTGTTACATTGCCTAGTAGTTTAATTGGTATTAATTATAAGGCATTTTATGGTTGTTCTCAATTAAGCAGTATCAATTTTAATGAAGGTATTGAACAAATAGGCGCAGAGTCTTTTAGTGGTACTGCACTTACAGAGGTTGTTATCCCTGATTCAGTGACATTGATTGGTGGTAAAATTTTTGCTAGTTGTAATCTAGAAAAGATTAGTTTACCAAATAATGGCAACTTAGGGCGTATTGGTTCTTTGTTTGGTTCTAATACAAATTCTAATGAAGATGTACCAGACTCTTTAAAAGAAGTTATCCTTACGGGAAATGGAGATAGTATTACTATTAGTGTATTTGAAGGCAGCGACAAGATTGAAAAAGTGGTTTTAAATGACGAGATTAAGTCTTTAGGTGTTTCTACTTTTGCTAGGTGCACATCTCTAAAAGAGGTTGTAATAGGTACATCTTTAAAGACTATAGGTAATGGAACTTTTTGGGGATGCACAGCTTTAGAAGAGATTATGATACCGGCTACAGTTGAGTTTATAGATGATGCAGCTTTCTACAATTGCACTGCTTTAGAAACAGTGTATTACGAGGGAACAAGAGCAGGTTGGAACAATATTAATATTGTAGGTTCTCAGAACAATCATTGGCTTACAGATGCTACTAGATA
>JAZTWI010000007.1:0-74901 GCA_045635805.1 Clostridia bacterium
AAACACGTGAAAACATATAAAATCATCAATTCTTACTAGTTTTTGAATAATAAAATTAATTAGTAGAATAAACAACAAAAACACACTTTATGACAATAAGACACTTCAAAATATCAGTAAATACATATAAACAATAAAAAAATCCTAGCAATGCTAGGAAATAAAAAGTAATTAGATAAACATAAGCCGGGTTCTGTATTAGATGATTATCTATCTAGAATCATTGTCACCAATAATTTCAAGCGGCGTATAGAGAGATTAGCGAGTCACCTTAAAACACCTCTCAGCCTTGCATCAGATGGGGTTTACACAACGATATAGTTACCTATATCATTAGTGGTCTCTTACACCACTATTCCACCTATCGCAGATTGCTCTGCTGTTTATTTTCTGTTGCACTATTCCTTAGGGTCACCCCCACCAGTCGTTAACTGGCATCTTACTCTGCGATGCCCGGACTTTCCTCAAATATGGATTACCCATACTCGCAATCATCTGTGTATCTAATAAACTACAGGAATTATAACACAATAATAAAGAAAAATCAATAGTTTAGTTTACTTATGACTTATTTCAAAACCCAAATTTATTTCTATCAATTTTCTTTCTCAATATCTCTATTGCTTTCTTTTCTAGTCTTGATATGTAACTTCTACTTATTTTCAATTTATCAGCAACTTCTCTCTGTGGCAATACAGGATTACCATTTAAACCATATCTTAAGCACATTATCTGATACTCTCTCTTAGATAAATGTTTTCTTAGGACAATATCTAATTTTTCTGCAATACACTTATTCTCTACAACTCTAGACACGTCTTGTTCATCATCATAATTCAAGTCACCAATAGTTATCTCATTATTATCTTCATCTGCACCTAAGACATCTTCTATACTCACGGTATTCTTATGCTTCTTATTTGCACGTATCAACATTAATATTTCGTTTTCTATACATCTAGCCGCATATGTACTAAATTGTGTTCCATGGTTTAACCTATATGTATTTAGCGCCTTAATCAAACCCAAACTACCAACAGAAATCAAATCGTCCGCCTCTTCTGTTTGCCCGTATTTTTTTACAATATGTGCAACAAGCCTTAAATTATGTTTTATTAGTATTTCTTTAGCGTTATTATCACCCTTTTCATACATTTCTAAGTAGATTCTCTCTTCTTCTTGAGTAAGCGGTTTAGGAAAAGATGATGTATTATTTACATAGGACGTAAAAAACATTAGCTTTTGTATAAAAAGCATAAAACTCTCAATAATCATATATCCTCCTATAAAGACAATATATGTATTATCCTGTCGAATTTTGCCTGTCCAGATTAAAATTATTATCAAAAATTAATCACTTTAAAAATACTTATGTTCTGTATAATTATTATCTTTTATAAATATTTATACAATATTTCATAGTTGCAGTATTAAAATTTATTATTGTATATTTATTTATATTTTATTATATTTATTCATAAAAATTTAGGTGAAAGAAAATAAAAAAATGACCCATTATTTTGGGTCAAATTTTTAAATCTTTTTTCTAAGTATATCCCCTACTTTTAGTTCTAGGTTTGTTTTTAATTTTATTAATTGTTGCACTTTGTTTGCATCAATTACTTCTTCACCATCTAAGTCGGTCATATTTTCGATTTTGACTTCTTTGTTAAAAGTTTCATTTGGAGAGAGTACTTCTAGAATATCTCCAACCTTAAACCTATTTCTTTGTTCTATGACAGCATAGCCATTTTGCATATCTTCTTTTACAATTGCCATAAATTCGTGAGATTGAATAGGCATACTATCTTTAATATACTCTTTATCTTTTTCTCCATAGAAGAATCCTGTTGTATATCTACGATGACTAGTCTTCTCTAATTCTTCTAGTAGAGATGGATTAAATGGTTTTCCAGCAATTAAATCATCAAGTGCCCTTCTATAAGCATTTACAACAGTTGCTACATAATAAGCACTTTTCATTCTTCCTTCGATTTTGAATGAAGTAACACCAGCACCAACAACATCTTTTAGATGTTCAACCATACACATATCTTTACTATTTAAAATATATGTACCCCTATCATCTTCTTGGATTTCATAGTTTTCACCATCTCTGGTTTTTTCGCAAATTGTATACTCAAATCTACAAGCCTGAACACAAGCACCCCTATTACTATCTCTTCCTGTTAAATAGTTAGATAATAAGCATCTGCCAGAATATGATATACACATTGCACCATGTACAAATGTCTCAATTTCAACATTATCTGGAATAAACTCTCTAATTTCTTGAATTTCTCTTAGACTGAGCTCTCTAGCAAGGATTAATCTTTTCGCACCCATATCAACAAATGACTTAGCAGTGTATTTATTAGTAATATTTGCTTGTGTTGATACGTGAATATCTAGATTTGGAGCAAACTCCTTTACGTATCCCATAATACCAATATCACTAACAATTACAGCATCAACATTTATTTCTTGTAGATATTTAAGATACTCTGCAAGTCCATTAAAGTCATTATTGTGAGCAACAATATTAACAGTTATATATATTTTCTTGCCTAGATTATGTGCATAGTTTACAGCTTCAACTAGTTCATCTTCGTCAAAGTTTCCAGAAAAAGCCCTGAGTCCAAATTTCTTTCCTGCCATATAGCAAGCATCTGCACCATATCTAAATGCAACTTTTAATTTCTCCATATTTCCAGCTGGAGCCAATAATTCTAACATATCTTTTCTCCTATGTATTTTGTAATAGCAATACCATCTTCTAGCCTTATAAGTTCGGTAGAATATGGATATTTATCTATTGTACTTAAATACTTTCTTAAATTCACTACCATAGACCTTTTCTTGTGTGGTACAAAATCATCACCCTCGACTAGGCCATGCAGAAGAACATTATCGGCAAAGATAATACCATTTTCATTTAACATTTTAGTTAAAGTTGGTAAATATCTAATATACTGTCCCTTTGCACCATCTAAGAAAATCATATCGAATTTATAACCATTATTACAAAGGTCTCGTATTACATCTTTTGCATCACCTTCATAACTCTCGACAATGTCTTGAAAACCTAGCATCGCAAAGTTTTCTCTAGCAAGCTTGAGATAATTCGCATTTTTATCAATTGTTACTAGATTATCTATGCCCGCAGCTATCATAATACTACCAGAATAGCCAATAGCTGTACCTATCTCTAATATTGTTTTTATATTATTATTCTTTATAAAATCAAATAAATATTTAGAAGATTCTTCCCTAATTATAGGCACAAAATTATCTTTTGCATAAGACTTAGAACCTTCTAACTTATCTATTATTTCTTGATATTCCATTTTACATCCTTAATTATTTTGTCTCAATGATTAGTGGTATTATAACAGGCTTTCTCTTGATTCTCTTGAAGAAGAACGTCTGTAGAGTTTTCTTAATAGAAGCCTTAATAGAATTCCAATCCTGAGTCTTAAAGTTAGTAGAAATGATTTGATTTAATACCAAATCCTTAGCTTCTTCTATAATATCTTCGTTGTCTTTTACATATACGAAGCCCCTAGTATAAATATCAGGTTTAGAAGTAAGCGCTGCAATTTTTGCTGAAATTGTAATTGTAACAATACAAACACCTTCACTAGCAAGTTGCATTCTATCTCTTTGAACTATACCACCAGCTTCGCTAATATCTAGTCCATCTACTAGTTTAATTCCACTAGGAACTACACCAGATTTCTTAATAGCATTTTTATTAATAGAAATTGTATCTCCTAGTTCCGGAATTAATATATTTCTATCATTCATACCCATTTCTTTAGCAAGATTAGCATGAGCCCTTAAGTGTCTATACTCACCATGTACAGGTACAAAGAACTTTGGTTTTAAAAGTGTATGAAGAGTCTTTAGTTCTTCTTGATAAGCATGACCACTAACGTGAACTTCTGCAAGTGACTCATAAATAATAGAAGCACCTTTAGAGTATAGTAAATTAATTACATTATTAATCTCTCTCTCATTACCAGGGATAGCAGATGATGAGAAAATAACATAGTCGTTTTCTCCTATCTCAATTCTATTAAATTCACCATTAGCCATTCTAGTTAGAGCACTATTTTCTTCACCTTGACTACCTGTACATAGGATACAAATTTGTTCATCGGTGTATTTATCTATATTATTAATATCAACGACTAAATCTTTATTAAAGTTTAATTCACCGATTTTAGAAGCTGTCTCACAGATATTTAACATACTTCTACCTGTAAATATAATTTTTCTACCATATTTTTCACAGATATTTAAGATTTGCTGAATTCTATGAACGTTACTTGCAAATGTTGCAATGATTATTCTCTTCTTAACATTTTGAACAAATAGAGCATCAAGGGTAGAACCAACCTTTCTCTCACTCATACTAAATCCAGGTCTCTCTGCATTAGTACTATCAGCAGTTAAAAGTAAAACACCCCTTCTACTTATCTCTCCAAGTCTAGCTAAATCCATAGCTTCTCCATCGATAGGAGTATAGTCTAGCTTAAAGTCACCTGTATGGAAATACACACCCACAGGAGTAGTGATTGCAAATGCAAGTGCACCACTAATACTATGTGTAACTTTTACAAATTCAATTTGGAAAGAACCAATCTTAATTACCTGTTTTGGTTTTACACAGGTAGGTTTTACCTTAATTTTTCTATGTTCTTTTAATTTGTTTTCGATTAGAGCAACTGCTAGTTTACTTGCAAAAACTGGTACTCCTGGCAATTCTTGTAGTAGATATGGTAAAGCACCAATATGGTCTTCGTGACCATGAGTAATAAGTATCGCCTTTATTTTTCTTTTGTTATTTGCTAAATAGGTAAAGTCTGGAATTACTAAGTCAATACCAGGCATATCATCGCTAGGAAAAGCGAGACCACTATCGATAATCAAAATTTCATTGTTATACTCTAGCGCCATAATATTTTTACCAACTTCACCAACACCACCTAAAAAAGATAGTTTTAGTCCGCCTTGTGGTTTATTCATAATTTTTTCTCCTTTCAATTTTATATAATTAATAATCTAATCAATGTTAGATTTATGTAACAAAAAGTCAATAGCTATCAAATATTTCCACGGAAAAAAGACCTTTGGAAATATCCAATAACAAAATAATACAATATTTAGCCCAATCACCAAATAATTATATCTATATATCTGGGTTTGTATATACAATACCCATCTCATCAACTTCGCTAGATATAATATACTATAAATTATATAAAAAATCAATAATTTGCTTAAATAAATTCTTATTTTTTATTTTAAGCCCTATTTTTCGATATTTACCCCTACAAATTTACTATATACAAAAAAAATCCCTAGAAACTAGGGACCATATTATACCAAGAATCTCATATCTTCTATTTTATCACTCTTTTCTTTTTTCAAAGGAGTAACAACATTGTAGACGTCTACATAATATCTCATGCCTAAACCTTCAAATGTAGTAACCATACCAAAGGCAGAATATAGCAAGAACGATGTAGGAATAGAAACAAGCAATCCAACACCAAAGGTAAAGAAACCTAGGAATAGATTAAGTGGAATTAAAGTTAAGACAAATCCCACGGAGATAGCCAAAGTTCTTCCATAGTGTTTAAATGAAGTCTTCAGAGAAAGGCCAAGTGAACGCCATACACTATAATTCATTGTAACCATTGTCGGTATCCAACAAATAAATAATGTACACTTCAAAGACAATAGCAATATTAAAATAAGCATAATTAGGAATGGTGCAAGGAATGAAATCACCCACCAACTAGCATTAAATAATCTAAAACTAAAGATAAATATTGAACCAATAAGTAAATCAACAGGAAGAGAAACTAAGTACTGAATAAGCGTTATCTTTAAACTCTTACCGAATGTGTCTTGAAAACTACCAAAGAATCCATAACTATTAATACTACCCATATAGTAATTAAGAGAATTACACATAGGAAGAATACTTAAATTATGTAGAATTGCAGTAAAGAAAGCAATTATCAAAGCAAACAAAACAAAATTAAACCATATTGAAGAAATATTAGCTGTAAGAATCGCAACTAATTCTATTCCTAATTCCTTAATAGAAAGCAGTAAATTAGTTAGATTTAAGCTGGTTAAAAACTCAGTATACACTTCTACAACACCTATAGTAAAACCAGAAGAACGCAAAAGATTATATACAGGCATTACTGTCAAATATAATGCTGCTCCTAGAACTAATGCAACTAATAAGAAATATAACATTGATTTCCAAACAATGTTAAAATTAGAAAGTGCTATTTTTATAGAATTTTTATATTTCATTTTCTTTACCGTTTTTCTAAATTTCTACTCTAAGTATATAATATTTTTTCTTATATGGCAAACTAAAACATAAGAAAAAATGGCTCATTTTTAAAAAACAAGCCATAAAAACCTTATTATAATTCCCCTATATTTTCATCATCATTTTTTATTATTTCATCTATTAGTATATCTGTATTTTCTTGTTTACCCGACTCTGTTTTCTTAGTTATAAAACCCACAGCAACCAAAACTACAGCAATAGATGTTATAATATTTTCTATATTTTCCGAAGGAATAGAAAAACCAAAAACCTCAGCAATACTTTCTAACAGTAGAACAATAGCCCCACTAACACCCAACCAAAACGAAGTTGTCCTTAATTTATTTTTCATCTTTACTTACTACCTTAGTCCTTATCTTTTTGTTTACAAGCTGCTCTTTTATCATCTCAACATCTAGCTTTACTTCTTTTACTACCTGCAGAGAATCACCCAATTTAGCAATAGTTTCTTGATACTTAGACTCTCTATTTTTACTATCCCTTAATTGATAAATAAAGAGTCCTAAAAACATTACAGCAAATAAACCATTGCTAATTGCTAGATTAACTATTTGCTCCCACATAACCTATCTAACATATTTTTTATAAGCTTCATCATAGTTAACACCTAGAGCATCTTTCAGTCCACTACTTGTAAGTAATTCGATTCTTTTTGACTTATCTTTACCTGCCAAATAATTATCAAGAACTGCAAAAACTTGGTTTTTAGTATAATTTGCAAGAGCCTTAGTTCCATATTTAGAAATCAACTCACTCTGTTTAGAAGCATTGTTAATATTCTTTTCTTTAATATCTGCAACTAATTTATCATAATTCTCTTGATATTCTTTTTCCTTCTTAGCGATTTCGTTATTATACTTAATAATCTCACTCTGTTTTTTCTCAAATTCACTAGTTAGCGTATTAATTTTATCATTTAGTTTAACTGCATACGCTATATCAAAGTCACTAATCGCCTGTTTTCTCTGTGCATCTAATGCATTGATTTCAAAGTCTATAGCATTTAAACTATCTGTATAATCTTTCTCAACTCTATTAATATCATCTATTTCATCTTTAGAAAAAGCATCTAACACAGAAACTATTATGCTACTCCTAGCAAGACCCCTTCTTAGTGCATCATTACTAGCATTTTCTCTAGCATTATTATAGGCAGAAGAAATACTACTTAGGTTAGAAGACTTATTGTCTTTTAGGTCTTCCTTATTTTTTTCAAGCGTATCTCTTTTATTCTCAAAACTCGAGTCAATACTTGAAAGTTCTGTATTCCTAAAATCTGCTAAAGAATTCTCTGCTTCACGCTCGATTTCTTCGTTATTTTTAGATGGAACATCTAGTCTAGAAAAATTAGGTTCTTCATAATCAGGGATTTCAATAAGGCCAAATGAATCATTTATAGCCTTTATTGTATCAACAACACCATCTAATTCACTTTTCTCCTTATCTATATCATAGGCCGAAGCCACTTTTTTAGTAATAGCATCATCTACTGAATAATTATTCATATTTTCTCCTTTATTCTTAACTCTGCTAAAATTAATTTTACAAACCAATCTCAATATCTCATCATAAGTCTTCAATACTCACAAACCTTTCCATATAATTATATGTTATCATCATAAAATTATCATATATCAAAATACAATCTGCTAGTATAATTCTCTTTTGTAGTATAGGTACGACCTTAAAATTAATTTTATCTAAACTATATTTTTTTATCATCTGGTCATAATTATCTTTATATACCAAATAAACAAAATTATCTATTATGCAAATATCTTGTTTTTTGCTTTTTGTATTCAATATTTCAATAAATCTCGAATTGTTATGGTAATATAAACCTGTGGTGCTATTAAGGTACTCCACCATAAACATAGGTAACATATCATTAGAACTAATCGAATGTATATCTTTAACACTCTCACCTGTTTCAATTTCTATAATACTACCCATAGACATATCTTTACCAAGTCCCACCATATATAATTTACTATTATTTATAAAGACTACGCCAAGCAAATATTCACTAAAACCAGGTATCAAAATAACCTTTTCATATTCAAAATCACACAAATATTGTGTGGTATAATTATCTATATTTGTGCATAAATATAATTTGTCTTTTTTAACCAGTTTTGCAATTTGAATACTTGAACCGTTTTTAAACTCAACCAAATCTATCATTTCTATAGTACCCAGATAATCAAATGTTTCTTTTCCATTTGTAAATGTATTGTATCTATATTCCATAAATACCCCACCACAATCTTCTAAGTATATGTTCGAATTATATAAGATTTTATCTCGTACCCTACAAGCAAACTCAGCACCATAAATTTGTAATGTCAGATAATCGGCGTCACCTTCTATTTCTATATAGTCACCTGAAGCAAACTTTAGAGATATTAGAGAACTATATCCCACATCAATACTAAATATAGGCAGACCATTAAAATACATATTTAGATTCTCTGCATTACCAATACTTATGTATATGTATCCATATGAGCCAACCAATGACGACTTAATGTAATGCCTAGACAATCCTTTATGAAACCTATACGTAAGTTTATCAAATCTACCAGACAAGTTGTCTTTTACACAGTTTTTCTTTAATTCATCCTTAATTAAACCCTCTATCATAAAACACCTACCTTCACTTGAACATTAGCAATTCTAGTATTAGTTGTTTTAGATAGAAAACTCACTGCAATTTTAGTTCCCTTTAGTCTTGGTTTTATTACAGAAATACCATCTTTACCCTTAACACTAAAATCTTTAGTTTTACCATCTACACTAATTCTAACTATACAATCTTTATCTGTTTCTAAATAAATTTCTTTGATAAGTTTCTGCCTGTCTGGATAGTTGTAATCACTCTCTGCAGTGAGCCATACTTTTTCCGTGACTTCATCAAATATCATACCAGAATTATCAATAAGACCTAGTTTATAATTTTCACCCATCTTTACAGAAACAAGTACAAAACTTGACTTTGTATCATTGATTACAGAGATATCTCTAATATCAACACCCCTAAGAATTGTTAGTTTCTTTGAATTAACATCAAATCTAACAAGCGCATTATTATCCAAATCTCCTATCGTCTCATTATCTGGGTCATCATCAAAATTTAGTCTACACGCTAGATAATAACAACCATTACAGAAACCAGCAATAGCAGAATGGTTATTATCATCAAAGATATTATTAATTCCTAGACTAATTCTAGTCGAAGATGAACCATTAAAAGAGTACAATCCATCTGTCGCTAAATACATTATTTTATTTCCACACACAACAACGGTATCTTTTATAATCCTACCACTACCAACATATAATTGACTTACAGAGAAGTTCTCTTGCTCAGCGTAAGCAGTAATTCTAGCAATATTATAATCTCTAAATACATATAGATATCCTTCAAAAGAAACAACTTTATTCGACCTACCAAAATCATCAACCAAGTCAATAAAACCACCTTCGTCTAGACTAGTAGAAAAATTAGTTGGATTTAAATCATCACTAAACCAGACCCTTCGCTCATTTTCTACCGATGTAACAAATAGCCTTTCATTATGTATACACATACTACTTATACAAGGTACATTTTCTATCTTATTGGCCACTCCACCTTCAACCCAGGTATACATACCTGTTGATTTAGAAAAAACAAGAAGGGTATCTACACCATTTAAATTGTAACTAGTAACGATTGGTTTGGCATCTGTAGAAGTAAGCCCTTCTATTTCCTTCCAGCCTGTATCTGGATAATGAAGATTATTATAATAAAATTTATTATTATAACTATATATAATAATGATAGGATTATATACCTTTGCCGTTATATGCCATGTCTGAAATAACCAAGAAGCCCTAACCATTATATGATTAGGAACATCCAATAACTTCTTATACTCGGGACTAATATTTGAATACTTAACATAAGGAAGAGATATACCCAATCCATCCTTTAGAGCACCATCTGAGTAATCATAATTATAAGACAGTCTAGTATATCCACTAGGTAGCACCGACTCGTCATATATGGTATTAACACCCTTCATAAATGATGAGTAATTAATATACTTATAGGTAATATTTTTCAAATTAAGAAAGTTCGTATAGAACATTTTACCACCACCTTCTCTTTGGCATTATTATATTTTTAGAAGGTCTTTGTATAGATAACATACTTGCTTTAAATCTCTTGTCCCACACATATGCATCATCTATCTGCCCTTTTAGAAATAAATATTCAGCAGCAACAGCATACCCAAATAACAATTCATTTAATTTTCCAAAATAATCAATACTATCATTAAGCGTAACCATGTCTGGAAAATATGAATACAAGATTTCACACTCACCACTTGTTAACTCCATAGAATCATTATGAACCCTAAAATCAACTCTCTCACCATTCCTTGTTACTTTCTTTATTTGTATAATAGCTCTACTTGTTATACTTGAAAACTTAATATTATCATCTTTAATAGTTGCCTTATACTTATCATAAACCGGTAAATAATTAGCAGCAATATTACCTATAGCCATATTCGTAGCTACAATTAAATTATCTAATTCCTGCATGTCATCACTCCCCACACTTTCACCACTAAAATATGGTGTAAGTCCATTTAATCCAAGCAGACCAACCACTATCTTTAATACATTTTTTACACCAATCATCTCTACCTCCACACACTAGAAAATGCTTTATTTAAATCATACTCTTTACTTGAATTATTAGAAAAATCAAAAATTTCTTTCGCCATATACGTAGTTAAATCAAGAGTCTCATCTTTGCTTTCTTTCTCCACTTTACTATTCATATTGTCAATATCGTTTATAATATTGTCAATATATCTAATATTGGAATAAAAAATATCATCTATTAATTTCGATGAAATTTCATTATTTTTTATGTTAAAACAAAAAGTATTTCTTTGATTTGTATTATGCAATTCTAATAATCCCGTCTTTAAATTAAGCATAATCTTATACCCATCATCTATTTCTTTTATTCTATTTACAATATCAAACACATCACTCTCTATCTCTATTTTCATATCATTTTTCCTATTTAAAAAAATTACTAGGGGTATACTCTACCCCTAGCATAATACTGAGATTAATTTACTTTAAATTACGCACCAATAATACCTGTTAGTTTAGCTTGACTATTTGGTCTATTACATAGAAGTTCTGCGTATTTAACAAGAGTAGCAGTATATACAGGATAACCTTCTTTCTGTCTAATTACTTTACCCTCATTATCTTCTAACCATTGCCAATCACATAATTGACATAGCTCAAAGTCTTTAGTATTTAGTAGATACATTGTATCATCAGCCACAAATCTATCAGCAACAACAGGAATACCATTAAATGATAGAGCCTTAAATCCGCCCTGAAGATTCATAACATCAATATTTCTTCTATATGTACTTAGTTCTTCCTGGTATGCCCTTCTAACAGCAGAAGAACAAGCAATGAAGTCAATCTCTCCACCGGTCACTTCTTCTATCTCATCAATAACTGTCTGCATAACAGTTTCACTTAGAGCACCAATCTCATCTTTTACTTTTGATTTTAACCATACATTACTAGTTCTATTGATACCGTATAATTCTCCCTTATTTGAGAATATTTTTTCAAGACCTGTAATTTCATTGTTATAACCATTGATAGTTGTTAGTTTCATATTATTCATAGTAGCATCTAGAGTTCTATCGAATTGAATATACTTTAGAGTTCTCTCAATATTCTTAACAATTAATGGCTCGTTTTGTAGATAAGCACCACTATTATTTACAACCTTACAAGCAAGGCCTTCCATAACGTTTTTAACATTGTCTACATAAGCACCATATGCACCCATAATATTTTCTTCGCCTACAGTAGTAGCAAGAACACCACTACCATCGCCATACAACATTCTACCTAAATTAAATGTACTTGATTTAATCAAACTCTCCATTTCTTCATTAAGTAAGTTTACAAATGCACCAGCACTATTTTGAGACGCTCTGATTGCCTTATCTGTAATTTCAATTGTTCCATATAAATTTTTAAGTGTTAATACAAATTGAGCATAACCTTTATTGTATGCACCAGGAAGAGCACCATCTTCTGAACCAGCACTCACACCACCAGAAAGACCAAATGAAGTAGCCTTTCTAATTTCGTTGCCATATACATTATTTGTTGTTTGTTTAATTTTTGTTAGTAATGGATTTGCACCAACATTTAATTGGTTTCCAATTACTCCTAAGTAAATTGACTTTAGAGCATTATCTGCAGTTGTTAATGTAATCATCTTATGTTTCTCCTAAAACCTGAACATATTCTCCACATACTTTTTAGCTTCTTCTAGTGTATTAATTTTACCAGAACCCACAACATTTCTATCGTATCCAGCATTAGACACCGTTATAGGACTCTGTGCCTTTTGTAGTGAAGCAACATATTCTTTTATTATTTTTTCTTTTATTTCTTCATTATTGTAAATATGATTTTCCAGAAAATTCTGGTCACTTGCTAAGTCTTTTGGCAGAACATAATTTTTATCTAAAACTTTTAAGTATGCCTTTTCTAATCCATCTTCTGCATTCTTAAGTTTCTCATCACCGATTAATTCTTTAGTTATTTCTTCTGCAAATGTATTAGCAAATTTGTGAGTTTGTAAAAACTCTTTTAAATTTTTATTCCAGGCAAATTCTTCTGTATCAGTTGTAGATAAAGTTCCGGACTCTTCATCTTTATTTGTTTCATACAGTTGTTTCTCTACTTCACTTAGTTTCTGACACTTGCGAGTAAACTCACTCTGTAACTCGTTATAAGCATCTAACAGTTTTTCGGGATTTTTAAATTTACCTAGTGGAGAGCCATCTAGTTGACCCACTTCTTTTTCCACTCCTGTCGCTACAGCATAAGCGTCAACTTGAGAAGGTTGTTCTCCAATAATTTTATTTTCTACACTCATATTTATTCTCCATTATTTATTTCTTTCATTATATTTAAAAATTTTTTATGACTTCTAATATGTCCTAACACTATGTCTTCTACCTTAGGATTTTTTGCATACGCTTTCTCATAATCACTACTTAACATAAACGCAGTATGCTCACTAATATGTAAATTATGGTCATCTATTTCTTTTGCATTTAAAGTTTTAACATTTGTAATCATTGCAATATTCTCTTTTGATGCACTATTAATTTGAAGTGAACTAATGTCTCTACTAGTCTCCCATACACCAAAGCCTAATTGTTCAAGTATCTTAGACCTCATAGAGTTACTTAGTTTTCCGTTTTCATCAACTAAAAGCCCTGCTCTTAACATATCAAATATCATACTTCTTTTCTGGGCAAGAGTTTCATTAATTTCACTTTCAGTCTCAAATACAATTTCTTCACTATTAATATCGGAGCCCTTCCAATAGAATAATTCAATAGCTCCACCTTCACCAATAATCCTAGCAGTATGCTCAATTACAGCAAATTGTTTGTATAATCTTAGAATATGTTTAGCGATTTCTTTAGCAGCATTTTTAATCTCTTCAGCACTAGATAGTAGCTTGATATCATCTTGCTCGATAAGTAATTGCAGAGCAATACCACTAGCATTAGTACCCGAGAAACCCCTACTATTCATAAGGTCACTTACACCAGAAATATTTGTAAATTCATTAAGTAGAGAATTCTCTTCATATTGAAAATCAATAGGCACAGAGCCTGTTGATAGTAGTTTCGGCCCACTAGAACCCTGTCTATAGATAAGGACCTTCCCAGGAGAAAGCCCTTCTTCTTCTAAGTTCTCTATATCTACAGAGCCATCTTCTACCGATAATATTCCCATTGTTAATCTATTTAAGAATTCGTGCTTTCTATTCTTAATGGCATTATATGACCTTTGAATAGGAATACATCTCTCTATAACACTGCTTCCCCAGAAACAATTAGGCGACACAATACACGATTGTTTAATAAAAGGAAAACCCCTTTTACCATCTGCTTTATTAATATATGGCAAATCACCCATAAATAAGAGATGCTCACCAGCAATGATAGTAAGCCTTCCATTTGGATACTCAATTGTTGGTTTTTCATATTTCTCTAGGACCAATACCTGGTCTTTTTTTAGTTTCTTTGCAACTGCAGTAGATAGTGATGTATAACCAAGCCCTCCTGCCATAGATAGATTATCTAGAGTATAAACATTAATATCTTCACCGTCACAATCAACACCCCAAATATTTTTCACCATATCCTTATGAAATGTTCTGGCATAAATAATAGACATACAGTCATCGACATTATTATAAGTATTACTATCAGGATAAATTTCAAAGGGACTAACTACAGATAAAGATATATCTCCTTCTCTTATAATATTACCAGTCTCATCTTTGCCAATAACCCTGCCACCAGAATTATCCCAATCAATCTTATAAAATGCAGTTCCACAAATCTCACTCCACATAGTACCTTGTGAAATAACTTTGCTAATATTCTTACTATGACTAACAGCCTTTAATATTTTCTTACTAGTCTTTGCACAAGCAACATCTGCTTCATCATCAGAAAATGGTATCACAGTAAGTGCAGGTCTAACTCTTGAGAGCTTAGACTGTCTAATCTCAATAATATTTGCTATATGATTATAAACTTCTCTTTCTTGCCAAAAATATTGTTTACTAGACTCCATAATATCTCCATTAGGAGAGATATAACAATATTGATTACCAACAAAGAAATTAATATTTAATTGCCATAGTGCTTCAAAAGATTTTCTCTCAAGTTGCCTTTTGTGGAAATCTTCCAAAACACCATCTACTATTTCTTTTTCTTCTGTTAATTTATCCATCTTTCTTTACTCCAGATTTTGATTTTTTATTAAACACATTTACAGGACTTTTAGGAACAATTCTTTTTGCTAGTTCACTATATAGTTCCTTCATACAATCTTCACAAATGTATAATCCAATGGACTTAATAAACCCATCTTTCTTAATCTTTGCGGTTGCTAAATTTTTACAATTAGGCATCTCACACCTAATCCTTCTATTAATATTTTCTATTCTCATTTTATATCCTTTAATAATTCTAAAAGTTTTTTCTTTTCTTTATTTAATTCTTCATCAGTCAAAGACGATAAATCCCCATCTTCTCTATTCTCTAGTAACATTTGTAATGCCGACAAATCTGGTGGATATGTCTTTGTACTTGTTTTTCTTTTCTGTAATACTAATTCATCTCCAGATAGTCCATACTCTTCTATTACTTCTTTTGTTTCATATCCAAGTGCTTTATCTAGGAGTGCTTTTTCTATTTTCTTATTGTTCACTTTCATAATGTTTTACAAAAAACAACCACAATACTTTATTGTAGTTGTTTATACACCATATCCCCAATTTCCTAATTTTAGTTTTCTTATTAATCGTTCTTTATCTTTAGCAATAATTGATTTAAGTACTTTCTCCTGTTTTTGTCTATTCTCTGGTCTACTCATAATATAGTATCTCAGTTCATCTAGAGCATGGTCATCTCTCTTGACCGGAGCATCATTATTACCCCAATAGTAACCTTTTATTTCTCTTATTAGATTTACACAATTTTTAAAAATAAATAATTTTCTCTCTCCACTCGCATTTCTAAAGTAAGACTTTACTCTGTTAATACCAGAAAAAAGGTCTTTGTTTACATAAGGATTTGTTGATATTCCATTTTCATAAAATAACTCAGTAACACTTTTTGTTCCAGATAAAGTTCTCTGGTTAGCAGCACTATCTATTATTGCTTCATATTTACCGTTACGCTTAGGCCATTCTAGAGCCTTACAAATCTCTTTTATTTTATTGCTATGCTCTTCTATCGTTTTTTCTTTTTCATAATGCTCTGCAATAACATAAATATTTCCATCAAAATCACAAGCATACCAGTGAGTACTGAGTGGATTTTTAAGTCCAGGGTCAATAGATATTTTATCATACCAACTCTTAGGCACATCGAAGGGTTCTATCACATTTTCTGTAATATCAAACTCACTATAAACCATACCTGTTCCACTCATAAAGTTACCATATTTTCTGCTATTCAATTCTTCTTCACTCATTACTTGCGATAGTTTCTTTATTTCATTTTTATTAAGGTACGGATTATCTTCCCAGTTCATTTGCTCATACCAAATATCTTCATCTTGTGCTTCGTTTAGGTATATTTTCTCATAGACCCAAGTAAGACCCTTCAAAGGAGTCATCGTTCCGTAAACTTCACCATTTTTATCTAAAACTCTCATTTTACACTCTATATAAATATCTTCTGGTGGTTCTTCATCAAACCACACATAATCTAGCGAAGTTCCCTGGAATTTTTCTCTGCCTTGGTCACAACTTTTAAACCCTATCTTACTAATGCTACCAAAAACATTTTTAATATAAATTGTATCTATAACACCCTGATTTGCACTAGACTTTTTACCAGAAATCATTGTTATTTCTTCTATCCACTCTGGTTTTAAGTAACTCAGTATCTTGCTTTGAGCGACATCTCTCTGCACCTGTTGACTAAGTGAAACCACCCAACCATCTCTAGGTTTATTTTCCTTATATGGATGAATACCCCTAGCATACCATACTGTCTCTACAGCACCACATTCCGTTTTACCACTTCTATTACCACCGAATACCCATCTGTTTTTCTTAGTACATTTATGAAAATTAACTTGCTTATGATGAACAGGCTCTTCTCTATTGTACCTATCTATTTTCCCATACTTCTGTCGCCGTTTCTCTTCATATAATATCTTATTAAGCCTTTCAATAATTTCTTGTTTTGTCATTTTATCCCCTTTTTCAATATATTATCTAATAAATACTCAAGTAAGTGATTTTGAATTAAATACAATATTGTCTATCATCTAAATATGAAAAAATTAATCACGATTATTTTAATAATATTTTATTTTACAACACCTACCAACTACCTACTAGTTAGAGCAAATTCTACAAAGTACGCTAGAGCATTAAATGGTAATGTTAATCTGTATCGATTGTCTGTAGATGATAATAATATAGAAAATGTACTTTGCTTGATAGAAAAAACCTACTTTGTCGAGATTGTGAGCGATAATGTTGACTGTTACAAAGTAAATTACAATGGAATAAGTGGATACATTAAAAAGAATGATGTAGTAATGGTTCAGAACGAACCAACTACACCATTCCCTGTAAATATTAAAATGACTATTGCTAGTAATTGCAATCTGCGTAGCTCTCCCACAACTCATCCAAGCACAAATAATATCATTTCTACTATATATTCAGGAGAAACGAATTTAACTTTCATAGGCAGAATATTTGCAGAAGAAGCCATCGACTTTGGTGGCACCACTTGGTACTATGTCTCCTTTGATGGTCAAAGGGGTTATATCTATAATAAATACATTAAGTCAATAACACCCATTTATCCAAATACCGAAGAAACACTAATTCACACAAATAATAACTATACTCAAGTGAGCCCACTTAACGACACTAATAGTATTATCATAATTATACTACTCTTTATACCATGTATTGGAATACTAATTTTACTCTACTTACCTAGAAAAACTAGTACTAGGCAAAATGATAAAAAGTCACGATATATAGACAGATATTAATTAAATATACGTATTACAAAATGTATGAATCTTACCAACATCACTAAGCATATTTTTAACAAATACACCCTCTAAAACTTTCTCTTCTTCATTAGATTCTCCCAGTACTTCGTTGTAGATTACATCAAACCAAGCCTCACCTAAGTATTCTTCATCAAAGAAGTCTTTTCCATAGCCAAGACTTGTTAGTTTATCACTAAATTCAATTAATGCCTTCATCTTTTGTCTAAAGAAGGTCCTTAGACTAATGCCAAGCAACTGTGAAATAAGAGATGCTGTAATTCCGTCTATATAAAAAAGTGTTAGCAGTCTACGACTATCTCTAGATATCCCTGCCAACCCTTCTTCTATTATAACTTTTAAATTAACAAGTTTTCTTTTTCTGTCTATTAAACTTATCATCCTCCCTGTTTGAATATTTGTTGTTTGAAATTTTGTTATATCTCTAGTATAACTTGATTTTCCCGTGTCCAGCACTAACTTATCAATACTATTAGACATTGTCTCTAGGTATCTATAAATAGAGAGCGCTGACTTGCTCCAGTATTTCATAAATTCCTCCTTTTAAGAAATGCACCTATAGTATAATGTATGAAAAAGAGCAAAGTCAAAACATTGTGTCATTTTTTGTAAAATTTTTTTATAAATTGTAAAAATTTGTAAAAATTAATTACTTAAGTAATTAATAAATTTTAAAAAATTTTATTAAATTACTAACTTTTATCTACATTTTAAATATATTCAAAGTAAATATATTCAAATAAAGTATTAAATTCATTGTCAAAATAAGTAAAAATTGCTAAAATTTAAACATACACAAAGGAGTAAAAAATGAAGAAATTCGCACTAGCAATTTTTATACTTTTATTTGGACTATTTTTTGCTCCAAATAAATATATAGTATCTGCCGAAGAAACCCAGGGCGAAACAAACAATTCCCCTATAGTAAATACTATATATACAGACGGAATACTTGAATATAAAAACTTAACAAACATATCTAAACTTGCTATAAATGATACATATATAGCGTATAGTCTAGATAAAAATAATATAGAAATTTTAAATAAAGAATCAAAGTCAACAGTCAAAATCACAAACTTTGGAAATATTCATAAAATTAAATTTGTTGGAGAAAAATTACTAGTTGTAACCGATACCAATATTAAGGTCATTGATGTATTCAAAGACTTTGCTGCATCTAATTACTCTAGTATACCAGACATCTCTTTTACTAACCTAAGAGCAATTGATATCTACTCCACAAACTCTCTAATATACATAGGTTTTGTAGATGGTCAAACATTTAATCTAAATGAATACTCTTTAACACTACAACCAAAAAACAACCCAATTAAACAAATAACTTCTAATAGATATAGTGACACCTACGTAATGGCGATTAATGATAAAACAGCTTATATCGTATCTAATGAATTATCACCTACAATGTACGCACTAGACTATTTAGAAGATGAACCAACAACTAGTCCATTATCTATTCCATATAAGGTGCTAGATACTTTCTACTATAATGGCAATGAATATATACTTTCATTTACAACAGAAAACTTATCACTACTAACTCCTGACTTTACAGAAATAGATACTTTAACAATAAACCCAATAGAAAATGTTGCTCTAGATATTACAGATATCGAATTCTATGAAAGTAAAATAGTTGTTGCCGACAAGAGAAATACAGGTGCAATACAGGTTTACAATATCAACCTAGAAGAGACAAACAACGAACTATCTTCTACAGAAATACTAGTTTGTAGTAATAGTAAAAATATTGGCAGATACAATAACGCAGAAGGCATTGTGGTTTCTGGCGATACTATTATGGTAGCCGACACAAATAACAATAATATTCATATTATTGAAAATGGAACTACTACATACATTAATGACCTAAACACATCTGCTAAACCAAGAAATTTAGCAATGGATGAAAAATTAAATATCTTCTTTATTGAAGACTCTACAAGCAATTCCATTGTTACTAAATACAGATACACAAGTGCCGGGTATGTATTCGCAACTAAATACGAAACAGTATCATCTAATAATATTGGCTATGTTTCGTCACTAATAGCACACAATTCCACTGTTTATCTGCTTGATTACACAAATAATAATCTGCTAGCTATCACAAATAACGGTATGCAGATTAAAGCAGGTTTATCAATAGACTTAAATGAAAATTCAATGATTGAATATATAAAAGGTACTAATCAATTAGTTATATATAATGACGCTACACTATACCTTCTTAATACTTCCGGCACAATTTTAAATAGTATTACCACAGAAGAATTAGTATCAATTACAGCCGACCTATATCATATTTACGGTTTGCAAAACGATACTATACATATCTATAGTATTAATACTACAGACAATACTATTATCAAAACTACCGACACAGTTACCTGTGATGACTTTGTAAATTTAAGCGAAATTGAGTTCTGTATATCTGCTAGAGAAATATTTGCATATGATAGCAGTAGAGCTTGTCTAGTTAGATTTACATTTGATAAAGTAAATAATCCATTTAACTTTGAAGACTATTCCACTACTGAACCACTATTAGAAAACTCAACCATACTTCCTATAGCTATCACCAATAATCCTATTATTTACGAGTACCCTTATCATATTGGCAAGGCGTATAATAAGGATTATAGCATTACTAATTGTATTGGAATTGGTGAATATGCTAATGAATATAGAATACTATTTAATCATAATGGTGAGCTCACAAGTGGATTTATTAGTAAAACTAATGCTCAAATACAAACCATTACTAGTGAAACAAACGAAGTAATTGCAATCAACCAAAAAATACCTGTCTATAAATACCCTACAATTCTTACTCATAATGATGACACTATTAGAGTTGGCGTAGTAGAACATAAAACAGTATTTACTGTAACAGCCAAATTCCCTATCAGCATCGATGGTAAAGTTTTCTATCAATATAAATACGATGGAAAAGTTGGTTATATATTCAACGCAGATATAGTTCTAAATGACGATAGAAGCATATCTTATATAACAACTAAAAACGCTACTATCAAAGCAATAGGAGTAGATACAATCGAACTATATAGCGAAGACAAAACAGAAGTTGTCACTACTCTTAAAAATGACGATAGGATATATGTAGCAGAATACAACGAAAATAATGAGTATACTAAGGTTATATATACTGATAGTTCACTTAATACTATCGAAGGCTATGTAAAAACCGAATATATAGAAATGGACAAACTAGACAATATGAGAATTATACTCATAGTTGTCATTATCATTTCTGTAATACTCCTAATAGTTATCATCGCTAGTTATATAGCAATCAAGAAAAAGAAAAGTTAAAAAATAAAAGACTCAAAATTACTTTGAGTCTTTTTTATTACTTTTAGTTTTCGTCGGTAAAGATTTTTTACGATTAATTTTATTACCTGTTTTTTTATCATCTATGGCTTCAACACTTGATTTCTCAGTGCTATGCATAGTACTAGAATTTAAGTAATATGCTGAGTAATACATTATGGTTAAAACCATACTTGCAATACCATATACAGAAGTAATGATAGGCAGAGCAACTCTCCTACCATCTAGCTTGGTTACAAATCCAGATGGATTGTTTTCATCATAATAAATGGTCACCTTGTCGCCAACATTGTTTCTTGACAAATAAGATGTGGTATTGAGTAGAACAACATCATCAACAGTATACTCTAAAACATCATATAACTTACCTGCATCTGTGCTATGCCCCACAACTACAGCTTCGGTTTTTACAAAGAAACCATATCTCTTCTCATAATCAAAGCACCAAATTATTGTATATGTTAGCATTACAACAAATAGAACAAGCATTATTATAATGTACATTAGATATTGCTTTTTTTTGAGTTCTCTAATATCTACTAAATCTTGCATTATGTATTTATCCTTATATATTTATTAACATTATATTACCACAAATAATGCAAAATAACAAAGGATATGTGCTCTATCTAACATAGTAATTTTCCAACACTCCCATAGACGTGAGCACCGTATCAACGTCTAAATCTTCCTTAATAATCTCTACACGACTTAAACTTACTTCATATGCAGTCTTTACAACAATATCATCACCAATCTTCTTTTGATACTCACGACTCTGTATTCTACCAGATACCGAAACCTTGTCACCTATAGCAAAATTTTTCACAAATCTAGCATTTCTCCCCCAAGCAATACAAGGCAAATAATCACTCTTATTATAACTTCTATTTACTGCAAGTAACACATCTGCAATTTCTCTTTTAAAAGGCGTTGTTCTAAATACAGGTTCTTTACAAACAAACCCAACAATCTCAATACTATTAGGATTATCACTTGCGCTATAAGGGCATAATTCTCTCAAAAAAACCGTGAGCATTAGTTTACTCTTGCCATCTTCTAATTTATTATAACTTCTAAATTGCCCACTACCAGCTATTTTACTACCTATGCTAATCTCATTATCTAGTAGCAGTCTCTCACTAATTGTTACAGGAATAATATCATATATATCAGAAAGCCTTGATACTTTAAGTTTTAAATCAAAAAACTTCTCTCCATATGTCTCATGACTAAACTCTAGTTCACTGACAACTTCTCCTGCAATATTTACCCTATTATTTTTTAGCAAATTGTAATCCATTTAACTTCTCCTTATATAACCTAATTATTTTTTCTTTGTGTGCCTAGATTGTCTATATAGTAATCACTTTTTAATATTAAATCTCCTACCGAGCATATCTCATACCCCGCATTTAGTAGGCGCTCGAGCATTAATGGCAATGCATCTAGGATATTATCTGCATTATTATGACACAGTATAATACTACCATTATCCACCTTACTCATAACCCTTTCGCAGATATCAATTCCACTAAGGCCCTTCCAATCCAGAGTATCCACACTCCACTGAATAGTCTTTAGATTCATTTCTTCGGCAAGATTTAAAACAGTATTATTATACGCTCCATATGGTGCTCTAAAAAGTTCTATAGGCTTACTTGTAATATTAGTTATTTTCTCTATACTACTCTCTAATTCTAGTCTCATCTGTTCTATACTAATAGTTGTAAAGTCTGGATGAGTATTACTATGAGTCCCTATCTCTATTCCTGCTTCATCTATGGCTTTTACCATTTCAGGATAATCATCTACCCAAAAACCTACCATAAAAAATGTCGCATCTACATTATATTCTTTTAGAATATCTATTATCTTTAGAGTCTTATCTGCACCCCATGCAGTATCAAAAGAAATCGCAACTTTCCTGTCTTCAGTCTCTACCGAATAGATAGGAACTAGTCTAGGAGCATTGCCAAAGTACACTTCTGCACTAGCACCACCACCTATATCTATTGATAGTAAAAACATACTTAATACTACTAAAAGTAATAAAACCAGACTTTTCTTCTTTATCACTAAAAATCTCATCTAGCACCCCTTTATTATACTTTAAGATACTAGATTACCTTAGCAAATATTAATTAGATAATTGGTAAATAAAGCCTAGTTTTGTCGATTTTTTAGAATAAAAAAAAGATATAATATATTACTATATTATACCTTTATATTTTTCTTAACTTTCTACAAATGGATATACTCTCTTAACCTTTTCCTTAATTATTGCTTTTCCGTTACCCACTCTGGTGTCAATTGGAAGAGCAGTACTTCTAACAAAGGTTAATTTACTATCTAAGGTTTCTATTACATAATTTGTCTTTGGACTTAATTTTCCTGCATATAATAAGATAGCATTTTTAGCCTTAGGACTGATATATGATAGACCCTTTCTATTTCTAGCAGAGTCTGCCACTTCCCCCTGTTTAAGGATTTTAGCATGTCCATCGCTTTGGAATAGAGTAAATGCATCACTAATAGCTACTTGCATAGCAGAAACGATATAATCATTCTTATCTAGTGCCATACCTTTAACACCTTGGCTAGTCCTACTAGATACAGCCATATCTTCAGTCTTTATCTTAACAGCATTACCAAGCATTGTAAATAAAGCTAATTTTTTGTCAGGATTAAATATTTCAACAGATACTAGTTCATCATTTTTAGCAAGTTTAATAGCAGTAATAACTTGTTTGCTAGATAGATAATCTGTAACTTTAGAAATCTTAACCATACCCATCTTTGTAACAAAAATAAGGTTAGTATCTTTCATACCAGCATCTAATTCTAAGATAGATACAATATTCTCATCTTTAACAACATTTTTAGCCATGCTAAATAATGCTGTACCCTTATCTCTAAACTTACATTCCGCAATAGATTTTACTGCAACTTTTACACTGTCACCACGATTTGTAAATACATATACGTCTTTATTATCATCTACCTTAAAGCTTGATGACGGAATCTCTGCAACAGATGGATTATTACCTAGTTCCTTAGTAACTAGATTATAACTCTTTAGATTTACTATTTTCAATGTGTTCATTGGAGTAGAAATTAAATGGAATGTTTGTATGTCTTCTGTTTCGTTTTCGATACTATCAAGTATAGCAGAACTATCTTCAAAGTGTTCTTCTGCACTTAAGAACTTAGTTCTTCTAGGGCTACCAAATTCTTTGATGATATCTTGAAGTTCACTCTTAACCACCTTCATTTGTAGTGCTGGACTCTTTAGAATTGCAGTATATCTCTTAATCAAATCTCTTAGCCTATTAAGGTCAGTGATTAATTTGTTTACTTCTAGGTTTGTAAGTCTTGCTAATCTCATATCAAGTATTGCTTGAGCCTGTATTTCTGATAATTCAAAAGTACTGATAAGTTTAATTTTAGCATCAGTAACACTCTTACTAGACTTAATAATCCTTACAACTTCATCGATATTTCTAATAGCGATGAGCAATCCTTCTAAGATATGTTCTTTCTTAAGTGCTTCTTCCAAATCATAGTTTGTTCTATTGTATATTACTTTTTGTTGGTAATTTACATAGTAATCTATAATCTCGATAAGACCCATTTGTTTAGGCTTACCATCAGCGATAGCAACGATATTAGCTCCAAATGTTGTCTGAACATCACAGTACTTATATAGAGTATTTAGAATTGCATTGATTTTGGCGTCTTTCTTTAGTTTAATTACAGCTCTTGTTCCAAATCTATCTGATTCGTCAACAATCTCTGCAATACCACTAAGTGGGCCGTTTGGGTTAGCGTCTCTATATTTAGCTATTTTCATTAGCATATTTGCTTTGTTTACTTGGTATGGTATCTCATTAAGAACTATATTCTTTCTACCATTATCAGCATTTTCAATGCTAATCTTTGACCTAATATAGATTTTACCCTTACCTGTCTTATATACCTGTTCTAGTTCGGAAGAGTCTAGAATATAGCCACCACTTGGAAAGTCTGGTGCAGGCATTATCTTCATTAGTTCTTTTAGAGTTATATTTCTATTGTCAATGTATGCAATAACTGCATTACACGCTTCTGTTAAGTTATGTGTAGGAATGTTTGTAGCAAGACCTACAGCAATACCCTGACAGCCATTAACAAGTAGGTTTGGAAATCTACCTGGTAAAGTATTTGGTTCTTTTAGTCTATCATCAAAGTTTAGACCCCAAGTAACTGTATCTTTATCTAGGTCTCTAAGTAATTCTAGTGCAAGTGGTGTAAGTTTTGCTTCTGTATATCTCATAGCAGCAGCACTATCACCATCGACTGAACCGAAGTTTCCGTGACCATTAACTAATGGCTCTCTCATATTAAATGGTTGTGCCATTCTAACCAAAGTATCATAAATACTTGTATCTCCGTGTGGGTGATATTTACCCATACACTCACCGACAATACTAGCACTCTTCTTAAATGGTCTATCTGGAAGGACGCCTACTTCAAGCATACTATATAGTACCCTTCTTTGAACAGGCTTGAGACCATCTTCTACTCTAGGAAGAGCTCTATCCATAATAACAAATTCACTATATGGAATCATACTATCGTGAATAGTCTGAGATAGCGTCTTTGTTACATAGTTAGTATTATAATCTTCGATAGTTATATCTCTTTGTGTCTTTTTCTTAGCTCTAGTTCTTGTCTTCTTTACGGTACTTTCTTCTAATTGCATAGTATCATCTAGAGTTTCTTCTTCGACAACTTCTGTCTGTCTCTCGTCCTTTGCAGGCTCTACCTTAGATAACGCAACAGTAATACTATCTAATTCTTCTTCGGTTAAATCTTCTAGTGGTTTATCCATATCAACAACTTTAGTTTTTGATTTGCTTGGAGATTTAACTGCTGTAGTCTTTTTAGGCTCAGTAGTAGTTTTCTGTGGAGCTGTAGTCACATTCTTAGTCTCTGTAGTAGCCACCTTCTTTGTAGTAGCCTTAGTAGTTGTCTTTTTTACTTCTTCCTTTACTTCTACAGTCTTTACTTCTTCTTTTTTAGGAGCAACCTTTTTTGTTGTCTTCTTAGTTTCTGCAACTTCTGGAGTTACAGTTTCTTTAGATACGATATTTTTCTTAGCAGTTGCTTTTGGAGTAGATTTAGTGGTCGTATCTTTTATTTCTTCTACTTTACTTGCAAAAAGGTCTTTTTTTACAGCACCTTTTTTAGTAGGAGTAGTTTTTTTATCTTTTATTTCTTCGTCTTTAGCCATGGTTCTTCTTACTCCTAGTTTCAAATAAATCTACTCTATTAAAGTTTGCATTTGCAGTGATATATTTCTTTCTAGCTTCGATATTATCACCCATAAGTGTAGATATCATCTCTTCTGCATCTGCTAGGTCATCAATAGTTACTCTTACAAGTACTCTCTTTGCTGGGTCCATAGTTGTATCCCAAAGTTGTTCTGCAGACATCTCACCTAGACCTTTAAATCTAGTAACAGAATATCCTGCACCTGCTTCTTTAACTATCTTATCGTAATCTTCTTCGTCGTATACATATTTTTCAAAGTTCTTCTTACTTATCTTATAAAGTGGAGCAATCGCAACATATACGTGTCCTGTATTTATAAGTTCTCTCATATATCTATAGAAGAATGTAAGTAAGATTGCTCTAATATGAGCACCGTCTTGGTCAGCATCGGCCATTATAATAATCTTATTATATTTTAAATGTTCAATATTAAAGTCTGTACCAATACCTGTACCAATAGCAGAAATCATTGTTCTGATTTCTTCGTTATCAAGTATCTGAGATAATCTCTTCTTCTCAACGTTTAGTGGTTTTCCCCTAAGTGGTAAGATAGCCTGAAATGACCTGTCTCTTGCCTGTTTAGCACTACCACCAGCACTATCACCTTCTACGATAAACACTTCGTTAAGTAGTGGATTCCTACCTGTACAACTAGATAATTTACCTACTAGTGAATATGTGTCAACACTATTTTTCTGTCTTGTGATTTCCTTAGCTCTCTTAGCCGCATCTCTAACTTTTGCAGCACCCTTAGCCTTATTGATAATCTCTGTCAAGGTCTGTTTGCTACTAGTTTGATTTGCAAAGTTTATTAAACCTTCGTAAATAATATTCTCTACTTCTGGTCTAGCCTCTGGATTACCAAGTTTAGTCTTGGTTTGTCCTTCAAACTGTACATTTTTCATCTTAATAGATAGAACAACTGTCATACCTTCCCTGTAGTCTTCACCAAGAAGATTTTGCTCTTTCTCTTTAAGAAGTCCCATATTTCTAGCAATCTCATTAAATGCTCTAGTTAGTCCACTCTTAAGGCCGGTCTCATGCATACCACCTTCTGGAGTTGGAATATTGTTTACATAACTAAACACGTTCTCAGAATATAGGTCAACGTGTTGAATTGCACAACACAAATCAACTAGGTCTGTTTTTGCTTCAATATAAATAGGCTCTTTATATACAACAGAATTTTTTTCATTTAAATATGCAATAAATTCTTTTAGGCCGTTTGTATAATTATACACTCTAACCCTATCACCCATCTCTTCTACTTGATTTTCATCAATAAGTTCAATAGTGATACCTTTATTTAAAAATGCAAGTTCTCTAACTCTTTTTGCTATAGTATCTCTATCAAATTGGGCATCTTTAAATATTAATTTATCAGGTTTAAATGTAACTGTTGTTCCCGTCTCTTTAGTAGGTCCAATTAGCGCAAGGGGTGCTACAGGCACACCACCAGAAACCTTGTCCTTACCCTTTCTTACAGATTTAAATTCCATAAAGTATTTAGAACCATCTTTACAAACTTCTACCTTTAACCACTCACTTAGAGCGTTTGTAACAGACGCACCAACACCATGTAATCCACCAGAATAAGCATAATTTGAGTTATTAAATTTACCACCAGCGTGTAACTGAGTAAATACTACCTGAACACCGCTTATTTTAAGAGTTGGGTGTTTATCAACAGGAATACCCCTACCATTATCTTTTACAGTAATGCTATTGTCTGTATGAATTGTGATAGTGATTTTATCACCATAACCATTAGCAATTTCGTCAATGGAATTATCAACAATTTCCCAAAGAAGATGATGCAAACCTTTAACTCCGGTAGTACCTATATACATACCCGGTCTAAGTCTAACAGCATCTAGGCCTTCTAAAACAACTATGTCTTTACTATTATAATTTGCAGCCAAAGTATATCTCCCTTATTTTAATCTCATTTCCAAAATTCATTATAACACAAAAAAACACAAAATACAAATATTTTCCTAAATTTGGTCATTTTTTAAACCTTTGCATAATGTGTTTATTTTTATTCGTTATTATAAATATTTATACATAAATAATACATATAATAAGGAATAGTTAGAAATTATAACACATAAAATAAATAAAGACAATAAGGAGTGTATATGAAAAGAATAGTATTTACAGGTGGTGGTACAGGTGGACACATTATGCCAAACCTATCAATCATAGAAGAAATTAAAGAAAAATATGAGATATTTTACTTAGGTTCAAATAGTATGGAAAAAGAGATTATATCTAAATACCCATATATCACATTTGTCGAAATACCATCGGTAAAACTTATACGTAGTTTGGATTTTAAAAACCTTCTTATACCCTTTAAACTAATTAAAAGCATAGACATTTGTAAAGAAAAACTAAAAGAAGTATCCCCTGACCTTATTTTTTCCAAAGGTGGATATGTTTCAATCCCCGTAAGCATAGCTGGACACAGACTAGGTATACCCATTTTAACACACGAAAGCGACTTTAGCATTGGAATTGCAAATAGAATAATTGCAAAAAAATCAAAATATCTCTGCTGTACATTTGATGAAACTGCAAAAAAATATGGCAAAAACGCCATACATACAGGCTCACCAATAAGAAAACAAATATTTAATGGAAATAAAAACAATATTATTAATAAAATAAACCTTGATACAAGTAAACCAATCATCACTATCACAGGTGGTAGTCTAGGAGCAAAAAGAATCAATGAAGTTATATGGAACAACATCGAAACACTTACCAATAAATACACCATTATTCACCTTGTCGGTAAAAATAAAGTCAATCATAAAATAAAAAACACTAAGAAGTATATCCAAATAGACTTTACAAACAATATAGAAGATTATTTTGATTTAAGTGATATCGTCATTTCAAGAGCTGGTAGCAACACAATATTTGAGTTACTAGCACTGCATAAGCCAATGATACTACTGCCCTTATCAAAAAAATCAAGTCGTGGCGACCAGATAGTAAATGCTGAGATTTTCCATAAAAAAGGCTATGCAGAATATGTTTTAGACGAAAATTTAGACATAGACACACTAATAAATCAAATAAAATTAGTACTTAATAACAAAAATAAATACATAAATAATATGTCGAAATGTAAAAATGCTAATGGCACAAATAAAATAATAGAACTGATAGAAAAACACATTAAATAGATAATATGCAGAGCAATAAAAAATAAGTATACAAAGCAAAAAAATAGACAATTTTATATTGTCTATTTTTCTAGTACTTTTACACCCTTATTTAGTACATCACTTATATAATTTACTTGATACTGCCCTTCTTTTACTTTCCTGTGAATAGCATTTGATATCATAATATCTATTAACTTATTATATGGATATTTTTCTTTATCAAAAAGATAATTAGCCATTGAGCCAGGAATAGTATTGACTTCATTAATATATAGCTGGTCTCCCGTATCTAAAATAAAGTCAAACCTAACAACTCCAAACAAATCAAGTTTAGAATATATTTTAGCCGCTGTATCTCTAATGACCTGCGTCATTTCTTCATTAATAAGTGCTGGACTTATTCTTTTTATTCCTTCAAAGCCATCAGTACTATTACTATACTTTTCATCAAAACTAAGTATACTTGACTTACTAATAGGCTCTTCTGTATTAGAGAAAACTAAATCACCCTTATTTTCGATGACAGCAATATTGATTTCTTTTTTAATATCAACATACTTTTCAATCAAAACTTTTTTATCATATAGGAAAGACTGTTTGAGCTTATCTTCTAGTTCTTCACTACTAATTACTACTTCTATACCAATACTACTACCCAATTTTGATGGTTTTAAGATAATAGGATATCCCATTTTATTTATCTTATCTATAACTCCCTGTTTACCTAAAATATACTCTTCTTCAAATATTGCAAATCCATCAATGGTCTCGACTCCAATACCCTTCATCATATACTTAAAGGCAACTTTATCGAGACACATTGCACTAGACGTTAGACTACAGGCAGAATATGGAATCTTAGCCATAGAGAGCAATCCAGACACACCACCACCTTCTCCATTACCACCATGCAGACAAAGTATAGCCGCATCAATATTTGTTATTGGTTTTAATTTTCTCTTTTTAATAGAATATAGTGTTTGAGACGAAGGGGTAATTGTACACTCATGCACAGCAAAAAATTCATCATTATAATTATCAAGGTCAAAGAGTTCGTCTCCTGTCAACCACCTACCATTTCTGTCTATATAAATTGGAATTAGATTGTAGTCAGGTAGATTTGCTCTACTAAGTAGTTGCACTCCTGTGATTATAGATATATCGTGCTCACAACTCTCCCCACCAAATATCACTGCAATATTTTTCATAATACCCCCTATATATAATTGTCAGGTAAATCATTTTCAATAAGAACTACATAATCTTTATCTAGAGAATTTACATAATTTTTTATATCTGAAAAAGAACTCACAAAAGTAACTCTATCTAAATCAAACCCAGCTGATTTGAGTCCAGAAACTATAGCATCACGATTGATGGATTTAACAATAACTACATCGGTCGCAACCCTTGCAATTTTCTGCCCAAGAATAAAATTATCGTCATACGCAGAATTTGTTTCTATAAAACCAGGTGTGATAACTAGAGTATGTTTTCTATTAAAGAGTGACACTGCACCTAATGCCCCATCAACCGAATCAATATTAGAATTATATCCATTATTAAGTATTGTTGCACCACCATCAGCAGTGAGTCTCTCAAGCCTTGCTTTAATGGGTTTTAATTTATCTACACCAATCTCTATATTTTCATTAGATACACAAAGCATCTTAGCCATCGCTATAGATAGCAAAATATTGATAACATTATGTATTCCAACAAGTGTTGTCTCTGCAGTAAATAGTTTACACCTATCCATATACACATCAAAAACACATCCATTTTCAGAAATTTTTATCCTTTTTGCATAGACACTATTTTTTATAGGAAATAAATACAACTTTAACTTTTTGTCAATATTTATATACTTACTTGCATATTTATACATTTTTTTGACTAAAACACCACTAATATGCAAACCTTGATTTTTTAAATAAAATACGGCAATTTTTACACCAATATACTCCCTGTACATATTGTATACATATTTATTAGTTATATTAAATATACAGTACTTCCCTGTTAGATAATCAGGGAGTTCTTTTTTTGTGCGATAAATATTATTGATATTTCCAAATGTGCTAGTATGTTGTCTACCCACTGCAGTCACAATCCCATAGTCAACATTTACTATAGAACACAGTTCCTTTATCTCTCCTACTTTCTTAGCTCCCATCTCACATATAAAGACTTCGCTAAGATTGTCTATACTAGACAAAATCGTCTTTGTTATACCCATAGGAGTATTGAAACTTTTAGGAGTAGCAACAACATTAAAATGAGTAGACAGTATCGTGCTTAAAATTTCCTTAGTACTAGTTTTACCATAACTCCCTGTTATACCTATCTTTATAAGGTTTGGATTCTCACCTAACTTTAGTTTTGCCCTTCTAATATACGACTGCCTTATCGAATACTCTAGTGGAGACAGCACTACCAAACTAATTAGAACTATTAGATAATTCAATACAAGTATAAACGGCATAAATGCCACTATAAATAAATTATCTATAATCAGTGTTAAGATTAAATATAAAATAAGAATTATTGTTGATATGATTATCAACCTACACATACGCTTAGTGTATTTAATTTTTTTAATAGAATTAAACTTATCTCCAGCAGATACAATTATGCCACCAGATAGAATTAAAAGTGCAGTTAAATAATAAATATTTCTATACCCTATAATGAGTATCGCAATCACTGCTATTAAGTATAGGAGCCATTGAATATATGTTTTCTTAAAACCAAAACAAAAATACTCCCATATAGACCTATATGTATAACCTGACATTTGTACTAAATACATAAGTCTAGATAGATACTCAAATTCAAAAATAAAAACAAAAGACATATAACAAAAACAAAAAAGAAAATCCATTTCTCACCATAAATATTATTTATAATATCTATGATAAAAAATAGATTATTTGTTACTAAGCAAACTCTCAATTATGAATGCAAAACTATTTAGTCTTTTAAGGTATACAAAGTGCCCACCCTTTTTATTTATAGTGGCGACAGAGCCTTCTATTTTTTTATTTAATTTTTTGCAAATCCAAAAGGGTGTGGATTTATCATCTTTTGCCCAGAATAACTTTGTCCTAACCCTAATCTTGCTAAGCAAATAACTAAGGTCTTGATTTACTATTTTTACAAAGCACGACTTCATTACAGGGTTTAATTTTTTGTAATCTCTACTACCTGCATTTTCTAATTTTTTAGCAGAGTATAGACCATAAGCAGACAATTTTTTTTTAAATTTATAAAGTAGAACTTTTACTTTCTTTTTTAAATCAAATCTATTAAGCCCTGCACTAGAAGTCAAAACAAGCCCTTCTATATTAATATCAAATACCGAAGATAAAATAATCGCCACCCTGCCACCAAAGGAGTGTCCCACTAGTATTATATTTTTTATATTTAATTTACTAAGAAGTAAAAAAATTTGATAGGCGTATTCATATGTGTCATAGTATTCTTCTGGCATACCAGAATCACCAAACCCATAGAAATCAACTATCAAACATTTAGCTTTAGTATTAAATTTTTTACTTAAGATGGCAAAGGCATCTTTACTCATACCCCAGCCATGGAGCATTACAATCGTCTTTTCCCCAGAACCTTCTAGAGAATACATTAGTTTACTTGTCATTTAATTTCAACCTATACAAATCTGCATCAATTCCATTGTAGTATTTTTCTCTAGTGTAATACTTAATAAAACCAAATTTCTCGTATAAGTTCTTTGCAGGAATATTATCTACTCTTACTTCTAAGAATATGATTTTTACTCCTTGTTGTTTTAAAGTTTCTATAGCATTACTGATAAGTCTACCAGCAAGTCCTTGCCTTCTATAACTTGAGTCTATTACAACCTTGATTAGTTCTGCTTCGTCTACTGCAATATTAAAATTAATATAACCTATAATCCTGCTATCATCTTCTGTAACCAAAGTATAAGAAGTCTCTGCAACTAGCATAGAATTAATAGTATCTAGCGAATAAGAATCTTTCTCAAAAGAATCTAAAATATGTATCTTCTCACCATCTTCAACTCTAGCCTTTCTAATTAAAAAATTACTCATTTTTCAAATTCCTTTCTGCCTGAGAGAGTTGTAGATAATATGGAACGAAGTCTTCCTTCTCTCCACCTAATTTAGCCTTAATTGCATCAATATATAGTTCGTCAAGAGACTCTATAACTTCTATATTATTATATTCTAGAGCAATTGCAATTTGTTCTTCTGCTAGTATATATATCTTTTCCCCATCAAATGTATCTATTATACTACTCTTATCTATAACAGACGCATCTACTACCTTTTTAGATTTGATTTTTGCATAATAACAACTAGTATTAGTGCTATTTAGTAGCACTACACCGTTTTTTACCACACTCGCCAAAATTTCAAAAGTATTGATAGGTACTATTTCTTTCTTAGCAACTTGATTAAAGCCTTTGATTGTAGACATTCCTACTCTGATGCCTGTAAAAGAACCAGGACCTACAACAGCAGAGTAATAATCAAAATCATTTATATCCATCTTATTATCAAGTAAAGCCTTCTCTATATATAGAAATAATCCTTCACTATGTTTAACTCCATCACCCATAGTCAAAACGAACTTATTATCTTTTTCTTCATCATATAGAAAAATCTTTGCTATTTTTCTAGTTGTATCTATACCAAATATTTTCATATTTTCACCCAAATTATCTAATAATCTCAAACTTTCTTTTTTGTTCATCAATTAAAGAAATATTTATTTCTATAAAATTACCATTTAACATTTCCTTAATATTCTCAGACCACTCTATAAATACTAGACTTCTTTTGTCACCAGAATAAATATAGTCTTCTAGCCCAAACTCCCTTACTTCATCAGGTGACTTTATCCTATACATATCGAAGTGATAAATATTAAATTTCTTAGTAGAATACTCTCTCATAATGGTAAATGTTGGGCTAGTAACTTCACCCTTAACCCCTAATGCCTTTAGCACCTGTCTAGTAAACGTTGTCTTACCTGCACCCAAGTCTCCATTAAGTAGAATTATCTCTCCACCCTGCAGAAGTTTTGCAAATTTCTTAGCAAAACTAGTAGTCTCTTTTAAATTATTAATTATAACTGTTTCCATATTATTCTTCTTCGCTTTTACTCTCTTCTGTTTTTGTTTCTTCTACTACTACATTTGTAGCCTTCTTAGCCTTAAATATAACTTTAAATAATAGTGGTAGACCTAATGAAACTACGAGACCCAATATAAAGTAGACAATGAAATATACAAAGCCTGTAATTTCAAATAATGCATTCATTGTAAAATATAAACCAAATAGCACCGCATAAGTAATTAAACCCTTTAGGATAGTCACCCACCAAATACTCTTCTCTTCATACTTAATATACTTCTTTTCAAGTAAATATCCTAGACTAATAGAACCGAATACACCTAAAAATGTAAAGACCTTTTTAGAAGCAAAATCAAGTGCTAATTGTATGATTAAACACACAACAAAACCTGCCATACACGCTAGGAATATTGCATTGATTATAAAGTCAAGGCTTATCTTGTCTTTAATCTTCTGCGGACATAAATATATCGCATAATCAATCATAAATGGAATAGCGATACCAAGCATCGCACCAACGATAGTATCACTCAAATAATGCTGTCCCCAATAAAGCCTACTGAGCATTACCATAATAGACATAAATATAAGCACACATAGCATAGTCACTTTCACAGACTTTTTAGCCTTTGATTTACCTATCTCTTGCATACCTGTAGTTGCCTGAACAACAAATCCTTGAGTATGACCACTAGGAAAACTAAACTCAGACGCAGGTAGCCTATTGAATACTTCATTTGATACGACATAAGGTCTAGGTCTTCTAATTAAAATCTTAATAGCCGCATTTATACCCACACTTATTAGATAATAAAATGAGTACTTGTATGCAAATTGCTTACTATACAGAAGATATATTCCGGCAAACATAAGCAAGAAGAAAATTTCTTCTCCCATCTTTGTAATTAACCAAAAGTAAACATCTAAAAATGAGTTTGCAATACCCTGCACAGACTTAACAATGTTTATTTCCATAACAACTCCAAATTGTTTATCAATCGTATTGTACCAAATATTACAAAATAAAACAAATAAATACAATTATCGTTTTATAAATATAAATATTTATAACATAATTAAATATGGAATATAAAGTAACCAAACTAAGTAAAATATCTAATGCAATATTTTTAATCTTCACTTTATTTATGTTGTCTTTTATCTGGACACAATATTATTTTAAAAATCTAAATTTATCACTAATTATTAGTATTCCTATTTCATTAGCAATTTATCTATCATACTTCCCAATAAAGAGATATATAGATAAATCAAAAGAAAAGAAAAAGAAAATTAAACAATCGAGAGAAGAATTAATCCTGAGCCTAAGCTTAGGTAAAGAAAACATAATTAATAAACATTTACTTAATATTTTTGAATACGCAAACATTACTCAATTAACACCCAACCACTATCTATTAGCCAACGAAAAAGACATAGTCTTTTCTTTTCAAAAAGAAATCCTAGACCAAGAAACATACAATAGAATTATTCGAAAAAGCATAACGTGTAGCATAACCATATTTTGTATAAAATCAAAAGTATCATACACACCTAAAGACATAGATATCGAAGTAATAGATATTGATAAGATTTATCAAAAAGTAACACAGAATAATGTCTCATTTCCTACAAAAGTAGAACTAAAAAAACAGCCTAAATATAGGCTCAAAGATATACTTTGCATAGTTTTCAATAGAAGCAAATCTCTTAAGTATTTTTACACGTCATTACTCATTATATTTGCTAGTCTATTTACACCATTTACTAATTACTATATCATCATCAGCACCCTGCTCTTAATTGCATCAATATATAGTAGATTCAATTCTAGATTCAACTAAAAAACACCCTTTCGGGTGCTTTTTATTTTCTTTTACTTAATAAGTGTGCAAACTTTGGTTTTTCTGTTTCTTTGTATACAACTATTTTACTGCCAATAATTGCAACTAAAATACAATTACATCTATCACAGATTTCATTTGCCAATTCTTCTAGAGTATATGCAACATTTTTATTTACTTTAATTTTAATAAGTTCGTGTGCATATAGATTATCGTTAATTTGAGCAACTACTGTATCGGTAATGTTTTCTTTACCAACAAATACTAGGTCTTTTAATGAATGACTAAGACTAATTAGTTTTGCTCTCTCTTGTGAAGTTATCATAATTTCCCCCTATTCAAAATATTGTAATTCATAATCATCTATTCTAATCAAGTCGCCTTCTTGAAGTCCAATCTCAAGAAGTGCATCGATGATACCATCGTTTTTAATTCTCTTCTGGAAGTAAGCATTAGAAGTTAAGTCTTCTAGGTTAACTCTCTTCATTATCTCAAATACTAATTCACCTGTTACTTCAAATACACCGTTTGATACTTTTCTTACTTCAAATTGTTTTAAGTTTCTCTTATCAATCTCTTCTTCTTCAATTTCAACTTTTTCAACCTTTGGAAGTTTTGCTAGAGTCTTGATAACAGCTTCAATTAATTCATTAAGCCCTGTATGTGCATAAGCAGAGATTGTAAATACCTGTTTATCTTTACCAACCTTCTTTCTAAACTCATCAACAACAGTCTCATCAAATAACATATCTGATTTATTTAGTGCAATTATTTGTGGAAGTTTAGCTACAGTTTCTCCATATTTAGACAATTCATCATTAATAGCAATATAGTCTTGATAAGGGTCTCTACCCTCCGTTCCTGCAATATCAATAACGTGAATAAGCAGTCTAGTTCTCTCTATATGTCTTAAGAAATCAGTCCCCAAACCAATACCTTCACTAGCACCAGATATTAAACCTGGAATATCTGCCATTACAAATGAGTCACCAAAAGCATTAACGACAGCAATATTTGGAGTAAGTGTTGTAAAGTGATAATTTGCAATCTTAGGCTTTGCGTTACTTACACTAGAAAGTAAAGTGCTCTTACCAACATTTGGAAAACCTACTAATCCTACGTCTGCAAGTGTTTTCAACTCTAATATTAATTCAAATGGCTTAGTTACAACACCTTGCTCAGCAAATCTAGGTGCCTGTCTAGTAGATGTTGCAAAGTGTGCATTACCCCTACCACCTAGTCCACCTTTTAAGATAATTTTTTCTTCATCATCTTCTAGCATATCTGCAATAACTTTGTTATTTGTAGCATTTCTAATAATAGTACCCTTAGGAACGAAAATGATTAAATCATCACCATTTTTTCCATATCTATTATTACCAGAACCAGGTTCACCATTTTCTGCTTTAAATTTCTTCTTATATCTAAAGTCAACTAGGTTGTCCATATTTTTATTAACTTTGAAGATAATATCTCCACCTTTACCACCATCGCCACCATTAGGACCACCATTAGGCACAAATTTTTCCCTTCTAAAGGCAATTACACCATTACCACCATTTCCAGCTTTACATTCAATTTTTACTTTGTCTAAAAACATAATCTATCTCCTATTTAGAGTTTATACAAACATTTTTCAGTACACAATTTTCGCACTTAGGATTTCTTGCTAAACAGTAATATCTACCGAATAATAACATTAAGTGATGAATATCTCCCCACTGTTCTTTTTTGAATATAGACTTTAATTTTTCTTCGCATTTGTCTGGACTATCTGTTTTAGCTAGTCCTAATCTATTACTCACCCTTAAGATATGTGTATCTACTGCAAATGCTGGAATACTAAATCCCACTGCTTGTACAACATTAGCAGTCTTATTTCCAACACCAGGAAGCGACACCAAATCACTATGACTAGAAGGTACTTCTCCACCAAATTTTTCAATTAGCATCTTACAAGCATTTACTATATTTTTTGCTTTATTTTGATAATAATTACAAGACTTAATATCTTCTGCTAATTCTTCGTAAGAAGCCTTTGCATAATCTTCTGCTGTATGATACTTCTGAAATAACTTATCTGTTATTATATTTACCCTTTTATCTGTGCACTGTGCAGACAACATTACAGCGATTAATAATTCTAGATTATTACTAAAATTCAGTTCACTCTTTGGCTCAGGAATTAAACCCCTTAGAGCCTTGACAATATAGTCATACTTTTCGTTATTATTTTTCATACGACCTATTATAACAAATTAAGTTATCATTGTCAAAGTCAGACATAAAATATCATCTAAATAGGTAAATATTTTCTAATCAAATCCCCCGTCATAATATACAAACCCTTACACGAAGAATAATTGCCTTTAGATAAAACATACCTAATCTGAAGTATATCTTTCTCTAGAAAAACAACAGAAAGACTACATGCTTCTCCTAATTCTCTAGGTGTATTTATAGTTTTATTTCTAACCCCCATTCTCTTAAGACTGGTCGATAATTGCATTGCTTGATTTCTACTCGAAAAAACAGCCAAAATATTTCTCATACTCACTCCACATTTTATATTTATATTTCATATTATTTATTATTGAAGTATTTTGTTAAAAAGGAGTAAAAATATGATATATCTAGACAATAGTTCTACTACTCACAAGAAACCACTTTCAGTTAAACTTGCCACACTAAAAGGTCTATCTAGTTTAAGTGTGAATCCTAGTAGGTCTGGACATAAACTAGCGCTCAAGGGTGCTGAAAAAATATATAGTACCAGAGAAAACCTATCCGAGTTCCTTGGAACAACTCCAGAAAATGTAATATTCACTAGTGGCTGTACAATGGCAATTAACTTAGCCTTGCGTGGAACAGTGAAAAAAGGTGGTCATATTATCACCACTATTTACGAACATAATAGCACCCTTAGAACACTCGACTATTTAAAGAAAACCGAAAATATAGAAGTCTCTTATCTTACACCCAATAAGTCTGGACTAATAACAACAAAAGACATATTAAATAAAATTAAAAAGAACACATATCTAATTATAGTAAATCATACAAGCAATGTTACAGGAGTTACACAAGATATTGAATCAATTGGCAAACTATGTAAAAAGAAAAATTTACTTTTTATGGTTGATGGTGCTCAAAGTATAGGACATACAAATATCAATATGCAGAGACAAAATATAAATATGCTCACTCTTGCTGGACACAAAGGCTTATATGCTCCAGAAGGAATAGGCGCTCTACTACTGAATAACTGTACAGTCTCACCTATTATATTCGGTGGTACAGGAACACATAGCGACAAAGAATCTCAGCCAACTGAAATACCTGACGGACTAGAGAGTGGGACAATTAATCTTCCAGGAATCTTAGGACTAGATGCAGGAGTAACTTTTGCTAAAAACAACTTTGATAAAATAAATAATAAAATTGAAATGCTATCCAACCTACTTATATATGAATTAAATAGAATTAAAAATGTCAAAGTTTTTGGCAATATAAAATCAGGTGTTGTATCTATTGCAATTAATAATAAAGATAGTTCAACCATCTCAAATATCTTAGATGAAAAATACAATATCTGTACCAGGAGTGGATTACATTGTGCACCTAGAGTCCATAAATACTTAGGAACAATAAAATCAGGACTCACAAGAATTAGTCTCTCATACTTCAATTCAACTAGAGATATTAAGAACTTAATCAACGCCATAAAAGAAATTGCTTTGGACTAACCAAAGCAATTTTTTATATTAATACTAATTTTCTTAAATCAAGATAACCATACCCTTCTTTGTTTCTATCTCCTTCTATTCTAATACAAGCACTAATGAGCATATATTTTATTTCATCAGGAGAGTATCTAGGATTAATATTTTTAAGTAAACTCGCAACACCTGCTACCATTGGTGCCGACACACTAGTACCACTCATCTTAGTATAAAATTTCTTATCCACACTGAAAACATTTGTCGATACAATGTCTGTACCAGGAACAACAATATCTGGCTTATAATAATTACCACAAGGGCCCCTACTACTAAAGTCAGCAACAGAAATAACTCCCCGGCTTATATCATCTAAGCTACCAACAGTTATAACTCTCCTGCTACTACCAGGAGACATAATTGTCTCACTATCTGGTCCACTATTTCCTGCAGCAGTAACCACAACTATACCACTATTCCATAGTATCTCTGCCGCACTTACCAGTGGGTCATCTTCTCTATACACACTGCCAAAACTCATACATACAGTGGAAATATTGTATTTTTCTTTATTTTGAAGAACCCACTGCATTGCCTCTAAAATTTTAGTTGTGGTCGTTTCTCCTATACTATCTAGGGCTTTTATGACAATAATATCAGATATTTTGTCAATACCTACATACTTACCATTAATTCCATTACCACACATAACACCAGCAATAAATGTTCCGTGACCATTATCATCATACGGCTCCAACCTATTATTAATAAGGTCAACAAATTTAACAATCCTATATTTACCTAACACAAAGTCAATATGTTCGTATATTCCCGTGTCTATTATCACAACAGAAAATTCATTATTTTTCGTGATAAGAGAGTATAAATAATCCGTATGTAAAAACCTTTTTGTCTTATACATTAGGCTACATACCCTGCAGTCATCAGTTATAAAACGTACAGAGTTTTCACTGGCTAAAGTATTAACTGCACCCATAGGCAAACTCACTGCAAAACTCGAAATAAAAGGAAACTTCTTTATGTTGTTATATTTATTATCATACACTCCTATATCTCTAACATAATTATCCAAGTGAACAATCACATCTATATTACTATGCAAGTTTGACGAAATAGAAATCTTATCAAGTAACCTTTTATCAATCTTACTTAACATCTTTTACCATATTAATAATACTATCTAGAGAACTTGCCTGGTCACTATTTAAATAAGGCTTTAGGGTATCTTTGATTCCATTTAATTTTTTATCGCTCAAATGCCCTGCACTTTTTTCTTTTGCTGTTAGTTTGAGAAATTCCTGCATTAGTTCACTGCTACTCAACTTACTATACTTATCAATCATATCTTGATAGTCGTTTTTATTTTTATCTATCTTCGATTCCTTCATATCACTATCATTTATGTAATCACTAAATTTAGACATACTCACCCCCTGTAATATTTCATTATATGCATTGCATTTTTATTATGATAAAAACACTTATCACAAATAGTACTCATAATTCATATATATTACAAATAGGAGAATATTATGGATAATATAGCCCAACTACTAAAAATATTATCAAACACTAATAACGAAGAAAATAAGGCACCCGATATACCAAAAGAAATAATTGAGCAATACCCTTATGGGGAGTTCCCTATTAGATATACAAAGTCTGGTCAAGAAATCATAAGAAAAAATAGTGAAGCCAGATACTCTCACACTATAGATAACCACAAAGACTCTCCAATAGCTAAACCTTCCGGGATAGACTTATCAACAATACTCAGCCTATCTACTCTACTATCGAATAAAAAAAAGAATAGTCAAAACGACATGCTAGAAATATTTTCTTCTTTATTATTTAAAGACAACCCTGAATTTAAAAAAATACTAGAATTATTCTCTAAAAAACCTAAAACTCAAGAAATAGATAATACAAATAATTTTCCTAATGTAAATAAAGTCTGCATTAGTGCACTAAAAAAGGTTGAGTAATTATTTCTCAACCTCATCTTCTTCTAGCAAAGAACCAAACTTTAGGTATTTTCTCTTATAACCAAATTGTGATGCAATTTCATCTTCTTCTGTCATAATAATAGCTGCAGCAGCATTTGTCTTAATCATTGATTTAATATTCTTAATAATCGGGGCCCTATCAATAGGAGAAATCCTAGCAAAGACATCATCTATGTAGAATAGCTCAATATTTCTTATAGATAGCCTAGCAAGTGCCACTTTGATTTTATCTAGATAATTCAATTCTTTTACTTTCTTATTTTTTAGATATTCAATACCGAAACTAATGAGAGCATTATTCACTTTTGCTTCATAAAAAGTTGGATTTTCTTTTCTAATCTTTAGTGGATACTCAATATTCTGCTTAACAGTTTTATTATCTAAAAATGCAGGGTTCGCAGGTAAATAACCAACAGATATATCATTTTGTGGGTCAACCCTATCAATAGGCATATTTTTATATAAAATCTCACCCTTAGCAATAGGCTCTAGTCCAACAAGAGTTCTAAGAAGCGCAGTTCTGCCACTCTCTTTACTACCAACAATAACTAGTCTATCATTGCTATCAAGTGAAATATTAATATCGTTTAATGTATAGTAATCTTTTGTAAAAGACACATATAAATGATTAATTTCTAACATTTTACATACCTTATTTTGTATTTTTTCTTATTTTACTAAATATTTGCCTTTTTCACAACTAAAATTATAATTTTTATAAATATTGGGTAACAAAGTTGCTTTTTTTTTAGCATTGTAATACACTATAAAATAGATATAACTAAGGAGAATTTATATGATAAGTTTTGGAACAAGTGGCTTTAGAGCAACAGTTGGTGAAGAGTTCACTAAAGAATCCGTACAAAAGATTGCTCAAGCATTATCTAAATTAATTAAGAAAAGCAAAGTAAATAAGCCTATCGTTATCGGTTATGACCGTAGATTTATGTCAGACTTTTACGCTAAATGGGTTGCAGAAGTTTTCGCTGGAAATAAAATTGTATCCAAATTATATAATAGACCAGTCCCAACCCCTACCGTAATGGCAGCCGTTAAAGAAGATAACTTAGACTATGGTATCACTATTACAGCTAGTCATAATCCATACTACCATAATGGTTTAAAAATCACAGTTGCTGGTGGTAAAGATGCAGACATCGAGCTTACTAGCCAGATTACAAAAATAGCTAACAAAAACATCAAAATCAAATCAATACCTTATGACTTGGCCGTTACTAATGGTTTAATTGTTGAATACGATAGTATGAAAGATTATATTAAAAATATCTGCAAATTCCTATCTAAAAACATTAAAGAAAATAACATTAAACTATTATTTAATGCAATGCACGGTGTAACAGTAGAGCCTGTTAAATTACTAGCAAAGAAACTAAACTTAAAGAAACTAGACATTATGAAGGAAGATACAGATGTATACTTTGAGTATAACGTAACATCTCCTGATGAGAAAAATGTTGAAGACCTAAAGAAAGAAGTGGTTAAAGGTAAGTACACTCTAGGTATTGCTTGTGATGGCGATGGCGATAGAATAGCGATTGTAGACGAACTAGGTACATATCACGATTGTAATACAATAATTGCAATACTTTACTACTATCTTGCTAAATACAGAGGTATGGAAGGAGATATCGTTAGAACACTACCTACTAGTATAATTTTAGACAAACTTGCTACAGCACTAGGCTTTAAGTGTCACGAAGTTCCTGTTGGTTTCAAATGGGTTTCTGCTAAAATGAACGAAGTAGATGCACTAATGGGTGGAGAATGTACAGGTGGACTCACAATGAGAGGTTATACCCCTACTAAAGATAGTTTATTTGCTGCAGCACTTATATTAGACGCAATAGCAACTATCAAAAAACCACTTAGTGCAATAGTAGAAGAAGTTAAAACATTTGCTGAATATATCTCAACATACTGGGAAGGTACATTTAAATTAAAATCAAAGAAAAAAGTAGCAAAAGCATTAAATAAAACAGTACCAAGCTTCCCATACAAACCAACTCAAATCATTAGAACTGACGGAACTAAATATGTATTCGAAGACGGAAGTTTCGTAATTATGAGATTCTCTGGAACAGAAGACCTACTAAGATACACTATCGAATTCCAAACAGAAATAGAGTGCGAGAGAGTAATTAAAGCAATAAACACATTTATCAGTACATATGATAAATAATTTAAAATTTAATAACAAAAATAGACTATCAATAGATAGTCTATTTTTATTAAAATCTTATTAATATAGGCAATATTTCAAGACTTGCATAATACTAATTACTTAGTATAACTCTTGAATTCAATAGTTCCATGGAACTTAAAGTATACAGAGAATTCACTATTGTCTTGGTTGATTTGCGCATTATTTGGATAAAATTGATAATCTTCTTTAGCTACTACGGTATTACCCATATAATCTTCATTACCAAGGCCTGAGATACTACCAGAGATATTACCTGTAGCCATAAATTTAAATGGGTCAGAAATGATAGCTGGTAGATATACTACAGCAGAACCTTTATCGTGAAGTTCTACAGCGTGCTCATATGTTTTGTCTGCAGCTAATTTACTCTTAACTTCTTCAAATGTTACTGTAACCTTAGAAGAACCAAGAGTTTTGATTCTTAATTTATTTACTTTATTTACAACAGTAATATTACCATCAACGTTCTCAATATAAGTAACTACTTTGTCCATATAATCACTAGTACTATTAACTAGGATATTTCCCCTTTTACTAGTAAATGAACCATTCTTTAAGTATGAATAAACAGTAATATTTCCATAGTGAGTTAGGATATTTAGATTGTCATTAGCCTTATTAATTGTGATATTTCCGTGCTCACTTTGTAAGATTGCTTCATTATTAATCTCTTCAATATTGATTGAACCAGAAGTTGTTATAATACCTGTTTTACCTGTAAGAGTTGTAATATTTACACTACATGTATCAGTAATAATTGTATTCTCTGCTCCACTAGGTGAATTAAGTGTCTTTACATTAAATTGGCCATTCTCAGACATAAATGTAAATCCATCAGCAGTACATCTAATATTCTCTGCCTTGATACCTACACCAGTACCCCTAATATCAAGTGATGCATTAACATCATTAAATACAAACTCTCCTCTTTCAGCATTTAGTTTGATTTGAGATGCTACATTTAATGTTGCAACTTGAGAGAAATTCATCTCACCACTAACAGTTGTTAGATTAAGTGCTCCTAGGTTAAGAGAAATACCTTCTTCATTTTTTGAATTTTTATAATATTTTAAATTACCAGATTGTGTATTTACAGTTAAATTAGAGATGCTTAATTCTGGACTGCTTCCATCACCTAATTTAATATCTGCACTCTTGGTATTAAGAACTAGTGCATATGTCCTACTAGCAGGTACAGTAACTTCTACTCTACTACCACCCATAGAAATCCAGCCATTAGGCTCTGTTACACTTAGGTTAATCTTTAGAGTAGAGTTTTTAACTTCTATATCTTTAACTACTCTATATTCAGTAATATCAAAAGAAATACCAAAAGTCGCTAGAACTAATTTATACTCAACATTTGTAACTTCGGTACTAGCAACAACATTAATAGGAACCTTATTACTACTTAGTCCCAATTCAATACTACTATATCCTGAGTAATCAGTTAGAACAATTGGGTCACCTTCCACTTCTTCATTGGAGTGAGTAACACCCACACCCATTATTCTAAAGTTAGGCGCAAAATACATAATACCAAATAAAAGTACGCCTATAGCAAATATGATGCCTAGAACTATTCCAACATAAATCATTAAACCTTTCAATGCTTTCATATAATCCCACCTGGACTTATTATTTACCTAAATTATACATTAAAGATAAAATAAAAGCAAACACTTATAGGCAATAAAAAAGACAGATATATATTTATTAATATATATCCGTCTTAAGCTTTTATTCTAAAACTGCTTTAATTCTTCTAACACCACTAGAAGATGCTTCTTCTTTCTTAATAACAAATTTACCTAATTCTCTAGTATTTGCAACGTGTGGTCCTGTACAAATCTCCATAGAAACATCACCGATTGAATATACAGACACAATGTCTGGATACCTATCAATGAATTGATGCTCTGCACCGATTTCTACAGCCCTAGTCTTAGGCATTTCTTCTTTAGTAACATCATAAGCGTTAGCAATCCACTCATTAACAAGTCTAGCAGTCTCAGTTAATTCTTCTTGAGTCATCTTATGGTCACAAGCAAAGTCAAATCTTAATCTTTCAGCAGTAATATTAGAACCCATCTGATGAGAAGTCTCACCAATTACTCTTTTTAGAGCAGCATTTAGTAAGTGTGTAGCAGTATGGTACTTAGTTTCCATCTCTCCACCACCAGCAAGTCCACTCTTAAATGCACCTGCACTAGTAGTTCTAGCTAGTTCTTGGTGTTCTTCAAATGCCTTTTTAAATCCTGCTTCGTCTACCTTTAATCCTAATTCTTCAGCCATCTCAATTGTCATCTCAATTGGGAAACCAAATGTATCATATAGTCTAAATGAAGCCTTACCACTAATGGTCATATCTTCTTCTGTTTCTTTATATTCTGGATTATTAGATTTTAAGAACTCTACTTTTCTTCTTAAACCATTTACAACCTTATCAAATTCCTTGATACCTGTCTCGATAGTTTTGTTAAATTTATCTACTTCTTTCTGTATTTCGCTTAAAATATAATCTTTCTTCTCTACTAGATTAGGATATGCCTTGTCATAAACTTTCTCAATGAAGATTTTTACAACATTACATAATTCATTAGACTCAAGTCCAATTTTCTTAGCATGTCTAATTGCTCTTCTAAGTAGTCTTCTAAGGATATATCCAGCACCTACATTACTAGGAACTATACCATTGATATCACCTATTAACATCATACCTGTTCTTAGGTGGTCGGCAATAATTCTCATAGAAGCAGTTTCTTTAGCGTCTTTGCCATATTCTTTCTGTGATTTCTCTTGAATATATGCAATAACATCAGAGAAAAGGTCTGTCTTATACACATCTTTTAAACCATTTAAGAACATTAACATTCTCTCAAAACCAAAGCCTGTATCAACGTTTTTATTAGCAAGTGGAGTATATCCGTCTTCTAATTTTTGATACTGCATATATACGTCATTACCTATCTCTACAAATCTACCACAGTCACAAGTAACGTCACATTTATCACTGCAAGGCTTGTCACTCAATGGATAGAACCACTCATTATCTGGACCACAAGGTGTTCCTGTTGTTCCTGCTAGTTCCCACCAGTTATCTTCTTTACCTAAATAAAAGATATTCTCTTTTTTGATACCTAAACCCTGCAAAAGTCCTGCAGTTTCTTCGTCTCTTGGAGCACTCTCATTACCAGCAAATACAGTAGAACAGATTTTAGATTTATCTAGACCAAATACTTCAGTTAGTAATTCTACAGACCAAGCAGTTTTCTCTTTCTTGAAATAATCTCCTAAACTCCAGTTACCCATCATCTCAAAGAAAGTACAGTGACTCTCATCACCAACAGAATCTATATCTATAGTTCTTACACAACCCTGAACATTACAAAGTCTAGTTCCTTGTGGGTGTTTTTCGCCAAGTAAATATGGCATTAATGGTTGCATACCAGCAACATTGAACATAACACCTGTAGTACCATCACCGATAAGTGAAACAGCACCAATATCCACGTGACCTTTTGACTTATAAAAATTTAACCAAGCATCTCTTAATTCTTTTGAAGTATATTTTCTCATATTTTTACCTTCGTATATCTTATTTTAACATAAAATTATATTATCATAATTAGTATATTTTATCAACTAGTTAGTTAGATTTTAGAAATATTTTCTTTGTGTTTTGAGAAAATTAAACACGCCCAAATAAGAGTAAACTCTATTCCAACAAAAATCATTATAGCAAGACCTGACTGCACAAAGAGACTCTGCACACTTTTACCACCATCAAAGCCAATTAAATCAAGTAGTACACCGATAATTAGTTGTGCTATAGAACTCGCCATATTCCCAGCAAAAGTAAGTGTAGATGAATAGGTAGCATTGAGAGAGCCAGACCTATCTATCTTCATAACAGCGTCACCATACATCGCTGTTGGCAATGTATATAATGCACCACTGCCAACTCCACAAAAAAGTATAGCAACCATCATTAAATAAAAACTAATGTCAACTAGTTCGATTCTAAATAAAAATATAAATATAACAGCGAAAACGGCTAGTATTGTTACAATAATACCAGATAAAAGTGCTGGTTTTTTACTACTTTTTTTAGAAAGCGACACCCATAGTGGCTGACTGATTATTGTGCCTAAAAGTAGTGTCAAAAGTAGTATTGTTATTTGGTCACTTTCATAGAAAAAGGAGTACGTAAAAAAGTGCATACCTACACTACATAGTATTACTGTTGCTATAGAAACTAGAACATAGCCCCATATGATTTTTGATACTCTTTTATCCTTAAAAGCAGTTAGAAAATTATTCCATAGCCCACCAATGCTAAGTTTAAATTTAGAATTATTTATCTTTTCAAATTTATTCTTAGGAATAGTAGTAAGAGATGATATTAGTCCACAAACTAAGCAAATTATACTGCTAACAATAGCAATTTTTACATAGCCACTTGGATTAAGTTGCCCTACAGGATATTCAGTTGTGCTAGGCAAGAAAATAAAGAGCAACACACTAGGCACTATCATACCTATTAGATAAAAAACAGTATTAATGGCACCAATGGTAGTCCTTTCGCTATCGTTTCTAGAGAGCTCGTTACCGAGTGCCATATATGGAGTTGAAAACATTGTATTAAATGTCTCTAAAATCAATAACGACAATAAAATCCACACAAACTTAAATCCTACACCTATACCATTAGGTACACACCATAGAAAAATATTAGCAATAGACATACCTATTGTTGCTATCAACATATAACCATTTCGTTTACCTAAAAATCCAAGCTTATAATTATCACTGATATAGCCTACAATAGTATCACTAATCCCGTCCCATATAGTACTAATAGCAATCGCAATACCAACTATAGTTCCTTTAATACCTAGAACAGACGTTGAGAAGAACATAAAAAAATTAGCAACCGTTTGACTAATAACACTATACGAAAGCCCACCTAAGCCATAGAAATATTTTCTCATTAATATTTATTTTACCCTTTATATATAATAAATAATATTGACTAAAATATCGCTATATATTGTGATTTTATTAAATATTGCATAATATTACAAATTCAAACAAAAAAGACTGCCTGATAGGCAGCCTTATTAATTTTATACACCACTTAATCTACCGATTAATTGATTCTCTATATTCGCACCTGTGCCTGTTCCATTATGAGTAACAGTAACATTAGTAGCAGTATTACCTGCTGCAGCAAAGTTCTCTCTAGTAATAGATGCACAACCAACTACCTGACCAGCATCTCTACTAGCAGTAACTGTACTATCAGTTGCAGAACAATTAGTCATTGTAGAATTATGGTCAATAGAACCAGATACTACACCTGCTTTGTCTCCATTTTCTTGGTCATCATATAAACTACAAGTAATTACAGCATTTTTAACGTGACAATTAGTAATCTCTCCACCAATAGAATATCCTACCACAGCACCAACAAAATGATTGCCTGTAACTACTGCATTTTCGATTTTAATGTTTTTAACAACTGCACCGGTATTAATACTACCAAATAATCCAACACCTGCACTACCATCAACACCTGTGCTAGGTTCTTCTACACCTGTTTGTGCATTAGGTGTAACTCCACCCTTTGTTCCTACTACATTTAGATTGTAAATTGTATGATTCTTACCATCAAATGTACCTTTGAAATATCTTTCAAATTGTGGAGTTCCATAACCAATAGTATCCCATGCGAGATTTTGTAAATCTAGGTCACACTCTAGGTTAATTGTATATCCTGCATATGAATTACCTTCATTTACATCATATGCTAATTTTGCTAGTTCTTCTGCAGTATTGATAGTAATTGTATTTTCTACTACATTTAGAGCACTAGCCTTTGAACCGTCCCATAGATTATAAGTTGCTGTCTCTCTAACGTAACTACAAGTATTACAAGTAATATCTGCTGCATCGGTATAATCATGTTGAGAATATGCGCCTTTCTCTGATGTGTGTTCACAAGTAGCTTCGTGCCAATGATGTGTCACATCTTTTTTCCACTCTTCAGCAAATGTATGTTCATGCCCACAACCAACTAGCATACCTGCACCAGCCAATCCCATACAAGCAGCTAGTGCCATAGTTAAAATTTTCTTTTTCATAATATAACCCCCATTAGTAATATTGCTTTTAGTGTATATCAATATTTAATAATTGACAAACAAATGATAGCAATAAAAATAAATTACCCTTTTATTAATATATCAAGTATCTCTTTTTCGGTAGCCTTAGTAATTTTATCAAAGTAATGCTCTACTTTGTAAGGATTATCAATAATGCCAATATTATCTGCCATATACATCGCTTCTTTAATATCATGCGTCACCATAATAATTGATTTAAATTTATCCTTGTACTTTTCTTTAATTAAGTCCATCATCTTATACTTATTAGGATAATCAAGATTTACAAAAGGCTCATCCATTATAAGAATATCTGCATCAAATATTAATGCTCTAAGTATAGCAATCCTTCTAGACATACCTGCACTCAAGTTAATAGGATATAAGTCTTTTGCATCAATCAATCCAACACTTGATAGAATTTCATCAATATCTACATTACCATTGATTAGTAATAAATTCTCAGCAACAGTCAGATTAGGAATCAATCTATCATTATCATATACCATAGAAATAGACCTTATCTCTACTTCACCTGTGTATTCGATATTACCCTGAAGAATATTGAAGAGAGTTGTCTTACCACATCCACTCTCACCCATAATAACGTTGATTTTATTATCTTTAAAGTGATATGCAAAATTTTCAAAAATTACTTTATCTCCATATTTTTTCGTAATATTATTTACTCTCATACTTACCTCCCACTCTATGCGCAATTTTATGGAAAATAAGTTCAATAGACACAGCAATTATAACCATTATAAGTACTATTGCAAAGAGTTCAGCTGTCTCAAAGTACACCTTTGCCTCTGTCATCATATTTCCTATAGACCTAGCAGTTCCTGCAATCACTTCTGCAGCTACAATTAATTTAATATTTAGAGACAATCCACTACCTATTGTTTGAATTGTACTAGGTAGAGTTATAGGTAAGATATATCTAGCATATTGAGTCTTTTTAGGAATATTAAAAGACTTCATCATTGTTATAATCTCACTGTCGACTTTTCCAAGAGCTACCTGCATAGAAGTATACATTGTAGGCAAAACCACCAGCATTGTAACAACGACAGACGCCACTCTAGAATTGGTCCATAGCAATAATAGTAGTATGACAGCAATAGTTGGCATCGCTCTAATAATAGAGACAAGCACATTAATCACTGATTGACTCATTTTTGAATAGCTCACAAGCACTGCAAGTGCTGTTCCTAGCAAAAATGAAATAATAAATGCTACAACACCCCTACCCATCGTGCATAAAAAATTAATCCAAAACTTACCCTTAGTCAGAGTTTCAAAAGTCTTAGACAAGACAACAAAAGGCGTAGGTAAAATAATCGCTTCATCTACTATTTTAGACGCAATAAACCATATTAGTATGATAACTAATATGGCTATAATAGGTAAACAGATATTAAGGGTTTTATTTATCTTTCTCATTTTCATAATTCACAAAATATATCATCAGTATAGTTTCCTATAGCAGCAGGTGCTATAGTTCTAATTTTTTCTAAGTATGATTTCATTCTAGCAATCTCAGAAGACGAACTTGTATCATAGATTTTAATGTTGCTATTAGCAATTGCTGTTTGGGAAAGTGTAGTCTGCAATGATGCTGTTACCCCTTCTACTAGATGACTATTAACAGCATTAACTGCCTGACTAACATTATTTATAACCCATGTTTCTACTTTTCTCATCTCATCAATAATATTTCTTACAAATTCTTTGTCTATAGCAAGTTCTGTTTTTACAACCATCACAGCCTGTGGATAACTACCACCTTCCCATAGTGCTTGTATATCTAATTCAATACTAAAATTAGGTGCCATAGTTAATAATTTAGACACAGCAGGTTCTGGAATTAAACCAAACTTTAGTTTGTTTTGCTTAAGCATTGGGAGTAGAAGACTAGCATCATTAAAATACTGGATAACTACTTTACCATCCTTTGCAGTTTCGCCTTCTTCGTAGTCAATACCAGCATTGCTTAGCAAATATCTAAAATTTAGGTCTGGAACATTACTTCTACCTATCACTCCCACAACGGAGCCAACTAGCCCATTTAAATTTGATATATCTTCGCTACCAACAATGTATAGATTACCATTAGTAACAGTAGCACATATTTTATAATCTTCGCCATTACCAATAATCTTACTAGCCATATTAATAGGCATAATAGCGATGTCTGCTGTTTTATTCAATATAAAATTAGATATATTAGAAGCAGCAACTACATTATACTCAGTATCTTTTCCAAATGACTTATTCTCATACATCATTCTACTCATCGCTAGTGCTGGTGCACCATCTGGCATATATATAGATAATTTATTATCGTCCTTTCCACAAGCCATAATGCTCATACCGCAAAATAAACATATAATGAGTACAATTACGTATTTAAGAAACTTTTTCATATTTTCACCTTACTTATGTAATAAGTAAAGTTTACCACCAGGACAGTATTTTAGTCAAATAATTTAATAATTTAGAGCAAAAGAAAAAGGCTAATTTTACATAATTAGCCTTACTTTTTATTCAAATATATCTAGTAATTCATCTGCTTCGCTAAGTGGCATCATTTCCATCTCTGGTGGTGGCTCTGGTAGTGGTTCATCATTTATCGCTGGAGACTCTGGCAGTGGTACTTCTTCTGTCATAGGCTCAGCTGTAGGTGCAGCACTTTGAGCTTTTTCTTCTGCCTGAGACTTTCTCTCTTCTGGTAGTTGTGGAGCTGTTTCCACTAGGCTCATCTCGTTAGCATCTTTCTCTAGATTTAAGAATGAAGTAATACTACCCACCCACTTAGTTTTAATAGTATCACACTTACCTGCTCTGTTTTTTGCAATGATAATTTCAGCAAGGCCTGATAATTTCTCTGCTTCTGGAACATCATTATACATATCTGGACGATAAATAAACAATACCATATCTGCGTCTTGCTCAATAGAACCAGACTCCCTTAGGTCACTAAGAATTGGTCTATGGTCTTTTCTATCTGAACTCGCTCTGTTTAACTGTGAAAGCAAGATAATAGGAACTTCTAATTCTCTAGCCGCCATCTTTAATGTTCTAGTAATAGTAGAGATTTCTTGTGTTCTATTCTCTATCTTTCCATCTCCCTGCATAAGTTGAAGGTAGTCAATCATTATACAGTCTAGACCCTTTTCTCTCTTTAATTTTCTACACTTACCTAAGATATCCATAGGACCCTTTGAGAATCCTTCATCGATATATAGGTGTGCTTCACTTAATTTCTTACTAGCTGCAAGGATTGATTTCCACTCTTTATCGTTCATCTCACCCTTTAGAGCTTTGGCTGAGTCAACGAACGCTAGACCACATATAGACCTAGATGCAATCTCTTCTTTACTCATTTCTAGAGAGAATATAGCACATTTCTTACCACACTTAACTGCTGCGTGGTTAATCATATTCATACCCAAACTAGTTTTACCACAACCCGGTCTAGCAGCAATAAGGATTAACTGACCTTTTTGGAAACCATTAGTGATTTTATCTATTCCATAGATACCACTAGGTATACCCTTTACAGCGCCTTTACTATTTTGTAATTCTTCAAAGTTAACAATAGCATTACTTACTGCTTCTTTGATATGAGCAAATCCACCCCTAGAATCTTTTTCGCCAATAGCAAAGATATTCTGCTCAGCATAAGATAGTGCGTCTTCCTTCTTGACGTCTTCGTATGCTTTATTAATAATATCTTGTCCTGCAGCGATAAGTTCTCTAAGCACACTATTGTTTTTTACAATCTCCATATAGTGAGTATAGTTACTAGCACTAGGAATTATATTAGTTAGAGTTGTTAAATAATCAATACCACCGATACTATCTAGCATATCGTTTTTGTCTAAGTTCTCTGTTAGAGTTACAAAGTCAATAGGTGCATTATTTAAAAACACCCTGTACATTGCTTCAAATATTATTTTGTGTGGTTGAGAATAAAAGTCTGACTCCTTTAGAGTAGACATAATATTATAAGCAGCATCCTGGTCAATAAGCGCACAACCTAATACACATTGCTCTGCTTCTATACTATGTGGTAGTATTCTTGCATCGTTTACTTTCTTTGCGTTAGTACTTTTCATATACGTATTTACTTATCCTTAACTATTTTTCTTTGTTATTTTATTTGCTGTTGTAGCCTGTGTTGTCTTCTTAGAACTTGTAGCCTTCTTAGTCTCAGTAGGCTTAGATTCTTCCTTTTGAGTATCTTCCTTATCCTTTGTTTCTTCTACTTCGATTACCACTTCAGCCTGTTGTTCTTTTGCTTTTTTCTTTTCTTCCCTTATTCTCTTGTAACTATCTTCTAGTATTTGATTTTTTCTCTTTCTCATCTCTTCTCTTGCTTTCTGTTTAGCAGCGAGTTTAGCGTCTTTCTTTTCAAAGATTTTCTTTGCTATATGATTACCTATAGCCACAAATACAAGTAAGATTATACAGTCTAGTAGCACAATTAGCCATCTAATATTAATGTAAGTGTATGCAAAGACATTAAAGAGAACCAATGGTATAAATGAAATTAGGAATATAATGCCATATTTAGCAAAGCCCCTTTTCATATCTCTCTTATCGAAAAAATATCTACTTCTCATCTTTTTCCACTTCCTCTTTTGTTATGTGAACAGTTACTTTGTTTTTAGCAGCATTTGTTGAAAGTTTAACCATAATAAGAACAACTACTACCGCAGAGATAACAAGTGCTAATACATACCAATGCACTGCTTGTGGTCCTAGTTTATATATCTCCATCTTAAAAGTGTCGTCTTTATTTGATAAATCCCACATCATCATAGTTAAATCACCAGCATACTCAATTTCATCAGCATTACTGTATAATTTCTCATCAGGATATGCAAAGATTTGGGAAATATTTAAATCTTCTATATCATAATAGTTATTTGTCATCTTTCTGTATTTCTCATATAAAACAGAGAAATCATTGTCTTCGCCTTCTGGTAGGGCCTGTAAGTTTTTGATAAAACCAGCGTCTTCTATATGAGAATATTTATATAGGAATAACGCCATATCTGTAGTCTCATACTGCCCTAGTAATAATTGTGAAAGAAATGGTCCAACATCATTAAGAGCTTTCTCATACTCAACATCTTCTAAATTAACAATACCATAGAAAAGACCGAACATTTGCCAATTACTAAATTCTATAGCAACAGACAACTGATTGCCTGTCTCTGTGTCATTAATAAGAATACCATTTTCTAGGCTAAGAGCTAGTTCTGGGTACTCCTCAAGTGTAAACTGAGTCTTCCAGCTCTCAACATACTGTCTAAAGGAAATAATATCATTTTTGATTGCCGATTTTACTTCTGCCACAGTCTTGCCAGACTTATTAATCTTTGACTCGTCTAGGTCTATAACTAACCTGTCGATAATTGTACCAGATGAGTCAATGGCTCTAACCATTTGAATACTAGCACAACCCCAAAAAGAAAAAACAGCAACAAATAGAAGTATTATAGTTGTAAGTATTTTTCTTGCCTTCATATATTTCCTCATTTTTCTCAGTATAATATATATTTTAACAAATTGAAATGCAATTTACAATAGATTACAGCTCAAATTTAAAAATAAATAATTATATTATTTAAAGTCGTAATATTCGCTAAAAATTCCCATAATGCCGATAAAATAATTTGCGTTATTTACAAAACTAATATATAATTACATAAGAAATAAAAATTAAGGACGAATAAAAAGGATTTAATATGGAACTAATACAAGTAACAAATCTAGCAAACGGAAGATATTTAATCGCTAATATGAAAAACGACAAACCGGCAATTATCAGAAGTGAACTACTTAATAGTTTCGCAGTTGGTGCATTAGGTTCTTCTTATAACGAAAAAATATACTTCGATACACCTGACTTTTTCTTTGCAGAGAAAGGTATCAATATTTATACCGTAACAATCAATGGCTCAGCAAAAGAATTGGTTATTAGATACGATAGTGAACAAGTAAAAAGGATTGAGTTCTTAAAGAATATGCCTAATTACTTTAAACTCCCTATCAAAAAAGATGAGACAATGCATAAATATTACAACGAAATCATTGAAGCTATCTATAGAGTATTCCCTGCTGGTCTAAATGTTAATATCGAAGACTACCTAAGACAATGCTCTCCACAAATCAAAGTTATGAAGAAGAGAGAAAGCTTTAGAGTTGTTAATAATACAGGACTTAAGATGGTTATGTCTTTTGATATCTGCGAATATGTAAATGTAGCAAAAAGGGGTAAATTCTCTCAACCAACACTTGATATTGTTTGTGAGTCTGTTAGAAATCCTGACGACTTTAAAATCTTCTTAAAGACAGTTATCAGAGACTTCCCACAACTAATCAAAATCGAGAGCAACGAACTCACAGTTGCTAGAAATAACTTATAATTTTAGTATTATGCAAAACTAAAAAAATACCCGTTCTTACGGGTATTTTTTATCTTCTACCAAATATACTTTTTTCTTCTGTTATTTCGTTATCTTCTATATGGTCAACCAGTATTCTTCTGGTTTTTTCTTCAACATATGGTATAGAAATACCACCAGCTGCGGACATCACTCCACCAACTACAAAGCACGACCAGATTGGAAATATTATACCAAATGATACTATGACTGTCGTTGATACGAAATACATATTAATTTTATTTATTATACAATGTATATTTCTACCAACTATCTTACTCTTCATAAGCATTCTATGATAAGAGAAGAAGAATACTAGAGAGTAACACATTGCCATTATGCCAACGATAATATAGAATAGTACTAAGTTTTTAATAAATATTAGAGAGATTCCACATATTCCGAGTAGCACACCAAAGCACATAGACATATTGGTTAAGTCTCTCTTTGCTTCTAGTTTTTCAAAGAAATAACAACCTATTCCATATACACCATCAAATATAGCACTAGCAATAGCGGCTGTTGTAAATGTACCTGTTATAGTAAACATAAGCAGTGGTAGTAAAATGTACATAGCATTATAACTCTCTTGCAAGAAGTAGAACCAACAATATTCTTTTACAATTCTCTTAGATACAATATTAGACCTAGTTGTATCCCTACTCTGAGTTTTAAGTGCAATATGCTCTTGTGTAGAATACTCTTGGTTTCTATTCTCATCTTTCCTATGCGCTAGATTATATATTATTAGTGGCACAGCGCCTACAAAATATAGTGCAATGGAAATAATAACTAGTATAGTCATATCTAAATAGTCTAGAGCAACACCACCAAGTATCGTTCCGACAATTAGTGCCATCTGCCCCATAAGTTTAGTCTTTGCTAAATGTTTACCCGTTCCCCTTTCTCTAGGTGCATTAACGTAAGCAAAAAGTGCTTCTTTTGGAATATGTTTAAATGTATAACTACAAGAAAACGCTATACCAATGCCAAATACACAAGCCAAAGGATACTGTCCCACAAATAGAAGTAGTATTTCATATATAATGATAGGAATTATCCTAAGGAAAGTGAATAACTGCGGTTTTTTGATTAGTTGTTTTTCTAAAATCAAGTCTAAAACATAACTAAGGAGATATTGAATGGCAAGAGTAAGCATAGCCATCTGCATTTTATTATGCTCTACATAATTATAAACAATAACAGGAACAAAACCACCAACTAACTTGGTGGAAAAATTCGACATAAATCTATTGAAATTTACTAGTACTCTTTCCATATCTTGCCTATAATTTGATTATTTCTTTTGTTATTTTAACATACAAAATTATATTTTCAAAATAATACCATTTAATAATTTAAAATGATTAAAATCATTTTTAAAAAAATAGTTACTATGGTATATTATTATTGTTAATAATATATTTATGTAAATATATTAGTATTTTGACACAAAAATAAAATATAGGTGATAAAAATGAATCAGTTAAAACTGTTAAATTACCACAAGATGATAGCGAACTTTGCCAATAACTTAATAGGAGCATTTGTATCTCTTATTATCTACCAAGCAACTAATAGCCTAACCTATGCTGTAGTATACTTAGTTATGGTAAATTTCCTAAGATTTGTCTTTGGTGTATCTCTTAGAAAATTACATTATAAATACCCACAATTATTCCTACTACTTAGAATAATTCCGATAACGCTATATAATATATTTATCTTTATACTAGACATAAACTTAGTAATAGGTGTAATAGGTGTATGTATATTCTACGCTATGGACGCTTCTTTCCACTACCTACCTAAGGAATTAATATTCAACTACTCATCTCTAGACCAATCACAAAAATCAGACAAATCAATCGGTGTAACTAGATTATTTGAACAAGCAGGAATCATTATCGCTATGGTACTAGGTGGTCTGCTACTAGATATCAATAAAACACTAGTACTTATTCTAGCACTCAGCATCTATACAATCAGTGTAATTCCACTAGTTGTTTACTATATTAAATGTAAAAATGATAAAACATTTAATAAAGATGCTACATCTAATGCTGTAGACACCCTACTAAAGAAAGAAAAAACTAAAACAAAAACACAGAAACTTAGCAAAAAACTAATACTAACATACGGATTTATATATTTCTCTTTTGCATTTATGGACCTACTACAAACAACATTTAGTATGCATGTATTCATAATCAAAGGCGAATTTGCCTTATCTGGTATTATCAATGCTATATTTAATACCTTCTATGCAATCGGCTGTTATGTAGCAAGTGCAATAAGCCAAAGGAAAGACACAACCAAACTAGTATCTATCCTATCTGTAGTTATGGCCATAGTCGTTGTTATCTTACCTTTCGTTGATGTCGACTCAATGTTTATAGTGATTTGTATTATCTATGGTATTATCGGTATCAGTTATCCATTCCTATCACTATTTGTATTAGATAGAATGCTTATCAAATCTAGAATAATGGCTTGCTCTAATGATGCCCTATTCTCTAGAGAGATTAGCTGTCACGTAGCCTATGTCCTTGGATACTCATTTGGATTTATAGGACTAGTTGCAATCTTTATAGTCATCGGTGTATCTATGGCAGCATCTGCTGTAATCATACCTTGCGGAGAAGAGAGTACCAGAAAACAATTAGTTGACTTCCTTCAAAATAACGAAGTCGTCCACCACAATAAAAGAAAAGCAAAAATAAAAGAGAGTTAAAACAACTCTCTTTTTTTATTTCGATGTTTTTCCAAATAAAAACAAAAAAAGAGAGTCTGACTAGGACCCCCTTTACCTAAATATATGTATATAGGTAGAATGAAAAATGGAAAAACATTTTAAGTTTATTAAAATGCACCTATAGTGTAACACCGAAACCACCCACTGTCAATACCTTTCCAAAAAATTTTTGTTTATATCAAAATTAATGGCTATTTTAAGCCAAAAAACAACAAAAATTTATTTGCAAACAAATTTAAAAACTTGAAAAAATTTCATAAAATTCAATATTTGTCAAATAATTTAATATAATTTGTTTATGTTTTAATAACAAAAAAATAGGGCCATATATTATGTATATGGTCCTACAATTTATTATTTAACTACTTCGATTAAACCTAAGTTACCATCGTTTCTCTTATAAATTACATTGATTTCGCCTGTTTCGCCATTAAGGAAAACATAGAAATTATGTCCTACAGCTTCCATAAATGCTATAGCATCTTCTACACTGATAGGGTCTAATTCAAAAGTCTTAGTCTTAACTACTCTAGCAGCGATTGGTTCTGGCTCTTCTTCGATAAACTCAAATGAATCAGCAACCACTCTTTCGGCAAATTTATTTTTATACTTTTTATTGTTCTTAACTATTTGCTTCTCTAGTTTTGGCAAAGCCATATCAATATTGTTGTACATATTATCGGAAGTAACTTCACTTCTTAAGAATAATCCAGCACTATTGATAGTGATTTCTAATTTGCATATATCATTTTGCTCTGTACATGCAACTTTCAAATCAACATCTTTGCTAAAATATTTCTCTAGTTTTGAAAGTTTTTTCTCGATAACATCTTTAAATTTATCGGAGATTTTGTAATTTTTTGCAACATATTTTATATCCATAAATCTCTCCTTCCCATATTTATATATGGTTTTTAATTTTTGTAGACACATATATATCTACACTTTTATTTTATCAAATATATATAAATTTACCAAATATTTTACACTAATTTTCTCTGCCTGTAACCTTAAAGTTCAGTTTACCATCTCTAGCAGAAATAATTATAGTAGAATTAGCACTGATACTACCATCTAGTAGTTGTTCTGCTAGTCTATCTTCTATCTCCTGCTCTATTAGTCTTCTTAGTGGTCTGGCACCATATTCACTATCATAACCCTTGTGAATTAGGTATTTAAGAGCACTCTCGGTAATTTTTAGACTAGCTCCACGATTTTGAAGTCTCTTATTGAGACCTGTAATAAATAGTTTAGCAATTTGAGATAATTGTGCAGTATTAAGTGGATGAAATACAGTAACAACATCTATTCTATTTAAGAATTCTGGCCTAAAGTGTTTCTTTAGTGCACCTGTTAGTATCTCTTTGATTTCTTCATAGTCTAGTTCTTTATTTTGTTCTTCATCTGCTCCAAAGCCAAGAGCACCTTTCTTCTTAGGAAGTTCACTAACACCCACATTAGAAGTAAAGATAATAATAGTATTTTTAAACGATACAGTCCTTCCCTGACTATCGGTTAACCTTCCATCATCTAGTACTTGCAAAAGTAAATTAAATACATCAGGGTGAGCCTTCTCTATTTCATCAAATAGAACTACTGAATAAGGTTTTCTCCTAACCTTCTCTGTTAATTGTCCACCTTCATCAAAGCCAATGTATCCAGGGGGAGAACCAATTAGCTTACTTACACTATGCTTCTCCATATACTCACTCATATCTAGTCTAATAACAGCTGTTTCACTATCAAACATCGCTTCGGCTAGAGCCTTACATAGTTCTGTCTTACCAACACCTGTTTGTCCTAGGAACATAAAGCTACCTATAGGTCTATTATTGTCCTTAAGACCAATTCTTGCCTTCCTAATAGCTTTACTAACAGCGATAACTGCTTCGTTTTGACCAATAACTCTTTTGTGTAAAATATCTTCTAGTTTAAGTAGTCTATCTCTCTCGTTTTCTGTGATTTTAGTAATAGGAATCTTAGTCCAATCACTGATAATATTACATATATCGTCTTGAGTGATTACTAGTTCATTTAATCCATAATTTTGAGAAGTAAATTCTTTGATTTTCTCTTGTGCATCTCTAATTTTATCTCTATACTCTCCTGCTTTCTCAAAGTTCTCAGCAAAGAGTGCTTCTTTCTTCTCTACTTCGTATCTAGCGATGTCTTCTTCTAGTCTAACTAATTCTTCAGGTTTTTTCTTGCCTACAACTTTTGCTCTACTACTAGCTTCGTCAATTAAGTCTATTGCCTTGTCTGGCAGACTCCTACCCATAATATATCTATCACTAAGAGATGCCGCAGCAACTATCGCTTCATCAGCTATCTTTACCTTATGGAATACTTCAAAACTATCTTTGAGACCCCTTAGAATCTCAATAGTTTGTTGCACTGATGGTGGATTAACCATTACAGGCTGAAATCTTCTCTCTAAGGCTTTATCTTTCTCAATATACTTTCTATACTCATCAGTTGTTGTAGCACCAATAGTTTGGAATTCTCCCCTAGCAAGATATGGCTTAAGCATATCTGCAGGATTAACTTCGCCCTTATCTCCACCAACTTGTACTAGAGTATGAATCTCATCAATAAATACGATAATGTCTTTGTTATTACAGATGTAATCAATTAATTGCTTTAGTCTCTCTTCTAATTCACCCCTATACTTAGTTCCAGCCATTAAACCACCTAGTTCTAGTGAGAAAATAGTTTTTCCTTTTAGTAGTTCTGGAACTTCGTTACTTGCAATAGCAAGGGCTAGACCATCAACCACAGCACTCTTACCTACACCTGCTTCACCGATAAGCACAGGGTTGTTTTTATTCTTTCTACATAGTATTTCTATAACTCTAGCAATTTCTTCTTTTCTACCTATAATAGGGTCAATTTTGCCATCTCTTGCTTTTTGAGTCAAATCCCTACCCATAGACTTTATAAAGTCTGGTATCTCACCAGGCGCAGATTCTCTAGCATAATCATTTTGTCTATTTTCTTGATAGCCATAATCATTGTGTCCTACACCATAATAGGAATTACTAGGGTTATTATAGCTATAACTATTCATACCACCTAGTGCTGTAGATTTTAAAATTTGCAAAACACTATTCTTTATCTCATTTATATTTACTCTAAAGTTCTTCTTTATAATATTCCCTGCAGAATAATTATCTCCTGTAAGAATTGCAATAAGTAAATGCTCTGTTCCAACAAAGTCGTGACCTATCTGCATAGCAAACTGACTAGCAATAGAGATTATCTCTTTACCATCAATAGTTAGGTCTACTTCGTTTGCAATCATCGTACTAGCACCCTTGTATAGTTTAGCAAAAAGATTATCTAAAGCAGTGCTAGTGATACCATAAGAAGATAGTACCTTATTAGATAAACTATCTGGAATCTTTGTTAGTCCATACAAGATATGTTCACTATCTATCGCAAATTTACCATATTGTAAAGCAATACTACCAGCGTATTGAAGTGCTAAATCTGCATTGTCTGTAAATCTAATATTATTATACATTGTTATCTCCTTTGTCTAAAGAATCTATTTCTCTTTTTATTTCACTAGCCCTTTCGTAATTCTCCATCTCAACTGCTTGGTTTAGTTCCCTTCTTAAATTCATAAGTTTAAGAGCGTTAGGATTGTCTTTTACTTCATCTCTAAATTTATTAGCACCTAGTCTTATCGAGTTTTTTGCTTGGTCAATAATGCTGTCTTTTCTTTTGACCCCAGCATATGCAGGAGAAAAATTAATCTGTGGTATAAAGTCAAATCCAAAGCTAGGAGAAAAGAAATCTTCAAATATATTAAAGTAATCATCTCTCATAATATAACTAGCACTAGCACACTCACTGCATAAATGCTCTTCTCTAGTATCACCATTTATGGTCATCTTATAAAATGTTGTTGCTTCTCTTAGTCTACATCTATCACAAACCATAATTATTTCCCCCTTAAATAATTTATTAATACTGTTTTTAAAATATTTGCTCTTTGTTTATTTTCTATCCTAACAGGCATCGAAAGTGCCTTTGGCGATACTGCAGAACTAAGTACAAATCTAGCAGAATCATCAATGATATCAAGACTGTAAAGATTATCAAGTATTTTAATTGCAGTGTTATAATCAATTTCGTCTTCTAATGTCGTAGATATTAGTTCTCTAATATAATCATTCTTTTCGTAATTCACCCTAATGAGTCTAATAAACCCACCACCACCACGATGGGATTCTACTATATACCCCTTAGGTGCTGTAAATCTAGTAGACAATACATAATTAATCTGACTAGGCGCACAACTGAAAAAATTGGCAAGTTCATTCCTTGACAAATCTATATTATCACTGTCTTCTAATTGTTCTAAAATAAATTCTTCTATGATATCACTAATATTTGACATATAACACCTTTGTAAAGTTTGACTTTCTTTGACCTTTACACTATTATATTACTCTTTCAAAACCACATTGTCAAGAACTTTTTACACATAATTTTTATATATACAATAAATAAAAAGCACTAATTATAGTGCTTTTTAATACTTTTGCATAATAAAATAAATTTTTATATTTTAATTTTATTTCATAATTTTTGACCATAATAATATAAAATAAACTTATCTCAAAGGTCAAACTAAAGGTCAAATACCCTTCTCATCTAGTCTAGCGATTATTTTATTGCAGTGTTTAACCACATCTTCGTATACTGCATTACAATAATACTGTCCATCTCTATATAATATTTTACCATTTACCATAGTCATAATAACGTTATTAGACTCACAAGCGTTGACTAGATTATTATATATATTATTTAGTGGTTGCATATTAGGTTTATGAATATCTATCATAATAATGTCTGCTAGATACCCTTCTTCTATTCTGCCGATATCTTTATAACCAAGAGCGAGTGCACCCCTAAGCGTTGCCATCTTAAGAGCATCAATTGTGGTAATCGCCCTAGCCTGATTAAGTACCCCTGCTTGTAAATTGTCTGCTAGATACATTTCCTTAAACATATTTAGGTTATTGTTACTAGCAGCACCATCTGTACCGATAGACACATTGATTTTATTTTTTACAAAACTATATAGTGGAGCAATACCACTACCAAGGATTAGATTGCTACTAGGATTTGTAGCAACTGTTATATCGTAGTTACTCATTATCTCTATGTCATTCTTATCACAATGTACGCAATGTGCTAGAACTGATGGACTATCAAAGAATCCATAACTCTCTAGTAACTCAATAGGAGTCATATTGTGCTTAGCAGCAATATCTCCCACTTCTTTTAGTGTTTCACTTGCGTGTGTAGACTTAATAAGATTATGTTTAACTGCATACTTATTAAGTTCTGCAAATTGGCTTTCATCACAACTATATAGACTATGAGCATATAGTATAGGCTTAATTATCTCTGATACACTAATATCTTCTATCTCTTTATCTAGAAATTCTTCACTAATGATTTCTCTACCATTAATAGCACCTACACCAATACAAGTACGAATACCTGTATCAATTACAGCCTTAGCAGTCTCTCTAGGGTTGATATAGAAATCTGCAACTGTTGTTACACCATTTTTAATAAGCTCGAGCATTCCTAACATCGCACCATAATAGCAGTCATCTGTCTCCAACTTCTCTTCTAGTGGTCTCATATAGTCTAGCCACCAGTTATTAAAATTAGAATTCTCAGCATAGCCCCTAAAAAGTGTCATTGCTAGATGACAGTGAGTGTTTACAAAACCTGGCATAATAATATTGCCTTTAGCGTCAATAATATCGCCTTCTTCTTCCCTTATAGAGCCTACATAAGTAATCTTACTGTCTTCTATCTCTACCTGTCCATTTCTAATAATCTCATTGTCTTTATTCATAGTAACAATGATTGCATTCTTAATTATTTTCTTCATATGTTTCCTTTATTTTGCTTCGTACCAAGTCTTTCCAGATTCAATATTTACAGTTAATTTTACACTTAAATCGGCAATATTTTCCATACCGTTTTTAAGTATGTCTTTCACAATATCAAGTTCGCCAGGTGCCACATCTACCACTAGTTCATCGTGAACCTGCAATATAATCTTACTATTCAAATCTCTTTCTTTCATTTCATTATAAATTTTAACCATAGCAAGTTTAATAATATCACTAGCACTGCCCTGAAGTGGCATATTCATAGCTGCCCTTTCACCAAAGTTTCTTAGGTTAAAATTAGAACTATTGATTTCTGGTACAGGTCTGATTCTACCAAACATTGTCTTTATATAACCGAACGACTTGCAATACTCCACGTTCTGTTTCATATATTCCGAAATCTTAGGATATCTAGCAAAGTATAATTTTATATACTCACTAGCTTCTTTTCTACTAACACCTATATTTTGGCTTAGACCAAAGTCACTAATACCATAAACAATTCCAAAGTTTATAGCCTTAGCACTTCTTCTCTGCTCACTTGTCACCATATCCATAGGCACATTAAATATCTCACTAGCAGTTCTAGCGTGAATATCTTGACCTTCGTTAAACGCAGAAATGAGTGTCTCATCACCACTGAAACTAGCAAGTAGTCTTAGTTCAATTTGGCTGTAGTCAGCACTAACAATAAATCCATCTTTATGTGAAGGTATAAATACCTTTCTTAAGTTCCTTCCTTCTTCTGTTCTCACAGGAATATTCTGTAAGTTTGGCTCACTGCTACTTAATCTTCCTGTAGAAGTAAGTGTTTGGTTAAATACAGTATGAATCTTATCATCAGCTGTGAGTAGATTCTCAAATCCAACAATGTAAGTACTATATAGTTTAGTAATTGTTCTATACCTAATAATGAGTGGTATTAGTGGGTGCTTGTTTTCTATTTCTTGTAGTATCTCTATACTAGTACTTTTCTTTTTATTGTTGTAAGTATTAAGTCCAAGTTTATCAAAAAGTATCTCACCTAATTGCTTAGGACTACTAATATTGAATTTTTGCCCTGCAGTAAAGTATATGTCATCTTCTAGACTCTTTATCTCATCAAAGTACTTTTTATTAAGTCTAGAGAGTTCTTCTCTATCTATCTTAAAGCCCTGGATTTCCATATCAAATAGCACATTTACTAACGGCATCTCGATTTCATTATAAAGGCTTAATAGTTCCATCTTTTCGAGTTTTGCATAATAGTTATCTTTGATAGTAGTCACCATCTTTGCTAATGCTTCACCATCTAAAGCACACTCTACCCTAACATCGTCAAGAGTAACATTAGGTTTTGCAATAGAATTAATTAAGTATCTTGCAATTAGACAGTCAAAAGATATTCCCTGTATTTTCACACCATACTTATATAAAATATGTTTAAGTGCTTTAGAATCAAAAGACACCTTCTTAATGCTTTTGTCTTCTAGTATTGCTTTTAGTTTATCAATTACTCTTACAATATCTAGTCCTGCTGAGAATAGGTCTGTCCCAAAGAACACCTTATACTCTCTATCGGTATAAATATTGAAGTGCTCGGCATTTAGATATATTGTGAATTCCTTTGACTTAGATAAATCATTATATAGTTCGCTTAGTTTATCTTCTGTGTCAACTACATATATTTCACTCTCAACCCTGCTAGTAACCACCTGCTCACCATTGAAAAGTTCAGGCTTTTTTAGTAGAGAATTAAATTGGTATCTTTTGAAAATATCTCTCACTTCTTCATTAAAAGGATAGTCAAAAACAAAGTCTTCGATACTCTCATTAAATGGCTCATCTGTAACAATTGTTGCTAGATATTGAGACATATATGCATCATCTTTACTAGCGATTAGTTTCTCTTGCAGTTTTCCCTTAATTTCATCTATGTGGGCATAGATATTATCTAGATTACCATATCTAGCAATTAGGTCTTTGGCTGTCTTCTCTCCCACACCAGCAACACCTGGAATATTATCGCTAGAATCACCCATTAAACTCTTTAAATCAATTACTTGGTCAGACCTAACACCATAAAACTCTTCAATATTATCTTTATTTAAAATAATAGTTTCTGTAATTCCTTTCTTAGGGAAAAGAATAGTGGTATTATCATTAATTAATTGAAAAGCATCTCTATCGGCAGAAACAATTATATTCTCTGTATCATACGCTCTAGATAATGAACCCATTAGGTCATCAGCTTCTAATCCTTCCTTCTCAATGACCTTGATATTCATTTTCTTTAGCATATTTTTAACAATTGGAAATTGTGTAATTAGCTCAGTCGGAGTTGGCTTTCTAGTACCCTTATACTCAGCGAATCTCTCGTGCCTAAAGTTCTTCTTTGACACATCAAAAGTAACAGCTAAATACTTAGGCTCTATGTCCTTAATAATCTTTACTAACATATTTGTAAAACCAAATACAGCATTACTAACTTCACCATCAAAATTAGTTAGTGGTGGCAACGCATAAAATGCTCTAAACATTAAATTATTTCCATCAATTATTACAAACTTTTCCATAATATCTCCTATAAATATTCTACTATAATTCTAACTTTTTTCAAAATACTTAACAAAAAATTTATAATTATATTTTTTACTAAATATCATATTTTAATATCAAATTAGACAAATTAATCTAAGATAAATTTTAGTCAATATTTAATATATGCCTTACAATATAATTACAAATAAAATATAGGAGAATTTTATGAAAAAATATTTAAAAACCATTATGTTAACTTTGCTACTAATACCCTGTATTATGATTGCTGGTTGTGGCACTATGAATGTAACCGGCAAGACCTTTACATATGGCTCAGTATCAGTCGACTGGGGTACAGCTAGTGAAGATGACAAAAACGCACTATTTACAGAGTTTCAGGTCGAGAACGAGACAGAACTTCTGGCCGTACTAAAGACTAGAAATAATCGTAATGGTAGAAGAACCACCTTTGGTACAGATGGTAAATATACCACCAAGGACGAAAACAATGAAATCTTAGATAGTGGCTATTATAGACAAGAAGAAACAGTTATTACACTCGCAGAAACAGAAGAAGGACTCAATGCAGAAGACGCCTATACTCTACTCGCCAATGAAAAAGGATATATTGTAACCACAATACTAGACGAAGAAAAAAACATATTCGCAAAGTACCAATATGTCGAACAAGAATAAAAAATATCACGTCAAAAAAAGAGTAAAGCAAATCTATTGCCAAACTCTTTTTTTTGTGCTAATATAACTAAGTAATTTTTGATTTTAATCACTCCAGGCTGGAGTGGCTTATGGCAACTCGTTATTTACCAAAATGAGTCGTACACTAATCTATAAATTACACAAACAGATATAATTAATCACTCTAAGCCGGAGTGGCGGAACGGCAGACGCACACGACTCAAAATCGTGCGGGAAACCATGTGGGTTCAAATCCCACCTTCGGCACCAAAATGCAAGAGTTAATCTCTTGCTTTTTTATTTGCCGAGTGGGATTTATGCAAATAAATTTGCATCAATGATATTAATCATTGTGAACCCACCCGTGGTAGTCGGGACCCCGTCAACTAACGTTGCCACCCGACAATTAACGCTATCGCTTAATGCAAATCCCACTTATTACGCACCATCATTATAGTATCTTTTCTAGATACTATTTTTTTATTCCTAATATACACTCTACATTTTTAGGTGGATACATCGTGTACAACAAAAAAACCTACCAGTTTTCTAGTAGGTTTTATTTTATTAATACATTACAGGGTCAGAAACTCTCTCTTTCTCGCATTTTAAATCAAAGATATTTCTCTGAAGTCTTGCAATTTTCTTATCAGTAATGTATTTTTTGATATCATTTACTTTGTTTGATACTAGTTTTTTCTTATATGCAATATGACTAAGAATAGACATTCCAGCCCCACTAAGAGCACCTAATGCTGTACCTGCAACAAATCCCATCTCTGCCATTTCCGCACCTTGACCAAGTGCTGCTCCAATCGCACCACCAGCAATTCCAAAACCAACAACTTGTGCTGTTTCCATAATTTTTGCAGTAGATTCTTTTACATATCTAGTTCTCTTCACTTGATTTAGCTCATCTCTTCTTTCTTCTGCTGCTGCTAGTTGATTTTCTTTTCTAGCAATCTTATCTCTAAGTCCAACAATTTTGATTTCTTGTTCTAATTTTCTATCTACCATAATAATTCCCCCAATCTTTTTTCCAAGGAAATTATATCATGCTACAAACTCAATTTCAATACCCGTTTATAAATTTTTTATAAAAAAACAAGAGAAATTCTCTTGTCTTTATTTTAAAATCAATTTAAATAGTTTCACCTGTGCTTTAGCTGGAACTAGATTTAATAGTTTTAATTTAACACTTGTATTTTTAGAGTAAATATGTTTAGGATTTTTCTTATATAATATTTTAAGCACCATATCTGCTATTTTATCAGGACTAATAGTTCCACCCTGTTCTTTATCTACAATATGCCTAAATTTTGATATTGTATTTTTATAATACTGAGTATTTTCATCTAATGCTTCCATTTCTCTGGTTGAATCATTAAGTATTGGTGTCTCCACTGCCCCAGGCCTTATAGTTATTACAGGAATACCGAGTAGTCCTAATTCCATAGTAAGCCCCTGTGCATAGGCATCAAGTGATTTCTTAGAAATACTGTAAATTGCATTGAAAGGTAGTATCTTATTACTAGCTAGTTCGCTGGTTGTAATTATAACCTTACCACCACCATTTTTTATAAGTGGAAAGAATACTTTATTTATCCTATAGGCACCAAAGACATTGATATCAAATATCTTTATAAAATCTTCTTCACTAATTTCAACTAGAGAGTTCATCATTATAATTCCAGCAAAATTAATAACAGCATCTAGAGTCTCTGTAACTTTTATTACTTCCTTGTATGCCTTCTCTATACTAGCCATATCTCTAACATCGACTAGTATCTGCTGAATATTCTCTATTTCTATCTCGTTTTTCTTAATATCACAAGAAAAAACATAGTAACCATTACCTGCTAGTTTTATGGCAGTTGCCCTACCCATACCACTAGCCCCACCTGTGATTAGTGCATATTTCATATCTCTATCTCCTACTCTATTAGTATAAATTCAAATAATAATTGCAGTCAAATATTTGTGAGCAAAAAACACTTAACTCTAGAAGAATTAAGTGTTAATTTTTTATAGAATTAATAGTGATAGATAACTGAGTGGAACTAGTATTATAACACCGACAACATTAAATAATGTGTCCATACCTATATAGTACCAAGCACCATGCTTTTTATCGAAATTACATTTCAAAAAATTTTACTATTGAAAAGGCTTTTCTTATATGCTATAATTGCCATATGGAAAAATCAAAAGAAAATTTTTATTTATTTTTAGACATAGATGGAGTTATGTGGGATTGGCCATGGAGAATAGAAGAAATTAAAAATGGAAGAATTAGAAAAGGAGCAGCCATTACCGAATTTAATCCCCTGAGTGTAGATGCACTTAACCAATTAATTGCCCATCTTAGCACCGAATATGACTGTAATTTAGTCATCTCTTCTACTTGGAGAGCGTGTATGAAACAAACAATATCCACGCTTAAGAAAAATGGTGTTGACCTACCAGATATTATAGATAGAACACCTATGTCAAAAGTTTCTAAACAAAGGGGCAAAGAAATAGAAAGATATTTATCTGATAAACCCCATAGTGATAATTTACTCATAATAGACGATGAGATTAGTGATATAATCAAACACTTTTCTCCAGAACAAATAATTAAAACAAATATGTTTGACGAGTCTCTGAGAGAGCACCATATAAAAAGTTGGATAAAAAAGCACTCACCAGAGAGTGAACTTTGCAAATAAAAAACTCTAAAAGTATTGTATACCTTTAGAGTTTATTTTTTTAATATTCACAATTCTTAGGGGTTCTGGCAAATAATGCTACGTCTCTAATATTAGAAACACCCGTAATATACATAAGTATTCTCTCAAAACCAATACCAAAACCACTATGTGTAGCAGTACCAAATTTTCTTAAATTTAAGTACCAATCATAATCTTCTGGCCTTAAACCAAGTTCGTTCATTCTGTTTAGAAGTTTATCATAGTCTTCTTCTCTTTGGCTACCACCAGTAATCTCTCCCACACCAGGTGCAAGTAGGTCACAAGCCCTAACAGTCTTACCATCAGAATTTTGCTTCATATAGAAAGCTTTTATCTCTTTAGGATAGTCTGTTACGAATACAGGTTTCTTAAATTCTGTCTCTGCTAGGAATCTCTCGTGCTCTGTTTGGATATCGCTACCCCACTCTACTTTATACTCAAATTTATCGTTATTCTTCTTTAAAATCTCAATAGCATCAGTATAAGTAATTCTAGCAAATTCATTATTAAGTACATTATTTAATCTATCAATTAGTCCTGTATCTACAAAACTATTAAACATATTCATTTCATCTGGACAAGTATCAAAGATGTGCTTAATAACATATTTAATAACTGCTTCTTCCAGGTCCATAATATCTTCTAGGTCGGCAAAGTATACTTCTGGCTCAATCATCCAGAATTCACTAGCGTGTCTAGTAGTGTTAGAATTTTCAGACCTAAATGTTGGGCCAAATGTGTATACCTTAGTAAATGCAGAAGCGAGAGCTTCACCTTCTAATTGTCCTGTAGGAGTTAAGTATACAGGTTTTCCAAAGTAATCGTCTTCTGGCTTAATTTGTTCTTTACTCTTATAGAAATTATGTGTAGTTACTCTAAATAAATCACTACCACCTTCGCAGTCACTAGATGTAATAATTGGTGTGTGTATATACACAAATCCATTTTCGTGGAAGAATTGATGGAAAGCAAACGCTGCTTCACTTCTTACTCTATATATAGCAGAGAATAGGTTTGTTCTAGGTCTAAGATATGCTATTTGTCTTAAGAATTCGACTGAGTGTCTTTTCTTTTGGAGTGGATATGTCTCATCTGTTCTAGAAATAATCTCTACTGCAGTTGCTTTGATTTCAAATGGTTGTTTATTCTCTGGTGTCAAAAATACTGAGCCAACAACTTTGATAGTAGAGCCTGTTGTTAATTTAGACACGGCATCAAAGTCCATATCGCCTTCTTTAGTAAAGACAACTTGAGCAGTCTTAAAGCAAGTACCATCTGTCATATCTATAAAGCCAAAGTCCTTACTAGCCCTTACAGACCTTACCCAACCATATAGTGTAACGAGTTTATCTCCGTAATTCTTAAGGTCTGCATAGATTTTCTTAATTTCATCTTTTTTCATTATTTACCCCTTGTTAATCAGTAACTTCTATGTAATATTGATACATTTAATTTATTATTAAAAATAACTAAATTTAATTGTTTTCTATTGATTTGCATAAGTCTATATAATAGAGACAAAAATCATCTAGAACTGTGCCCAGATGATTTTATTTAGATAATTATTTCTCGTCTCTTAGTTTGATATGCACATCTACCAATTGCTTCTCTGTAACAGTAGAAGGAGCACCCATTAGAAGGTCTTGAGCATTCTTATTTAGTGGGAATGCGATAACATCTCTAATGATAGTTGTATTACATATAAACATAAGTAGTCTATCAAAACCAAATGCACAACCTGCGTGTGGTGGCGCGCCATATGAGAAGGCATTGAATAGTGCTGGGAATTTATTTTCAACAACACTTCTATCATACCCTGCAATCTCAAATGCTTTAACCATTACTTCTGGGTTATGGTTTCTAACAGCACCACTGAGAAGTTCTACACCATTAAGAACTAGGTCATATTGATAAGCAAGTATCTCTAGTGGGTTCTTATTAAGAAGTGCATCTAATTCCCCTTGTGGCATTGAGAATGGATTGTGTGAGAATTCGATATTTCCTTCGTCACCTAATTCATAGAATGGGAAGTCTACAATGCAAACAAACTTAAAGTCATCACTAAGTAACTCTAATTCTTCACCAAGTTTATTTCTAAGTGTGCTAATTAGTTTAGTAGCCTTAGTTTGTGCGTCAGCTATAACAAAGATAGAATCTCCGTCTTTAGCGCCTGTTCTCTCTAGAATATATGCTATCTCATCGTCTTTTAAGAACTTAACAGCACTACCTGTTAGTTGCCCTTCTACTACCTTAAACCAACATAAACCCTTTCCTTCGTTGTCTACAACGAATTTAGTCATCTCATCATAGAACTTTCTAGTCTTATCGCAAGTAGCCTTAATAGCCTTGATTGTCTTATCTTTGAATACAGAGAATTCTGCTTGACTAAGTTTTTCAGTTAAATCAACAACCTTTAATGGGTTTCTTAGGTCTGGTTTATCTGAACAATATTCTTCCATAGCCTGAGCGTATGTCATTCTCTCAAATTTAGCAGGTAGTGTTTTACCTGTAAATTCTTTAAGTGTTGCACCCATTAGGTCTTCGATTACTGCAAAGACGTCTTCTTGAGTTGCAAAACTCATCTCCATATCCATCTGATAGAATTCACCAGGAGACCTGTCTGCTCTAGCGTCTTCGTCTCTAAAGCAAGGAGCAATCTGGAAGTAGTTATCGAAGCCACAAATCATAAGTAATTGCTTAAATTGTTGTGGAGCCTGTGGTAACGCATAGAATTTACCAGGATTTAGT
>JAZTWI010000008.1:0-1683 GCA_045635805.1 Clostridia bacterium
TAAAACACATTGTTTGTGTAGAGAGAATAAAGCATTTAGAACAAGAAAATAAAGAACTTAAAGAACACAAAGAGAATTTAATACGAGCAGACAAAAAGAAAACAGAGCATATAGATGAGTTAGAAGAAGAAAATAAAAAGCCGATAGCAATAGCTAGAATAATAATAGCTACTCTAATCAGCACTTTTACCATCTTTTATTTTTACTAATCATAAAATATCTGCTGCATCTTCTTTACGATAGAATGTTTTTGCATACTCTTTCCTTAGTGTCCAGGCTCCCCTTCAGTCTAAAAATCGCATCTGAGTTATTTTATTATCCTCACTCACAAACTTTTTGTATATTCAAAAGCCTAAATCGCTAGTGAAAATTCTGTATTTTCGCATTTTTATTTCCGTTAAGAAATAAACTACTTACTTAGTTTTTGTAACTCTTTCTTAATCCAATCTAGGTCTATTTTGATTTCCCTGAGCTTAGTCTCTAAGTCAGCTTCTTCTAATTTGTTTACTCTTCTCTCTAGGTCCTTAACCTTAGCATCTAACTTACTCCATGTAACTCATAGGGTAAATAAGAACACTCATAAGCTGACTAGGTTTGCTGGATTAGTGAAGTATATCCATCGGTTCTCCATTATTATTCTTCATTATTAGATAAATCAGATTTTTCTTCTTTTGGTTCTTCTTTTATAAGGCTATCTACTTCCTTATACTGCATAGCCTTCTGTCCGAAATAATAGGACACTATGGCAATCATTACATTATTAAACAGACTTGTTTCTATTCCTTGTAGGGTAAGGTATATAGTCTGAAACCCTAAGATTAAAGTCATTAGGATTAGGACTAGCTTAGTTACACTTAGTTTAGTTCGAAAGGATTTCATATTTATGTTAAGTTAAGAATTAAAGCTGATTATAATCAAAATTCTCATTTAGTTTGATTAAAGTATGCTACTACTTCATCTTCACTCCATACTTTATCTTCTAATATTACCTCTCTCATATAACCTGTACAAAATCTTCTGGTACAAGATGAACTCGCATTATGTCATCATATACAGAAGTTTCAGTATGCAGAACATCAAGTTGATGTAGTTCAGGCTTTTACTCAATTCACATAGAAAGCTCATCATGTGTACAAGTAATGATTTCGGTTGGTAACTGTTGTGTTGTATGATATTGTAGCAGGTGTTGAGCTTCATGTATAGGTATTATACCTAATGTCTGTTGAGCTATTACAATATATTACCTCTCAATAAGTTCTACCACAAGGATTACTACAAATTATTCAATAAGCGTTAACTGTTCAGCTTTTGTACCATACAGATATTGTGTGTTGTTGAGAACTAAATCATGGAAGTGTAGTATCTAATCTCGCACTTCAGTTAAAGTATCCACACTTTACTCAACTCAATGTAGTGTTTGTAACAGATGTATTAGTAAAAGTATAAGTACCTGCATCTACTGCTATTGCATCTTTCATAGAAACATATAACAGGGTGTTAGTTCAAGGTTTCCATCCTGCAGGTCGTACTTGGTCTTGCCCCACATATATTCTCTGTATTTTGTTTCACATAACTGTTAAGAAAAGAAATAAATCTGATTATAGCTCTATTCTTATATTCATACTCGTTACCCCTCAAGAACTATTACCACCTCAACCCCAACTATAATTACAACCAAGTCAT
>JAZTWI010000009.1:0-47676 GCA_045635805.1 Clostridia bacterium
ACATCTAGTATCCATCGTTTAGGGCGTGGACTACCAGGGTATCTAATCCTGTTTGCTCCCCACGCTTTCGAGCCTCAGCGTCAGTTGTGGTCCAGTAAGCCGCCTTCGCCTCTGGTGTTCCTCCTAATCTCTACGCATTCTACCGCTACACTAGGAATTCCACTTACCTCTCCCACACTCTAGATATCCAGTATTAAGTGCATTTCTGGAGTTAAGCTCCAGGCTTTCACACTTAACTTAAATTTCCGCCTACGCTCCCTTTACGCCCAGTGATTCCGGACAACGCTTGTCCCCTATGTATTACCGCGGCTGCTGGCACATAGTTAGCCGGGACTTCCTCGTAGACTACCGTCACTTTCTTCGTCATCTACAACAAAAGTTTACAACCCGAAGGCCTTCTTCCTTCACGCGGCGTTGCTGGGTCAGAGTTGCCTCCATTGCCCAATATTCCCCACTGCTGCCTCCCGTAGGAGTCTGGTCCGTTTCTCAGTTCCAGTGTGACCGTTCACCCTCTCAGGTCGGCTACCTATCGCGGTCTTGGTAGGCCATTACCCCACCAACTAACTAATAGGACGCGAGGCCATCTATATCCGATACATAACTCTTTTACCCCTGTATGATGCCATACTGTGGTCTTATGCGGTATTAGCAGTCGTTTCCAACTGTTGTCCCCCTGATATAGGCAGGTTCCTCACGCGTTACTCACCCGTCCGCCACTAAGTTAATCTCGAGCAAGCTCAAAATTAACTTCGTTCGACTTGCATGTGTTAAGCACGCCGCCAGCGTTCGTCCTGAGCCAGGATCAAACTCTTATGTTTAATCTCTATACTCATTACGAAAACACTTAGCTTATAAAAGTTTCGTAATTATTGTTCTTAAATTTGAATTGACAGATTTAATTCTTAAATTACACTATTTAGTTGTTATTGTTCTCGCTTTCCACTCGTGAAAAGCAATGTTAGTATACCCCTTTGGGGAGTATAAGTCAACACTTTTTTTGAAAATTTTTTAAGTTTTTGTAACTTTTTTTAAGTGCTTAACATACACATACCCGGGTGTTTCATAAAAACCCAACCAAACTAAAATTTTATTGAGCATTAAGCACCTATTTTTATCTACAAAAACAAAAAAGATGTAAAAACGCAATGGTTTCTACATCTTATTATATATGCTTTCTGCAACTTTTATTCCATCTTGGGCAGACGACATTATTCCACCAGCATACCCTGCACCTTCTCCTATTGGATATAGGCCTTTAATATTGCTTTCAAATTTTTCATCTCTAACAATTGTTAACGGACAACTGGTCCTACTCTCAATAGCAATCAGCAAGTTTTCATCTTTTGCAAAGCCTTTTATTTTATTATTAAGTAGTGATAGCCCTTCCTTTAGTCCATCTACAACAAAATCAGGTAAACATTTCTCTATCTTACATAGAGTAATATTAGGTCTATAAGAGTAGTTTATATTAGATTTAATATCTTTACTATATAGGAAGCTCCCCACACTTTCAGCTGGAGCATTAAAGTTCCCACCACCAAGTTCAAATGCAAGTCTCTCATATTTTGCTTGAAATTCCACACCAGATAATGGGTGAGATGAAGAATAATCACTAGGAGTAACATTGATAAGCACTGCACTATTAGCATTCTCTAGGTCTCTAGCGAAATAACTCATACCATTAGTTACAATCTCTCCATTGTCACTAGACGAAGCTACAACCTGCCCACCTGGACACATACAGAAAGTAAATACTGCTCTACCATTTGGCAAGTGTGCCACAAGTTTATAGTCAGCATTAGGCAAACCATCTATTTTTTCAGCACCATATTGACTCTTATTTATATCTGCCTGTTTTTGTTCTATTCTAACACCCATAGCAAATGGCTTTTGTGCTAAATTCGCACCTTTATCATGTAGCATCTGGAAAACATCTCTAGCGCTATGGCCAACAGCTAAGAGTACTTTGTCTGCAGGAAGCGTCTCTTTTGTCCCACTTTCTACATTTTCTATAACTATAGACCTTATTTGGCCTTCTTCTAATACAATGTCGACTAGTCTAGTAGAAAATAAAAATTTACCACCAAGGGACTTAATATGCTCCCTAATATTTTTAACAACACCTTTTAATTTATCACTACCAATATGTGGGTTATGAATATAGCCTATTTCTTTGGGAGCACCAAACGCTATAAATTCATTTACAACAATCTTACAATAATCATTATTGAGATTACTATTTAGTTTTCCATCACTAAATGTACCTGCTCCACCTTCTCCAAATTGCACGTTTGAGTACTTATTTATTTTACGTGTATTCCAAAATTCCAAAACATCTTTTTCACGCTCGTCCACCATTTTCCCTTGTTCAATTATTATAGGCTTAAGTCCCATACGAGCAAGAGCAAGAGACGCAAACATACCACTTGGACCAAACCCTATTACATAAATGCTTTCTTGGGTTTGTTTTTGTGGATATAATAGAGTTTTAGTAAATTTAGTGTACTTGAAATTTTCAAACTTCTTTTCTAAATTACCACTTAAATTTACACCAACACTTGCCACGTACTTTACATTAGGTTTTTTACGAGCATCAATCGAGAGTTTAAGTATTTCAAAACTCTCTATAGTAGTTTCTTTGATTTTTAGTTTGATTGCTACTTGTTTCTTTATATCTATATCAGTGTACTTAATGGGTAATAAAACTTGGTCTACTTTTATCATAGATTATCCCCCACGATTTTACCAGTAGTCCACGCCCATTGTAGATTGTACCCACCACAAACGCCATCTACATCACAAATCTCACCTGTAAAATAAAGATTAGGAATAGTTTTACTCATAAGATTCTCATCAAGACTACTTAGTTTCACACCACCAGAAAAGACTTGGTTATTATCGTAATAACCACATACATTAAAGGTTAGATTCTTAATAGTTTTTGCTAAAGTCATTGCCTGACTTTCTGTTAACTTACTTGAATTAATATTTGTATTTAGCTTACCCTGTCTAAATATTTCATTGGCAATACCATTTACAAACATACCAACAAAGAGTTTATTTAGTGCTACATTTAGCGATTTTCTAGCAAGTATTTTTCTGCAAAGGTCTTTTTCACTAATGTCTGGCAATAAATCAATTAATACCTTTCCATTAAAATTATTCTCTCTTGCAAATATAGTCGATAGATTAAATATAACAATGCCACTAAGACCACTATCTTTAAATAAAACTTCACCTATCTCGCTTCTACTAGTTCCATTTGAACTAGTTACTGTTACCTTAACATTAGAAACCTTCACACCATTTAAGTCTTTAACATCACTACATTTTATTGCAGTTAGACTAGGTACAAAAGAAATCATCTCTACACCTAAATTTTTTAAAATATCCACAAGGGTATTACTACCACTAGCGATTACTAATTTTTTACATGCAAATATTTCCTTATCTGTTGTTACTTCAAATCCATCTTTTTTTCTTTCTATACCATTAACTTTTTGGTCAAGGACAGCATCTACTTTACCATCTAGTTTAGCATTAATCACATCAACAACAGACTTGGCACTATTAGTTCTAGGGTACACTCTACCTTCTTCGTCGCTATATGTCTCAAGTCCAAGTTTTTGAAAAAAAGTTAAAGTTTGTTTTTGGTCGAACCTAGAAAAATACTTCTCAATATCTCGGTTATAGTATTTAGCACCCATATTCATATTAGTAAGGTTACATCTACCATTTCCCGTTACCATAATTTTTTTTGCTAGAGTTTTACCTGCATCAATTATGGCCACAGATTTATTATTCGTGCACATAGCAGTCATACAGCCACTCGCCCCACCACCTATTATAATCACATCATATTTTCTCACAAAACACTTCCTTTATAAAACTTAAACTTTTATCCTTCAATTTTGATTATATCACACATAGAATAAAATAAAAAGATAAATATCTAGAAAAAACAAAACCCCAAAAATTTTGGGGTTTATATTTTTAATCGTCTTTATTCTCTTCTAAGAAGAAATCAAACGCCTTCATAATTTCATCTAAATCTTCTGTTGGATTAAGTGCTTCTTCTAGATTAAAGCCACTCTCTTGTTTCTTTTGTTTTCCTTTTCTAATAAGTGCATTTGCAAATACAGAAGACTCCATATCATCGCTATTTAGGTAATTTTCAGCCATATTACCTGGACCTTTCACCTTGATTTTATCTAGTTTTCCACTAATATTGGCTACTCTTGCAGTTTCCTTCTCTGTCTCTGCAGATATATCTGCTAGACTACTCTTAGTCTGTTGTGGTTTAGCCTTTGAATTAATAGCATAATCCATTCTATTAAGAAGATTTCTAATATATCCTGTACTATTGTTATGTAGGTCCTTTCTAATTACAGTTGAACCAATTCTCTGGTTCTGTGCTAATACTTCATCAATAGTTTTCTTAAAGTTGTCCAATTCTTTTTTTAATGAACTATTTAAGTTTGCCAATTCTAATTTTATTAACATCTCTTCCCATTGTTTATAGAGCAGTCTCATTCTCTTAATTTCAAGGTCATATAATTTACTTGCATTGTTTTCTATTTGTTCTGCCTTTTCTACTGCATAAATAAGCGCCTGGGATATTTGTTTATCTTTATCCTTGTAATTACCAAGTCTTTGCTCCATTATAGAGAGTTCATTTTTAAGTGCAAAAACCCTATCCTTTTGTTCGGATAGTTTTTCTTCGTATTTTAAACTCAATTTATTAATAAAGCTATCAACTTGTTCGCAGTCATAACCTTTTTTATTAATATCAAATTTAGCCATTATAAACCTTCTCCCTATGTGTATTAATCAGTCTACAAACAATTATTCCCACCAATATTGAAACACTAAAAATTGCAATATTTAGCCCTATTTTAATCTCAAAGATATTAGATAACAAAATAGGAATCGCTATAGATAAATTAATAATCATCACTTTAATATAATTCAACTTTCTAAAACAAATAAAGATTAAACTAGTAATAATTGGTAAAAATGCAAATACATAAATATATTCAGAATAAGAGAAATTCTTCACTTCAAATATAATTATAAGCAAAGCATATAGTATGAGAGTTATTCCAAACCAAAGGGTTGAAAAACTCCTTATCATTGAACCTTTGAAACAACTAAATAAGGATAACACTGCTAGCAGAACTGAAAAAATTAAATTCTCCGTTCCACTTATATACTCAGTATAGTAAGCAACTACTATCACAAATAAATATATTATAGATAAGATTATTCCAAGATATTTAATTGCCCTAATTTTTCTCATCTTTACTCTTTTTTAATAATAATTAAGCTTCTTCGATATTCTTTTTCCTATTATTAACAAAAAGTAAAGTGATTATTCCCGCAACTCCCACTAGTATTAATATAATACTAAGTAATTGAGACACAGGATAATTACCAATAAATAATGTCTGGCCTTCTTCTCTAAATCCTTCTAGAATAAATCTAATAAGACCATATCCAAATAGATAACCAAAAGTCGTCATACCTGTCATTTTATTCTTTCTAAGAAGCACAGTTAATGCAAAGAAAATGCCTAAATCTAGAATAGATTCATAAAAATTAGTTGCATAGTAATATCTATCTCTAATATTTAATGCAATAGGAAACCATTGTAGTGCCTTATTTGTAACTTCTACACCATAACAACATTTTCCAAATATACAGCCAATTCTACCAAAAGCCTGACCAAGAGCTAGAAGTGGAGCAGCAACATCTGTCATCTTGGCAATATTTACTTTGTGAATCAAACAACAGATACATAAACCGATAAATCCACCTATTATACCACCATATACAGCTAGTCCACCTTCCCAGATTTTAAATAAATCCAGGAAGCTATCGAAACTACCATCAAAAATTAAAAAATATAGTCTAGCACCAAATATTGCGAAAGGGAAAACCCACCAAATAACGGTAAATGGAAAATCTGGATTAATATCTCTCTCCTTACATAATTGTCCAGATAAAGCAAGTGCAACTAGAAAACCTAGGCCAAAGCACACCCCATACCAACTAATACCAACACCAAATAATGTTAGTGCTGCTAGAATTAGAAGCACAATAAATGCACTAGCCATTGTAATCCAAAAAGATTTTGTTTCAAACTTAAAGCCAAAAAATGAAACTGTCTTTTTATTGTATTCTTCAAACTTCTTTCCCATAATTAATCCTTTTTATGTTAATACACATAAATATATATATTCTATAAGTCTAATATAAAACATTAATATCTTATCAATTAATTAAATATTAGTCAAATAGAACTTTATCACAATTTGCAAGAAAAATAACCCAGACTAATCGTAGTCTAGGTTATTTTTAAGATTAAAATTATCTTTCTAATGAATCAACGTCGATACCTGCAGCCTTTGCCTTTAGGTACTCAGCGATTTCTTTCTGTTGTTGAGCATATCTTGGGTCTTTAGGGTCTAAGATTTCATCTTCTGTCTCTACCCACATCTCTTCTTTAGAATTTCTTCTTCTAATCTCTGCCATTGTATTAAGTGCAGATGGACTAGCAAGTGATGGGTCCATATCTGGGTCAGAGAATCCGTCTACTAAATCCATAATCTCTGTATCACCAAATTCGTAACCTGTTACTTTCTTACCAGAAGCGTCTCTAGTAGTTCTAGCAACACCACTGATTCCTGGCATTTCATACTCAAGGTCGTCCATATAATCAACGTACTCTTCAGCATCAATCTTGCCCCTAGTAAATTTGTCGTCTAATTTATCTCTCTTATGTAGATATCCACCAAGTGCTACACGGTCCATATCTACACCCTTCTCTCTAGTACTAATTACATCGTCTACACGATGAGAATAATCTGCTCTTTGTTTCTTAATTTGTTTCTTCTTACTTCTAAGAATACTTCTCTTAATAGCTTTACCAGCTTTATAGAAACCAAGTTTAGCAAATAGGCTACCACTTCTTTGTTTCTGCTTTAACTCTTGGATATCTTCTCTAGTTTGTTGAATATCCATAGCAGTCTCAGCAACTTTTCCCCTAGCCTTCATTGCCTTTCTGTACTTCTTCATAAACTTAGCACGTTTTCTTTCTCTTCTACCTGTTTTTGTGATTCTAGATAGAAGTGAACCACCTAGTCCTGCAGCAGCACCCATACCAGCACCAATTGCGATAGTTGGGAAGAACATATTTGCAGTCATAAGTGTAGCACCTAGTCCCATAGTAGCAGCACCTAAACCGGTTGCAACTAGCGCACCAGCGCCTAGTCCAATAAGCGCACTACGGAATGGATGTCTAACTATAAATCTACCTACTCTCTTATACCATGGAGCTTTAGGCTCACGAAGCATATTCATAAGCTTCTTAGCTCTCTTAAGTACTTTAACCTTCTTAGGTTTCTTAGGTGGTTGTGGAGTAGTTGTTATAATTGGAGTAGTTGTTATAATTGGAGTAGTTGTTATAATTGGTGTTGTTGTTATAATTGGTGTTGTTGTTATAATTGGTGTTGTTGTTATAATTGGAGTAGTAGTTATAATAGGTGTTGTGGTTATAGGAGGAACAGGTGTCGTGGTTGGCGGTACTGGTGTACCATTCCCGCCACCCATTGATGGTCCATAATTACCAATATTTACAGTATTATTATTTCCAGAAACAGTAACATTTCCATTAATTATAGTTACATTACCTGTTACATTACTAATGTTGTATACAGGTTGTCCTTGTTGAGCTTGGTTTTGAGCCATTTTTTGAACTAGTGCAGTTAGAGCAGCAACTTGTTGAGTTAAGTTACTTACTTCAGTTGTAAGAGCATCAAGTTTAGCATCTTGACCTTGTGCTGATGAAACCAAACCATCAATCTTTTTACCTTGGTCTTTTAGTAATTGTGTTAATCTTGTTTCAACACCTTTTAATTCACCTGTAATTACGCCTTGACTTTGTTGAACAATTGCTCTCACTTGGTCTTCACTAAGTGTTGCATCTGCAATAATTGCCTTATATTCATCAGAAGCAAAATATTGTTGTGCTTCAACTAGAGACATGCCCTTGTTCTGTTCAAATGCAGCAATAATTCTTTGCTCTTGCTGTGCTGTCAAATTAATACCATTTTTCTCTAAACCAGCAATGATTCTATATGCTTCGGCAGTAGTAACCTTTATCTCACCAACATCGGTACCAATTGTATCAACTTTACCTTCTAAAGCATCTATTTTATTAGCAAGATGGTCTCTAGCAGCATTAACTACTTCAGTTAATTTTGCTTCATCAACCATACCTGAAGACTTCAGAATCTGAACAAATTCATCAGACCTTAGGAAATCGGTTACCCCTGTGATTGTTTGCTCTTTTGTTTGAGTCAACATTTCTGCAATTCTTTGGTAAGAATCTTCTGAAAGATTAACTTGGTAATCTTCAAAGAATTTGAAAATTTCAACTAGGCTTTCGTGCGAAACTCTTACTCCGTCTGCAGCAATGCCTTGGATTAAACCTTCTAACTTATCAACCTTGCCATCAATTACTTCTAGTTTATCTATAACAATTTTATTAGCATCAGTAATAATTTGTTGTATTCTAGTTTCGTCATATCCAATTGTTTCTCTTAGGAATGTTGCATATTCTTCAGATGTTAAGAAAGCCTTGATATTGCCTTCATGTTTTTCCATTGTTTGGTCAAATAATTGAGCAATTTGAGCAAGTGAAGTTTCTGAAATGTCCATCTTCTGTTGAGCCATAAACTCATATATTTGAGTTAAGCTCTCTTGAGAAATGTTTATTCCATTTGTATTCATACCATTAAGAGTATTTTGAATAGTATCAATTTTTTGCTCCATAGAAGCAATTCTTTCTACAATTCTACCTTCAGATTCGCTAACTATCCTCTGAACTTCTTCTGCTTGTAAGCCAGAAGTCTCAATAATTTGTTTAAACTCGTCAGAATGAGCAAACTCTGTCATAAGAGTTCTAATATCGCCTACAATCTCTGTTCTATTCTTTGTAAAGAATGACTCAAGTAGTGCAATAGACTCGTCGTTTAATTTTACACCATTTTCATCGAAGTAATTAAATATCTCTGTGATACTCTCTTGAGAAATTTTAATTCCATTAGTAGATGCAGCAGTCACAATTCTTTGAATATCTTGAACTCTAGTATTTGTATCTGTAGTTGTTTGCTCAACTCTAGATAAAGTCTCTTTTATCTCTGTTAATTGAGTACCAATTGTTTCTGTAATTGTTCTGATTGTTTCTTCGATTTGCTCTGTGATTCCTGCTTCGCCAAAAGCTTTAACAAGAACATCTTTGAAACTTGCTGAGTTAAAGTATTCACTTAACTGAGTCACAACATTGTCGCCACTTTGGTTAACGATATTTTGAATCTCTGCAATTGACTCAAGAGAAATATTAACACCATTAACATTGAAATTATTAACAATGCTTTGGATATTATCTAGAATATCTTTGTTTGTTGGTTTTGATTTCCCTTTAGACGCACTAGAAGTACGTGCTTTTGCATCTACAAGAATTACATATGATGGTTTTCCTGTTGCAGCAGAGCGGCTTATAAGGGTAGCTGAACCATCTACAAAAGATTGTAAGCCCCCACCTACAACACCATCAGTACCAACCTCAAATCGAGAAGTATAATATCCTGTTTTATCAATAGTTGCAATGCTCTCAGATGATTGTATAGCATTTTTTATCACGGTTGGAGAAGTAATCCATTCTCCTTCATGACTAAGTCCAACAATATGTTGAAGTTGTGGGCAACTTCCCTTTAATTGTTTAACATCTAACTGCATTTGAGATGGTGCATAAACAGAAACCAATGAATCAAAACCCTTTAAGGCTCCAGAAATATCACCGATATAATTATCGTTCTCTGTTTGATTCAATAAAACAAGTTTAGTGATGGTTTTTCTTTCCGCTTCACTTATTTCGCTTATACGACATGTTACAGGTTGTCCTTGTGAGTTTTCATAATAAACTTTAAAATCATTATAATTGGCCATAACCCTAGCCCCTTTTCCTTAATATTTTATTTTTTCCCATTTTCATTCGTTTCTGTTTTATTCCATACTAAGTATGGTTGTTAATAAATCTAATTGTTTTTGGTGATTCTTATCTAGCATATCAAACATTTGATTTGATTGATTAATTGCTAGTTCCTGAATTTCTAACATCTCATATAGAGTTTCAGTAGATAGTGGTTTACCTAGAACTATTGCAATATCTCTAATTGCTTCATCTCCCACTCTTCTAAATGTTGTAAGGTCTTTTAGTAAACTAGAATTTCTAATTGAATAATCTTCTAATCTCTCACTTACAAACTTTTTCTGAGCCTTCTCTATATCTCTGTCATCGTTCTCAGTTAAGTTATATAGACAAGTAACTGTTGCAAATACTGCAGTCATTAAGTTATTTCTCATAAATAAATCTTTGCCTTCAGTATAAGTCTCAGTCAAAGCATCGAGTCCTGCTTTTGCAGCATCAATTAATTCTTTTAGAGCCTTGTCCTTTTTCACTAATTGACTAGCTGATACTTCAAGTCTATTCTGTAAATCCTGGAATCTATGTTTAACAGATGAATATTTCTTCATCTCAGCTTCTGTAGGTATAGCAGACTTAAATGCCACTTCTAAACTATCAAGTATCTTTCTATACTCTTCGAGACCTTCCTTGATTGCTTTTACTCTAACATTACCTGCAGCAATACCATTCAAATATTGGTCGTTCATAAACTTCATAGAGAAAAGGTCTCTCTCAGCCTGAACCTTAGCATCTTTTGAAGCAGCATTTTTAATGTTTATGTCTGTTGATGCTAATTTTGCATTATCTGCAGCCTTAATTTTTCCTTCGTGAATAGTTAATTGTCTAGCAAATTCTGTAGCTTCTACTAATTTATCTTCCACTTTATCAACTAATTGTCTATGTGGATTGATAGCCTTAATAGCCTTTCTAGCCATATCAACTTTTTCGCCATCTGTAACAGACTCATTAGAAATCTTATATAATTCATCGTTTAGGCTTGCAACCATATCTTGCAATGAATCATAGTCAGAACTTAGTTTATTTGATAATTTATCGCAAATACTATTAAGTTTGCTTAACTTCTCTTCGATAAATTTATTTGTATATGCCTTTGTCTCAAGAGGAACAGGATTAAGACTAAGTGCAGATAATCCAACTAGGAATTCGTTTTCTGATACTAATGCAATCTGTGTGATAACCTTATCAATATAGTCCGCGTTAATATCAGTGTCTCCAATATCCAACACTTCTCCTTGTAGACTAATTCCAGAAAGACTATTGATATATTCTTCAATCTTCTTTCCTATATTTTCAGTAAACTCACCTACTACACCCTTATTTTCTTGAACCAGTCTAGCATCAATAACGGCAGCTAGTGTGAGCACATCTGTTTGAGCTGTTGCCTTATTATTAATCCAGTCTTGTAAACTAATAAATGCAACATCTTGAGAATTATTCTTAATTACCTGTAGTCCATTAAGAATATCGTTCTTTTCAAACAAAGAAAGTTCAGTTAGAGAGTCTCTAACTAAGTCATATGTGTACTCATATATAAAGCCTTTGAACAAAGCAGAATAAACGGTACTGTCGTCATATTGAGTATTTAATCTTAATCTAAATTTAGTTTCCATTTCTCCTCCATGACAAGATAACATAATTCTTGCTTGTAACTATTATAGAATAATAGTCAACCTTTGTCAATAGAAAGCATAGAAATAACGATATATTATTATATAAAATAATAAAGACTCCTTAGATGTCATCCAAGGAGCCTTTAAAAGCCTAGAGATATAAGCAATGCTTCATTAACCGACTGCATACACTTATCATCTAGGAAACCAATTCTTTCTTTTAAGCGACGTTTGTCTAGCGTTCTTATCTGCTCTAGCAGAAGAACACTATCTTTTGCGAGTCCATAATTTGTACTTAGTTCTATATGAGTAGGAATCTTAGCCTTATTAATCTGGCTAGTAATAGCAGCAACAATAACAGTAGGGCTATATTTATTGCCGACATTATTTTGCACAACTAAAACAGGTCTAACTCCGCCCTGCTCACTACCAACAACAGGACTTAAATCAGCATAATATAATTCCCCTCTCTTAATATCGTTCATTTAACCATCTCTCATAAAAATCTAAATCTACCACATCTATTTTCTGAAAGTCAGCATCTAACTGCTCGTAAATTAGGGACATCTCACGGTAAGCCCGAATAATGTCCTTACTTAAACTATGTTTTTGAGAAGAATAAATGTGAATTTTGATATCAAGATTATTTACACATTTTCCGTATATATGCCTACTTTTTAAAAATTTCTTCAAGTTATAAATCTCCTAACATTTAGCCATTTTATGAGTCTACTATACTTTATGCAAAAGTAATTTTTTTATTATTAAATTTTGCAACTTACAAATTACTTTATGCTTGTATATTTTTCTACAATAACCACCAAACAAAAAGAACTATCTGTCACACAAATAGTTCTTCAATCAATCATTAATTTATATTTAATTATCGTCAGTTGTTTTTAAAATACAAACAGCTGTACAAACTTCATCGGTATGAGAAATATTCATCTCAATTGTCTCTACACCCATGGTTTTAAGCATTATATTTGCCTTGCTAGTCGTAAGATTAATATAAGGCTTTCCTGTTTTTTCGTGCCTTACTTCTATCTCATTTAAATCTATACCACCACCAATACCTATACCTAGTGCTTTTAGGAAAGCTTCTTTTGCTGAATAAATACCAGCAAGAGACTGCGTGGTCCTTCTAGTCCTAGATACATAAGCAATCTCATATTCAGTAAAGTACTTCTCTAAAAAATGCTCGTTTTGAACGAACTTTTCCATTCTAACAACATCTAAAATATCTATTCCTATTTTCATACTATTCACCCTTTCTTAATCTAGAAATATAGCCATTGATTTTATCAAATTCATATCCCCTAGAAGATAAAAATCTAGCAAGTTTCAATATGTTTTTTTCGTTAATTTCTTTATTTTTTATATACTTCTCAGCAACAGTATCCAGACTGTCTTCTATCTCAATTTCTGCTTCTAATAAGTCGTCTATGATACTCTCAGAGACACCTTTAAGTCTCAACTGTGATTTCAATTTTAACTTACCATATTTACTAGAGTAAGTCAACATAAATGACCTAGCATACGCTTCATCATCTAGATATTTATACTCAACCATTTTATCTATGACATATTCAATTGTAGGCGCTGCATATTCTTTCTTCTTTAAGTAGTCCCTAATCTGTTTTTTAGTCTTGAGTGCACCACCCATATATTTAGTAGCCTTTGCCATAGCAACAGTCTTTTCATCATTTAAGATAATATCGTCTAACGAGTCCCTACTAATCTCCATATCTTTCTTAAGATGATTTTTTATAACAGCTTCTATAGATATCCCACTATAAAAGACATCATCTAAATAAATATTAGCCCTGGTTTCGTTCTTTTTCTGTACTTCTATCTTTGTTATTATTGACACCTAAGTTCGCTCCCTAATTCTGTAATTTTTGCTTCTGGATATAGCACACTGATTTTTTCTACATTACCAGAAACAAACTCTATCTCTGCTGTTTCTCCAAATACATTACTGATTATTTCTCCACCCATACTTTGAATTAAGTTTAGAACCTTAGCACCTATCTCACAAGGCACAGACACCCTGTATTTTTTTACTTCAAAAAACTCTCTGGTAGTAGCGTCATTAAGAACCATATTCCCTGCATTTGTGTACGCTCTAACCAGCCCACCTGCACCGAGTTTAATCCCACCAAAGTACCTGACAATTATTAGTAGAACATTACTTAGTTTTTTCTTCTTTATGAGTTCTAACATAGGTTTACCAGCAGTTCCACCCGGCTCACCATCATCGCTCATCTTCTCAGTCTTTGGTGATTCTAAAACGTAAGCATAACACACATGAGTTGCAGTCTTATGTTCTGCCCTAATACTAGCTAGTATTTCATTTACTTTATCTATATCAAAAACAGGGTACGCAAAAGAATAAAACTTGGACTTTTGAATTTCATACAAAGCTTCATACTCTTTATCTATGCTTATCATACCCTTCTCCATTTTTACTTATTAAATTGATTTTAACACAAATTTGAGCCATTACAAAGTGAAAAATTAATAAAAAACTCAAAGAAATAGGTTAATTTGCTTTATATAAATATTTATTTTGTGTTAAAATATAAGAGCAGTTGAGTTAATCTAACAAATAATTTAGTGTTAAATTAAACATTAGTAGACAAATAGATTGTAACTGTTAAAAAGTAAGACTTCAAAAAAATATAAAATGAGAGGGAAAAAATTAATGAATATTGTAGAAATCTTATCAAACAATGACGCTTTATTTTTAGAAACCACAAGTAAAAATAAAAAAGTAGATAGTCTAGTGGCTGAAACAAATAGCCTACTTGCTAATCTATACAGTCTATCTCTAGAAACACAAGAGTTCTTAGAGTCACAAATGGCAGGAGAAAGAAACAATCTAATCGTTGCTGCTAAATCATTACAAAATTACTATGAAGGAAATAAACTATTAAAAGTTGAGACTTTAGTTGCTAACCTACAAAGAGAAGAGCAAGTAAAACTCGCTCAATTCGATGTCCTAAAGGCAAAAGTTTTAGCAAACTTATCACTTCTTCAAAAATTAACAAAGACTGACGCTGTAACATCTAACTATGACTTATTCGATAACGACCTAACTAAATGTCCAGAAGGTCACGAAGTAATCATCTTAGGTGAGCATGGTCAAGCAATCCTAGAAAATATCGTTGAGCAAGTATCTGGTTCATTTGGATTTACAGGAAACTTTGATGCAGTTTCTGCTGGTGAATTCCAATACTCTATGGATGTTGTTAATGATAACGCTGCCATGTGCCAAGCACAAGCAAACGAAGTATTTGCTGCAAAACCTGACAAAGCAAATAAATATATGGCTATCGTAGAAAAAATGGTAGAAGCTGCAAAACACGTAGTTGCTTTCTATACAGCGCAAGAAACTTTAGTTAAATTGGGTTGCAATCCAAAAGCATTAAAAGCTTACGAAGCAGCTCTATCTAAAGCATATATTCCATACAAAAAACAATTAGAAAAAGATTTAAAACTAGACCTAGCAGATATCTGTGTAGTAGAAGTTAACGAAGACCTATTCCCTGCTTCTGAAGAAATGGCAGCAGACCCAATGGATACTCTAGAAGAAGTAGCTCAAACAGAAATCCCAGAAGAAGAGATGACTGAAGTTACAGAAGAAGAATTTGCTGCAGCTGCTACAACAGTTGGCGAAGAAGTAAACACAGAAGTTGAAGAAACAGAAGAAGCAGAAGAAGTTGCAGAAGAAACAGAAACTCCTACTGAAGAAGACTCTGCTCTTAAAGACATGGGAAGCAAACTTTCTTCTCTTACATCAAACCTTAAGAAAATGAAAAAATAATTAAATAAAAAACAAAAAAACTATGGTTTAAAGCCATAGTTTTTTATTTTGTAAATTATTATGCTCTATTAGAACTACCGAATACTGTATCCATTTTTCCCTTTACAACATTAGTGATAAGTTCCATACCAACTTTATTGTAATTTCTAATATCTACATTTTCTGGATTCTCTGTTAGAGATTGTCTAAGACCTGCAGTAAATGAAAGTCTTAGGTCGCTATCAACGTTTACTTTACATACGTTCATAGCACAAGCTTTTCTAAGCATTTCTTCTGGAATTCCACAAGAACCTTTTAGTTTAGCGCCATATTTCTCAGCAAGAGCAACCATATCTTGTGGTATGCTACTAGCACCATGTAATACTAGTGGGAAACCTGGTAATTCTTTACCGATTTCTTCTAAGATGTCAAATCTTAATTTTGGTTCACCCTTAAATTTAACTGTTCCGTGACTAGTACCAATAGCAACTGCTAGACTATCAACACCTGTTCTAGTTACAAAGTCTTTAGCTTGTTTAGGGTCAGTAAATTTAGCATCTTCGTCACTAGCAGAAACTTCGTCTTCTACACCTGCTAGAACTCCTAATTCTGCTTCTACAGTAACGCCCTTGCTATGTGCATACTCAACAACTTTTTTAGTTAATGCGATATTTTCTTCATAAGGAAGAGATGAAGCATCAATCATAACGTTTGTAAAACCTGCATCTATACACATTTTACAATCTTCAAATGTTTTACCATGGTCTAGGTTTAAACATACAGGCACAGTCATTTGACTAGCGTACAATTTACAAATATTAGCTAGTACGTCAACACCTGCGTATTTAATAGCACCTGTAGAACATTGAACAATAACAGGACTTTTCTTTTCTTCTGCTGCTTTTAATATACTCTTGAGAGTCTCAATATTGATAAAGTTAAAAGCTCCTACAGCATAATTATTCTCTAGTGCAGATTTAAAAATTTCTTTTGAATTCTGTAATTCCATAATAATCTCCTTTTCTCAACAAATATATTTTATTACAAGAAAAAAACTTTGGCAAATATTCTATTACTCTTTTTTAGAATATTTCAAAACCCCCTGCTCCCCACTAAATATAATGCATTTAACGACAATAAAAATAAAATCTTTTTTAGATTTATTTGTGTTTTTTTTAAGATTAATATAAAATAAATATATATTGAGTAAATATATGCATAAAATACATAAGTAAATTGTAAGGAGTTAATATGAAATTAGCTTTTATAATACCTGTTTTAGAAGAAATAGAATTACAAGAAACTGTGAATAAGATAAACGAAGGTTGCGATATTCCACACGATATTATCTTTGCTATCAATGGTAAACTAAATAGCTTATTTACTAAAGTTAGAACAACTTTCTTAGAAGATGCTAGTATCAAGGCATTTATGGTAGATAGACCTGTAAATGAGCATAAACTAATTACCCTTGGTATGGAAATGACAGGAGAATATGATGCAACTATCATTTATTCTGCTAAGGAAGAGCCTAATGTAGACGTAATCAAGGCATTTATATCTAGTTGGAAGGCTGGAAATAAAATAGTTCACCTTAGAAAAGAATACTCTGGATTTAAGAAAATTTGGGTAAATCTTAAGAGAGCATTATATAGCTTAGGTATCAAAATGCTAGGAATATTTAAAGACCAGCTAGCAGAGACAGATATCCAATTACTCGACCAAGACGTAGTTAAAACTATCAATCAATTACCACAGAAAAATAGACAACTAAGGGTACTAGATAGTTTCGTAGGTTATTCTACAGATATTATTCAAATAGAAATTGATAATAAAATCAAAGAGAATAAAGTATACTACGAGAAAGTTAAATCTCAGAAAGTTTGTGCTGCTGTATCTCTATCTTCTCTACTTATCGCTATTATCTGCCTAACCCTTGGCTTTGTAGCAGTAAGCCTTGGTTGGGATATGTCAGTAGTAGTATATATTCTATTCTTTGCATTAGGTCTATTTGGACTAGTAATGACATATATTTATGCTACCAAAATGACACTACATTCCAGAGTCGGTATGGTAACTGAAATGACCGAACTAAATGATTTAAGAAACAAGCTAGAAAAATACAATATCTCAAACAAAAAATAAAAATACAAAAAGACAAATTAATTTTTGTCTTTTTTTGTTTATTTAGTAGATAAATTTTATTTTTTATATTAAACTTGCATAATATAAAGATATCAATTTAAGGAGTGAAATATGTTTAATCAACTATTAGCAGAAGAGCATTTAGCAGAGAAACTTGTTAATTACTCTTGTAGAGTTCAACCTGGAGAAAAAGTATTAATCACATATAGTGACTGTCCAGATACCCTTGTCGAAGCATTAATCGAGTCAATTACCAAGGCTAAGGCAATACCACTAGTATATAGATTAGATAGAAAATTAAAAAGAAGACTACTTCTAAATTCTAGCAAAGAAATGTTTGATTACTATAGAGAAATGGTATCCCCTATTATGCAGTCTGCTGATGCAGTTATTCTAATAGGTGGTAGCAGTAATGACTTTGAATTATCCGACGTTTCTGCAGAAGCCTTTGCAAATTATAGTAAATTATATGTAGAACCTGTACATTTTGAGATTAGATGTAGCAAAAAGTGGGTATTACTTAGATATCCGACCCCTGCATTTGCACAAAGCAGCCAGATGAGTACAGAGAAGTTTGCAGAATTCTTCTTCAATGTATGTACTCTAGATTACGAAGACCTAGATAGAAAGATGGAACCACTCAAAGAACTAATGGAGAGCACAGACAAGGTAAGAATTGTTACCCCTACTACCGACCTTAGTTTCTCAATAAAAGGTATGCCTGCAATCAAATGTAGTGGTCAATGCAATATTCCAGATGGCGAGTGCTATACAGCACCTATCAAGGACTCAGTAAACGGAACAATTAAATTTAATGTCCCTGCCCTAGACAATGGTATTGAGTTTAATGATATCACCCTTACATTTAAAGATGGCAAAGTTGTGGAACACAGCTGTAACGAAACAGAGAAATTTAGAGAAATCCTTGATACCGATGCTGGTAGTAGATACCTAGGCGAATTTTCATTTGGACTAAATCCTTTCTGCACATATTCTGTAAAGGATATACTATTTGATGAGAAAATGTCAGGCTCTATTCACTTAGCAATCGGTAGCAGTTACGAAGACTGCTCAAATGGAAATAAGAGCGCAGTACACCTAGACCTAATTCAGAGTCACTCTCCTAAGCTAGGTGGCGGCAAAATATACTTTGATGATGAGTTAATTTATGAAGATGGCAAATTTATTTACCCTAAATTAGTTGCTTTAAATAGAGAAAACTTGATATAATGATAAGTGTTAAATATTAACAAAATTTAAGGAGAAATTATGAGCAAAAAAATTAGATTAGGTATTAATGGTTTCGGAAGAATCGGTAGATTAATCACTAGAATTTCACAAGACTTTGACGATGTTGAAGTTGTAGGTATTAACGACCCATTCCTAACAGTAGATTATGCTAAATATCTACTAGAGAGAGATTCAATGCATGGAACATTCAAAGGCGAACTTAGCTATGATGAAGAGAACCTTATCATCAATGGTAAGAAAGTTAAATTCTTTGCTGTTATGAATCCAGAAGAAATCGACTGGAAATCAGTTAAAGTAGACTACGTAGTAGAGTGTACAGGTAAATTCACTGATGTTGCTGGTGCAAGCAAACACTTAGTTGGTGGAGCTAAAAAAGTTATCATCTCTGCTCCTAGTAAAGATGCACCTATGTTTGTATACGGTGTAAACGAGAAAACATATAGCAAAGATATGACTATCGTATCTAACGCTAGCTGTACAACTAACTGTTTAGCACCACTTACAAAAGTTGTTAAAGATAACTTTGGTGTAATCGAAGGCTTAATGACAACAGTTCACTCAACAACTGCTACACAATTAACAGTTGACGGTCCAAGCAAAAAGGACTGGAGAGGTGGTAGAGCTGCTAGTGGTAACATTATCCCTAGTTCTACAGGTGCTGCAAAAGCTGTTGGTAAAGTTATTCCAGAATTAAATGGTAAACTTACAGGTATGAGTTTCAGAGTTCCTACTCTTAACGTTTCTGCTGTTGACCTAACAGTTAGACTTGAGAAAGAGACTACTTACGAAGAAATCAAAGCTGCTATGAAGAGAGCTAGTGAGAAAGAATTAAAAGGTATCCTAGGATACACAGAAGAGCCACTAGTATCTACAGACTTTATGAGTGACAATAGAGCAAGTATTTTCGATGCTACTGCAGGAATTATGCTTTCTCCTACATTTGTAAAATTAGTTGCTTGGTATGACAATGAGTACGGTTATAGTACACAGCTTCTAAGACTTGCTTCTTATATGGCTGACCAAGAGTAATTTTAAAAAATAAAAAATACTGAGAATCTATCTCAGTATTTTTTTTATTCCTTATGACAATTAATCACTCTTAAACTATTTAATATTGCAAGTAGCGTTACACCCACATCAGCAAATACTGCTAGTAACATTCCCGTAATTCCTAGTGCTCCTAGGACTAAGAAAGTAAGCTTAGTGACAGCCGAGAAAACAATATTCTGTAGAACAATTTTCTTAGTATACTTAGCAATATTTATAAACTTAGGAATCTTAGATATATTATCGTCAGCAATAACTACGTCACTGCTCTCAATAGTTGCATCACTGCCCATAATACCCATACTAATACCAACATCAGCTAATGTTAGTGCTGGGGCATCATTAATTCCATCTCCTACAAAGCCTACCCTATTGCCACTATCTTTTAAGTCTTGCAAAATTTTAAATTTATCTTCTGGTAACATCTCAGCCATATACTCATCTAGACCAATCTTCTTAGCAACGATTTTAGCAACAGAAGTCTTATCTCCTGTTAGCATCATTGTCTGTATTCCTTGGTCTCTGAGTGCACTTATCAAGTTTACGTTGCCAGACTTAATCTCATCTGCTAGGATAATAGTTCCTAGTTTTTTTCCATTACATTTTACTTCTACTGCAGTATGTCCTTTCTTTGATGGACTCCTACCTATAGCGTAGAGTTTATCTCCAAGGCGATACTCTATGCCCTTACCTGCGACTTCTCTGTAATCACTCACCGTTTCAAAGTCTTCTTTACCATAGTAATTCACAATCGCCTTAGCTATTGGGTGCACAGATTGTTTTTCACCAGAAGCAACTGCTTTTAAAAATTCATCTTTGTCTATATTCTTATTTACCTTGATTTCTTTTACAATAAAGTCACCAGTGGTGAGTGTGCCTGTTTTATCAAAGACCATATAATTAAGTTTGGCAGCAGCATCTAGATAATTACTACCTTTTACTAGTATTCCTGCTCTACTACATCTACCAATACCACTAAAGTAACTAAGTGGTACTGAGATTGCAAATGCACAAGGGCAAGATACAACTAGGAATATGAGTCCCCTATATACTGCAGTACTAATATCTCTTAGAACCAGCCATGTAATTCCAAAAGTTATGACTGCAGCAATTAGCACCCCTACAGTATACCAAGAAGCAAACTTAGAAATAATAGTCTCTGTCTTAGATTTCTTACTAGAAGCATCACTAACAAGTCCTAAGATTTTAGATACAGTACTGTCCTTATATGCATTTGTTACTTCTATGGTTATAGGACTATCAAGTACAATTGAGCCCGACTCTATAAATTCTCCTGCACTTACACTGATAGCATTAGACTCTCCGGTCAAGTGCCTTTTGTCCACAGTGGCAGCACCATCTATAATCAAACCATCTAGAGCAACCTTCTCTCCTGGTCTTACAATTATCTTATCTCCAACACACACCACTTCTGGTTTAACCCTAGTCTCTACTCCATCACGGATAACTACTGCAAATTCAGGCTGAGAACTAATAAGAGAAGAAATACTCTTTCTAGAAAACCTTACAGCCTTGGACTCTAGCATCTTACCAATAGTGTATAGAGCAATTACCATTAGCCCTTCCATCTGCTCCCCTACAGCAATAGCGCCGATAACAGATAGGGTAACTAATGTATTCTCATTTAATTTTAAATGCCTTAATTGAAAGAGTGCTTTGTAATATGTTTTATACCCCATACATAGAGCAGACGCAACTAGCACAACCCAATAAAGTACAGGCTTTAATGGTGAGAATATGACAATAAGTCCTATCACCAAGCCAATAAAGTATAATACAATGTCAATATAGTTAATTTCTGCTTTATTTTCTGCACTTTCAGTAATTTTAACTGAAGGATTTACTGTCTTAGCAGTCTTCAATACTTCCTTCAGTATAGACCTAAAATTATCATCTTCTATTTCTAGAAACAATTTACTCGTAGTGAAATTAACATTGCAAGATTTCACACCATTTACCTTCTCTAAATACTTCTCAAGAGTCAAGGCACAATGGCCACAATCAAGTCCTACTATATTATATTCCTTTTTCATAAATCCTCCTGAATATGCTTAAGTCCTATTTCATATAAGTCCTTAATATGTTCATCTGCTAGTCTATAATAAACTTCTTTACCTACTTTATTTGAAACAAGTAAGTTTACATCTTTTAAATATTTTAGCTGATGAGATATAGCAGACTTAGTCATACCCAGTGAGTATGCAATATCACATACACACATCTCACCTACTTCATCTAAAACACATATTATCTTTAGTCTAGTCTCGTCCGCAAAAGATTTATAAAAATTAACAAGCCTACTCACAGGCAGTGTCTTCATTAATTTCCCTGCAATCTCTATATGCTCTACATTAATGCAACCACAGTCACATCTATTTTCCTTCATATAATATACCCTTATGTTTAATTATAGTTGAATATCTATTCAATTATTACTTATATTATAGTTGAACAATCACTCAACTGTCAAGTAATTATAAAATATTTATAAATAAAAAAGAGAGTGTAAAATTCACTCTCCTATCTACACCTACCTTGACCGAAGTCAGATTTGCGTAACATAACTGTTTTCTGTGGATTATGTCCCCTAAACCAATTACCTACAGCAGAACCTCTAGCAGTAACATCTCTAACATCGACTCTAATATCTGCACCTCTGCACATATCTGTAAATTTAGTAAGGCTCTCTACAAATTGTCTCTCTGACCTATTCTTCTTTTTACCTAGTGTATAGTACGCTTGGATTTGACCATCTTCTGTTAAATGATTATCATTTAAATCTCTAAGTACCGGGAAGAATACTGAATTTTTCACATAGTCAAATATATTAGAAAGCATAATCATATCATATTTGCCCTTTGCCCTATCTGCAAATTCTTCTATACCAGCAATCTCAAAATTTACTTTACAATTCTTTAGATTAGCCCTTAGTTTATTATACTCTTCCTCTTCCATATAGTGCGAATGAAAGTCTTTACCGTAGTCAAAGTTTTGACCTTCAAAAGCATTATGTAAGAAATGGTCTGGAGCCTTTATCATATCATCAAATGTGAAGTCTTGCATTATTTGGTCCCAGAAAGCCTGAGATTGTTCACTTAAATCGTGAGACACCTTTCTATAATATCTAGGACTAAACATACAGCCATAGCTAAAGTATCTATTGAAGTCTTCGAAACCTAAATTTTTAATAGCTGCAAGTTTTAATTCTACGAAAGGTATAGTCCACATATTGGCGTCCATAATGGTCACTTCCTTGGCGCCCCTTTTGATACAGTGCAATGCTTGGTCTCCTGAACTACCAACAACCAGAGCTCTTCCACCTTCTATATCTACACCTTCAAAAACAGAGTCTAGATACTCATTACTATATGTATAAACTCTAGAAGTAGCGTAATTACCGAACAATTCTTCTAATTCTGCATCGCCTTCGAAATCAAAATGCATATCTGGGTTTTCACCCCTACCGTGTAGCATATATAGTAGTCTCTCTAGCATTATATTGTATTGTGGATTGTCTAGATATTCTTGAATCCTTTTTTTCATATTTTCCCCTTCCTACCTATTAAAATTATGTTATATTAACATACTTTTACTCGTATTTCAATAGATAATAATAAATTTTATTAATTATTACATCTCTGGAGCAGTTCCAAAGTCAGACTTTCTTACCATTATATTAGCTGCGGCTTTTCTTTTAAATAATATTCTCTCTACTCTACCTTGTCTACCCCTAGCATCTTTTAATTCTATTCTAATATTCTTACCATTTCTAGACCTAGTATATGCCCCTAGGCTGTCCATAAAGTCTTCGTATGCTCTTTCCCTTTGACCAAAGGTGTAATGAGCCTGAATATAGCCTTCATCAGTTAGATGGTTATCGTTTAAATTTTCAAGCACTGAGAAGAATACTGAACCAGGCGCATAATCATAGATATTAGATAGCATAATCAAGTCATATTTACCTTTTGCAACCTCTGGAAATTCATCAAGCTCTGCAATCTCTATATTTACCCTGCAATTTTTTAGGTTTTCTTTTAGCTTATTAAACCCATCTTCTCTCATATAGAAGTTACTTTCTCTTTTACCAATATCTGGGTCAAAATAAGAACTACTATGCTGAAAAAACTCATCTTTTACATTCATAGATAGGGCAATATCTTCTAACGTGCTACCACTAAATTCTAACATAATATTGTCCCAGAAGGCTTGACTCTCTGGACTTAAATCGTGCGAAACTTTAGCATAAAAAGCAGGATTAAATATCTGGTCATATGACATATATGACGTAAAATCTGCAAAATCTAAATTTTTAATTGCTGCTAATTTTAATTCTACATATGGCTTAGTCCACATATTACCATCAACCAGAGTTACTTCTCTAGCGCCATTTTGTATACAGTGAAGGGCTTGGTCGCCTGAACTACCAACCACAAAGGCTCTTTTACCGTCTAAATCAAGACCTTCAAATGTTTCATCTAAAAATTCATTACTAAAATTATACACTCTGGTCGTAGCATCATTACCAAAAATATCCTTTCTGGTACCATCGTCCATAAATTCTGCCTTACTATGACCTTTTGAAGAAGGTCTTAATAATAGCAAGAGTCTCTCAAAAAGCAGATTATATTCTTTATTTTGAAGATAATCTCTAATTTCCTGTTTCATAAAAAACCTCCTTATACCACACATTTCTTATTATAAATATTTTAACATATTTCTCTGTGATTTTCAATGACAAAACGTACAAAAAAAGAGAGTATTTCTCTATTACTCTCTTATTTTATTACTTCTTCTATTACGCCACCACCAAGGCAGTCGGTTTCCGTATAGAATACAACATATTGTCCAGGGGTTACAGCTCTTTGTTTTTCCTTAAAATCAACTACAATTCTATCTTTTTCTATAGTTACTTTTACTTTCTGGTCTGGCTGTCTATACCTAAACTTAGCATAGCACTCAAAAACCTTCTCTTTAGGCTCTTCTGGAATCCAATTCACCTTATATGACACAAGACCACTGGAGAATAGTTCCTCGCCTTCTCCCTGCGAAACAATCAGTTTATTACCCTTAATATCTTTGTCTATAACAAACCATCTATCACCATTACCGTCCTTGGTGCCACCAATATTAAGACCCCTTCTTTGACCTAAAGTATAGTACATTACCCCTTCGTGTTCGCCAACTTTCTTGCCATCTTTATCTACAATATCTCCCTTTTTACAAGGGATATAAGTCTTTAAAAACTCTCTAAATCTTCTTTCACCAATAAAACATATGCCTGTACTGTCCTTCTTTTCAGCTGTAGACAAACCATATTTTTCTGCAATCTCTCTAACTTTTGGTTTACACATATCACCTAATGGGAAAAGTACCATTTCTAGCTGTTTTTGACTTAATTGATTAAGGAAATATGTTTGGTCTTTGTTTGTATCCAATGCCTTCTTTAGATATGTTTTACCGTCTTTTCTCTCAACCTTTGCATAATGTCCTGTAGCAATATAGTCTGCTCCCAATTCTTTTGCATGGTCTAGAAACGGACCAAATTTAATCTCTCTATTACATAACACATCTGGATTAGGTGTTCTACCCTTTTCATACTCATCTAAAAAGTATTTAAACACTCTATCCCAATACTCTTGTGCAAAATTCACTGTATAGTATGGTATTTTTAGCTTATTACACACCCTTTTTACATCTTCATAGTCTGTAACAGCTGTGCAAACACCATTATCGTCTTCTTCTTCCCAATTCTGCATAAATAGTCCAATTACTTCGTATCCCTGCTCTAAAAGTATGGCTGCTGCAACCGAACTATCTACACCACCAGACATACCTAGTACAACTTTTTTCATACTAATTAACATCTCCTTTATCTGGAAGTACTACAGGTATTTTAAATCCTTTAAATAGTAGTGAAATCATATCAAATACCCACATTACAACATTAATAGCCATACACATAAGTGCTGCGTAATGTATAAAATATATAGACCATTCTCCAAATAATGTTTTTGGAACTGCTAATAAATTAACAAAGGTCATAATAAATGAGCTTATGCAAGACAAAACTGCATACCACGCCCTAACAGGCCTATTAATAATAAAGTGATTTACTCCACACCAACCTAGGAATATAGTAAATAGCCATAGTCCCACTTTACTTACATCACTAGGCACTACACTTGTATAAACTATCAAATCTTTATTATCTGTTTTTCTCATCTGTTTTACTTTTTTATTACTCGCACCATATACTTGTTTATCAATAACCTTACAATATGGACAAAGTTGTTTATTCATCATTTTAGCGCCACAAATAGGACATCTCATAAGCTTCTCCTAAAATAAACATTTATACCTATATAGTAGTATTTTATCACATCTACCAGCTTTTAACAATTATATATAGACCCATTAAGTCAAAAAAAGAGCAAGTAAATACTTGCTCCAATAAATTTAAATTAATTTGCATTACCAGAGATAATCTTCTTAATCTCTTTTAGGTTACCAAGAGTTAATTCTTCGTCAATTTCCTTATATGCATTTTTGAAAGCCTCTTTAATTTCTTTACTAATATCGTCTCTATCTAGAGCAATATCTCTAACTTTCTTAGCAAAATTAACTACTTCATCTTTAGTAGTAAAGTCCACTTCTGTAATGATTCTCTCAATTATTTCAAATTTATAAATGTTAGGATTTTTAGCCATTACTTTCACCCCAATTTTTTAATTTCCGTTTTAATTTTACTATGTATTGTCCATTTTGTCAATAGTTATTTTATCTAAGCATCGTAGGAGAACTAGGTTTCCTTACTTTGACGTTACCCTTGTTAGCATAAGGACTTGCAACCTGTGCATTCTGGAAAGCATCCAAAAGTACATCTATAAACTTAAGTGCAGCTTTAGTATTAAATGGCTGAAGTTTCTTCTGAATTTTGTATGGTGGCACTTCTCTAGGATAAAGTTTACCAAATTCTATCAAATTTTCATCTCTTGGTTTTTCTTCTCTTTCTACAAAGTCCATTTCATCATCACCACTGAATTTATCAGGATTTTTATCAAAGTCTACCATAGGCTCTTCTAGGTCCCTAAGAACTCTTCTATCAGCAAGAAGTCTAGTATCATCTTTTCTAATAACTTCAGACATTGATGCAGCAAATTTATACATAAAAGATTCTCTATCAGTAATGTCAATACCTTGGTCTCTCATACCAAGAAGTACTCCTTCATCAGCACTCTTTCTGTAAACAGGTCTCCATCTAGCTTGAGCTACCTTTAATTGTTTAGGAGTAGGATTATCAAGCGCACCCTTTACCTTTAAAGATTTTAGGCAAGCCATTATCATTGTTTGTCTACCAGCAGTATCCATATTTGCATAGTTTTCTCTCAAACTCTCATCTCTAGAAATTAATTGAGATACCTGGTCCATATAGAAGTATGCAAGGTCTGCATCAGCTGCAACCTTTTTAGTCTTTGCAGAGCATAAAAATGATGTAACTACACCAGTACCCCTGGCCTCTGAAAATGTATCAAAAACATTTCCCAATGTCTCTAGATTTACAATACCACTAAGTGCAGTATCGAAATCTTTGCCCATCTTAATATTCCTTAAGAAATCATGAGCAGAAAGGTTAGGATTTTCAGACTTTTGCTGTAAGAAAACTTCATATAAGCCTTCAGCCCAATTGTTTTCTTTAGAGTGCATTACTCCGAACATTCTATTTTGCATTGCTTCGCTAGAAAACCTGTCGGAAAAATCAACGCCATTAAATTGTAAGCCAATAGTATCAGCCATAATATCAACAAGTGTAAATTCTTTCTTCTTTGTCATCCTAACACCTCCCTAAAATTATATTATTCTATATCACTATTAACGTATTGTCAATAGGGAAAAACTAATTAATATTAATAGAATTAATATTTTTAAGCATTACCCATACCGCCATCGCCATTTTCATGTTGAGCAGCCATTTCCAACTCTTGGATTCTCTTTTGAATACCATTTACAAAACTTTGTTCTTGATATGTCTCATCGAAAGATTTGTTTGTTAATTGTTCGTACTTAAATTTACTGAAAAAATATTCGGAAAAACCGCTCACCTCTCTCCCGCCTGATTTATACACATCTTCAATAGAGTAACAATGTCCAGTATCTTTGATAAATTTCCTTCTCCATTCAGATTGCACTTGAAAATATTGTAGTTCATGTGGCATATTCTCATTTGAACCACTCTCATAGCCAGAAGGAATAACCTGTTTAGTTACCATAAAATCATGCAACAGTGTCACAACTTCTTTATCCTGAATTCTACCACTAGCAAGTTCTCTTTCGACACATGCAACAGCTTCTTCTGGACGCATATCCCATAGTTTACCCAAAATTTCTGTAATTCCTTTTTCTTGCCCACTTTCACTAGCAACTGTTTTATCTGAGTATTGTAAAATATTTTGTATGGTATTATTAATGGATTGAAGATATTTCTCAGGAATATCTTTTAACCTTCCACTTTGAGACAATTGCATCATTCTATTTTTTAGCAAACCAACATTAAGCAACAAATCGTAAATCCTTCCCCTTTCAAACTCATTAGGGTAAGTTCTCCGAAATATCTCTACCGGCTTCTGTAGAAGCTTGTGCTTCTTGCTTATCACCATAAACCTCATTAACAATGTTTTGTTTATAAAGGCCAAACTCAATAGCTTTTTTATCAAACTCTTCTTGAGTTTTACATGTTTTAAGCGTTGCAACCTGTTCAGGTGTCAAATCTGCTCCAGGCGAAATCTCAATTGTTCCGTCTTCCTTTGGCTGCATTGTACTAGTAGATGTCATACTAATAAGTTTAGCTACTTCTGCTGGAGTTAATAATCCACTAGTATACGCATAAGCAAAATTATCTAACATAGCAGTATATTTGGCAATATTTTCAGCCCCTGGCATTCCTGGTCTAATTTTTCCAACTTGTTCCTTTAATATTTCTATGCTCTGTTTTGCTTGGCTTAAATTAGCTGTTTGCTGTTGTTCTGGAGACATAGGAGAACCATCTGGATTTGTTCCTTTACCTGCAGCAAAGTCTAATAAAATATTTCTCATCGCATCAGGTAAAGGTATTGGCATGTTACCATAACTTACAATTGGCTCATTGACAGCTAGATTATTCATATAATTCATAGCGTCAACAACCCCCTTTGCAGTCTCATCTTCACCAACCTCTAACTTTTCAATTATATATTTAACACCAGAACCTACCGCTGACATAGCTGCAGCATGTCTTATTTGTGTCTCATCCAAAACATCAAATAAATGCCCACCCTCATTCTCAACGACATCTTTTTTACCATCTGTACCTGAAGAGCCTACTTGAGAAGGATTAGTTATATCCACCACTTCTTCTAATTCATGTTCATCATCTTTACCATCTAATACAGGTTGTCCCGCACTTTTATTACCTGCAACTTTGTATGGGGACTTAACTTTGGCTTTTTGAAACGCATCCAACAATTTGTCTATCATTTTTTGACCTGCTTTAACATTAAACGGTTGCATCTGTTTTTGAATTTTAAAAGCAGGAACTTCTCTAGGATATAATTCTTTAAACTCTATCAAATCATCATCTTGTTTTCCATTTTCATGTTCTTCAGTTGATTGATTAGGTCCCATGCTTGCCGTATCTGCATAGTCAACAACGGCCTTATTTTGACTTTGTAAATGTTGTATTGCCGAACTAAATTTAGCTCCATCCTTCTTAATTAGTCCACCTAAAACAGCCATGGTATCCATATTCTTTTTGTCTTTTGTACAATCTGGGGAACTGACATTCTCTGCAAACAATTGCTGTTCATTAACTAATAAACCATAATTTCTCCATCTAGACTCAGCATCACTTACATTTTCTCTATCAGGAGAATCAAGTGCTTTTCTTTGCTTTAACCCTTCATACACTTGACCAAAAATTCTTTTTTTGTCATCAGCAGAACCCTTATCATATTCCTCTCTTAGTGCTGGGTCTTTGGCTATTTCCTGAGCAACCATATCCATATGATAATATAACACAGCCGCTCTTTCCCTTACTGCTTTTGTTTCAGGTGTTACTGAATAATTTGGCTCTTCACCATTTTTTACACTTTGAGTTGCACATAATTGAATACTATTTCCCAATGCTTCTATAGATGTAAAACCACCCAACAATTCACTACTTTCCATTGAAGGGTCTTGTGATATCATAGCCTTAATATATTCTTGTCCTGTTAACGAAGGATTCTCAGCAAGAGCATCTGCGTATCCTGCATAAATATCAGAAATCCAATTAGGAGGATTATTGATAAATTCTACAGTTCGATGATGTAATGCATCCTGATTCATTACATCAGCAAATGATAATCCATCTGAAAATTCTTGGTCAAAAGAAACTTCAAATACATCAGGTAAAACAGTTGATTCCTGTTGTGCTTGAGATTGATGTGGATTTCTAGTTCTTCTTTTCTTATTATTCTCGTTTTCTTGCTCACTTTCTAAAGTTTTACTCTGCATAACCGAATCAAACTGCTCTTTGGAAATCCAAGGTAAATCTCCTGCCAAAGTTATCTGATTAGTTGTCGCATCAAAACTTAGATTATCAAAAATTTGTTTTATAAATTGAGCATTATTACTTGGAGCATCTTTGGTAATATTTTTATCAGGGTCTTTAAACGCCCCACTTTGTGCTTGAGAATAAAGCTCGGTAATGTTATAACCAAAAACTTTAACCATATCAAGCTTTTGCTGCATTCTTGTAATATATACACCTAACGCTGCCGGAGCTTTACCATTAGGATACAATGACTCTTCAACTTTTAATGCCTCTATAACCTTTTCGTATTTAGCATAAACATTATCTATTGATGTTTGGTTTGCGTCAATAGCAGATTCACTAGCATCAATGACTTTAGCTGAATCTCTTTCTAATTTTTCTATTCTCCACCTATTTCTAAGTGTGTCTGCTTGTTTACCACTAAGTTCACTTGTATAACTAACCCCTTCATCAAGAGATATAGATTCTAGAGTCTCTCTATTTAAAGAGTGAAAACCAACCATAGATGCGTCTCTCAACATCCCGGCAGTATCCTCTTCCATCACTAAAGCCTGCCACTCTGGAGCATCTTCAGAGAATAAATTTTGAGCTCTTTTTAGTAAATCTGAATCTAATTTTCTTTTTGATGTTGTCCCTACTAATTCTTGTTGAATAAAGTAAGTAAATAGACCCTTTGGGGAAATATCAACACTATCTTTATCTGGAGACATTAAGTAATTATCAATAAAAGCCTGGGCAGCGCCTTCGCTAATCTTTTTTACCTTTTTATTACCTTGATTATCTTCATACTGAAAACCACCTGACACACTTTCTTTACATATATATTTATTAGGGTCATTAGGGTCACGCATAATATCTATACCCATATGAGCAAATGCTAAAATAAGCCTAGAGTCTTTTGAAATTTCTGTTTCTTTGCCAACAACCTCTTCTATAGGCTCAGATGTTTGTGCAATAGCACTAACAGCATTAACTGTTTTTTCGAATTCTTTAACAATTGTTAAGAAATTATTTCCAGACTCAACCCACGAAGCATATTGAGTATTTAAATCATTTTTCTCACCAGAGATTTTATTAAAATCATCTACTAACCATTTGTTTATAGACTGAGCAAACTTATTTATATGCTTAAGCATAGCAGGATGAGACTCAGAAATTCCCTTAAGAATTTCCTCATTAAATACTGATGAGTTTTTAATATCTTCTACTACACTTTTTATTTCATCAGGAATTCCTGCTGGAGGATTCTCAATTTTTATCGAACCGGGGTCAGGAACAAACATAGGCTCTGTTAATTTTTTTATTAATGACTTTTTACCTTCTGGCACATTTTCTGCCTTCCTATAATTTCCCTTCTTCTTCACCTGAGAATATTTTGCCATATCTTGGATTATTTGTTGTGCATCTGCCATAATTTTATCCGTCCTAAATAATTTATTTGTATCTTTCTATTAGGTCTAATAACTTGTGGTCTTTATACAATTTTATTGTATCATATGATAACTCATATTTCAAGACCACAAATTTAGACTAATTAAAATACTATTTGTTCCGATTTTTTTCTTTTGAAGTAATCTAAGAACATCTTTTGAATATCGTCTACTGCTGTTTTATAGAAGGTATCGCTATTAAGCTTTGCATACACTTCTTCAGCTGTAGCCGAACTCTTGATACTAGCAAGAACTGTGGATATCTGTTCTCCTAGTTCTACATACTCTCCACCCTCTGAAAGTGTAGAAAATTTCATAATTAAGTTTACACCTAATTCTTCTCCGTTTAAGTCTTCTGCTGCAGTTTTAATAAACCTAGCAATTTCTGCCATACTATCCATATTCTTGATTTCATTTAAGATAAACTCAAATGAGTCTGTCTCGTTACCCTTATCCATAATGTATCTAAATAAATACTGTTGGAAAAGTCCCCTTAGGTTACATCTAATAGTATGTCCTATTGGGAGTTTAATTTCAAAAGTACTAGCTTCAATATCGTCAGTGATTTCACCTACTACATCTAATACTTCTGCTAAATCCCTCATATCTTCTCTAAGTAATGGGTCTCCTTCCTGCTCTAATGCCTGTTCAAAGCCCTGTCTAATACCAGCATAGATAATATCTATATTATGTAGCTCTGTTCCAAGTGGCTTAGTCGAAGTCTTTGGAGCTTCCGTCCCATCTGCAAACTTAACATTGTCTCTTTCGTCGTCATTGACAACGATATCTAATTCAAAGTACCTAGCAGTCTCTATCTCATAACCATTGAGCCTATTACTTTCTTTAATTTTATCTATTAAGAAAGTTCTCATATCTCTCTTGATTTTCTCAAACTCATCTGAGAATTTCTTAATAACAATTCTTTCATCTTTTCCTAGTTCTGCCATTAATTGAGTTAAAGCATAGTATCTAAATAAATTAATAAATGCGTTAACCATTTTTCTAGGGCTAGTAAGTTCCGGATGAATTTCTGTATTATCTTCTGATTTAGCAATAAAGTCTTCTTCTATCTTACCAATAGTGTATTTCTTATCTTCTGGAGACCTAGCTTCAAAGTCTGCTATCATCTCAATCTCTTCTACAATGTATAGCATCTTATTTGCAAAGTTTAGATATTGCTTATCTAATTTTGCAACAAAGTCTTCGTATCTATCTACATTTTGAGTCATTATGCTTCTAATAACAGAAGTTATCATACTAATTGTGTTTTCATCAATATCTTTAAAGTATGTATTGATTTTCTGGAGATTAAGCATATTCTTCTCATAGAAGTCTTCTTTTAATTTAGTTTTAGCAGGGTCTGTACCATACTTCATACCAAACGCAAGTTGTAAAGCATACTCTTTTGCTTTTTCTTTGTTTAATATAAATCTCTTTCTTAAGAACCACTCATCATCTTCGTAATCGCTAGGCTCTAGTCCTTCTCTTACAATAGACGATTCTTCACTTCTCTCTACCTTTTTACTCTCTGCTCTCTTAACTTCTCCTGGATTGTAGTCTACCTTTAGAGAATCTACAATATTCTCCATAAACTTAACACCACCCTGAAGTGGACCTGGTTTCATTCTAAGAAGAATTTTATTATGTGAACCATTGAAGCTATATAATGTACCAAATAAATTAGTAACATCATCGCCAAGGTCTTCAAATAGAGACATATTCCTTTTGGTAATTAAGGCATTTTGTTCGTGAGTAAGAACGTAACCAGCTCTAAGTGTTGCATCTGCTAATTCCTTTTGACCAAAGTATACGTTTCTAGGATATGTAGTAAGGCCGCCTTCTTGAGCATCACTCTTCTGTATTAGAACGTTCTGAGCCACAATGGAGAAACTCAAATAGTCTAACATTCTCTTATAAATAGAATCACTATCTAGGCTTATTACAGGAAGTTCTCCAGCTTCTAATTTACCAACTAAAGTATCTATGTAACTCTGCTTCATTTTAGCAGAATACTTTTCATAATTTTTAGTAGTTTGCGGGTCTCCCATAATGATATTAGCAATGCTACCCAACATATTAAGAGCAATTGTTAAGTTATTCATTACATCTTCAGGAAGCCTTGGGTCTTCAGCATCAATTTTTGCTTGAATTAGGAATTTTAAGTAATCAAAATTAATAGTTGCCGTCATTTCCTTGTAGTCTGATGTAACCAAATTATTACCAGATTTATCTATATATGACTCTAACTCACTAGATAAATTCTTATCTAAATTAATTCCTGCAATTACTCCGTCTTCTAATTTAATATTAGATTTTGCCAAACTCGCCTTTAAAATTCTATACTTTAATTCAAGTATAAGAGCATCTGCGTCTTTGCCCTCATCAATACCTTTAGATACGTATTCGTATAGAAGGTTACCCTTTGTCTCAATTAAATACTTATATCTTTCAAATGTAGCAAAGGCTTCTAAGTAATTACCATAAGTATTAACACCATCTTTTTGGTATGCTACAAGATAAGGAATAATTGATGGCTCGATGCTATTATGTCTATCTGAGATGTCAAAAGAATCCATTTGGTTATACATATTAGGCATAGACATAAAGTTATTGTTTTGAGACGTTTCCTTCTCTGTGGATTCTATTTCTTCTTCGTCTTCTTCATCATTACCGAAATCTAGACTAGATATTTCAACTGTTTTATTAGGGTTTTTCTCATACTCTAACATTAGAGCAAATATATCTTCTTCCTCGTCTTCTTCTGGCTCTTTTTTAGCTAATGGTGATTTTTTCTTCTTAGACCTTCTAACAATTACTTCATCTTCTTCATCATCATAGTAATCATCATAATCTTCGTCATAGTCTTCATCATCGTACTCTTCGACAATTCTTCTTCTGCCTTTATTCTTTCTTCTCTCTATCTCTCTCTTCTTATCTTCTAAGAGAAGTTCAATTAGTTGTCGAGTTAAATCATTATCTAGAGCTTGTGCTTCGTTATTTTTCTCAATTTGATTTGCTTCTGCGGTTGCAATTGCATTTTGTGCTTGTAAGTTACTAACAGCAGCTAGGTTACTAGTAAGTTTTTCTAAAACTTCCACCGTAAGACCCACTTTTTTAGCGTCGCTATCGTTAGCTTTTTCTTCTGCTTCCTTTGCTTTTTTGTTTTCTTCTAATTTTTTCTTTCTAGCATAGTCTTTCTGCAGTTTAAGTTTCTTTAGTTCTCCCCTAATGTCTCCATAATCTACCGGAGCATCGTCAGAGTCTACTTCTCTACATAGACTATCTATTTCTTTGTCTATTTCCGTTAACGTGTATTGCTTTTTAAATTGTTTATCCTTATCCATACCATTAAGCTCGATTTTACCTTTATCCATCTTAATAGTTGGTTCTTTTGCTTCAGAAAGAGAATCTTTTATTTCATTAATAAGCTCGTCTACAGGGATAGTCTGCTTTAGTAGCTTTGCCTTCTCTTTCTTAATCTTAATATCTGTACTAAGTAAATCTTCATAGTACTTAGAAAGAGAAAGAACTCTTCTAAAGTTATTCCTTGCCGATACGTAATCCGCATTTGCTTTTGTATATTCTTCTAAACCTAGCTTTTCTTGGACTTTCTCTAATTGTTTTTCATAATATTTAATTTCTTTAGAGTTTTCTCCCCTACCTTCTTTAGTAAGAGCAGCAATTTTCTTGTCGTAATCAGTTTTCTTCTCTAGTAATTCTCCCCTTTGTTCATCAAGAGCTCTATGCACTCTATTCTTCTTCATGTAGTCTAGAGAAATATCATCTGTTACGTCTTGGTTATAAGACCTTAATTCTTGCAAAGTAGAGTGTAAATTACTAACAGTTCTAAATGAAATATCTTCTAATTTTTCAATATACTTACTCTCTTCATCAAGTGTTTTTAAGTCTACATCTAAACCAAAATCCTTAGATATGTTACCAGCTTTGTAATCTGGATTGTTAATCTGGCTCTCTGTTAGGACACCTTCTTCATTAAGTATTTGTGCTAGTGCTTTTCCAACCACTAATTTCTTAGCCATTAAATTATCTGGATGAGACTGAGTGCTAGTATCTTCGCTTTCTGGAGCTTTCTCTTTCTTAAAGTTTTGCCAAGCTTTTGAGTGTCTACTATATCCTTTGATAATATTTTTAAAGTATACGGCAGGCTCTTTAAATGTAAGGGCTGAACCAAATAGTTTCTTCATATCCTCAACTGAAGCATCAGCAACTCCAAGGCTAGTCTCTGCTTCCTTTATATAGTCAGCAAAAACCTGACTTGCTGTAATATATTTTCTGCCTTCCACTGGTTTGTTTAGAAATTCGTTAATATATTTATTACAAGCCTTTTTAGATAATGTAAACGCCTTTTCTGTTTTACCGACAAAATACTTGATACCATTGCCATTTTTATACTTGGTAATGCTATATGTTCCAAGGTCATCCTTCTCAACAGTAATACCAACGTAATTAATAGCGGCAACAATATCTAAATCTTGTTCTTCCTTACTCTTCTTACTCTTAGACTCAGTCTTAGGCTCTTTTTTAGGATTAATGCTATCTATAACAGAAGATGCTGTATGAAGGTCAATACTCTCTAGCGATTCCTTAGTATTAAGGATAGGAATATATTTCTTAAGTGCTTCGTTATATGCTTCTACCTTAGCAATCTCAGACTTTGCGTTTTTACCCTCACCTTCAAGCCACTCAATATTTGCAAGGACCTTTCCCCTACGACCTAAAATCTTAATGATAAATTGCAAGTCTTTAACAACACAACCATTTAGACTTTTAAGTGCTGCAGGTAATTCAGCATAAGGTTTAGCCTGTTCTTTATCTGCTGCAGTTTTGTCTGCTTTTTTCTTCTTATTATAATTTTTTACATAATCTTTAATAAGCAAAAGAAGCCTATCCTTATCGGTAGGCCACAAAAACCAAATAGTCTTAAACTTATTAGGTAATTTCTTATTTAGTTTTTTTACTTCCATTTTTTCATTTTTTATAACCACAGTTTTCTCCAAATAATTTTCTTAGTAGTTAATCTTAATATTCAGTTTGAAGAGCCTTTAGGTAGTTAGGGTTATTAAATAGTTCTCTAGTTGTATTTAGAGCTTCTATCTGTACAGTTGTTCTATTCATAGGACCTGTAATCAAGAAACATTGTCCTCTACCTGCTGTAACTATAGAGTTTTGCTCTTCTTCGTTGATACCACCCGCGTTTCTATACAGAGTAATAAGGTCGTTAATATCTGCTGGTGCAAGTGACATAATAATTGAATACTGACAGGCGTTGATTACGGCTGTAGATTGCTGAGCAATTTCTTCCGAACCTACGAAGTCTTTAATATTCTGTGTAATGATGATTAGCATTCCGCTATATTTTCTAATTCTCTTTGCCATCTGCGCCATAAAGTCTAACGCAATTGGGAATTTCTTATTAATAAATACGTGCGCTTCGTCAACGGCACAGATAACTCTTCTCTTATCTTCTTCTGGTGCCTGTTCACCGATGTATTTTAGGTTGAAATCACGGTTTTTAATAATCTCACTATCTAGATATTTAAATACAAGCAACATCTGTGCGTTTGCAATAATATCGTTTCTGTTAGAGATAAGTGTACGGAATGAGAAACATATAAAGTTTTCGTTTGTTTGAATAGATGTATAACCATTCCAAAGGTTTGAGTTACGACCACCTGTACCGAATTTCTCAATAAACATTCTAACTGTTTGTAAGTTTTTGTAATGGTAATCATTAGTCTCAACTTCTATCATATCATCAACCATTTGAATTAGGTCGTCAAATATTGGGAAGTCACTAGGTTTAAGGTCAGTAACGTTTACTGTACTATCTATTCCAAATTTTCTGTAAAGGGTTGCAATCAGAGAGTTCAGCATCTCAAATGCGTCAGTATTAATACCTGGCAAAATAAGTCTAAAGAACTGCTCCATAAACTGCAAGTGTTCGTTAAATGCGTCGGTAGATTCACCACTCTCAGCTTCCAAAGTTGCGTAGATATGGAATGGGTTGAAGATACCGTTTGTAGAGTTACCTACGTCAATAATTTTACCACCCAGATTATGACAAAGTATTTCGTACTCATTTTCCGGGTCCAGAATGAATACTCTGGTATTATCTGCAGCAAAGTTTGTAAGGAGTGTCTTGGTACAATAAGATTTACCAGAACCAGATTTACCAATAACCATCATATTACTATTAACTCTTTCGTTGTTTCTAGCAAAGAAATTAGTAAATACAGGATATTGGTTGTATCCAATGTAAATACCCCTTTGGTCGTGAAGGGTTGTAGATACGAATGGGAATGATGCTGCAAGAGATGTAGTTTGAATACCTCTACCATTTCTCTTAGCAAGTGTATCTAATCTAGAAATATTACTAGAAATAAATCCATCTACTTGTCTAGCAAAGTTTTCAGAGAATTTAAAACCATTTTGTCTAAGGATTGCTCTAACTTCTTTTTTAACAGCGTCTTTTGCAACAATATGAATAGTTGTATTGTAAAGCTGCTCATTGGCACCCTTAATACCTTTAAGAAGTTCTTTCAATGTTTCAATGTGTTGTTCTACGTCGATTTTCTCAGAGCTTCTCATATTCTTTTGTTGTTTAATTTCCATCTCCATAAGAGATTTATCTAAGTCTTTCTCTGCTCTGTATCTATCAATCGGTGCAATATTTACAACTACCCTACTTTCGTCAAGCATAAATAGTGGATATGCCCAAGCATTAGGAACTTCAATAGGATAGTCAGTAACTGTAAATATTCTGTACTTTTCTCCATCAATCTTAGTAGTCTTTAAGTCAAACTTAATTTCATCAGGATATGTCCAAGCAGCCTTTTCGTTCATGCTTACAAGTTCAATTTCTCTTTCATCAAAGTTTGAACAGAAAGTAGACTTCATAAATACATATAGTTTATCACCTGTAACAATCTCTGTATAGATTGGTGTAACCGAACTTTCAAGCGTACTAACTATACCATTAACTGTATTATTAAGAGAATCTCTATCGGTATCATATATAACCATATAGAAGTGGTCTTTAATAATTTTCTCTTGCTCATTCATAAACTTGATGGCTTGTAGTCTTTCGTCAAATACCGGGCTTCTACTATCTAGTTCTGCAGCTGTATAGAAACCTTTATCGTACATATCATTAATAACGTTGAATCTATAGTCTTCGTATTTTGCCATCTCGTCTAATATCATCGGCTTTTTAACTTTAATGATTGAACATTGTTGAGATAAATTCAACCTTTGAAGAGCTGTAGAGAAAGCATTAATAGTCATATCTTGCTTTTCTTCGGTAAGAAGCCCAAATGACATAGGGTAAATTTCAATTACACTACCATAGTAATCACCGAACTTTAAAAATCTATCTGTATTAGTATCATCAAATGGCATAATATTTTTAATATTCTTAGAACCTGTAGCTTTCTTAGAATAGAATTTATTATAAGCCATAAACTTAAATGACATACCAATAGCATGATACATTCTCATATTATCGCCCATCTCCAAAAATAGCATTGCATATGCACCGGCAAAGAATACTGCCACATAGATATTAGTCCATGTATCACTAAACATATTAGTTGTGGCAATAACAACAGTACAAGCTAGACCAAAAAGAATAAATATAGCATCTAGAATAGTGAAATTTCTAAATACTGTAACTTTAACCTTGGTCCTTCTAGGAATAAATCTCATCATAATAATTCCGTCTCCATTTTTCCATTTAAATAATTCATATTTAGTTTTAGGAATTTAATCCAAATAATACTAATATAAACCTACTTATGTATAGTATACAACAATCATAAATTTTAACAAAATAAAATAAACAACAATTAAAATTTTATTTATAATCTATTATAAATAAGAAGATAAGCCTTTTGACAAAATTCTCTTCTTATACAAGGCGTTAAAACAAAAAATTTGTCCATTGACTTACTCAATGGACAAATCATATATACATGGCATAACTTATGACCATGGTATCTATTATTAAGTATTGTTATTTACTACTTCCAATTTTGTCAGACAACTCTTTCAACGAATCTGTTAAAACTTTAGCGATATCAGCAGTAACTTTCTTTCCTGTTACACTAGTAACGCCCTGAACAATCTTATCAGCAGCTTCTGAAGAAATATCGACACCTTCTTTGTTTATTGCAGCAGTAAGTAACTCTGACATCTTTTCATAATCCGGCGTGAACTGGTCAAGAACTGATTTAGGCAATTGAACCTTTCCATCATTTAGTGCTGCAGCATCCGAAAATTGTTCAACCTGTTGAATAGTCATATTAAACTCATTTGCAATATTGTTTGTCATTTGGTCTATTTGATTTGTGGCATTATCAACACGGGCTTTTGCAGATTGGTAATCTGCCTCTATAGCCCTATGTTGAGCATTTTTCTCATCAAAATTTTTACCTAACTCAAGGAATCTAGCTTCTTTTTCTTGTAATTCTCTGGTCAAGTCTCCATTTTCACCTATTCTAGACTTCAACAATCCTACCTGTGCAATGCTACCTTCTGCTTTATCTTGAAGTGCTCTTTTTTGAGCTTGAGAATTTTTACTGAAAATATCAACCATTTCAGAACCAAGTATCACATTCTTTGCTTTAATAGTCTCTTTGTTTCTAACATCATGAGCTTCTTCTTTTGCATCGGATTTAACTTTTGCCAAGTGGTCATAAGCAGACTTTGCTTCTTTTCCATATTCTTCTCCATAGGCTTTTTCATAGCCACCAACCTGTTTTTTACCAGCAGCAAAAGCCTGACCAAAGAATGTTTTTTCTTCAAAGAACGCCTTACCTGCCTGTCTAGCAGCACCTGAACGAATCAACCTTTCTGATGCATGTTGAGCTTGTCTCTTATCAGCACTAAACTCTGCAAGTTTTGCATCATCTGCAGCAGTTTTAGCAACTTTACTTGCAGCTTTCCATCTATCTCCAGCAGAGGTAAAAGTCGTTTTTGCCTCATCTCTTTCTTCCAATGCTGTATCTCTTTTAGATTTAAGCCTTGCCAAAACCTCTGGGTCTCTAACATCCTGTTTTAAAGCTCTTTGATATGTTTCATCAGCTTTCCTAAACGCCACATCTTTTGCCGCATAATCCGAACCAGCAGCTGAAAAAGAATCTTTCGCAGCATCACGTTGTGCATTCATACTTGTAAGATGTGCTTGTGCTTTATTGTGCTTATGTTGTTGCCATTTTCCTGCAATATCCACATCAGCACCGGACATATCCACAAATGATTGTGCAATGTTTGCACCAGTGTCCATTACCTTATTTCCTAACTTACCACCAATACTCTTAGCACCAGCAGCGAGCCCTTTCATACCACCACCTGCAGCTTTTGCAGCAGCACCAGCAGCTTTTAATCCACCAACTGCGGCACCACCAACACCGGTAGCCATCATTGCTACAGAAATAGCTGTACTAATAGCCTTTTTAGCAACATCACCAACAGCCTTTTCCATTTCTTTACCTTGGCTTAATGCATCTTTTGCACCAAAATAGCCACCGATTTCTTTAGAGAATTTCTCAATGGTAAGCGTACCACCCATAACAATAATTGCCTTTAGTAGTCCTTCCATTAAACCAGCTCCAAAGAAGTATCCCGTAACACCTTCGAAACTAAAGTCTATTGACAACAATACTCTAACTAATACAAAGAATATATTCAGTGCCAGTACTACGCCGTACGCCGATATAGCCTGGCCAATAAATTCACTTCGCCATTTACCCAGACCACTTTCATTTACCGGCGACATACCTATGACGGCTGGCGATATAATAAATAACATACCACACTGGTAGAGTCTCACAATCATACCAAAACATGTGTAATATAGCGTTTTAATAACAATACATCCACCAAAAATTAACAATAAATAATTAATTTTCGAGTAGTCATATATCTGCGAAATAGCAGCGATATTCCAATAACTAATTGTTCCACTAGCAACTAGTGACTCTGACTCTTTTCTAACAGCATCAGGGAATAAATAATTCTTCTGGTCATCAGCATTAAATGCATCTCCCCAAGCCTCAAATATTGAGTTTATCAGTATCGGCACAATATTGATAGGCAATTCCATCAGTGCCAAACTAGGCGTTGGACTTATAAATACCACCCTAAAATCGCCCTTTTGATAATGAGCTTCAGCTGCAGCCGCCACAAATAGCGTTCCAGAAATTGTAGCAGACTGACCGAAAATGTCTGAATCTGGCTTTGTTGCCTTATCCAATAAATCTAATACTTGGTTACCAAGAACAACACCAAAAATACATAGTGCTGGAAGTAAAATCATATTAGCAAGACCTTTAAATGCCTTATTAAGGATTGGTCCTTTAGCATTCTTTGCCCCTTCAGTAGTATACTCAACCTTAATCATTTGGAAAATAGTTGTGATGATAAGAAGGAACATACCAACTACAACCATAGCAAGGAAAATATCTCTAACTTCTGGAGTTCTAATTAATTGAACAACTAAGTCTGAGCCCTTATCTGGACTATTTGATAAGTTTAAAGTAACACCATCCACCTCAAGACCAGCAAGTAATCTAAACATCATCTCTACATAGTCTATAAGGGCAAGTATAAAGCAAGCAATATCATAGAATAGTAGCGAAATGGAATAACTTAGCAAGTTAAATGCAAGCTGAATTAATGGTCCAATAATAAATCTATTTACAAAGTCGAGAATAAGGTCCAATATCGGCGTTACTATCGCCATAATAACGCCAGTAATACCCGCTAGTATTGATTGAATTATTCCTCCAAGCATGCTAATTCCCATAATTCTTTCTCCTAAAAAAATTAATCAAACAGTGTTGTTTGAGATATTTAAACATAAATATTGCATACAAATATGCAATTATAGACATTATTAATATACCCCATTTCGACAAAAAAAACAAATAATTTTATATAATTATATAATAATATAAAAAAACTTTCTGAAGAGATTTCTCCAGAAAGTAGTCTTATTATCTAACCATCATATCACTCCAAGCGTATCCAAACATATCTGTAACTAGTTTGTCCCATTTAATAGACATACATAGAGCAGCTAGCGTAAACATAGCAATTATACCAATAACTAAATTCCAAATTCTCTTCTTGGCATCTTTTCTCTTAGCATCATCCTCTGCCTTTGCATAGTTTACACCTAAAATAATAACATATATTGTTCCAGCTCCACCAAGAGCCATAAGAATAGGACCGACAGAGTTCCTTAGAATTTCAGTAACCTTCTCTGCAGCATCTTTTGCAGCTAATAATTGTGACATAAACATTAATAATTTTTGCATAATTCACCTCTATACATACCATATATTAACACAAAAAATATAAAACTCAAAATTTATTACACAAGTTTTACAGAAAAAATAAAAAACCCGTGTCAAAAACACAGGTTTTTATTCATTATTCTAAGCAATTAGAATCTTGCAACTGCAAGTAGAGCAGAAACATTACCAAGAGATTGATTACTAAAGCTTTCGAACACGCCTTGCCAATTGATAGAGAAACATAAAGTAGCACCAGCGATGATGATAACAGCACCGATTAATGCACCAATAAGTCTACCTTGAACTTTCTTTCTAGCGTCTGCATCTTCTGCTTTTGCATAGTTGATACCTAGGATAATTGCATAGATAATAGCTGCAACACCAATTACAGCAAATACAGGTCCTAAGATTTTCTTAAATAAGTCATCCATAATACCTGTTGCAACAGCTTCCATAGAATCATAGGTTGCTAATAAAAAATTCATCATATTCTTCTTCTCCCCATATATTTAGTTTTTTAAACTTACACTTAGTTTACCCAAAATTATAAGCCTAGTCAAACAAATTTATTAAAAATACACAAAAATTTTAGATATTTGGCATATTTTATGGTATTTTTCGCTTTAGAAATTACAAAGTAAAAATCTTACGCATAACTTAAACTACTTTTGTAAAACACAAATTATTTTTTGACATATTTGTTAAAACTAATTATAATTAGATATAAAGAATTATTTTATTTATCTTTTGAAAGACTAAATCTTAGGAAGGAAATGAAAAATGGCAGATGAAAAAAATGATAGTTTTGGTAAAAGATTCAAAAAAGTCTTTTGGGCTCTAATACTAGGTGTTATAGCTGTATTTATATGTTCATACGTCGGTGCTAGTATATATATTTTTGGCACGATTAAAATTGATGATATTATGGGCGTTATTCAGCACGAACAGTTTAAGACCTTCTTCTTAGTAATTTTCCTTATCGCCCTTGTAGCAATGCTCATACTCCTTAGTGAACACAAATTCGGTTCGGGAAGTAGTTCAGCAAAAGTTACAACTAAGGGTGGTATGAAGAAATTCTATGATACTAACTGGTTAAGCCTAGAAGAATTAAGAACCAACAAAGACTTTAAGTTCCACTACTACGAAGATTTACATAGGTCCGATAACGTTGGTATACCTATTAGAGCAGAACTTATAAAGAATAGACTAGAAGTCAATATGTACAAGCCTATTCACACACTAGTTATAGGTACTACCGGTTCTGGTAAAACAACACAGTTTGTTGACCCAACAATGCAGATTCTATCTGAATCAAAAGCAAGACCTTGTATAGTTGTTACCGACCCTAAAGGTGAAATTTATGATAACCACAGCCAGAAGCTTAGAAAAAATGGTTATAGGGTATTAGTATTCGACCTTAAAGAACCTTTCCAAAGTTCTAGATGGAATCCATTAACTAGAGCATATGAATTAAACGAAAGGGCTTGTAACCTAAACAAAGAAGTTGTTGTTCACCACAACGACGACCCTAGAGACTTCGGTCTAAAATGTACTAGCGATACTTATTATAGCGAATGGTACGAATTTGATGGATTTGCATTTGCAGATGTTAAACTCCTTCAAAACCACCAATCTGCTATTAAACAAAAACTACAAACAGATGCATTTGAGGATTTGAAAGATATTTCTGCAGTGCTATGTCCAATACAATCAAATAACGACCCTATTTGGGAAAGAGGTGCTAAGGACTTAATCCAAGGAACACTTCTTGCAATGCTAGAAGATAGCGAAAATCCAGAACTTGGAATGACTAAAGAAAAATTTAATTTCTTTAACCTATCTAAAATTCTTAACTTAAAAGATAACGATGCTTATAACCCACTAAAGAGTTTGACAGAATACTTCCAAGGTAGAGACCCACTAAGTAAAGCTGTACAACTAGCGAACCAGGTTATAACCAATGCTGATAAGACAACTAAATCTTATATGGGTATTGTTACAGATAGAATGGGTTTATTTAGTGATACCGGTATATGTTTTGCTACATCTCTTAACGAAATGGACCTAAAAACATTTGCCGACCAACCAACAGCTATCTTTATTAAGATTCCTGATGAAAAACAAACCAGACACCCTATCGCCACAATGTTCGTATCTCAGTTATATAAAGTATTAGTTGATATTGCAAACTCTAGAGGTGGTTCACTTCCTAGAGACGTATACTTCCTACTAGACGAGTTTGCTAATATGCCTAAAATCGAAGGCTTTGATACAATTATTACCGTTGCCCGTTCTAGAAGAATTTACTTTATACTATGCTTACAATCTTACGTACAGTTAACAACCAAGTACGGACAAGAAACAGCCGCAACTGTTAAAGATAACTGTAATATTCACGTATTTATCGCATCAAACGATAATAACACACTAGAAGAATTCTCTAAAAAGTGTGGTAACATATCTGTTGAGACCGAGACAACTTCTATTAGTAAGTCTGCAGATAAGGACAAAGATAGTGGTGCTTCTAAATCTATCAACGTCCAACTAGATACTAGACCACTTATCTACCCTAACGAACTTGCTTCTCTAAAACCTAATAGTGGTGAATGTATTATAACTATCCTTCAGAGAAACCCAATAAGGTCAATCTTTACACCTAGTTATAAATGTGCTGTATACGATATGCAGAAAGCTCCACCAGATGACACCCTACCACAACAATTAGATGAACAGGCATTATATTATGATATTAGAATTAGAAACCAAAAAGTTCTAAAGAGAGCAGGAGCTCCACAAGGTGGTCCAGGCGGCCCACCACCAGGAGGAAATCCGTTCTTCTAAAATTTAATACAAATAAAAAGAGTAGACATCATATCTACTCTTTTATTTTATCTAGTTTATTTAGCTTTTAAATCATCAATGATAGCATCAAATATATCTTCGTGTATTCTATCTATAGACCTAAGGCTTTCACCTTCTACACAAGGAATTGTAACCCAATTATACTTGTCTGCCACATATTTACCAGACTCATAACTTCTTTGCAAATGCTCTGGATTTAATTCGTGAATATCCTTAGCTTTGCCATTTTTCTGCTCTTCCCTAGCAGCAGCGATTTTAAAACTAATCTCTACAGGAACATCTAGAAATACCACCCTATCTGGTCTTGGAAGTTTAAGTGTTCCAAATTCTAGAGCATCTAACCACTCTAGGAACTTATCTACTTCTACCTTGTCTCTTATCTTACCTGCCTGATGTAACATATTAGATGTAACATATCTATCAAATAGTATAACTCCACCATTATCATAGAAATCCTTTAAATCTTTATAATACGTACATAGTCTATCTACTGCATAAAGTGAACTTGCTTGATAAGCATCTAGTGACATATCACTAGAGCCTAGTTCACCACCTAGATACATTTTAACAGGTCCAGATGAAGGAGAATCGTATGCAGGAAAACTCTGTCTCATAACATTATATCCAAGCCCTACTAATCTCTCATACAACTTAGTTGTTTGTGTTTGTTTTCCACAACCATCTGTTCCTTCAATTACTATAATATAACCCATTTATATTTCTCCATATATAATGAAAGCCTAATAATTGATATTAGGCCTTTCATTTTTATTCTTCAGTTTCTTCTTCTACAACTTGTTGTTTATTTTTCTTGCTTTTTCTAATATGATATTCAATAAATTTTTGAATCTCAACCAAAGGAATAATTGCAAGTGCACAACCAACAGCAATACCAAATTCTGCTAGGTTTAATGCAGCAGTTCCAAAGAATGTTTGGAATGCAGGAATAAATGTGATAGCAGTTAAAGCAAAGCCAGCAAGTACTGCTAGATTCATTTTGCCATTTTTAAATGGATTACTTGCAAACAATGAATGTGTTTGAGACCTACTATTATAAGAATGTAATAATTGAATTAAAGATAATGTAACAAATGCCATTGTCATAGCAACATCTGGTGTAAATGCACTACCTAGAACATAACCACCAATACAGAATGATGCCATTGTAAGAATAGTTTGGAACAAACCTTGCATTATAATATTTCTACCAGTATGACCAGCAAACAATGATTGTCCTGCCTTTCTAGGAGGCTTATTCATAATATCTTTTTCAACCTTCTCAACACCAAGCGCAAGTGCTGGGAAACTGTCTGTTACCAAGTTAACCCAAAGTATCATTACAGCACTTAGGAATTCAACTTTCATAAATATTGTAGCAACAAACAAACATAGTACTTCTGCAATATTCGCAGAAAGCAAGTATTGAACAGCTTTTTTAATATTAGAGTAAACTTTTCTACCCTCTTCTACAGCTGCAATTATTGTAGCAAAGTTATCGTCAGCAAGTACAATATCTGCAGCACCCTTACTAACATCTGTACCAGTAATACCCATGCCGATACCAAT
>JAZTWI010000010.1:0-14619 GCA_045635805.1 Clostridia bacterium
AAATATTACTTTTTTTATAAAAACCATTGTAAATAAGTGGCGAATATCCATCTAAAATACTTTGTATTGTAAAACCATCTGTTAGTCCACCTAAGGCAATTGCTAGTCCCTGGTCGCTATTATTAAGGGTTAGTCCACATCTATTTGCATACTCTTTACACCTGTCTAATCCTAATATATTACACACCTTTACAGCAGGTATATTCATACTCTTTGATATAGCATCTTCTACACTAACATATTCATCGCTAACACCACCAACATTGCTAGGAGAATAACCGCCATAATCTATCTCACTATCTAAGATTTGTGTTGCAGAATTTATTAATCCTTCTTCCATAGCAGGTGCATAAACCATTATTGGTTTTACAAGGCTTCCAGGCTGTCTTTGTAGGTTATACAAATCATATTCACTTCTTCCTGAGATTGCCGATACCATATTAGTTTCGTTATCTATAATCATACTTAAACTATCAGCTATATTGCCATATGAATTTTTGTGATAATATTTATCATCGTTAACTAAGACATCTAATTCTTTTTGAACTTGTGTTGATTTACCTGTGTAAATTTTATAGCCATTTCTATATATATCATCTACTCTTATACCTAAAATATTTGCTGCTTCTCTTATTGCAAAAATATCATATGTATCTAAATCTTGTTTTTCTATTTCACTTACTTTTAATTCTATGTCAGTATTTATTGCACTTTCATATTGATAGAGAGATATTCTTTTATCTTTCAGCATTTCTTTTAAGATTAAATTTCTTCTCTTAAGTGAATTATCTATATCATTGATAGGTGAGTATCTCCTAGGAGAATTGATACAACTAGCAAGGACACAACTTTCACTTAAATCTAAATCTTTAGCACTCTTTGAGAAAAATCTTCGACTTGCATTTTCAATCCCGTAAGCACCATTTCCGTAATATATCTCATTTAAGTACGATTCTAGTATTTGGTTTTTTGAGTATTTACTTTCGAGCTTTTTAGCTAGATATATTTCTTGTACTTTTCTCCTGATTGTTTGCTCATTGCTCAAATATTTATTTTTAATTAATTGTTGTGTAATTGTGCTACCACCAGCAACTATTTTATTTTGAGAAATGTTATCGATTAGTGATTTAACAATTCTCTTTATACTGATACCTTTATGATTGTAAAAGTTTTTATCTTCTATTGATAGAAAAGCATTAATTGTGTTTGTACTTAGTTCTTCTATATCTACTGCAGATATTTTTTTATTAGTTATTTCTTTTTCATTTCCATCTGCATCAATTAGATAACAAATATTAGTATTTTGACTTAAATTTAAATCAATGTTTTTTATTTCTTTTATACAAGAATTCAACCATATTAGTCCAGAGCAAAATGCTATTGATATCGCTATTAATCCAACTAATAAGACCTTGGTTAAAATTGATTTGTTTCTATTGTTTTTCATATATAACTCACCAAATTTATCTCAACGAAATGACTTGAAATTTTATAATAAATAATATATACTTAGTTTGTACAAATTTATTTATAATATATAGGTGATTATATGTTTTATTATATAAAGACTTTCGGTTGTCAAATGAACGTTCACGAATCAGAAAAATTAGCAGGAATGCTCACATCTCTTGGATACGAAAAAACTGAAGAGATGAAAGACGCTGATGTAATAGTTTTCAATACTTGTAGTATTAGAGATGGTGTTGACCAGAAAATTATGGGAAATATTGGCGCCACTAAAAAACTAAAGAAAAGTAAACCTAATACCATTATTGCTGTATGTGGTTGTATGACTCAGGCAGATGGTGCTTGTGAAATAGTTTCTCAAAAATTCCCATTTGTTGATATTATTTTCGGAACACACAATATTCATTTATTTAAGGAATATTTACAGAAAAGATTAGATACTAAGAAAAAGATTAAAGACGTATGGAAAAAAGAAGAAGGCATCTTTGAGACTGTTGAAATGTTAAGAGACAATATGTTCTCAAATGCTTGGGTAAATATTAACTATGGATGTAATAATTTCTGCTCATATTGTATTGTTCCATATGTAAGGGGCAGGGAGAGAAGTAGACAGCCAGAAGATATTATTGCCGAAGTAAAGACACTTATAAACGATGGTTACAAGTATATCACCTTACTTGGCCAAAATGTAAATAGCTATGGTAATGACTTTAGTGATAGCAACATAAATTTTGCCTACTTACTTAGAGAATTAAACTCTTTAGATGGTGACTTTAGACTAAAATTTATGACTTCTCATCCTAAAGATTTAACAGAAGAATTAATAAAAGTAATCGCAGAAAGCGATAAAATATCTAAATGTATTCATTTACCTATTCAATCAGGAAGCAATAAAGTTTTGAGAGAGATGAATAGAAAATATACTAGGGAACACTATTTATGTCTAATTGATATGATTAGAAAGTATATGCCAGATGCATACATATCCACCGATATTATTGTTGGTTTCCCAGGAGAATCAGAAGAAGAATTTTTAGAGACCAAAGATATGATTGAAAGGGTTAGATATGATGGGGTTTTTGCTTTTATGTACTCTAGAAGAAAGGGAACTCTAGCTGACAAGATGGAAAACCAAATAGATGAAGAGACTAAGAAGGATAGAATTCACAGACTTTTACAAGTTTCTAAATCTATAACAAAAGAAAAAAACAAAGAACTAATTGGTAAAAGATTTAATGTTATTTCAATTGAGTCTAGTGATGATGGATACCAAACAATGACAGATAGTGGTAAGACCGTCTTTGTTGAAGATAATACACTAGGGAAAAATCAATTCTACACTGTTGAAATAACTAAATTTACAAAGAATAAACTTTTTGCCAGAGTTATAAAAGGAGAATAATTTATGGCGTTATCACCAATGATGACTCATTACTTAGACACAAAATCTAAATATCCTGATGCAATACTATTTTATAGACTAGGTGACTTCTATGAAATGTTTTTTGAAGACGCTGAAGTTTGTGCTAGAGAACTAGAACTAACACTCACAGGTAAAGATTGTGGACTAGAAAAAAGAGCACCTATGTGTGGAATACCACATCATGCTAGTGAAGGATATATCGCAAGGCTTATTGATAGGGGATACAAAGTCGCTGTTTGTGAGCAATTAACCGAGCCTAAAAAGGGTGTAAAGATAGTTGAAAGAGATGTTGTAAGAGTTATAACTCCTGGTACAATAATTGATTCATCTATGCTAGATGAAAACAAAAACAACTATATTTCTGCAATTTTTAAAGAGAAAGACAATATCGGCATATCTGTTATTGATATTTCTACAGGTAAATTTATTGTAACAGAATTTAATGGCGATAATATTCTATCTCAAACCAACGATTATCTAGTTAGTGTTAGACCTAGTGAAGTAATTGTAAATGAAGAAATGAAGTCATATTATGATATGCTTCCTTGTGTTGTGGGACAATTCTTACCTATAGCACAAGTAATAGATGAATATTCATTTGATTACGAAAAAGCAGTTACTTATCTAAAAAATCAATTAAATACTGACTCACTCAAAAAATATAGTATAAATAATAGACAGTTTTCTATTAGAAGTGCTGGAGCATTACTTGGTTATATAACTGAAACACAGAAAAGAGTGCTCAGCCATATAAATGACGTTGAATATTTCTCAATGAATAACTATATGCAGATAGACGCAAATTCTAGAAGAAACTTAGAATTACTTGAGAACTTCAAAGACAGAAAGAAAAAAGGCTCACTATTCTGGATACTAAACAAAACAAAAACTTCTATGGGTGCTAGACTTCTAAAGACTTATATTGAACAACCTTTATTCAATGATAAACTAATCAATTACAGATTAAATGCAGTAGAAGAACTAGTTAAAAATATAGTTGTAAGAGAGAAAATAGGAGATATCCTATATAATATCTACGACATTGAGAGACTATGTGGTAGAATTAGCTATAATAATCTAGTTGCTAGTGACTGTATTACTCTTAAAAATTCTCTAAGAGCATTACCCGAACTTAAGGAACTACTAGGTAAATTCTCTTCTACAGGTATCACTAGTATTAGAGAAAATATACACGAATTTGATGAGATTGTAGCACTACTTGACAGAGCAATTGTTGATAAAAATAACGAAAAACTATCTAAGAAAGATATGGAAATCATTAAGTATGGCTACAATAAAGAACTAGATGAATATATAGATATTGCTAAATCCGGCAAAATCTGGATAAGTGAATTAGAAGCCAGAGAAAAGCAAGAAACAGGAATTAAGAACTTAAAGGTATCTTATAATAAGGTTTTTGGTTATTATATCGAGATTACAAATTCTCAAGCGTCTAGTGCTCCATATCATTATATTCGTAGACAGACTCTTGCAAATGCAGAAAGATTTGTAACAGAAGAATTAAAGCAAATAGAAGAGAAAATTCTAAATGCAGAGTCACTAAAAATTGCCTTAGAAAAGCAATTATTTGATGAGATTAGAAATATTTTACTTGTCAAAATCGACCTAATGAAAGAGACTGCTAAGGCAGTAGCAGAGTTAGATACATATCTATCATTTGCAACAGTTGCAGTTGAGAGAAATTATTGCAAACCAATAATAAATAAAAATATCAAGAATATTGAGATTTTAAGTGGTAGGCACCCTGTAATCGAGATTACAAATAGAAGTGAAGAATTCATACCTAATGATACTATATTAAATAGCGAAGATAGTAGAACTATGATAATCACAGGTCCTAATATGGCAGGTAAGAGTACATATATGAGACAGGTAGCACTTATCACACTTCTAGCTCATATCGGCTCATTCGTACCTGCAACATCTGCTAAAATCTGTCTAACAGATAGAATATTTACTAGAATTGGTGCTAGTGATGACTTATCAATGGGACAGAGTACATTTATGGTTGAGATGAGCGAAGTTAGTCATATTCTAAAGAACGCTACTAATGATAGTTTAATTATTTTAGACGAAATCGGTAGGGGAACTTCTACATTTGATGGCCTTAGTATTGCTTGGGCTGTTATAGAGCATATATCTAAGTCTCTTAAGGCAAAGACATTATTCTCAACCCACTACCACGAATTAACCGAACTAGAAGGCTTGCTAGATGGTGTCAAGAACTACAAAATTTCAGTTAAAGAATTCAATAATAGTATTATTTTCTTAAGAAAAATTGTAAGGGGTGGTGCTAGTAGAAGCTTTGGTATTGAAGTAGCATCTTTAGCAGGACTACCTGATACAGTGCTTGAAAGAGCAAGAAATATACTACATATTCTAGAGCAGAACGATTTAACTAGAGAAAACACCCTTACATCAAATCTCGATGAAAACTATGCTCAAAAGAATATTGAAAACAATAAAAATATTAAGAAAATCACAGGAATTTTAAGTGATTTAGATGCAAATACTCTAACACCACTTAATGCCTTTGATATTCTAATTCAATTAAAAAATTATCTAAAGAAGGAATAGTATGTCAGTAATAAATATCCTAGATAAGTCAGTTTATAATAAAATCGCAGCTGGTGAAGTTGTAGAGAAACCTGCTAGTGTTGTAAAAGAACTAGTAGAGAATAGTATTGATGCTGGTGCTACTAGCATCAGTATTGAGATACTTGATGGTGGTATCACCTATATAAAGGTCAGTGATAATGGTAAAGGTATAGCCTATGATGATTTTGATAGGGTATTTTTACCACACGCAACTAGCAAAGTAAAAACAGTAGACGATTTATCTAAGATAGGAACACTTGGATTTAGGGGTGAAGCCCTAAGTTCTATTTCATCTGTATCTAAGGTTACTATGGCATCTAAGACTGCAGAAGATGAGTCTGGGTATCAAATCAAAGTTACAGGTGGAGACCTAAGTGAAATAGTGCCTATTGGTGCAACTCAAGGCACATATATGATGATAGAAGACTTATTCTACAATATCCCAGCCAGAAAAAAATTCCTAAGAAAGCCAAAATTAGAAGAAAACGATATTACAAACTATATATCAAGATTAATAATGGCTAACCCAAATATTAGTATAAAATACTCAGCAGATAATAAGGTGATTTATCAGTCATTTGGAACAGGGGTATTTGATGCTATATATGCTGTATATGGTAAAAATATCGTAGATAATATTGCTGAGTTTTCATTTACCAAGGGAGACTTTGAGTTCAGTGGTTACCTAGGTAAACCAACATTTTCTAAGCCTAATAGGACCTATCAAACCTTAATAGTTAATGGCAGATATGTAATCAATCAAACCATATCTACTGCAGTATATAAGGCCTACGAAAACTTCTTAATGAAGGGAAATTTTCCATTTTATGTAATATATCTAAATATTCCACTTGATAAAATCGATGTCAATGTTCACCCTAATAAACTAGATGTAAAATTCGAAGACAGCAATCAACTCTTTGGAATAGTTTATAATGGCATTATTGATTTTCTTTACAATTTAAATAATACAAAAAATATCTCACTATATGACGAAGAAGAAATAGAAGTAGATAAATCAAAACTACAAGTATTACAAGAACTAAAGAAACAATTAAATAACGAAAATATCACTACAGATGAAGAGCCTAAAAATAATAATGCTATAGTAGAAGAAGTTGAACTATCTAAATCTGTTGAGTATGAAATAAACAAGGAAGATAGGGAGAGAAATGAATTTATAAAAAACGTTGAGAAATCAAGCGCAAAAGTAGAAACAGTTGAGAAAATTATACCATTTTTTACCGAAAAGACTTTAGACTTTAAGATTCAGTCTAATTCACACAATATAATCGAAGAAAGAGAACTTCCAGAAACATATGTAAAAGAAGAAATTGAGAAAATTTCTTTAATTGATAATAGTGCTAATATTAAAATTGTTGGAACAATCTTTGACACATATATTCTTATTGAAAAAGAAGGAAAACTAATAGTTATAGACCAACACGCAGGACACGAAAGACTACTTTTTGATAAATTTACAAATGAACTTAATAATAAAGAAGTGGCTATTCAACCACTACTTGTACCATATATTTTAGAGACTAATTATCAAGAGAATTTATTTATAAAAGACAACCTAGATAATATCAAAGATTTAGGCTTTGAGATAGAAGACTTTGGCGATAATTCTTACAAAATTAATACAGTTCCAATGCTTTTTAAAGATGTTAATGTTAACGAATTCTTTGATAACATACTTTCAGACCTAGACAATAAAATCATTGTATCAAAAGACCAGACAATTAGAGAATATTTAGCAAAGTCTGCTTGTAAGGCCGCAGTTAAAGGTAACGATGTCTTAACAGAGAACGAAATAAAGACTTTAGTTATTGAATTACATAAACCAAATCAAGTACTACTTTGCCCACACGGAAGACCTATTTTTATTGAATTTACACAGAAAGAAATAGAAAAATGGTTCAAAAGGATTGTTTAGTATGTACGATTCAATAATTATTTTAGGAGCGACAGCAACAGGTAAAACAGCTATTAGTATTGAACTTGCAAAAAAGTTAAATACAGAGATAATCAATGCCGATAGTATGTATATCTATAAAAACCTTAATATAGGTACTGCTAAGCCAACAGAAGAAGAAATGGCAGGGGTTAAGCATCATCTAATAGGCATTGTTGATGAAAATGACACATTTAATGTATCTCAGTATAGAGACCTTGCAGAAAAATCTATTGATGACTTTAGAGCAAAAAACTTACTACCCATAATAGTTGGTGGTACAGGTTTCTATATAGATAGCCTTATTAAGAACTATTCTTATGGAGAAACAGGCTCAAATACAGCGATAAGGGAACAATTACAGGCCGATTTAGATAAATATGGTAAAGAATATATATTTGACATATTAAAGTCTGTAGACGCCGATTCTGCGCTTAAATTACATCCAAATGATACCGTTAGGGTGATAAGAGCAATAGAAATAGCAAAATCATCTCAAAACAATAAATCTAACATTGTAAATAATGATACGACAATTCTCAAAAAACCACTTCTTATTGGTCTTAATATTGATAGAGAGATATTATACGATAGAATCAATAAAAGAGTCGACATTATGCTAGCAAGTGGCTTAATAAATGAAGTTAAAAGTCTTTATGATAAAGGACTGAGACCAGACAATTCTCAAAGTATGAAAGGCATTGGATACAAGGAAGTTGTGGAATATATCGAAGGTAACTATGACCTAGATACTGCAATTGAAAAAATTAAGCAGCATACTAGAAACTATGCAAAGAGACAGATTACTTGGTTTAAAAGAAATACAGATATTATTTGGTTAGACCCAATGTCTATGGAAAAAAATAAACTAGTTGACAAAATTTTAGAAATCTACAATAAATAACAATTTGTTCTTTCATACAAATATTTAAAAAACATTGGGAATATCTTAATATAAAAAGAACACTTGAAATATAGTGTTCTTTTTTGACATTTCATTATATTTGTTGATATAATCAAATATAGGAGTTATATATGAAGTTTGTAGATATAGAAAACAAAAAAGTGAGCAGATGGAATAGAAATTATTTCTGGTCTGTTTCTTTAGTTTATATTATTTTAAATATCACTATTTTTGCTATCTTGGGTAGAAATAATCTTTTGTGGCAATATGAAGAAATTAAATGGAAAGTTTTTAATGGCTTTAAAGACCTATTTATATCCATAGGAAATCTCTATACACATAATTATTGGGGTCATGTTCTAGGGAATATGGTAGCATTTTCTCTAAGTGCTTTTTATATTGAAAGAAAAATGGGTTCTTTGAATTTCTTGTGCTTGATATTATCTCTATCTATATTATCATCTCCACTAGTTTCTATGTATGTAGGACTAAATTGGGCAGGTTCATCTGTAATATACTTTGCTTTATGGGGATATGTAATTATAGATTACTTATTTAGTTTAGGTAAGAACACTCGAACAAAGGCTAATTTAATAATCGGTGGTATATCTATATTCTGTAGTTACATAGGTAGTTGCTTAAGAGAAAATATCATTGGAACTAACTTACTTATTCCTTACAACTTAATATATAATGCAGGCCATTACTTCGGCTTTATAGTAGGGGTTTTAGTAGCTTTAGTTATTCAGGTCAGTGTATTACATACTAGAAAACAATTAAAACATTTACAAAAATAAAAATAAATGCTATTATATGTAAAATGAGGTGTTAAAATGAAAAAAAGAATTATAGTAATTTTACTAACAATATGTATTATGTTGCCATCTACTTTCTTTTTTGTAGCATGTAAGAAAAAGCAGGATCCAACTACTGCTTTTTGTCAACTTGAGCAGGGACAAACACTTAATGTAGGTAATGTTAATAAATATAAAAATAGTTATGAATCTCGAGAAGAAAACTATTATTTAACTTATATCTCATCATACTCAGTTTCGCTTAATCGAACATCATCTTCCTCTCATAGTAACTCTTGTTTATTTAATGGATATTATTATTATTGGTCTTATGAACGAAACACAAACAATGTATTATTAGGAACAAAAACAATTAATATATCCAACATATACTCTTACCTTTTATATGGTCAAGAAAATAATAATATTGTAGTAAAAACAAAGACTATCACTGAAACAATTTACCATTTTACCACTAGAAAAGTTGAACGACCATGTGAAATTAATTACGACTTGAGAGGTTATTTTAATTCAATTCAGTTATTACAAGTTGAAGCTCCAGAAATTTATAGTCTTCTTGCTGTTTCAGAAACTTATACCTATGAAATTGATGAACCTGTAACAACATACTCTTATTCTGAACAAAAGCATACAGATACATATTTTTATTTTACATAAAAAATACCTACTTTTCAGTAGGTTTTTTTTAAAACTTTCTAACTAATCCTACAACTTTACCTAGGATAGTTACATTATCTACGATAATTGGTTCCATTGTGTCGTTTTCAGGTTGTAATCTATATCTTCCATTTTCTTTATAAAATCTCTTAATAGTAGCAGAGTCTTCTATGAGAGCTGCAACTATATCTCCATTATCTGCGTATGATTGTTGCTTAAGTACTATTTTGTCTCCATCATAAATACCAGCATTTATCATACTTTCGCCTTTAGCTGTTAGCATAAATAGGTCTTCACCCCTGAATAATGTAGGGGAAACCATAAAGTACTCTTCGCTAGTTTGAACAGCTAAAATTGGGTCTCCACAAGTTACAGTTCCTAGTACCGGTATTCTAGTTAAGTTTTCATTTGTATCCATACTAATAGTCTTAATACTAGCAACACCAGAATCAACTATCTCTAGGGCTCTATTTTTATTAGGGTTTTTCTTGATTTTATTAGAATTCTCTAATTTATTTAAATAATAAAATATTGTGCTAGTAGAACTTACCTTGATAGCCTTACACATCTCTCTAACAGTAGGGGGAAATCCAAACTCATTTTGATAAGATTTAATGTAATCAAGTAATTGTTCTTCTTTTGAAAACTTAGCCATTTTTCTCTCCTAAAACTAATTTACAAGACAATAATAGCATATAGCATGCCAAAAGTCAAACAAATGTTCTAAACTTTTTCTATTAATTTTCTTCTTTTTTATCGTCTCTAAATTTTACCTTAGTCGCAGCATTTCTTCTGATATCATCAGATATTGCAGCATAGTGTTTTCTAGTAGTATTTACGTCTTTGTGGCCTAGTACATCTGCAACAATATAAATATCATTTGTAGCTTTGTATAGGTTAGTACCAAAGGTACTTCTTAGCTTGTGTGGTGTGATTTTCTTTAGGGGATTTACTAGTCTGCTATATTTCTTTACGAGTAGTTGTACAGCCCTTACAGATATTCTTCTATTTTGCATACTTAAGAATAATGCTTTTTCGTGACCCGGTTGAGCCTTGATGAGTCTTCGCTCTAGTATGTAATTTTGCAGAGCATCAGAAACTTCTTCATTAAAATATAGAATAACTCTACTTCCACCTTTTCTAGTGATTTTAAAGGCGTTCTGTTTAAAGTCAAAGTCATCGATATCAAGACCAACACACTCAGAGATACGGATTCCTGTACCTAGGAATAGGGATAGCATCGCATAGTCTCTAGCCTTAGTATGTTCATGAAAGCCCTTCTGCATATTCGTCATATCTTCACCAGATTCTGCAATACTAAGGACCCTATCTACTTCATCGAGTTCTAGTTTAATAATTTCTTTATCGTGTATCTTAGGTGTATCTATCTTATTTGCTATATTATTCTTAATTTGGTCTTTTTTATAGAAATATTTTAGCATCGCTCTAATACTGCTTAGTTTTCTAGCTTTTGCTCTCTCTTGATTTTTGTAAACTTTACCATCTATCTTATATAGTTCGATATATTCAAGAAACATCTCAAGGTGTGTAGCAGTTACCTTGTCTAAATCACTTATCTCCAATTCACAGGGGTTTTTACCATAAAATTCAGACGTCTCTGCAACTAGAAAATCAAAGAAAAGCTTTAGGTCTCTAGCATATCCTAATTGGGTGAGTGGAGTAGTATTCTGAGATACACCCCTAAAGAACTCTCCAATAAATGGTGGCAGGTGCTTTCTTATTTCTCTTATCTTAAATTTATTATCATCATCTCTTTGTGTAAAATAATCTACAGCCATTTTTTAAAACCCCTACAAGTATTTTGCGAACACTTTATTATAACAAATTTTTAGATTATAACCAAATAATTTGGTACAAGATAGAGTATATAATGTCAATCAATATAAATGACAAAATAAAGATATTGTGATAAAATATAATGTGAAATAAATTAGAGTGGTGAGTATATGTTTATTGCAAACGACTTAAAGAGAGAATATGATTTACCTAAGTGTGATGAATATAGAGCGGGGTTTGCCGAATTAATTTTTGATGTACTAGAGAGATTTATTCTAGACAAACCTATGTTCTCTATGGATAATTTCACCCTAATGTATAACGACGAATTTTCAATGAGAACAGCCTGTCATAAGGATATCTTCTCAACTATGTATTTGGAGATAAATCAGCCTAATAACTATAAGCCCAAGAAAATCTCATTAACAAATAATAAGAATAAAAAAGAAAGAGTTGAGATACCAGAGCTATATATCACTCTTGAAGAAATTAAGAAAGGTATATTTGAGTCAGCCGTTCAATACCTAGATGGTAATCACTTAATCTGGGTTGAGAAAAATTCTATATGTATCAAGGCTACAGTATATGATGAAGATATAGGTATTCAACCATACTACTTAAGGATAATACCATGCCTTACTTATTATAACAAAGAAAACGTTAGGGGAATTCTTTACTACTCAGGTAACGAACTTGATATTGAATACCCTATACAAACTCTAGAAAATTATGAGAGCAAAAATAGACTAACAGATGATATCTTTAGACAGACAATCTTAATCTTTAAGAATATTCTACTTAAAGAAAAAACTATAGATAGACTACCAAGCGAAATTATAGAAACTGTACTTTATAATGTACCAACTGAAATGTTCCTAGATGATAAATTACAGACAATTTTGAATATCGTAAACTATCTAAGAAATAAAAATGTTAAAGACTTTGTAACCATAGATGAGCAAGACTATGCCTTCACAAGTATATATAGGTCAATGTCTCTATACTATGTAAAACATATATTAAAAATAGTAGAAAAATATTTAGAAAGGGCAAGATAATACTTGCTCTTTTTTTACGCTCAATATGTACTATGCAAAAGTACTATGCAAATACTATGCAATGAAATATATGTATTTAGCATATCATTAAATTTTTGCTTCTTTACGTTGTTTTTTACCACTTTGCAATATTATTCAAATTGATAATGTTTGATAATTATATTTACCCATATATTTATCAAAAGTATTCGTAAAAGTATACCAAACTATTCGCAAAACTAGGCTTTTGCGAATAGTTTTACTTAGTCATATGATACTATAAATAAAATAAAAACAAAACTATTTTTTAAAAATATTTTATTTTTTTTAATATTTTATTACCCTACACTAGAAAATAGATGGTATAATAATTAAAAATTAAATAAGGAGATAATAAAATGCACATAGATAGAGTAAGAAAAACATATAGAATAATGAAAATAATTTGGTGGGTACTAACAGTATTTTTAATGTGTTGTCTAGGTGGACTACAAAACAATTTCTATTTTTATAGTTTTTGCTTTGGTTTAATACCCTACATAATTTATACAATAATATATAAGAAAATAAAAAATAGATATAAATATATGAAATTACACGAAGATATAGGAGAAGATATTAAAAATAAAAAATAAGGTAGATTACTCTACCCTATTTTTTTTAATAACAAAATGATAAGAACCTGGAAAATACCAAATTAACACCACCAGAACCTTGTCTTTTTTTTTGCGACATATGAACAATACCATCAGCTTTTGAAAATTTATCATTATATTTTATATCGAAACCAGGTAAATCAATGTTACCATTACCAGCACATAAATAAATGACTTTTTTCATATAAACACCTAACCTTTAAATATATTTCTTAAATCAAAATAAAAAGTTAATGGTAAACTAATTATAATAAAACCAGGAATAACTAAATACCACATAATACACCTAACCTAATTAATAATATTATTTATTAAATTTATAAAGTGATAAAAATTATCTTCAGTAATATCTATATCAAAACTAGAACAAATATATGGTTCTAATTTTTCTCTCATATACCTACCAAGAGAACTAAAGTAACTCATACAATTATCATTTTGAAGTAGAAGAGTAAGTAAACACTTTTCGGTATCGTTCAGCTTATCTAAATTTCTACACTCTTTAGAGAATATTTTAAGTATAGGCATTTCCTTAATTAAATTATTATAATTTAATTCATCTAAAGTAAGTTCTAATCTTGTTAATGGTTTTTCTAAATTAGACTCTATCTGCTTATTATATAATTTAATATAACCATTGTTTTGTCTTTTACCTAAATACTCTGTAAAATCATCTAGTTGCTTATTATTTTGAATTAAAGAATATATTTTTTTATAATTTCTTCTATCTTTTACAAGATTAAAAAGTTCTCTAGGTAATGGAATATCAAATGCAATATCAAATCTTACAACATCAAAATCAGTATAAGACTTTAATTTTTCTAATATATAAGATACTTTATCAATAGTTTTATTTGGGTTAAACTCAATAAAGCAAGTAGAAGAACTTGAAGAACTAAGACCATTAAAACCTAAGCCTAAAGCAAATGAATATTCTTTTTCATTAACAAAATAAGAAATATTATAAAGTCTACGATATTGAAAAGTAGCATAAGACTCAAAAACCTTACAATTAAATGAACCCTTTAATTCTTCCATATTCAACCATTTTTCAAACTGATACATATAATTATATTTTTTATCTCCACTACCAAAAGGGAGATTAAAACTTAATCTTAACATATCACAACTCATAATAATATCATTATTAAGTTTAACTGGACTAAAATAATTTAACATAATAATAACTCCTAAATTATTTTTTTGCATTATAATGCATATGTTAACCCCTATTAGACAAAGGGGTTAACTTTTGTATAGGGTTCTAGGGGGTGGTCAAGCCACTCC
>JAZTWI010000011.1:0-74704 GCA_045635805.1 Clostridia bacterium
AGAGTCGGAGCATCGCACCAACTAACAAAGTAATAGTTATCTCTCTCTGGAATATTACGATAGGTAAAATTAATATCGTGCTCCATCTCTACTGTATAATACATTGTCTGTATCTTTTCCTTAACAGGATATTCCGGAGAATCATTGTGCACAAAACTAATAGTAAATGTAATAGGCGTGTACTTAGCCACAAAAGTAGTATCGGTATATATTGCGTATGTCTCTGGATTTACCTTTAGAGAATCCACATACCACTCCATTGTATATGCACTCCTAATAGTGCTGAGTTTATCTGCATCTGCAGTACTAAGGCTAGGTGTAGCGTATGCGCCATCTGCTACTGACATAGTATAGTCTGGAATGGTTCTAACATTTATACTTAAATTCTTAGTTAGAGTCTCCATACTATAATCAAAGACTACCGTATGGTCGCCTGTTGCAGCAGAAACACTAGTGCTAGGCTTATACAAACCTACACACAGAGCACCCATTAAGAGTAGTATTAAACTGAGTAAATATTTTTTCCAATTTTTCATATCAATTTAAGTTTAATTTTCTTTTTACAAAAGAAAAAGAAAATAATCCCGTAGTTATTTTCTTAAATTGTAGCAAAAAAATGTAATTATTCCAAATATTTGTTTATACTATATAAATTTTCATATCTCAAATAATATATATATTTGCAAAAAAAGAAAAACCGTGCTAATATAGTATTATATTTTTGTCGACCTAAAAGTAAATACTTTTAGAAAGAAATAAACAATAGATAAAAGGTAACGAAATTATGAATTATGCAGAAATAGAGAAAAAGTGGCAAGACAAATGGGAAGAAGAGAAAAGGTTTGAAGTTCCTAATAAGGTTAAAGACAAGAAAAATGCTTATATCCTGATTGAGTTTCCATACCCTAGTGGAAGGGGTCTACACATGGGACACTGCCGTAGTTATACAGCGATTGATGCATATGCTAGAAAGAAGAGATTAGAAGGCTACAATGTAATGTTCCCTTTTGGTACAGACGCATATGGACTAGAAGCAGAGAGAACTGCTATTAGAGAGAAGAGAACTCCACAAGAAATAGTTGAGAGAAATATTCAAGTATTCCAAAACCAAGTAAGAGCCATCGGTATGAGTATCGACTGGTCTAGAACTATCAATACTTGTGACCCTGAGTACTACAAATGGACTCAATGGCAATTTATTCAGTTCTTCAAGCACGGACTAGCTGAAAAAAGAGAAATGATGGTTAACTACTGCCCTAATTGTGGCGTACTTGCTAACGAAGAAGTAGAAGATGGTACTTGCTGTCAATGTCACTCAGAGACTACACAGAAATCTAAGGCTCAATGGGTACTTAAGATGACTGAGTATGGTGAGAGATTAAGTGACGACCTAAAAGATACTGACTTTATGGAGCACATTAAGACTAGCCAGATAAATTGGATTGGTAAGTCTACAGGTGTAGAAGTTGACTTCAATATCGTTGGTGGTGGTAAGTTCTCTATATTTACTACTTGTATTGAGACTATCTATGGTATTACATTTATGGTTGTAGCACCAGAGAGCACTCTTGTAGATGAATTAAAACCAAGAATCAAGAATTGGAGCGAAGTAGAAGCATACAGAAAGGCTACTGCTAAAAAGAGTGAATTTGATAGAAGCGAACTAAATAAAGACAAGTCTGGTGTTAAACTAGAAGGTATATATGCTATCAACCCTGTTAATGGCAGAGAAGTTCCTGTATTCATCGGCGACTTTGTTATCGCTAGTTACGGTACAGGTGCTGTAATGGCTGTTCCTACTCACGACCAGAGAGACTTTGAGTTTGCTAAGAAGTATGATATCGATATGATACAAGTAATCGATGGTGCTGACGTTAGTGAGTGCGCATTTGAGAAAGGTGCATATCTTGGTAAAGGTTGCAAACTTATCAATAGTGAAGAATTCACAGGTCTTACTGTAGAAGAAGCAAAAGAAGCAATCACAGAGAAACTAGAGAAACTAGGTGTTGGCAAGAAGAAACTTAACTTCAAGATGAGAGATTGGATTTTCTCTAGACAGAGATATTGGGGAGAGCCAATTCCAATGATTCACTGTGAGCATTGTGGTTGGAACCCTGTTCCAGATAGTGAGTTACCTGTAGCACTACCAAAAGTAACTAGTTACGAGCCAACTAAAGATGGCGAGAGTCCACTATCTCTAATACCTGAGTGGGTAAATACTACCTGCCCAATATGCGGAAAACCAGCAAAGAGAGAAACCGACACAATGCCAGGTTGGGCTGGTTCTAGTTGGTACTTTATGAGATATTGTGACGCAAGAAACGATAAAGAATTTGCAAGTATTGAAGCCTTGTCAGATTGGCTACCAATCGACCTATACAATGGTGGTAACGAGCACACAACTAGACACCTACTTTATGCTAGATTCTGGAATAAGTTCTTATTCGATATCGGCTTAAGCCCTATTAGTGAACCATTTAAGAGAAGAATATCTCAAGGCTTAATCTTAGGCTCAGACGGTAAGAAAATGAGTAAGAGTAGTGGTAATGGTGTAGACCCACTAGAAGTAATCAGAGATTATAGCGCTGACGCTCTAAGACTATGGATGTCATTTATCGGTGACTACTTTGAGTCTGCTGCTTGGTCAGATGATGGTGTTAAGGCTTGTAAGAAATTCTTAACAAGGGTTGAGAACTTACAAGATATTCTAGTAGATGGCGACGAGATATCTCCAGAACTAACTGTAGCAATACACACTGCTATCAAGAAAGTTAGCCAAGACATAGACAATATTAAATTTAATACTGCTATCTCTGCCCTAATGATATTACTTAATGAGATTACAAAGGTTGGCAAGGTAAACCACGCTGAATACAAGGTATTACTAACACTCCTTAATCCATTTGCTCCACACATCACAGAAGAAATCTGGACTAATCATAATTACGCTCCTAAGATTAGCGAAGTTAAATGGCCAGAGTGGGACGAGAATAAACTAGTAAAAGACGAGATTGAGTACGCAATCCAAGTTAATAATAAAATCATTACTAGACTAAATATTCCATCTAATGCAACTCAAGAAGAAACTGAGAAAATCGCAACTGCTGATGAGAAAGTTTCTGCTGTTCTTAGTGGCAAGACTATTAGAAAAGTAATCGTTATAAATGGAAGACTAGTTAATATCATTGCTAATTAATAAATAGAGCCCCTATAATACTTAGGGGCTTTTTCTTTGCCCACCACCTATACCCTAATTAGTTGTAAGGGTGTATAAAATATGGTATAATATAAGTAGGTTTGAAAAGCCAAAAAAGGAGTGGTAATTATGGAAGAAAACAAAATTACTGTTTCGGAAGAAGTGATTAATTATATCACTAGTAAACAAAAGGGAACTATATCTACACTAGACTCAGGCGACAATACCCATACTCTAGGAGTAGACGAGAGTGGCGATAACAAAAAGCATATGGTTGATGATGCTTTCTATATCGATGGTCCAGATGGTAAGACTATCGACCCTGGATTTAGCGTGGCAGGTCCAGATGGTAGAATAATTGACCCTGGTTTCTATATAGATACTATGTCTAAATAACTAATGTTCTTTTATATGGGAAGACATACTTTTCTTCCCTATTTTTATAGTCTATACAAAGGTAAAAGTGATTATGTCAAAATTATACTTTAAATATGGCGCTATGGGTAGTAGTAAAACAGCCCAAGCCCTAATGTGTAAATTTAATTATGAGCAAGTAGGTCATAGTGTACTACTTCTCAAACCTGCTATCGACACTAGAGATAAGAGTGGAGAGAAGATAGTAGTTAAGAGTCGTATAGGACTTACTTCCGACTGCATTACCTTCGATAGAAACACTAATCTATACAAACTCATTTTCTCTCTAAACCAATTCAGAGATAATAGTGTGGTGATTGTTGACGAGTGTCAATTCTGTACTAAAGAACAAGTTGACGAATTAAAAGAAGTATCTATTCATATTCCTGTACTCTGCTATGGTTTGCTTACAAACTTTAAGACCGAACTTTTCGAAGGCTCAAAAAGACTAGTAGAGATTAGCGATAGCCTAATGGAAATCAAGATGGTATGTACTTGTGGCAAGAAGGCAACAGTCAATGCAAGATTTGTAGACGGCAACCTAGCCATAGATGGCGAAGAAATAGTTGTTGGTGGTAATGAGACTTACAAGGCAATATGTTATCACTGCTACACTACTCTAAAAAGGGAACTCAATAGCCCTATAGACGATGAAGACGAAGATATTTTAGACGAAGAACTAGACGACCTAGATGGCGACATACAAGGAGTGTAATTATGACTAAAAAATTACTACTGCATAGTTGTTGTGCTCCCTGTACTAGTGGAGTTCTTCCCCAGATAGAAGGCTACGATATTACACTGCTATTCTATAACCCAAATCTAGACACAATAGAAGAATACAATAAGAGACTAGACGCACTATATGACTACATAGATAAATACTCAAAGGACTCTAGCACTAAATACAAGGTCATTGCTGTACCATACGAGCATAGCGAATTTGTAGATAAAATAAAAGGTATGGAAGACCTGCCCGAAGGTGGCAAGAGATGTGAAGTCTGCATAGATATCAGACTTACTTACACAGCCAAGTATGCCAAAGACAATGGCTATGATATCTTTGCTAGTACCTTGTCCGTGAGTCCACACAAAAACCACGAACTTATCAATAACATAGGAGAGAGCCTTGAAAAAGCACTAGGCATAGAGTATATGCCTAGCAATTTTAAGAAAAACAATGGCTTCCTAATGTCTATACAGAATTCTAAAAAATACGGAATATATAGACAGAGATATTGTGGTTGTACACCACCTGTAGACAAATAAAAAACCCCAATAAATGGGGTCTTTTTTATTGCTCTTAAATTATTTTCTTAATGCAGAATATCCAGCAACTAATCCACCAAGACCAGCACAAATACCACCGATAATAGCACCAATACCAAGTTTAGCAGTAGTAGTAGCAAGTAAAACTTCTCCTGCTGTCTCAGAAGCAAATACTACAAATGAAGGCATTAAAAACATAAGAACTGCACCAGCAATCATAAGAAGAGCACCTACTAATTTAGCGATTTTATTATTAACAATGCTTACACATGCACCAATTAAAGGTAGAGCAAATGCAAGAGTTGCAAGGAAGCTAAATTTAAGAACTTCAGTTGAGATGCTTATAAGTCCTTCTGTTTTCTCTGTGTAACCAAACATTGTTTGGAAACCTGTAAAGTCGCTAACAACATCACCCTTAGAAGTAACATATTTAACTGCTACTAAGAATGCCATACAGAACGCAGCTACACCTAGTAGCAATACTACTACAGATAGTATTAGTCCTGCATTACCTTTACTTTTCTTCTTCGCCATTTCCCATATCTCCTTTTATAAGTTTCTATATTATATTTTATCTTAAAATTTATATGAGTGTCAAACGAAAAAATTTGACACTTGACCACCAAATGTTCATATAAAAGGTAATGTTTCTTTCTTTTATCTATTTTTCGGTTATTTATTGATAACGAAACAAAAAAGCAACTCAAGTAAATGAGTTGCCTATTTTACTATAATGTTTTTCCTGTTGTTTTGTCCTTATATGTAAGAAGTCCAGCAATTCTTAAGATATCCATATCTCTTTCTTCGCTATAAACCCACTCTTTTAGTGCGTTATATTCTTCCATATTTAAACACTCTAATTTATCAATATCTCTAGGTCCACAATTCTCAGGAAGAAGAACTGTCTCACCACTCTCTGTATAGATTCTAATTCCCTTAGGCTCTCTCTTCTTAGGTGGTGTAGATGGGGCTTTACTAGTAGCGTGTGTTACAGCATCTGGAGTCCTACCTGCAACAGCCTGAGCAGTAGCACCCTTAGCAGGGCCTTTAGTTGGAATAGGTGCAGGTGGTGGAACTAATGCGTCCATAAGGTTTCCCTTACACTCTTCGTTGATTCTGTCGTATTTATGAATAATCTGCCATGCACGTTCTTCGCTAACGGTGATTGGTTGGTCGCTCAAATCACCCTTTTGTCTAGCAAGATATAAAGATTGCATTCTCTCAAAGAAATTTTGGAATTTTAGGCTAGAAATATTTTTACCCTTATGCTCACCTAGAGTATTTCCATTATTGAATGAGTGAGTATCACTACCTGCTGTATATATACAAGAGTGCTCTCTACCATTTTTTCTAACTATGCTTCTAATAAGAGCAGCATATTTACTTTGTGGTGGCTCCATTGCAATTTCGTAACCATCGATATGACAGTTTTCTAGTGCTTGGATAAATCTCTCTTGGTACTGAGTTCTCTTCATATTAACGCCTGGGTGAGCCATAATAGCCACACCACCACTAGCGTGTATTGCGTCAATAACGTCTTCGGCAGATAAGTTCATTCTGGTATAGTTAGGAGCCTTGCTATATAGTGCCATAATACTTCTATTAGATTTAAGTGAGATGCCAGCGTCTGCCATCGCTTTTCTAATCTCTGGTCCCCTAGTCTCAGGTATTCCCATCTTAGCTAGGGTCTTTGCATCTATATCGTGAATAAAGTTAAAGAATTCTACTGTAGCATCTAGTCCAAGAGTTGAGAAACCAGGAGACTCCTTTCTCTTCTCTCTCATAAAGTGCTGAATCATAGCATCTGGAACTAGTTTGTCTAAGCCTTTCTCTTTTAGAATATAGTCTAGTTTACCTAAGTCTACTAGTCTATCGTTCTCGGCTTTGATTGCCATTAATTGAGAAATAGGGCTATCTGGTGACCAATCACAACCGAAAGCCTTGATATGAAGTTTAGTAGAGTTACCCTTTAAGTTCTCGACTTCTGGCACCCTACAAGTAATTTCTACACCCGGAACAATAACTAAGTTGTCTTTTATAAAGTATGGGGAATCTAGTGGCACACGATTTTCTCTAAGCATCTTTCTCATACCTTCGAGTACATGATGGTCACAGAAGGCTAGTCCACCTAGACCCTTGCCTCTAGATTCCCACATTAAGTACTCAGGCTCATAGTGTCCATCGAAAGAATGTATTGTATGAACGTGCGCATCAAAAGGAACGTCTAATTTTAGCAAATCTAATATAGACTTAATCTCTAGCATTAGTTTGTTTTTTCTTCTCTCTTTTTTCTTTGCCATAGTTTTGTCCCCCAATATTCTTATTTCCCATATAAATTATATTATATTATCATCTAAGCACTCCTTTTTCAAGGGGTAAATTGAAAATAAAACAAATTTTATATGTCTTGTAATAGATAAGCAACGATTTCTTTTTGCATAGCGCTTAGTCTAGGATTTAACATAAGTGATTTTAGTTCCTTGATGCCCTGAATCTTCTGCATACTAGAACCATCACTACATATACCTGCGTGTAAGATTGCTGCGTCGTAATCGTTTGGATTTTTAGTAATATAGTCTTTTAGAACCTTTAGACCCTTAGCGTATAATTCTTCTGCAAAAGACTCAAACTTCACATACTGCATATCGTCCTGAAGTTTGCCACCTTCTACAGGGTCAAAGATGTACTCAGACCAATACATAAGTTCTGCATATACAAGGTCGGCTGCTTGGAATAAGCATTGTGCTCTCTTTAGTTCGTCATTGATACTCTCATAGTAGATTTCTGCTAGTAGATAGTCTTCGATTTTATTAGGTCTAGCTTCTGCTAAATCTTCTAGTATATCTTTACCAGGTGCTGAGTATCTCTTTGATTTAACTATGTCTTTATTTTGTGTCTCTGTTATGTCTATACTAGCATAACCACACTTAGGACATTTCTCAACAAAGAAATGCCACAAATCAAAGTAGCCCTTAGCCCCCTTATTTTTAGGAGAAATATATAAATTAGTTCTTAGTTCGTTATCAAAAGTGAATTGATATCCACAAATTGAACATTTTTTGGTTACCATCATAGTCTTTACCACCTTTCATTTATATTTTTATTTTAACAAATAATCCCAGCAATTACAATATAATTTCCTAAAATTATATATGTAAAAATAAAAAAGGCACTGCTACACAGTGCCCACATATATAGAAAACAACTCATTTTTTTTAAGTTGGTTAAGTAGAAATGGGAAAAGACCACCTGTTTCTATCCCCACTTCATACTATTCTATTTAAGATTATTTTGTGACTTTCTTTAGAAACTCATTTTTGAGAAGGCTTTTGATAGGGTCTCTCTAATATCTACATCAACAGAGTGAGAGAATATAGATGCTACCTTGCTAGTGTCTCCTGCAGCAATTAAGATATCTCCTGCAAGAAGTACAGTGTCTGCCATAGGATATATAACTTCGTTACCCCTTTTGATAAAGACAATAGATACTTTATGTTTCTTATTAGCACTAATCTCTTCAATAGTCTTTAGCACCCAAGACTCAGGTACAGGTGCTTCAAAGATTTTGAATTCGTCTGTAAGTTCGGCTATCTCATTAATGCCTGACTTAGATAATGCATTACCAAGTCTAGCACCAACTAGTTCTTCTGGGTAGATAATTAGGTCTGCACCGATACTAGTCAGAATTTTAGCGTGTTGAGCATTGGTTGCCTTAGATATGATATATTTTACACCCAAGTCCTTGCATATCTGAGTAACTAAGATAGAAGACTCTAAGTCATCACCAATACATACTATAGCGCAGTCAAAGTTTTGTGTTCCTAGAGAAAATAACACATCGTTATTAGTAGCATCTCCAACAACTGCTGTAGACACCTTATTCTCTACTGCTTTTACGTTATCTGCGTCGCTATCTATACCTAAAACTTCCTTTCCCCTAGCGTATAGAGTGGTGGCAACTGCTCTACCAAATCTTCCTAGTCCGATTACAATAAAGTCGCTAAGCTCGGATATTTTTTCTTCGTTTATTTCCACTGTTTTACTCATTGTTTTCTCCTAAATTGTTAAATAAAATTAGCCTACGATAATGTCTGTATTTTGATACTCAATCTCGTGTGTTGTAGAAGATGCCGATACTGCTAGGCCTATGGTTAATAGTCCTACTCTACCCACAAACATTAGCATACACAAAATCAATCGACTACCAATAGACAATACAGGTGTTATACCCATAGTTAGTCCAACTGTACCTATAGCCGATACACACTCAAATAATATAGCATTGATACCGATGCCACTATCTATTATAGACACTACAATAACTGCTATGATTAGTGCTAATAATTGTGCCATAAATATCTTGATTGCTTTTCTAATTATTCTACCACTAATCCTTCTCTGACCCAAGACTATGTCACCCTTTTCATTTGCTCTGGTAAATAAAAAAATCAAAATAATCATTAGTGTTGTTGTCTTTAGTCCACCTGCAGTAGAGTTTGGACTACCACCTATAAACATAAACATTATAGATATAATTTGACCACCCGTTGTAAGTCCTGCCTGGTCAATAGTTGCAAAACCTGCTGTCCTTAGAGTTGTTGACTGAAAAAATGCATTAAATATCTTCTCTATAGTAGTCATACCACCTAGTGTTGCTGGGTTGCTCCACTCTAGTACTAAGAATGCTATAGTTCCACCAAGCAATAATGTTACGGTCATTATAATTACAGCCTTGATATGTTGTTTACCCTTACAAGACTTAAATGCATTGAATAATACCACAAAGCCTATACCACCTAGGATAATAAGCATTGCTAAAGGTAATAGAAGTAATATATTACTAGCAAATGGTGTAAGACTAGCAAATTCTCCTGCTGTCATACCTAACACATCAAAACCAGCATTACAAAATGCCGATATAGACATAAATATAGCAGCAAATATTCCATAACCAACCGAGCCTGTAATATTAATCGTGCTATACATTAGAAGTAAAGCTCCTACACCTTCGATAGATAGTGTTATAATCAAAATCTTCTTAAGAGCAGACACCACCCCTTCTATAGTGTCTTTATTTAAACTCTCCTGCAATGTTAGTCTACTAGATAGATTAATTTTCTTACCCATAACTAGAGCGATAAGTGTAGTTATTGCAACTATTCCTAGTCCACCTATTTGGATAAGTAACATTATAACTATTTGTCCAAACAAACTGAAATTAATAGCAGTGTCTACCACTATTAAACCTGTTACACACACAGCGCTAGTACTAGTGAATAGTGCATCTACATAGTTTAACCACTGACCATCTCTATTAGACCAAGGTAAACATAGAAGCAGACTACCTATTAGTATAACACCAAGGAAACCTATTAAAATTTTTAAACTAGGTGATACGTTCCACCTTTTCTTTGTCTTTTCCATACCTTATATTTTAGCACAGAAGTCTAATTTAAGCAAATATATAGCCAAATATTACTATAATATAAAAAGGCACTGTGTTTTACACACAATGCCTAATTTTTAGTGAAATCTAGAGTATTTAGCCCTAATCTTTGCAATGTTTCTAACTTCTACCACTCTTTCTAGACTCTTAATCTTGATAACTTTTCTCTTCTCTGTCATTACTATATCTAGTGGGACATTTTTCTCTCTCACTTTCATCTCGATAGGCTCTTCACTCTCTTGCAAACCTTCTTTCTTGATTTCTTTTAGAGTTTGTTTGATTTCGTCACCCACTACTTCTGCTACTTCCCACTCATCTTCGTAGTCTAGCATTGTCTTCTCTTCTTCTATATGTTCTTCTATCCTTAAAAGCCATTTTTTCTCTTTGATAATTTTACCATACGACAAGATTTTGATTACCGATTCTAATGCAATCAAGCCAAATACAATATACATACTATAAGGAATTATTCTAGACAAGAGATACAGCAAGATATAGTATACAGCCACACCCGACTCCCATACTAGCCCGTGCTCTGCATATCTTTCGCTCTGACCTATAATATATGTACACATTGTCCAAGCAACCCATCTAATAAGCGATAGAACTAGGTATAAAAGCATTGGTATAAATGATGTTGCCTGAAGTTCTGGGTTAAGACCCAATCTAACAGGATAATAAAGAAGCAAACTAATAATAGCATAACCCAGCCAAATCACAAAGACTCCCCATCTGCAATATATTGCCTGATGATATGCTTCTCTTCTGTCTTTTTCTCCAATGCTTCTACATATCTTAATCGCAACAACATTGACATAGGCAAAGAATACACCGTTAAGAATATCTAGCACGTTCTCAAAATAGCAGTATTGGTTATATAGTATTGTATTACTCTTTAGTATAAATAGTGATAGGAATATATAACCTATCTCAAAGACAATCTCACTACCGGCTCTGGCGATAATTGTTTTAAATTCACTTTTGCCTAATTTAATATGCTCGGGTTTAAGAATATTGATAGAGTATTTTTTATTTTTAAGTAGGGCTAAATATGCAAATACTACCGACACTACACCTGCTGCAATATATACTATAGATATGAGTCTAAGCATAAGAACTGATGCTACAACTAGTATTAAGAAACCTAGAATTGTAAGGAACGACTTGATAGCAGTAATAATCATCTGCCAACCAAATAATCCTAATTTTTTGAGTATATCTGCTATATATTGTGCGATAGCAGATATAAAGAACGATATGAGCATTAGATAATAAAAAAGTAAATCCACTTCAAAATCTAGTGCCAGCCACGACTTAAGCACGAAGGTTGGAAACGCACAAAGAATAAGTGTAAATACTAGATTTACAACGAGTGAAAAAGCAAACCCAATTTTAATATATTTTCTATATTTCTCTGGGTCTGCAATATTAAGATTGGCAAACATTCCAAAGCCTTCACTACAGCCAAAACTAATCATCTCACCAATGTAACTTAGGGTGAGAATAGCATTGAAATATGTTAGTTCGTTTAGTTTCAGTCTATTGGCAATGATTCCACTGACAATTAAATAAATACCCACTACTAGGTATTTAATAATTAGCCATTTAGATTCTTTGAAATTGGCAATAAATTCTTTCCAGAATTTCTTTTTGAGTAATATCATACTACCTACTTTCTATTATTTGCATAGTCTTCGGCAACTTTTAGAAGTACATCAAAGTCGTCATCATCGGCTGACTTATTTCTTTTTATTTCTCCACACTTAGTGCATTTGTAAGATATAATATAACCCTTCTTAGAACTAGGCTCTACCATAAAGGGTTTCATAAGACCCAGACAAGTATTCGCCCTATCCCCTGGAACTATATCTATATGAATAGAGTGTAGACAGTACGGGCAATGATTTCTACTAGTGTACTTTAGTGGAGATACTTCCTTACCACAATTTTGACATACAAAGGCATTATCGTTTTTTATCATATTTCACCTCGTACACAGCTTCTGGTTGAGCAACCGATTTACCTTCTAGTAAGTATGCTATCTCTTCCTTGTATTTATCTATCAGCCCAGACTCTCTATAAGAATAAAATTTATTACCTGAGATAATCATATGGTCAATTAAGTGACAGCCATTGATACTAAGAGTAGTTACCAAGGCTTTAGTGAATTTATCGTCTTCTTTAGATGGCTTAGCATTACCATCAGGGTGATTATGAGCAATCACGATATTAGCAACCTTTAGTCTAGACATTAGGTCGGTTATGTCTCTAATAGTAACCTTGGCTTCGGTAGCATTGCCTTCGGCTATTCTCTGCACCTTGGTAATCTTAGATTGTGGAGTAAGTGCTACCATATATAATTCTTCGGCAATCTTACCCTTAAAGAGTTTCTTGAAATAATTAAATGTGTGTTGTGGACTAGCAATTCTGGTCTTGGTTGCTAGTTTGCTCTTCTCATAGCAATTATAGATTTTTACAAAGTCAGATAGGAAGGTCGCCGATACTTCGCCCATACCCTTAACCTTCATAATCTCACCAGCATCTGCTTCCATAACTCCAGCAAGTGAACCAAATTGTGCAATCAAATCGTGTGCGAGAGCATTGGTATCCTTATATGGTATAACAAAAGAAAGTACGTATTCTAGTACTTGGTGTTCGTGAAAATTCTCTAGCCCTTCATTAAATACTCTTTCTCTGAGTCTAGCTCTATGTCCGTGATGATTATGCTCTGCCATCTGCCCACCTTTTTACATAGACTAGAATACACTATATCTCTTTTTTTTGCAAGTAAAGTTATTTTGTTTGTTTGACCGGTCTTAAGTTTTAGACTATACTTTTAGTATAGTTAAAAAATATTCAACCGAAACTCAGGGGGTATATTATGTCATTTAGAATTACTTGTGAGAGTAGTGCAGACTTAACTGCAGAATTATATAAAAAGCACGATATCGCTGTAATGCCTTTCACTATTACAATGGGCGAGAAACAATATAAAGACTTCGATATCAATAACGAAGAATTATTTAAACTAGTTCAAGAGAACGGAACTCTACCTAAGACTTCAGCTTTTAATGAGTTTGATTACGAAGAATTCTTCAAGAAGGAAACTAAGGACGAAGGTATTATTCACTTCTGTATCAGTAGCAAGGTTTCTTCTACTATCAATAGCGCTAGAGCAGCTGCTGAGAAAATGAAAAACGTATATGTAATAGATAGTATGTCATTGTCTACAGGTACAGGTATACAATTACTATATGCTGCAAAACTTAGAGATGCAGGTGTGCCTATTGCAGAAGCAGTAGAATTAATCAATGAAAGAAAGTCTAATGTGCAGATTAGTTTTGTCGTAGACACTCTTAAATACCTACACAAAGGTGGCAGATGCTCAGCACTTGCACTTCTTGGCTCTAACTTACTTGGCATCAAACCAAGCATTGTACTAAAAGATGGTAAAATGCAAGTAGGTAAAAAGTATGTAGGTAAAATCCATAAAACTCTAGAGAAATACATTCCAGACACGCTAGCCGAGTATAATAACCCAGACCCAGAGATATGTTTCATCACATATAGTTCTGCTACCGAAGAAATGCTAAAGACTACTAAAGAAGTCCTAGCAAACAACTTTAAATTTAAGAATATCGTTGAAACCACTGCTGGTTGTACTGTTGCTACCCACTGTGGGCCTAATACACTAGGTATCATCTACTATAATGACCGAGGCAAGGTTAACAAAAAATAATTAAAAACATAAAACAAAAAACTCTATCATTTCTGGTAGAGTTTTTATTTATCGTTATTTATCTGTCACCGTCATTGTATATATAGCAGCAACGATATTCTGATTATCTTTCTTATCGTAAACATACTCGGCTTTTACTAAGTCAAAAGTGATATTAATTTCAGTATGCGAAACTAGACTGTCAAAGAGTTCTCTAATCCTAGTCATATAATTAATATGAGCGTGAACGTCTAGCACATCGTGATTTACATACAAATCATATGTTCCCCTAAGTGTTCCACTAGATAGTGTATTTACGAGTTTCTGCACTTCACTGTCTTCGTCGATTAAGAAATTAAGTGTGAAATTATGGATAATACCTGTATCTCCTGCTTCATTATACTTAACAGCATTTAGCGAGTAAGAAATAAAGATATATAGTTCTTCACAAATTGCGTTCTTTGTTTCTTTTAGGAAAGGAAGCATGTTTTCTTTTAATTTACTGTAGTATACATAGCCACTACTAGAGAGAGCGATGTCTTCTAGTGGGTTATATATTGTGCCTGTGTCAGTCTCGTATCTCTCTATTAAATAATCTAGGTCAACGATTACTTCCATAGATTTTTGACTATTGTCGTACATATAATTAAAGAGTGTTACAAATTCTTCATCGCTATCTATTAGATAGTCGTGAGTTTCACTATTGTATGTGAATTTACGCTCATTATAATATCCGTACATTTCACCTGCTGGTAGATACATAAATTCTTCTCTGCCTTCAAAGTCAGCGTGAGAGCCTTCTATCATATCATCGTCTATTAGGAAGAATCTATGAGATAGTATTTCATTGGTGCTTGAACTAAATATCTCTGTCCAAGTAATATCTACTATATAGTACTTAGCAGGAGTTGTGTCAGTTGTGTCTCTGTCAAGTAAAACTTTATTCCAAGCGTGACCACCTTCTTCGCCACCATCACTAGCAATACCAACTATTCTGATACACTCTATGTCTAACATATTACACATTAGACTAAATGCCTTAGAGAAACCATCACACACAGCAACGCCTTTATCAAATACACCTTCTAAGTAGTAACAAGGGAACTTGGTAGGAATATCGTCGGTATTAGAGTATGTTGCATAGTCATATACTGTATTTACACATATCCAATCAAATATGGATAGAGTTTTTTCAAAGTCTGTCATAGTAGGAGAGATGATATCTCCTAGTACTAATTTTGCTTCGTTATAGATTCTATATGCCCTACTCTCAGTACTTGCAAATGTAGGTGTCACCCCATTTTCAACTGCCCAATACAATTCTTCGGTAGTCTTTACAGGAGTGCTTAGGTATTTTGAGTCACTAGCAAATTTCTGCTGAGATAAATACTCACTATCACTAGCATAGCCTTCCCTTAGACTATCAAATTCAAAACTCTCGTAATATGGTACTGAGTACTCCTGAGCATAGTTATCGGCTGTAGTATTATTCATCTCTAGGTCACACTCATATATTCCCATATAAGTGACCTTGATATTATATGTTCTGTCTTTGGTTGAAATAGCAGAAGCGAAGTATCTATCTTGTCCCACAATATTTCCTGCCATATATGCGCTCGTCTCACTAAATGCACCGAAGCCGTATTGGAAGATAAGCAGGTCTAGACACTCTTCAAAGTCTCCACCATCAAAGATAGTAGCCATATCATATATCTCACTAGATATCTTGATATTGAAGTCTTCGTCTCTATATATAAATGAGTGATAAATTATATTCTGTAATTCATCTAATGTATTAATGTAATGGTCGTAGATTTTACCATCAAATATATAGATATTGTCAGTATACCCAGCATAATTGTCAGGATTGTAATATTTGGTAGAGCTAGCAACAAACTTATCTTCGCCCACTTTTACAAGAAGTCTTAGGGCTGAAATTTCGTTTCTTAGACCAAATGTAGCAGAACTAAGATGGAAATTATATTTACCATTTACATACGAAATCTTGTCGTCAATATTATATTCTTTATAGCCTAGAGTATTACTATAAATACCTAGTACATAACCATCTACATTCTCAACTTTATCAAAGGTAACAATGGAATTATTGATAGCAAGTGTAGTGGAATTTTTGTATTCGCCTTCAACTATCGTATGTGAATTTTTTATATCAAAATCTAATACTTCGGTATTATTATAATTAGCAGTTTGCTCAACGCCCTTGGTTGTAAAAGATAGTCCTTGGGTCACTGCTTTTACCTTGAAATTATACTGTCCAACCGTGTCTAAGTGTTTACCAAATTCATATATACATTCAGTTGTATCTGCAGTGTCTACGAGTTTATCATTACAGTATATCTCATACGATACTGCATTTCTAACAGCTCTCCACGAGAACGCCTTGCTATTAGGATATATAACTAAGTTATAGTCGGTAGACTCCGTTGTGCACGAAAAAGTACAGCCTGTAAATATAGGACAGGCTATACATAATAGTATTGCTATGACAAATAAATATTTTCTTAGTTTACTCATCCTTACCCATAAATAATTATATGATTAATTAGTTATATCTAGCACCCAATGTTTAGGAGCTGTTGGCCATACCGAACCATTAATGATATTCTCTGGTACTGCTTCGATTGACTCTACTATTACTTGGATTTGACCATACTTGCCACCATCTTCGCAGAAAATATTGTCTCCCACAAATTCTAGTTCGCTAAAGAGTTCTATTCTTTGTTGAAATCTAACTATGTCTTTATAGTAAAAATATCCGTCATCGAATTGCACACCATTTACTATTAGTGATTCATCATCGTGGTTATACCTATACCACATCTCTCCAATATTTGGAGATACTATTTCATTTCTTTCTTCGTAGTCAAGAATAACTACAATTTTAAATCTAATATAAATATTTTTTGCAGCATCTGACTGCGATGTTGATGGGTCACCCCTATAGTCTTCGGAGTTTCTAGCGTAAGCCCTTAGTGGCAATACATCTCCTGGGGAAATCTCTCTAAGAATCTCTTGACCGGTCTCTGTGACCACACTTAAGGCAGACTTATTCTCAATCTTCATACTGACTCTGATATCGTATGATTCTTCTTGTCCACCACCAGCATTGCCTAGGAAGAAGATAAAGAATGCAATGAGTGCTACAACTATAAGCACAAGGATTATAGCAATGATACTTTTGTTTCTCTTACTGCTATCGCCTTTATCTCTCTTAACCTTGGTTCTTGCCTTATCTACAGGCGCATCATCTAGACCAGAAGCTCTTTTTCTCAGTCTCTCGAGCGCTGCCTGTTCTCTTTCTTTGTCTGTTGGTACATACTCTACTTCGTCTACAATCTCTGGTCTATTGTTTCTATCGTAAGCAGACCTTGGTTTTGTAACATCTATAGGGTTATTATAATTAGGTGTAGAAGGTCTAGGTGTGGAAGGTGTACTAGGACTAGGTGCGCCTGGTCTAGGCGGTCCACTAGAAGAACTAGGGTTTTGCGTACTAGAACTGCTAGTATATGGTGTACTAGGTCTATATGGTGTGCCAGGATTACTTGGTGTACCATTAGGATTTCTATTATCTTCCATGCTCTCTACCTCCTTTTTATCTATTCACCCTGCACTTTGGGTGTTGTTTTCAAATTAATATATTACTATGCTGTAGTTGGGATATCTTCTATATCGCCTAGTTCAAAGTTCCACCAAGGGCCATAGCCTTCGTACTCAAGTGGGTCTGGAACGTTCTGAACCTGTATTGCTTCTACTACATAATTAATGTGTATCTTACAGTTTGCTTGTGCATTTGTAATATTTATTTTACTAAGAGCAATATATCCGTCTATAAATACGAATTGTTCCATATCATATGCAACTCTAGCATATGTTTTACCTGAAATGTCTGTGGTCTTTAATACAAACCAAATATCGGTTGGCTTGTCTGCTTCATCGCCTTCAAATTCGGCATATTTATTGAAGTCTACACTCTGCCAAACACTAGCATCTGGTGCGTCTTCGTACTCAATCTGTCCCTTATCTGCAAGGTCCTGAAGTTCACTAACTTCGCCTGTGTAGATATTCTCATAGAATACCTGTAATTTAACTCTAACATATGCTGGAGATGATGTAGTTACTCCATCACCTATCTGCATACCTAGTCGCATTTTGATTTTATCTCCAGGATAAACCCTGGTATTGAATTCTTCTAGAATATCGGTCTTGGTTGTATGTTCTAATACTACTTGACCATTTTTGTCTAGTACAAAATTACCATCGGCATCTCTACTCTCAGTAAATTCTGTTATGTAGATATTAACAGGATTAGAAAGGATAATATCGGCTGTATCTGACCTGGTTCTAATATACCAAGCAGCAGTAGACGACACAACAAGCATTACCACTATTAAAATGGCTAGTGCTAATATTATCATATTCTGCGTTTGAATTTTCCTTTTGTACTCTTGGGCACTCAATGTTTTCTTTGCCATATTTCCTTCCTTTCTATTCTCTAGTTAATTTCTATTAGTCATCTGGATTATATATTTTACTCTCATCTTGTAAAACAAAGTCTTTAAATATCTTTGGGCTGGTTATCCAGTCACCTTTTGCATCGGCAGAAGCCCCGTATTGTCTCTGGATTGTCTCAAAGTATAATGTGATTTGACAAGGCTCTCCTGCTTTTTCATTATATAATGTATTGTCTACATAGTACCCAGCATTAAACTGAGTACCGATATCGTCTACACAGCCTAGATAATAATAAAAGTCGTCGCCCTCATTATAAACCCACTTTTTCTCTTCTCCTGATGAATAAGTTGCGGCTGTTGTAAATTTGTTGCTATCAAAATATAATGTTATCTCTGGTCTATTAGTCGTATATCTAACTCTAACATACGCACCATCGATATTGTGTTTTTCGCTAGTTTTAATATAAGTACCTATGTCCTGACCGTCTTTGTCTACTAGATAGGTAGTATCTGGAGCAAGGACTAGGTTTCGCAAGTTAAAATTGGTTGTAATATCTAAATCAAGGGTACCGATAATTGATACTGATGGGTCTGGGTTTGACGTAGTGGAAGTATCTTCTAACCAAGAAGTAGTTACTCTCACCACACCCCACACAAAAGCCACTAGTAGTAGGAGAACTACTACTATATAAGTAAAGTAATTAAACTTTGACTTTTGCCCTAGTTTCATAAGTATTTCCTTCTTATTACATCCAGCCTAACCAGCCGGTATTTTCTGCGCCTGACACGTCACAAGGAATAGTTGAACCAAATGGAAATGCAGGAACAGGAATAAGATTTGTTTCACCTGATGGGTACAAATCTCTCATAAAATCTTCGTCTGGCATAGTAAATGTGGTATATGCCCTACTCTCACCATCTAAGGTAACTTTACTTAAATTAGATGCTGAGTTTTCATAAATTTTCTTATAAATATTACCAGGGTGTGCTACAGCGTCTACTGTAACAGACACTAGTATTTCGGTATTTTCGTAGCCTGTAGGTACTGTGATTTGTGAAATAATAGGTATCTCTCTATCGCTAGAAGTCTCGCCATTTAGAGTATATGGCTCTAATTTTTCACTTAAATACATATAACCACTAGCTACTTGATTATTCTGTGGTAATGCCTGATACCAGCCTGTGGTATTCATAGCAATCATTGGTGCACTAGATGGCATCACTTGTGGGATGCCAAGGAGACAAACAATATTATTATTGCCATCTACTATATACACTCTAATAGTTGCTCTAATGAGCGCATCTACTGTCCCTGTATTTCTAATAGTAAGGCTAAGGTTTCTACTCGTTCCGCCTGTTGGAATTGAGTACGGAGATGTGCACTCCCATGTTGTACCATTTTGGTGCTCGGTGGTATGAGTAACATTAGTGCCATTTGCATAGATTTCTACTGCTACTGTACCTATCTCTAAGCCTTCGCTATCTCTAGTATAATTTCTCTTTAACCACGCGAGAACAGAGCCAACTAGAACACAAGTCACTAGTACAACAGTCACTAGTAGTACTATAAAAGAAACTCTGTGTCTATGCTCTATTTTCTTTGTGTCCATAGTTCTCTCCTTTTTTATTCTTCGTCGTCGTTTTCGTAGCACTCGATATCGTCTGGATTAAGATTATCTTTTACCCAGAAAATCACCCAAATAAATGCTACTAATATGATGCTATATATAATAAGCATCATTGTATTAGCCTTGATATACATTACAACATCGCCTAGCCAAGTATAGCAGTGTTCTTCGTATACCTTACCGACTAATTCTTGTTCACTAAGGATTCCGTCAGGGGTATTACTGTTGTCACCCTGTGTGTACCAGAATCCATTGTCCCAGGCTTCTCTACTAAAGCCTTCTTCTCCTGGGAGTGGCAAAATTTTACCATTAAAATCTCTCTTACCTTCGATTCTGTGGGTTAAGTAAATTCCACCTTTATTCATTGTAACAATATCGCCTAGTTCTAGTTTTTCGTATTCTATAGGTGTAGACATAATTAGACTGCCTACAGGTAGTTTCGGCTCCATAGAACCAGATGAAACTATCATAAATTTGTAGCCTAGAATTGTGGCTAGTATTATAGATATTAGTAATGAAAAACCAAAGGCTCTAAATAATTTAGACCAGATGTCTTTGAAAAAACCTTGCTTTTCTAATCTGTAAAATCTCATTGTTTTGTCCTTGAATTTTTTAAATTGTAATGATATTTATTACCCTAGGCAGAACTAGGTAATCCTAGTCCCACCTATTGTAATAATTTAAGTTAATATCTTAGCCTAGGCTAGGATATTTAGTTGTTGTGATATAACCAAGAGTACCCATTTCAGCCTTTAACTCGTCTACATTGTAAACTTGCTCTCCTGCTGGGCTTAGGCCTAAGGTTACAGGTCTATCAACAGTATCATCTACTAGATAGTAACAATCAGTAGCTGTAGCCTGTTCTGAGTACATAATGCCATAAGCGTATACTTGAGCACTACCAGAAGTAGCAGCATATGAGTATCTAACAACCACATAACACTCTGTTACATTTACGTTAGTAGCGGAAGTGATTGTACATTGTCCTAGTATACCACCCACACTGATTGACTTGGTACCATTTGAACCATAATCAACTATGATTAATGCAGTACTATAACACTTATTAATAGTTACGTTAGAAGCGATTACTTCGGCAGCGATACCACCAAGTAGACCACCCCTGAATACAGTGCTAGTACTTGTGTAACTTCTGTCAGTAACAGTGATTTGAACAGTCTCGTCTAGGTAACAGTTAGAAACTGTTGATTTCTCTTCGATAGTACCTACGATACCACCGATTTGGTTAGATTTAATAGCACCAGAAATTCTCACATCTTCTGTATCATATTCACCAATTAAGTAACAATTACTGATTACTGCATTTTCACCAGACATCTTTCTAGCGATACCACCTACAACAGAAGATTTAGCAGATGAGCCATTTTCTAGTGCTGTGATATTAGCAGAAACATATGAATTAGTAATTGTACCCATATTATCTACTACTAAGCCACCTACGAATACACCATTATTTGTGCTAGATGGAGTAATAGAAATATTAGAACTCTGAGCATTACTTGCATCATCTGTATCGTTATAGAATGTAACGATATTTACATTATCAAGTGTGCCATAGTTATTGATAGCAATACCAGCTACTTGATACTCAAGTGCAGTACTAGATGCTGAGTAATTAATCTGGAAGTCTACGTCCTTGATAGTTCCCCTATTATTTAGGATAAATGATAGATATGTAGCTCTAGCATCAGCATAAGGGTTTGCTACAAGTCCGTGGATAGCGAAGTTCTTATCATTTGCAGCGTCTCTACCTTTGATAGAACCTGTGAAGTTCTCAATGATAGTCCAATCGCTCTGTACATAGACATCACTAACTAGTTTGTAGTGACTCTCTGTGTAATTTCTAATGTTATTAAGTTCTGTATCATTATGTATAGTATATGGAATATATGGGCTACCATTACCACTGAAGAATAATGAGAATGCACCATTTACATTGTATACATATGTTGCAGACTTATATGAATTAGAAGAAGTCTCTGTAGAATCGTATGCTGTAGCAGTAATAGAGAACTTATAATTACTTGCTACAGATGTTAATTTGTAACTAGTTGGAGTGTAAACTTGTGTTCCAACCTTATATGAACTAACAAGGATAGTATCTTTAACATATAAGATATAGTTTGCACCAGCAGTTGCTTGATAGTAAACAACTACTCTATCTTTGATTTCTTCGTAGTATAGATAATCTGCATCGTATTCAGCATTGTCACCTGCTGCTGCAAAGTTAGGTGAAGCACTCATTACTTGACCTACTTTATTAGCAGATTTTACCCAACTTTCTTTGTCTTCTGGAGAAACGTTACCAACAGTATATTCTGCAGTAAGTATGATATTGTAACCGGTCTTAACATCGTCTACATTTGTCATACCCCAAGATAGAATACCTGTCTTCTCATCGTAATGTCCATTAGTTGGAGAAGATGGAATAGATATAACTAATCTATCACTATAACTACTATTTAGTAGTGCTCTATATGTCTCTACACTACCTAGCTCGATAGTCTTAGATGGGTCGCTAGGGTCTGGCATAGACTCTGTTACCCAAGAACCAGACTCATCATAAGTACTAGTCTTTAAGTGACCAATTGCTTGTGCAAAGGCAAATACTTGTAAGCCTTCGTTAGTGTCATTTACGTTGATATTTTGAAGTAGTGCATTTAGTTTAAATCTAATCTCACTGCCTTCGGTCTCGAAATATTCGTTATTTGCCCAAGGTTGACTATATACTGTAATAGTGTCTTGAACATTAGGATTTACAATCTCAATAGTTGCTGTGCCATCGCCTTCTTTGATGATTGTATATGTGTGGATTGTCTCACCCACAAAGAATTTAAGTTTGTATGCTTTAGCGCTGTCGTTCCAAGTCCAATAGATTCTATTTTCTTCGTTTGCTGTAGCATTAATAACGTTTTTGAGTGTTGGTGCAGGAATTTTAGATACATAGTAAGTCTTAAGCTCACTAGCTAGGTAGAATTGTTTACCTGCGTTAGCCATATCATCACTAGAACCCTGAGTTCCTTTATACATAATAGTAATAGTATGCGCACCTGATGGGAACAATGTCTCATTATCACTCGCATCATATGATGCTTGGTTAGCACTAGTTACTTCTGTGAAGTATGGATAAGATAGAACTGAATTATCAGCAAGTGATTTCTCTACCCCGTCGATTGTGAGTACACTAGCTGTAACTGATTGTCCAGCAAGAGCATCACCTGCAGCGCCCCACTCAAATACACCATTTGTTACCCTTGGTACAGGAGCTGCAATCTTTGTAACTGATGTAGATGTAGAGAAACTACTATTAATGTATCCACTGTCTGCTACTGCAATAGCCTTAATCTTCATACTGATAGTACCAAGTAGACTATCTAGAATATCAATCTGTGGATAGTTATTAGATGTAGCGTCTAAATCATCTTTGTTGCTACCCTGATATGAAATAGCGTAGTTATTAACTGTGCCATCATATTGTGTTAATTCGTTCCAAGAGATTTGACCCCTATCATTAACAACAATCTTAGTAGGTATAGCAAGTCTAAAGTATCTACCTGTAATCATTGACTTGATTTCGGTTGCATCGGTTGGATTGTAGAACTGAGTATTTGTTGCTGTAGATACGTTATTTGAATTAAAGTATCCTGGAGCAATCTCGTACTCTGGAACATCTGGTGTTCCTACGTTATTTACAACTACTGCCACGATATCTAGTGAGTATTTATAACCTTCCTTATTGTATTCTGGGTCACTCTCTGGCTCGTAGTAATTTTGGTTGTAAACTAAGATTTCGTCTAGTACAGTCTCGATATTTGTACTATCTTCACCTTCACCTGCAACGTTAGTTGCTCTTAGAGTTAATTTATATGCATTAGCAAATGGAACAGGTTTCCATACAAACATACCAGCCTGGTCGTTTTGACCTAACCAATAATCCACATTTGCATTGATGCTAGTACCATTAGCAAATTCAACATTTTGTCTAATCTGTCTAGTTGCACTAGTTGTACCTAATTTATAAGCATAGGTTACTTGTGACTCTGGGCTGTCTACTACACCCCTACCATCACCCATCTCTTGCTTGAAGATAGCATATCCACCTGTACCAAATGCAGGGTTGTCGGTTAGAGTATATTGTGTTGCTCTAGCGCCATCTTGACTAGCAAGGTCGATTGTTTTGATTTTCTGTTTGTATACTAGAATATTTGATTCTACTTCGGTAATAAGTTCTAGTTTTCTAGCAGCGCCGATACCAGCAAATGCTATCTCTGCGTCCACTCCATCTAGATATCTAAGTTTAGCAAGTTCTTCCTTAGTATAATCTTGTGTCTTCCAATAATCTCTAGGAAGTGGGTTTCCTGTAGTTGGGTCTGTTTCTGTCTCAATTAATTCGCCATCTTTAACATTTAATGGTCCATAAATTTTTAACTTAGTGCTTGTAGAATTTTCACTATACTGCCATGTGATTTGACTAGTTGATACCTTTGGATTGTCTGTTGTAAGAATAGTCATAGTATCACTAAACATATAAGTATTACTATTTAGATAGTTAGTACCTGTATGTCCAGCAGCAGTACTATCTACAGTACCATTAGCTAGAATAAATAGTCTATACACTGTATCTAGTGTTACTCTATTGTCTTCGTCGTCGTAGAACATCTCTTTGATATCTTTAGAGTACTTATAGTCATCATAGATATTAGGGTCTCTCTCGCCACCTTCTATAATTTCTCCTGTCTCTTCGTCTAGAATATTCTCTAAGTTGCCTACTGTAACTTTTGTAGCGATTCTAGTTTCGCTATTCTTTGTGATTGCCCTTAAGGTATAGTCTTTATGATAAGAAAGTGAGTAATTACCTTCTCCATCAGTAGTATTGATTACTGATAGTTCCCATAATGCTTTACCTTTAGCAATATCATTTCTTGATGTAACTTCATCGTATAATTGGTTACCTTCGCCATCTACGATTGGCTCACCAAATTCGTCTACTTGTGGAACATTAATAGTAACTGTATCGTACCAACTCTTAGGTGTAGATAGTTTGTATGCAGAGATTTTACCTGTCTTAGCACCATCTAATACCATTGTTGAATCACCAACAGGGTTGATAGCTATTTCGTAATATCCAGCATCGTAAGTGATACCTGCTGAATTAGTAACAGTTGTCTCTATTTCTTCTGAATCTGTATTAAATTCTGATTGAACAGAAACATCATATGTAAACTCAAGCATTGAACCGGTCTTGTAGTCTACAACTGCTTCTCCTGCAGCGTTTAGAACTCTAAATTCTGTAGGGGTATCGATAGTATTGATACCATTGATATTTAGGTTAACCTTATAGAAGTGCTCCATAGGTATACTACCATACGCTTCGCTTAGTACAGACTCGCCCTTGATAGCCATATCTGTAACATATGTAATAAGCTCACTAGCGTCTAGTGTTACGCCTTCTGGAAGGGTTACTCTCATCATATAATTATTGATTTCTTCATATGAAATTGTCCAAGAAAGCATACCATTTTTAATCTTGTAGTTACCTAGTTTGCCTGGTCTATAAACTTCGGCAATATTATTATGTGTAGTATCTACGTGTTCTGATACGATTCCCATCTCTGGGTCGGTAACAGCTAGTACTGTGATATTCCAATAACCATTACCTAATCTATCTACTAGAGTATCACTAAGTGAACTAGCATTTAGATTTAATTCTGTACCATTAATAAATACTTCGTATGAATCAGCAGAAGCATTGCTGAATTTTACCTTGTACGCATAAGCAGAAGGAATTGCTGACCAAGTTAGTTTACCTTGTGATACCGCAGGGTCTGTGTTACTAGCAATGTAATTAACAATAGCGTTATCTGCTCTAGCTGACATATCTGAGTTTAATAATCCAAATGCACCACTAGTATTACCTAGAGCCTGGATTCTTAAATCGTATGTACCTGCTGGGAAGTCACTAGATAATTCAAAGTACTGCTTTTGAGATGATGGGAATTTATCAAGAGTCTTAAATACATCTATACCATTCTCTCCAAAGTAATTTACTTGAAGGTCGATAGTCTCAGAGTTTGTGTTCTCCCAGAATAATGCAGGAGCACCGACTTTTACAATAGTACCATCTTCTCTAATAATCGTATCTGTTCTGCTGATATATACGTTAGTGATTGGTTTTAATTTCTTGAAACTAAATGTATTAGACCACTTACTATTAAGTAATCCACTAGCCTTAGCCATAACTCTTATTGTATAGATTTCGTCACATACAAATGTAAATGTTGTTGCTGGAACTAGTGACATTAGTCCTTCTTCTTCGTCTCCTGGTGGTGGAGTTTCTTCTTCGTTCTCTTCTACTTCTAATATTGTTAGATTAGAGATACCACCTGCGTTATTTGTGATAGTAGAAGGAATTTCAACGTCTGCGCCTTCTTCTGGAGTGTAATCAAATGTTGCTATAGTCTGACCCTTTGAGTCAATAAACTCTACAGCGTATTTCTCGGCACTTGCCACACTTGACCAAGTGAGCGCTCCTTCATTAGTACTAATGTCAGAAGTTGTTGATAATTTGTCTACTGTAATCATTGTGGTAATCTCGGAATTCATAATGCTTCCACCATTACCGATAAATTGAATTGTAGTACCATATAGAGCAGACTCGTCGTAGCCATCTAGACCAAGAGCTGCAATATCAATAGTGTATGTACCTTTCTCTGCTACTACTGCAGTGTATTCGCTAAATGGAATACTAGACGAGTAGATTTCGTATGTTGTATCTGGCTCGTATGTCTCATTACCTTCTGTTATCTCTTCGCCTTCTATAACAACTAGTTTTAGTCTAGCGATTGTGATAACAACTGTGGTAGGCTCGTTATTCTCAATAGCACTATATGAACCATACTCAAATAGTCCTGTCTCGCCTACTTTTACTTCTACTTCGTTATGAAGTTTAGTAACTGTAGTGCTAGTAGAATTACTATTCAAATAACCTGTTGTTGTAATTGTTGCTTTAATCTTGTATGTATATTGACCTGCGTCTTTGATAGTATCTGGTTTAAATTTAAATAAGTTATTTGTAGTATCAAAATCAAATACTAAAGCATCGGCAGCAGTGTCTCCACCTGTTAGAGTTCCGTCTTGGTCTACTAGTACATAACAAATATAGTCAGTACCAGATTTAGAAACCTTAAGTGTTTGTTTATTATTACCATCTAGTAAAATTTCGTAGTGAGTAGCATAGATGGCTGTGCCTTCTACTTCTACTGGTGACCATACTAGATAGTCGCCATCTTTTGCAAAGTTTGCAACAGAAGAAATCTTACTTGCAGTATAAACTGTAGATAGGTCACTATCGATACAGCCTGTAGAGATTACCTTGATAGCGATATCTCTAGCACCACTAGGAATACCAAATAAATCAATGATATGTTTGCCTTCTGCTATAGTCTCTGTATATGAACTAGAAGAGATAAGTGCAGCATTTAGTGACTCGCCTTCGCCTGTTACTGTGTATAACTGAATAGTTACTTCTTTGTCTGTCTCATAAGTAAACTCTAATTGTCCTTGGTTAGTTGTAATACTTGCAGAGTCTACTGCTGCTAGTTTAGTAAGATTAGAGATATTACCTGCGTCTTTTAAGATAACGCCTGTCTCTACAAACTGAACTTCTGGAATAATCTGAATATTGTATTCCCCTGCATCAAGAGAACTAAAGTCGATTGCTTTCTCTTCGGTATTATCTAGAGAAATGATATCTTCTGTAGCCACTACAGTAAATGAAGCAGCGTCTTTTAATTTATAAGAAACTTTATATGTTGCACCTGGAATATTCTTCCATACTGCTGTAGTTTCTACTGCCCTAGCCTGGAGTTTACCATCTGCAACTGTGATAGTAGCAGTTGGGTCAACGATTGTTTCTTCGCCTGTAGGCATACTAGAACTTGTGATTATAAATGGATTATTCTTTGCAATTCCTGCTGTAGGAGAATTTGTACCATAAGCCACAACTGTGAACATATATTGTCCTAGATTTAAATCAGTTGGGATTTGATAAGATAATTCACTACTAGAAATAAAGTCTACTGTGTCAACATCACCACTGAATATTGGTTGAGAACAAAGTAGTGTATAGCCTGTAGCGAAATTAACTGCTGACCAAGTGACTTGTGCTTCTCTACCAACAGTTAGTGCTCTCTCTAGGCTTACTGTATTTAACTTGATAGAATAGAACATTTCACTAGCACGCCCTGCAAATTTAGCAGAAACGATTTCTAGTACTTTGATACCGATTACTTGACCTTCGTATTTTGCTAGAATATCTGATACATCTAGTGAATAGATATAATGCTCTCCGTCTTCGTGAGCTGTACCTGTAGACCTTTCGGTATACTTAGTATCGGCTGTTATTAATTCATCATTTACATAGAAACTTACTTGGTAACTAGCGTCAATGTCTTGGATTTCTCCGTCGTCTTCTCTACCTGTTGTAGATAGCCAACTAAGTACGCCATATGCGTCCATTGATAGGCTAGTAGGAATAGCTGAACAATCAAATGTGATAGATGTCTCAATAGAATTTAGTCTACCAACGATACTAGGTGTTCCCATACCACCGATAGCGTATACTCTAAATGATACTTGTCCTTCACTGCCAACGTAGTCAAGGATTTTTCCTTCAGCATTACTTGCATTTAGTCCTGCAAGGTTGATAATAACATTTTCACCAACATTCTCGCCAGTGGTCTCTTCTGAATAAATATCGCCTGTAGTTGTCTCTAAGATAACTACGTATTTGCTACTAACAGAAGCAAACTTTAGACTATTAGAACCAGATAGACTGATATCGCCAATAGTTTTTACTCTAGTAAAGTTAACAGGTGATGTTGCAGGAGAAGAAATAATATTTGAACCTGCACCATTGTCGTTAGCAATTAAACTATATGAGAAGCTTCCTTCACTCTCTAGATATCTATCAATAACAGTTGTTGTAATATCTAGTGGTGCTCTATTCTCAGTTCCAGATAGGATTACTCTAGCAACGTCAAAGATATTAAATGTTCTATAGCCCTGAGCATCACTAGGTGTGATAGGAACAAAGAATTCTCCATCTACGCTCTCATTTAGGTCAGCGCCTTCGACTAGAGTTACTGTCTGTGTATTTCCTTTTGTGAATACAAGTGTGTATCTATCTATCTCTGTACTGTCATCGCCTGGAGTCTGGTAAACAGTCTTAAATTTCACTGTACCATCTGAAGCAATACTAGTATCTGTAGGAGCAGATAATACTTGGAAGTATGCTATAGGGTTACTAGAGATGCCACCTGTTAAGGTCTTTGCCCCACCAGTGAATTGACCTACTAGTCTAGCATAAATCTTATAGTTACCTGGAGCAAGTCCAGCGTCTGTAATATTATATGATGTATTGTCTACAACAACCATCTTAGATGGTGCACCTACAGTAGTATTAGCAAAGTAGAATTCTGTAGAACCAGCACCAACTGCTGTGATACTAATAACGTTATTTAAGATAGACCAGGTAGGAATATCTAGGCCATCTATACCACTCTCAGTTGTGCCTGTATTTTCGTCTAGAGATGGATTATATACTTTACCTAATTGTTGATAAGTGAAGTAATCCCACTCACTACATATAGTAGTTGCTGCATCACCTACTAATCTTACAAATACAGTATTAGTAATACCACCAATAAGTTCCACTGCAGGGTCTGAAGTTATATTAACAGATACAGCGGTAGAACCAATCTGGTAATTACCTGTGTAGTCAAATGCAATCATCTCTACATAGTTATCAATATCAGCGCCTTCGATTGCTCTAGGTAATACAAAGTATTGATATTTAGCCTTGTGTGTTGTATTGATGCCTTCGCCATCTTTACCGAGTAATTTTAGTCTAGAGTGTGTATTTACAGAATTAAATACTACACCACCGATTGTTACACTTTCACTTACAACATTTTCAAGAGAAATCTCTGGACTCTCAAATCTCTTAATAGAGATAGAATTGCTCTCTTGTGATGGATAATATCTAATATCGCTAATCTCAGCATACCCCCTAGATTCTACATAATCTCTAGGATATGCTATTGCTTTTAGGCTATAACTAGATAGTTCGCCAAATACGCTATACTTAACAGAACAAGTACGTCCACCTAAATTATTGATAGGTGTTCCTGTTGGATACATAGCTGAATCTGGAGTGTATGGATTATTTACTCCATCGCAGTATAGATTACTCTTAGCAGAGAACTTAGGTTCTGTAAAGGTAATTGTTCCGTTACTATTTTTTAGGTCAGTTATAGGTGTAATCTGGTGGAACATAAATGGTTCTGCATTAAATGCTCCTGTCTTTGCATCATAGTCGTTACCAACTGCTGCGACTTGGATAGCATAGGTCTTACCTACTTCTAGTCCTGGGTATTGGTTAGTAACTACTTCTTCTGTTCTGGTTGTTTCTGGGTCAAGGTATGCAACACCGTGAGTGTCGTACTTATACTCAGACACAGTAACCTTGTATGCAACTAGTCCTTTAGCCTTACCGTCAACGATTGTAGCACTAGTTAATTGGTTATTTAGATAAACCTTAGTTACATGGTCCCAAACAACTGTACCAGTAGTAGGGTTATAATTAAAACCTGTAGGTGCAGCTAGAGTAGGTAGTTTACCCCTTTCTTCACTAACATTAACTACAGCCTTTGCTTTCTTACCTGTAGCCTTAGTAGTAAAGGTAATAACTGTACTACCCTTATTGCTAGCAGTGAAAGTTATAGACTCTGTAGCCGATTTTGAGTAAGAAAAAGACGGAGCAGAAAGTATACCACTATTGTCTTCAAACTCCCAGTCTACTTGAGTAGTAGTTACCCCTGGTGGAGTCAGAGTATACTCAATGGTGAACCTGTCATTTTTGTAACACCTAATATTTAGGTCACCCGTCTCGTCGTTTTTGCTCCATTCAACAGTATCTGTAGTACATCTAATGCTGATACCTGTCTCATATACCTGTGTGATGGTTGTTTCCATACAAGTACACGCATTAATAAAAGCAGATGCCATAATCAAGAATATTGCTGCTAATAATGTTTTTACCTTTTTCATTTCTACACCCTTTAGTCAATTTATTTGCGTATTTGAAAGTTAAAAGTGGACATCTCCACCCTACCTTCATAGCATATTTTAGCATAATTTGTTTTATTTTGAAAAATGATTTAACTATGTATTATATATTTTTAACAAAAAATATATTATTATTATAATATATAGTTGTAAATTCATAACTTTTTAAAACTCTGTCTACAATACCCTAAAACAGGTAGAAAATAATGACTCTAATAACGAAATATTGCATTGACAACGGCTCGAAAAAATAATATACTTTTTATATTGAAAGAGACAAAGGAGTTTTTTATGTCAAAGAAAAAGAAAATCATAATATCTAGCATCTGTATAGGTATCATTTTGATAGGAATAATACTATCGGTAGTACTAGTAAATATCAAGAGATATAGCGCATATACAGAGAATAAAATTTCATACAATAACCACAGCAAAATGAATGCTGCTGGATTCGGCACAGCGTACCATACTAATAACTCAAATATGTACGAAAATGGTACACAAATTATCCTAGATAATACTAATAAATATGGCCTTTATTCCTGGAAAACTGATGAAATCCTAGTTGCTGCAGAGTATGACGAAATTACTTGTGTAAAGAGTAGCACAGAAGGCAATAAATCATACTTCCAATTAGTCGATAATGATAGACCAAATCAAATAAAATTAGTAGACGAGAAGGGTGCTCTACTCCCTACAATCACATATGATGAGACAGAAGCAAAAACCTTTACAACTATCAAAGCAAAGAGCATCAAAGTAAAAGAGAGTTGGGGAAACCTAAAAGCATCTGTAAGTTCTAGACTAGAAGACAAACAAGTATATATCACATCATACGTATTCGATAGTGAGCACAAAGGCGAAGGCTACCACTACGAAGTATGGAAAATAACAACAGAAGATGGTCACCAATATAGAAATATTTATGATATGACCGAAGACAGAGAATTAGTCCAAACAATTGGAGCAAAAGAAGGCCTAACCCTTGATGCAGAAGACCTAAACCTAATAGTTCTAGACAATGGAGATATTAGATTCTTATCTATGTCTAGTACCACATCACAAGATGGCATCAAGTCAGTATCATACAATATTTATAATAAAGACTATGAACTAATAAATAGCGCAGTGATTAACGCTGGTAAGTTTGAAAATATAGTAACTGACGCAATTCCTGTAGGCGACAATCTATTTATTCAAACCAAAGAAATAGCAACAGAAAACAAATATGACTTTACCGAAACAACCGGTGGAGAAATCAAATATTACAATTACACAACATACAAACTTAGCCTAAAAACAGGCAAATTAAGTGAAAACAAAATCAATTACATTATCAACGAAGATGCAACTTCTCCATATGCTACCATCAATGGTAATACAACAGTATTAGACGTTAGAAAAGTCAAAGATAAGAAAGCAGAAGACACAACATTTATCGTGATTAACAATAGATTCCAAACCAAAGAAATTGGCTTTGCAATCGATAGCATTACAGAAATTAACGCCGATAGATATATGGCTGTTGCAGACAACGGTATCTATGGTATGTCATATAACTTAATTGATAACAACTATAATCTAGTATGTAAATTAGGTGATATCGACGACTACTTCACAACTAGTGATAGTTTAATCATCAATAAAGATGACACAACATTTATCTGTGATTTAAATGGTTTAATTGTAAAAACTTATGAGAACGATGAAGTTATCAATATCTACAATGAGAACTATTATATGGTAAAAGTAACTAGTGTAGAAGAAGGCAAAAACAAAGTTGAATACTACCTAGAGAACCTTGCACAAAGAGAGAGCAATCCAATATACTCAAAAGTTGATACAGAGACAGCTTATATCTCTGGGGACAAAACTTATGAAAAAGTAGTGCTTACATACAATGAGAATTTCTCACTTGTAACAAAGATTACAAAAATCGCTGACACAAACTTCAAATACGAGATTTATAATTTCGATGGAAAATTACTTCAAACTATAGAGATGGTAGCCGACACTGCAAAGAATATCTCATTATACGATAGTACAGCAGTTGGCGAAGACTATGTAGTAGTTTCATTTGATGGCAAAGGTTTTGTACTAGATAGATAAAAACAAAAAGGACCGTAAAATATACGGTTCTTTTTTTAGTCTCCACTATTCATATCTATCTGAATCTCAACAAAGCCCTGTGGAGCGAGACAACTAGGACATATATCCCAAGCAACCTTAGACGTGTGCTCAAATCCACAGCCACTACACTTCCATTTAACAGGTGTAGGACTCTTGTATAATTTATTACCTTTGAGTTTAGTGTAGAGTTGCTCTAGCATAAGCATATGACAATTTTCAACAGATGCGGCAAGTAGAAAAGCCTTCTCAATATCTGGATAACCTTCGGCTTTGGCAATTCTAGCAAACTCCGGATATATATTATCACTCTGTGACTTCTCTACTCCCATAGTATTTTTGATACACTCTAGCAGTGTCCCAGATGTGAATGAGTAACCACCACATATTTCCATATTCTTAGTAGGACTACTAGAATACTCTGTAATCAAATCATAAAATCTCTTAGCGTGTGCCATCTCATTTTTTGCGTGAGTCTTAAATATCATCTGCATATAATCGTAGCCTTCGCTCATAGCAGTCTTTGCTAGAAACTGGTATTTAGCACCATCTTGACACTCACCAGCAAATGCCCTACCTAGATTTTTCTTGGTTTCACTACTATCAAAATCAACCACTTGTATTACCCCCTTAACTTACAAAAATTATTTCCATACATAATGCTAGACACTTTTAGAAAAATTAAAACCATTATTCTATAATTTTTTTATTGACAAATCGAAAAAATAGTATATACTAAATGTAAGATTTTTGAAATCTACGAAATATTATAGTCATCTATGATATAGGACGATTAGACTAATATTAGCCTTTACAGAGAAGTAAATATTTGCTGAGAATTTACTAGACTATGGCCTACTCTTCTACCTATGGAGATGTCTGTGAAAACAGGGTCTTTATTCACCTTTTAGACGCTAGAAAAAAGGTATGATAAGGTGGGGAAATTTTCCCAACTAGAGTGGCACCGTGGATATATTTTTTGATTTATTCATCTCTAGATAATTTGGTATTTAAAAGCAAAACTTTAGCCAAATTACTAGAGATTTTTTGTTTTTAATAACCAAACAACATTATCTAGATATTGACAATAAATAATACTTTTATGACAATATCTCAAAAAATAAAGACAGAAAAGGAGAGAATTATGATTGATATTAATTTAATTAGAACCAACCCAGACTTGGTAAAAGAGAATATCAAAAAGAAGTTTCAAGATGCCAAACTTGAGACAGTAGACAAGGTAATTGCCCTAGACCTAGAGAATAGAGCAATCAAGGCAGAAGGCGATACACTTAGAGCTAAGAGAAATACCCTTAGTGGTACCATCGGTGGACTTATGAAAGAGAAGAAAATCGATGAAGCAAACAAGGTAAAATTAGAAGTAAAAGCCATCAATGATAGACTACTAGAAGTAGAAAAATTGGAAGAAGAAAAGAGTCAAGAAATCAAGGCTCTAATGATGACTATTCCTAATATTATCGATGCATCTGTTCCTGTAGGTAAAGACGATAGCGAGAACGTAGAAATCGAGAGATTTGGTGAGCCTGTGGTTCCAGAGTACGAGATACCTTACCACGCAGATATTTTAAATAAACTAAACTGCCTAGACAAAGACAGCGCTGGTAGAACTAGTGGAACAGGATTCTATTTCTTACTAGGAAATGCGGCTAGACTTCACGAAGCAATGATTGCATATGCTAGAGACTATATGATTGATAAAGGTTTCACTTACTGCATTCCACCATTTATGATTAGAAGTGACGTTGTTACAGGCGTTATGTCTTTTGCAGAAATGGACGCTATGATGTACAAGATTGAGAACGAAGACTTATACTTAATCGGTACTAGTGAGCATAGTATGATAGGTAGATTTAAGGACCAAATCGTAAAAGAAGCAGAACTACCTATCACAATGACTTCTTACAGTCCTTGCTTTAGAAAAGAAGGTGGCGCTCACGGTCTAGAAGAAAGGGGTCTATATAGAGTACACCAATTCGAGAAACAAGAAATGATAGTTCTATGTAAACCAGAAGACAGTATGGAGTGGTACAATAAAATGTGGCAGTATACCGTAGACGTATTTAGAAATATGGATATACCTGTTAGAACTCTAGAGTGTTGTAGTGGCGACCTTGCCGACCTAAAAGTTAAGTCTTGTGATATCGAAGCTTGGAGCCCAAGACAGAAAAAATACTTTGAAGTTGGTTCTTGTAGTACACTAGGCGATGCTCAGGCTAGACGTCTAGGCATCAGAGCAAAAGGTGAGAAAGGTAATTACTTCCTTCACACTCTAAACAATACCGTTCTTGCTAGTCCAAGGGGACTAATCGCACTGCTTGAAAACAACTACAACGAAGACGGAACTGTTAATATTCCTAAAGTTCTTCAACCATATATGGGTGGACTAAAAGTTTTAAAAATTTAATTAAACATATGAGAGAACTATATATCGCTATACGATAGCAACGTTCTCTCTTTTTTATTCACACCCCTTGTTCAAACTCAAAAGCCATAAAAAATATAACAAAATATTATGTATAATAATATTTTTGTGTTAAAATAATAGTAAGTTATTCGGGGGAAGAAATGAAAAAATGGACTACAGCCTTACTGCTAACAGGCGTAATGGCAATGACTACCCCTATCTTTACAGGGGATATTAAATTTAATAATTCAAATGTAAATTATGCAGTGTCTACCACCCTTGGCAGACAGAGTTTTGACACGCCTTATGTAAATACTCTTAGGGGTGACGCAGACGAAGTAAAACTTAGCAACCCGGCTCTAGAGAATAGACTAAGAACCCTACTCTCTATACCTACCGACCCACTCAAGGTAAATAGCATTATTAGTAATTCTAAATACTATAACGAGAGCGACCCTACTAATGCAGAGAGAACTTGTCTAGACCTAAGTGGTACAGGAATTAGAGATTTAACCGAACTATGTCAATTCACTTGGCCGGAAACTTTGGTTGCGATTAACCTAGCAGGAAACGGACTTACAAATACCGACTTTACAAACCTTCAAACATTTGTAGGCTATACTGCAGGGGCTAAGGTTACAATCGGCACAGGAACTACTGCTAAAGAACTCACAGTTGCTAGTAATCTAAGTGGCATTATTAAGAGTATTAACTTATGTTTCAACGATATGGACCTTACAGCGCTTAGCACAAGCACTCTAAATAATGAGAAATATATCTATGGCGTACAGGGTATATCCCACCTAGATGGCACTAAATTAATACTTAATAGTGAATTAGATAAAACTAAATATTACTTTAGACAAAACGACTTAAACTTCATCTCTCCTTTGCTTAAGAGAAATGGCGTATCACTTAGTTATACAATTGGAGCTTTAAAAGGCTTTACAGATGACGGAATACTAGGAGAGATAGAATCAACTATCGGTGGGGTAACATCTTCTACTAGTGGTTACTATCACGGATGGACGCAAACCGAGAGTTTCTCTGCATTTACAGTATCTACCAATAAAGATATCGTTGTTGAGAGAAAGACTCCATTTGGTTTGCCTAGTGACACTTTAATCAATGTTAGCCCAGAAATTGGTGCAAGATACGAAGTAATTGGCAACCCGGAAACCAAGACTATTGGTAATAAGACATTAAATATTAGAGTAACAGCAAGTAACGGACTATCTAGGGTAGTACAACTAAGTTATTATGTAAAAGACACCGTCGCACCAATTCTAAATCTAGTTGGAGCAAAGACAATATATTGGAGTAAAAATAAAGCCTTTGACTTTAATAAATACACTTGCGCTGGTACAGACAGTGGAGATAAGATAAACGAAAGCGATATCTCTATGACTACCAACTTAGACGTTACTAAACTTACAGATAAAACACCATACTATATCAAGTACAATTACACCGACGCCGCGGGAAACAAAGCAGAAGAAGTAATTAGATATGTATACATACAAGAACAAGCACTAGATACAATATATGTTAGGTGCAATACCAAAGATACCTTTACAGACACAGATATTACACTCGAAGTTAAGCCTGATGATAATATTCCTATGAAAGACTACGAAGGCTTCTCGTTTACCTATAATTGGTATGTAAATGGAGTACTAGAGCATACAACCACAGGCGACTTCAATGCTAGAAGCACACAGAGTTTCATCTTTGATACAGTGGGCTTAAAAGAAGTAAAAGTCGTGCTTACAGCAAAGAAAGGAACACAAGTAATCGAAGTAGACAGCGAAACTCTATACCTAGATATTACAATGGGTATGAGCAATACAAAACTTATAATCATTGCTTGTTCTGTAGCAATCATACTATGTATAGCATTCTTCTCAATCAGAGTAATCATAAAGAGCAGAAGAGCAAAAGCAGGTATTACAAAGAAATCATCTAAACCTAGCAAGAAAGCTAAACCAGATGATGCAAAGAAACAACAGATAACTATTATTAGTGGCGTCAACCCAAATAACCCACAAGGTTTCACTGGTGCTGGCACCGGTGGTGGTAATGAAATGAATAGATTACCTGAAACCAATCAAGACAATGACCAGATGGGAAGACAATAATTATGGATAGCCCGATTTTTAAATTATGCGTTATTTTAATTGTTGGTGTTATGATTATCATAATGGGTATATTAAATATGAGAGGAAACATCTCTGCCCTACACAAATATCACACCAAGCATATTACTGAACTAAATAAACCTACCTTTGGAAAACTAACAGGCATAGGTCATATTATTGTAGGATTAAGTTTAATTATTAATGCAATACTATCATCTATTGCAACTATCAAAGATAATCCAACTTATGCGCTAATAAGCAATATAATACTTATAACAGGCGTTGTGGTAGGCATAGGAATTATATTTTATGCAATAATTAAATATAACAAAAAAAACAAAACACAGGTTTAATATAAGAACAAAAAAGACCGAAAATTACTTCGGTCTTTTTTCATCTATGAAAGTTTTTGTGTTTTTGTCAATTATTATTTATAACTATCTAGTCATCTCTCTAGGTTGATAATAGAATTCTCTTTCTTCCTTCTTCTCTTCTATTTCTCTAGTTCTGCCTAAGTTTTTAGTTGTATCGTTGATAGATAGATTATCTTTGTTTATGCCAAAATCTCCTAATGTTTTGTCAATAAACCACCCTTCTATTGACAGACTATCAACTGCAGACTGTAGACTAGGAAGAAGGGAAACGATTTCTTCGTTAACAGATGAGTCTAGAGAAACTTTAACGTCATCGATAAATACTTCTACATTTTCTGCAGCATCGGTAGATAGAATTCTTACATAGTCTGCCACGCATCTATCTAGATATTCTCTACCGTCATCACTGTCATTTAGGATATTTTTAAGTATTGTTCTTAGTCTCATAATCTGCTTTTGTTTTAGATTACTAAGAACTGAGCTTTGTTTAGTTTCTTTTAGTTCTCCCATCTTATCATCGATGATTTCTTGTAAGACTGTTGCTACTTCTAACCTAAAGTACTCTTGCAAGAATTCTTGAATATTTACACCATCTAGTTCGCCACTAGTTCTAAATAATACAGATGAGATTGCATTTTTCTGCTCTGCTCTATTCTTTCTTTTGTACACCCTATCTTCTTCGGTTGTAAATAGTCTATATAGTTTAGATACAAAGTCGTATTCACTAACACCTATATCAGTAAGGCTTAGTTGATATTCTGTATTTCTAGTTAGACACTTCTTTAGTTTCTTAACTTCTTCTGCTATCTCGATTTCTTTCTCTACAGACTCTCTTAGTTTATATAATCTAAAGAGAGCACCTTTATCTGCGCCACTATTTTCTTCCATCTCGCCGATTTTGTCTTCGATAAGACTAATTGCAACTCTCTCAACTAGGAACATTAGGTACTCAGTTGGAGTATAACTTCTACCATCGGCTCTGAATATAACAGACTGCTCTTTTGCTACCAAGTTTTCTTTTAGCACAGTTGTTACTGCAGAATTATCTATAGCAGATAGAGCATCTGTTCTGCACTTAAAGTACGTATCTCCATTTGCTGGTTTCTCACCAAAGCCGATATAATCATTTACTCTAGCAAGGAGTGGATTTACTGCACCCACACCATCAAATCTAGAAGGATAGTCTTCTCTAATACTCTCTATCTCTTTAACTACCTGAGTAGCATTTGAGTAGTCTGTATAGATAATAACAGTATCACACCTATCGTCTGTATTTAGAAATTTAATAGTAGCAGGAAACTCTGCTAGATATGCTCTATCGATAAATTCTTTTACAAAAGGTATGATTTTATTTGATGGTAGATTGATATATAATCTAACAGTTGTATCGTTCTTTACTTTCTGACCATAGAGTTTATTGATATCGATGGAAATAAAGAACTTGTCTTCTAGCCTGTTTACATACTGAAAATCTATAGGTAGGACCCCTGCAAACTTACCACTCTTAATATAGTCATAACACTCTTTACCAGACATATTAGTTGGCGCATAAAAGACACCATTAGTGATTTTGAAAGTAGCAGTATTTGTGCTATTTTGGTTTAGACAAAACCAATCTGCATATCTACTTAGCAAAAACTCATATATATGTTTATTGTCAATAGCACCTGTGTTATGGGCACCAAGTGTAATAAAATATGTATATAAGTCTAATCTATCAGCATTGTCCTTAATAAGAGAAATAACCGATTGGTCTACTACTTCTAGTGAACTTAAAAATCTTTCTTTCTCTTTGATACCACCTAATCTTGACATAGTATTACTCCCTATATATTAAATTCGTATTTGAATTTTTAGGAACAAAAAAGGAAAAACCTTGTGCCACTAAACTATTGCATAGTAGCGCTAGATTTTTCCCTTTTCATTCTTTATAGTCAATTATGATTTTACTATATTTTTTATCACTTTTCAAGTGTTTTATAAAAGTTCGCTATCATCAACTTTTTCGGTCACTTCTTCCGTCTCTGGAGCGTCTACTACTTCTGCAGTAGGCTCTACCATTACAGGCTCAGTTTCTTCAATAGTCTCTGCTAGTTCTTCTTGCTCTTTCTCAGATGGAGTAACTGCTACAGATACAATCTTAGCATCTCCCTTCATCTTCATAATTCTAACACCCTTAGTGTTTCTACCTATCTTATTGATTTCTTTAGCACCAACTCTGATTACAACACCGTCATCGGCAATTAACATAATATCATCATCTTCGGTAACTTGTTTTAAATTAACTAGTTTACCTGTTTCTTCGTTGAAGATACCAGCCTTGATACCTTTACCATTTCTGCCTTGTAATCTATAGTCGCTCTCGCTAGACCTTTTACCATAACCATTTTCTGTAATAGTTAACATATCGCTATTAGGGTTAACAACTGTCATATCAACAATAGTTTCGCCTTCAGCCATCTTCATAGCCTTAACACCCATTGTGTCTCTGCCTAGTGGTCTAACTGTATTTTCGTTAAATCTAATACATTTACCTTCACTACTACAAATTAAGATTTCGTTATTTCCGTTAGTTAGGTATACATTGATAAGTTCGTCGCCTTCGCTTAGCTTAATTGCTATCTTACCACCCTTTCTAATAGATAAGAACTCATCTGTCTTAGTCTTCTTAATTAGACCAAGTTTAGTAGCCATCATTAGATATCCACTGTCTTCTGGGTGAACAGGTATGATAGTTGTGATTCTCTCATCATTATCTACTTGTAGTAGATTTACCATTGCTCTACCCTTGCTGGTCTTAACCGCTTCTGGTACTTCGTATGCCTTGAGCACATACACTCTACCCTTACTTGAGAAGCACATTAGGTTATCGTGTGAAGATGTTACATAGATTTTCTCAACAAAGTCAGTGTCTTTTGTCTTATGACCTACAACACCTACACCACCCCTATGTTGACTCTTATACTCAGATACAGGCATTCTCTTGATATATCCTGTGTGAGTTAGAGAAAGCACTACTGTCTCTCTAGGGATTAAGTCTGCGATATCAAGGCTTGTGTAGTCTAGGCTAATCTCTGTCTTTCTAGCAACACCAAATCTTGTCTTAATCTCGATTAAGTCGCCTTTGATAATCTCTAATACTCTTGCTTCACTAGCAAGGATTTCTCTGCACTCTTTGATAAATGCTTCTACTTCTTCTAGTTCAGCTTTTAATTTCTCTACTTCTAGACCTGTTAATTTCTGAAGTCTCATATCTAGAATAGCATTAGCCTGTTTCTCGTCTAGGCTAAATAGTCTAGTTAGTCTCTCTACAGCGTCTGCCTTGTCGGTAGATAATTTAATCTGTCTGATAACTTCATCAATATTTGCCTGAGCAATTACTAGTCCCCTTAAGATATGAGCCCTTGCTTCTGCTTTGTCTAGCTCGTACTTAGTTCTTCTAGTAATAACTTCCTTCTGGAATGTTAAGTAGTGAACTAAGATATCTTTAAGTGGTAATGTCTTAGGTGTTCCATTGACAAGTGCTAAGTTAATCGCACCAAATGAAATCTGTAATTGAGTATGTTTAAATAAGTTATTGAGTACAACTTGAGCATTTGCATCTCTCTTCACTTCAACAACTATTCTCATACCTTCTCTATCACTTTCTTCTTTAATATCAGATATGCCTTCTATTCTCTTTGATTTAACTAGGTCGGCAATTTGAATAATAAGTTTAGCCTTATTTACCTGATAAGGAATCTCTGTGATAACGATTCTCTCTCTGCCATTGTCTTCTTCGATGTCGGTCTTTGCTCTGATGATAAATGAGCCCTTACCTGTCTCGTACATCTCTCTGATACCCTTGCCACCGATAACAATACCCTTAGTTGGGAAGTCAGGGGCAGGTATATACTGCATAAGTTCGTCTAGAGTGATATCTGGGTTATCAATAAGAGCAATAACACCATTGATAACTTCGCATAGATTGTGTGGTGGAATATTAGTAGCCATACCTACAGCAATACCGTCACTACCATTAACTAGTAGGTTTGGGAATCTGCTAGGTAGTACTGTTGGTTGCATCTCTCTACCATCAAAGTTAGGATAGAAATCAACAGTCTCTTGGTTGATACCATTAAGCATCTCACCTGCGATTTTACTAAGTCTTGCTTCTGTGTACCTTTGTGCTGCTGGTGGGTCTCCATCGACAGAACCAAAGTTTCCGTGTCCTTCTACAAGTGGACAATTAATTGTAAAGTCTTGCGCTAGTCTAACTAGGGCATCATATATTGCTGAGTCTCCGTGTGGGTGAAATTTACCCATAACTTCACCGACGATAGTAGCACATTTTCTAAATGGCTTATCGTTGTAAAGACCAAGGTTAGCACCCATAGCGTAGATAATCCTTCTATGAACAGGCTTTAGACCGTCTCTTACATCTGGAATAGCACGGCTAACGTTAACTGCCATAGCATAGGCAATAAATGATTTTTCTAGTTCTTCTTTAACTTTAATGTCTAAGATTTTACTAGCATCTATTTTATCTAAAATTTTCTCTATTTCATCTCTTTCCATAGTTTACTCCTAATACCTTAGATATCTAAGTCCTTAACTAGAGTTGCGTTTTCTTCTATAAATTGTCTTCTCTGCTCTACATCTTCGCCCATAAGTTTAGAGAAGGTCTCGTCTGCTTCAAAGGCGTCTTCCATAGTAACCTTTAGTAGTATTCTATTCTCTGGATTCATTGTTGTCTCCCATAATTGGTCGGCGTTCATTTCTCCAAGTCCTTTGTATCTCTGAATCTCTACCTTTGGTCTACCGATTTTCTCTAGAGTCTCGTCTAATTCTTCGTCACTATATGCATAGTAAATTTGTTTACCATTTACAACCTTATATAGTGGTGGTTGAGCGATATAGATATGTCCCTTATCGATAAGTGGTTGCATAAATCTAAAGAAGAATGTTAGTAGTAGTATTCTAATATGACTGCCGTCTACGTCGGCATCGGTCATAATAATAATTTTATCATATCTTAGTTTCTCTTCGTTAAATTCGCTAGATACACCACAACCAAAGGCTGTTATCATATCTTTGATTACTTGGCTCTCTAGGACTTTGTGAAGAGTTGCTTTCTCTACATTTATAATCTTACCCCTAAGTGGTAATACTGCTTGGAATTTTCTGTCTCTGCCCTGTTTAGCAGTTCCACCAGCGCTATCACCTTCGACTAGGTAGATTTCACTAGACTTTCTGTCTTTGTTAGTACAGTCAGCGAGTTTTCCTGGAAGAGTGGTACTCTCTAGCACTCCCTTTCTTCTAGTTAGGTCTCTTGCGTTTCTAGCAGCGTCTCTAGCCCTTTTTGCTGTAACGCACTTTAGAACGATTTCTCTACCAACAGATGGGTTCTCTTCAAGGTATGCTCCGAACTTGTCTTCCATAGCCTTCTCAACGATTTTTCTCATCTCGCTATTGCCAAGTTTGGTTTTAGTCTGACCTTCGAACTGTGGGTCGGTAAGCTTAACAGAAATTATTGCTGTAATACCTTCTCTAACGTCTTCGCCAGATAGTTTCTCACTGTCCTTTAATATTCTATTAGCGTGACCATAGTCATTGATGATTTTAGTAAGAGCATTTTTAAAGCCTACAAGGTGTGTACCACCTTCTTCGGTATTGATATTATTAGCGTAAGAATTAATAAACTCATTGTAGCCGTTATTGAATTGGAAGGCTATCTCTACTTCGTTATTAGGATTAACTACGTCTACATATACAGGAGATGCAAACATTGTCTCTTTGTTTCTATTTAGGTAGTCAACAAATTCAACAATACCACCATCAAATCTAAATGTCTCGCCTATAGGCTCTTCTGGACGCTTATCTTCGATAGAGATAGTTAGACCCTTATTCAAGAAAGCAATCTCTCTGAATCTAGATTTTAATTCATCATAATTAAAGTCTAGAGTCTCGAAAATCTCAAAGTCTGGCATAAAGGTAACTGTTGTACCGGTCTTTGCAGTATCTCCAATAACTCTAAGTGGCTCTTGTGGAACGCCCCTTTTGTATAGTTGCTTATGAATCTTACCACTCTGCTCAACGATTACTTCTAGCCACTCAGAAAGTGCGTTTACACAAGACAAACCAACTCCGTGAAGTCCACCACTAATCTTGTAGCCTTCGCCACCGAATTTACCACCAGCGTGAAGCTTTGTTAGTACGACTTCTACAGCACTCTTATTCTCGGTCTTATGTATACCACAAGGAATACCCCTACCATTATCTATAATAGAACAACTACCATCTTTATTGATAACTACCTTGATATGAGTACAGTATCCAGCTAAGGCTTCGTCAATACTATTGTCTACAACTTCTGTGATAAGATGATGTAGTCCCCTAGTATCTGTACTACCGATATACATACCAGGTCTCTTTCTAACAGGCTCTAGACCTTCTAGTACCTGAATATCTCCTTCGTCATATTTAGTAGATTTAGCTAAAATATGCTCGTTTAGTTCTTCTTCCATTATTAACTCCTTAAAAAAATGTTTAATTTATAATTAAACATCATGTTTCTAGATACCAAATTATACCACATTTACACCACTTTTACAAATATTTTACAATATATTATAATATAATTTATTATATTAATATAATATATACCCTAAATTTGCCAAATTTTACCCCTAGGAGCCCCGATTTGACTTTTTACTACCACCACTGCGATAAAAATTATTTTTCGTCTCTGTCTGCGTATTTTTTTATTTCAATAAAATCACTCCAATAAAATTAAGAAAACCCTTATGAAATTATAAATAACAATCAAAAACAATTCTTTCAATAATCAATCGTTTAAAATCCCTAAATATAGCCATAAATTTACTAAATATTGACAGCCTGAAATTTATGTGATATAATCTCACTTGAAAAGTTAAGCTTTGGGAGAAAATGGGGAACTATGGAATTAAAAAGTTACGAAGCATATGGCCTAACACTAGCCCTTGCAGGTAATATGGAAGGCGTTAGCGTTACTAGAGTATCTATACCAATAGTGGGCAAATCAATGTACGCTATATCATCAGAAGATGGCAAAGTAGATATATCTATCAATCCAGAAGAACAAGAAGAATATATGGATACATTTAGAGATGGAATTGCCCAACTCTATAATTATTCGCACAGAGAGAAAACATCTCCTGAGAAATTAGAAACAGATAGAGTGCTTGAGATGAGAACGGTAGATGTACTCAATCAAAATAAATACCATATAGCAGACTATGCCCCTAATCCACCAATGAGACTAAGGGGTACATATACGAGTTACTTAGATATGTTTAAAAGGACAGAATTTGCTAGTCCTGACTTTGCAATGATGCACACAGCAGTAACTCTATCTGCTAGTCTATACCACGACTTAAATACCACAACTATTAGTGAAATGCTAAAGGCACTCAAGTCCAACCGTGAGTCGGTAGAAGATTATATGGAGATGGGTGACGAACTAATGGAACTACAGTCCCTAGTAGATAATGGTATGGCAGGAGATATTTACGAAGCCTTCCGTATTCTACACCAAGACGAAATAATGGAAGATGATGAAGACGAAAACACCCCTGGCAATGGCAAATAAAAGAAGTCTATTTATAAGACTTCTTTTTTTCGACTTTTTTCGACTTTTATATAAAATTTATGGCTATATTGCGATACTCAAACTCTAATATTTGTTTTGTTGTAGAATTCGACTTTTTTCGACCTTTTGGGGTAAATAATGGCTAGTTTTCGTTGTGGCTAAGTCGTATTTTAATGACACATATCTAGTTATTTTCTGACAAGAAGTGAAAAAATAATGACAACTTTTAAGACTTACGCCCTAAAAACAAAAATAAAAAAGCACCCCATTTTGAGTGCTTTCTTTACCTATACTTTTAAATTAAAAATTAACCTAAGTATCTAGAAAAAGTATCGTACGATGTTCTCTCGTCTATATCTCTGGTCCATTCTAAATTGTCTAATTTTGATTCAAGTAATTCGACCAAGAACTCTTTCTGAAGGTAATCACTAGAGCTAAAGTCTGCGTCCATTCTGGCTTCTCTAGCACGGAATAATTCTTCTCTAGTGTTTGCTATCATAAGAGATATCTCTTCCACGATTACAAACTCCTTTCGGGGTCTCCCATGCAGATAAGTAAAGTGTATTTTTATCTTAACCCCTACACATATATTATATCATATTACATCACAAAATACAAGTATTTTGTCCTTTTATTATAGCATATGAAAATATATAAAAAATTGCTACAATTAGCCATTATTTTAGGGTGAAAAACTACATAAAAAATAAAAAATAAAAAAACATTAAGTCCAATGCAAAAAAGAGTATAGAAAATTTTCCTATACTCTTTTTACAAAATAATTATGCTTTTGTTACATTATTTCCAACAGCAATAGCATTACCATCATAAGAATTACCTTCAATGGTAACTGTTGAACTATTAGTATTTGTTGCCTTAATAACTTCACTATTAGCCTCTGTATTGTTTGCACTTGATAAAATATTATTTCTAATTGTCAACACTGTAGTATCATCAAACGAATCTAAACGCATTGAACGGCTTCCTGTATTAGATATAGTATTGCCTTCGATTAAAATTGTGCCAAGATTCTTTGTATATACGCTAGAATTTTCTGCAGAACGCTCTGAAGAAATATTTACACCATTGAAGCCTGTTCCATTAATAACATTATTACGAATAGTTGCGCCTTGCACATTTTGAAGATAAATGGCACTATCATCTGTTTCAGTAAAGACATTTCCTTCAATAGTAATATTTTTTACATAATAAGTTTTGCTTAAACCACTTGTTGTTTCACTTACATAATCACCTGTTGCATCTCCACTAATGTCTGATGGCAATACAATAATGTTCGCTCCGTCAACAAAATTACAACCGGTTATTGTTAGGTCTTCTATAATACCATTGTGAACAAAAACACCATCGGTAAATTTAATTTGCTCAAATGTCCAACCTTTTCCAAGAACTTGTTGTGGAGCAACAGGTGTTCCCCAATGGTAATCATCACCACTAGAGATAACAACTCCATTAACATTAGTACCATTTACTCCAACTACCCTTATATTATCTACAAAAGTTGTTCCCCTAAGTTCAATTGAAGAATAATCTCCAGCAGATAAAACAACTATTGAATTTTCTGCTGCTGAATTTAATTTGCTTAACACATCATTTGTATTTGCTATAACATAATTTGTAAGTTCAGTTTTTACACTATCTCCATGTGCACAAGTCTCAACCTTGTACGCCTTTGTTCCTTCAATAGCATAAGTATATTGACCACTTAAATCATGTCCAGATGCTGTAAGCACCCAACTATCTTTCGCTATCTCTGTTTTACCTTCTGCATCTGAGAAATATTTATCGCAACCTGTACAATCATAATATTCGCTATTTCCTGTATTTTCGCAAGTAACTGCTGTAGCAGTTATTTTCTCTAGTGTGTGTTTATGTGGTTCTTCTCCACAGCCTGTCATCATAAATATACTAGCAACCCCTACAGGTACTGCTAGTAGCAGACTCTTCCATTTCTTCATATTTATCTCCTTTTTATTTTAATAATACTATTATACCCCCCCCCCGAACAGAATTGTCAAACCTATTATATAAACTAAATAATACATAATATGCTTTATGGGGTGGGGTATGTTTATTTTAACTAAATAACAATAAAAAACCACACAAAAGAACTTCTTTTACTGTTGTGTGGTTTAAAACTATTTTATCTATTTTATTTATTTACCTACTGCCTTTAGGTATAGGACAGGAATAGCAATTAGAGCACCAACTAGTGCAAGGCTTAGGAGCATTGTAATTAGTCCGATTGCATTGTCTAGAGCTGGGGATTTTTTTGTTGTTTCTTCTATAGACGTGGTCTCCATAGACTCTCCTGCCACCATCTCTTCTTTTTCTTCCACAGACTCTTTTTTATCTAACTTTCTATTCTCTCTTTTTATCTTTCTAGCACTAGCAAAAGCTGCTAGAGAAGTCTTTGATAAAAAGCCAAAACTATGTATGCCTATGTACGCAGTAACAGGTATACTAATAATCAGTACTAGTAGTCTTTGCCCTTCAAAAGCACCCCTAAATATAGTCTCACAGATAATCAATTCACCTGCCACACTAGCAAGTGCCATTAGTGTAAATATTGTAGTAAAGAAAATCTTTCCAAAATTACTTCTGCCACCATATATTTTACGATAACTTCTGTATCTAAATCCTACAGTTAAAATACGCCAAATCAGCCTTAAAGGTTTAAAAATCATAAACAACTCTCCAAATATTTATTACTAAGATTCTAACATAAAAAATGCTAAAACACTAATGATTTGCGTTATTTTTACACTTCTATAATACTATCAAAACCTTCTTCAATGCTAGGCTTCTCTAGTCTGCTATGAAAGTCTCTAATTACACTCTCTGGAACAACTCTTGCTCTGCGATTATTTCTCAGTAAACACTCATCTAGTGGAGTATTTACAAACACCGATATTCTCTCAATACCATCTATATCTTTGAAATTTTCAAACACTCTAGCCCTTTCAAATTTATTAAGGTTAGTAGCATCAATTACTGCGTCTTTACCTTCGAGCAAACAGTCCCTTGCTCTACTATATAGGGTGCTAAAAATCAAATCTTTGTTACTCTGGTCATTTTCTTCACCAAGCAATTCTCCACGTATCTTATCACTAGAAAAAATAGTGGCACTCTTAGATAACACCCTTTCTGCATAGGTAGACTTTCCACTACCCGGAACACCAACCATAATATATAACTTTGGCATATATTTTCTCCTATTATTTATTATATAGGTCACTAGTAATATAGTCTACATTGTATGCTTTCATTAGATTATTATTAAAACTATCGTTAACTGTCCAAGTACCTACTTTTAAATCGTTTTTATGTACCTTATCTACATCATTTTTATTTAAAATCTTATAACTAACTGATGGGTTGATTTTGTTTCTAATACAGAAGTCGATTGCTGAGCCTTTATTCTCTCCTATTAGGTAGTGAAGTTCGACACTTGACTGCTCTTTTATCTTAAGTAGATTTTCGCTAGAAAAAGATATTATGACACACTTATCAATGTCGTAATAAGTATCTATTTCTTCGAGTAGTCTAGTAACGTCTTCGCTACTAAAGAGAGACTTTAATTCAATAATAGAAACCAAATCTAATTCTTTGCAAATCTCCAAGTATCTACTAAGACTACATAGACTATATCCATCACCTATAGTTTTACTAATTAGTACGTCATAAGCAGTATTTTCTACATTTAGAGTTTCGCCATTATCAAATCTGGCAGTCTCATCGTGATTAAGAATAAACTTATCGTCGGATGTGATTCTAACGTCACACTCTACACCCCAGAACTCTGTGGAATTATAGAAGGCTTCTTCGGTATTATCATAGTATCCGTGCCCACGATGTGCTATGTACTTAGCAGTTGATTCTATCTTCATTTTACAGAAAACCACCACAAGAACAATAATAGCAATTAGAACTACTGCTACTATAGAAATTAGAAATTTTATATGTTTGCTTAACTTGGTTTTCATATTTAAACCTGTCTCCAAAGTTAAATCTATTATATCACAAATATTATACCATATAACACTTAAATATCTAAGTCATTTTACTTATAAATAAGTAATTAATACACTGTCTCCTGGAGTAACTAGAGACTCGCCTATGTCACCGTAGGTGGTATATCTCACGAGCAAAAATGTCTCGCATTTACTAAGCGAGTGAGTACAGTTCGAGTAGATTGCAAACTTGCAATCGGTATGTGAAACATACCACTCCTTGGGGTACAAAAAAACATCTCTAATGAGACGCTTTTTGATTGGTACTCCCAAGGGAATCGTCAATGTGACGTAAGTCATATTTGTCGACCTTACGTCGACTACACCGTAGGAGTTCGTCAAAGACAAAGTCTTTGGCAGGTGTCTACCTGCTGTCTCCTTGGGACAAAAAAAACACCCTTTCGGGTGTTATGTTTTTTGGTACTCCCAAGGAGACTCGAACTCCTGATTCCGCCGTGAGAGGGCGACGTCTTAACCGCTTGACCATGGGAGCAGATATTTTCGACTCTATAATTATACTACAAATTCACTCTAAATGCAAGTAGTTTTACTAATTTTTTTCTCTTCTGTGATTTTACAATGATAATATTTCTAATAACTCGCTATATATAGGCATAATTCAAAGATAATAAATTTGAAATTTTTTTAATAAAAAGCAGAGTTTTTATAAATTTTCGCCATATTTTTAGCAAGTTATCTCCAAATCTGACCAAAAGATATTTGCAAAAATGCGTTTACTATGTTAAACTAAATTTAGGGTATGAGACCTGCTGTCTTTTTGCGACCCATAAGCAAACTGAAAGATTATAACTTAATCTTGCCTGTAGGACATAACCCTTTAAAACAATCAAGGAAAAACATAATGAAATACCACGATTTAAAAATAGGTATCGTGGGAACGGGTAGTCTAGGACCTGTACTAGCTGTAGAACTAGCATCTAATGGCTATGATGTAGAGTTAGTATCTAGTGGCAAAGGTATATACATAGACGACTCCAAGGCTTTCCATATAATGGGCGACTTTGGAGATAAGACCTATCTAGTTCCTACAGTAAAGTCCATAAAAGACTTTACATCTAAAAAAGACTTCATTATTCTAGCGACCAAGGCATTTCAAACAGTTAAGATTGTAGACCAAGCGCTTGAGCATCTGACACCTGTTGGAGCGATAGTTACTGTACAAAATGTATTTTCGTTAGATAGAATATTTAAGTTAATTCCCCCAGAGAAATCCATCTGTCTATACTTAGACATTTTCACTTCGTCTAGACCTTATGGCAGAATGGTTGTAGACTCCGGTGGTATTACTATGGGCGTATACGACAAAGACGTATTCCCTATGATGCAGGTCTTTGAGAAAATTATGAGAGAAGTGTGTAATACGCACATAACTAGTAATGTCTGGGGCTATCTACTTAGTAGAAACATTATGAATGCCACTATTTCGGCTCTAGGCGCCATTTCTGGGCTACCACTAGGTGAAATACTAGGCAGTTACAATGGAAAGTACCTATTCAACAGACTGATTGAAGAAGGCTACACTCTGCTCAAGAAATTCAGAATAAAGATACTACCATATGCCGGAAAACTCGACTACGAGCTTTTCACTGACAAGAGTTTCAAAGGCAGACTATATAATCATAAAATGACTAAGATTATGAGAAAGAATAACCCTAATGTAAGGTCATCAATTCTCTACGACCTAGAACAAGGTAGACAAACAGAGATTGAGTATGTAATGGGAAGTTTCATAAAGTATGGCGATAGACTAAAATTCAAAATCCCATACACTAGAGCAATATATAAGATGATTAAAGAGATTGAGAGTGGAATGAGAAGAATCACGCCAGATGCTTTCTACGACCCAATGCTCGTAAACATTGACAAAAGGAAGGTATATAAGAAATGATAATAGACGAAATCAAACAAGCCAATATACAGGCTATGAAGGACAAAGACGCTCTAGCTAGAGCAATATATAGTGTAATTATGAATAAGCACCTAATGGCGACTGTAGACTCTAGAACTAATGGTAAAGAAGTAGAAGACGCAGATATGGTTAGAATTATTCAAAAGACTATCAAAGAACTAGAAGAAGAGAGAGACAATTACTCTAAGGTTGGTAACGCAGAAGAAGTTAAAAATATTGAGTATCAAAAATCTTTAATTGAGAAATACTTACCACAACTACTTAGCGAAGAAGAAATCAAGACAATTATACTAGGTCTTGACGACAAAACCGTTCCTAGTGTAATGAGACACTTCAAGACTAACTACAATGGCAAATGCGATATGAAAGTAGTTAGCAATGTCCTAAAGACATTATAATTTATTCGGTATAAGATATAGGTAACTATATTTTATATATATTCATTTTCCTAAAGTTTTTATACTAGAAAAAGCACCTAGATTTAGGTGCTTTTTCCATTTGCAATAAAATATAAATTTCTCATTATCTAAAGATTGCGATAACCTTGCTCCAACTAGCAGAAACCTTCTCGCTTAGTTTTCTCTTCTGGATATCTTTTAGTGATACAGGCTGAGCATTAGATACGATTTCACTCACGTCTTTTGCTATATCTTTCATAACTTCACCGAACATATACACGCCACAATTGAAGTGCTTGTATGTACTGAAGCAGTCCATATTATTAGTAGATATAACTGCAGCGTTATTATCAACGATGATTAGTCTGCTAGTCATTCTTCTATTATTAATCTCATAGATATGTATTCCTTCCTTGATAAGTTCTGCAAAGAACGATTTAGCAAGGATTTTAACTCTCTTAGTCTCAGTTTCACCTGAGTATACAACCTTTACTTCTACTCCAGACTTGGCAGCCATAACAAGGGCGTTTTTGAGCTCGTCATTAAGGGATATATATGTAGTTGTAATAATGATAGATTCTTTAGCATTGTGAATCATACTAAGTAAGATATTTTTGTTACTATGTCCTACAGATACAGGATTAGTAGAGTATGGCAAAATCCAGTTCTTAGCCTTAGATGGAGCGCCTTCTACAAAGTACTCTTGGAGCTTAATAACTTTTTTGCTAGCATACTGATAATCTTCAAAGAAACTAACGATTAGATTTCTAACTGCTAGACCTGTAAATCTAATACCAGCATCTTTGGTAGGAATATCTCTATCATCGCCTGTCATACTGATATATTCGTCGCTTAGATTGAAGCCTGACATAAATCCTACTTCACCATCTACTACTACTATTCTTTTGAAGTTTCTGCAATTTAAGAAACTATTACCAAGACCAGCCATTCTATTAAATGGTACAGTCTCAATTCCGTGGTTTCTCATCTTCTCAAAGTCTTCGTTAGGAACAAACTTAGTGCATACACCATCATCGTATACAAGTTTAATCTTTACACCTTCTCTAGCCTTCAATCTAAGGATATCAAATAGTGTCCACCATACTTTACCTGGTTTAATCTTATAACACTCTATAAGGATATATTTCTTAGCTTTTTTACAAGTCTCAAAAAGGTCACTGAAATATTTCTCACCAGAGCCATAATATCTAATATCGGTCTTGTCATAGCAAGGCATACCGATAGTTTCTACTAAGTATTTACCTGTCTTATACGCAGATACAGAACTATGCTTTAGAGAGTCTAGAGACTCATCACTAGGAAGATTGGTTTTTCTATTACGATATAGAATATTAGCCCACTCTTTCTTTACCTTCTTATCACCCTTTCTCTCTTTAGTAAGAACAGCATATGTTATACCAAAGAACGGCATAGACACTGTGAGCAGGAATACTGTTACCTTATATGTATCTTTCTCTTTTCTATTAGACAGAAAGAAGATAGTCACACAAGCAATGACAATAGAAATAATGTAGTAGAGATATAAGTAATTGAATACCGATGCTACTACCATTAATGCTAGGTTAAGTAAAAATACTAGCAATAATCTAAGTTTAGTTGAAACAAAGAACTTCTTAAAATTGCTCACCAATCTCTCTCCTTTTTTGGGTTTGTATGATTTACTATATACTATTACTACATAATATACTATCATACACTATTAGTTTATCACATAAACTTCAAAAAAACAATTTATATAATAATTATTATTAAAATTATTTATATAATTTTAGTCTTTCTTATCGCAATATTTTCTCTAAATTTGTATAAAAAAGCCAGACTAATAGTCTGGGCTTTTGGTTTGGTTTATCATATTTTAGAAACATTTAGATTTAATGTATTTGCCATACATTTCTACTAATGTATCATAACTGAATTTGCTGATAAATTCGTTTTTCTCACCACTAGTTACAGGACCTGGGCCAAGTAGTACTACTGAACGCTCTGCTAAGTAGTTACCGTCTGAAACTACAGCGATAGAAGACCTTTGGTTACCTGTTAAGTTCTCAAGTTCTGAGATAAAGCCTTCTGCAAATGTAGACATAGGTGGAACATCATCGATGATTGTTACAAAGCCATTGTATTTCTCTGCAAGTTCTCTGATTTTCTCGATAATCTGTCTATTATGGTCAATCTTGATAGTTCTATACTCAAGGTACGCTGAACAACTACCAGGTACTCTATTTAGAGATACACCACCTTCAATCTTACCTAAGTTAAATGTAGTGTAAGGAATCTCAAATGAATTATTTTTATCTTCCTTCATTCTATTATTGAAGGTATACACTTCGCCTAAGAATCCAACTGCTTTTTCTACAGCATTGATACCCTTAGTTGGATTAGATGAGTGGGCTTCTTTACCACTGATTAGGACTGACATTTTTAGTAGTCCCTTTGTAGCAATTACAGGGTACAAACTAGTTGGAGTAGGAATAATAATATTCTGTGGAATATTAGGCTCTTTAGCCACAATAGTTTTAATACCTGTGAAGTTGTTTTCTTCGTCGAAAGTAAAGAATAATTTTAAGCCCTTCTTTGCTGTCTTCCAATCAAACTTACCCACTGCTTCTAGAGTTGCAGCAAGGCCACCCTTCATATCACTGATACCAAGGCCCACAAGTTTATCTCCATCAACAGTTAAATCCATTGCATCGTAGTCAGACCAGTTAACACCTAGTGGCACTGTATCTGTGTGGCACACAAAACCTAATTCTGGCTCTTTGCCAGCAGTTGCGATTAAACATAGTTTTTGGCTATCGTCATCAACACAGTACTTAGTCATAAATCCTAATTTAGTTAGGTATTTATCGATGTACTCCATAATAGATTTGTTTTGAGCATCGTATGCTGTATTGAATTGAATTAAATCTCTAAGAATTTCATAATTTCCCATTTTGTCTTTCCCTTTATTAATTTTAATTACACTGCTATTTTATCATAATTTATCGTTATTTCCAAATAATTGAATTGGTTTATTTAACCACTTTCGGCATTTTTATCTATATATTATAGATATTTGCTAGTTCTTGTGATTTTAAACCCAAATATTTTTTATTTTTTTAGACTCTCTTTTCTAGCGACTTTTTCTATTTTTAAAGTACTTTACCATAGCGACTATTAGTATAGTTGTAACGACTAGAAAGCACACAAAAAATGTTATGCTCATCATATACATACCCGTAAAAGTGGTGTTCTCTGCACCATAAATAGTTGGGTGGTCTAGCCCTAGTACTAGGTAACCTACCCAAGCATATAGTAGATAAATATCAACTACTGCTAGTACCCAAAATAATATTCTCTTAATTACCTTCATTTGTCTCTCCTGTAAAGCTATATTCTACGTAAGTTTCGCCATCGAAGTACCCAAAGCCACCATCACACTCAATCGCCTTATTCTCATCAAATTCTACAAAGGCTCTGATATGCTCTGCTATATATGTTGGGGTATAGATTATAGGCAAAGGAATACTCTCTGTGTCACTTGCCACAGTATTATATAGGTTAAGAGCAAAGTATGAGCAGTTATTGATAGGATTCCATCTATCGTTTTCTTCGATAAACTTATTAACTTTCACTAGGTCGTCATTATTGATACCTATTGTAATAGACACCCTGCCATCGTATTTATTATTAAAGTCTACATAGTTGCCTTCTAGATTGTACCAGATACCGAAGTGAGAGAGTACCGACCATGTACCCACTGCTACTGTCTCTCCTGGGGCCACTGCCATTTTGCCTACCATTACTTCTTCACTAGAGATATTCTCAAAAGATAGAAATGTATGGCCTAGGTTCATAAGACCGAAGTGACTCTCGCCCTTGCCATCATAAGTAAATAAAGTTAGTTTAACTGTGTCGCCGTCTTCTACTCCTGCATAATACTCTTTGTCTGCCTTAGGACCACAAGCCACTAGCATAAAGGGTAGTATAAGGGAGAGTAATACTAGCGAAAAAATTTTAAAAAATCTCAACGTTTTTCTCCTTAGTAATTTTATAAAAATTAAGTTCAAAACTTAAATCTCTATTTTTATTGTAGTTTTTTATGCCTTTTTTATCAAGTAAAAGAGTAAACAAACCTTTATTTTGTTGCAAAAATAAACAAAAAATATTAAAATTTATTTAAGAGAAAAAAGGAGAATTTTTATGGAAAACATTTTTGAGCCAATTTTAGATGACAATGAAAAACTTATCAAAGTCTTCAAACCAAATAAATTTATGGTTTATTTCAAAGATATGTTTGCAACCGTTGCATCACTTCTAGGAATGTATTTATTTATACTAATCGGTCTAATCTGCTCTACAGTAGAAGACCCAAGCGCATTCCCACCACTATGGAAAACAATTCTAGTGTCACTAGCGATATTTGTAGGAATTGTTGGTGTGGTATTACTAATAGAGTGGTTATTCATACACCTATATTACAAGAATATTTGTTATGGTTACACAAATAAAAGAATTGTTATTAGAAAAGGAATCTTCGGTGTAGACTACAAAGCACTAGATATCAAGATGATAGGCGCTAGTGATGTAAATGTTAGTTTACTAGACAAAATGATGAAGAGAAATACAGGAACTATTCAATACGGTAGTATGGCTAGTCCAATCAACGGAACAACACCTGTAGGAAATTTCGTAATTGCTAATATCGAAGACCCTTATAATGTATATAAGGAAATCAAAAGTTATATTTCACACAACACAGAAGACACAGCTGCTCCTGCAGTAGAAAAAGCACCAGCTAAAAAACCTGCTGCTAAAAAACCTGCTGCTAAGAAACCTGCAACTAAGAAAGCTGTTAAGAAAGACTAATACTTTATTATATGGGAAGTAAAGTATTGCATTAAGAAAACTCACGCTCTATATATTTATAGCAAACATAGAAAGTGGTATTCTTATGTAAAAAGAAAAATGGGGAAAATTATGGTGGATATAATATGGGTAAAAAATTTAAGAAAATTATGGCTATAGGATTTTTTCCTGTAGTCATTTTTTATTACATAATTAGGTGTATATATAAGTTAATAGAAAAGCGTATAGCAGGTAAGTACATAGCGTCTATCACGATTGATGAGATAGACGGACTAGACGGAGAAGACTTTGAAGAACTCCTTGCCCTACTCTTTAGACAACACGGACTAAAGGTGACTAAGACTAAGAAATCTCACGACTATGGTGCCGACCTACTAGTAAGTAGTAAGGACGAAATCATTGCAATTCAGTGTAAACTCTACTATAATCGCTCGGTTAGTAATTCGGCTGTGCAGGAGATTGCTACTGCCAAGGACTACTATCAGGCCAGTCGTGCAGTTGTGATAACCAATAGTAAATTTACTAAACCTGCAGAAAACCTAGCAGGTAAAATAGGTGTAAAACTGATAGACAGAGAGACCTTGCAAACACTACTTACTAGCAAAACTATAGATATTTAATTTGTTTAGTTTTTGTCAATAAATACTATATTTATGACAAATATAAAATATTATTGGTCATAAAGTAATAAAATTAATTATTTTATAAATTTTATAAAAGAAGACAAAAAAGACCGAAAATTAATTCGGTCTTTTATTTTTATTAATCATATTTAGTATTCTATTTCTATCCATTTAGCCCAAATAGTTGTGATACCATATATTCTATCATCGTCAAATTTCCAAGTAGTTGTGAGTTCTTTATCCTTATACCAACCACCGAAACTGTATCCTGCTTTCTTAGGGTCCTTAGGTCTAGTAACAGTGTAACCGTGTTTCACAATTTGAGTTTCGTAATGAAAACTATTACTATCTCCACTACCTGTATAGAACATAACAGGATAGGTATTTAAACCATCATCATTATTGCCTGTATTACAACTACAGCCTGGGAAAAATACTACCATAGGTAGCATAACAATTACTAATATTAGTGTTCTAAAAAATTTCTTCATAGTAATGTTTCCCTGTTTTATTTTTACTTAGTATTTGTATTTTTTATACTTATATTTTATTGAAATAATTTTTTTATGTCAAATAGATATATATACTCACTCATATTTTAAAGTAAAAAGTAGTGGTAATAAACCACTACTATAATACTATTCTGCTACTACTTTTACGTAGTTCTTTTTACCCTTTCTAAGTAGGGCATAGCCTTCAGTCATATCGCCAGATGTTAGCATTGCTCTAGTATCTGTTACCTTATTTTCGTTTAGGTAGATACCACCACCTTCTATCATTCTTCTAGCGTCGCTCTTTGATGCACATAGTTTAGATAGAGTAACTACATCTATAATGCTGATATTGTCTACTTGTACTCTTTCGATTGTGAAGGTTGGAACGTTGTCTAGATTTTGAGCACCACCACCGAATAGTGATTTAGTTGCTTCTTCGGCAATCTTAGCGTCTTCTTCGCCACGAACAAATTTAGTAATCTCATAAGATAGTCTTTGTTTAGCTTTTACGATATCTTCCTTGCAGATTGCTCTTACTTCGTCCATAGGAATATCGGTAAATAGAGCAAACATCATCTCTACACAGGCATCTGGAGTCTGGTATACGCCTTGGTAAAAGTCGTATGCAGAGATTTTATCTTTGCTAATCCAGATAGCACCCTTCTCAGTCTTACCCATTTTCTTACCTTCTGGAGTAAGTAGTAGTGGATTGGTAGCACCGATTAATTCTATATCTGTACCGTTTTGGAAATTAAGTTTTCTCTGAAGTTCAACACCTGCAACGATATTACCCCATTGGTCAGCACCACCGTATTGAATAGTACAGCCTTTCTCTCTATTTAAGTGTACAAAGTCGTATGCTTGCATAGGCATATAACCCATCTCAAAGAATGTTAAACCACCACTCTCTAGTCTATTATTATAGATTTCACTAGAAAGCATCTTATTAATATTAAAGTGTACTCCATATTCTCTCATAAAGTCGATGTAATTGATTTTTGCAAACCAATCGCCATTATTAACGATTTCTGCAGGGTTCTCTCCATCAAAATCAAGGAAAACCTTTAGAGTATCTTTGATTTTCTCTATATTATGGTTAATCTCTTCTTTTGTAAGCATTTTTCTCATATCGCTCTTACCACTAGGGTCGCCAATACAAGCAGTTGCTCCACCCATAAGCAGTAGCACCTTATGACCAGCCTGTTGGAATCTACGAAGAATGCAGTAAGGCACACAGTGACCGATATGTAGACTATCGGCAGTTGGGTCGCTACCTTCGTACACTACTAGTGGTTCTCCACTCTCTAGTTTCTTCTTAAATGATTCTTCGTTACTACATTGGTATAGTAGTCCCCTTTCTTTTAAAATATTGTATAAGTTAGTATTTACCATTGTTATTTTCTCCTGATTATTTTATTTATTTAGGACAAAGAAAAACTCCCGTCCTAATTAAAAGGACGAGAGTATAAACTTCCGTGGTACCACCTTTCTTTAGTATACATTATACTATGTATACCCTTATTTCTGCCTTTATCATAAAGCAGTCAAAAGTCTACTCTTACCTATGTAATTCGTTATAATTCTCTATAGGCTTCTCACCAACCAGCCTTTCTCTGTATAGTATTAATCATAACTACTTTTAGGTCGTCATTGCAGATATTTAATTTAATTTTTAGTTTTTAGTTCCACAGTTAGGGCAGAATTTAGCATTTGCTTTCATTTTCTCGCCACAACTAGAACAGTGTTTCTCTGTAGCAGCGCCAACTTTTGAACCACAGTTAGGGCAGAATTTAGCTCTAGCAGCTACAGCTTCGCCACATTTAGGACAAGTAGCACCTTGAACAGCGCCACACTCTGGACAATGTTTAGCTTTTGCACTGATACCTGCACCACATTTAACGCAAGTATGAGTATTGCCTGTATTATTAAGAGCACCATTTAACATACCACCCATAGCACCTGCAGCACCAAGGCCTACGCCTAAACCTGCTAAGTTATTACCATTAGGATTATTTGCAGCATCTCTAAGAGCTGTTGCAGCCTGGTATTGAGTATATGTACCGATTTTGTCTTCCATAATACCTAATTTACTTCTCTCATCTAGTGCTTTCTCTACAGCTTCTGGAAGTGAGATATTCTCAATAACTAATTTCTCTAGTTTTAGACCATATTTCTCAAACTCAGCAACTGAAGAAGCAGCAACTTTCTCACTAAACTCTCTGTAGTTAGCAGCAAGGTCTAGAATAGATATTTTGCTCTCTGCGATTGTATCTGTGATGGCTTGGATAACCATAGGTCTAATTTGTTCTGCAACATCAGCTGTTGTGAAACTACTATTAGTACCGAATACTTCGTCCATAAATACTTTAGCATCAGTAACTCTATATGAGTAGATACCATAACCTCTTAGTCTAACCATACCGAAGTCATTGTCTCTAACAGTAATAGGATTTTGTGTACCCCATTTTTGACCAACAAATTGTTTAGTATTTACATAATAAACTTCTGCCTTAATAGGTGACTCAAAGCCCATTGGTAGAGATAATAATTTAGTGATAAATGGTAGGTTGTCTGTAGATAGTTTATAAGTACCTGGTTCGAAAACGTCAGCTACTTTTCCTTTGTGTACAAATACAGCAACTTGACTCTCTCTAACAACAAGTGTAGAGCCTGTCATAATCTCATATCTGTCTTCTACAGGGAAACGATAAACTACAGTATTTCTACTGTCATCTTTCCACTCAATTACTTTTTGTAAGTTCTTTTTAATAAATCCCATTTTTAACTCCTATCAATTCATTGCACAAAAAAAGCAAATCATTTTTTATTAATATATAAAATTTGTGTATATTTGTCAATTATTTCCCCACACTTTATATATAATCTTTATTTTTAGTATATGAAATATTTTTCCTTTTTTAGTTGTTTTTTTCTTAAAACAAAAAAAGTAGGGTGATAAAACCCTACTATATTATTTATTTAAAATTGTGCGTTATATAATCCTGCATAGACTTTGCCTAGTTTTAATAGTTCCTTATGTGTGCCTTTCTCTACAATACGGCCGTCTTTCATAACTAGTATTACATCGGCATTAACGATAGTAGATAGTCTATGAGCAATGATGATACTAGTTCTATTTTCTAGTAATTTATCCATCGCTTTTTGGATAAGTACTTCTGTTCTAGTATCTACGCTACTAGTCGCTTCGTCTAGGATTAGCATAGGTGCATTGTGTAGCATTGCTCTAGCGATAGTGAGCAGTTGCTTTTCACCAGAACTAAAGTTGCTATCTTCATTTAATACCATATCATAGCCTTTTGGTTGAGACTTGATTAGGTGATGAATTCCTGCAGCCTTACATACAGCAATGATATCTTCGTCTTTAATGTTTTCTTTGCCATATGCGATATTTTCTTTGATAGTGCCTTCAAATAACCAAGTATCTTGGAGTACCATACCAAAAAGTTTTCTTACGTTCTTTCTATTTAAGTCTCTGATATCTACGCCATCTATCAATATTCTACCACTGTCTACTTCGTAGAATCTCATAAGTAGATTAACAAGAGTAGTCTTACCAGCACCCGTAGGGCCAACGACTGCTACCTTTTGTCCTGGTTTAATATTTACAGATAGTTCGTGTAAGATTTGTTTAGCAGGAGTGTAACCGAAGTTTACGTTCTCAAATGTTAGTGAGCCTTTAATATCTTTTAGTTCCATTGTTTTATGACTCTCATCTTCTTGAGATGGCTCGTCTAGGAATTCAAAGATTCTCTCTGCTGCAGCAACGGTTGTCTGAATTGTGCCCGATATAGACGCTATCTGTCCTACTTGGTTATTAAACATACGGTAGTATATAACAAATGTTGTAACAATAGTTACAAAAGATATATCTTTGATAGTCATAATACAACCAATGATAATAATTATAGCATAACCCATATTACCAAATAGAACCATAAATGGGTGCATTAATCCAGATAAAATATTACCCTTGATAGAAGTACTAAATAGTCTCTTATTAATATTATCAAATTTTTCACAAGCCTGGTCTTCGGCATTGTAAATAGATACTACATTGTGTCCAGAATATATCTCTTCGATATGTCCATTGATATCTCCTAGAGCATCCTGTTGCATCTTAAAGTATTTTTGGCTTACTTTGAAGATAAAGCCTAGAATCAGAAGACTTATAGGAAGTACACAAAGTGCAATAAGTGTTAATTTCCAGGAATAATTAAACATCATAATGATACTACCTATGATTGTCGCAATACAGGTAATCATAGAACTAAGTGAATTAGATAGAGTATCACTGAGTAGGTCTACGTCATTGGTAACTCTAGATAGTACATCGCCATAAGGTGTAGAGTCTAAGTATCTTAGTGGTAAATTATTTATTTTATGAGAGATTTTACCACGGAAGTCTTTAGACATTCTAGCAGTAACGCCACTCATTAGGTAGTTCTGTATAAATGCGAAGGCAAAACTACTCACGTATATGATAATCAGTCCTATTCCTAGTTTAGTAATAGCCGACATCTCTACAGGCTGTCTTACTATATAACTAGCAATCTTCTGTATTTGGTTTGGACCTACTATTCCTAGTATTGTACTAGACGCAGCACAAAGCAAACCAAATACTATCTGCCAAGCATATGCTTTTAGGCTAAATAAAAGTTGTTTAATTGATTTTTTAAAGTTCTTTGCTTTAAACGTTTGTTTCATTGGAGGTGGCATATTATTTAACCTCCTTTTTTACCTGGGAATCATAGATTTCCTGATAAACTTTATTTGATTTTAGTAGTTCCTTATGAGTTCCCATACCTACCATCTTACCATCATCTAGTACGATGATTTTATCGGCAGTAGCAATAGTACTAACTCTCTGGGCTACTATAAATGTAGTGATATCTTTAGTATTCTTCTTAAGTTCTGCCCTTAAGGTTTTATCTGTCTTAAAGTCAAGAGCAGAGAAACTATCGTCAAATATAAAGATTTCTGGTTTCTTTGCAATCGCTCTAGCGATAGATAGTCTCTGTTTCTGTCCACCAGAAAAATTCTTACCACCTTGAGCAACAGTATGTGTATAGCCATCTTCTAATTTCTCAATAAATGTACATTGAGCGATAGATAGGGCTTTTTCTATTTCTTCGTCGGTTATGTCGTCTTTAGCAACTTTCATATTGCTAGTGATATCTCCACTGAATAGGTTTGCTTTCTGTGGAACGTAACCAATTTTATCGTGAAGACTCTCTAGCGTATATGCTTTAACATCTATTCCGTCTACTAGTACCTGACCACTAGTAACATCGTAAAATCTAGGTATTAGATTAATAAGTGTACTCTTACCACTACCGGTTGAACCGATAAATGCTACAGTCTCGCCTTTCTTTACCTTAAATGATATATCTTCTAGCACAGGCTCTTCGGCATCTGGGTACTTAAATGTAACATTTCTAAATTCTACTGTACCTAGGGCTTCGCTTTTAGATATTTCGCCATCTTTGATACTATTCTCGGTGTCTAGTACTTCATTAATTCTCCTGAGTGATACTATACCCCTAGGTATCATAACAAACATAAGTGTTATGAACATAAAACTCATAATGATATGCATACTAAACTGTGTAAATGCTGTGATTTGAGCAAATCTAAGACTACCGATATTAACTAAATGTGCACCTACCCAATATATAGCCAGAGTCATACAGTTCATTATTAAACTAAGTGCTGGGTTAAGTAGTGACATTGTTCTATATAGGAATAGATTAGTCTTAGTAAGCTTAATATTGGCTTCATCAAATTTCTCTTCTTGGTATTCTTCGCCATTGTATGCTCTAACTACTCTAATACCTGTTAGGTTTTCTCTAGTAACTAGATTTAGTCTATCTGTATTTTTCTGCGCAATACTAAATTTAGGTAGTACGAAAAATATCATTGTTATTAGCATAGTTAGCATTACAATTAGAAAAGCAAGTGAAGTTAGAGACAATTCAAAACTACTCTCGGTAATTCTAAGAATAGCAAATAGTGCCATAAATGGTGCTGTGAACATCATAGTGAGCATCTGTTGAAAAGTTCTCTGTACTTGTGCTACGTCATTAGTTGACCTAGTAATAAGGCTACTAGTACTGAATTTATTAATCTCAACACTAGAGAAACTATTTACTTTATCAAATATCTGTCTTCTTATATTCTTTGCTAGTCTACTAGATATAAATGACGCTAGAGAAAATTTAATAATATTAGCAGTAAATGTTACTAGTCCTACGATTATCATCTTATACCCAACAGCCCAGAAGTCGGCAGCAGTTGCTCCTGTTCCTACTAGTCCTACCATAGACGCTGTATAGCCTATAAAGTCCATCTCAAAGTATGTCTGGGCTATAACTGCACCAATAGTTATCGCTATAAGAATATAATCATAGAACTTTAAATTCTTAAAAATTCTACTCATAATTCTCCTTTTATTTTTATTTTCTTTCCACTCTCAATTTTATACTAATATATAATATTAGTAAACCAAATTTATTATGAACTTTTCTAGACTAACAAAATATTGTTGCAAAGTCAACGAGAATTTAGACAAATTACATATAAGATGCGTAATATATTGTATATATTAATTTTCAGAAACGTATTGAAATTGGTTTTTCACTATGCTAAAATATTACTACATTATAAATAATTAGAAGGTGGAACTAATTATGATAAAAGAAGGTAATTATAGTTGGCTAGACTATGAGAGTTTTAGGCCAAAACTAATAGACGTATTTACAGAGTATTATGGGGACGAACACGCAAATACTATAGATAGTAGAGTTAATTCTATTAAATATATACCATATCATACCTTTGAGTATGTCAATGAATACTACAAAAGATTTATTATGCAATATCGTGATGATATTCTTAATAACTTTTTTGCTGTGACTAAGATGAAAAGAAATCCTGACAGAGAAAGTGTACTACTACCTGTAGATGCTAAAAGTCTAGATGAAAGCGATTTACTAACTCTAGTAGACCCATCAATATTTTATATGCAAGAAGGTGGTATTACTAAAGAGACTCTACAGAAACTAGAGAAGATGAAGAGAAGGGCTTGTGGACAATTTGGTATACACTTAACCGACCCTAAAGTAGATGAGAAATTAGTAAAAATAAGAAATCTACTCATTGGCGCTATCAAGCAAACCGAGAGAGACCATCCTTGTGATGTATTTGATGATATGCAGACTCTAGATAATAACTACAATAGAGCATACAGAGAATTATTACTATATGCACAGAAATTAGGTTTTGATTTCAGTGTAGACGATAAAAAGATTATCAATACTTCATCTAATCTAATGCTAGACAAGGACAGACTAGATAGTGATGGAATATTTTTCCACTACGATATATCTATGCCAGGCGTTATGGACGCATATACTAGTATCGCTGATGAAATACTCAGTAAGAAAGGTAAAGACGATACTAGATATCTAATATATTTTAAACGTCTAGAGTATATGAGAATATGTGGTGTACCATTTGCTACAATGAATATAGACGACTTCACTGTAATTAACCCAGCAATACTTAGTGACGAGACTAAAAAGATGTTAGAAACTGAGTATTTATATCAAATGGAGCACGGTGAAGACATACCAGAAATTCCTAGTGATATAGCCGATAAATTAGAAATCAAGAGAAAGGGATTAGTAGATATGCTCTTTGATAACTGTAAGTTTGATGCTAATCTAAGGCCTACTAAACCATACGGCTATGACCATAGCAGTGATTCAAGTACACAGTTCTTTATGGTACCTGAGAACAAAAGGGGTAAAGTCCATAGAATGGGTAGATTTATCTACTTCTGCGAAGACGAAAATATTACTCCTGAGAGTAGATTAAGTAATATGTTACACGAGAATAATCACGCTCTATCTAATCACTTACTAGTTAAAAACTACAGACAGGGTGAAGAGAGAACAGGACTAGAAGTTCAAGAAGTAGATATATTCGGTAACGATATAGTAGCAACTACTGGTTTTGACCCATTTATTAGAGCAATTATGGAGAACTCTAATGAAAAACAAACCAAGGAATTACTAGACTTATTTATCAAAAAATTCGGTAATGTTATGCCTACTAGTGATATTCAAATTCCACAACACGAATTTGTAGCATTATATAGATATAGTGACTTCTTAACACAAGAATTTTACTCTATATTTGGTACTGCTATTAAGAGATTTAATGTAGACCCAGACTATGATATTTACTTCAAAAAGAGTGTATCAGATACACTACTTGGTAGAATAAAGGGACACATTACTAGAAAAATAGACAGAAAATTTAGACCAGAAGAGTACGCAGGAGAGACAGGCGTAGTTGATTATGAGAAGGTAAGAAGACTAGGTGCACTCATTAGTGAATGGGAGCAAGACTATGTACTACAAGGAGTAGTAGAAGGTGTAACTCCAGATGACTTAATTAGGGGTGTTAAACTAGAAGAATTAGAACCTGCTGTTATTAAAAAAATCTTCTCACTCAGAAGGCAAAAAGACGTAATCATGGAAGGTATGATTGACGACTTAACTAGATACACACAGCTTAGAAATATGCAGGAATTAATACTATCTCCAGAGCAACTAGCAGCACTAGGATTAAGTGAAGGAGTAGACACTACAGTACCTGTTACTTTAGATATAACCGACGCTATGAAGGGTGGTTATGTAGACGAAGACCAGATGGAAGACTAGAAAATAAATACACAAAAAATAATATCCATTAGCTAATTTCTAATGGATATTTTTATTTTATTATTTTAGGCTATATTTAGCCGATTTTTATTTACCTTCTGGGTCCATCTCAAAGAATACATCAGCTACCATTGTAGGTTCATATGAACTTCTATTTCTTCTCACTACTTGATGGTCAAGAGAGAGTCTTTTCATTACCCTATCTTTTCTATCTATAAATTCTGTAATCTTAGTTCTCTGGTATTTAGGTAATTTATATAGAAGTGGTTTAGTATAGTCTACAGGTATAGAATATTGCATATGATGGTCACTAGAGAATTGTCTATACTCGGTAATTATTCTAGCAAGTTCTACTACTGCTGAATAATCTATTCTACCGTTACCAGCATTTCTAGGAGATATTACTCTACTTACCCTTTCCTTTATAAGTGAAACAATACTTCCAGGAGACTTTTTCTCAGTGTGTGGTGTATAGTCATAGAAAAGTGGAATATTCTCTACCTTAGATTTCTTTAGTTCTGGTGAGAACATCTCATAAAATCCATTTGCTAAAAATCCAAAGTTTTCGTACAGACTAGAAAATCTATTATTTTTCTTACCAACAGACAGGTCACTACTAGGCATATATGGTACACCAAACTTTTTAATATATAGTTCGGTTAGTTCTTTAGTTTGCATTTGATTACAATACTCTTCTAGATTGTCTAGTTCGTGGTCAAATACTTCTTCTTTTACTTCACCATCAATAACTTTTAGTCTACTAACAGCAACACCCCTAGTTTTAATAACTTTATCATGACCTAATTTTCTATGATTATAGAAAGAAATTGCGTGGTCAAGTTCGTGCATTAGTATTTCTAAGAAACTATCATCGTCATATGTTGGGTCAAAATTCATACCAATAGCAACTATTTGATTTTTCTCTTTACCACCAGGGTATCTATTACTAGCAAAGAACTCATTAGCATTTTTACCAATAGTTAGACCAATTCTCTGCATAGTATGATTAATTCTAGTATTATGAGCCATACTCTTTCTTAGTTCTTCTCTATATGCTTCTAGACTATCTACAGCCTTAGTACTAGGAATTATATTCTTACAAGCAACTAATTGAAAATAATATTCTTTTAGTAATTTTTCTTCACTACCTGCATTAAGAGTAAATAAGAAATCATCGCTCTCTACTTCTTCTTTTGTAAAGTATACAGGCATAGCACCATTTTTAAATAAGTACTGCAATCTATGTTGAATAATAAAATTACTATTAGGTGTTTCTTCTAGTTCCTTTTGTCTAGCGCTAGAGAAATAACTAATACTACCAGGATAACTCACGCTATCCATAAAGAGACTACCAAAACAGTCTAGGTCAAGTAGGTCACACATCTCTAGGTCGTTTCTAGTTAGCATCTGCTCATCATTTTCACTGATTTGTATACCTAATTTTTGGGCTTTCTTTACGAGTTTTTTTACAAAATCTATATTATTAAAGTGGATTACTTGAGTGTCATAGAATACATCACAAGTATTTTCATTTTCTACTTCCCTTATAGCAGATAAATAAGTCTTATATATTCTAACTAGTTCTGCTCTGTCTCTCTCTAGGCTACCTGTATTTACACCAAAGGCATCGGCTACAGGACGCAGGGTTTCTTCATTAATTTTTCTATGAACAGTACCTGTTATAGAATTATCGTAGAATACTACGTCTTTTAAATCATTATCTCTAATAGTTCCATAAGCTTTGAGAATTCTCTCTATCTCAGGTGTAGACTCTATACCTAATTTTTCTAATGTTCTATAATAAATCTCGCTACTATATCTATTAATATGCTCTAGGTAATATTCATTGATATAGTCTAGTGAGTGATATGGCGCAAAAAGAACTCTATCAAGTCTATTCTTGATAGTGTCTCTATACTCTTCACCGAAATATTCAGTAAAGGTATCTATTACATTACTCTTGATATCTCTTAAATCAAGAAAAGTATAATTACCATTTATTATAGCCACTAGTGTACTCCATAGTATTTACATAACTAAAAGTCAAACTTAACTGTACTATATAGTATTATAGTTATATGATTATTTTTAGTTCAAAATAAATGCTTACACTTAATTGTAACATAATGGAGTTTGTAAATTCAATATGCTGTGTCACATTTTTCGCAAAACATTTAATTATTTATTTTTTTATTAGATTGTTATTTCTTTTATTAGGGGTGTGGAAATGTGTATAACTTTTTAGAAACACTACATATAGTATCTACACTCACGAAATAAAGCCAAAGTGAAAACTATATATAGTATTTTTAGGTGTGAGTAGTATTGTGTGTAACTATATAAAACTATCCACGAACCAAATAATAACCTGTGAAAAACTTGTCGAATAACTTTTTTTACAGGTATTTTTTTGTAGAAAATAAATCTGATAAAAGATAGTACTTTTATAAAAAGCACCAACTAGTAATATACTTGAAGGTGCTTATATTTATGTATTTTTTGGCTTAATTAAGCCATAATTCTTACAGGCAAGATTAGATATAAGAATTCATCATTGTCATTACTAGTAATAATACAAGGAGAAACAGCCGAAGTAAAGTCTAATTTTAAGAATTCATCGGTGATAGCTCTAAGTGCTTCTGTAAAGTATCTAGCATTAAATGCTATAGATAGGTCGCTACCCTTTAGAGATATAGTGATATTTTCTTTAATATCGCCTATCTCACTCTTACTAGATAGTATCATTACCTTGTCTGAAATATCAAATCTAACTAGATTGTTTCTATCAATTCTGCTAAGTAGACTAGCTCTCTCTAGAGCGTCTAATAATTGGTCTTTATTAAGAATTGCTGTTGTGCTAAAGTTAGTAGGGATAATTTGATTGTAGTCAATAAAGTCGCCTTCTAGTAATCTAGTAGTAATCTTAGTACTATCAATATCTACCATTAGGAAGTTTCTGCTAACATTGATTTGAATATCGTTATCATCATCACTTAGAGATTTAGAAATTTCATTAAGTGACCTAGCAGGAACAATACAACTAAATTCTGCAGTTGTGCTAACTAGTGGTTTTTTAACTACTGCTAGTCTATAACCGTCTAGGGCTACTGCTGTGATTTGATTACCCTTGATTTCTAGTTTAACACCCTTTAGGATTGGTCTAACGTCTTCTACTGCTACAGCATAGATAGATTTAGCAATAAGTGACTTAAAGTCTTTTTGTTTCATTACAAAATTATTGCTATCTTCTAATTTTTTGATAATTGGGAATTCGCCCGACTGCATACATTGAATTTTACCTACGCTATCGGTATATTTAATAGAAAGCATATTTCTATCATCTACAGATAGTTCGATTTGTTCGTTATTTAGTTTTTTGATATATTCACAGAAGAATTTACCTGGAACAACCATCTCACCTTCGATTTGAACCATACCTTTGATAGTCTTCTCGATAGATAATTCTAGGTCGGTCGCACTAAGTGTTACATAGTCTTCTTCTGCAACAACTTTGATTCCTTCAAGGATAGGGTTTGTGGTTTTATTTGATGTACCTTTGCTAACCTTTAGCACTGCATCAGATAGGTCTGCACCATCACAAATTATCTTCATTTGCTCTCCTTTCTATATTTTAAAAATATATTCTCTTTTTCTTAAATCTATAAATTTATATTATTTAGTTATAATAATATAACAAAATAGTGATTTTTATAGAATTTTATATTCATTACAAAAATAGTTTAACACAAAAAAACAAAATAGTATAGCCATTTTTCTATGTTTTTTAAATTAATTTTTATCTTTTATTCTTTAGATTTTAGTTTACCATTTTCTATTACAAACTTAGTATGTGGAATATCTATATTAAATTCTGTACAGGTAAGGATTGTTTGTATTGGTTTTACAAATTCTAATAGTTTAGTCTGTCTATCTATATCTAATTCACTAAGGACATCGTCTAGTAGTAGAACGGGGAATTCACCGATATTGTCTTTGAATACAGAGAGTTCTGCTAGTTTAAGTGATAAGGCTGCTGTACGCTGTTGACCTTGGCTTCCAAACGACCTTAAATCAATACCATTAGACTCAATCTTGATATCATCTCTATGTGGTCCAACGGTAGTGAAACCTAGTTTGATATCTTTATCTATATTCTCATCGTATTTTTTTAGAAGTAGTAATTTTAAATCATTTTCGGTCTCTGCAGTATAGCCTTGGTAAGAGATTTTCATTTCTTCTTTGTCATTAGTTAGAAATTTATGAATATCATAGACTTTTGACTTTAGATTTTCTACTAATTTTAGTCTAGCCATTATAAGCTTTGCACCATTTGTGGCTAATTGGTCGTTCCAGATAGAAATAGTATCTTTTAGTACTTTTTCATTAGTAGTCTTTAGTAGTTTATTTCTTTGTTGAAGGATTTGATTGTAATTAGATAGGGTATAGAAGTAATTTTTATCGAATTGGCACAGGTCAATATCCATAAATTTTCTTCGCTCATCTGGACTCTCTTTGATAAGTTTAAGTTCATCTGGGGAGAAATATATAGCATTGAAATTACCCATCAGTTGTCCAATTCTCTTAATTCCAATTTTATCTATCTTAATTGCTTTATTCTGATTATTAAATAAATAAATATCTATTTCTTTCTTGCCTAGTTTTTTCTCTATATCTAGGCTTATTTTAGCATAAGTGCTTTCCCATTTGATTAGGTCTTTGTCTTTAGTTGTCCTAGGACTACGACCGATTGCGCAAATAAAGATGCTCTCAAGTATATTAGTCTTACCTTGAGCATTTTTACCTATTATTACATTGAGTCCACTATCGAAATTAACGACTTGATTAGTGTAATTACGAAAGTTCGTGATATTTATTGTTTTAATTTTCATTTTCTATTAGTTTAGTCTAGCAATTATCTCGTAGATTCTATCTAAATCATCGGCATTATAGTAATTGATAACTATTTTTCCTTTTTTCTCATTACCTTTAATATTAATTTTAGTAGAGAACTTTCTTTCCATAATATCTACAAATTCTTGCATTTCCATAGAAAGTTCAGGGGCTTTAGTCTTAATAGTTCTTTTAGCTGTCTTAGATAATTCTTTAACAGCATTTTCCATATCTCTAACAGTTAATTTATTACCCATTACCTGTTGAGCGAGTTTTAATTGAACTTCTGGGTTTGTTACAACTACTAGGCTTCTAGCGTGTCCAGCAGAAAGTTTACCTTGCTCAATAAGTTCGATTACAGGTGGGGTAAGAGTAAGTAGTCTAAGTGCATTGGCAACAGCAGACCTACTTTTTCCTAATCTATCTGCTAGTTCTTCTTGAGTCCAACCATATACAGATAATAATTCTTGCATTGCTCTAGCAGTCTCGATTGGATTTAAATCTTGCCTTTGAATATTCTCAAGTAGTGCAATTTCCTTAATTTGACCTTCTTCTAGGTCTTTTACGATACAAGGAATAGTCTTCTTCTCGGCTAGTTTACAAGCTCTAAATCTTCTCTCACCAGCAACAATCATATATCTACCATTTTTAGGTGTAACTAAGATTGGCTGAATAATACCGTGTAACTTAATACTCTGACTAAGTTCATTTAGGGCATTAGCGTCGAAATTTTTTCTAGGCTGATTTGGGTTATTATCGATAAGTCCTATCTCTATCTCCCTTACAGTCTCGCCTTCTGGAATTACCATTTTAGGTGCTTCTGCCTTAATTTCTACCTTTTCTTCTTCTCTCTCTTCTTTCTTAACCGGTTTTAGTTCTTCTTCGTCATCTAAAATACCCATTAAAGAACTTAAACCCCTTCCTAATCCTCTTTCTCTTGCCATTATTTATGAACCTTCCTTTGTTTTATTATTTATAGTTATTAAAAAATAACTAATTGATTTAATTGTTATTAATTTATAACAATATTTACCAATAAATTTAATGTAATTAATAATTATAAAAGTATAACTATTTATTTTTATGAAAATATAACTTTGCTGTGAAACATTTGAATAATGTCTATTTTACACCTAAAAATGGCTTAAAAACGGTGATTTTTGACCACTTTTGATATAAAAATGATATATAGAGATTGTTTCACAGTGAAACATTTTAGTTATTATTCTTCAAAAATTCTTCTGCAAGTGCCTTATATGCCTGAGCGCCTGTACATCTATGGTCGTACATAACGATTGGCTCACCGAAACTAGGTGCTTCTGCTAGTCTTACATTTCTAGGTATCATTGTTTTATATAATTTCTTACCAAAGTACTTAGTGATGTCTGCAGCAACCGATTGACTTAGGTTACTTCTGTTGTCTTTCATAGTTAGAACTACACCTTCTACGTCGATAGTCTCATTTAGGTGCTTTTTAACTAGTTTAATTGTATACATTAATTGGCTAAGTCCTTCTAGTGCAAAATATTCGCATTGAATAGGAATTAGAACTGAATCACTAGCAGTTAAAACGTTAACTGTTATTAGTCCTAATGATGGTGGGCAGTCGATAAGTATGAAATCATAGTCATTTTTTACCTTTTTTAGGTGATTTCTTACTATTTTTTCCCTATTATTCATCTGAACTAAGTCAATTTCTGCTCCTGCTAGGTCTTCACTAGCTGGAATTAGATATAAATTTTCAAGTTTTGTAGGTATAATTGCTTCTTCTATAGTACAATCATCTACTATTACGTCATATATAGTATTTTTACCTGAATTTTTATCTATTCCTAAGTGACTACTAGCATTGCATTGTTGGTCGATATCTACAACTAGTACTTTTTTACCAAATGTTGCTAGATATCCTGCTAAGTTTACACAGGTGGTACTCTTACCAACACCACCTTTTTGATTAAAAATCGCTACAATTTTTCCCATTTTTGTCTCCTTTTTACCTAAAAACGGTAGTTTTTTATGTATTTATCTTATTTTCTGTAATATAAGTATTATTTTTATAGTGGGTTAAGCCTAGGCTTATTTTGTCCCCTTGGGTAATTTTTAGGACAATTACCTTGTTTTTCTATAATAATTGCCACTCTTTTAGCATCAATTTCTTCTATATAGTAGTTTTTTATATCAATTACCTTAGAATTGAGTATTTTCAGTGCATTTTGAGCCAAGTCTACTTCTTCCTGATAATTACTACCTTTATATGCTATTATTTTTCCACCATTTTTTAGAAGTGGAACAGAATACTCAATTATGGTATTTAGTGGCGCAACGGCTCTGGATATCACTATATCGAAAGACTCTCTATACCCAGGATTCTTAGCTAAATCTTCAATTCTGGTATTTTTAACTGATAAATTGGCTAAATTTAGGTCTTTTTGAACCATACTTACAAAGTCTGTCTTCTTTTTTGTACTATCTACAGCCATAATATTTAGTTTTTCATTAATTATTGATAAAGGTACGCTTGGAAAACCACCACCACAACCAATATCAATTATTTTCTTATTTTCTTCAAATTCTCTGTATGGCAACAAAGAATCTATAAAATGCTTATATATAACTGCCATTTCTTCTGTAATACTAGTTAAATTATGACTTTTGTTGTATTCTAGCATTTTATTATTAAAATCCACTAATTTATTTAGTGATTCTTCTGTATGTATAATACTATATTTATCTAATTTTTCTTTTAGTATTTCTT
>JAZTWI010000012.1:0-27252 GCA_045635805.1 Clostridia bacterium
TTGTAATCAGCAGGTTGTAGGTTCGATTCCTATCACCAGCTCCATTTTTTTGGGAAGGTTGCAGAGCGGCCAAATGCAACGGACTGTAAATCCGTCGACTCAGTCTTCGATGGTTCGAATCCATCCCTTCCCACCACAAAATAGAGTCTTACGACTCTTTTTTTGTTGCTCGGTATGTCTTCTGTGGGTTTTACCCACTAGTATTCTTCGTATACCGAACCATTGGGTAGTCGGGTCCCTGCCCGACAAATATGCTATCTATTTACTTACTTTTATTTTATAATCTTTTCTTTGATAGCACATTGACGAATCCATCCCTTCCCACCACAAAATAGAGTCTTACGACTCTTTTTTTGTTGCTCGATATTTTCATTTTTACTTTAATTTTATTTATGATATACTATCTCAAATATAAATTAAGGATTAGATATGAAAATACTAGTTTTTACCGATTTACATGGTAATTTAAATAGTTTAAACGCCCTACTAAATACAGATGATTATAAATCAGCCGATAAAGTCATTTTTCTAGGAGATGTTACATTTGGCTGTACTAGAGCAAATGAATGTATAACTCTACTAAACAAAGAGAATATCACCTGTATACTAGGTAATAACGACCGTTATATTGCATATAACCATATTGCAGATAAAGACCAGCATACCTTTAATCAAGGCAAACACATACAAATGCAATATATGTTAGACAATATCTCACAAGAAAATAAAGATATAATGAAATCTTGGCTAATGGACCTGGAACTCAATATCTATGGCAAAACCTTGTATTTCACCCACTACCCTTGGCTTGATACCGATAGCGACCCATACGCATCTCCTTGTCCCAAAGAACATACAGTTAAGACCATAGAACCACTATTTAAGGACACTTCTGCCGACTATATTATATTTGGTCACGAGCATAAAAAATACCTTCTGACAGGTAAAACAACATATTATTGTATAGATACCATAGGTTTAAAAGAACCAGGAGACTATCTAGTAATAGACTGCAGTGAAGACAGTATTGGCTTCGATTACAAGTATCTAGACTTTGATTTAGATAGCGAAATTGAACTAATTGATGAAGCAGGATACCCATACGATAAAAATAAAATAGGAAAAAAAGAGCAGTAATTATTTACTGTTCTTTTTCTTTGTCTTTTGTTTAATTTCTTTTTTGTATTCTTTAATATTTACTTCTTTTAGATATTTCATTTTTTCTGTTAGATATACCGATGCTTGATTAAGAGTATCTTTATCTGGCTTTTTTACATCTTTAAATTCAGGAAGTTGTGAAAACCTAAAAGGCTCCCCAATAACTAATTTATTTAATCTAAAAAATCTAGGTTTCTTTCTAAACACCATAGGAACAACTAGACAGTCAGTTTTAAGAGCGAAGAATACTAGACCATTTTTATATTCCTGAGACTCGCCTTCTTTTACTCTCGTTCCTTCTGGAAACACAACAATATTCTTATTGTCTTTTAGAAGTCTAATTGTATGCTTAACAGACTCAATATCATTACCACCACGATTAACAGGATATGCACCTACTTTTTTAAAAAAACCACCAACAATTTTCTTTTTAAATAGGTCCACCTTCGCCATAAACCTAACAAACCAATTCAGCCTATACTTTATAATAATTGGGTCATTATTTGATTGATGATTAGCACTATATATTGCAGGTTGCTTTTTTGCAGACTTCAAAAACTTTTTACCAACTATTTTCGTTGGTAAAATCAAATAAATTATTGGACATACAATAACAGCAACTAACCAATTAATCACTTATTTTACTTCTCCCTTAATAATCTTATACATTAATTCAACTTCATCATCTAGAGACATATATGAGTTGTCAATATGAATAGTACCTTCTCTTAAGATAAGTGGACACAATTCTCTCTCAATATCTCTTCTATCTCTTTCTCTCAAATCTTCTTTTACTTGTTCAAAAGTAACATTTTCACCATTACTAATAAATTCATCGTATCTTCTTTTTGCCCTAACATCTAGTTCAGCATCAAGGAAAAATTTAAAGTCGGCATCTGGAAGCACGTGAGAAGTAATATCTCTACCTTCCATAATTAAACTGTATTGTTTTGCCATACTTCTTTGGATATTAGTAACAAAGTCCCTACACTCTGGGTATGGTGAAATGATTGAGCACACATCACTAATCTCACTAGTATGTAATTTATCTGTAATATTTTCTCCGTTAAGAATAGTGATTTGTTTACCATTATCATGCTCTAGTGATACATTAATATCCTTTAGAGCAGAAACAACTGCATCTTTATCTCTTGGGTCAATATTATTTTCTGTAACATATACGCCGAGTAGCCTATAGATTGCACCTGTTTCAAAATGAATAATTCCTAATTTTCTAGCAAGTCTAGTACAAACTGCACCCTTACCTGATGATGAATATCCGTCTACTGCTATTGTCAACATATTATCTCTCCATAAATACTAAATTGATTTCGTTTTTATTTAAATATCTAAATTTACCCATAGGTAAATCTTTGAGTTCGAGTGCACCTATTGAAAGCCTTTTTAAGTTATAAATTTTAAGCATTATTGCTTCAAACATTTTTCTAACTTCTCTATTTCGACCTTCAAATATTGTAATATGACAAACAAAGAAATCTCCGTCCTTACCACATAGCTCAACACGTGCAGGTAAAGTTTTCTTCCCTTCTATCATTATACCAGAAGACAACTCTTTTATTTGTTTCTTAGTTAACATATATTTAGTTTTTACTTCGTATGTTTTAGGAATACTTTTTGATGGATGAGTAATGTTATTAGCCCAATCTCCATCATTAGTAAGCAAAAGCAAACCTTCTGTATTATAATCAAGTCTACCAACAGGAAATACTTCTTCTTTACAAGACTTAATCAAATCCATTACTATTCTTCTGTCTTTCTCATCACTTTTGCTAGTAATATAGCATTTTGGTTTATTAAGCATTATATATACTTTGTTAGTTTGTGGGCTCATAATCTTGCCCTTATATCTAACAATATCATTATCACTGACATCATATCCTAGTTCGGTAACTTTCACGTCATTAACGGTTATTTCGCCCTTTATGATAAACTCTTCAACCTTTCTTCTGCTACCTAGTTCACAACTAGCTAAATATTTATTTATTCTCATATTTCACCTAAGTATATTTTACTAAAAATATTTGATTAACGCAAATATAATCATAAGCAATAAAAAAGTAATAGATAAATCTATTACTTAATTTTTTAAAACCATTGGTCAATTATATTATCTATCAAATATTTAATGTTCTTATTTTCTACCTTTTCAATAGATATTAAATCACTAGTAAATATAATAGCATCATCGTATCGTACTTCTACTACACCAACTTTTTGATTTAATTCTACAGGAGCTACTAGGTCACTATCTAAGATATATTTTACACTATATTTATCTTCTTCAGATTTAAGAATTGGCAAAGTGTAACCTTCAATGGTAACAACACCTATTTCATCTTTATCACCATCTCTAACACTTAAATTACTAACAAAATTATATGGTGCTATAAATTCTTTCATCATATAATTTTCATACACTAAATCTGTTAGCCTTTCACACTCTTCAAACATCGGCTGACAATTAAGTACTACTGATACAACCTGCATATTATCTTTCTCAACAGCATTAACCAAGCATCTACCAGCATTGTCAGTAAAGCCTGTCTTTACACCAATACAGCCTTCTTGGGTAAATAGCAATTTGTTTTTGTTTTTTAGATACCTTGCAGGATAAATGTCTGTACCTTCTATAACGTATCTCTCGGTGGACACAATTTCCCTAAATAAGTCGTTTTTTAAAGCATATGATGTAATCATAGCTAAATCATAAGCACTAGTATAATGAGTATCACTATCTAGTCCATGTGGATTGTCAAAATGAGTATTTGTAAGAGACAAATCACGAGCAAATTCATTCATCATATCTATAAATTCACCATTACTACCAAAGGTCTCAGCAATAGCTACAGCACAATCATTACCACTAGCTAGAATCAAACCATATAGCAATTCTCGCATTGATAATTCTTCACCCTTTTTAATGTAAATACTAGAGCCTTCCACACCTACAGCCTTATCACTAATAAGGATTTTCTTATCAAAATCAGTGGTGTTTTCTATTGCAACTATTGCTGTTGCAATCTTAGTAGTACTAGCCATTGGTAAAACTTTATCTTTATTAAAAGAGTAAAGAACTGTGTCTGTATAACCTTCTAAAACCACCATTGCTCTAGCTGGAGCCATTATCTCAATCTCTTCAGCACTCACCACATTACTAGACCTAAAATTAAATAACATAACCACTGCTAATAGTATAAGTAGAATTTTAATCTTCTTCATTGCTTTCCATATCCCCATTTTGTTTATTTATAAATGCATCATACACCTTAAAAAATCCGTCCATTACTTTATTAACACCTATTTCGTTATTTACAGGTAAATAATTAACCACACTATCTTGGACTGTAACAAAGCCTATAGGCACGATATTAAAGCCACTACCACTACCAGCAGAGATATCTTTCTTCTTTATATTTCCACCACCAGAAACAATACCAACAGACACCTTACTGATAGGAAATATATGAGTAGTACCAATCGTGATAGCCTTGCCAATTATAGTGTTAGAGTCGATTATATCTCTAATACTATTAAATGTATTATCTATAATCTCATCAATTTTTGATACTTTGTCTTTTTGCTTTTTTGACATATCTTCCCCTTTTATAGAAACTCGTAATTAGTGCAAATACCATATCAAATATAGTAAAATATACAAGTAAATCTATATATATTTTAAAATCAATATATTCATATATAGTCTCTGTATTATATCTAAACTCAATGTCTTTATTATCTAAATAATCACTTAGTAAATAACACATTACGTTTAGTGTCGTAGCAACTATCGTTGTGTCTGCACTATTACCTGTACCAATACTGCACTTTAAGTCGCATCTAGCATAGTATAGTTTATCCAGAATACTCTTTTTTATTTCCATAATTAGGTAATTATTTTCTACTGAAAAAATATCTTCCAATCTTCTTAGTTTCTTATTATTATTAATTTCATAAAATAGTCCCATAAAGTCTAATTTAATAGTTATGAATTTAATACCAAATAGTTTAAGAAGAATATATATTTTATTCTCTAATAGTTCATATTTTAGAATAATATTAATCTTCAGCATAAGGCTCAAAATAATTAGTAATAAAGATAAAAAAATAATAGTATTACTCATACTACTATTTTTCTACAATATTAAATTAATTATGTAAATTATTGGTCATTAAAGTCGTTTAATTCAAATGTTGGAATACTATGTAGGTCTTCTACAAACTTGCCTAATATCTCGTCAAGTTTAGTTCTGTCTTCCATTATCTCTTCTTTAGTTTCTTTAATACCCCTAATAATCTCTTCTTGTTCTTCTTCAGTCATATTATTTGCTATATCGTCTTCTTCTGGAATCTCTCTATAGTCAAATAATGAATTATCTGAGTCTTCGTGAAGAACCTTAATTCTCTCTAGTAATTGTTCATAGTCTGGCAAATCCTGAAGAGATGAAATATTAAATTTCTTTAGAAAATTATCCGTTGTACCATATAACATTGGTTTACCAACGGCGTCTTTTCTACCAACAACTTCGATAATATTATTATCCATAAGTGTATTGATAGCATAATCACAATTTGCTCCACCCCTAATATTTTCTATCTCTAATCTAGTGATAGGTTGTTTATAAGCAATGATACCACACACTTCAAGTACGACTTTAGTTAGCATTTTTTCTCTAATAGGATTAAGCACTTCACTGATTTCTTCTGCGTATACCTTATTAGAACAAAGTTGAGCCTTCTCATTAAATATCATAACCTGAATACCATCGTTATTCTCGGCTCTTTGTTTCTGTAATTCTTTTGCTGCTTCTTCAACTTCTTTTTTCTCTAATTGTAATTTCTCACAAATATCTATAAACGCAACAGGTTCACCTGCAACAAATAGTAAACCTTCTATTATCTTAGATAAGTTCTCCATTAAATTCATCTCCTGTCTTTTCAATACTTATATCGGTAAATATTCCTTCTTGATTAACCCTAACTACCTGCATCTTAATAAGTTCTAGTAGTGCCATAAATGTAGTGATAACTTCATCTTTTGATGAAGATTCTAGGAATAATTCACTGAATTTTAGTCTATCTCTAGAAATAAGTGTATCTTTGATAGAAGCAATTTTCTGCTCTACTGTAAATACTTCTTTTACGATTTCTTTACTTTCTTTTGATTTCTCAATTCTATTAACCTTATGCATTACATTGACAAAGGCATCAAGAAGTGAGTCTAATTCCATATCTTTGATAACAATTCTAAATTTATTTGCTTCTTTCTCTGGTTGTTTATAGAACTTATCATTTGACTCTAATTCTTTTAGTTTCTCATTAACTTCCTTAAACATTTGATATTCTCTAAGTCTAAGTTTTAAGATATACTCTGGGTCAAGTTCATCTTCTTCCTGTTCCTGAATCTTAGGAAGTAATTTCTTACTCTTAATCTCAATTAGAATAGCTGCATATTCGATAAATTCACTAGCAACTTCCATATCAACTGTTGATATATCTTTCATTACTTCTAGATACTGCTCTGTAAGTTTAGAAATCTCTATCTCTTCTATATCTAATTTGCTCTTTTTGATAAGGGAAAGAAGTAGGTCTAGTGGCCCACTAAAATTCTCTAATTTAAATGTAAGTTTTTCGCCCTGTGAGTCGTCATTAGTTTCACTAGTAACAGGCTCTTTTTCAAAAGCGTCGATTTCTCTTTCTTCCATACTTCATCCAAGTCTAAAATATTAAATTCCAAAACCAAGTAATTGGTAAACTGATATAACTGATAAGAGTCAAAAGTAATGCGTCAAAAAATATGATAAATATAATAAGCACGATATTTCCATATTTTCTCATAAAATTAACATAGCCATTGTTTTGCTTAGTAATTGTTTCTATAAATCTAAATCCATCTAGTGGGTATATTGGCAAGAAATTGAATACTGCCAAACACACGTTGATTAGAAATAAATAATAAAAGAAATTAGCAAGTAATACAACTAGTACAGCATTTGACTGAATTAGACAAACTAAACAGTATAGTCCATAGCCTAGAAATGCAAGTATTAGATTCATTAGCACTCCAGCAACACTAGTCCAAGCACTGCCTTTCTTAATGTTTCTAAAGTTTATTGGATTGATTTGAACGGGCTTAGCCCAACCAAATCCAAACAGAGCACAACATACAAACCCTATAGGGTCAATATGTGCCATTGGATTCATAGTAACTCTTCCCTGCATTTTTGGAGTGGTATCTCCACACTTATAGGCAGCAAATGCATGTGCAAATTCATGAAGACTGAGCGATAGTATAATCACCAAAATAAATGATATGGATACTATTATAAAATCTTTACCTTCTAAACCTTGTGCAAAAATTAGCATCTAAAACCCCTTATTGTATACCTAAATAGTATACTAAAAAATAAATAATCTAGCAAATAATTCTATCTAATAGAATAATTAGGCAGTACAGTAAATTATGTACTACTTATGGTAAATATATAATTCTATGACACTCACAAACTATAGTGCCATCGGTTTTTAGCTTATTTGCCTTAGATGTAGGAATCTCTACTCTACAACCTGAACAATGACCATTATTAAATGGAACAAATACAGGGAAAATTTTATCTGCCTTTACAGTTCTATATCTATTTAGAAGTTCTGGATTAATAGATTTCTCCATTGCAGCCATTTTGTCTTCTATCTCTTTTACTTTTGGTAAAACAGATTTAACATCTTCTTCGTATTTATCCTTAAAGATTTTATATTTTTGTTTAGCTTTGATAATATTTTGTTTAGCTGTATCAAAATCCTTTAGGCTTTCTTTAATCTTGGTAATAATGATATTGATATTTCTCTCTAGTAAGAAAAGTTCACTGCTTAGGCTATTGATAGTAGATAAAATATCATCAACTTCTTCAATAGAAACTTTTGTTAAGTCAGTCTTTGTTAACTTCTGTACTTTGTCACAGTTAGCTTCGTATTGCTTTCTTAATTTTGTGTAGTCATTAAGAAGGTCCTTTGCGCCTGACTCTAGTTTCATTCCCTTGTCTTGAGCGTCAATAATATACTCTTTTAATTTAGCCATATTACTTCTCTCAACACTATTAGCATTTGACTTCTTTAGCTTATTAAGTTCAATATCTAATTTTTGGTATTCTAGCATTTGTTTCATAATTAATTTCCTTTCCTTTTCTTAGCAAGTTCTAAGGTCTCTATATATTTCTCTATTTCTTCTTTCTTTTTCTCATCTACCCTACAAAGAATATTTTTACTCTTATTTATCTCATAATCGATAAAGAATTTTAGGTCTTCATTAGATTCTCTAAAACTATCTCTTCCAAATATTAGGTCTAGTTCATCTACTATATTAGATTCTTTACCCTTCTCACACTTAAAGATATGATAGTACTTGTTTTTATCTGCAACAATCTCATCATAGACTATTCCATAACCTAGCGACATCATATACTCTTTAACCTTAGTTTCGTTCTTCTGTGGAGACAAAATATAACTAGGTACTGTAATTGGAGAAGACTCAATAATCTGTATTATTTCTTCTCCACCCATACCAGATATTACGCATTCGTCTACAAATTTATCTGTATACCCTTTTAGTCCATCACAATGAATTGACTCAAAATTGTCGTACTTTGATAATAGTTTTTCTGCCTTTTCTAGACTAGGCTTACTAATATCAGACACATAGACAAATTTGCATTTGTCAGTACTAAGCAATTTGTGTGATAGTTTACCGTGGTCACAGCCAACATCTGCAACAATATTGCCACTAACTAGGTTATAAATTTTTTCTAATCTTTTAGGTAATTTACTCATAAAAATCTTGCAACTTTTTACTTCTATTTGGATGTCTTAATTTTCTAAGTGCTTTAGCTTCAATCTGTCTAATTCTTTCTCTAGTTACGTTAAATTCTTTACCAACTTCTTCTAGAGTTCTAGGGTGACAGTCATCTAGACCATATCTAAGTCTAATAACCTTCTGCTCTCTAGGAGTAAGTGTTTCGATAACTTGTAATAATTGTGTTTTTAAAATATCTTGTGCAGCGTTCTCAGTTGGAGACTTGATAGATTCATCTTCTACAAAGTCACTGATTCTGCTCTCATCTTCTTCACCAACAGGGCTCTCAAGTGATACAGGGTCTTGAGCAATCTTCTGAATCTCGATTACTCTATTTTCACTAATACCCATTCTCTCTGCAATCTCAGCATTTGTTGGGTCTCTACCTAATTCTTGCATTAATTGTTTACTAGTTCTAGATAGTCTATGGATAGTCTCAACCATATGAACAGGAATTCTAATAGTTCTTGCCTGGTCTGCAATAGCTCTAGTGATTGATTGTCTAATCCACCATGTAGCGTATGTAGAGAATCTAAAACCCTTAGTATAGTCGAATTTCTCAACAGCTTTTAGAAGACCTAAGTTACCTTCTTGGATAAGGTCTAAGAATTGCATACTACTTCTATTTACATATTTCTTTGCAATACTAACAACAAGTTTTAAGTTTCTCTCACTAAGTTCTTTCTTAGCCCACTCATCGCCTTCTAGTATTTTCTTTGCTAGTTCTACTTCTTGCTCTGATGTTAATAGTTGTGCTTGTCCAATATCTTTTAGATACATTTTAACAGGGTCATCAACTTTAACGTTGCTAATGATAGCCTTTAATTCTTCGTCTTTGATTGCTTCATCAACTGATTGCTCAATGATGATACCCTTCTCTTGTAATGATTCTTTTACTGTATTTAATTCTTCCATTGTTAGTTCGTAATTAATAAGTTTAGAACCAATATCGTCTTCGTTTAAGTAATTACCATCTTTCTCAGCCATTTTGATAAGTTCGCCGATTTCTTGGTCAATACCTTTTGCTTTTTCCATTAAAATTTCAATTTGAATATTCTTTTTTACCTTTGCCATTTTTAGTACCTTACTTCTTTTTTTCTTTCATTATTATTTCTTGAATTTGTTTCATTATGTTTGCTCTCTCTGCAGAGTCTTTTGTCTTAGACATCTCGCTTAAGAGCCTTTCTCTCTGCATACTGAGTCCACTTCTTAGTATTATCTTCTCACAGTCACTATAGTATTTTTCATTATCTTCACCTTCGATAAATTCAAAGTTGACAATATCATAAATGTCCTTAGTTCCTTCAACATCGAACATATCAAATAACTTACTAACTATAGGGTTTCTGCCCTGCTCTTTCTCTTCTTTGATATAATCGAAAATCTTTATGTAGTCACTATTTAAGATATAATCCCTTATCTCAGAATTAATAGTTGCATAGTCCTTCTTATAAAGGAGCGCCGATATTACAAACTTAACAGCCTTAACATAAGCAGTTTCCTTTAGATTAATCTGCATATTAGGTTTATTTACAACTATGTCGTCTTGCCTTGGTGATTCGGTTATAGTCGTTACATTATTTAAGTCACCTTTAAGTACTGAGATATTAACATTAGATATCTCTTGAATCATCTTGAGATAAATCTCTTGTTCACTCTGAGTGTCTAATTTCTTAACAACATTGAGTGCATCGTTTATAAATCTGGACTTTTCTTCTGGCTTGTCCATGTTATATGTTCTAGCAAAATCTCTAATTAAGAACTCAACCCAATATAGAGCATTGCTCATTAGTTTATCCCAGGAATCTTTACCAAATGTATTTACATATTCATCTGGGTCGTGACCATTAGGAATGGTAACAATATATACAGCAAGCCCCGCATTTACAAGTATCTCTATACTCCTAAGTGTTGCCTTCTTTCCTGCAGAATCCCCATCAAAGCATAGTATTACTTTATCTGCAAATTTCTTTAGGTCTTTTGCATGGTAACTAGTAAGTGCTGTTCCCATACAAGCAACTGCATTTTTTATACCTGCCTTATATAGAGATATAACGTCCATCTGCCCTTCTACTAGAACAATATCGTTTATTGCATTCTGCTGTTTATTCTTCTTTAATTGGTGAATGCCGTATATACATTTACTCTTATCAAAAACTAGTGTTTGAGAAGTATTTTTGTATTTAGCAAAATCTGTTTTACCTAGTACCCTTCCACTGAAGCCTACAACGTTACCATACAGATTGAAGATTGGGAATATAAGTCTCTTTCCATAGAAGTCATTGAGTTTACCATCACGCTTATCAGCGATACCTGCATCTACAATTTCTTCTTCTGTATAGCCTTTTGACTTTAGATATGAAACAACTTCTGTCCAGCCTGTACTATAACCTAGGCCAAACTCTTTAACTACATTCATATCTAGCCTTCTACTCTGCAAATAATCTAAAGCAACCTTTGACTCCGGAAGTTTTAGATTTGAATAATAAAATCTAGCAGCTTCAACTAGGGCCTGGTATATTCTCTCTCTTTTCTTCTTATTCTTAACTAAATTTTCGTCAGAATGAAACTCAGGCATTTCCATACCAGCGTATTCTGCAAGTCGCTTACACGCATCATAGAAATCTAGTGATTCGTGTTTTTGCACGAAATTAATTACATCACCACTAGCACCACAACCGAAACAATGGTAGTACTGCTCTACTTCATTGATAGCAAATGACGGGGTCTTTTCAAAATGAAAAGGGCAACACGCCCACCAAGTCTTACCCTTCTTTGCCAAATGTATATATTTACTAGCAATAGTAACTATATCACTATTTGTCTTCAGTTTCTCTAACCACTGAGTATCAAAACCTTTATCCAAAGAGCTTATTCTCCTTTTTAATCACTCATATAATATATACGAGTAAATTTTCAAATTTCCTTCTTTTTTTAGAATATTTTTTTATATTTTACATATAATATGTAAAAAACACATAGCTGACTCAAAATCAACTATGTGTTTTATGATATTTAGTATTATTTATCTGTCTCTTCTATATCAGTAGTGGCCTTTATATTTTTGCAATTAACAATGGCGCTAGTGATAATTGAAATAATACCACATGTAAGCCCTGCAGAAGGTAAAACCACCCACATTGGATGCCAAGAATCAGGTACAAAAATACCAACTAGTAAAAATGTTAGAATTGACACTAGCATCAAAACTCCACAAATAGCATCTGAAATAATCTGTAATTTAGTAGTTTTCTTATTCATATGATTACCACCTTTATATTCATTACACCCCTATTATACTATATAATTTATATCTTGTAAATAATATTTATTTTTAATTAGTACTAAAAAAACGACCTATCACTAGGTCGCTTTTTATTTTAATTATTAGATTATCTATTTCTAATAGCAGCTTGTGCAGCAGCAAGTCTAGCAATAGGTACTCTAAATGGAGAACAAGATACATAAGTTAAGCCAATCTTATGACAGAACTCAATAGAAGATGGGTCTCCACCATGCTCACCACAGATACCAAGTTTGATATCAGGTCTAGTCTTTCTACCACCAGCAACAGCCATTTCCATAAGTTTACCTACACCATTTTGGTCTAGTCTAGCGAATGGGTCTGACTCGTAAATCTTCTTCTCATAGTAAGCACTTAAGAACTTACCAGCGTCGTCACGGCTAAATCCAAATGTCATTTGAGTTAAGTCGTTTGTACCAAATGAGAAGTACTCAGCTTCTTGAGCGATTTCGTCAGCAAGAACAGCTGCTCTAGGAATCTCAATCATAGTACCAACTTTGTAGTGCATATCAACACCAGCCTCAGCAATAAGAGCATCAGCAGTATCAGTAACAAGTTTCTTAACATATGCTAATTCTTTTACTTCGCCTACAAGTGGAATCATAATTTCTGGAACTGGGTTCCAATCTGGGTGTTTCTTAGCAACATTGATAGCAGCCTTGATAACAGCCTTAGTTTGCATTACAGCGATTTCTGGATATGTAACAGCTAGTCTACATCCTCTGTGACCCATCATTGGGTTGAACTCATGTAAGCTATCGATGATTTGTTTGATTTCTTCTACAGTCTTACCTTGAGTTTTAGCAAGAGCAGCGATGTCTTCTTCTGCTGTAGGAACGAACTCGTGTAGTGGTGGGTCAATAAATCTAATATTTACTGGCTTACCTTGTAGAGCTTCGTATAATTTCTCAAAGTCACCTTGTTGCATTGGCTCAAGTTTAGCAAGAGCTTTTTCTCTTTGCTCAACAGTATCAGAACAAATCATTTCTCTGATAGCAGCAATTCTGTCGCCTTCGAAGAACATATGCTCTGTTCTACATAGACCGATACCATCAGCACCGAACTCAAATGCTTGTCTAGCATCATTTGGAGTATCAGCGTTAGTTCTTACTTGAAGAGTTTTATATTTGTCAGCCCAAGCCATAATTCTACCGAAGTCACCATCGTTAGTATTAGCAGGAACTGTAGTGATAGCCTCACCATAGATATTACCTGTAGAACCATCTAGAGAAATAACATCTCCTTCTTTGTATGTTCTACCATTTAATGTAAATTTCTTGTTAGCTTCGTCCATTTTGATGTCGCCACAACCAGATACACAACAAGTACCCATACCTCTAGCAACAACAGCAGCGTGAGATGTCATACCACCTCTAACTGTTAGAACACCTTGTGCATAGTGCATACCTTCGATATCTTCTGGAGATGTCTCTAGTCTAACTAGAACAACTTTCTCTTTTCTCTTACCAGCAGCAACAGCGTCTTCTGCTGTAAATACGATAGCACCACAAGCAGCACCTGGAGATGCAGCAAGAGCTTGAGCTACAGGAGTAGCTTTCTTAAGAGCAGCAGCGTCGAATTGTGGGTGAAGTAGAGCGTCTAATGATTTAGGGTCGATTTGCATTAATGCTTCTTCCTCTGTAATCATCCCTTCGTCAACTAAGTCACAAGCAATCTTTAGAGCAGCTCTAGCAGTTCTCTTACCATTTCTTGTTTGAAGCATATAAAGTTTCTTATCTTCGATAGTAAACTCCATATCTTGCATATCTCTGTAGTGTCCTTCTAGGATTTTACAGATATCTTGGAATTGAGTATAAACTTCAGGCATAACTTCTGCCATTTTATCAATAGGCATTGGAGTTCTAACACCAGCAACAACGTCTTCACCTTGTGCATTCATAAGGAACTCACCCATAAGTTTCTTCTCACCTGTTGCAGGGTTTCTAGTAAATGCAACACCTGTACCAGATGTCTCACCCATATTACCAAATACCATCATTTGTACGTTAACTGCAGTACCCCAGCTGTATGGGATATCATTTTGCATACGATAGTAGTTTGCTCTTGGGTTATCCCATGAACGGAATACGGCTTTGATAGCGCCGAATAATTGCTCTTTTGGGTCAGATGGGAAATCAGTACCGATTTTAGCCTTGTATTCTGCTTTGAATTGAGAAGCTAGTTCAGCTAAATCTTCAGCTGTTAACTCAAGGTCTTGAGTAACACCCTTTTTCTCTTTCATCTCATCAATTAATTGCTCGAAGTATTTTTTACCAACTTCCATAACAACGTCACTGTACATTTGGATAAATCTTCTGTAACAGTCCCAAGCCCATCTAGGGTTACCAGATTTTTTAGAAATAACTTCTACAACTTCTTCATTAAGACCTAAGTTAAGAATAGTATCCATCATACCTGGCATAGATGCTCTAGCCCCTGAACGAACAGAAACAAGTAGAGGATTCTCCTTATCTCCAAATTTCTTACCAGTAATAGCTTCCATCTTAGTGATGTTTTCCATTATTTCAGCTTTGATTTGGTCATTGATTTGTCTTTCATCTTCATAGTATTGAGTACAAGCTTCTGTAGAGATAGTGAAACCTTGTGGAACAGGAAGACCAAGTTTAGTCATTTCTGCTAAGTTAGCACCTTTACCACCAAGTACTTCTCTCATTTTAGCATCGCCTTCACTAAAAAGATATACATACTTTTTCTTTGTCATTGTTTTCTCCTTGTCTAATTTTGTGAAATTCACCGTTAGTAGTATATATTTTTTATAAAAATATTGCAACAGTTTAACCACAAAAATTTTAAAAAAGTACAAACAAAAGCCACATTTTGAATATTTATAAATGAAAATTAATATTTATACTCTTATTGTCTATAGACAATAAAAAAAGTGGGCTATTATTCACCCACTACCCCTATAAAACTTTGCGATATTTATACAATATCGAGAAGTTTGATTCTAAAATTGGTTTTCCTCGATACATCATCAAGTATTAATCTAAGAAGATTTTTTACCACGGGTTCTTGGAATTTAAGTGTATGTAGCCTATCTATTCCTGTAGAATAAAGAACCTTAAGGATTGTAAAGTCCCTAGGTGGAACTACCACACCACCCGAGCAGTTAGAACACCTAAATGTTCCACTACCCATATCAAACTTAATATCTCCCATAAATTTCATACCACAATTATCACATCTATCAAAATTTAAGCCATAACCTAATTGCGTGAGCAAATCACAATAAAATTTAAGAGTCGCAAAATATGGATTAATGCCATTGTAAACAATATTTTGAAGGGATTTGAGAAGAGTTAGAAATAAACCTTCTGCAATAATATTTGGTTTTAAGATATGGTTAATAATCTCGAGCATAGAATTACATAGAACAAAATTATTATAATCGGTCGAAATATCAAAAAATGAATCAATCAAGTCAACCGATTTAACAACATAGTAATTTTTACCCATAGTCAAATCAAATCTTGCAAAGCAAAAAGGTTGTCCAGCAAATTTCATTTTAGACTTTGCTGACTCAACCCCCTTGAGTGTAGCAGTAATATTACCAAGTTCAACCGAAAAAATATGGATAATTCTATCCTTTTCTCCATATTTTATTGAGTTTAAAACAATACCTGTAACAGTAATATCTTCCACTATTTTTCCTTTGTTTGTTTCTCTCTATCCTTCTTCAAGGCAGAATACAACATATAATAATTAATTTTACCCGTCGATTTGAATAGTTCCCAGCATAAATTTTCCATCACATACCCCTACTATATTCTATGCAGGAAATGTATGAATATGATTAAATTTATTTATGCATATTTATTTATATTAATGTATACTTATAAATCTTGAGAATCATAACCTAGAGACTTTATTGTACTAGACTTAGTACGCCAATCTTCTCTTACCTTTACAAAGAGCTTTAGCATAACCTTCTTATCAACTAATCTTTCGATATCTTGTCTACTCTTGATACCGATATTTTTAAGCATTGCCCCACCCTTACCGATGATTATTTGCTTATGACTAGCCTTCTCTATTATAATGTCTGCATCGATTTCACAAAGGTTTTCACCATCTTCAAATCTAGCAATTTCTATCGCAATTCCGTGTGGTAATTCATCTTGAAGTAACCATAAAGACTTCTCTCTAATTATCTCGGCACATAAGAATTTAATAGACTGGTCAGTGTAGATATCTTCGTCAAAGTATCTAACATCATCTTTTAGGTAAGACTTGATAACTTTTAGTAATTCTTCTAGATTTTTACTCTTTTTAGCAGATACAGGGACTATATCTTTAACATTATCTAGAGCATTACACTTGCTTAGTTCTGGGTATAATTTCTCGTAAGTAGTGTCATCTATTTTGTTTACAACAAGTATAACATTATCTATATTTTTAGTATATTTATTCAAAGTTTCAATAACTGTATCGTTTATTTTTTTAGTACCATCAATTACAAATAAAACAACGTCAACATCATCTTTTGCAACATTGATAGCCTTATTCATATACTCATCTAGTTTATTATGAGAATTATGAATTCCTGGAGTATCAATAAATACTATTTGACTATCTTCTTCATTTAAAATACCTAAAATTTTATTTCTAGTAGTTTGTGGCTTAGGTGAAACAATAGACACCTTTTCTTTAAGTAATGCATTTAAAAGTGTGCTTTTACCTACATTTGGTAAACCTAGTATTGCAACAAATCCTGATTTCATTATTCTCTCCCTAGTTTCACAAAAGACATTATCTTTTCTTCAACTTCTCTCATTTGTTTTTTATCTTCTTCTTTCATATGGTCGTAGCCAAGTAAATGAAGTAATCCGTGCACTGCCATATATGTCATTTCTCTTTTCTTAGAATTTCCATATTCTTTGGCTTGTTTAAATACTATTTCTTTACATATAGTTATACAGCCTAGCATTATATGCCCTGTTTCTGGATTAAAGTCAGCCATATATTTTTCTTTTTCTAGATTACTTGCAATAACTTGTGCATCTGTAACACCATACTCTAATAGATTTGGAAATGATAATACATCAGTAGGCTTGTCTACATTTCTAAATTCCTTATTTTGTCTATGTATCTCATCAATACCTACAAAATTTATATCGACTTCCAATTCTTTAAATGGTACTTTTAAATACTCTAATGCATAATCATATGCTTTAGAAATCAAACCAATATATCTACAATTTGCTAATTTTTTATTAAAATTAATTTTCATATTACTTTCCTTTTCAATACTCTATTAGTATAGCAAATTATATATAATCGGTCAATAAATTAGTAATCAAGATATACTTCGGTCTCTACATAATAATTAATAACATAGCCATTATCTACCTTTATGACACTTTCTTTTTCATTAATAATATTTAAACCACTTGCTTGAACTAAACATTCCTTCCTTAACTCGTTAATTATATCTTCCTTTGCTGCATTAAAATCTTTACTAACTATTTCTTTTTTTAGTTCATATACAACTTCTCTATGTAGATATATAGGCATAAAGTATCTAGACAGACAATCCCTTGTCTCCACCTTTTCAAAGTTTTCAAACTCACACTCATTTTCACTACCATATACCCTTTTATTGCCTAGATAGTAATCACAACTAGTAATACAATGCCTACCCGTTCTTATAAACACTTCTTCTTCATTATAAAATTTATACGATTTAGAAATAAATCTAGTAGCAACTATCTTTGCCTTTGGCTTTACTATTTGTTTCTCATTTCCAATATAGTTGTAAGCAAAAACTAAGGGAAGACCATTTCTAATAATATCGAATTTCTGTACATTTGCCGTTCCCGAATATACCACAATATCTTTAATAACCATATCAAAGTCTGCAACTATATCAGTATACTCACCTCTAGGCACATCTATTTCTTCCTTAACATTAATAATCACTGCGTTACCTTTAGTTATTACACTAACTAAAGAAAAATCAAAAGACTTCTCTAAATGATTTTTTATTCCATCTGTTTTATTAGGAATTTTTGAGAAGAATCTTATACCAATACTCCCCAAACTCTCTTCTACTAGTGCTTTCTCTACTTTTTCTAGACCCATTATTTTAATATAAAATACTCTATTTGAAACCATAAAATATAGAATAATTGATAGAACTAATCCTATGATTATACCCATATTGGCAATCAATTTATATTTGATAAAACTTTTTCCACCGCTATGGATTACTTTGATTTGATAAGAATCTAAACTCATATTACTTAGCACTCTATAATCTTTTTCGTTTATAGAAAAAAATAGAGAATTTTTATCTCTATTTACATTGTGTAGAGTAATACCAACACTCACAAGTTTTGTTATAAGAGAAGATATATTACTACCTGTAATACTGATATTATATAGAAAGTCACTTTTTATCATAGTCACCATCCCACACACCTTTTATCTTGCCACAAATAACAATTTCCCCTTTATCCATTTGCTTTATTTTTAGTTCTTCACCTTCTATTCTAAGCATACCTTTACTTAACTTTAAATCTATACTGTTATCACCATAGCTGAGTATTTTCTTATAATTAGCAATATAGACAATATGTGAGCCAATTTGTAAAACCTTATGCATAGACATAATCTCATCAAATGGTAGTCCACATATATTGATAATCTCTTTAATATAATTCTGCATACAAACCTCATAAAAATATATGAAAATATAGAGCATTTAATAACAAAAAAAGAGTAGTTTAATTTAACTACTCTCTCTAATTCATTTTTTGAATTATATTTTCTATTAGCATAAGTTTTGTATTTTTAGGAAGCGACTCAAACTCTTGTAATAGTTTTTCTCTATTAACTGCATTTTCGTTTGTCATCTCTTCTATTTTCTTATATAGAATTTCTTTCTCTGATAAGGTCTCAACAGGTTTTACCTTAATCTCAACCTTCTTATTCTTAATTGACTCATTTTCTTCATCAGATAAGAATATATCTTTTCTTCTATTATCACATTCTATATGGTCATCTACTGTAGGATGGTCTACAAATCTATCATATAGATAATTTGTGCTAATAACTATATCTGGAACAGGCTCTTTTACCTCTTCTCTCTTAACAGTCAGACTATCGTCAGGCTGTTCAATCTTTTTAATTGTTTCTTCTTTCTTTGCTTTTGTATCTTTCTTAACCGGTCTGCCATCAACCCAATTATTAAATTTAAATAGTATCAATAATACGATGATAGCAATCCAGATAGGAATCAAGTACTTTAATGGATTATCAATAATGTCCATAGGTTCGTCACCTACCTTTTGTATTATTGTTCTCCACCTTTTCGACCTATAGAATTACGCATTGTTGTATCTGCTTGGATATTTTGCATTCTATAGTAGTCCATAACCCCAATATTTCCCGCTTTAAATGCCATACTTATTGCTCTAGGAACTTCCGATTCAGCGCTAAGTAGTTTTGCTTTCATTTCTTGTGTTCTAGCCTTCATCTCCTGCTCTGCAGCAATAGCCATAGCCCTTCTCTCTTCTGCTCTCGCATTAGCGATTTGAACATCGGCTTCTGCCCTTTCTGCCTGAAGTTTGGCTCCAACATTTCTTCCAATATCGACATCTGCAACGTCAATACTTAAAATCTCGTATGCAGTATCTTTATCTAGGCCCTTAGATAATACAGTTTTACTAATGGTATCAGGATTTTCTAGTATTAATTGGTGATTCTTAGCTGAACCCACAACTGTTACAACACCTTCTCCTACTCTCGCCAAAATTGTTTGTTCTCCGGCACCACCTATTAGTTTCTCGATATCACTCTGCAGAGTAATACGTATTTTCACTATTAGTTCGATACCATCACAAGCAACTGCCGAAATCGGCGGAGTAGTAATAACTACCGGCGTAACACAGTTTTGTACGGCTTGAAGAATATCCCTATTAGCTAGGTCAATCGCTTTAGCATTTTCTACTGTGAGTTTTATCTTAGCTCCATGTGCCATAATAAGTGCATCAACAACTCTCTCTACATTGCCACCAGCCATATAATGTGTCTCTAGGTCTGCAATAGATAGTTTTACACCTGCTTTTATAGCATTAATATAGTTATTCACTATTAGTCCTACATCAACGTTTCTGAGTTTCATTCCGACTAATTTGTGAGCAGGAATATGTGCTCCACTCACCATAGCCTTTACCCAAACGCTTACGGGAACAAATGCCATAAATACAGCAACTAAGATAATCAGAACAACTATTACTGAAATAGCTATCCATAGGCCAACACCTAACATTAAGTTCATATCAACCCCCATAAAAAATATGTCTTATGCTATAGCACTCTAATAAAGTATATATTTTTCCATTTTTTATACAATAGTATTATATCATAATATATGTTAAAAATAAATAGCAAAAGGTAAAATTAATATTTATTAATATATTGTAATATTTATAATATTTTAACATACAAATTTGGCTATAATATGTTATTTGCTTTTGTATAAATATTAATATTTTTAATTAAAAAAACAAAAAAAGACTGCCAAAATCGGCAGCCTAAAATTTATAAATTATAGAGCGTTTCTCATATCGTCAACGATATTTTGAAGTTCTACGAAGATTTGTCTAATGTCAGCATTATCACTATTTAGACCTTCACCCTTAGCAGTTTCATCATCGATAAGAACTTCGATATCTCTAATAAGGTCGATTTTCTTATCAATATCACTGTTGTCACTGAAGTCTAATTCACTATATCTATCTGTGATATCTTTTAACATTTCGCTTAGTTGGTCGTTATCATATGCTGTTTCTTCGATATATTCATCTTCTTCTACATCTTCTACTACAGGAGTATATGCTGTTGTTCTAACAGGAGCTGGTGCTGGAGCAGCCTTAGGAGCAGCGGCTTTCTTAGGAGCAGCAGCTTTAGGTTTAGCAGGAGCAGCAGTCTTTCTATTCTTAGAAACATAAGCATCTGAATTATCATTAATCTTAGCAAGAGTAATGTGTGTATCAAACATATGAGCGTTCATCTCTTGATATTCGCTATTGATATCAATTACAGATTTTCCACTACTCTTTAATTCTACTAGTACAGGAATAAGGTCTCCTTCACCAGCAACGATACAGTATGTATCAATCTCAGGCTTAGTATAAACTAGTCTAACAGCATCAACGATAATACGGCTATCTAATTGACTACATCTTTTCTTAAATCTCATAAATGGAGCTGTCTCATATCCATACTGAGAAATAACTTCGCTTAGGTAAATATGCTTTCTGTCGTTATATCCGTAGAATTTACAGTATACAACATCGCCCATTGATTGTAGTTTTTCATACAACTCATTGAAAGCTTCTCCACCAATCTTTACATTATCAACGTCTAATAGTAATGCAATTTTTCTCTCTTTCATAAATTTTCTCCTAAATTACTTTCTTTCATATAATAGTATAAATACTGTTGAGCATATCCTGCTAGGTCCCCAAATTCTTCTAGTAATTTCTTCGATATCTGTACAGCATCACTCTTATCATCTCCGTATATTTTACGATAAGCCTGAACTATCCAGGTATCTGTTGGAAATACATCTGTCTTTCCAAAACCAAATAGAAGTATACAATCAGCAACCTTTCTACCCACACCCTTTAGTTTCATTAGCTGCTTTCTCGCAGACTCAGTATCCAAATTATAGATATCATCTACAGAGAAGTCATCACCAATGGCTTGAATTGTGTGATATAGGTACTTATCTCTATAACCACATTTGATTTCTTTAAAAAATTCTAAAGGAATTTCTTTCAATCTTTCTAGTGTTGGGAAGGCATAATAATCACCCATATTCTCACCATAAGACTCACATATTTTCTCAATGATTGCCTTGATTCTAGGAATATTATTATTCTGTGAAATTATAAACTGAATTATCATTTCCACAGGGTCACTATTAAGAATCCTAATTCCACTACCATATTCGATTGCAGACTTTAGCATTGGGTACTGTCCCAATTTCGATTTTATTCTACCATAATTCTTATAAAAATCAAAGTATTTAATGAAATATTTTTTGTCTTTTGTAACAATTTTGATGGTATTTTCTTGACAATAGATATCGGCTTTGTGACTCAAACTATATATTACATAGCCAAAATCAGTCTTTTTGTACCTAAACACCTGCCCACACTCTAGAGTTTCTGCAACACTAAAGTCTCTCGGGTCGGTAATCAGTATATAATCATCAAATTCTTCTATCTTCATTTGTATTACAAAACACCTCTTTTACTTATAAAATACCCTTAATTATATTTTATATCCATAAAAAATGAAAAACCAACTCTAAGGGTAACCCCACTAAAGTTGGTTTAAACACCAAAGATTACTCAGCAGGATAAACACTTACTCTTTTCTTGTCTTTGGTTTCATTCTCAAATTTAACTTTACCATCAGTAAGAGCAAACAATGTATAATCTTTACCAACACCAACATTTTTGCCAGCATTAATTCTTGTTCCTCTTTGTCTAATGATAATAGAACCAGCAGATACTACTTGTCCATCTGCAACTTTAACACCTAATCTTTTACTCTTAGAGTCACGGCCGTTCTTAGAAGTACCTTGACCTTTCTTATGAGCAAAGAGTTGAATATTAATAAACATCCTCTATTACCTCCATTGAAATATACTTTGAATAGCCTTTTAATAAATCTGTGATACTATCTTCTAGAACCTTTATAAGGAGTTGTACCTTATCCATAAGTTCTTTACTTATATCCAGCGGCAATTCTAATTTTATGTAACCATCTCTGTCTCTTCTAGTAACCTTTGCCCTAACGCCTAGTGTTTTAGTAATACCAAGCATACAACTTTGGACAATTGAAGAAACCGATGCACACACGATATCCCTGCCTTCAACGTCATAACCTGTATGACCAGAACATTCTATAATAACAAAGATATCTTTTCTTTTAAACAATTTTATTTTAGTCATAATTAATTCCTAATTATTTAACTGAAATAATTTTTAATGCTGTGAAAGGTTGTCTATGACCTTGTTTTCTACGATAGTTTTTCTTAGCTTTGTATTTGAAAACAACAATTTTGCTCTCTTTACCTTGCTCAACAACTTCTGCTACTACTTCAGCATTTTTTACAAGTGGATTACCATTTGTAACTTTCTCTCCATCAACTAGCATTAGAACATCTAGATTAACCTTATCGCCAACCTTAGCATCTAATTTCTCAACAGTGATGATATCATCTTGGCTAACTTTATATTGTTTGCCACCAGTTGTAACTATTGCGTACATTTTATTTACCTCCTCTAACCAGACTCACTGTGTAGGTGGTGCGATTTGCACACTTAAAAAAGAACCTATTCCATGTGGCTCAAAACAAATTTACCATATTTATCTGCATTTGTCAATAAATAAATTAATTTTTTCTAAATATTTATATATTATATATAAACAAATTTTAAGCAAGACATCAGCCTTTTTTCATATTGAAGTATTGCAATGAATAAAATCCCCCTAAACCACCCACACTAAAAATAAAAAGGGGTAAAAATGGAAGAACAAGAGTATAAAAGAATCACTAAACTTCTAGATGATGCATACAAGACAGTTAGAATGGGAACATATGCCATAGATTGCATTATTGACAAAATAGAAGACAAAGAACTAGAAAATTTAATGAGAAAGCAAAATTCCTATTACTTAGAGAGTACCAAGTCCCTAGAAGCTATATCTAATGAGTACAAACACGAACTCACTGATATCAATTTTATGGCTAAAGGTTCATCTTACATTAGTATCAATATGAAAACAATGCTCAATAACGAAACATCTCATATTGCACAAATGCTAATAGATGGTACAACTATGGGCATAACTACAATCATCAAAGAAAGAAACGAAAATAACAATCTTGATGATAGACTACTAGGTGTCGTAGATAAAATCATCTCCTACCTAGAAGACTTTGTAGAATCATTAAAAGAGTTTTTATAAAAAAATCCTGCAATTTGCAGGACTTTTTAAATCAACACCACAGATATTCCAGCATTTGGTGTGGTTAAATGCTCATTTAGTATTGCTTCTGGGCAGACTTTACAGATATACTGTCTGGTTTCATTAAATTCACCCCAATTCTCACCAAACACATAATCAACTATCTTTCTATGTTTTTTTAGTTGTGGTAGATATTCTTTTATCTTTTCTTTAATTACCCCACCTTTACCGTGAGAGCCATAGCCGTGAATAACTATTATCACCCTATTACCCACTGCTCTTGAGTACTTAATTTCTTCGTCAAGCAGATACATAGCATAATCGGCATTAGGATTGTCTACTTTTATATTAACTGTCCTTATCATTATTTCTTCCTTATAAATGTAACAGAAACCGTACCATATTTTCTTTCATCGAAAATCTCAAAAGACTCAGGCAAAACAAATTCTTTTCCAACTAGATGCTCATAAACAATTATTCCATCTTCTTCAAGCATATCTCCACTCTCTATCATCGTAAGACTAGTTTCTGCATAATCTGTGTCATATGGTGGGTCTAAAAATACAATATCAAACTTATTACCCTGCAATCCCTTTAAAATAGCCTTATAGTCGCCATTTTTCAAGTTCGGCTGTAATTTCACCTTAGCAAAATTTTTCTTAATTAAATCAATACTTTTAGGATTACTATCACAAGTAATTACTTCTTCAGCGCCACGACTAATAAACTCTAGACTAATAGCTCCTGTTCCACCAAATAAGTCTAGTACTTTCGCTCCTGGAATATTAAATTGTATCTTATTAAAGATATTCTCTCTAACCCTATCAACTGTTGGTCTAATATTACCTGCTTCAAAGGTTAATAGGGATATCCCCCTATACTTTCCTGCAATTATTCTCATAAATTCACCTGTTCACTAGTATTTTACTAGATTAATCAAATAATAGCAAACAAATACAAATTGTAATTTATGAATATTTATTAATGTATATGTATATTTATTTATTTTTTAGAATGTAATTCATTCTTTTATAATTAAAGCCTAGTAAAACAGCGTATGGCGAAGTTTGTAATGCTTCAGCATAATGATGAAGTGTTATAGAATTCTCACCATCTTTACCAAGCAGAGTTACCCTGTCCCCTATACTAACATTAATACCTGTTATATCTACCATAAAGACATCCATACATACAAGACCAACAACTTTACACCATTTACCTTTTATTAATACAGAGAAATTATTAGAGAGATTTCTATCAAATCCATCTGCGTATCCAACAGGAACGACAGCAATAGTCATACTGCTTTTAGCCCTGTATGTTCTATCATACCCTATACTATCACCCTTTCTAACTTTACCTATATGGATAACTTGAGAAACAATCTCGACTGCCGGTCTATTATCTATGTCTTCACCTGTAAAGCCATACATAAGAAAACCATTACGCACCATATTATAGTGATATTCTTTAGAAAAAATTGTCACATATGAATTAGCAATATGGAATATAATATCTCTATCTTTTAACAAATTTTTAAATTGTAGAAACTTATAATTTTGTCTTTTTATAAACGATTTATCTTCACTTTTGGTTGCAAAGTGACTATAAACCCCTTCTAAGACAAATGAGTGAGTATCTATATAGTTTATACTCTTCTTATACTCAATCAATGACCTAAATCCAAACCTATTAAGACCTGTATTGACCTGCAAATGAACCTTAACGCCCTGCAAGTCTTCACCATAATAAATTAACTGTTGATATGAGCCTATTGATATAGATACATTATTCTCTCTACACCAAGCAAGATTATCTCTTTCTACCCTACTCAAAATCAAGATATTTGTTTCCTTATCTACTAGCCTGATAGACATTGCTTCTTTTAAACAAGCAACTGCAAAGTAATCAACAATGTCGCCTATATTCCTAGCAATAGGAATTAGTCCGTGAGAATATGCATTAGCTTTTACCACTGCACAAAATCCCACATCATTTCCTATATGTTTTTTTATATTAAGGATATTATTTCTAATTTGAGATATATTTACTATAAAATCGGTATAACTTTTCATATTACTCATTTATGCATTGAGTATAATATTTGTTAAAAAAGGCTGTAATATCTACAGCCAATAATAATTATAAATATACATTATTTCACAGTTGAACCAAAACCACCCTTTCTAACAGTTGTGATTTCTTCTTCATCATCTACTGTTAAAAACTTCATAAAGTAGCCCTGACCAATCTTATCTCCAACATTGATTTTATACTCTTCTTCGCTTAAATTATGCAACATAAAACCAAGGTTTCCATCATTTGACTCATTATTGTAATAGTCTGACTCAATAATACCTATACCATTTGCAAGTATGATTCCCCTTTTACCTAACCCACTAGTAGATGCTAAGAATAAGCCTTCGTCGTGCTCAAATGTTGCTTTAATATTGGTAAATATTAATTTAGTCTCACCAGGCTTTAAGGCATACTCTATTGGAGAATAAAAGTCATAACAAACACTGTGTTTAGTTGCCCTAACCGGCATTTTTACATTCTTATTATCATATTTAATAAACTCATCTTTTACAATTTCAAATCTTCTCATATTCTCACGCTCTCGTCTTTAAATTTTCCCACCTTTAATATTATATAATAAATTTATTTTTTTACAAATAAATCTTGACAATATAAATAAAAAGGATTAAAATAGAGAAGTAATTTTTGAAATATGCTTCGTTAGCTCAGTTGGTAGAGCAACTGACTCTTAATCAGTGGGTCCAGGGTTCGAGTCCCCGACGGAGCACCAAATTAGTACCGAAAGGTACTTTTTTTATTGTCGGGGACTTAATGGATTTCATCCATTCTACGATAAAATCGTAGCGAACCCTGCCCAGGTGTATTCGGGAACCCT
>JAZTWI010000013.1:0-221438 GCA_045635805.1 Clostridia bacterium
ATTTAATTCTTAAATTACACTATTTAGTTGTTATTGTTCTCGCTTTCCACTCGTGAAAAGCAATGTTAGTATACCCCTTTGGGGAGTATAAGTCAACACTTTTTTTGAAAATTTTTTAAGTTTTTGTAACTTTTTTTGAGCTCTTAACATACACATACCCGGGTGTTTCATACTTTAGGCGATTATCATCGTCATTTTCTTATTTTTTGATGGTTATTTTTCTATTTTAGCACTTACCTTAAACCACAGAAATGGACTTTTATTTATTGATAAATATAATTTATTTATTATTATATATATATTATATATGGGTACGTTTTCAAAGGGGGTATTGCAATTTGGTACTCGCTATGCTATAATATTATTGTTCTTGAAAGCAAGAAGTAATGAATAAAAATAAATCTTCAAGGACTATTCAATACATATAGTCGAGTATTGAATACAAAGAGCACTAGTCTTTCTAGAGCTTTTGGGGAGAAAATATTATGGCTAAATTTTTAGATAGAGTAAAAACTTATTCTTATCTAGACGCAGAAAAACAACAACCAGGCAGAACAGGTAACTTTACATATGTAGAACCTAGTGTTATAAACGACCCTATATATCTTGAAATGGTCGTTTCTCCAGATGAGACCTTAAACATATCTGCCTTTAAAACAAACATCTCTAATCTAATACCTACTGCAAATGGTGGATACGAAATCTACCAAGGTATGGTTAAAAGTGGTTGGGATATTGATTTAACCGAGCAAATTGGTTCTCTAACCGTTAGTAGCCGAGTAAACAAGAAAATCCTAGACGACCTAACAGTTAGCCCTGAGTATGAGAACACAGGCCTTAGAGAGCAATTACTCAAAACCACCGATTCTATAGGTCACTTCTTAGGTTGGGACTCACTATACATCAGCAGTGGTGTTGCAGGTCACAAGCACAAGGTTTCTGCTGTAGAGAAAGTTAAATCTACTTTTGATAAAATAAAAGACAGACTAACAGGGCACAAACCAGAAGCTCCTGAATACAAAGCAAAAAGCAACCTAGAGATATTAGAAGAATTGGGATACATATCAACCACTCCAAGCAGTGCAGAAGTAGCTCCAATGGTGGGACACCCTAATAAGTCTGGTATCTTACAACCAGATATATTAGAAACCTTAGCCGGTAGAACTCTAAATGGAACACCTATAACCGAGAGCGACAACTTTTCACCTAGATTTCAGTTTGTATACAGAATCTTAGACAAAGACTTAAATGATTTAATGGCTAGTCACAGCCTACATTATTAACAAAAAAAGATACGATATTTTAGTCGTATCTTTTTTATTCGTTTTCGCTCCTGCCTGTAAGTTCCCCTTCTGGCTTGAGTCCCACAAAGTCCTGTTGTCTAAGGGCTTCGTAGGTAATAATTGCCACGGTATTGCTAAGGTTTAGACTCCTAGCATCTTCCTTCATAGGAACTCTAATACAATCGTCATAGTGCGCCTTCAGCAGGGTTTCTTTTAGTCCATAGCTCTCTTTACCAAATACAACAAAGCAACCATCTGGATAGGTTACATCAGCATAGGTCTTTTTTGACTTGGTACTAGCAAAATAGAATTGTTTATCTTTATTTGCTTCTAGTAGCCCTTCTATACTATCAACTACTGTAATGCTACTAAGTGGGAAATAATCTAGCCCTGCTCTTTTATACTTCTTGTCATCTAGTTCAAAGCCTAGCGGTCTCACCATATAAAGTCTGCAACCAGTCGCTGCACAAGTTCTAACTATATTACCGGCATTTTGTGGAATTTCAGGCTCTACAAGTACGATATTTATCATTTACTTATATCTCCTTTCTATCCTCTAACGCCTTAGTAAGTGTTACTTCGTCTGCGTACTGCAAATCACTACCCATCTGTATGCCTGTAGCAAGCCTAGTACACTTGATATCAAGAGGTTTAAGTAATTTAGCAATGTAATTAGCTGTTACCTCACCCTCTATATCTGGGTTGGTTGCTAGAATCACCTCTGTCACACCATCTAGTCTACCTAGTAGTTCTTTTATCCTAATATCATTAGGGCCTCTATTTTCCATAGGGCTAATTGTACCATGAAGAACATGGTACAAGTAATTAGTATTTTTTGCCTTTTCTATAGCCAAGATATCCTTTGGCTCTTTTACTACACAAATTATAGAAGACTGTCTACTCTTACAAATATTACAAATATCGCTCTCTGTAAAATTACCACACTTAGAGCAAAAATGTATCTTACTCTTAGCATCAACTAGACTCTTTGCAAAGACAGAAACTGTATCTTCGTCTAGTTCTAGCACTCTATAGGCGTATCTTTCGGCTGTCTTTCTACCTACACCTGGTAATTTACTGAAAGAGTATATGAGTCTCTCCATACTCTCAATATTATTATCCATATTAGAATCCTAATCCACCTGGCATCTCTGGTTTAAGTGATTTTTCCATCTCTGTTGCTTTATTTAATGCTTCATTTGTTGCTGCCATTACTAGGTCTTCTAGCATCTCAATATCATCTGGGTCTACGATTTCTGGCTTAATTTTGATACCTGTAATTTGTTTCTTACCTGTACAAGTAACTTCTACCATTCCGCCACCTGCTGTTCCTGTAATCACAGCGTTCTCTAGTTCTTCTTCTGCCCTTTCAGCCTGAGCCTGCATATCTGCCTGCATTTTTTGTGCTTGTTTCATTAGTGATTGCATATTCATGCCACCAAAATTCATACCTTTGTACATATTTATATCTCCTTAATTTTTTTATTTCACTACTACGATTTTTCCAAATTCTTGTCTTAGGTAACTTTCAAATTTAACAGGGTCAAATTCCCTTCTACCGGTACTTACGAGTTCCACCTTTAATTCATTATCTATCTGACCCAAAAGTTCTTGCAGTGTCGCCATATCTTTTGGGTTATTGAGCATCTCATATGATACAGCATCATCAATTGTGATTCTAAATACACCGTTTTCTATATTAGTGTCGCTGACAGACTCCATTAATGAATATAATTTTATATGGTTATTGCCCCTAAGTTTGATAAGTAATTTACCTAAAACCATCTTTGATTTTTTCTTATTTTCATCTGTATTTGTTTTAGTAAAAATTTTATCAAAAACGTCCATCTCTCTAGCCTTTTCTACTATTTATTTAATTTACTCTCTAGTACTTTTACTTTCATCTTAAGTTCATCAATGTCTTTGCTATCATAATTACAAAGTGTAACAAGTTTTACTTCTAACAAACCCCTAGGATTAGTTGTATATCTAAACTCATTATCTAGCACAGACAGATTAGATAGTATATCTATGAGTCTCTGGCTATCTGCCTTCTTAGAGAGTTCTTCTAACTCTACTATCTGGTCTGCAGGAAGCTTAAGAATCGCCTTATAATCTTTACAAGTTTTTACTATTAGCAAATCTCTAACATAACCAACTAGGTCTTTAGCTAGTTGTGTAATATTCTTACCCTGTCTAGCAATTATATCTATATTAGAGAGTAATTCTCCTTCGCTCTTATCTAGAACGGAAGATAAAAGTATTTTCATTGTCTTTCTATCTGTCATACCTACTGCTTCAATAACTGAATCAAAGGTAACATTTCTATTACTATATGCCACACACATATCAGCTATAGATAGTGTATCTCTCACACTACCAGCACCAAGTCTTGCAATAGTTGACACTGCAGCATCTTCGTATTTAATCTTACTATCCTTAAATACAAACTTTAGATGATTCTCTAGTTCTTCTTCGGTCAGTAACTTAAAGTCAAATCTCATACACCTACTAAGGATAGTCGCAGGTAACTTCTGCACTTCGGTAGTTGCTAGTATAAATACCACATAACTAGGTGGCTCTTCTAGTGTTTTTAGTAGTGCATTAAAAGCACTATCTGTAAGCATATGTACTTCGTCAATAATATATACTTTGTACTTACAAGTAACAGGTGGATATTTTACCCTTTCCCTGAGTTCCCTTATCTCATCAACCCTATTATTACTAGCAGCGTCAATTTCAAAAATATCTACTGAACCTAAATCACTAAGAGCCTGACAGGCAGCACATTTACCACAAGGGCTACCATTTACAGGGCTTAGACAATTTATAGCCTTAGCAAAAATCTTAGCAATACTAGTCTTACCTGTACCCCTAGTTCCTGTGAATAGATAAGCGTGTCCAACTTCATCGTTCTTTATTTGATTGATAAGTGATTGTGTAATATGTTTCTGACCAACAATCTCATCAAATGTCTTTGACCTATACTTTCTATATAGTGCTAGATAACTCATCTTCTCTCCTTTAAAAATTTAAGTTTGGTTTTAATTCTTTTTAATGCATTATCTATGGACTTAGGTTTCTTATTTAGCATTTTTGCTATATCAACATACCCATAACCCTTTAGATAGTATTTTACCACAGAACTTTCAAAAGCACTAAGGTTTTTTAGTATACTTTCGCTAAGTTCTCTGTATGTTTCTTCGCTAATAATGTCAAGTTCTGGATTTGTCTCAGACGAAAAATCGTCCATCTCTACATATACTGCGTCTGCTAGCATTTCGTTATTATTAGTATGACTCTTTCTAATCGCAGAAATAATCTCTCTCTCAATAATCCTAGTAGCATAGGTCTTAAAAGACACATCTTTGTCTAAATCAAAACTCTTGATTGCCTTAAATAGCCCTATCATACCTTCCTGTACTAGGTCTTCTCTCTCGCCACCTATTAGATAATATCTCCTAACTATTGCAGTGACAATATACTTATGTTCAGAGAGTAATTCTTGCATAGCCATATCATCTCCAGACTGAGCAAGTTTAATAATCTTTTCTATCTCTTTCACTATTTTCTTTTCCTTACTGCTTCATATAATACTATGCCTGTGGCAACACTCACATTTAGTGAATTTACCTTGCCATACATTTGCATTGTAACTACGCCATCACAAATCTCTTTTGTAAGTCTACTAACACCCTTACCTTCGCTACCCATAACGATAGCAATATTACCTGTAAGATTAGCATTATCTAGGTCTTCTCCACCTAGTTCACAGGCATACACCCATACACCTTCCTTCTTTAGTCTCTCTATCTCTGTATTGATATTAGTAACTTTTGCTATCTTCATATGCTCAATTGCGCCAGCACTTACTTTGCTTACTGTATCGGTCACAGGACAAGCCCTATTCTTAGAAATAATAATTCCGTCTACACCTAAACACTCAGCAACTCTAATAATACTGCCGAAGTTATGTGGGTCTTCTACACCATCAAGTATTAGTATAAAGTGCTCTCTTCCCGCATCTCTAGCCACTGCTAAAATTTCATCTACAGTAGAGTACTGAAAATCACTAGTAAAAGCAATAATGCCTTGATGATTATCACACTCATTGTCTAGTGCTCTATTGTCTACAAACTGCACCTTGATTTTCTTTCTACCTGCCATATTTATAATGTCATTAAAAACCTTATCTTTAGCAGTCTTACTAGCCATTATCTTTAAAATATTAGTATCAGAAACCAAGGCTTCTCTAACAGCGTTTCTTCCCTTAACCTTCATCTTTTTCTCCTATGCTCATTGATAGTATTTCATTTAGTCGAGCTCTCTGACCAGACAAATATAGATAACCAAATACCGCTTCTAATCCAGTCGCTCTCTTATAATCAATAACTGATGCATTTTTTGCAGTAGATAGAGTTTTATAATTTCTACCCCTTTTGAAAACAGACATCTCGTCTTCTGTAAATATAGGTAGTAATTTCTCTATAAAATTACTCTGTCCACTAGCCTTAACAAAATTGGTAACGTGACTATGTAAATCCTTTACTTTGGATTTATCAGTTAAAACTATCCATTGTCTAATGTATAGTGAATAAACTGCATCGCCAACAAAAGCCAGAACCTGTGGGTTCATTGTTTTTGCCGTCTTATTATCTAGACTATTAAACTCAAATAACATATCTACATTCTTATCCATTCTACTCTATAGTTTAACACAAATTAAACCATTAACAAAGCAATTTTTTACCCATAAAATCAAAATAAAATGCAAATCAAAAAAAATGTTAAATTTTTTGAAATTTTATTTAAAATGGGTATTGACAACCCACCCCCTGTCGTGTATACTATCATAATAATTTTTAGGGGGAATATGGAAAATGGCTAAAGAGAGAAAGATACCAATGAAAGAAGTTATGTGGGCAGACTGCACACATGCAAACAAAGACAACAACTGTCTTATTCCATTTATTTTAAATGGAGACAATAGTAAATTTATGGAAATCAACGCTGGTCACTACGACCAAATCGTTAGAATTTCAGACAAACCATTAGAAGCAGAAGAAGCACAAGCACTAATTAGAGCATACTACGCACAAGTTACAGGCGCTAGAAAGGTTAATATTATTGACACTTTAGAAGCAGTAACAAATTACTATCCAATTAGACTAAGAGAAGCAATCTTCTTAAATGGTTACCACGAGTTATCTAGAAAAGCATTAGGCGCAAGACACGCATTTGATGAAAAAACAATGGGCGAAATCGCTAAATTCTCAGCTCAACTAAACGGTGTCAAGGTTAAAGAAATGCCACCATTTACTAGCCACGAGACTCTAAGAAGACAAGAGCCAAACTTCGTAGACGCTAGTGAAGCTGCAGGAACTAGAGTTGTAGGAATCACTAGACTAATGAGAGGCGAATACTCAATGGGTGACGACGAATAATAAAAGAAAAATATCCATCTATAACTAGGTGGATATTTTTTAATTTAGAATCCATACAGCGAGATTAAGCACTGTCGCTATGGATAACCATATTGGATATATTATGAGCATATAGTAATATAGCCCATTTTCTTTTTTTATTTCTAGCAATAAGTAATAACTAAAAATTAGATTGAGAATAATTGCGACCTGCCCTATAAATGTAAGTTTAAGCGTAAAGAATAACAAACACCATAACACATTTAGTATTCCATTTATGACAAATAGTACAACTATGTTCTTAGGCATTTTGCCATTTCTTACCCATAAGAATATGACTATACTTGTAAGCAAATATATCACTGTCCAAACTATAGGAATCACTATATTCGGTATCCACTGACTAGGCTTTATAAGAGAGCCAAACCAAGGCATACCTATATTTACAAATATACTACCAAGTACAGCTACGATTATTACAGGAACAAAACTGACTAAAACTGAATATATAAGATTTCTTTTCATACTTATACTATATGTAAGTCAAGCACGAAATATAACCCAACTATAATCTATTACTTCTATCAATTGTTTTCTTAGCAACTCTTACTATGACAGCAATAAATAGTAGTCCTAAAACTATTGCAGTTATAATAATTGGCCTAAAGTTGTAGTTATCATCTTTTCCTTGAGTAGAAGTATCTGGTTGCTGCTGAGAATCTTGTTCCACGTCGTCTTCTGGTGTAATGATAGAATCTTCGTCATCTACGCTTGGATTCCTAATCTCAGCATAGAAGACTTCTATTGTGGTATCTTCACTAAGTGAATCTATCTCAACCTTACCATCAATTATCTCTCTTTCTTCGCCATCAACTAGAACATAATGTACATTATATCCCGATTTCTGTGGTACTGTAAATGAATATGAAGAGCCAATCTCTACATTAATAATATCATTAATACCAGCAATATTAGCTTCAATACTAACTGCTACTTTTTTCTTAACGCTAGTTACTTCTATTACAATATTTTCGCCAACACTTTGGAATTTATATTTAGTAATTGCCCCCTTATTTACACCGTTTATGACTACCGATTGTATCTGGTAATTTTCAATAGCCTTAAATTCATAAGTGTGTGCAGACGCAAACTCTACTTCGTTGACTTCTATATTTGGTGTTACAATACAACCACTATCGGCAATAACTGTGATAGTGTAGTGTTTGATAGCACCCATCGCTGTTAGTACTATGTCTCCTAGTGGAATTTCTATCTCCACTTCTTGGGTGTCGTTATCTGCTACTAAGTCAGTATTACTACTCACCCACTTAGACCAATCGTAACCCTTAGCCATTGTGGCAGAAATAGTTACCTTAGTACCCATCTTATATCTACCAGAACCCCTAGTACTAGCAATACCTGTGCCACATTCTAGAGTTAAAGTATAAGAATTTCTAGTATAATAAATATCTACTATTTGACTATCGTCTGCTAGAATTGTTTTCTGAGAATAATCCATCGCAGAATACCCATCATAAGAGTTTGGTTGAGCATTGGTTCTAGCTTCGGTATAACCTGTTAGAATCTCACTTTCTGCAAACTCAAAATAGAGACCGTCTTTCATAACAGACGCAGATGAAGGCTCCAATACTTCCTTATAGTGATTAACTGTATATTCCGTATCTCCCCTAGGAGCAGTAGTTGCATATATTCTATAATTCTGAGTCAAACTCTCACCTACGAAAATATGGAAAAGAGTTAGTCCACAATAATTGCCATCGTCCATCTTTGGGAAGGTCTGTATAGAGCCATTATCACCAACTAAATAGATAGTGTGTATGCTATAACCAAGATTTGCTATAAATTCTACAGGAATACCATTAGTGTGCACTGTACTAGAAGATACAACATATGTGGTTTCTCTATTAGATGGCGTTCCAACCCAACAACTATAATGCTCACCCTTCTCTGGTGTAATACTATAATTGTATGTTTGAGAAACAGCCCTTACATTACATATTCTAGACTCAAGCACTGCGCCGGTCCAATCACTTACTTCTACACAGTAATACCAAGACCCCACTCCTGTAGTTCTCATACTAATACTACTAGTAGTTTCATCCGTCATAGCAGTCTTAACTGACCCCGAAGCATTGGTTACATACCACTTATAACTAATATCATATCCAGCAACTGTAACAGATAATGTAACATCACTACCTTCTATACAAGTTACTACATTTGGTAAATTTTTAGTAAATGCTAGTTCGTCAATAGGATAGAAATCGTTTCCATTGGCTTCTGCAAAGTTCTCTGCTGTAGAACTAGCATAACCATAGATATCTATATTGGTATTCATTGAGCCCGTTGAAGAAGTAAATGGTACAAAATTTTTACCTATAAATACTTTTCTAATAGCCGAATTGTTAAATGCTGTAGGAGTAATAGAAATAACACTTGGGAGTTTTATTTCTTTTAGTGCATAGCACCCTGTAAAAATCTCTTTTTCACTACCATTTTCCCCTACGTACTTTAATGCATAAGTATCAATTTGAGAAAGTCTACTATTGCCATAGAAAGCATATTCGCACAACGTCTCTAATTTCGGACAAATTACAATCTGTAAGTTTTCACAATAATCAAAACCACTAGTTCCAACTCTGCTAACATTAGGCATATCAACTTTTTCTAGGTTATAACAACCATAGAAAGCCTGGTTTGATACTGCTACTACCTGTGGAATATTAATACTCTTTAGACTAGTACATAGTTTAAACGCAGAAGAGTCTATCCTTGTTACATATTGAAGGTTAATTTCTTTTAGAGACACACAACCTTCGAAAGCTGACCTGCCAATATATTTTACCGAACTAGGAAGTCTAACACCTGTGATAAAATCACAACCTTCGAAAGCCCCTATACCTATACTACTAACAATCTTTCCTTCAATAGTCTCTGGAATAATAACACTACCAACTTTATTTTTATCAATACTTGCAATCTCTATTTCTTCATCGGTTCCATTGGTCCACGTTGTGTACCATAGTGAACCAATTGAATGATAAACAGGCTGGTAATTTACATTATTAGTTGAAGCATAAGCGACAATTACTGAAGGAACAGAAGTTCCATTATAATAAATCACAAAGTTAGGATTTACAATACCATTACTCATAAAGGCAATACCTTCAAATCCAATCTCCATAATAGAACTATTTAGAGTAATACTCTCTAGTCTATTACAACCATAGAATCCCCTTAAGGATATGGTCTCTATATTAGGAATATCTAAATGCTCTAGATACTCACAACGATAGAATGCCATTTGACCTAAGAAGGTTAAATTCTCAAGTGACACATAGGTTAGATTTAGACACGAGTAAAATCCTTCGCTATGTATTGTTGTAATAGTTTTAGATATGAGTTTTGTAATTAACTCACAATTTTTAAATGCACCCGATGCAATAGTTGTAACAGGCAATTTATTTGAACCCAAATACTCAGGAATAACCACTTCATTAGGCATAGACACTGCGTTATTAAGTTGGGTTATTGTGATAGTTTTACCATCTACTGTCTGATAGACTAAGTAATCATAACTTGATTGTAGATAAGTAAATTCTAAATTATTTGCAATCACATAATCTTCGGCTACTTTTGAACCTAGTGGAATTTCAACAATTAGATTTACTGTACTAGTAACATATAGAGCATTTATTCCTATATACTCTATAGCAGAACAAAGGCTAATTCTCTGTAGTCCAGAGTATGCAAATGCCCAAGCCCTAATCTCTGTAGCATAAGGCAAATCAATCTCTGTAAGGGCAGTACAAAACTCAAATGCCGACTCGCAAACTACGGCAATTTTACCACCAATAAATGATTGAAGTTTTAAACAATCAAAGAACGCAAGCCTTCCAACATACTCAAGGTTAGGAGCATTAAATGTGATTAATTTACTATTATAACTAAATGCACTCATTGCTACATATTTAAGTTCAGGCAATTCTAGTGTAGTTAGTAGATTTGCATAACTAGTCGAAGTAGTAGCATTTGAACTAAACGCACACATTCCTATAAATTCTACTTTAGGTAAAGACACACTAGATAGTGATGTGTTATCAAAGAAAGCATAACTAGCAATTCTCACTGCAGAACCTAAACTAATAGACTCTAATCCCGCACTCAAAAATGCACAATATGGCACTATCTCAAGGAGACTAAAGTCAATCGTTTTTAGGTTTTTACAATTTGCGAAAGCATATTCGCCCAAGACTATCACACTAGGCATACTCACACTATTTAGAATAGTACTTCCCAAACTAGATTCCATATAAAAAGCATAACTGCCAACACTTGATACTACAGGTAAATCAACTGTATAAAGCTGAAAACAATTCATAAATGCGTAATCTTCAATTTCTGTAAGTACAGGGAAATAGTCTTCTGTTAAACCATTAAAACTCACACAATCTGCAAAGGCATACTCTTCAATAGTAGTAACCCCTGGTGCTTCTACAATATTAATAGTTGAGCAGGAAGAAAATGCTCTTGCTTGGATAAGTGTAACAGTTTCTGGTAAATCAACCCTTGTAACTGTTGTATCTGTAAATGCACCCGTTCCAATAGCAACTACAGTTTTACCATCTACAGTAGTAGGCACAGATAATACCTGTCTAATACCATTGTAATCTATCAGTACACCATCTTCATTAACCACATAACTATCGCTTGTGTCTTGGTTGCCAAATGTATATGTAATAGATACCACTCTGCTATATTTATCTATTTTTCCTGCACTATCAAGGACAAACGCTATCGCTCTAACAATCGTAGTTGTATTAATCGTGATAGAATTTGTGTATAGCGTTCCATTATCTAGACTAGGAACTGTACCATCAAGAGTATAATAAATTTTTGCATTTGGCTCTGCTATAGAGAGAGACAGTACGAAAGGCTCTTCACAAGTAGTATTTGTTCTACTAAATACCACATTTGAGCTAAGTAGCATAGAACTAGCGTATTCTAGAGATATCATTCCTTCACCATAGTAGATATCCCAACCTGTATTACCTAGGTCAATAGCATTGTTCTTTATTATTGTTTCTATTTCTGCACAAGTATATGCTGTGTCTGGGTCACTATATAGTAATGCTACTGCAGCAGCCACGTGTGGAGCAGCCATAGATGTACCACTAGATTTCGCCATTTGTCCTTTTAAATAAGCACTAATTATCGCTTCTCCTGGAGCAGCAATATCTACATATGTACCATAGTTAGAAAAATCCGACCTAAAAAGGCTTCCATCACTAGCTTGTCCAACACTAGCTACCGTTATCGCCGAACTAATATTTGCTGGAGAATATCCCACAACGCTCACTGCATCATTACCAGCAGCAACAACCGTAGGAACATTGTATGATTTTAGTTCTATAACAATCTCATTATATCCGTCCCAAGTATCATCTCCTACACTGTGTTTTCCACCTAGACTCATATTCATAGCAGATATTTTAGTGCCCGACTTAACCAAATTAAGAACTTGTCTCATCGCAGCAGTTATACCAAGAGAACCACCCTTGCCTTCTTCATTAAGAACCTTCATAGGTAAAATCTTTACATTATCAGGAGTTAAATCACATATTATACCAGAAACGTGTGTTCCGTGACCATTGTCATCTTCTACATTGTTTGTTACTGTAATTACACCTGTATTAGTATTGACATTTAAGTAATTCTTACCACCACTAACAATTCTATCCCTAAACCAACTATGGTCGGTATCTATACCTGTATCTAGAACAGCCACTATATTTTCTTCTAAAGTCTTGCCACCAACATCAAGGTCATCAAGTAACTCTTTAGTATAAGCACCAACGCCCATAGCATCAGCACCCCAACTTCTGTACCCGTATGTATTGCCTGTTGTTATCTCAGAAAAACCAATACCTGCTGTTTCAACAATAAAATCTATGTCAATATACTCAATATCTGGGTTTTCCTTATATGCCAAATGTGCAAGTCTTGCATCTTCTTCTGTTGCGTACTGAAGAACTATCTCATCATTATATCCTGCAATTACTTCTACTGCACCCATATAATCAATGTCATGAGTAGTCTTTACGATTAACCTTTTTGTAAGATATGGTCTAATGATATCAATATTGTCTTTATTATAATTAATCTCAAATCCCAGACTCTCTACACATAGGTCAAGAGAAACTAATTTGTCTGTACCAGATAAATCAATATCATTACCATATGCTATCGTCTCGGATTTTTCTGCCCTGCCATTACTTAATAATTTCACAATAACAGCATTACTCAATTTCTCATCGTCAAAATCAACGTCTACACCTAGTCTACTAGATAGTAGCGAAGTAGACACCATATATTTATCACTAACCTTTCTTACTTCACTGTAATCAAGGGTTTGTCTATAATCATTAAAGTCAACCGAATATGTAGAATATAGAGATAACACCCTATCTGTATACTCAGACAAAGAAATATTATCAGTCCCCTTCACTGCAGGACTGACAATGCTAAAGGATATTATAACTGCAACTAGTATAAAAAGACTAGTGAGTAATTTTTTTATCTTTGCCATTTTCCATTTTTCCTTAATTTCATATTAGTATTATTTTACTATAAAATAATATTTTTACAAAACAAATAACGAAGAAATAAAAAATAGCATAAGCAAATACTCAACCACATAGAATTTGATTGAGAAAATATCAATGTGTGCTATAATACCATATAGGAGAAAAACTTATGGAAATAGAGAGAGTAAACTTCTATCCAAACATGGAAGTCAAACAAGTCTGGACTAGAGTAAAAGCCTTTATAATAAACAACAAAGACGAGATACTACTTGCCCTTTCTAGGGGTGGCTGTCAATTACCTGGTGGACACACAGAAGAAGGTGAAGATATAATGCATTGCTTGTATAGAGAACTAAGAGAAGAAACAGGAATAGACTTTGACGAAACATTTACTAGATTTTTCGAAGCACACTATATAGGAAGCGATAATAAAGACTCTCAGATACTCTATCACTACTGCTTTTCAAATAAAGACTTTGACCTATCAAAAACTAAACACACAGACAGAGAAAAAGAATATAATTTTACTCTAAAATGGGTGGCTCTAGACGACCTACCAACAGTCCTTGCAGAGTATAGAAAATCTACCGACATACCCATCAATATAGCAATCATAGATGAACTAAAACTTGCATACGATTGTCTACTAAAAACACTCAAAAAATAGCAATTTTAATTAAAAAATAAGAGATACACAAAACATTGTATCTCTTTTATTTTTGTCATTATAAATATACTTATTGTCAATAACTAATCATTACCACACAAATTGTAGTACTTTACTATTCCACACATTATAGCGTAGGCTACTCTATTTTGATATGTCTCATCTCGTAGATTTTTCTCATCAACTACATTAGATAGATATCCTGCTTCGACTATAACTGCAGGACTACTAGTTTCCTTCAGAAGGTAGTAATCACCCTTACCAATCTCACTCCTTGCATTATCTAAAATACTTATCATTTGAGACTGCATAGCAATAGCAAATTCTTTGCCTATTTCATCACCTTCTAAGTAATATGCTTGAGCACCAGATACCGAACTATCTGCATATGAATTACAGTGAATAGAGACAACTAAGTCTGGCTTTGCCTTAGTTATTATCTTTATCCGCTCTTCCATATCTGACTGTTTGTAATTATCTACATTAGATTTATACAAACCATTACCATCTGCTCTAGTTAAAACCACCCTTATACCCAGGTCTTCTAGATATCCTTTTAGTTTCTTAGTAATAGCTAGATTAATTTCACTTTCCTTTGTGCCACCTACACCTGAGCACCCATCATCTCTACCACCATGCCCAGCATCTAACACAATGGTATATATATGTCTAGGTATAGAGTCTATAGTTATTACTTTTACAACACCCACACCCAGAATAACACTAACTAGTATAACTCCCAATATCACAAGAAAACTCTTTAACTTAATAACTTTAAACATACACCTTTCTCCGTTACAAAAATGTATTAGGGAGATACTAGCAATATTACCAATATGACAATCATTGTCAAAAATTTTTCAATAGGGCTTTATTTAATTTGGCATTTGGAGATAAAAAGTTTATTATAATTATAGTGAGAGTTATGGGCTCTTAAATAAAACCCAAAGGAGAGAAAAATGGATTTAGTAATTATGGCTGCCGGTATGGGTAGCAGATTTGGTGGTTTAAAACAAATTGAACCTGTAGATAGTAATGGTAATTTTATTATCGACTATTCAATATTCGATGCTATTAAATGTGGATTTAAAAGAGTAGTATTCATCATTAAAGAAGAAAACTATGACATCTTTAGACAGACTGTTGGAAAAAGAGTAGAGAAACAAATAGAGACAGTTTATGTTTTTCAAAAGAACGACAACCTTCCTGCTAATGCAGATATTCCTGCAGGTAGAGTAAAACCACTAGGTACAGGTCACGCAATTCTATGTTGTAAAGACGTAGTAAAAAACAACTTCGCTATTATCAATGCAGATGACTTCTATGGTTATGATGCATTTAGAGTTGTTGGAGATTTCTTAAAAAACAATACTAACCCTGACGAATATTCTGTAGTTGGTTATATGATTGAAAATACAATGACAGAAAATGGTAAAGTAAAAAGGGGTGTATGTAGAGAGAAAGACGGATATCTAACACATATCATTGAATCAAACCTAGGCAGAGAAGCTGATGGTAGAATTGTGGCAGCTCCATTATCTGGTGCTCCAGAATTTGAAGTTGATGGCAAAGACCCTGTTTCTATGAATATGTTAGGATTTACTCCTAAACTATTTAATTACTTAGAGACTAAGTTTGTAGAGTTCTTCGATAAAAACAAAGACAATAAAGAAACTTGTGAATACCTAATACCTGACGTAGTGTCTGAATTGATACAAGATAAAAAAGTTCAAGTAAAAGTATTACCAACAACTGCTGTATGGCAAGGTATTACATACAAAGAAGACAAAGAAAAACTAGTTAACGAACTAGCATCACTTGTAGAAAAAGGCGACTACCCTAGCAACCTATGGGGTTAATAAAAGAAAAAGACTAAACAAATCGTTTAGTCTTTTTTTATCTCATAATTATTCTACTACGACTACTCCGCCTTCTTTTACAGTGATAGTCATACCATCTTTTACATAGTTTAGGAATTCATCGCCTAGACTATCGATAACAGGCATATTGCTATCTTCTAACCAAACATCTGCAAGGATTGCTCCTGCTGCAGCTAGGGAATCGATAGGTTTAGAGAATAACATACAAGCAGGCTGTCTACCCATAGAACAAGCACAATACAGTACTAGTCCACCGGTTGTTGAACCTATTGTCTGTGGTAAGCATAGAGCCTTACCTGCCATTTGTTTGCCATATAAATCTGGGTTATTTTGGTCTCCACAGGTTGCCTTTTTATCACCAAATTGTAATGCCTTTTGAAATGATGCTAGAGTATTAAGTCCACCGTGAGAAACCACAGCTTCTGCAGTAGCAGTTCCACTAGCAACTACTCTTCCTTTGAATTCTCTCATTATGCCTTACCCCCTTTTGTGATTTGGTCTAGAATCTCTGCGTCGGTATAATACCTAGCAGTTGTATATGTTCTTAGTTTATTACTAGAAGTAATAACAGGCATCTTACCACATAGTGGGTTATTCATATACATAAGTGGGCAGATATAAGAAGTAATAACTCCTGTAGCCTTTAGTCTCTCTGCATACTCAGTTTTAGCAAATTCTTCTAGTACTGCTGGAGATGCTGTAAATACTGTTGGCACACAAACTTTCTTCTTTCCAGACTCTTTTAGTCCCTTCTCAATACTGTCTGTCCATTCTTTAAGTTGTTGTAATGACATATGCGGACAGCCCATAAAGCATAGTTTAGGCTTAGCATCTGGATTTTTCCAAATAACAGGGTAACTTCTGTAAACTCTCTCGAGTTCTGCATCATCAATCACATAAGTTTTAGTCTTCTTTGCTAGTAACTCTTTACCTAATTCCTTTGCTTCTGGAGTTAAATTCTCTATATGGTATAGACCAACAGCACCATTAGATGCAGTGGCTGCACCGAAGTCTTTTAGATATGTACGATTTTCATCGTTTAATTTCTTACCAATCCATTTATCTAGGCCCACAATGTATGGAACTTCTTCCATAACCTTCATACCGATAGCAGAGCCTAGTAATTGTGCTTCTGGTATCTTAGTAGTTTTGATTTCAACTACCCAGGTAGCCTTTCTGCCTTCATCTGTAAGTAGACCAAAATATGGAACATAGCCCACAATAGAGCCCATAATATCCATAATTCCTGAGTTTCTATTACACCTAGCACCTAAAACAGAGTTGGCATATACTACGGCAGACGACTCTGCCCAAGAAAGCACATCTCCTTTCTTTGGTTTATTTCCCACTTCATCCATATAACAAGTACAGGTAAAGGCATCTTTATCCATTAGTCCCATTTTAACTAGTTGCTCTTCGTAATACTCTTGTCTAGAGTACATAAATTTATTAAAAATAAACTTTTGTAAAAAGTTAGCAGGAACATTTTTATCTATTGGTCTAGGGTCTGCAGAAAATTTCTGCTTAGACACATTACCTGTAGAGATTAGTTGCTCCATAAGGTCATACACAGGGCCTAGCGCCTTTAGACCAAAAGAAGTAACTAAATGATTATATTTTCCTGTAACAGGGACCATTTTCTTAGCACCGAATACTTCACCGTATTGAACTAAGGTTTTCATAACTTTAGCAAGAACTTCACCCTTCTTTCCGTCTAAAATTTCTTGCTGTTCTTTGGTTAATTTCATATATCAAATCTCCCTTTAGATTCTCTTAACTATATCCCATACACCCCAAATAACTGTACGAAGGTTACCAATCTTATTAGCATCACCTACGATATGTACATTTTTCGCTTTTTTCACAATAGGGTTAGGATTGTAACCGATTGCCAAGATTACACTATCTGCCTTAACTTCTTTTTGACCGTCTTTTGTGTTTATAACAACGCTCTTTTCTTTAATCTCAGCAACACCACTCTCTAGATATACAGGAACTTTCTTCCAATTAAAATAATCTCTTAAATAACTTGAGTTTGCTAGACAAATTCCAGGTACTGCCATTAAGTCATTTTTCATCTCAACGATAATTGGATTTTTACCCTTCAAGTGTAAGTCATAAGCAACTTCACAGCCGGTGAGACCACCACCAATAACAACTACATTTTTGCCAACTTCTTTTTGTCCGAGTAAGTAGTCGATAGCATCAATAGTTCTCTCTGCCCCTGGCATACGGAGTTTTCTCTCGGTTGAGCCTGTAGCTACAATAATCTCATCAGCATCAAGCTTTGTAATATCTGTAACTTCAGTGTTGAATTTGATTTCAACATTAAGTTTTTTCATTTGTCTTCTATACCACTCAATGAGTGCTTTGTCATTTTTCTTAAATTCTGGTGCAGCAGCAGCAATAAACACACCACCTAATTTATCTGTCTTTTCATAGATAGTTGGTTTATGTCCACGCATAATACATACTCTAGCAGCTTCCATACCACCTATACCACCACCGATGATAGCAACCTTCTTAGGGTTTTTAGCTGGTTTAAAGTCGTACTTTCCACCGTCCATTGTTTGTGGGTTAAGCGCACATCTTGCCATATGAATAGAGTCGCCTAGTGGAGTATCACTAGCAACACCCTTGTAGTGAGCAAGTGGGAAACAACCATTATGACAATGAATACAAGGCATAACATCTTCGAGTCTATCTTCTTGAAGTTTTGTAATCCATTCATTATCTACAAGGAATTGTCTTGCAACACCCATACCATCGATACGACCTTCTTTGATAGCTTGTGCAGCTACTTCTGGCTCCATCTTACCTGCACAAACTACAGGAATATCACAGAATTTCTTAACGTGTGCAGTGTCTTCTAGGTTACAGTTCTCTGGCATATATACAGGTGGGTGAGCCCAATACCAAGCATCATATGTTCCGTTGTCAGTGTTAAGCATATCATATCCGGCTTCTTGCAAATATTTTACTGCCTTCTCACTTTCTTTGATATCTCTACCAACTTCTTTGTATGTCTCTCCTGGAAGAGCGCCTACACAGAAGTCTTTTGTTTTACTAACTGCAGAATATCTTACAGATACTGGGAAATCTTCTCCACACTCTGCCTTAATAGCCTTTACAATATCTGTAGCAAAACGATATCTATTTTCAAAACTACCACCATACTCATCAGTACGTTTATTTGTGTATTTTGTTGTAAATTGGTCAATTAAATATCCTTCATGAACAGCGTGAACTTCTACACCATCAACTCCAGCATCTTTTAATCTTTTTGCTGTTAATGCATAACCCTTTACGATATCTTCAATTTCTTTAACAGTAATTTCTCTTACAGTGTGTTCTGGATACCAACGAGCAGGAAGTGCACTTGGTGCAGTTAAAAGTCTATCAAAATCAAATACTGGTTTAACAAGTTTGCTTAATAGTTTACTCTTTACAATACCTGTCATATGGTTAGGAATTGAAAATGACCTACCAAATCCAGCTGTTAATTGCACAAATATTTTTGCGCCTGTCTTGTGAAATTCTTCCAACCAGCTAGCTAGTCTGTCATATTCTTTTTGGCTTACCTTATATAACCATGCGCCACCTAACATATTTCTAAGTGGTGCAATACCAGGGATTACAAGTCCACAACCATTTTTAGCAATATTTAGAAACATATCTGCTGCTTCTTTGTTGAATTTTTGTGGGCCCATCCAGCCGAATAGTGATGTTCCACCCATAGGACACATAACTATCCTATTCTTAATTTCCACATTACCTATCTTCCAAGGTGTAAAGAGTGGTTCATATTTAGCATTCATTTTCTTTGCCATCATTTTCTCCTTAAAAAATTTATTTCGTATCACACTAAAGCAAATATATACTTTATATCTACCTACATTATAGAAAATATATAAAAAAATACCAAATCTTTTAAGGCACTATGCAAATTTTATCACATAAAAACAAATTAAATAAAAATTCGCTTTGCCAAAATAACATATTTTGGTATACTATACAGGTAATTTTTATGGGGATAGAATAAATTTCTAATAAAAATCCTGAACTTCAAGATATAGGTATGAAAAATACAAATAAGAAACAATGGTTTAATATTAAGTTTGCCAGCGAAAGAATTAAAAGAACTAAACTATGGCAACACTTAACTGATGAATTCGATAAAAACAATCGAATTTTCTTTGCTATATCCCATAAAATAAAAGAAGAAACAATCATTGAAGAAAAGCTAGAACTCAGTAAAGAAGAGACAACCACTCCAACAAAAAAGACAAAGAGAAAGAAAATTTTTAATACATGTTTATTCATTGCTAATCTAGCTCTAGTTTGTATGGTTTTCTGGAATTTCGCTCATGAGCAAGGTGGTATACAGCCACTTCGTACGCTATTTGCAAATTCACCTAAGTGGGGATATATCTTTTTAGCCATTGGTTTGTTTTTCCTAACCAACATATTCAATGGCGCAAAGTTCGCTGTATTTATATTCAGTAAGACACGTAAATTTAGACCAGTATTTTCATATAAACTAGCAGCATTTGGTAGATACTACGATTTAATCACTCCTATGAGTACAGGTGGACAAGCCTTTGAGATATATTACCTTAAGAAGAACGGGTACTCTGGAGAAGCATCAACATCACTTCCAATGGCAAAGTATATGGCATGGCAAGTAACCTTTACTATTCTATGTACCACAATACTATGTTTATACTCAAAAAATATAGTTTCTACTCCAGCAGTCCTAGTACTTGCGTGGATTGGACTATCTGCTAACATACTACTATTCTTATTCATATTCTTTATGTCTATAACTAAGAGATTTGGGGCTGCACTAGTTGTATGGTCACTCAAAATTTTAGCTAAAATGCACATAATCAAAAACTATAGAAAAACCCTAAGAAAAGTCCTAAAATTCGTTAAATCTTATCAGTATACTATCAAGCATTTTGCAAAGAGTCCACTCACAGTCACTTGTTCTCTACTTGCAACTCTAGGCTCACTTGTTTCCACTGCAATGATAGCATACTTTGTTCTCAAATCATTTGTTCCACACCCTGCAATGTCATGGTACGATATGCTATGTTACTGTATGATATGCGAGTGTGCAATCGCAATCATTCCACTACCTGGTGGTAGTGGTGCTAGTGAACTATCATTTAACGCACTGCTAGGCTCACTATTCCCATCCGGAACGCTATTCTGGGGCGTACTACTCTGGAGAATTCTCGTATATTATGCATACATACCACAAGGCTGGCTCGTTATGCTTATTGACTCATTTAGGAGCAAAGATAAGCCACTACCTAAGATAAAAGAAATCTCTTTCGTTCCAAAGAGAGAAAAAAGTACTAAAACTAGCCCTGTTATCAAAGAATAACTATTTTAAAGACCACTTAAAATACCTGTAAGTATTTAATTACAGCCATAAGTGGTCTTTTTTTATTTTTTTATTTATAAAAAAAATATAAAAAATCTTGTATAAATATTTGTCAAAATTCAGCGAATTGGGTTATACTAATATTGAATTATAATGATATAAGTGCGAAGTACGCTCAAGTATCTATAATTCACTTAAGATTTCCCGCAAAACAAATCTTAGAAAAAGACAAAATAGGAAAAAATGGAAAATGACACAAGAACAAAAAATTACTAAAGGAACAATTATAATATTTGTTTTAAGCATACTGTTACTAGTATGTCTATGTGTCACAGCAACACTTGCCTATTTTGCGGGAAGCCAAACAAACAAAACTACCCTAATTATGGGTGGCCCTGTTAGAGTAAAAATGGTAGATGGTCAGTACGATGACACGATTGGTCAAGGTGCTCTAACAATGAACTTAAATTCCAATAGAGACAAACTACTACCTGGTATGGGTATTGATATGCAGGCAATTGCTAAGGTTACTTCATCAGATATCAACGCAACACCTGCCCTACTAAGAGCAATACTAACTGTTGATGTAGAAGGTGTTAGCGAAAACCTAGCAGCAGATATCGAGTATCTTATCCAAGATGCGATGACAGAGTGTTTAACTACTAGAATAGATAGTAGCGAAGTTAACGCTAGAGATGGTTGGGTTCCTTTCCAAAGCCCAAAATACGGAATTGTTTATTACTACTGCAGTCAGACTAGGGGTGTAATGCCTGAGACTGGCGAAGAGTTTATCGAACTCAAAGCAATCCCTACTAGTGCTATCGGCAATAACATTACATTCATCAATGGTATATTTCAATTCCCATACAAGTTCTATACAAACAAATATGCTGACGTTAAGATTACATTTAACCTTAAGTTCCAAGCAATCCAAGATAAACTTGTAGACGAAAATGGCGAAAGAATCCCTAATACAATCTTTAACGTTCAAGAGATTTTAGACAACCAAGTAGACTGGGAAGCGCACAACAACTAATCAATAACTTTTATCTATATATAGATAAAGGGCTCAAAATATTTAACAAATTAAATTATAAGTGGTATAATTAAGTACTGATAGAATTGTATGTATATACATACAAAACACGACTAAGACTTAAAAAATACCTTAATTACTAGAAAAAATCTATATTAAAGGTGAAAAATGGAAGGAAGAAAAAAGAAAAGGAAAGTTGGTGGCATCATACTCTTATGTATGAGTTTTTTGCTTGTCATAGTTCTAACCTTCACTCTCACCCTTGCATGGTTCTTTGATAGTGATTGGAGTAGTAACTATGTTACAATGGCAGGTTCCGTCGGCATCGAGATTAGAGATGAGACCGTAGACCCACCAATAACTACCAGCGACGCAGGAACACTACACTTTAATATTTCAACTGACCTAGCCTACCCTGGTCAAGCAATTGACGCTAGTGCTAGTGTATATAATAATGGCGGTATCTCAGTTACACAAAACCAAAAAACAGGTTCTGCTTGTTACATAAGAGCGAGATTTATTGTATATACAAATATCGGTACTGCTATCGATAGCAATGATAAAGAAGGCGACCATGTAAATGCTCAAATCTTATACCAATTCTTAAATGGCCTAGTAGAAAATCAAAATAAACTATCAACAACTGATGCTCCATACTATTGGAAATATTATACCAGAACAGGTGGTTGTAGACTTAGTACTACAGGTGTAGGAGAAGCAGATAGACTATACTATCTAGAAGGCGAAGCATCTAGCACACAACAAACAGGTGATGACCTAGGATATTTCTACTTATGCCAAAAATCGGCTGCCAATGCAACTGAAGGATACCTATACTCATTAGCAGTAGGCAAAAGTTCTGTCTTCCTATGGAATGACCAATTTATTATTCCTTGGCAATTAACTAATTACTCTGCAGATAAACATATTTTCGTAGCTGTTGAATTCCAAGCAATACAGACATTTATCCCAGAAATCAACGATGGTATCATTGCTAGTCGTCCAGACAACCAAGCATTTGACCGTAAGAGAACAGAAACTATAGATGAGAAAACCATCACACATTATGACGTTCTATACAATAATGAATCAGTACAAACAGTATTTAATTCTTGTGTGTTCCCTGATATAAGTACTGTAATCAAGATTAATGGAGAAGACTTTGACTTTAGTAAATATGCTTCTCAGGCAGTTCCACCAAAGAACCCAACAACATAAGATAACCTTAGGAGAAGATACAAATGGAAGTAATAGGAATTATCGCTCCGATTATGGCATTTGCAGTAATTGGAATTAGTATCGTATCAATGGTTATCAAAGCTAGAAGATTTAAGAAAACTATTAGAGATACTATACAAACTAAAAAAACTATAGAAGAAACAATCACTGCTAGAGCAAAAGCACAATTAGAAGAAGCACTAAAGGGAAACGAAAACCTTACTTGCGAATATTGTGGTACAGCATATAACAAAGACGAAAAGAAATGCTCAAGCTGTGGTTCAACTCTAAAAAAGTAATTAATATAAACCATACCCTAGTGGTATGGTTTTTCTTTTTCTTTACAACCCCACCATATGGAAAACTTTGGTAAATAATATTTATATATATGTGGTATATTTTCTAACCACTTTTACAAACTAATAGTAATTATTAGGAGTTTAAGAAAATGGAAAATACAACCACTAAAACTATCAACAACACACAAAAAACAAAGAGAAAGTCTACTAGAAGAAAGGTGGGCACTGCAATAATTGCCGCACTTACTATTGGACTGACTGCCACAGCGTCAGTTGGTGCCACCCTTGCCTTCTTCGCCGGTTCAACTACTGCAAATAGAGCACTATATATGGGTGGACCTGTATATGTGGAAATCACAGGCAGGAACAACGACTTCCTAGCAGGAAACGGAAACCTAGATATCTCTGCCTTTGCTGGTAGAACCACAGGTACTGCAGGTACGATAGACAATACAGTCCTTCTGCCTGGTCAAAAGGTTGAGATTCACTCATCTGCTAGGGTATACTCAACCACTGAGACCAGCACAGTAGAAGACAACCCAATAGAGAACCCTAGCACAGGTGCAAATACAGGTAATATCGGTAATGCCTATACAGACGGCAATGGTAATGCTTATTATAGAAATGACGAAGGTAGAGTTACAACAACTACTACTAGCCTAATAAGAGCCAGATTTGGTATAGATATAGAGTTTGACCCAAGTGTGGGCTTTAATAACTTTACAGGCACTACCTATGCTAGCAACTACCCTGTACAGAGCCAGACTACCTTTACTAGAGAAGTAACCAATACCACTACCGAAGAAGTATCAGGCTTTGAAGGTGCTATACATACCGAAGATGCTGAATATAGTTATGACTCTTCTACGCAAACACATACAGGTAGAAGAGACTATGTAGACGACGCTACCTTTACTGCTGCTACTACTGCAGGTGCAGATATGACTGCCATTAAGAATAGGACACTTAAATCTATTTACTCTTGGAAATACGTCAGCCAGACCGAATACGAAGGCTCTAAGGCTATTACAGATGACATAAAGTTCTCTAAGATGCCAGCACCATTTGATGGAAGTGTCAATGCTCAAGGTGGTGACTCTAATAAAATTAGTGGTGGTTCTGGCAATGGTTTCTATGGCGTATGGATACTAGACGGAGAAGGCAATAAGACTGAGAGTAATTCTTTCTACAAGGCTAGAACTATAGCGTATATGAATACATATGTCGAGTCATATGTAAATGAATATGGCAATACTGTTACTAGAACACTACAGAGCAGTATTGACGCTCTAAATAACGCACTAAATAATAGCTTTGTAAATCTAATCAACGATAGTTCTAGATATATCCAAACAGCCGATGACACCAATACTACCGAAGTGGAAGGACTAGGCATAAACGCTAGTTGGCTATATATAGACCCATCTATTGGTAATGATACCAATACTAATGAGATTAGCACTTCAGTCGGTGGCTGGTGGTATCTAATAGTCGACAATGGTGGAACGATTACAGGTGTTAACGACACATACGCAGGTGACCCACCTACAGGCATCACAACTAGTGGCACAACATACACCCAGACAGTTAATAGAAGCGGTTACGAATCAACCGACGCAAATAGACTAAAGTACTATCTATACGAAGTAGTCCCAGACATTGAAGTCGGCGAAGTTATAGGCACTAATGGTCAGAAAAAAATCGCAAGTGAAATAATACCTTTCGTCAATGGTACATTTGCCCTTCCTGGCGATGCTCTTACAAATGTCTTTGCTAATGCCAAACTCTCCTTTACGGTATCGTTTCAGGCTCTGCAAGCCTTCCTACCATATACAGGCGATATAGATAATATGGACTACACCAATCCTTTGCTAGGTACAGCTAAGGCTCTAACAATCGAAAATGCGATACCTATCTTCAACGAAGCCTTTGACTACCAAGAAAACAGTGGAAATATCGGTATTATTTAATTATAACTACGATTAAGTATATAAATACCTTTGTATTTAGGTTGTAAAAAAGAAACATTTTTTATATAATAATACAAAGGTATTTTTTATGTTTAACGAAATTATTGAAAATTATAAAAATTTAATAGTATACAAAGATGGCACAAAGTATGAGAATATCGAAGGGGTAGGCAAACTTTTTAGCGAACTACTAGATAATTCATACTTCACTTCTTCCCTTGCCATCGCAGAACACAAAGTCATAATGGAACAAAAAGACAAAGGTGTCTGGATTGAATTAGATTATGGCGAAGAAAGAAAATATAGAGAGAGCAGATTTGAGAAAATCATTATTCCTATAAAGCCTAAATATGACTATATCAATCTATATAGATACTACGATAGAGAATATCAAGGCAGATGCTTTGGTCTAAGTCTTGGCATCAAAACCACAGCTCTATACAATGCTATAATTGGGGGTATTTCTAGTGGACAATAATTGGTATACAAAATATAAGATTGCCCATAGGGGTCTACATAATGACACTATGCCTGAGAATTCTCTCACCGCCTTCCAAAACGCTATTGACCATGGCTTTGCAATAGAATTAGATTTAAGGTTACTAGACGATGGAACTGTTGTAGCCTTCCACGATGGTAACCTAAAGAGAATGTGTGGCGTTAATTTCAGAATAGAAGATTTAACTAAGAAGGACTTGCCCTACTTCAACCTAGACAATTCTGCACAGCACATACCGACACTTAAAGAAATTCTAGACTTAGTAGATAATCAAGTCCCACTAATGATAGAACTTAAGCCTAATAAGAATAGGAAAAAATTTGCCGAAGCAGTATATAAAATCTTGAAAAAATACAATGGTAGATTTGCTGTAAAATCTTTCGACCCTAGAATAGTATTATGGTTTAGAAAAATGAACGTAAAATTCCCACTAGGTATGCTTTCTTCTAATTTCAAGACAACATACGCTCCTTTCTTCCAAAGAATATTCCTAAAAAGATTTACACTCTTTAGAAGAATTAAGCCAGACTTTGTATCTTATGAATGGAATGGCCTACCTAATAGATTTTTGGCAAAGAAAAAACTCCCTATAGTCACCTGGACTATTAGGTCAGCAAAACAAGAAAAAGAAGTACTCAAATATGCGAGTACTGTCGTTTTCGAAAATTATATTCCAGATAGTATATATACTTATTAATTATATTACACACCGACTCCATCAAAGTCTGGTGTGTATTTTTCTTCTGCACTACTGAGTTCTTGTGTGTAGCCCTGAGTTAAACCTAGTTCATCTAATTTTTTCTCAACTATCTTGTATTCAATAGCCTTTAGTTTTCTACTGATTTTAGGATAGTCACCTGCTCTATGCATAGGCACATATTGTCCCATTAGGCTTACAAAAGGATTATTTACATTGTCTTTAATCCACTCTAAAATTTGTATACTATTATCTATATGGTTAGGAAGTATTAAGTGTCTAATGATAACACCCTTTTTCATAATATCGCCGTCAAATATTTCTGTCGGTTGAAGCTCCCTAGCCTTTAGAATATTAGCCTTAACTATTTCAGGATAATCTTTTGCTTTAGAATACTGCATAGCCATATCCCCATCTATGTACTTAAAATCCATTAGGAATATATCTACATAATCTTTTAGTTTCTCCAGACTCTCTTTACTATCATAACCATTAGAATTATATACGATAGGAATATTAGGCTTATAAATATTTAATGCAGATATTATGGCATCTACATAATGACTAGGACTAACAAGATTAATATTAGTAGCACCCTGCTCTTCTAGTTCTCTAAAGATTTGGGCTAGTCGCTCTATAGTAATATCTTTACCCTTAGCATTATCACTAATATCATAATTTTGGCAATACACACACTTTAGATTACAGCCAGAAAAAAAGACTGTACCACTGCCATGCTCACCACTGATGCAAGGCTCTTCCCACATATGCAAATATGCTTTAGCCACCCTTGGCAAAGAAGGAACACCACAAAGACCTGTAGTTTTCTCTCTATCTCTATTACACTTTCTAGGACAGCCATTACATAACATATTATTTCCCTTAATATTTAATTACAAATATAATACCACACTAATGAAATCTAGACAATAAAAAAGCCACAGACTAACTGTGGCTGTATTTATTTAATTATTTGGCTGCTGCTTTAGTTGTTGTCTTTTTTGTAGTAGTTGTTGTTTTCTTAGTAGCAGTAGCAGGTTTCTTAGTAGTAGTTGTTTTAGTAGTGGTTGTAGTAGTCTTCTTAGCAGTTGTAGGTTTTTTTGCAGCTGCAGGTTTCTCTACCTTCTCTTCTACCTTTTCTTCAACTTTCTCTTCTTTTACTTCTTTCTCTACTTTCTTAGGCTCTTCTTCATCTTCTTCGTCTTCTTCATCATCGAAGTTGTCTAAGAAGTAATTGTAAGCACAAGCGATAATCGCTACTACGAAAGATAAAATCAAACTAACAAATGCAGCATAACTAATGCTACCTTTTAAGTTGTAATTAAAGAAGTCAAAGTTATTACCATCTCTAATTTGAATTGCGATAAACCAAGTACAAATAAGTGTTACTGTTGTGAACATCATTCCACATAGACTAAATAGGAAGCAGTATTGTTTAAAAGCTTCACTCTTTAACCAAGAAATATAACTAAATACTGCAGTACAAAGGGTGCAAATAATACCAAGTGGCATTAGTATTCCACTCATAATGATTGCAAAGCCATAAGTCTCTTTAATATGAAGTAATCCTTCCATATTAGAACCCATAACTTTAGTATTTGTAAAGACAGCCTTTGTCATCTCCCAAGCACTATAGTTTACTTGTTCGTAATCTACTTGTGGGCCAACCCTGTGTTTAACATTAAATGCTGGTAAAAAGTAGAATACAATACAGAGTATTGCAAGTACTGTACAGAATATGGCAATTAACATATCCTTAGTCTTAAAATTCTTCTGAGTCTCAGCCATAGAATCTCCTTATTCTTTCAGTCGTAACCTAGAGACAAATTTGTATTTTCTTAACCTTATAAATAGTTTGGTTATATGCTCAAAAATATATTCAAATCATTGACCTGATAAACGCAATAAAAAGTCGTAATTTTACATTACAACATCATACTTACTAGGTAAGTATAAAATTTTACATTATGATTATGTAACAAAAAAACCTAAAAGTAAAGCAAAATACAAGCATTTTTCACATTTTCTTCACATTTTATACAAAATTTTTGTATTTTTATTCTTATATTTTTAAGGTTTTTTGTGAATAAAATTTGACACTAAAAGGCTTAAAGTACTAGATAAAGCCATTATTTAACATTTTACCCTTTTTTACAATTATATATTTGGACAAATTTTATACACAATTTTGAAAGTTTAACCTTTTTAACAATTTTCAAAATTATTATTTACAAAAGTATTCTTTTATGCTATTATATTACCAATGATAGATGTTTTTCCACCGGTTGTCTTCCCCAATCCCATAATATAAGACAATTTAAGCATCTATCCTTTTTTTGTAAAATAAAAATAGTGGCTATATTAAGCCACTATTTTTTATTTCTAAATAGTTTATAGCCCTTCGACTCTTCTTCCCTTTTGAAAAACAAAACACCCTAGAAATTAGGGTGTTTATTTTTATTCTCTTTTTAGACTAAATAGTTTATCTAAACCTTTGATAATAACGTCATATGTTGGATATGATGCAAGAACTAAACATACGATAAATAGTGAGTCTTGCAAGTGAAGTGAAACATACTCAAATAATGTCTCCCAATTACCTAGTGCTAAGATAAGCACACATATAGTAATCATTGCTGCGAACATACAGCCCCTGAAGATATCAAATGGTTTACATAATCTAAATAATACAAGTAGTCCTATAAATGTAATAGCAAGAGATGCCATTGTAGTTGTTTGTGTTGTTGTACCAAGTGTGGTATTGAAGATATAACAAGCCACAACATTAATAAATAGAATAAGTGCGCCCGGAATAGACTTAGATAGTAGGTTTACTATAAACTTACCATTGATTCGCTCGTTATTCGGTTGCAGTGCTAGGAAGAACGATGGAATACCTATTACTAATACTTCGAGCATAAGAACCTGCTTGGTATTTTCAAATAAATACGGCTCGTCTAGAATCAAGCAGAATAGCGTGAGCAGAATTGTAAATATGGTCTTCATAAGGAATAACGAAGATGATTTCTGGATATTATTGATAACCCTTCTTCCTTCTGCTACTACACTAGGCATACTGCTAAAATTACTATCTAGTAATACTAGGTTACTAACTAGTCTAGTTGCTTCTGAACCACTAGCCATAGCAATACTACAGTCAGCTTCTTTAAGTGCTAAGATATCGTTAACACCGTCACCTGTCATAGCAACTTTGTGTCCTTTAGCCTTTAGGGCTTTTACAAGTACACATTTTTGCTCTGGACTAACTCTACCGAATACTGTGTATTTATCCACAGCGTCAATAACTTGTTGTTGTGTTAAGCCTTCTAGAGATATATATTTATCTGCATTCTCAACACCAACTCTCTTACTTACTTCGCTAACAGTGATAGGATTGTCACCAGATATAATCTTGATATCTACGTTATTTTCTCTAAACCATTTAATGGTCTCTGCTGCGTCTTCTCTGATATGGTCTTCGATAACGATAATAGATACAGGAATTCTCTCTTGTGGTAATTTATCGTCCTTAATCACACCATTACATTGTGCTAGTAATAATACTCTAAAGCCTTTAGTAGTATATGTCTTTACTAGTCCATCAATTTCTTTGTTTTTAGTCTTTAATACATACTCAGGTGCACCCATTACAAATGTCTCATTATTTACAAATGTAACTGCACTTAGTTTTCTAGTACTATTAAATGGAAGTATCTTATGAGCAACCAATTCTTTGCTATAACCAAAGTGAGTTATAAGAGCTCTACTAGTTTGGTTATTATCATCAAGAGCTGTCAGCATTGAACCAACTAATTGCTCCATAGTATATTTCATATCTAGTTTTAATTGAATAACATTATTTACTTTCATAGTACCATCTGTGATAGTACCTGTTTTGTCTAAACATAATACATCTGTTCTAGCAAGCATCTCTATAGAATAAAGGTCTTGAACTAGTGTTCTTCTCTTGATAAGTTTAATAACACCAACAGCTAGAGCCATAGATGTTAACAAGAACATTCCAGATGGTATCATACCGATAGTTGAAACTGCTGTTCTTCTAATAGTTTCTACTAATTCTCCACTACTTAGGTAATTAGACCTAAATCCTAAGTACGCTAATGGAATAATGATTACACCTATAATCTTAATAATAAGGTTAAGAGTTCCCATCAGTTCACTCTTAGGCTTCTTATATGCTTTAGCCTGCATAGCAAGCTTAGATGTATAAGTATCGTTACCTACTTTGTCTACTCTAGCATAACACTTACCACCAACAACGAAACTGCCACTATATAGTATATCTCCTTTATTTTTCTTAATAGATACACTCTCACCTGTAAGTAGACTTTCGTTGACTTCTACTGAGCCTTCTACAACGATACAATCTGCACAGATTTGCTTACCTGTTTGGAATAATATAATATCATCAAGTACCACTTCGCTCACAGGTATCTTAGCTTCGAACTTGTCTCTAATAACTACAGCCGTAGGTGATGACACTAGACTAATCTTCTCAATAGTTTTCTTTGCCTTGATTTCTTGGATAATACCAATACCGGTATTAGCAATAACTATAACCATAAAGAAGCAGTCGCCCCATGCTCCAACTGAGATAAGCGCTGCAGCAACTAGCATACATAGAATATTAAAGAAAGTGAAGATATTACCAAGTATAATAGTTCTATAGGTCTTAGTGTTCTTAGTATCAACTAGGTTAACCTGACCATCTTCTTTTCTCTTCTCTACCTGAGCCGATGTTAAGCCTTCCTTAGCATTTGGATGATATCTCTCTACCTGGATTTTCTCGTCCTTATTCTTCTTCTTTGACTTTTCTTCGCCATCTGGAGTGATAATTCTAGGTGCTTTGATAATATCTTTTTTATCCTTTATCTCTGCTTCCTTTTTCTCTTCCTTTGGTTCTGCAACAGTCTCTACAGTTTCTATTTTTTCTTCCTTCTTAGGTTCAGTTTTTTTCTTAGCAGTTTTTTTCTTAGCAGACTTTTTCTTTGAAGCACTCTTTGGTTTAGATGCCTTAGGAGCAGACTTTTCAGCTGGCGTTTCTACAGCAGTTTCTTTACTCTCTTCAACCTTAGTTTCCACTTTTTCTTCTGCTTTTTTTACTTCTAGTTCTTTCTTTTCTTCCATCTTGTTTCCTTATAAATAACAATATTTTAAAAGTGTAAAAAACACATTATTTTTCTCTAATACAATAGCCTAGTAACGCTATCATATACTAAAATAATAACACACAGAGTAATTTTATTCAAACGATTATAAATAATATAAAATAAATAAATTATATTTATTATCACATTATATGCTCGTTTTTTGATAGTTTATAACAGGGTTGCCACTTACGAGACTAAAACATTTTTAAAAAAATCAAGTTTATACTTGCAAAAGGTTTTTTATTTTGTTACAATACAAATGTCCGTTATTAAAGGCAGAGTGGCGACCTGTCCAGGACAAACGAAAATTAAATACTATACCGAAAAAATTATCGGTATTTTAAGAGTGGATAGTCTAACTATCAATTAGGGTGGAACCGCGGTAAATTTATCGTCCCTTATCAATATTTGTACAGAAATCTCATTTGAGAATCCTAGCAGCAAGTATTTGATAAGGGATTTTTTGTACTCAAAATAACAAGAAAGGAGATAAAAAATATGAGCAATGTAACAATGGACAAAATAGTTAATTTATGTAAACAAAGAGGTATTATATTCCAAGGTAGCGAAATCTATGGTGGAATGGGTAATACCTGGGATTACGGTCCTGTTGGTGTTGAAATCAAAAACAATATCAAGAGAGCATGGTGGAAGAGATTTGTTCAAGAAGACCCTAATACTTATGGTGTAGACGCTGCTATACTTATGAATCCTAGAGTATGGGACGCTAGTGGACATACACAGAACTTCGCTGACCCAAAGATGGACTGTAAGTCTTGTAAACAAAGATTCAGAGCAGACAACCTAATCGAAGACCATTCTAAGGGTAAAGTTTCTGCCGAAGCAATGACAAACGAAGAGATGGAAGCATACATCAATGAGCATCAAGTAAAATGCCCACATTGTGGTAATTTCTCTTGGACTAGCATCAGACAATTTAAATTAATGTTCGAGACTAGCAGGGGTACACTTGATGGTGAAAAAGACGTAGTATACCTAAGACCAGAGACCTGTCAAGGTGAGTATGTAAACTTCCTAAATGTACAGAGAAGTATGAGAGCAAAAGTACCTTTTGCTATCGCACAGATTGGTAAATCGTTTAGAAACGAAATCACCCCAGGAAACTTCATCTTCAGAACTATCGAATTTGAGCAGATGGAACTTCAAATGTTCTGTAAAGAAGGCGATGGGTTCAATATCTATGACAGTTACAAAGAGAGAGCTAGACAATTCTTACTAGACCTAAATTTCAGTGAAGAGCACCTAAAATACCACGACCACGACAAACTAGCATTCTATGCTAAGGCAGCTTGTGATATCTTCTACCTATTCCCTATGGGTTGGAGCGAACTAAACGGTATTCACCACAGGTCTACACACGACCTATCTCGTCACCAAGAATTCAGTGGTAAGTCAATGGCATACCTAGACCCTGTAACAAACGAGAAATATATCCCTACTGTTATCGAGTATTCTATCGGTGCAGACAGACTAATGCTAGCCGTTCTAGCAGAAGCATACAACGAAGAAACATTAGAAAATGGCGAGACTAGAGTGGTTATGAAATTCCACCCTGCTATCGCTCCATACAAAGTTGCCGTTCTTCCACTTCAGAAGAATATCAACGAAAAAGCAATCGAATTATACAATAAACTTTGCAAGAAGTTCCCTTGTATTTACGACGAAGCAGGTTCTATCGGTAAGAGATATCGTAGACAAGACGAAATCGGTGTACCATTCTCAGTAACAATCGACTTTGATACCCTAGAAGACGGAACTGTAACAGTAAGAGACAGAGACACTATGGAACAAATCAGGCTTCCTATGGACGAAGTAGAGAAATACGTAGAAGAAAGAATCCAATTCAATTAAAACTAAAAAAGACTATCAATCTAGATAGTCTTTTTCTTTTATGTGATTTTTTGTTAGAAAATTATAATACCCTATCGTCTTGTGGCACCATAACCATCTCTCTACCCATATGTAGGTCTTCTATCGCAAGTAACATTAGTGCTACTTGTTTTTCTGTAAGAACAGGGTCAACAGGTACAAATTTGTCACCTTGTTTTACCATACCAGACTCCATCTCAATCTGCTTCTTCTGTATCTTTCCTAGCAATACTTCTGCAGGTAAAGTTCTATAGTATTCATACATTCTATTATCCCTTCTTGACACAAAGTATTCCATAGCACCTTGAGCCATTGCTGGGGATTGTGCAGTATTCTGTAAATCCACGATAAAGTCTCTATCAAAAGAATCTAAACACGCATCTCTAATCTCTGCGATTTCTCTGCTAATATTGTTTCCTATACTAACTGTTGCCATAATATTTTACCCCCTATAGCATATTCCCAAGGGTTATTATATCATAGCACACCACCATTGTCAATACCCATAGAAAAAAGACCTAAATGTAGGTCTTTTTTACTAAAATCTTTTTACTTCAATACCATATGCAGTCTTGGTATTTTTATCTATTTTTAATTTCTCAGAAATCTCAACACCAGCGATAATGTATACTTCATCTCCAACAGCCAAAACAGGAGTGGTATTTCTAAGTCTAACAGGGACCTTCTTATCGATTAGATAATCACTTAGAGACTTAGTACCACCACCGAATTTCTCAAAGAAGTCACCATCTTTTCTAAATCTCCACTCTGCGTTTTTAGGTAGTTTACCGGCATCAATTAAGTGAGTATATTCTGTGATATTAAATTTTCTAGTGATATTAGTGTCTATAACACCGAAATTAGAAATATCTAGTTTACCCCTAGTAAATGGATATGTCTTTTTACTTCTCTTTGCAACCCTATTGGTAAAGGTAATGTAATTATACTCTTTAATAACAGTTAGTCCATTAGGTAGACTAATCTTAGTGCCGTTTTCTGACTCGATAGCCATATCTTTAATCATCTTTAAGTGCTTCTTCTCGATATTTTGACTAATACCGATAGATTTGAGTGCTTTTAGGATTAATCTAAATATGTAACTGTCTGGATATACAAAGTATGTAGAATATACTCTAACTAAACCGTCTTCTACGATTAATGAGTCTTCGTTGATTTGAGACCTAATGAATTCTTCATCGGCTCTACAGTTTCTACCAAACTCACTGATAGCATTGTCAGCATTTGGCCAACGCAATCTAATAAGTGGCATAATTTTATTTCTAATATAGTTTCTATTATAATCACTATCATTATTAGTTTCATCTTCTACAAACGGAATATCGTTAGAAGTAATATAAGCACTAATCTCAGCCTTTGTTACAGGAAGAAGTGGTCTAATATAAATATTGTCCCTGGTATAATCCATACCACTAGCACCAGCAATTCCTGTACCCCTAAAGATATTAAGTAGAATAGTTTCTGCCTGGTCTTGCTTATGGTGAGCAAGTGCTACTTTGTTTGCAATTTTCTTTGTAACAAGATTTTTAAATACTCTATATCTACACTCTCTAGCACCCTGCTCTAGAGTTAGTTTTTTGTCAGCAGAGAATTTCTTTGCATCTACCTTAAAAGAATATACCTTGATACCGTGCTTATTACAATAATTGATAACAAACTGACTATCGTTATCACTATTCTCTCTAATTGTATGGTCCACATTAACTGCAACCACCTTGCAGCCTAGTTCATCTCTATTAGACCATAAGTAATGAAGTAATGCCATACTATCCTGTCCACCAGAACAAGCAACAGCAATAGTATCACCTTTCTCTATTAATTGTTTCTTTAGAATTGTATTTTTGATTTTATCCATAATATTTATCCCCGTATTTTAAAAGTCAAAATCTATATATTGAGTTATATCTTCGGCTACGCCAGAAAACATAATTCCTGCAAACACTGCAAAGAAGGCAAGTATTGCAAGGACTATCCAAACAACCTTCCATGGAGATGTAGGTAATTTTCCACCAATCTTACCTGTTTGTCCGTTCATTACTGCTGAATAACCTTTGTTTTTGTATTTAAAATTAACCCTATATGTAGGTAGTAACAAATACGAATATGTAGAACTATTATATTTGTGCTTAACATCTAAATAATCTACACCATCGTGGTCGTATCTTTTAAGAATCTGTTCTCTAACTCTATTCTGCATTATTTCTCTAGCTAGTTTAGCAGACTCTTCTACGCTTCTATTATAGTACTCAACCGAATATCCGTACACAAAGCCCTGTGAGAACTTCTTGGTTTCATTCATATAATAAGGCTCTATTTGTTTAAGCTCTGCTTGAGTAAGGTAATCACTACACTCTACTAGAACATCTCTCATATCTGCATACTCTGTACCACGGACATTGAAATGTCTGGTATGTGAGTCGCCATCACTATCAGTATATGTCTCATATAATTCACCAGCATATTCTGCTTCTATCCTAGAAGAATATGAGAATGCTGGAATATATATACTTTCAATACTGTCAGGCCTTGGGTTTTTCTTAAATGACCTAGGCACTAGAAATTTCTTCTTGATTTCTTCTGCAAACTTTTCAGACGCTTTCTCTTTACCAAAAGCAAAAGGTAGACAGCCATCTGGATGCGCAGCAGCATCGTCAACTACCATATTCCCGCCACAATACTGACACTTAGTAGATAGTGTCACGAGCGTTCCTGTAAATGCAGCACCACAGGACGAACAATGAGACAGAGATATTCTAGACTCATCTATCTTATCTCCAATAGTAGTTAGAGTGTCCATATCGATAGTTCTTCTATCAAAAGTTGTGGTTTTCTCAAATTCCACAGCAGTACCACAAGCCTTACATTTTAGGTTTCCACCTTCTGGATTAAAGTAAAGCTCAGAACCACAAGACTGACATTTTGATGCAACTTTTTCTTCCATAACTTTTTCCTTTCTTTGTATTTTAGCCTTCTAAGATTTTATTTAGAGTCTCATAATACTCTTCTTCACTAATAGCGCCACTGCTTCTTAGTTCATTAAGTCTAGTAACTGCTTCGGTCATTGCTGTTAGTTTAAATTCACTAACTTCGCCTTCCTTAGTAGCAGTATTCTCGATAATAAGTTTAGGCTTCTTCTTCTGAATTACAATACCTGCGATTATTCCAAATATAGCAGGAATAAATGAACAGAATATTAATTGCATTACTGCCATAAATACAACAGTTTTTCCCATTTGTGGTGGTTTAACAGGCATTCTATTTGCCCTAATATAGAACTTACCAAAATAGAAACAAAGTAGTGCACATACAATAAGTTCTATAGTTGCTAACATTATCTGCATATCGACATCGACTGTACCAACAGCTACCATTTGTTTAACCATCTCTCCGTATACATCTGCAACACCCATAATATTGAATCCAATCATTAAGGCAGCAAATAGTGCAAGACCCCCAAATGTGTATGAAACTACAGCAGCTAGGGTAAGTGTAACATTTTTCTTTGTTTTCATATTCTCTTCCTTTTGTACATATTATTCTTGATAAGCTTCAATCTCTACCTTAGGACCTGCGCCCTTTCTCCTTCTAAGACAAGTAGCAATAGTTGTTAGAATAGTAGATATTGCTAGTGGAGAAACCACCCAACTAATAACAGTATAGACAATTGAACGTGTCTTTCTAGTATCGTCTCTACTTATTCTCTTGCAATGGATAAATAGTAATACAGCCACAGCAATCCAGATAGCAGCGATTAGTCCAATAACTAGTCCAAACCTAGTAGTCACGCCTAATACATAGTCCACTTTCTCAGTATGAGTATATGCTTGCAGATAAGCATATTCGCTAGACGCTTCTGCCATACCATCAATCATCTGATTAACAATAGTCTGGTCGGTATTTAGAATTGTTCTAAAAAGTCCCCTAAGTAGTACAATTAGTGCAGCTATCAAGAAGACAAAACCAGCAACAATTACCTTAAGTAAACCAGATAATAAATATAAAACTTTTTTTGCAATTACCATAATACGATATCCAATTCTCTATTTTTCATTTACCATTGTCAAAGTTTTGAACACAAGCGACAATCCTTCAACTTACATATAAGTATAACACCTAAAGCCAAATTTAACAATAGATTATTTAAAATATATATTAAATATATTCGTAAAAAGGCATAGATATTTACCCAGCAAATAAACCAATACCTTTGGCAAATAGAGATAAAAATGCTATACTAGAGATATGGAAATAAGAGAAGAACTAAAAGAATTAGCAAACTTAATACATAAGAAAGGTCACACACTATATATCGTGGGTGGATATCTCAGAGACTCAATACTATCACTTAAGACCGATGACATAGATATAGCATCTAGTATGCCTTATGAAAAGGTTATTGAAATCTGTGAGAAAAATAAATTCACAGCCAAGACAATCAATAAGACTCTAGGCACACTACAGATAATTAAAAATGGTCTCAAACTAGAATACACTCAGTTTAGAAAAGAGAGCTACTCAAAGTCTGCTATGCATACTCCCGACCACGTGGAATTTGTCGATGATATAGATACCGACTACAAACGCCGCGACCTTACCATCAACGCACTCTACTACGATATCCTAGCCGATAAATTCATAGACAAGTGTGGTGGGCTTAAGGACATTCAAAATGGCATTATCCGTACGGTCAATATTCCATCTGTCACACTTGCTGATGACGGACTAAGAATCCTAAGGGTTATCAGATTTGCAGCATCACTTAATTTCAAGATTGAGCGTGAGACTGCTAGAATCGTAAAGAGAAATAGAGCCAACCTAAATTACATATCAAAAGAAAGAATACTAAAAGAAATGTCTCAAATTGTTATTGCCGACCTTAAATATAATAGACCTAATCTCTTAGGCTTAAAACTTCTAACTAAATTTGGTCTACTACCATATGTATTTAATTCTAGACTAAAAGGACTCAAAAAAATCACAGGTAGAGAGATAAAAGAATACTACACTCTCTCTAAAGACTCTAGACTAATAGGTTTATACTTCTTAATTCTAAAGAAATACTTAAAGGTCTATACAAGAGACGAACACCTAATGTTCTCCTGCAATATGCTCTTTGGTCTAGATGGTATGAAGGAGAGTAAAAACAATATTGCAATCACTGAGAAACTATATCGTATATACCAAAATTTAACATACGATATCGATACAATGACAGCGACTATTAATTACCTAACACTCTCAAATGCAGAGAGAGAAATAGTTGATTTGCACCTATCAAAGAAAATTAAAAACATACTTTCTGTCAATATCTCAGCAATTAAGAACAATAACTTGCCACTATCAGTACACGAACTACCTATCAAAGGCGAAGACCTAAAAGACGCAGGTATAGAAGATAAGTGTGTTGGAAAGATACTAGGAGCACTATATAATCAGGTTCTTGGTATGACTGTAAAGAATAGCAAAGAAGACCTACTACTACGTGCGAAGGAAATCAACGAGACCTTTATAGAGATTAGTAAAGACATAGATAAAAATACCAGAAAATAACTCTGGTATTTTTTTATTAATACTTCCCCTGCATATAAAAGACACTTTGACACAAACTAAAATATATGTAAATTTTTTAGGGGGTGAGTAGATGAAAGGAACTAGGACAACAGCCAAACAAAAAACAAACAGAATATTATCGGTACTCACGATATGCACTATTCTCATCACCATCGTAATCATCTCTCAATTTATGTTTCTCGATATGGAGACTAATAGGATATTAGACGATGGCACGATTATCAATGGCTATAATCTGTCCGGTATGTCAAAAGCAGAAGCATCAGTGGTTCTGCAAGAAAGATTTAAAGAAAGAGCCAAGGACTTTACTCTAACTATTAGTGATACAGATAGTGATAAGACGTGGACAATGGATAGCGATGACTTTAAGGTCAATAGTGATATCCATAGCGTACTAGACATTAGCCAAGATAGAGATATGCTCCTAGGAGACACGGGCGAAGTCACACTTATCTCTCAGTTTGAGAAAATGGGTGGTAGTGTATCTATGGCATTTAATTATATCTATGTAGGCCTGGACGAAAAAATCGAAGAGATTATCAAAGGGGTTGAAACCGAGCCTATAGATAGCACTATCACCTTCGACACCACTAGAAAAGAATTATTTACCATAACCGACTCTGTAAATGGTAAAAGGGTAGACAAAAATAAACTCTATCAAGATATCAATGAACAGTTTATATCTCAAGATAAAATAAATGTGGAGCTCTCATACATTGATGAGATAGCATCTATTACTAAAGAATATAATGAAAACCTAACCCACCTAATTACTAAATTTACTACCAATGTCGCCGATAGCACGGGCGGAAGAAAACACAATGTCAAACTCGCTCTCAGCAAATTCGATGGTATGACTGTAAACCCAGGTGAAAAGGTTTCCTTCAATGAAATCGTAGGAGAGCAGACTATAGAAAATGGCTACCAGACAGCAACCATTATATACAATGGCGAGTTTACCGATGGTATAGGTGGTGGGGTTTGTCAGGCAAGTACGACTATATATAATGCCCTACTGCTCTCTGGCATTGAGATAAACGAAGTCCATAAACACACCTTGCCTGTAAAGTATGTACCACCTGCACTCGACGCAATGGTAGCAGAATATACTAGTGATTTAAAATTCACTAATACCACAGAGTACCCTATCTATATACACACCTATAGTGATAGAGAATCGGTAAGTGTTGAGATATACTCCTGCCCTGGTATGTACGAGTATAGAACTAGGAGTGAGATTATAGAAGAAATAGATAGCCCTGGAGATAAGGTCATACCAGACACCGAAGGAAAGTACTCCAATCAAATACTATTTAAAGGTGAGTATTATAGAAAATCCTACCCAAAGAAAGGCCACGAAGCCAAGGCATACCTGCAGAAGTATTTAGATGGCAAGTTAGTCGAAGAAAAAGAGATTCGTCACGAAATATACCAACCACAGCGTGGAATTGTGTACGAAGGCGTGGAAGAATTGCCTAGTGGCGTAAAACCTATAGACACAGGTGTCGAAATATACGAATAATTAAGTTCACGATATTACAGCTATATATTTGACCATTTTCTACTTTTTTGCTAAAATCAAAAAAAATGGAAAAGAAGGTAAAAATATGGCAAGAATTAGCTTTTCTTTCGGTGGTGGTGGACACCATAGACCACCTAGAGACAGACATCATCATCACGCACCAGCGTATAATCCAAGGTATGACAAGAGAAGACATAGACACCACGGACACTATGAAACCTATGTATATAGCAATGGTGTCAGAGTTACAACCAAGGGCTCTCCACTAGTTGTAGGCATTATCTTTTTCTTAGTTGCTGCAGCATTAATAATCGGTGGTATATTCTCAAAGATTTCTCACGCAGAGAAATTAGAAACCTATCAACCTATCAATGCCACAATCACCGACTATATAGAGAGAGTCGATTATGATGACGAAGGCTATGCAGACTATACCTACTACCCTATCTATACATTTGAAATAGACGGAACCAGATATACAGTAGACGACAATATCGGTAGTGGCTCATTCCCAGATATTGGCTCTAAGGAATTAATTCTATATAATCCAGAGAATCCTTACGAAATTATCCACGCTAATGATACTGCAGGAACATTCCTAATAATATTCGGTAGCGTATTTGGTGGAATAGCAATCATACTAATAGTTTGTGCCGTTGTTAATCGTAAGAAGAGACAAGAATATCTAAGAGAACAAGAAGAGAGATTTGATAATGCAGAAAATAAAGAACCTGTAAAGACTAACTTTAAGTCAGGCGAATGCCCAGGCTGTGGCAGTGCTAAGGTATCTGGTCAGAATAACTGCCCATATTGCGGAACTCACTACTAAGATATCCACAAACGAATATAGTGAATAATATAAAATCACACTTATTCACAGGGAGCAACACAATGAATAAAATTAAAGACCTATTATAAATAATAGGTCTTTTTTTATGCAAATATTCTGCATAATACCCCACAAATGTATAATTTACCCCGAATATTCATCTGATTATTTCATAACTATCGGAACCTAAAATCACAAAAACCCTGTGGATAACTCACACATTTTTATCAATATAGCCACTTTTTGATGCTTTTTCGAAACTTTTTCAAACTTTAATTGTGAATAAGTGTCACTTTTTATGTGGATATGTGAATAACTTTGGTGGAAAAGTGTGTGTTATTATGCATTTTACCGTAAAATTATGCTTGTATACATAATTATTCATAAAATTTTATAATTATTATCCTGTGGAATTGTGGATAACTTAAAAACACTCATTTATAGCCATTTATTTTTAGGGTCAAAAAGTAGCATGAATAATTACTCTCAGCCTATATTATCTATATAATTTATAATATAGAATAAATATTATATCGTGGCGATTCTGGGCATAAAAAAGGGACACTAGTTATACCAGTGCCCTATAGAATTATTTTTCTTCTTCACTATCTTCTTCGTACTCTAGTTTATTAAATGTAATGGTTGAAAATATGATTTTTAGGTCTTTCTTCTGCTCATCTCTGAGTTCCCTTTGTTGCAGTACCATTATATCTACAGCTTCCCAGGCAAGTACCCAGAAACCTATATCTAGTAGATAACTAATAGTATATAGCACTTCATCTAAATGTAGTAAGTGCATAAGTGCAAAACCAGCAAAAGATATGAGTAGCAATATTGTAGACCAGAACCAATTACTCCTAAGTTTAATATCCTTATCTGCAAATTCATTAACGTAATAGTTAACGATAGCATTTCTGTACTCCTGCTCTTTCTTTTTATTATAGTCCTGACAAGCAACGTACAAGTGAATATCTTTCTTTCTAGGTAGTCCTTTAATCGCATTGTCTATAAACTCTGCAGACTCTTTAGATAGTACTTCTTTACCTTCGGAGTCAAAGTTGGACATCAGTGCTTCAGCGTCGTATACATTGATTTCAACGATTGCTCTTCCGTTCTTATCATACTCCCAAGGGTCGTTATTAATTCTCTTTCTTACTCTTTTTATTCTATTTCTTAAAATTGACATAAATACCTGACTTTATTAGTTTTTCACCCTATCTAAATATTCACCTGTTCTAGTATCAATCCTTATTCTGTCACCATTATTTACAAACAAAGGCACTTTGACTACTAGTCCGGTCTCTAGGGTAGCAGGTTTGTAAGCAGTTCCACTAGTATTACCAGCCACAGCAGGTTCACAAGCAACTATATCCATCTCCATAAATGTAGGCGGAGCGATATTAATTAGCTTACCATTAGCATATTTTACTAGGCATACAGTGTCGTCCTTGATATATTTCTTGATAGGTTCTACCACTGCCTTATCAAAAGGCACTTGGTCGTAGGTCTCCATATCCATAAAGTATACAATATCTCCGTCTTCGTATGAGTACTGCATATCTTTTACGTTTACAGACACTTCTCCCACACTTTCACTAGGAAGAAAATTCTTCTCTACCACTTGACCTGTCTCAATATTCTTAAGCTTGGTTCTAAATAAAGCCGCAAGTCTAGGACGACTAACCTTCTGATACTCTACAACTAACCATAGTTTACCATCGTACTCTATTGTAGCATTTTGTTTTACATCACTAATATTCATAAAAACAAAACCCCCTGAACCTTACTTATTTGTCGTGCTACTCACAACACCTACTACTATTTTAACACCAAAAATAGTTTTTTGCAACTCATACACCCGTGTGAGCACCATAAAGCCAAGAAAAAGAAGGACCTAGTCCTTCTAATTTGTATATATTATATTAATTACCCTTGCAATTATTCATTGCTAGTGCCCTATCGAATTGGTCTCTACTTATATCTAGATTAGTTACAAAATAGCCTGTGCTATCAAACTTAATTTCACTATCAAATTGGCTAAGATAAGGTCTCCAACCTTCTATCTCGCCTGTAGGAGCAGCACAATCACATAGTTTCATAAAGTATGCCTTATTAGACCTAGCACAATTAGAAACTATAGCAGGAAAGGCATCACAAGCCCTATGAGCCACAACTATATCATATTTATCTACACTAGTGTCGTGTCTAAAATTTTGAAAGAGTCTCTTAACCTTAAATTTTCTCATAACATCATCAGGCAGGGTTATCCAGTCCATAGAACTAACCACCCCGTCTTCCCTACTCTCAGCCATAAGTATACTAGAGAGTGGCACTCTACCAGCACCAACGTCAAGTAGCCTATCTTTTTTGTCTGTTATATAATTTACCAATGAAACATATGCATCTTGTTCTGCCTTGTATTTTTTATAGCAGATAGGACTCACAACAGAGAATCCCCTGATTCTATCCCAAAGAATTGACCTAAGACAACTTATCTTATCTGCCCTAGTCTTACCTTCTAGCATACTCTCATCTATCAGGTCATAATTCGATAATACAAAGTTTACATACCTAGCGTGATTTTTTAGTAAATCAGCATAACTATCTATCTCACTTGTACAATATTTATCAAATAGTCTATCAAAATTATATTTATCTCTATAGTCACCGGTGTATCTGTGCTTTCTCAATTCTTCGACTAGCATTTCTTCGGTGCTAGACTTTAAATCTCCCATAAACCCCATACTTCCCATTATAATTTTAATACCTATATTTTACCACACTACAGCACCAAAATCAATACCCCTTTTAGAAAATACGCCACACTTACCACTACTCACAAACATAAAAAAGACCTAGGTTAAACCTAAGCCTTTTCTTTATTAAATATTTCTTATGCATTTAAATTAGTAAGACCAATCATTGCACCAATGCCTAATGGAAGATAAATATTTAATTGTTCTCCATCAGAGAATGATTTAGTATTGTATGCAGTAGCACCATCAATTACTTGACTTAAAGCAGCAAGTTGAATTGCTGTGTCCCCAGTTTCAGGTAGTGTAACACCTAAACCTGCTAATTGAGTTTTAGCAGTTGTGTATACACCAGCAACTAATGTAGCACCTAGGTTTTGAACTTGACTTAATGCTGTAAGCATTCTCTTTAGTTCTGCTTGTTGTTCAGCAAATGTCTTACTACCGAAAGTAGCCTCTGTTCCAACATTAACATTTTCAAACATTGCCTTTGCTAGATTTTCTGACAAATTGAAAGGTGCATTTTGAGCAGCAGTAATGCCTTGTTCAACAGCACCTGCAATCATCTTATAAATAGCAACATTTAATAAACTACCTAGAGCAGTTGTATCAAAGTTAGTTGCAACGTTTTCGTTAATATATCCAGCACTAGCACTTGATTCTAGATAGATAGATTGTGTAGCCTGAGCATTACCAACAATTGATTTGCTGGTATCTAGACCATATGTACCTATGCCATCTTGATATCCACCTGCTTTGAAGCTATTAAACTCTGTCTCACTATCGAAGATTCTAATGCTACCTTGTGTATATGATGGTTCAGTAACACTTTTCATATTAGTATTATAAATAATACCTATCATATTATAAACAGGTGCACCATCTTTATGTCCAGCAAAAATAGACTTACCAGACTTAGCTATTCCCATTTCGCCTGAGAATAATCTCTCTAATAAAGAGAATTGTTGTACGATAGCATCTGCATGATAATTTTTGAACCAAGCCTCTGTACCAAATACATTTGACTCAACTGTAGAATTAACTACATAGAAGTTTGAAGCATGTGCTGTAGCAGCATCTGTGCCATTAACATTACCTGTATATCCAGCAACGATAGCAGGACCACCAGCGTCAATAAATTCACTATCTTTGATAACTACTTCTTCTGCACCATATCCATATAGTAGGTCTTGGTAAGAATTGTAGCCTTTACATTTCTCAATTAAGAATTTACCAGTATTTGCTTGCTTACCTAATTCTAGGAAGTAACCAATATAGTAATTGTGTTGAATTGTATTATATGCATGTGTATTAACATAATTGTTCTTCATAAAGATGATAGAACCAGAGTTCTCAACCTCGTTATTTAGAGAACCATTACCATAGAATCTAACATTTTGAATCTTTAGACCAGTTCCCGCAGATACTGCAGCTGGATTAGCAACAGTATTGTAGAATGTTGAGAAATATCCTGTGACAGCCTGTCCATCCTTTTTACTAACAACTTTAACATTACTAGTAGCTGCTGTATCCTCTGAAACAGCCTTAGGGAATAGAGATAGGTCTACTTGGAAGTAGTTACCCTCAAATTTAAATTCTTTGCCATCTTCTACAACTCTTCTGTATATAGCAGTTGAAGAATCGTTAATTAGAGTACCATCTAGTAGGTCATCTTCTGTTTGCTCTAATTCTTTTAATTTATTCATTCTAACTTGATATCCAGCCAACTCGCCTTGAGTCTGAGCATTCCAGAAATATCCAGCAGGAACATCATCTCTTGTAACTTGGATATTGTCTTGTAGAATAATAGCGTTAGTAGTCTTGCCTGTCATACCAGTAGCAGCTTTCTTATCTGTCCAAATGCCATCTCTATTAGCATTATCATAGATAGATAAGTCTGCAGCATTATATACATTATAACCATCAATTACGTGTAATACTGCTGTAAATTTAGTAGCATTTTCTTCTGCTGAATAGTCCTTGTTAGCAGCTTCTACTAATACTTGGAATACTTGACCTTTAGCAGCATCTGAGAAGTCTATGGTTGTATGCTCAGTGTCGATTTCGTCTATGTATGTTTCAATACCATCTTCGTCTAGAGCAACAAAAGTACTACCTTCTTTTCTGGCAATAGAGATATTAGTTCTAACCTTCTCGATATCAAGTACAGGTTTACCTGCGCCATCTCTACCAGCAGCATTTAATCTAAAGTTGAATGCATTGTCATCACCAACATATAGTGGAGAATCTCCAATAAAGAATTCGTTTCTCCAAGTAGATTGGTCTGCCATATCTTTAGCACCTGGAGTAATCTTTCTATTTGCTTCGTAGTCAATAAGTAATTGACTCTCTAGAAGTGAGATACTATTAACGTCAGATTCTGTAGCAACGACTCTGATAGTAACTGTGAATTCGTAGCCATTATATTTAACTTTCATTGTAGTCTCACCTACAACAGAAGTATCTGGGGCTTGTACGATTTCCATTTCGCTCATATCAACAGTTTTAGTCTCTGCCTCTTTATATCTAATCTGAGCTTTCATTTTAGAAGTATCTACTGTTCCACCCTTAGCAACTGTAGTTGCAATGGTACCAGAAACGACTTGTGCACCTACTATTTCATCGCCTTTGCCACAGCCAGTTAAACCGACGAAAGCCATAAACGCAAATACTAGTGCAACTAATATTTTTCTAAACTTTTTCATTTATTTTCTCCTTTTTTTATTTATATAAAGTAGGTTACACCCACATTATACCACATTTATTTTTTATATTCTAATATGTTTTTTAGTTTTTACTAAATTTTAAGGATACACATCAATTACTATATCGGTGTGCACTTGGCTACCATCGGTTGCCATTATTCTAACATTGAATATACCCGTTCCGGTAAATAGGACTAGTCCTAGGTCATTACCATTATCATCTTTTACAAAGTGAATTCTGGTTAGAGTCTCATTATATACAAATTTAACTTTCTTATTAGTAGCATTATCTGGAAGCACTCTATATATGAGTTGCACCATTGTACCTTCTAGAGTCTCTATATTACCTTCACCCGTATACTGAACACGAATTAATTTCTTACCATTATAGTCTTCTACTATGGTCTTACTGTCTGTCTCATTTAGACATTCTATAGATGTCACAGGGTATATCTCATTATACATCTTGGCTTTTAGCCCGAGCACTGAGATTACAACTATAGATGCTATATATACTATTGCTATTAGGATAATTGTCGATTTCTTCATATCTTATTTCTCCTTATAGTATACCTTAATTTTATTTACATATAGCCATAGTCTAATTAAGAAGAATATCCCTGCAAATATCATTAATTTAAACCATACTGTCCTTAGACTCTCTTCTACAAAGAAGAAGACTAAGAATGCGAAGATTGCTGATATTAAGAATCCAAATAGTGTAGACTTAGTCTCATTTGGGTTATTACTATGCCCACCAGTTGTCTGGTAGTGAGAAGTCTGTGGATTCATAATATCGAATTCTGCAGACATTAGCATATGTGCTAGATATAATAATTCTATCATTCCAAATAATTGTAAACCCTGCAAGAAGGTGTAGTCCTGGAATTGGGCAAATATAATAACTGCCGCCATAATCGATACTGTCATTGTTAACATATTGATAATGAGTTTACTGAATAATAATTTAATATATGGTTGTGGGATTGTCTTATTTAAATAACTAGACGCCCCTTCTTCGCTATGAATATATGATAGCCTTGCATTTGATGATAGAGCAATAAGCAGTATCATAAGTACATTGAATGCTATAGCCATATTCACACCTGTTAGGTCTGTATCCATCGCTGCGAATATTTTATTTAGCAGTAATATGGATATCGGTAAAGCAATAGCGATAGCAACTAGTGCAAATAATTGCCCACTATCTCTAAATAGCATTTTTCTTTCTTTCTCAACAATGGATTTAATAGGTCCACGCTTTTGATTCTGAAATAATTTATTTGTTTTGATTTTCTTAAACTCAAATGGCACACTCGCCATCTTAAAGAATAATGGTCTAACTACAATGTATGTAACTGTTAGGACTATTACTAGTGATAGTAAGAGTACCAACGCCGTGCTCATCTGAGCCTTCGTAAACATAGTATTTTTTATACCATATCTATTACCAACCATAAATTCTACTACAAAGGTAAATGGTAGGAATGTTTCGCAGAAGTTATTCATAAAGTCCTGAATCTTCCAGAAGGTTGTTCCCCATGTACCGAATAAGTCAAAGTTGGCTGGAATAATAGAGATTACACCAATAAGAGCTAGTACTATTACTGCTACAGACACAACAACTAGTGGGTATTGTAGCCATTTATTATTCTTAAGGATAATTGCAATAAGCATTGCTGGTATTGATAGTAATGCACCAACTACTACAGGTACTGCAGTGAGCACGAAGTACGCTGGTATTAACCACAACCAGAATGATATTGACATTGAGTTTATTATTGCATATGCTACAAGTAGTGGTAGCATAAATGTTAAGTTTCTAAGTAATTCATAGAAATAATACACAACTAATTTAGATGTAAATATGGTCGCTCTCTTAACAGGTAAAGTCAGTAACAACTGATTGTCTTTACCGAAGTAAAGAGACTTCATCAGACCATAAGTACATACTATCATAGAGAGTATCAACATTAGTGTAAATAGTATTGATAGAAATTCTTGTGGAATTCCTGGAAGCAGTGACACTAAATTTAGAAAATCTAGGAGATAGAAACCCAACCAGATAAGTGCAGTGATGATACCGAATTTTAAAATAGACATAACAACTTTGAATATAGTCTTCTTAACACTCTTTAAGTAAGACATATCTATCTTATCTTTCAGTTGCATCATTGTTAAAACTTTTAACCCTGACATTGACTCTCTCCTTTTATTTATTTTCTTGTGTTTCTGTACTCTCTAACTTTTGAGCCTTTTTCTCAGCAGCGGCCCTTATCTTCTCTGCTTTTTTAGCATTTCTTGCTTCTTTTCTTTTTTGTCTTTCTTGTTTTCTTCTAGATAATTCTTCTTTTAGAGTTTCTTCTCTATCTTCTGCACCATCTCTATATCTAGCAGCCCTAACATCTGTGCTAGTAATCTTTAGATAGTAATCTTCGAGTGAACCTTCTTTTTCAACATCTTTAACATCTTGAACTGTTAAGATATTACCTTTCTTAATAACTGCGATTTTATCACAAAGAGATTCAACGATATCAATCAAGTGAGAACTAAAGAATACGATATTACCTTTCTTAGCGTGTTCTCTCATACACTCTTTTACTTGGAAGATACTAGTAGGGTCTAGACCGGTCAAAGGCTCGTCTAGAATCCAAACTTTTGGATTATGTACTAGCGCTGATATAATTGTGATTTTTTGCTTCATACCGTGTGAGTATGTTTTGATTTGGTTATCAAAGGCGTCTTTTAATTCAAATAGTTCTACATATTTATTGATAGCTTCTGTCCTATCGGCTTTGCTTACACCATATAGGTCTGCAATATAATTGATATACTCTCTACCAGATAGTTTCTCATATAATGCGTAATGGTCTGGCACATAACCAATATTCTTTTTTGCCATAGTAGATTGTTTAACTACGTCATAACCACATACTTCGATAGAGCCTTCAGTAACCGGTAGAATACCTACGATTGACTTAATAATAGTACTCTTACCTGCACCATTGTGACCTAGGAAGCCAAAGATTTCGCCACCATTAATCTCTAAGTTAGCAGATTTTACTGCATATACTGAACTAGTAGAATATCTCTTTGAGAAGTTCCTAAGTATTATCTTATTAACATTTTCTTTGTCCATAGGTTCGTCTAACCCCCTTCCTTCCATTGCAACCTGCAATGCTAGAATATCTGCTTTTATTTTTTTCTTTCTATCTACAATATCGTGTACTGTGTCTAGTGCTGTATACATACTCTCGTATAGGAACCACATAGCAGCACCTAGAGCAACATATACTACAAAGAATACTGACTGATAGAGTGGATAGAATTGCAGTGTAGCATCTCCTATCTGTGTAGACCAGGTAACATTTAGGATTTCTTCTAAACCTAATTTCTCTGGTATAAAGTCACTATTAATAAAGAAGAAGTCAACACTTCCATAATTACTAAACCAGGCATTACATACTAGTACCAATATAAAATAGCAAGCAAAGCCTATCATTGAATATCTAAATTCTCTGAGTTTAGGTCTCTTAAATAGTCCTAAGGCAACCATTAATATTGGCATAAAGAATGCAATGTAGTGGTTGGTGTAGAACTCTACTATTCTCTCACTGAATATATTAATCGCCCCATCATAATTAGGCATCGCCATAGCAGTAAATGCACCAAACACATTGATGAAATATGTAAAGTAGAATAGTTTATTCCATTTAAATATTAAACATAATGGAATAATATACATAGCTGTATTACATAAGTGTAATGGCCAATTAAGTGGGTTTGCAAATGCTGTAAACTTATGATAAACACTAAATGATAGAAGTGTTCCAAGGCTTATGTAAAGCAAACATAGTCTGATAGTTTCTTTGTCTTTCTTCTTAAGTACGAGATACAACATAATAGGAATTATTATTGAGAAATATAATACCCATCTATGTGGTTCAGCAAAGCCCTTAACAGCCTTTACATAATTTGCATATCCGAATAGTACTTTTAATAGATATGGTGGGAAAGTTGATAGTAACATACCTACAATATAGAAAAGCCCCTTTAGGTCTGCCTTCTCACACTTAAACCAATTATTCTCGGCTAGAACCATAAAAGACATACCGATTGTAATTGCGATTTCTACACCTAGTAGTAGAGTTTGAGTATTAAATAGTTTATATGCCCCTGTAATACCACCTAGTGTCATTGGATAGAAACCAATGAGTGTTAGTATTCCTACAGGTAGGCAGAAGTATTTGAGAATAACTGTATACTTGCTGGTCTTAAAGAACGGATATAGTACAACACCTAGTACGGCAGCGTATTGGAACCAATTAAGTAGCATTGAAACAGCGGTGAAGAATTTATTGATAACTAGACCTTCGCCTTCTAATTCAAAAACTTTTCTTAATGGCTCATCACCTAACATAAAACGGAAAAAGAATACTACTGCTAGTATTAGTGATATTGTTTTAAATGTTTTATTACTAACTGCCTTACCTTTTTTCTTACAAACTAGTAGGTAAGGTAAAATAATTCCTATAAGTACAACAAGCATACTTGCAACTTGAATTGCAAACATAATAGTTTACTCCTATAAATAGTTTTTAGTATTTAGTTTATTTTTGCCAAAATATAACTAATTATGTCGAATTATATAATAATTAGTACATTATATTAGACGACAAAAAAGGTTTATGCCTTATCAAATGGCATAAAAACCACTAAAAAATATTTTAACAGAGAAACTTCTCTTGCATTTTATATGTAAACTGATTATTCTCAGCAACTTCGCTAACTTTAATATTTTGAGCACTTGCAATATCTGCAGTATTTCTAGTAACCTGTACAAACCAAAGAAGCACTAACATTGCAATAGCCGAAACCATCAAAAGCATTCTAAGCAAATAGAAGAAACTAATAGCCTGGGTTACTTCGTAGATGGTCTTGGTAGGTAATAATAATTGAGTAAAGATAAACTCGAGCTCTGCCGACTGAGTCATATTTGCAAAATTCTTAATCCAATTAACTACCATACTCCTGTCTGCAAGAAAAAGGAATACTACCATTAGTAGTGCAAATTGAGATAAGAATATTCTCTTCTTATCAAATGACCTAATTGTTGATTTTTTGGTCAAACTGCTCACAACTTCTCCTGCGACAATATGTAAATAAATACAAATTATACCTAGATTTTGCCATATTTTGTATGTAAAGTCAACAAAATTACCACAAAGGATAAATTTATACAAATTTATAACATAGAACAAAATTATAAAAAATCGGCTACTTTCAGCCGATTTATTCCATTATGATAAAATACACTAATAATTATCCTTGGTCTAAATCGGTATCAACAATTAAGCCGTCATTAGATAATTGGTATTCTTTATTTATATCTTCGAGTTTTCCCCTAATTGCTGTAATTAGGTTTTTTTGTGGGTCGGTTAGGTTTCTCTTGCCTTCTAGATAATTAATCATATAGATGGTATCGAAGTATGTTCTCTTGATTTTCTCTAGTGCTACTGCACGCATATCTGTTAGGTTATCTAATCTATCGGCTAATTTGATAACTAGTGCATAACTAGACATATACTGCATCTTATGTGCTAGGTAAAATCTCTTGCCCACTAGCTTTGGCATAAAGCCAGACGATGTTACTTCCATAACTAGACTAGCAACCACTATACCAAATCTATCGCATAGTTCCTTATAAGACGTATAGGTGTCTTCTAGAATATCGTGAAGCAGTGCTCCTGCTGCTAGGATATTTCCGTTCCTAGATGGTTTGAACTCAGCAACAAGCTTACTCACTCTAATTGGGTGAGTAATGTAATCACTGCCATCTGCCCTGACTTGACCCTGGTGTCTCTCTCTGGCAAACGCTAGTACTTCTTCAATATCAATCTCTTCATTAATATCTATATGCATATTGCCCTTCTTCCTAAAATCTTTGGCATATAACGAGTCCGTTATACCATCATTTTAGTGCGAATTATTTTTAGAAAAATAATACCTAGAATATACCACTTCTTCTCTTCCTTGTCAAACAGATATCGAATTAAATATTTTTTTGGAATATTTTGTCGCAAAAGCAAGTCCAACCATATCACAGCACTTGTTTTACACTATCAATGTATAAATTTTGTAATTAATTTTATAAAAATACTTTTTATTTTTTTAGCCTTGTGCTATGATATTAGAGTTGGATTAGGCTGTGGCCTAATTCAACAAACCAACCAAATAACTATTTGCAGATATGGTGGAATGGCAGACACGCAAGTTTGAGGGACTTGTGGGAGTATCCCGTGCTGGTTCAAATCCAGTTATCTGCACCAAAAATCAGACCGAAAGGTCTTTTTTTGTTGTGCCAGATAACTAACGTGTGCACTGCACACTTGTTCTCTTAGAACAATTTTGAACCTGTATTCGTCGCTTGCCGATGCTAGCATCTTCGCTCCGAAATATACTCCCTTCGGTCGTATAGACAAATCCTATGTTATCTGCACCAAAAAAATTAGCGAACTTTGTATTCGCTTTTTTGTGCTAGGTAATGGATTTGTGGCGATTTGCATCGCCTTACAACTTTTAGTTGTAACCAGCACGTGCTGTGTACTCGGAACCCCGTCACTTCGTACCACCCGGGAATTAACGCTATCGCTTAATGCAAAACCAGATTTAAGTTTGCCAAACAAAATAGACTGAAAGGTCTTTTTTTTGTTGCAGTAACTCGTGTATGCTTTGCATACAAACTGCAAACGCAGTTTCATTTGAACGTATTCGTTTGGTTGATAAGATAAAAAGTTTTGTGTTAGAATAAACATATGGGAATAAGAGTACAGAGAATCTCAATTAAAAATCTACTTATAGCAGGTATTAGTTTATTTGTCTTTGCCTGTCTCTTTTCTTATATTGTTTTCTTCTTAACAGATACCTTTACAAACTATAACGAAACCACAGGCGTCATTACTGAATACGAAGAAAGACTAGACTTAGCTACCAATGTAAATATGTATTACCCTATCATTGAATACGAAGTAGATGGAAATAAATATTCTACCCATGGCACTGCAACCGAGAGAAAATTGGTCACACCTAAAAGCGTAACTATTTATTACAATACCGACAACCCAGAAGAAGCAAGGCTAGATGCAAATAAGGTAAGTCTTGCTAGTAAGGTAGTTATAGTAATCATAGATGCTGTAATGTTTCTTGGCTCTATGGCGTTTATCACTTGTGGGGTAAGAAGAATAAAAACAGAGCGACAAGGATTGTAAAATATGAACTTAACTAAAACTCAGTGGAATGGGACTGACATACCAGAATATCTAGCGTATCTAGAAACTCTTAGCAAAGGAAAAGAAAAAGCCGAGTGGGAGCAGAGAATAGTTAATACATCTCTTCCCTGTCTAGCAATTCCTAGTACCGAGATAGATAGAATAGCTAGAGAGATATATAAGGGCAATTACATCTCATACCTAGAACTAGGCATCTGGAACAATCACTCAGCCACACTAATCTATGGAAAAATTTTAAACAAAATAAAAGACTATGACACCCTTACTAAATACCTAATACCATATAGTGTGAGAGCAGATAATTGGTCAACTATAGACTGCTTAAAATTTAAATTTAGCGATATTACAATACCTAAATTTATTCAACTATCTAAGTCCTTAATACTATCTAAACACACCTTCTCTAGACGCTTATCTCTTATCATTTTACTTAAACTTTTATCTGTATACGACTGCACAGATTTGGTCTTTGAAATACTAGACTCGCTACATAGTGAGAGTGAGTATTACGTAAATATGGCTGGTGCATGGTTACTAGCAGAGTGTATGACTAGGTATAGAGACAAAACCATAGAGTATTATAAAATTGTCAAAAGCAATGCATTTATTGTCAATAAGTCAATATCTAAGTGCAGAGACAGCTATAGGATAACAAAAGAAGATAAAGAATATCTACTTTCATTTAAACAAAAATAAAAGACAGAGTTTGACCTGTCTTTTTATTATTTATTCTCTTTTGCTTTCTTTAATTTTTTATTCTTAATAACCATAACAACACTAAATGCTGTTACCACTACAAATAGTGTCGCAACGATAATAAGTAGTATCATTATAGAATTATCTACTTTATCACTTACAATTACATAATTAGTATTTGGAAGTGATGAGAAAGTGATTCTATTACCTACAACAGTATACTCAACCTTCTCTAGTTTGCCATCATTTGTGAGTCTGTATAGAGTCACTGCTTTATTCTTGGATAGGTTTAATTCTTTTAATTCTAGGCTTATAGATATTTCTTCTTCGCTATGGTCAGCGATAATTTTAATACTATCCATAAAGACCATTTCTTCATGCATAGTCTTTATCTGACTCTCTACTTCTTTAGATAGAGTAATCTTATTTACAGATAGTTCGTTATCAGCCTTAAACATTCCATTACTAACAGTTAGATTGTACTTCTCTCCGTTATATGTCTTGGTCTCTGTATGAATATTAAAATAACACATTGTGTCGCTCATAGCAACATAGTTAGTATCATATGCAAGGACTACTTCACAACAGTACTCTCCTGGCTCTTTTGGCTCTCCAGAGTAAGATATAGTATATTCTTCGTTATCAACCATACCTGTTACATTAACGGTAATATATTGAGTCTCACCATTATACATTAGATTTAAGTGATTACTAAAACTAATTGTAATTGGCTTAGGTAATATCTCGATGGTTGCTAGTAACTGCACAGGGGTATTGTAATTAGCATCTACCACAAAGGCAGCTATGACATCATACTCACCAACGTTCTTAATTTCTTCGTGAGTGTACACCACACTTGTAATACCAACAGGAAGAGTTCCTGTAATCTCAGGAGTATACACGCCACCAAAGTAGTAGATTTCTTGACTCTGTAGTGTCACACCTGACATATTGATTGTTGCCTTCTTAATAACATAAGGTAAGTCATCGGTATTTAGAGTATAGTTATTCTCATCAATACTTGCGTGAGCAGTATAATTACCTGCTAGAGTGTTTTTATTGCCTGTCAGTGTTACTTCTACACTGTCGCCATCTTCTACACCAGAGAGCACATAATCTGCAGTAAATTCTTCGCCTGAGTATGTAAATTCATTTTGCTCTAGTGTAATAGTTAATTCTTTCTTTTCAATTGTAAGAAGAGCAGTGAGACTCTCTGGGGTATTGTAGTTATTGTCTGAATTTACAAATACTAGTCTTACTGTATGAGTTCCTGCATCTTTGAAAGATACCGTATTTTGTGTAGTAAGACCTGTAGGAAGTGTTCCTGTCATAGATATTGTATGATGGTCTGCATTGTATGTAACAATCTTTTCTGCAAAGGTAATTCCAGATAAATCATAATCTATTTTATTAATAACTAGAGTTGCAGAGATTTCCATACTATCTCTGCCGTACAATTCATAATCTTCACTTGCAGGAAGTAATGTAAATATTACTATGTATTCTCCTGCATTTATATAATCATTTTTATCTACCGAATAAGTAACATTGTTTGGCACATTAGAAAGAGTTAGTCCATGTTCATCACCATCATAATCAACACTATCTCCACTAAGAGTAACGTTTGACACATCAACTCTACATTTAGTAATAGTTAAAGTCATAGAAAGTTCGGTAATGGTTAGTGGTGCATAGTTCACTATGTCTTTTCTAGTAAACCTAGCAGTTACCCTATGGCTTCCCCTAATATAAATATTTTCTTCGTATTCATAAGATACTTGTACAGTCTCTGGAAGATTTGAAACCTGTGGTACATACAACTCTCCAGAATACTCCTTAGTTTCATCTATAAAAGCCACATTATTCATATTGATTGTAGCTGGAGTAATGCTAATATCTAGAGTTTTGTTTTCTTCTAAAATTACATAGTTTTTATTTATCTCATTGTCTATAAGCGAACACTCTACTTGGTAAGTGTTTACAGAGTATCCACCGAGTGCACTGTATTCACCTAGTATAGTCTCACCATTTACAGCACCAGTAAACTTTAGGTCTAGGATAGGTGTCTCCCCACTATACTCAAATGAATTACTAGTAAAATATGGTACTACAGATTTTTTATTAATAATTACTTTACACTCAAATCTAGTCTTTTCACTAGATAAACTCTCATAGTGCTCAGTATCTTTTAATGATACATTTATATATACAGTATATTCACCAACATTTTTAGGAATAGTTGTATATTCATATTCAACCTGTATGGCATCACTTTCACTTAAGATGTTATTAATACTTGGTAAAACATCTCTTCCTGTATACAGACACTCTATATCTGCTGGTTTTACCCAGGTTTCATTGATTGTTATTTTTCTAATAACAAATGAATACTCTTCGTATCCTTCGGCTATTAAATAATTATCATTGTCTATGGTTGCAGTTACAGTATATGTACCTATTTCTTTCTTAATATTATTTGTAAGTGTTAAATTAATTTCTTCATCACCAACAACGCCAATAGACTCTGCACTAACAGTTATATCACTGCCTGTGTATTCATTAGAAGTCTGCGAGTAACTAATAGTTATTTCTTTTGGTTCAACCACAATATCTATAGTGTGCCTACTTAGCACAAAACCTTCGTCCTTAGAATAAAGGGAAATGGTATATGTACCAGCATCAACAATCTCCATAGGTACAATACCCACAGAATGTGGAGCATCTCCATAATAATAAACTACTTCAAGAGTACTAAAGATATCTTCACCTGTATATGTAAAATTGCTACTTACAGCAACAGGTGTTACAGATATTTCCGTAACCTTAGTAAATAGTACAGAAACAGAAGCCGTACTACCAATTGTTTCTCCAATGTGTTCCACTAGTAACGCAATATGTGTAGCACAATTATATATTTCTGTAACAGTTAAATTACTACTCTTCTCGATTGTGTAATCACCATCTTCCCTATCTACAAATACAAGCCAAGAACCATTTGAACCAAGGAAGATAGTTTGTGTGGTTTTTAGAGCATTATTAAATAATGTCTTAATAGTTAGTGGTACATAAGACGCATTACTAGTAATAGTTGTTGCCACACCACTAGAAGACATCATATGATAATTGCCTGCAACAACCTTGCCATCATTTAAAACATTTCCATTAGAAAATGTATATGTTCCAGCAGTCGCAGTTTTTAGATAACTATTCATTGTTGCATATAATGGAGCAATGTAATTTTGGTTAGTATCAAAACAAACTTTAGAAGTTAAAACAATATCACCTGTTGTTAATCCCAAACCAGCAACAGCACTCTTAGCATCATCTGTCATTTTATCGGTAGAACCAACATAATCAAATATTGTGTCGTAAGTTACAGGGTCTTCAATAGGATTTGGTCTAATAGATACTTGGTAATCTCCAGCATAACTAAATTTATCATTAAATCTATTAGCAAATACACCATTTCCGTCAACAATTAGACTAGGAACTTTTTCTTTTGTGCTAGATAGTTCCACTGAGATAGTGTTGTTTATTTCAGTATTCCCATTTACAGTAATATACCCGTCGTTTAGATATAGACTATCTATAGAAACATCTTCAAATGTACATTTGCTAGAAGAATTGTAAATATCATATGTAGTCGTACTAGAAACAACTAATCCATTAATTACACACTCACCGTAATTAGATATTACATAATCACAATTGCTTAGAGTCACATTTAGAGTATCAATAATGAGATTTCCACCATTCTCTACATATATTAGACTATCAACACTACCACTACCTGCAATTGTAATATTATCAAGTGTCAGAGTTACACCACTAGGCACAGTTAAATAATTACCTGAAATACTCTCATCAATGGTAATTATTTCGTTAGAATAAGTCGTGTCAGTAGTAAGTGTAGCAGCCGCTGCAGCAACAACAAAATCCTCACTTAAATTACTAGTCATAGGAAGCAGACAACACATTAACATAGCAAAAGCTATGGCATATTTTTTAAACATTATTTTCTCCAAAAATTCGACTTTTTTCGACCTTTGTAAATATAATAAATGGACTAAAAATTAGTCCTTTTTATTATCTCCCAAAATCACTTTAATTATATAATACCAACCATACGTTTTTCAAGTAAATTTTCTAAAATTTAATAATAACTTAAAAAAAGGCAGGACGTTCTGCCTTAAACATATCTAATCTCTCCAGATATCGCCATTAGTAAACTGCGTTAGTGCCATTACAAAAGCCATCTCTGTTAAGTCAATTCTGCTAATATTACTATGGGTTAGATAACTCACTCCACCTATAGAACTTCTTAAGTCATTTTTCTCAAAGAGCTCATCAATTACTGTTCCAAGTGTTCTATTAATAATATCATCTACTAGTCTTTCTGGTACAGGAAAACCTGCACTATTACCCCAACTCTCATAACCGTCTGCATTTTTAATAACAGCCATATTAACTATTGACCACTTGCCTAGGTCATTAGTAATTCCCGACTCAATAGCACAAAAATAATCTGCTGTCACACCATTATCTTTTGCCCATTTCATTAGGTTATCAACCCTATTCCTAGCGCCATTATATATATCTTTACCTACAGGCTGGTCGGGAACATTTGAGTCTACTGATACACCTTCTATATCCACACTACCAAACAACTTTTCAAATGCTCTCTTTGTCCCTTCAATCTTGCCTGGATTTTTACTGCCAATTAAAACCTTCATAAATATTCTCCCTTTATGATTATCCAATTACTTTATTATATCACATCACACCTAAATATAAAATCAATCTAATGCAGAATATAAAAGTCTTAAAAGCCAATATATATCATCTAAAATTTCTACTAGAAATTCTATCTTAATCTCTCTAAAATTATTGATTTTTTTATATTACTTTGTTAAAATATACCTAGTTTCATATATTGGGGTATCGCCAAGCGGTAAGGCAACGGACTCTGACTCCGTCATTTCGTGGGTTCAAATCCTACTACCCCAGCCAAGTGAGAACCAGTTGAACACGGTTAGTATTGCCGTTTTCATTGGTTCTTTTTGTTTTAAAAATAAAAATGGATAGAAAAATGCATAAAAATTAGTTGTTTTACTATAATATTTTATTTCTTATATCGGCAAAAATATTAAAATAACGCTTGTAAAATTGCCGATAATGGTATATAATTATAGTATTATAATTATATGGAAGGTGTAAAAATGGAATTTTTATCAGTAAAAGAAGTAGCGAAGCTTTGGAAAATAAGCGAGAGGTCTGTTAGAAACTATTGTACTCAAGGCAAAATTAAAGGTGCTTTTTTAACAGGTAAAACATGGAATATACCTGTTGGTAGTACAAAACCAATGAGAGAAAAAGAAATAGAAGTTACAGACAATGAGTTATTAAATACTTTAAGAAAAGAGAAACAAGCAAAACTTAAAGGCGGAATTTATCATAAAACTCAAATTAATTTAACTTTTAATTCTAATCATATTGAAGGTAGTAAACTCTCCGAAGACCAAACAAGATTTATCTACGAAACTAATACTATTGGTGTAGAAGATAAAGTAGTTAATGTTGATGATGTGATTGAAACAGCAAATCATTTTAGATGTATAGATTACATTATAGACAATGCAAACGAGCCTCTAACTGAAAAAATGATTAAAGAATTACACTTTATGCTTAAAGTAGGAACAAGTGATAGTAGAAAGGATTGGTTTAATGTTGGTGAATATAAAGCATTACCAAATGAAGTTGGTGGACAAGAGACAACGAAGCCAAAAGAAGTAAGTAATGAAATTAAAAAACTCCTAACTACTTATAATTCTATTGCTGATAAAACATTTGAGCAAATAGTAGAATTCCACAAACATTTTGAAAGCATCCACCCTTTTCAAGATGGTAATGGTAGAGTTGGTAGGCTTATTATGTTTAAAGAGTGCCTAGCAAACAACATTGTTCCATTTATAATAACCGATGAATTAAAACACTTCTATTATCGTGGACTAAAAGAATGGAAAAATGAAAAAGGTTATCTAATAGACACCTGCTTAACAGCCCAAGATGAATATAAAAGATATTTAGACTACTTCGATATTAAATATTAAAAATATAGGAGAAATTAATGCTACAATATTTAAAAGAATTAGAAAAATACAAGGACATAAAAGATATTAAAGATATTATTGATGATGCAAACAAGTTAGCAGAATTGTATTACAACAATAAATTTAACGAAATGTATCAACATATCGATACTATAATGAAAAAACATCTATTTGAAACAATAGAATGGAATGCTGTTAATAAAAGTATGCCACAAACACCAGAACAACACTTTATCAATACAAACGAATTTTTAAAGACACAAGCAATTAATAAGTTGTATGAAATGGGAAAAGAAGTTTCAAAAGAAAAATCAGGAGAAAATAAATGAACGATTTAGAAGCTAAAAAACAAGCAAAAGCCTTTGCTGAATATTGGGCAAATAAAGGATATGAAAAGGGAGAAAGTCAAAAGTTTTGGCTTAGCCTTTTACGAGATGTATTAGGAGTTGAACATCCAGAACAATATATTTCATTTGAAGACCAAGTAAAATTAGACCATACAAGTTTTATTGATGGCTTTATTCCTGCTACCAAAGTTTTAATTGAGCAAAAAAGTTCAGGAGTTAATCTTAATAGTGGAATAAAACAATCTGATGGTAGTTTGTTAACCCCATATCAACAAGCATTAAAATATAACAATCAGCAAGTATATTCTAAAAAAGCCAGATGGATTATAACTTGTAATTTTAAAGAATTTTACATATATGATATGGAAAAAAGTAATCCTTCACCAGAAATAATCCAATTAAAAGATTTGCCAAAAGAATATTATCGTTTGGAGTTTATTGTAAACAAAGAAAATGAAAACATCAAAAAAGAAATGGAAATTTCTTTTAAGGCCGGTGATATTGTTGGTATTCTTTATGATGCTCTATTAAAACAATATAGCAAAAAAAATGATGAAGAATTAAAAAGTCTTAACGAACTTTGTGTAAGATTGGTTTTTTGTCTTTATGCTGAAGATAGTGGATTGTTTGGTCAAAAACGAGCATTTCATAACTATCTGCAAGGTTTTGCTATAAAAGATACAAGAAGGGCTTTAATTGAGTTGTTTAAAGTTTTAGATACAAAAATCGAAGATAGAGATGATTATCTAGATGAGGAACTTTTAAAATTTCCTTATGTTAATGGTGGTTTATTTGCGAATGAAAATATTATTATTCCTCAAATAACACAAGAAATAATGGATATTATTTTACATAAAGCAAGTGAGGATTTTGATTGGAGTTTAATTAGTCCAACAATTTTTGGTGCAGTTTTTGAAAGCACATTGAATCCTGAAACTCGTAGAAGTGGGGGAATGCATTTTACGCCTATTGAAAATATACATAAAGTTATTGACCCTTTATTCCTTGATGATTTAAAAGAAGAATTAGAAAAGATTAAGGAAGTTAAGGTTGAAAAATCAAGAAAACAACAATTAGAAGCATACAGAGATAAGTTGTCAAAACTAACATTTTTAGACCCTGCATGTGGTTCGGGAAATTTTCTAACAGAAACATACATTTCATTAAGAAAACTAGAAAATGAAGCTTTGGCATTGGAAATTAATAGCACCAAGAAGATTGTAGACAATCAGATAATTATGGGATTTGAAGATACTATTAAGGTGTCTATTGGACAATTCTATGGTATTGAAATTAACGACTTTGCTGTAACAGTTGCAAAAACTGCACTTTGGATTTCAGAATCTCAAATGATGAAAGAAACAGAGTCTATTGTTAATAGACAATTGGAGTTTCTTCCTCTAAAAGCCTATACAAATATTGTTGAAGGTAATGCTTTAAGAATTGATTGGAATGATGTTGTTCCAAAGAATGAATTAAATTATATTATGGGAAATCCACCTTTTGTTGGTGGAATGATGATGTCGAAAGACCAAAAACAAGACATAATAAATGTTGTTGGTGACATAAAGGGTGTTGGTGAATTGGACTTTGTTTCTGGGTGGTATTATAAAGCAACAGAGTATATAAAAGACACAAAAATTGAAGTTGCTTTTGTATCAACAAATTCGATATGTCAAGGGCAGCAGGCGGTTACAATGTGGAAACCATTGTTTGAAAAGGGGATTAAAATTCAATTTGCATATCGTACTTTTGTTTGGGATAGCGAAGCGCAACAAAAAGCAAGAGTTCATTGTGTGATTATTGGATTTGCTTTTGTAAACAGGAAACAAAAAGTAATATATGATAACGATAGAGTTCGTATTGTTACAAATATAAATTCATATTTGACTGATACGGATGATATTTTTGTGGAAAGTGTCTCAAAACCAATTTGTAATGTGCCAACAATAAGATTTGGAAGTATGCCAAGAGATGGTGGTGGATTTGTACTAACTGATGAAGAAAAAGAAGAATTTATTAAGAAAGAGCCTTTGTCTGCAAAGTGGATTCATCCTTATATTGGAGCATATGAATTTATTAATAATAAATCTCGTTGGTGTTTATGGTTGTTAGGTGCAAATCCTCACGAATTAAAACAGTGTCCAATGGTTATGAAAAGAGTAGAAGGAATTAAGGAATTTAGATTGGCAAGTGTTGCTGAAGGTACAAGAAAGTTTGCTCAAACTCCTACGCTTTTCTGTCAAATTGCTCAACCTGATAGTGATTATATTGCAGTCCCTAAAACTTCTTCTGAAAAAAGAAAATATATACCAATAGGATTTCTTGATAAAAATGTTATAGCGAGTGATTTATTGTTTTTGATTCCAGATGCGAAATTATATCATTTTGGTATTTTAACATCAAATGTTCATAATGCTTGGATGAGAGTTTTATGTGGAAGATTAAAAAGTGATTATCGTTATGCAAAAGATATTGTTTATAATAACTTCCCATGGCCAACACCAACAAAGGAACAACAAGAGAAAATTGAAAAAACAGCGCAGGCGGTATTGGATGCAAGAAGTCAATTTGGAGATTGTTCATTGGCTGATTTGTATGACGAAGTAACAATGCCACCAGAACTTCGCAAAGCACATCAGTTAAATGATAAAGCAGTTATGGAAGCATATGGATTTAACTATAAAACAATGACTGAAAGTGAATGTGTTGCTGAACTTATGAAAATGTATCAAAAACTAGCGGAGGATAAATAATGATTCAAAAGATAAATGAAATAAAGTCATTAATTAACAACATAAATGAAAAGATTGAAAAAGTTGATGCAAGTTTAATTGATGAAAACAAAACAAGAATTTCTCTAATTATAAATAATTTAAAATCAACAATAGAAAATGCTGATAAAAAATTACTTATATCTTTAAATCTTGAAAATGTAAAAAAATATTTAGACAATATAAATAACAATATTAAATCAAATTATTGGAATAGTAACGATTCATATTTATATGAAATAATAAAAGAAATTGCATATTTAAACAATTGTAACGGTAAACAAAATTTACAAGGGTATAGCAATGCCGTAAATAAAAATATAGAGTTGTTAGAAACAAAAATTACCTTACTTATTAATCAGTTGAAAGATGCAACAGAAAATTCTAAAGAAAAAGAAAACAAATTTAATTTATCAGTTAATGAAATGAAAAATAAAATTGATAAAGATTATGCTTTACATAATGGAAATATCAACGATTTAAAGAAAAAATATGATAATGAGTTGTTGACATTAAGAAAAAATATTGATGAATTTAAAAACTCATTATTAAATGATAAAAACAAAATTTCTTCAGATTCAACTGAACAATTAAATATTTTAAGTAAAAAAATTGACGATGAAATTCTTAAATTAAATGAAAAAAATACATTAGGGTTAACAGACTTACAAAATCGTCAAAACGAAGAATTAACTTCTTTAAGAGAGAATATTAATTCTTTTAAAGAAGAAAAAGAAACAAAAATAAATAAATTGGTTAAGTTAGCAGAAGAACAATTGGGTTATGTTGGACAAGCTACTTATAGCACAATGTATAAAGATTATGCTGACAAGTATGGTAGAGCTGCAAATTGGTGGCACTTTGGTGCGATTTTGTCAATGGTGGCTTTGATAGTAGTTTCTATTTTCTGGTTTGTTATAAAATCGTATTCTAGTGTGGAATATTTATCATTAATTGCTAGGGTTATTGCTACCGTTGGTATTGCAGGAATTGCAAAATACTGTTCTTCACAGGCTTTTAGGGATAGAAAATTAGAAACAAAATTAAGAAAAGTTCAGTTGCAAATGGCTTCTTTCGATTCTTTTACAGCTACATTAAAAGAAGCAGAGCAAAACAAATTAAAAATTGAATTAACAGAGTTGTTAATTCATCAAAAAGATTGGTTGATTAAAAGTGAAAATGATATTGATATTGTCAATGATTTTGTAAAAATAATGAAAAATCTTGGACATGAAGTTAATATAATAAAAATCGACAAAACAGAAGAATCTGAAAATATTAAAAATAAAGAGAATGAGTAAAACTATAACCGCCATATCATGTAAGATAGGGCGGTTAGTCTTTTAATGAAAGTAAAACACCTATGCTTTAAGTAACATACAGTTAAAGTTTAATTGCATTTATAAAATTAGAAAATGCAAAATTAAATGAAAAGTTCAAAGAAATTAAGAACAAAATCGATAATAATGTAATTGAATAATTATTTATTAAAGCCATTTTTGCTGTGTTCAACTAGGGTGCATCGTTGCCAGCCAAAATTATGCACTGAGTTTTCAGTGCATTTTTTGTGCTAAGGTAGTAGGTGTGTGCCACCGCACACTAACTGCTAGTTAGCAGTTACATTTGAACCGTATTCGTTTGGTTCTTGGAGCACAAGTTCTCCACCAAACGAAATATATTCGCTATCGCTCATATAGACAAATCCACCAAGCCACTTTAAACCCAAATCGAACCACTCGGTTTAGGGTTTTTGTATCCAAGTGGTGGAATTAAAAAAATTTAAGCACTAGATTTGACTAGTGCTTAATATTTTTATAGACTCTCAAAATCGCTTTCATTAAACCAAGTTGGGCTCTCTATAGGTTCATCTAATTTTATAAACGTAGTATGTTTTTCTTCGTAATTAGTAATTTGAGCAATCATCATCAAATCCACCATATAAAGATTTCCTTCTAAATCAAAATATAACGAACCAAAAGATATTTCGTCTTGCTCAATATTTGGATTTGAATCTGCATCATCAAATAATCTAAAAGATATTACCGTTCTATCCTTTTCATATTTTTTAGAATGAGTATAATATCTCTCCATAGTTTCGCCATCATCAAACATAAATCTGAAATAACTATAAAATAAAGATTCTAGTTTGTTATCAAAATCTAATTTTGCACTGGAAATTTCATCGTAATTTTCTATCGCATATGGCTGATTATTTTTATAAATGTATTCTGTACCATCAATATAAAAGCTTTTATTATCATCAAGCAACTGAATCAATTTATTTTGATAACCACCCCCTAAGTTCTCTTTAGAAAGATAAAATTCGTTATACTCATAATCATCTCCGGAGAAACCAAGTGGTTGAATAATTTCATCTTTTACATGAGCACTATACCAACCATTAAAAATATCTTCTGCAAAGACAACTTCTCTCATTTCTTGATAAGTCATAGATGTTTTATAGTCATTGCTATCAAACCATTCAGGCGTTACAATTATTTCATCATTCTCTTCTATTTCAGTCTCAACTTTTTCTTCGGTATCTGAACTAATTGAAACTTTAATCATAATGAGCTTATTATGTTTATCACATATGTATGTTGCAACTAATTTTTTATTGGTTGTTTTATCTAATAAAATTTCAAAAGTATATTCAATATTATCTTCTTTGTCTAACTTACTAGAATTAAGTAAGTTCTCTGAATTTTTATCATTTTCAAAAAATTCTTCTACTTCGTCCAAACAACCAGACAATAATTCTTGTTCATAAGCCGTATAATCAAATTCGCTTTCATCCAGATATTTTCTAGCATCTTCATAATAATATCTAACACCGTCTTCACAATAAATTTTGTGATTGCCCTTGTCGTGAATAAAATCTACAACCACATCACTTGTTCTTGCAACTTGTTTAGTAGATTTAAAACTACCAACAACTTCTTTATTTGCATTAAGAGTAGTAATGTTTAATCCTTTCCAACCACCTATTTCTTCACTTTCAGCAACGATTGTTTTTAGAGTTGCAAAAGACACATTTACTTCACTCGGTGGTGTATTATCTTTACAGGCAAATAAAAACAGGCTAGAAAACAGCATTAACATCATACACAATATATTTCTTATTTTTATCATATTACACCTCTTTTATAGAGTATCATAATCATTTAATCCAAACAAGCAAATGATATATGACTTGTTTCAAATAGCAAGGAATTTTTATCCCAACCAAATCAAGAACCTAACTGTCGGTACTTTTTGTGCTAAAGTAATATGGGAATGCTAATCTTCAAACCAAAGTTCTTTAAACTCTTCTGCAAATCTTTCTTTTGTAATATATATTTCCCTTACATTATGTTCGTTACGCTTTGAAATAAATCCCAATTGCTCCATTGTAAATATTAGGTCTGCAGCAGTCGGATACCCCACCATCAAAATTGCCTGTATTTTACTAGCGCTTATACTATTTGTAGTAATTGCTAGTTTTACAGCATCTCTAAGAACTTTATCTGTTGATAAATCTTCAACTAAAATATGTATACGCTCTAGTCTGCCATCTATCCTTTGTAATGCTTCTAAAATGTCCACATAGAGATTTTTCTTTATATAATCCTTTATGATTTTTGAAGGTACACTAACTATAAAAGTGGTATCTTCTATTTTTATTGGCTTTATTGTACTAACCCATAATTCATACGTCATAGCTGTAATATAGCATTTTAAAATATCTATAGATTTACTAAAAACTTCATCAGCATAAGACAAACTTTTCTTAATGTCTTTCGATTCCTGCTCAATTAATTTTAGTTTATATCCATTATATTCTTTATTTGTCTTAATTGCTATTTCTATTAGTTTATCAAAAGCCCCATCATTCTCATCTGTATCAAATGACTTTTGATATAAATCTTTATCTCGAGTCTCAAAGCAAAAACACTTATCATCAATCCCTACATACTTATATGTTTGATTAAATTTTTTATATACATCTGGACTAATACTTTGCTCTAATTGCTGAAAGCATTTGTTTACAAAGTTTACTTCATCAAAAGTGCTACTATTTTTCCCCTTACCTGTAACAATATAATCAATGGAACACTCTAGTACATTAGATAATAATGCCAACATTTCTACACTAGGGTCTCCTTTATTAGACTCCCATTTAGAAACAGCCTTGTCCGATATATTAAGTTTCTCTGCTAACTGTAATTGCGTTAAACCATTTTTCTTTCTTAAGTTTGCTATTCTTTCACCGATTGTACTTTCCATAAATTACCCCCACATATCTTTTTTAATATGGTATTGATTTTTGTCTAAATTGTAAACCTACTTATAGTGGACCCTTATTTCATAAACTCTACTATTCGTAGAGTTGCTAGAAATAGTATAACAAATACAATAGGTTAAGTAAAACACATAAAGTGACAAATGCAGAAAAGAGAACCCCTATATTAAAAATCAATAGTCTAGCTTAAGGACAATAAATAATATTAGGTCTAGAATTTTATAAATCAATGTGATATAATACCCTTGAAATAAATAAAAAGGGTAAAACAATGATAACAAAGAAGAAAAGAGAAAAAACACCATTTGGCGATGACCTTATGGACCTACACATTGTCGATAAAAACGGACTAGGCTTTACAATGACCGTTGGTGGCAATCAAGACCTTTATTGGGTTCCAGATAGGATAGAAGGCAGACCTAGAGAAGACACAAGCCCTATAACCTTTGAATTTGATAAAAGCGATGAGTTCTTATTCGATACATTCAGTGAGATTTTAACAAGTATCGAGAGAGTGGACAACCCACACTCCCCTTCTATTAGAGATGGAGTATTTTCTTTTATTAGCGAAGACTACCCAGAAGAAGATGCAAACATATTAAAAATAAGAAAAGACAGGGACAAAATATCTCTAGACTTTATACAAACACCTGGGGAATCGCCTTGGGGGAAATTTAAAAGAAACAGCAATATTTGTTTCTGTAATTCTGGTAGCAGAGTCCCAAGAATTGAGCAAATCTTTATGCTTAAATTTAACGAACTAGCATACTACAATCCAGATATTGAATTAACAAAATAAACAAAAAACAGACCTAAAATCAGGTCTGTTTTTTTATTAAATAGGTGAATATGAATTAGCGTATTTGCTCCAGAATTTTGCTTCTCTAAACCAAGATAAATTCATTAAATCTACTTTGATTGCAGTGATATTATCACAAAAAGCAAATATGTATACAAGGTCATCTATTAGAGAATCTTCAAATATTTCTGGTTTTCCACGGATAATTACTGTTGATACATTAGTACAACTAGAGAATGAACTCTCGTCTATAAGTATTACAGATGCTGCAATATCTACAGTTTGAACTTTTACAACTTGTCCTTCTCCGATACCATTTTCTGTATTGTTTCTTAGTGCACCATAGCCTATGTATTTTATTCCATTAGGAACAACTAGGTTTCCTTCCCTATCGCACTCTTGTCTAACTAGACAATTTCCAATTCTTACTAGTCGTTCGTTATCGCTATAATACTTAGAGCCGAAGAATGCGTCTGAGTGAGATATTCTAAATGAATCACTTGCAGTAATACTTGCTAGTTTATAACAGATATGGAAGGCTGAGTCTTTTACTTCTTCTACTTTATTTAAATCAATACTTGTAATCATTTGGTTATCTTCAAAGGCATAAGGACCTATAACCTTAACAGAATCATCTAATGTAATATTAAATGTTGAGTTATAATACATTTCATCTGCAAATCTTTCACAGATATTGCCAAATACTTTTAGATTTTTTAGAGCATAATTAATATCTGCATGTGATTGTTCATCTTCTGGCTCACCATAAAGAGTTCGGATTGGCTGACCACCACCTATCCATAGTGTTTCTACAGTCAAGCCTTCAAGCATTCCGTTTCTTTCAAACTCAACATTTGGACTAGGTATTTTAAGGGTTTTTAGATTTGTACAACTTCTAAATGCTGCATTTCCAATCTCTGTCACCCTACCACCAAACTCTATCTCACTAGCCTTACAGCCATAGAAAGCAGAAACTCCTACATTCTCTGTATTAGGTAAATAAATTTTATCTAGATTGATATAGCCAAGAGCATTATTGCCTATATGCTTTACATTGTAGGAGAAATCTACATTTGTAAGTTTTGGACAATCATATAGCGCACTGAAATTAATATTTTTTACAGTGCAAGGCATAAAGATACTTTCTACATTTTGATGAAGTTGTAAGAAATTATTACATAAAGTCTCGCCATCAAATGCTATGTAAACATTCTTAAGAGACACTAGGTCTCTAAGTAAGAAACCACCAGAAACCACAGCATCAGTTACATTTGTAAGCCCACTCAAAGCATTATTTTCAGCATTTGCTACAGCCGAAGTAGTTACCAATCTTTCTACCATACTAGCATTATGGAAGAAGTACGCTGGAATAGTAGATGAATTATGTATTCTAACAGTTTTTAGACTAGCTGGTATATTACCACTGAATAATTCTAATAGTTTAGCACCACTAGCAGTGATAGTTAATTCTTCTAGGCTTTGGAAATTAGCAAGAGCCCCTGCAGATAAATTAAACGGTACGCTTAGTTTTTTAACGTGGCTAAACCTATTTAGTAATGACTGTTCCATACCGGTTACAGTGTAACCATCAAAGTATGTCTCATCTGTTGGAAGGTTTGCTGGAATTGTTAACTCTTCCACATTTGTACTAGAAATATTAGTAATAACTGCCTTTTCATTAGTTTTATCTAGGTTTGCAGAATAGTCTATAACACTATAATTATGCTTAAATTCTACACCTGCAAAATTAAATGTTGCAGTGAAATTACCAACTGTGTCTGTCTTAAATGTTTTATTAAAATCATGCACAAAAGGAAGCTCTATTCTCTCGCCATCTTTAGTTGTAGCGATAAAGTAATTACTACCAAATGAGCCTGCATTCTTAACAAATACTTTCTCTAGTGGAATAACAGGAGCAATACTAGCAATCTTATTATTATAGTACTCTTCTAGATATACAAATTCTCCACTCTCATTTACTGTAAATAAGAAGCTGCCACTAGCAACAACATCGCTATTAACAGTAGCATTTGCTGCAGAATAGCCTGTTGTCTGTCTAGTAAACGACAATCTATAAGTTTCGCCCACAATATAATTGTCTGTTAAGTCATTTAAATCTAGTGTAACCTGGTAACAGTCATCTTTTATTTCAAAGCCACTATCGTGCCTTAAATAAATATCTCTATATGTAGTACCAACCAATATAAACCTATATGCTGTACCACTTCCACCACCATTCTTATTCTGTACAATAAAGTCGGTTGGCTCAGCGATTGTTACCATACCACCCCTATTCATACTGTATTTAAATTCTTGAGTGTAGTCCACTTCATCTTTACAACTACAGCCATTGAAAATAAATAAACATGGTAAAATAAAACATAATGCTATATATAATAAAATTCTACTTCTCTTCATAAGCGTTATTCCCTTACTTTTATTTTATATTTTTTAGTATAGCATAACTAGAAATTTTTTAAAAGAAATTTATACACAAACAATTACTTTATAACTGCTCAATCTTACAAAGAACGACACCATATTGATAAAGAAATGTCACTATTGAAATCTGCTTTTTAGTATGGTATAATATGTATAATAAGAGATGTGGGGTAAATTATGGCAAACACTACAGATATTAAATCTTATATGGGACAAATAATGACAGACATACTGCCATCTTCTCCTATTGAGCATTTTAGTGTAAATAGAATAGGTCTACACACACTTAACTCTAGAAACGCTAGAGAGTGGAATACAGAACTTAGAGACTCTTCTGCCTTGTACGCACACGAGAAATGCACTCCAAAAAGACTAGGTATTAGAGACAGCGAAGAAAGTGAAGAATTCTCTCCACTATATCTTAGGTATTTCCACGATTCTATGTTAGGTGCTCTAGGTAAAATAATTGTGAACTCAGCCCTTGAGATTTACCCTACTCCTGTGCACCCATATGGCACAATTTACGAAGGTGTAGCATCAAATAAAATAGGGGTCAGTACTATTGACCTTAATCACCTAAAAGACAGTGAAACAGGGGAACACGTAGAGAATATTAGACTAGACTTTCTACTGCACTCTCTAGGTCTACCACACGAGATTAATAGTTTCTACTCTTTCCAAAAGATGATAGAGAGTGGTAAACTATCTGACGTAATGACACCTAGAGCAATAGTACAATTAGGACTAAGCAGTATCTTTATTCCTAATGCAATTGGTGAATTAGACGCAAACTCTAGAAACATAATACTATTTAAAGACGAAGAGACGGGCAAATACGACATCGTTGCTAGAATTGACGCCGAAGCAAATACTTATCTAAACGACGCCTTTAGACAAAGGTCGGGTAAAAAAGTAGTGCCAAAGGGAATCTTCTCTGCCAACGAAGAACAAGATGATTTCTTACAAACAATATCTCATAGAGACTACAGAGTGGACTGGGATTTATTTGCAGGATTTACAAGCATTGCTAAAAATATCTGTACTAGAACTAATATTGACAATGCCGTTTCTAGAGCATATATGAAAAACTCAGGTCAACTAGTAAATAATATCTGGGTACCTGTTAGTCCATATGTGTCTTCATACAATAGCGATGCTTTCTTTGATTTCTCAGAGAGCACAATACTTAGAGCACAGAGATTCTTCTGCAATGTAGATAATGCTATTGGCTATGCAAAAAGAATCCCACCCTTTGCAGAGCAAAGCAAAAAATACGAAAAAGTACGTACCATTTCTGATAGAAGATTTAAGCGCTACGTTCAAGAAAAATTTGACTCAAAAGGTAGAGTAATGGGTAGTTAAAATATGGGGCTTTTAGATAAGCCCCATATTTTTTTACTCTTATGTGTTTTGAGAAAATTAAGTAGTGGTATATAATTAAACTATTAAGCGAGACATAATATGAAAACAATTTTTATAACCGGTGGTGCTGGATACTTAGGTACTAATATTTCCCTAGTCGCTCTAAATAAAGGATACAAGGTCGTAATATTAGACAACTTTAGAAATGCATACACTAGACATATTAATAAATTAAAAAGAGCCTACCCGGATTCTTTATTTGTACACAAGGGCGACGTGAATAATTCTAGCGACTTAAAATACATTTTTGAGAAGTACACTATAGACTACATTATTCATCTAGCAGCGTACAAGTATGTCGGCGAGAGTATCTCAAATAAAGATATGTACTACACAAATAATATGGGTTCTTTAGAGAAAATTTTAGCGTACGCAGAGAAATACAAAATAGAGAAATTTGCCTTTGCGTCTTCTGCAGTGGTATACGGAAATCCTGAATCCTACCCTACTAGCGAAGAAAATAAACTTTGTCCCCTTAGCCCATATGCCGAGACCAAAGCACTCGGTGAAGAGATGATAAAGGCTTGGAATAGTAAAACAGGTATAACTTCTATAATATATAGATTCTCAAATCCAATAGGAGCAGAGCCTACATATCTTCTTGGCGACGATAGCAAAAAGGGAGTTCTTAATCTGCTACCATATATTGTCACTAGGACCCTAAACAAAGAGTCTATGGAATTTAAAGGCAACAACCACGACACTCACGATGGCACAGCAGTGAGAGACTATATCTACATATGCGACCTAGCAAAAGCAGTAATATCCCTGCTAGAAAATTACAATGATAAACCAACCGAAACAATCAATGTATCTAGAGCCAAGGGTTTCTCTGTGCTAGATATATTAAAGGCTGTAGAGCGTAGTACTAGAGTAAAGGCTAATTACTCATTTAGACCTAAAAACCCAGGCGAAGCATCTATTTCCTTACTCTCTGCAGACAAACTACACTCTAAATACCAGATATACCTAGATACAGATATCTCAGAAATCGTGGATAGTGAAATTAAATTTAGAAAAAATACGCAAAAGAAAAAATAAATATTAGTTATCATTTCTAAATTACGCCATTTGTATGTTAAAATGATATTAATACCAGTGGTAATAAAATGGAATTTAAATACTTTTCTTTTTACAAATCAATATCTAATTTTGCAACCAATCTAATTGGTGTGTTTTTACCACTGCTTATTTATAAACAAACGGGTCAGTTTTTAATAGCTATTGCCTTTTTCCTAGGGCAATATCTACTAAATATATTATTCTCAAGTATTTTCAAAAAGGTAATATTTTCTAAACCACAGATACTATTACTCTGGAGAATTATCCCATTTGTATTATACTCGGTGTGCATAATGCTACTAGAAGTCAATGTATTTGTATTCTCTATTCCACTATGCATATTCTACGCTCTAAATGTATCACTAAGCATACCACCAGAAGAAATAATACTTAATTATTCTAGTGAAGAAAACTACTCATCAAACCTAGGCATTGTAGACTTCCTAAGTTATCTATTCTCCACACTTGCAGTAGTTGCCGGTGGACTAATTTTAGATAAACTAAGCGCAATATCTCTAACTCTTATTAGTGCTAGTCTATACGCTATTAGTATTGTCCCTTTGCTAATATTCTATTTTAAAAACAAAAAGAACTTAACATTTAACCAAGAACAAACCAGCAACGCTGTTGAACAAGATAAAAATATAAAGGCAAAAGAAAAGGCCCGTAAATCAATAATTTCTAGATACAGCCTAATTCTAGGACTAACATTTTGTATAGATGCCTGTTATGCAATGTTATCTTTAGTGCTATACATAGAATTTGATGTGTTCACTATATCTGCTATGGTATATGGAATAATTGACCTAGCGTATGGAGTGTCTAGTCTCATTGTAGGTAAAATTCACGAGAAGAAGGACATATCTAAATTCTCTAAATTAGCAGCGTTTATTTGTGGTATGGCTATATTGAGCGTACCGTTTATTAATAATAATATTTTAATGATAGTAGCAATTACTATACCTGCACTACTAGAACCACTACTCATTATATACCTAAGTGATAATATGATACAGAAGACCAGAATACTAGGCGTTAGCAATTCTGCATTATTCTATTACACCAATAGTTTCTGGATAACAACGTCTATTTGTATACTAACAGGATTGGTTGGAACACTGACTCCCGGAATCATACTCAGTGGAATAGGTACTATGTCTGTCGGATTTATGATAGATAAACACGAAGAGAAAACTAATCAGATTGTGATAGACTACCTAGACCAAGTAGAAGTTAAGAAAAAGAGAAAACGAAAAAGGAAACCTTCGGCTACTGCAAAATAAACCCACAAAATATGTGGGTTTTTATTTTTTAAAGTTTATTCTGTTGTCTAAAAATCCTGCATATGATACGATAATAAAAAATATATCTAGGAGATAAAAAATGGAAATACTAGATGACTTTGATAAATACAAACACACCCTAGGTGAGACCATAATGCTATATCAATTTATGGAGAACGACCTAAAGCTCATTTATGCTGGCATGCTCAGTGGTGACTACTTTAAAAATATCGAGCACGTCAGAAGTACCTTTAAGGGACTCGGTCAAGTTATTATGGCTCTCGAAGAACTAGACAATAGCGATGGTAACCCATACTTTTCTAGAGAGACATATGCACTACTCAATAAACTAGCAAGGCAAAGAAATTTCTACTGTCATCAGTGTTGTATGGACTTCTGCTATAATCCATACTTTAGAGAGTCAATAGAATTTCACGATAGCCTAGAGTCTCTAATCAAAACTAATACAACCCTTAAGAACATTCAGGCAGAGACCGAAAAACATCGTATAGCAATCTTAGATAAATTTAATAGAGTATAGTATCTTACACCACTCTAAACGATAGTAACTCAATACTATCTACTAGTGGTGTGTTTTTTTCTTCCATAAGGGCAGTTGACAGGTACTTCTTATTATCATCAGGAAAGACAGTTATGGCATTGCCACCAGATAGCACTGCACCCAGGAAATTTGCACCACTAGAAATTCCAACACCAAGGGACAAGTCTCTACATAATTTTCTACTCATAGCAATAGCATCATCATCGGTTATTTGAATAACACTATCTACCACACTCTCATCATATATCTTAGGAAGCATCTCATCACTAAGTCCCTGCAGGGTGTGTTTACCATATGGTGGTGGAGAAGTAATAATTCTAGCATTATCTGGCTCAAGGGCAATAATACTCACACCTAGTTTTTCCTTAAGAACTCTCCCCACCCCCATAAGCGTCCCACTAGTCCCTATACCACACACAAAATAATCTACCCTTCTATATCCAACTTTAGATAGTATCTCTCTAGCAGTGATATTAGCGTGGACCCTAGCGTTACTACTATTCTCAAATTGTCCTACACTATAGTAGCCAAGTGACTTATATACTTCTAGTAGTTTAAATGCTTCACTAAAGTCTTCGGTCTCTATAACTTCTGCACCATATAGTTTGAGCAGTTTCTTTCTCTCTTCACTTACAAACTTAGGAATAAGTATAGTAACACTGTGCCTTAAGTATCTACCGACAGCCACTAGAGATATTCCCATATTACCACTAGAGACTTCAACTAGTCTATCTCCCTTATTTAATTTCCCCTGTCTATATGCAGACCTGATGAGCCCATAGGCAACCTTGTCTTTTATACTACCCGTGAGCGAAAACCACTCGCATTTGACATAGACACTATACTTTTTGTCATTATATTTATATTTAATTTCAATTAATGGTGTATTAGTACATAATTTTTCTAAATCGTTTTTTCTCATATTGCATTATATGTAAAAGGTGTTTCTTTTGTGAATAGGCAAAATTATTACACAAACTAACAGGTCTTTATTTTATTTTTTTATAAACCCAAAACCCATATATTCGTTTGTAGAAAATTACTGAGTCGTGATACAATACACCTATAATAAAAAGGCAATATTATGGACAATAAAGAAAAGGACATTAAGGCTGAGAGTGACCTTACGACGAAAGAAGCAAAAGAAAATATTTCTAAAGAAGAGCCTACTCAAGAAGCAGAAAATACTAGCAAAATAAAAATGTTATTTACGCTATTTATCACTCTATTTAAGATAGGTCTTTTTACCTTCGGTGGTGGTTATGCTATGATACCACTCTTTGAGAACGAATTTATTACAAAGAAGAAGTGGACCAATCAAAAGGACTTTACGACCATACTAGTGCTAAGTGAGAGCACCCCTGGACCAATCGCTGTAAACTTCGCTACTTACATAGGCTATAAGAAGGCAAAAGTATTAGGCTCAATATTTGCCACCCTTGGCGTAGTCCTACCTTCTTTTATAATCATCTTTATACTATCGCTATTCTTTGATAGTCTACTTGATATCAAGGTTATAGCATCTGCATTTAAAGGAATACAGGTAGCAGTTATATTCCTTATATTCTCTGCCGGTCTAAAAATGCTCATTAAGGGAGAGAAGAGCGTTCTTAATTTCATTATCCTTGGTATCACAATTATATGCTCTATAACGCTATCAATATTTGCCGTATCTGTGTCTTCTATTGTATATGTACTAGTCTTTGCCTTTGTAGGACTGATGACTTACCTTATTACCAATGCAAAAAAGAAAAGTAAGGGGGAAGAGAAATGATATACCTACAACTTTTCTGGGAATTTTTAAAGATTGGCTGTATATCTTTTGGTGGTGGATACGCAGCAATTCCACTAGTAGAAGAAACTGTGACAAGACATGCTTGGCTATCTAGTGAAGAAATCCTTAATTACATTGCAGTCTGTGAGAGCACCCCTGGACCTATTGCTATCAATATGGCAACATTTGTAGGCTCTTCCCAAGGTGGTATACTAGGAGCATTCCTTGCAACTCTCGCAATCGCACTTCCGGCGTATACAATCATATTATTAATATCAATGTTTGCAAAAAACCTACTTGAGAAAAAACCAACACAGGCAATCATCGGCAGTATTAAACCTGCCATTGCAGGATTAATTCTCACAACGTCATTTTTACTATGTTTATCTGTAGTGTGTAACTTTGATGCCATAGGTAGTACATTTAAAGTAGATTATTTTGCCCTTTTAATTTTAGCAGTCATTGTCACCACTGCACTAATTTATCAAAAACTAAAGAAAAAACAAATCTCCCCTATTGTACTCATAATAATTTCTGGAGTACTAGGAATAATCTGCTATGGAGTATAGAAAGAAAAAGGCGAGTCATTTTGCCTTTTTCTTTTGTTCTTTAGCGATTATATAACACAAATTATTTGACTTATATAACGATTTACTTTACACTTAAATAGTTAAGCAATTTACTAGGAGTAAAAAATGGAAACAATCGATTTAAAATTTAAAAGACCACCACTAAAGAAGGGCGAAATCCCTGCCATTGATGGGGACGATAAAGTAATTTTACCTAGGGTAAGTGAGTTACTTTCTCCAGAATTTAAAGCAAACGAAGAATTATTTTATTGGTTCAGGTCTTTTTTAACTATATCTGCATATAGTGGCTGGGCAACCGACCTAAGAGTTCAAAAGAAAGGTAATAAACCTATGGTAATTACCGGTTCTAGCGAACCACTAGGAGATATCTTCCAAGCCGTTGTAACAGATAGCAGTTTCTCTATCGTAACATCTCCTATCAAGAATATTGAAGAACTAGGCTTTGATTCTAAAACAGGTCTAATGACTATGCTAGATATCACTCCTAATCAAAAAGAAGTAACTAGTGACTACGACGCAACTATTCAATACTCTATCTCAAAAAGGGGTGAGTATACTATCACAATTCTAGAAGAAGTGCCTGTGCTTATGGAGAACTTCCCAGAAGCAACAGAATTCCCTGTAGATGGAGAAATCGGTTCTTATATTAAAGACTACTACAAGAAATATATCAAAGCATATAATGTAGCAAAAGAGCCTCTGTCAATTAGAGCGTCTTATAGTTTCACAAACAAAGACAATAGCGAAAACCCACAGCCTATGAAGTCTAATTTTGATATCGTAACCCTTGATGGTGTATTCTATATCAAAGTTAAGGGCGAAGAATATATGAAGACTAAGAATATCGCAGAAGTTAGAGAAGCAATGGCTGTTCATCCAGATATCGCTGTAGACATAAATAATAACCCTACTGCAAAGGATTCTCTAGAGAAATTCCTAAAAGCATATGAGAATACCAAGAAAAATGGATTTGTCATCAACGGAATGCTTAAATAAAACAAAAATACCGATGATATATGTCATTGGTATTTTTTTCTAAAAGGTATTTAAATTTGTATAATAATATGTTATAATAATAGTCGAGAGTAGAAGTGATTAACTTCCAAGGAGCAAAAATGCAGGTATATAGACTATCAAACCAATCCGAAGTAGAGACAATCCTATCTTCGCATAGTTTCTTAGGACTTGGCAAAGAACGTGAGAAAAACCCAAAGCTTAATAATCACAATTATCAACCAAGCACCAGATATATGCACTTTTTCAAAGACTTCAGCAGTATCTTCTATCTTTTCCCAGACGAAGGCAAATATATATGTACTTATGAATTCCCAGAAGACATACTATCTGGCACAATGGGTGAAGGTAAATACTTAGACTATTTATTTTTTAGAAACTTGCAGACCACACACGAATATGCAATTCCAGAAGAAAACATTGACTTCTCACACTTAAGACAAATAAGTAAAATAAATAGAGAACTTGAGATAGAAGATTATATCGCAGACAAAACTCTAAAGTCACTCACAACCACTATATACGACGCATCACAGAGTGAAACAAATCACACTAAATAAAAAGGAGAAATTATTATGACACATTTTCCAACAATCATCACTCCATACATTTCTAGCGAAAAAATGGACGAACTACTAGATGAAGCAACTAGCAATCCAACATTTACTGCACGTGGTAGTAATAGCACTTGTTTCTTATCAGGAGACTATGCAGTACTTAAAACCAGCAATATCGAAGCAGGTAATTCTAATTTTGCAACCGTTATCGATGACCTAGACGCACTAAGTGCAGACGGTGTTAATGTTGCTAGAATCTTAGGCTATGCAGTAACAGAATTTGGAAGGCCATATGATAGTGGCGTTAGATACGATAGTGGTTATATCGTACAAGAGAGAGCAAAAGGCAGAGAATTACTAGACCACAAGAGAGTACCTATGTCTTATGACCCTAGGAGAAACACTCCAGAGAATAGAAGGTACGTACTAGACTACTGCACAATGCTAAGAAACGCACCACAAGCGCACTTCGATAAATTTATGCAAGACCTAAGGGCTATCACAGACAGAAAAGTTATGGTAGACCCATCTAAACTAACTAATTTCTTCTATGACGAAAACGAAGGTTTCTCATTTATCGACCTTAACTTTAAGACCAATGAAAGACTATTTGACGTCGCTGACCTAGAGTGCAACCAAACACATAGAACCTTCCTTCATACTGCATTTGCAATGCTAAAGGACTTCCCGCTCTATACATTTGATACCAAGGAGCCTATGTACTCACCAGCTGAGAGTGAGCATATCAAATCTAGTATGTGCCTAGCATTTGAGAAACTATCTGCAGCAGCACAAACAATAGGCATACTTCCTGCAGATATCGAAGACTACTTTAGAGACCAAAAGAATCCAAAATCATATTCAGCAGGTTTCTCACTATACGGACTAACAAGTCCAGCAGAAATCTCAGATTACACTAGAGACTTAACTAAATAATATAAGCCCAACCGACTAGGTTGGGTTTTTCTATTCCACAACAAAAAAAGGAAGGGCGCACCCTTCCTTACTCATACATATTTTACTATTGAATTTTACCATCGTTTTTAAGAGCAGCATTTCTCATATTTACAGTTTCAAGTAGTAGCTGTTTATTTGCTTCTTTTTTAGCCATAAAATCTGCCACCATATCTTCTGGTATCTCTGCCCCTGCTGGTAGAGTTTCCCTAAAGAACTCTGGTCCAAAATTAGAGTAATGGTAAATCATTCTCCTAACTTGACCCCTACCACCATTAGAAAGTTTCATTCCGTCTAACATTTCTATTGCTTTATTTATACCACAACCATCTTCCATAGCTTTCATAATTGCAAAAGCATTTCTAGAAGTATCTGCTCCGTACAAACCACCTGCTGTCTCTCTAACTGCAGCCAACCACTCTTTTTGTCTAGATGGATGAATATATAATTTACTATCTTCTGCCATTTGTGCAACATATGCATCGATATCAATCTTTTCTTCTTCAAAAACCATAGTCTTATAACTCCTTTCCTTTTTTATATTCTAGCACACACATATCGCCAAATCAATATATTTACGAGATTTTTTCACAATTATAGTAATTAAACAACTTTATTAAAACCACTATTTTATACACTTTTATTTCAAATAAAAACTTTTTAAAAAACTTTGCAAAAAAGTATTGCCTTTAATATAACTTTCTATTATACTAACTTAATTTATTTTTATGGGGTATTAGGGAAATGAAGAAAAATGGAATAAAAAACAAAACAAATAGTTACGGAATGGGTACTCTTTTTAAGTATTACAAGAGACACATTGGCTTTTTCATAGGCTACATAATAATATTAACTATTCAGGCAACAGTTAATTTTTTCGAAGCAATGACTGTAGCGAACTGTATAGCAAACATTATGGATACAGGTAATTTCGATGGAGCGATTATCCAGGCAGGAATTTACTTAGGGTTGACAGTATTTAATTCTATTCTTTCTATCTGCAATACATTCTTCTTTAAACAATTAGAGAATAGGACTAAGATAGATATTCAACAGAACGTACTCAAAAGTTCGCTAGATATCCAAATGAAAACCTACGACACTATGGGTAGTGGTATAATTGTAACTAGACTTACAGCAGATATCGACTGTCTATCTACCGAATTTAAATCAATCACAACCAATGTTATTAACCTACTCAAGAGAGCATCATATCTAGTATACATATTTGCACTAAATAAATGGCTAGGTCTCTTCCTAGTTGGCACAGTAATATTAACAATACTTATGAGTTACCTAAGAATCCATAATTTCCGTAAACTAAAGCCACCTGTAAGGTCTGCTGCAGAAAAGGTTAATTCTAAGATTATCGAAGTTGTTAGGGGCGTAAAAGATATCAAGACTCTTAATTGTGCCGACTCAACCCTAGCACTACTTAAAGAAGACCAAAAAGACTACTGCAGAAAAGACAATGTTGAGTGGTATGTAGGAATATCTCTATGCCAAGCAACTAATATTCTAAAATACGTATGTAATTTCTTCTTTATCGTGCTATGTATACACTTCCTAAAATGGCAAGCACTTACTCCACTAATCTTCTATACCTGCTTCCTATACAAAGACCATATCTTAGATTTTGCTCAAATACTAGAAGACCTAAGACTAAATGTTGGTAGTGTTGCAGTATACGCTAATAGAATCTTTAATCTAACAGATAGCGATTTCTATGCAAAAGACACATTTGGAGATAAAACAATTAAAGACTACACTGGTAAAATCACATTTAAAGATGTTAGTTTCGGTTACGATAAAAATTCACTAGTTCTAGACAAAGCAACATTTGAAATTTTACCTAAACAGACTGTAGCATTTGTAGGAGAGAGTGGCTCTGGTAAATCAACAATTATCAACCTTATCTCTCATCTTTACTACAAAACTGCAGGTAAGATATTCTTCGACGATACCCAAATAGAAGACTTAAGCCGAGACTTTATCAAAAACAATATCGCAGTTGTTAACCAATTCCCATATATATTCAATATGTCAATTAGAGACAACTTCAAGATTATTAATCCAGAAATCACAGACGAAGAAATATTTGCACTATGTAAGCAAACTAATATACTTAACCATATCAAAAAATTACCTAACGGACTAGACTCTGTAATCGGAGAAAATGCTTGTCAATTCTCTGGTGGACAGAAACAAAAACTATGTATCGCTAGAGCCCTTGCCAGAAATGTTAAAATACTTATCTTCGACGAAGCAACTAGCGCACTAGACAATACTAACCAAAAAGAAATAATGAGAGTTATTGAGAAATTAAAAGATAAAATCACTGTTATCATTATCGCTCATAGACTATCTACAATCACCTACGCAGACCAAATCTTTATGCTAGAGAGTGGCAAGATTGTAGCACAAGGTACACACGAAGATTTGCTTGAGAATAATGAAATGTATCATAATCTATACTTAAATTCTCAAAAGGAAGTCTCATAGAAAATAAACCAACTGAAGTGAGAACTTTGGTTGGTTTTTCTTATTTTCACTAGTCTAAATATGGGGGTGATGAGTTTTTATTATTAATCGTACTAGATAAATTGACACTACTTTAAAAAAATTTTAAACTAATTATATGGGGGTAAATATGGATATTAGAATAGACACAGACACAGATAAATTTAAGGTAAGAGCGTGTGGAGTGATTACCGACGGAGAGAGATTCCTAATTGCTAGAATGGGACACAACAAATTCTTCTGTTGCCCAGGTGGTCATATCGAACTTGGCGAAGACTCTGCTACAGCAGTGATTAGAGAAATGAAGGAAGAGTCTGGTATAGACACCACAATAGAGAAACCTATCGCACTTATGGAAAATTTCTTTAAGGCTACCACCGGACAAAATTTCCACGAACTTAGCTTCTACTACCTACTGAACCCTGAGTCACTTAAAGGCAAAGACCAGGACTTTGAACTCATTGAAAATGATAAAGGTTATCTAGTTAAGCAGGAATTTAAATGGGTTACACCAGAAGAACTAAAAGCACTAGACTTTAGACCAAATGCAATAAAAGAGAAACTAGTCAACGAAGACTTCGACTTTCAATTGATTATCGCAAAAGATAACTAATTACGTCATACTAATAACAAAAGACCATAGGGCAAAATCTACCCTAGGTCTTTTTTAATTTTAATAAAAATCATACGGCATTTATTTTAAATTTACCTGGCATTATGTTAAAATTAGGGTATGGAAACAAAAATCATTACAGAAGAACAATTTAACCTAGCAGTAGAAGCTATCAAGGCTGGAGAAACTATCGCATTTAAGACAGACACAATATATGGTCTATCTTGCAGAGCGACAGATAGTATGGCCTGTGATAAACTAGCACAAATAAAAGGTAGAGAAGGAAAACCACTGATACTGCTTATTAGCAAAGACATAGACATAAAGAACTATGTTGAAGATATTTCAGACCAGGCTCGTAAGGTCATAGACAGATTCTGGCCAGGGCCACTAACAATCATATTTAAAGCCAAATACCCCTTCTGTGACACGATTACCTGTGGCAAGCCTACCATTGCTATTAGAATGCCAAACGATAATTTGTGCGAAAGGCTTATTTCTGCAGTTAAAGAGCCAATTGTCTCTACATCTGCAAACGTATCTGGAGAAAAGCCTTTAAACGCTCCTGACGCCATTTTAAAGGCTTTCAATGGCAAACTGTCATATATTATAGATAGTGGAGAGCCAAGTAATACTATGTCTTCTACAATAATCTCAATAGACGGAGATAATATCTCAGTCCTAAGAGAAGGAACTATCAAAAAGGAAGATATTGAGAGCGTAATATACTAAAAGAAAAAGAGCTGGATTATTTCCAACTCTTTTTTCTTATTTAACTAAGTCTGGGTTTGCCTTCATCCAAGCATCAATAGTCTCTTCAAGATACCCTTTAGTTCTTGCCTTCTCGCTGTCGATTTTAACAGGAGTATTCTCAAAACTTGCTTCAATGGATAGACCCCTTTCTACGCTATCCTTATGGCTAGTCATTGCTCTCATAATGATAGGAGTAAATTCTTTTAATCTAGCAGTGTCGTGACTAAATACCATAGTCTTTCTGCCCCTGCTAACCTTACCGTCATCTCCCACCTTGTCGCCTTCACTAATAATGATAACATTATCAAATGGTGTAGGTAATTCGTCAAACAATCTAAAACCCCTTTGAACAGCAGTTGAGTAATCATACACTCTACCCACAGCCTGACAGTCTTCTTCGGTCTCTGCTGACATTACTTCTCTCCAATATCTACCCTTTTCATGCATCATTACTCTCTCATGAATAATAGGGTCGGTTGAGAAGAACATAGCACCATCTGCCATTAAACCATTTAGGTGAAGTCTATCTTTTAGTATCATATGTGCTACAAATGATGATGGAGCATCAGCCTTAAATTCAGCTTCTGTACCCTTAATAAAATTACGATATAATTTCTGTGAACTATCCTTTCTTGCCATAATATATTCCCCTTTTCGTTTTAAAGCATTATGAATTTTAACACATGAAAAATAAAATTTCAAGGGGTATATATAAATTTTATTATATTTTTTATAATATATGAGCTACACTCAAAGTTTTTTTAAACCATTACACATAAGTGGACTTATACGTCAAATATGTTATAATATCGATAGAACACAAGTGTACTTTACACGATTATTTAAGGAGAAATAAATGGAAAAATTATTAGAAGTACTAAAAAATAATAAGTATAGAAGTTTTGAAATTATGGGCAGTCAAATGCTAGAGATTGTACCTGAGACCGACTTTGATTACGCCCAAGAAGGCTTTAGATTTAATCCAATCAAGAACGAAAAAATAGAAGATTGGGGCAAAATCATAGGTGACGAATATTATGTTATCGGATTTGAAACCACAATGGGAGATGCAATACTAGCCAATACAAAAGAAGAATCTCTACCTATCTACACTATGATTACCGATGGCTGGAGTTCAATGCATAAGATTGCCGACTCTTTCGATGAATTTATCTCTTACTTAAAGGAATTAGACGAGAGAATTAATGTAAAAGCCGAGAGTAGAGACTCTATCAGAGAATTTGCACAAGGTCTAGACGAAAAGAACCACACTGCAGGTTTCTATGAGACTCTATGCTTCGATATCTTAGACGAAGACGGCCTTCTATATGACGAATATAATGAAAGCAATTAAGACACAAAACAAGTAACAACATTGAAGACAAAACAGAGCGTTTACTCCTTAAAAAAATAAAACAAAAAACCATAAGCTAGTAACTTATGGTTTTTCTTTTATAAAAATATTCCTGCAATTGAAATATCTTCTATTTCAAAAGTATTGTCTGCCTTTAATGAATATACACGACCACCTTGGATATTTTTATCGTGATAAGCCGCATTGCCCGTCTTTATGCCATAGCAAAATTTAATGCCCTGGTAGTCGCAGATAAATGTATTTTTGTGGTCATGACCATACATAAATGCCTTTGCACTGCCTAGTTCCTTTGCAAACCAAAAGAAATTTGCGTCATTCCAAGTAAAACTAACCCCTTCGGTTTTTTCTCCCAATATACTAGCACCTTCATCTATTGCATCATAGTATGCATACAGCGTCTCAACGGTTGGTATATGAAATGCTGTCCAACTAGGGACTATCTCTCCAGCACAATCTGAAATCTGCCCGATAGTATCTACATACCAATCTATATGCTCACTCCTAAAACCATTACCATTATCCATAAATACTAGCGAGTAGGCAATTTCACCATTTCTCACGATATTGTAGTAATAGTTTCCATATGACTCTTGCACAGTTCCTTTCTTAAAAAGACAATACTCCGAGCTCTCAAATCTCTCGCTTAATTCATCTAGCGTTATGCTTATATAGTAGTCGTGATTACCTAGTACCGGAGCCCAAGGAATCTCAAAAGAGTCTAGTAGTTCAATATATTTCTTGATAGTATGCCTTTTACTACCATTCATAAATACATCTCCGGTAATCATTATGATATCTGGTTTTGCTTTCTCAATGGTAGTCTTAATAGCACCAAAGACTTTCATAGAGTCGCCTAGTCCACAGATTTGTGTATCGCTAAGTTGCAAAACCCTAATATCTTCGTTGTCGTTTACTGAGAGAGTCGAGCACTCTTTGTCTACAATAACCCTACTACCAATCGCTCTGCCACAATTAAGTACGGTAAAAAGGTAGCCAAAAAACAATATTGTTGTCAGCAACAATAAACTAAATATAGCAACGCTTATTTTGATTACCTTATTTTTCATACTTTAGCTCCTAACAATATAATAACATAAATATATTTTTTTTCAAGAAAAATTAGGACTAAATATTATATAGTCCTAATCTTTTATGCTATTTTACTAATTCATAAGCATATAATTTTCTATTTAATCTTATTCCCCTGTGAGTTGTGAATTTGTCTAAATATTTTTGCAAAGTCGCACCATCTTTCTCTTCATCGAAGCCACCTAAAATTGGGGTGTTGTGTAGCAGGAATTTTAAATCATCTACAGTCTTATAATACTCAATCTCATCAAATCTTAGTAGATTTACAGACGAGAAACCTGCATCAATGCTCTCGAGTGTAACCTTTCTGTATAGTGGTTCATCTAGATAATCCTGTCCCCTACCAAAGATGTCTTTTATTTCCTGGCAGTCATCACAGGCATAGTCTTCGCTTATAAACTTTCCACCCTTTTTAAGTACCCTGTAAACTTCTGACATATTAGCCCCACAGTGTCTAGAAACAACTAAATCAAATGTCTCATTTGGGAAAGGAAAAGGTCCATCACAATCTACAATCTTAAAAGCAAATTTCTTCTTTTCACTAGGTGTAGTTGTATAATACTTCTCCACATTTGCCCTTGCCTTCTTTAGCATTTCTGGCTCAATGTCTGTTAGATACACCTTTTTTGCTAGAGAAAAGTATCTAGCAGATTTTTCTGCACTGCCAGAGCCTATGTCTAGCATAACGGTTGTGTTTTTTATGTTCTTTGTAACTTCTGTGTAGTAATTGTAGCCACTAGGCACGTCCACGTCATATTTTACCATAGAAAAATTCCAGCCAATCTCTTTAGCGACTACTTTGTAATCAAATTCTTTCATAATTTTTCTCCTATTTATTGTGTATTTTTCTTGGTTGTAAAAAAATAAAACCCCCTTATCTCAAACAGCAAAAAACAACCATAATAATTGCGTATTGATTATTTTTTTGCCATTCATAAAGAAGATTTTAACCTAGTCTTTATTATTGTTCTTATGTAACACATCGCGAATGGACGAATTGAAATGCTACAATTATATTTTAGCATACTTTTTATAAAAAGCAAGAGAAAATAATAAAAAGGGGCTTTACACCCCTTATGTTATTTTTTAGTAACCTATCTGAACGGCTAGGAATAGTGTCGCTAGAGACAGTGCAAGTACTGCTAGTTGCATTTTCCACGTCCATTTAACCCACTTACCATAAGATATTCCTGCCATAGATAAACCAATGAGAAGAACAGGATTTGTAGGTAGTATTACATCTGTAAATCCGTCAGCCATACAGTAGATAAATATTAGTAGCGTTGGAGATATACCAACTACTTGGCATATAGGTAGTAGTATCGGCATTACCAAGAAAATCTTAGCCGATGCAGAACCTATAAATACCTGTAAAATTAGGACTAATAAATATATAAGTAGTACTGTTATAAATATACCCCTGCCATCAAGGAAACTTATAACGCTATTCATAATAGTGTCTAGTATTCCACTCTCCTGCATAATTAGATTAACAGATGATGCAAGTGCTATAAGTAGTACTGCCGGAAGCATTGCTAGAGCCCCCTTACCCATCCATACAAATACTTTCTTTTTCTCTTCAACTACTAGTAGTCCTGCAATAATTCCACCAACTAAAAAGGTTACTGCAAGGATTGGAATCGCAAATCCAGATATTGGTCTAATAAGTGCAACAGATAGTAGGAATACAAATTGTACAATAAAGAATATACCAAAGACCTTAAACATTCTATTTTCTCTAGGAGAATTAGCATCAAACTTAAAGTCCAAGCCTTCTTTCTTAATAGTATCAATATCAAAGGTAAGTGATTTCTCTGGATTTATAGATATCTTCTTTGTATACGCAAGAATAAACCAACACACTAGTCCAAAAATCAATACAAAGAAAATAAGTTTTAGCCAAACACCACTGAGTGAATTGATTCCTGCAAAGCTAGAAGCAATACCCACTGAAAATGGGTTAGTAATGGCAGCAGAGAAACCAAAACACGCAGCCATTAGACAAACACCTAGACCTGTCATTGTATCAAAGCCTAAGGACAACATAAATACTATCATAAATGGGAGAAGTGTTACTAATTCTTCAAATAATCCAAATAGACTACCAAAGAGCATAAAGAATAGAACACATAAGCACAAAACAAGTTTTTTCTTTGAGCCAAACTTCTGTACCATCTTGCTCATAATAACCTTCATACCATCGGTCTTGTCTAGTAGATTAAACACACCACTCATAATAAGCAAGAATAGCGAAATCATTATGATTGTTATTCCGCCATCTGCAAAAAATACTCTAAATGGTGCTGTTATTATTCGCCAAAATTCAATACCTTTGACTTCGCCCAAAGCAAAGGTATCAGCGATAATTTCACCATTTTCTCCCCTTTGAAATGAGCCTTGTGGAATAATAAGAGTAAGCACTCCACATATAGCAATAAGCGCCACTAGTATTATTACAACCGAAACAAAAGATTTAACACTAATACTAGAAAATGCTTTCTCTTTTAATTCTTTTTCTTTATCAATCTTTTTTCTTCTTCCCATAAGCGTCATCTTCTTTTTTTTTAGTCTTCTTTTAAAATTCCACTAACTATGTACCACGCAACAGAACTTCTTAGTTCTTCTGGTACAAAGTACCATAGTTCTTTGCCTTCGTATATTTCAAAGTCTTCACCAGCACCAAATAAAATTCGGTGAATGGTCTCCATTGGAAAATGCTTTTCTACTCTCTCACCATCGTCCGTGCCTATATATGTAAGGCCGGTCTTATCTAATTTGCACTCGCCCTTACCTGCATATCTAGTGCACTGCTTACCATTTGTAGACAAGTGTCTGAGTTCAACCTTGCTAGTTAGAGCAAAAGATTTTTTCTTGGTCTCTTTTCTAAATACTTCTGTCTGCCACTCGTACCACTCAGCAATATTTCTATAGTCACAACCAGATAACATATACCTATTATCCATAGTAACACTTAAGTCACAATGCTCACAGGTGATAGTATTCTTGTCGGTCTTTAGAGAGTATTTAGCTCCACACTTAGGACAGACTACTAGTATATTCTCAAGTCCTTCTGCGATTGTTTTACTCTTGTACTTAACTTCTGGGTGACTATCTAGCCACTCCCACTCGTTATAACTAAGGGACGAATCTACTCTCTCTTTCACTTCTTCTATAGGTAATTCTTTTACTTCACCAGCGTCAAAGAGTTTGTTTAGTTCAGCTTCGACAACTGCACCCCTTCTAATCTTATCTCCCCACTTAGGTTTAGCTAGGTAACTACCATTGATTTTGATGTAGTACACAGCAACATTGGTTTTCTGAATAAACTTATATGTAGCATCTTGTATGCCTTCAAATGTACCAACTGTAGATAGTCTTGCTTCTGGCATCATAGCAAGGATTTCTCCTGACGACACTACCTTCAAACAATTCTTTACATTTTCAAGGTCGGTAGTATACATTGATTTTGGGAATGCCCCTGTGCCTTCTATTATTTTCTTTAGAAGTTTATGATGGAAGTACATTCTAGCCACAATAAAGTGTGGTTTTTCTTTTCTTAAGATTTTGCCTGAATACACAAAGTCAAAAAACGAACCATGGTTACATAGAACGATTGCTGGACGCTCTAGTTTGCCAACATTATTCTTGACTTTTATTTTAATCTTACCTTTAACAAAAGAATAAACAACGTCTCCTACTAGTCCATAAATAAATGGATTGTATTTGCCGACTTTATTTTGTGTCTTCTCTCTGCTCTTTCTTACAAAATAATTTACTTTGTCAAAGATTTGTTTTTTGTACTTGTACATAAGTATAACTAAGACGATTAATACGATAAAGACGATAATCGATATAGTCCAACTAGTAGACATTGTTAGATGTCCAAGGCCTACATCTATAAATAGTGATGGTATAGAACCTATACCTGTAATAACTATGTATTTATAATACTTCATACCCATTGATGCAGCAAAGAAACATATAATGCCATAAGGTATAGCTGGTAGGCAGTATAGAATAATAACAATGAGTGCGAGTCTATTACTAGCACTAGCCGAACTAAAGTCAAAGTCTACGTTGGCAGCAAAGTAATCGGTAAGTTTGGCCCCAAACATTTTATATAGCAAATATATAATGGTATTGCCAAGGATAATTCCTATTAAGCAAATAAGTACGCCTTCCCATAGTCCAAAACTAATACCAGATATAACGTGCAGTGGCTCTGCCGGAATAAATGTTAGGACTACCTGAATCATTGCAAGTATTCCTACAACAATATACGCCCTGACACCTAATTTTTCTATTGCTAATTGTACTTCTTCCTTGGTAGCATTAGTATTGAATATTTCCTTCATTACACCGAAGTTATCGCCAGAGAAAAGAAAAAAAGCAAGACCAACGAGTACAGCCACGAAAAATACTATTGCGATTATTTTGCCTTTCTTAGTCGCCTTACTTGACATTATCTCTCCTAACTAAATTTATATATCAATGGAAAACATTCCAAATTGTTCTAAAGTAACACTTGAAAACCTTTCAACTTCCAAGTATATAGTATTATAAATAATAATATGTCTTTTAGTCAAGAAAATGAGTAAAACAAATCTCCCAATTACCCTAAACCACCTGGTAACATTTTACAATGTATAGATTTTGCTCTATAATGTTATTGTTAAGGAGACAAAAATGGTTGGATTATATGATTTAAATGAGTGTACCGAACTTGGTTACACAGAGAGACTAGATATATACAAATCAGTGGGCTTTCAGGAAGTCGCATTATATCTAGACAAGCACTATAATAGAGCCGATGAAAATTATGTAGACATTATTAAATATGCAAGAAAAATAGGACTAAAAGTTAAACAAGTGCATATTGATTATAAGCTCGCCAACCTTATAAGTGACGATACAACCGATGAGTATTTTCAATATATCGCTGACAAACTAGATGAAGCCGCCACCCTGCAAATACCATATGTTATTACCCACGCATCAAAGGGCGATACACCACCTAAAATCACTAGCCTTGGGCTTGAAAAATTAAACAAAGTTATGAAGAGTTTTGAGAATAAAGACGTTTACCTTTGTATAGAAAATGTTAGGAACAACAAAAACCTAGACAGCATCTTAAAATTAGAACTCAGCAATGTCGGGGTATGCTTCGATGTTGGACACGCACACTGCTATAGTAACGAATACTCACTTTTTAAAAAATTAAAGCCTTTCATTAGATGCAGTCATATACACAATAACTATGGAGAAGACACACACGAAACTTTACTCTCTGGTGAAATTGATTGTAAGTACTTTATAAAAAGACTTACTAAGATAGAAGGTGCTTCTAATTGTCTAGAGTGCTACCCACCTAGGGGTCATAAATTAGATAGAGACGCCTTTATTAGATTTGTAGAAAATCTATATAACGAAACTAAATCGCTAGAAAAATAAACTCACACAAAACCTAGTATAATGCTAGGTTTTTTTATAAAACTAAGTTATTTTTCTATGACTATAAAAATTTTTATGTTACAATTAAACTATCAAGGTGGGATTATGGAATTAAATACAAAAAGTTATCTAAATCAAATGGTTAAAGTTAAAATGGATAGACCATTAGGTGTAGCACACCCAAAACACGGATTTATATACCCTGTTAATTATGGTTATATACCAGGCACTGTATCTGGCGATGGCGAAGAGTTAGACGCATATGTGCTAGGAGAACATAAACCTTTAGATACATTTACAGGTAGGGTCATTGCCATTATACATAGAGTGAACGACAACGATGATAAATTAGTAGTTATGGCAGATGGCAGAAATTATACCGATGACCAGATAAGAGCCTTGACTGAATTTCAAGAACAATACTTTGAGTCCATTATTATCAGATAAGTAGGAGAATAGATGGAAGATATCGAATATGGCAAAATGTCTAAGCTTTACGATGTTTTTTATAGTGGAAAAGACTACAAAAAAGAAGCCGAATTTATATCTAAATTTTTAAAAAACGGTGCCACAATCCTAGACGCAGGATGTGGAACGGGTAGCCACTGCAAGGAACTGAGTAGCCTTGGTTTTTCTACCGCCGGCTTTGATTTAAGCCCAGATATGATATCTATTGCTAAAGAAAAAGTATCTGGTAATTTCACTGTGGCTAGTTTGCTTGACTTTTCTTCAAAAATTAATTATGATGCTATTATATCATTCTTTGCAGTTTTTAATCATTTAGCAAATTACAAAGAATTTAAACTTGCTCTAGACAACCTAAAAGATTATCTAGGCGAAGAAGGAATTATCATTATAGACCTTCATAACCCACAGAAAAATGGTAGCAAGTTTGAGACAAAAGATAATGCATCTAGAAATATGAAATGGAGAATTTGTCGTGTGTCTGGTAAAGAAACCACAAAAATTACATATACTATAGATGGAGAGAAATTTGAAACTTCTCACACTTTCAAGATTTTCAAAATGAAGAAAATCAAAAAAATCGCAGAAGAGCTAGGTTTTGTAAATGTAGAATTTTACTCTAATTACGACACATCTAGCATTGCAACCAAGAAAAGTAAAAACATTCAAGTTGTTTTATATACATAAAGAACACAAAGAAAGGAGTATGTTATGGCAGAAGAAAAGAAAACTACTAGCACTAGAGCAAAATCAACTACCGCTAAGTCTAGCACAGCAAGAACCACGGCTGCTAAGAAAACAACTACCAAGAAAACAACAACTAAAACTACTGCACCTAAGGCTACCACTGCAACCAAAGAAACTAAAGCCCCTGCAAGTAAATTATCTGCAGAAGAGAGAGCAAAGAAGGAAGCCCTTAGAAAAGAAGTTTTAGAACACTATACTAAACAACAAAACTATAGAGCAACCACTCCTAGTTATATGCAACCACCTGTATATGAGTACGAAGAAGAAGTGAACGAAATAGAAGAAGATTTCACTCCTATCCCTACTAGTGAGCAGTATTTCGAAGAGAGAGCTACCACAATGCCTGGTTCTATATATACTAGAAACACTAGTTCAATAGCAAGAGAGCCTGATGGCTACGAGCCAGAAGCAAGAGCTTATACTCCTAGAGAAACACTAGAGCCAACTTCTATTAGCACCAACCCTAAAATCACTAGTTTAAACTCAAAGAAAAAAGACCCTTATCGTAGAGAAAAGGTTAAAGATGGTATCAAGAGTTTCTTCGCTCAGGACGGACTATTCTACTTCTTTGGATTTATCGCACTTATAGGCGTGCTAGTAATAATGTTTACTTAAAAAAATATAAAAGACCAGAATTTATCTGGTCTTTTTTTACCACTTATTAATTACTTTTTCTGCAAAACCTAAGAAATCTTTTAGTATCACTTCTTTGCCATCATCTAGTATTATCTTACCATTAAATTTACCAAAGACTTGGTGTTGATTTGAATATATTACCACAGCCGAAGTAAAAGAATTTCTATCTATTATAGGGGTAAATTCCATCTCAAATCTACCATCGGTAGAAGTAAATGTCCAAGGTTTCATATAATCATCTTTACCCTTTTCATCGGTAGGAATATTAAATGTCACACCTTCTAGTTTATGTGCAACACCATCATAGAAAACCATGTTCTCACTAGCAGCAGAAGTATCCCCGAATCCGTATCCAATATTAAAGCCCACATTTTTGCCGTCTACCATACCACAGCCAGCGCCCCAATACCAGGTATTGCTGTATGTCCATACACCTCTTCCCCAATCAAGTATACCTAAAGTATCATCTTTAGAGAAAGATATTTTTTCTTCACCTAAAGTGACAATACCTTCTGCCTTCATACCAACAATCTTTTGATTGTAATAGAAGTATTTAGGTTTTTCAAATGGTGTCGCTATAACCATACTATCTTTTGGCTCATCAGTTAAGGTAAAGTCTACCGATATATCCTTTCCATCTTTAAAATTCTTGAAGTTACACTTTAGTTTTCTTTCCTTGCCATCGTTGGTAAATTCAAACATACATTTCTTGTTCTCAAATTTAACATCGCCTATCGCACTCGTACTAGGCAAATTAGTTTTGCCTTTAGGAAGAATAGTCATTACCGACTTTGTAGTCTCTGTAGGCACTTTGAAATCTATTAAGGACAAGCTCATTAGTCCCATATAACTATTATCTGCAATAGTTAGTGCTACTGCGTAGTCGTCATTATATACTAGATAGTAGTCCCACTCTTTTATTCTAAGCTTACCAGCCTTAATATCCTTTCTATCATAATCTAAAATAAGAGAAGTGGCATATCCTGGCTCTGTAATATTGCCATTTGCGTCTAATAACTTACCCTTACTTGTAATTTTATGTTGCATATTTCTTAACCCCTTTTTCTTTTATCTTAGCAAAATAAAAATTATTTAGCAAAATATTAGCGTACAAAATATCAAAAAATAAACCCCTTAATCAAATGCTTAAATTTAATTAAGACAACAATAAGTTTATAAATGTGTAAATTTTAGTTATGATAAATTATATTTTTGTGCTATTGTATCTATAGATAAGTTTTATAAAGGAGTACACAATATGCCTGTAGGACCATCACATAGGAGCAGAAGCTCATCTTCTAGCAGTAGAAGTTACTCTAGCAGCAGAAGCTCATCTAGCAGGAGTTATTCTTCATCTAGTAGTAGAAGTTACTCATCTAGTAGTAGAAGTTATTCTCATAGACCTTCTTATGATTACGATTATTATGGGGGTGCGAGCATTTCTATACACACAACACCAAAGGGCTGGGCTATATTTGGAATAGTCGTTGGATTCTTGACAGCCATCATTATGGCTATTGTAGGTATAGTAAAACTAACCAATAATATTCCTTATCACTCACTTATGAGAAAAGACGCTAGAGAATATCTAGAAATAATAGAAAAAGCTCAAAACGGTGAAGAAGGATATTACATCAAAGAAATCACAGGACTTAGAGTTACTAGTACGTCATCAGTTGGTGGGAGCCCTACCGAATATGGTTTAACAGCTAAAGGAAGTCAGAGTGGTTGGTACTACGAAACAGACATCGAAGCATATACCGAAGTTAGAAAGAGTGGCATTAATTATTATTGGTTTGACATTTCCTTCTATAGCGAAGAACTCGACGATAGAATTAGTGGCATTACATATAGTTACTATTCAGAAGCACAAGTAAATGGAATGTCTACGCTCAGCATCGTTTACACTAAGACTTATGACGGGGATGGCAGTTTTGATATTATCCAGCTAGATTATTCCCTAGATAAAAATATGGATTATTGGTACGCCGGTAATCAAATACTAAAAGGCGTAATTTTGTTTGTAGTCGCTACAGGTCTTGGTGTTCTAATGGCTTGGTGTTGCAGACTTGTTAAAAACCACGGCAAAAAGAAAGAAGAAGCAGACACTAGCAAGGTACAAGAAATCACAAACAAGTATAAAGAGTGTCAATATTGTGGTTCTCAAATAAGACTAGACGATACTCATTGCAGTACTTGTGGTGCTAAAAAATTTAATAGAATAAAGAAAACAGATAAATAATCTAACAAAAAAGAAAGTGTTGCATTTAAAACACTTTCTTTTTTATTTCTTGTTCTCTTCTTTCTCAGTAGTCTCTTTCTCTACTGCTTTTTTAGTGACAGTCTTAGATTCTGCTTTAGGCTCTTTTTCTTCTGCCTTTAGAGTCTCTTTCTTTTCTTCTACAGTGGTTTCTTTTTTACTTGTAGAAGATGTCTTCTTTCTAGGCTTCCTTGACCTTCTAGGCTCGGTCTCTATTTCGTTATTCTGTAGATAGTCTACTAGTTTTAATCTTAGTTTTTCTTCGTGTACAAATGTGTATATTGAATACACTATGAGTGCAGCCATCATAACAAAGAATACAGGAGTAATAGTACCAAATATCATAACAATTAAAGGATTGACTAATTGTCCCGTAACAATACCGTCTTGTCTAGCAATAAGCCCCCTATTAGTACAGCCAATAATCTTACATTTAGTCATAAGCGAATTCATCATAAAGAACGAACATATTGCATATGTGAAACCAAATACAAAGAATAGAGCATATACCACAATGTTATTCTGAATAAAAGGCACAGTCACTAGTGGTATTGCACATATTACACCACATATTGCATTGGCTGTCTTTAAATCGAATTTCTGTGTAATCTTCTCAATACTTAGAACTCCTAATAGGTTTGCAAATTGGAACATTGCAGTTAGATATCCGGCTTTAGCAAATGTAGGTACAGAAATGAATAAGTATAGAGTATACATATTAGTAAAGTTATCTATTACGCAGAAGATAGCATAGAATAGGAAGTATTGAAGGATATAGTATTTAACAATGTCTTTTCTCTTAGCCTTAAGCTCAGGTTCTTTATCATAAGCAAGGGCTGCGTTAGATATAAAGTCTTTATTAAATCCTTTCTTTTTCCTATTGTATAGATAGTAGATAAATATCGGTGCAACACTAATAAGGTAAAGTGCAATACTAACAATGATTAGTACTGTTTGGTTCCAGTCGGTAAGTAAACCACCAGCAATAGCTGCAACAATAGAACTAAGAGCTTCTACCACTCTAGTAAATGTTAGATTCTTCTGAGATTTCTTTTGACTAGAATAATTAAGTAGTACACCATTTGCATTATTCTTAATAGAAGTACTGATACCATAACTAATACTTACAATAATTATTCCCACTATCATAAACTTTTCTAAGAAAATAAGTGAGATATTATAAATAAGCAAAGGTATAACCCTTAAGATAAGCATTAGTTGTGGACTCTTGGAATATGCTTTTTTAAATAAGTGGTTACCTAGCATTCTACATAGGCTCTGTCCAAAAAGAAAAAGTACAGCAAGCCTAATACTGCCTGTTGCTTTGTATATCATTAGTGGAATAAATGCACCAACTAGTGATGTCGCAAAACTTGCTACAAACTTATGAAAATTAAGTAACTTAAATTGCATATCCTTTCCTTTACACCTTGTATTGTAGCAGTAATTTATTTTTTTTCAAAACTAAAAACAGCCAAAACCGACAATTTTTGCATTTACTAGTTATTTCTAATAACTACATTGACAAAAATTACCACGAGATAATTTTAATAAACACACCCAAATTCACTTCACAAACTAGAAATTTGTGGTATAATATTATCGAACAAATGTTTTATAAAGGAGACCCTATGGCAAAGAAAGATAGAATATATTTTGTAATAGATATGAAGTCTTTTTTTGCGTCTGTAGAATGTGCCGAGCGTGGACTAGACCCGTATGAGACACCACTAGTAGTGGCAGACATAGAGAGAACGAAAAGCAGTATCTGTCTAGCAGTGTCTCCTAAGATGAAAGCACTCGGGGTAAAAAACAGGTGTAGACTATTTGAAATCCCACCCAACCTAGAATATATTATAGCTAAACCACAGATGAAAAAGTATATAGAGTATGCAGCAGAGATATACGGAATTTACCTAAAGTACATCGCCCCTAGCGATATCTATGTCTACTCTATTGACGAGTGCTTTATCGATGCCACAGATTATCTCAGGCTCTATGGACTCACCCCTATCAATTTTGCAAAGAAACTTATGGATGAGATTTGGTCTACTCTTCATATACCAGCATCTGCAGGAATTGGAACCAATCTGTATCTAGCAAAAATCGCTCTAGATATTACTGCTAAGCATAAGCCTAATCATATTGGCTTTTTAAATGAAAAATTATTTAACGAAACCTTAGCCCACCATAAACCCCTGAGCGACTTTTGGGGCATATCTAGGGGCATTAGTAGTAGACTTGCTAAATATGGAATACTAGATATGCACGGCATCTCTACAATGGACGAAGAAATACTCTATCGTGAGTTTGGTATAAATGCCGAACTTCTCATCGACCACTCTCGTGGTATAGAGCCCTGTCTTATGGAAGATATCAAGGCATATAAGTCGCAGAGTAAATCACTATCTTCTTCCCAAATTCTCCCCTGCGACTATAGTTACATAGACGCTAAAGTTATCTTGCAAGAAATGTTACAAAACGGCTGCTACGATATGTTTAGAGAAGGACTAGTAACAACCCTAATACACATAATTGTCGGCTATGGAGACACCAAAGATGAGTTTGCAAAGACCACGGTAAAACTGCCTGTCACCACCAATCTGTATACCGAAATCGAGCCATACGTTTCAGCCGCTTGGGATAGAGCCATAGATAGGACTAGACCTATAAGAAAAATAGGCTATGACCTAGCAGATTTAAAACCAAGTTCGCTCGAGTCATATGACCTATTCACAGATATGAAGAAAGTAGACAGACAGAAAAACCTGACAAAGAGCATACTGTCCATTAGAGACACTTATGGCAAAAACGCCCTGCTAAAAGGAATTGACTTACTAGACAGTGCAACTATTAGAGAGAGAAATGGTATGGTAGGAGGACATCGTGGCTAGCAAACCTAGAGAAAAAATGAGCAGACAAGATAGAGCCAAGCAGTTTGCGCCCTTTGATGCACTAAAGGGACTCAGAGAAGCACTCTATCTAAAAGAATACGAGAGAAACAAAATAGACAAAGGCGAAGTCCAGCCAGAAACAGCCGAGAAAATATCTAAAATACTCTTTAATATGGAGAAGGGCGACACCCTATCTGTCACATATTATAACGACGGCTATTACCATACACTCACAGGAGTAGCAAAGTTAAATATAGAAAGCCAGACATTAAGAGTGGCAAATAAAAATATACCTATGGAAGATATCGTGGACATAGATAAAATATCTTAAATTAACTTTTGAAAATCTATTGACTAAAAACTTTTATTAGATATAATAGTAAAATGCTAAAAAAGACAAGGATGGGAAAACATATGAATATTTTACACGATATCGACCCTAGAAGAATAACTGCCGATGAATTTCTCGCAGTAATAGAGATACCTATGGGTAGCAAAAACAAATACGAATTAGACAAAGAAACAGGTATGCTAATACTAGATAGAGTATTATACACATCTACTCATTATCCATTTAATTACGGCTTCATACCTAGAACATACTGCGATGATGGTGACCCACTAGATGTATTTGTAGTGTGTTCACAAGTCATCGACCCACTATGCCTAGTTAATTGTAAGCCTGTTGGTTGTGTAACAATGCTAGATGGTGGCAAAAAGGACTTTAAATTAATCGCTGTTCCTTTAGGCGACCCACAGTATAATTACATAAACGACGTAACCGAACTACCTGCACACGTTATTCAAGAATTACAACACTTCTTAAAGGTATATAAAGAACTAGAGCCAAACAAATTAACAATCGTAGAGCACCTATACTCAGCGCAATTTGCTAAACAAGCAATACTCCAAGGTATAGACGACTACGAGATTAGATTTGGAGACAAGAAGGAAGACGCAGAATAAGAGAGCCTATGGCTTTCTTTTTTTGCACTAAATAATTTTCGTTTTTTACATAATTTATGGTATAATCTCATTAATGAAATAGATAAGGGAGCAAACAATGCAAAATAGAGTTTCCAACTTTAATAAAAATAGAAACTGTCACTCTAAGCCAATGAGTATACCAGCAAGGCTACTAGATATAGAGAGTGAACTAGGCGAATTAGGTAAAGAATACCTAAAATGCAGTAATTACGACACCGACACATTTGTAATAACCGACGAATTTAAACTCGAATACGGAGACACCATATATGCCCTACTGTCTCTTGCCGATGAACTAAATATCTCTAGCAGTGAGTGTCTAGATATGGCACTAGATAAATACAGAAAAAGAATAGAGAAAAATAGAACTATGGGCAGTGAAAAGGAGAAAAAATAATGAACAAAAATTTAATTGTATTTTTTACACATAGGGGCGAAACCTACTTCCCTGATGGATATAGAGTTGTAGAGAAAGGCAACGCTGAGAGACTAGCAGAAATGGTCGCTAAAATAATCCCTGCAGACACCTTCGAGATAAAAACTGAGAAAACATATCCTGTATCATATAGAGAGTGTTGCGACGAAGCAAAAATCGAGCACCAGAAAGCAGAACTCCCTGCTCTCAAACAAATACCAGAGAAACTAGAAACTTATGAGAATATTGTCCTTATCTACCCTAATTGGTGGAATACTATGCCTAGAGCAGTATTTAGCTTCTTAGATATCAGCGATTTCGATGGCAAAGGAATATTTCCAATATGCACACACGAAGGCTCAGGCCTTGGCAAGAGTATGGATGACTTAGCCCTTACCATTCCAAACGCTATTCTCTACGATGGCTTGTCTGTATACGGACACATGGTAGACGAGAGCGAAGAAGAATTAAGGGAATATTTAAGCGAGTGGTTAGACACAATAAACTAATAGACTAGATAAAGTTGAATTTTAAAAATATATAATATATAATTAGAACACAAAGAAAATATTAAGGAGTTCTTTATGAAAAAGAAAATTTTAAGTTTACTTTTTGCAATGGCTTTAGTATTACCTATGGCATTTATGGTAGCAGCGTGTACAGAAGACCATACACATAGCCATATCAAATCAAACGAATATGCCGTAGAAGATAGCAAAGCCTATACTACCGAAATCTGTGAGTGTGGCGATGTAAAGAAAACAGAGCTCACTAACTATGTAATTGCTACTCCTAGTAATGCTCAAGATATCCTAGATGGTGCTTATGGAAAACTAAGTGGCAAGACCGTGGTATTTTTCAAGGGTACTTATGGGTCGCTTAGAATTAGAAGCACTATAGACACCCTTAGCGCTATTCACGAGTACAATCCAAATGACCCACTAGATATGGAAACAACAACCACCCTAGAAGCACTTAGCAATACTAGAACTTATCACTATACTAGAAATCTAGATAACGTTAAATTCGTAGCAGTAGATGGTGCTAAATTTGGTGGAGTATTCTCTATTCAATCTAAAGAATATGAGAAATATATTTGGCAAAACGATACCTTAATTGGTTTAGAAGAAGTAAACACCCTTGCTGTAGACCCTATTAGAGATGTAAAAGTAACCGACCAAAATTGGAATGGCGTAATCGAAGACGGAGACGTTGCTTTCATTGACCATATCAATCTAGAAGACATTACTTTTGAGAATATGGACTTTGTAGGAAACAAAGGTAGAATTTACATTGCTAATTCATACGCAGACCAAGTAGAAGATATCACTTTCAAAAATTGTTCTTTTGTAACAGAAGAAGCGTGGAGCAATTTAGGTGCAATCGTTATGGATACCCAAAACACAGCTAGACAAAGTTCTATCGTTAGAAAAAACATCGTGGTAGATAACTGTACTATTGATGGTCACTTCCAAGGTTTAACTCTACAAAATATAGAAAATGCGATTATCAAAAACAATACAATCAAAAATACCACACACAACGCAATCAATTTGCAAGGCAATTTCTCTAAGGGGAATATCTTAATAGATAATAATACCCTAACAGAGACAGGAGATAGAGCAATTAGATTCTCAGTATTAGATAACGCTACAGTAGTTATTAGTAATAATACACTTACAGAAGCCTATGACGCAGAACTAGAAATCATTAAGACTGAAGTATCTCCTACAGGCTCAAGCATCGAAATCAAAGACACAACAGTAGACGGCATCACCCTACTAAACAATACTTACCTAACATCTACTACTCCACAAATTATCTTAGCTAAACCACAAGCAAATTAAGTAAAACAAAAAAAGAAAGTCTAAATCAATGGACTTTCTTTTTTATTAACATAAGCATTAAAAATTCTTGTGGTTACCACATCCAATCTCCAATATTTATATATCAACCCATAAGCTTATATAAATCTTTCATCTCCTATTAATTTTAAATAATATTCAGTCTTTCTAAAATCTTCAAAAATTGTCCATTCTTGTAGATTTTGTCTTGTTACCTTTAAAGAAAGTTTTACCTGTTTGTTTTGTAGTTTTATGAAATCATCATACAGCTTTTTATAATCTTCGTTCAATGCATCTCTTGCAATTTCAAATTTATCTTTTTCATACTTAAAAACCATTTTTTCACCTTTTTCTTTAATATCCATTCCTAATTTTTTTTCGCAAAATAAATAGTTAACATAATACATTTGTCTATAAAGTAGTGTGTTTTGTTTTTTTATAGGTGTATTTAAATTTTTCAACCTTTTATAAAAATATTTAGGAACATCCCATGATTTTTTAGCATAAAAATGCTTATAAATTGTTTGTTCAAGAATCACCAGTGTTCCTAAATCTATTGCTTTTTGATTTACTATGTTTAATTCAAAATATATTTGAAAAAACATTTTGTATATAAGATTAGTACAACTTTCCACATATTCTTTACTTTCTATAAGTGCGTCGCCTTTTAGCCAAGAATTGATTAAATGGATATTCGCTTTTTTATATTCTTCGGTAATATAGTCTATTCCATGTGCATAAATATTTCTTCTACAACAAAATTCTTCGTAGTCATATTTTAATTCATTGAAACATCCTTCATTTTTAATGCCCAAATTTGCACATAGATTTTTTATATCTGAAACACCTCGAGTAAAATTATTAATTTTACCTTCAATCAAATGGTCTATAATTTTATTTTTCTTAAATTGAAAATCTGTTAATTCTGAAAATTTTATATCTTTTTCAGAAAAATATAAATTTGAGAATTTTTTTAATTGTATTCTAAACAGTTTACATAGGTATTTTTGAAAGATTGAATATAAGGAAAGAACGTAACTTTGAAAATGCAATAAACTAGAATCGTTTTTTTTGGTTCTGTAATCGGTTAATATATAATAATTTATTTGATTGTCTTTTATGTCTATTAAAAATTTAAGAAAAACAATGTACTCTTCTGCTAATTTTTGTTTTTTATTCATATAAGTTTCCTTTTGTTTTTAATGATTTCAATTATTATAATAAAAAATTTATAATAAAGCAAGGATGTTTCTTACAGCAAGTATGAATAGAAAGAAAACTAGATTTTTGCCTGCAAAACATAGCTACCCAACTTGTCCGAAATAGCTGTCATCCACATTTCGGTGACGTATGGATTAGAGAGATAGGAACCATGGCTTGAATTATTTAAGAAAATATGTTAGAATGTTTCGAGGAGATTTTTACGTATGAGAATATATGGTGTAGATATAAAGAACAATCCAATACTTGGAGATATTAATTTAGATTTTACTGATAAAGAAGGAAATATTATTGATACAATTATTTTTGCTGGGGAAAATGGGTGTGGTAAAACAACACTATTAGATTGCCTAACAAATTTTAATAGCCTTGAAAATTTTGCTAAAAATGAATCTCGACATTTTTATCTAGAAATTGATGAAAACTTATCAAATATGCTGTTAGATAGTACGTACCCACTTGGAAAGAAGCCAAATACTGCTATTGTTAAAGCAGATTATTATATGGAAAGAGTTAATAATAATATGAAATTCAAAATTTCATATTATTTCGACAAAGCAATGACTCAAAAAGCAATTACAAGTCATTCTATCAGTGGTAGATGCATTTATTTGACCCCAGAAATTACTTTTACGCCAGACACAATAAACACCATATCAGCCAACAATATAGACATTCCGCTAAATGGATTGCGCAAATCTAGTACAAGGCTTGCTACTGAAATTACACAATTAATAATTGATATTGCAACACAAGATAACTTTGAATTTAGTGAAAAGTATAGGCAAGAACAAAGAGATGACTATTCTGAAGAGCAAATGCTACCAAGAATTTCAAGATTTAATAATGCATTTTCTAAAATAGTACCCAATTTTAAAATTGAAACAATAAACAATATAGAAGGGCATAAAGTCGTTACTTTTTTAAATAAAGGTAAAAGAGTCCCTATTTCTAGATTAAGTTCGGGAGAAAAACAAATTGTATTTAGGGGAGGATATCTACTTAAAGACAAAAATACTCTTAAAGGTGCTCTGGTTATAATTGATGAACCGGAATTAAGTTTACACCCAGAATGGCAAAAGAAAATTTTAGATTATTATAAAGCAATATTTACCAATGAATTAGGACAACAAACCTCACAAATGTTTATTGCAACACATTCACCATATATTATCCATAATGAAAATAGAAAAAACGATAAAGTAATAGTTTTAAAGAAAGATAACAATGCAAAAATAATAATTATGGATAAACCAGAATATTATTCCTGTGGCGATATAAAAGTTATAGAAGATGCTTTTAACGATAAATTATTTACAATAGAGACAATGCCAACAGTATATCTTGAAGGAAGAACAGATGAAAAATATTTTAATAAAGCATTGGAAGTTTTTGAAATTACTCCTTCATGGAAGTTTAAGTGGATTGGCTATTTAGATTCCAATGGGCAAGAGAGAAATACAGGAAAGGATAATTTAAAGAAAGTTCAAGATTTCTTAATATCACAAAATTTATCAATTAAAAATATCTGTTTATTTGATAACGATACAAATAAAAATCATGAGGAGTATAACAATATAATTTCTTATGCTATTACGCAACATAAATCAAGTAAAAATATAAAACGAGGCATTGAAAACACTTTAATATTAGACGATATAAATTTAGAAGATTATTATAACAAAAAAGAAAATGTTAATGACTATGGTGAAATAAAAATAATTTCAACATTAGAGAAAATGAAATTGTGTAATGATATTTGTTCAAAACCTAATAATGAATTAAAGTCTATTTTTGCAAATTTAAAACTTGAAATTGAAAAGATAGATAAATTAATAAAAGGAGAAAGTTAGACTTTCTCCTTTTTCTTTATTGATTGTTTTGCAAATGAGTGTAGACAGCTTTCGCTGTAAGTAAATAAAAGTTGCCATTGATTTTGGCAAAGTTTTTAAGTCAGTTGCAAGAATAAATGCCATATTGCTAATAAGAAAAAAGACTCAGTTGATGGTTCAACTGAGTCTCTCTTGGCGGAGAAGGAGGGATTTGAACCCTCGCGGCAGTCTCCCGCCCTACACCCTTAGCAGGGGCGCCTCTTCGGCCTCTTGAGTACTTCTCCATATCCGGTATTAAAATTTATTAATTTTATATATCTTTAATCTCTAAAGACAAGAGTATTTTAGCAAAACAAATACGCCTTTGTCAATAGTTTTTATGTTATTTAATTATTTTCATCCCTCAACATTCGACATATAAAATTAAAATCGTCTTTTACCTTATTTTTACACAAACCATTCTCTTATCTCTCAACAACACCAACCCTAACAAACTAGGCTAAATTATAAAAAATGAAGAGCCCACCATTTGAACCCTTCAATTAATTTCTATTGAGTTTTTATTTTTTCTTTTATCTCAAAAAGAGAGGCAATGATTTTATTATGACCAACAATTTATATAACATCACAAATTCTTTATATGCTTAAATCTTTTAAGAAATGTTTCTACATATTCTAAATCAAAATAAAATATATAGTCATTTTTCTTTGTTATTTCTGAAGATGTTTTTGTTCCCGATACATTCATTGAAATAGACTTTACCGTAATATATTCATCTCCTATGTTTAAATCTTTTGAAACCACCTTGTCGCGATAAAACAACCCTAAAACCATTAACGGATATTTTACAATTAGTTTTCCCCAAACTGAATTAGGGTCTGCAACTCTTTTTGAATTTTTGGTTATAAATTCAAATAATCTTTCTAAATAAAACTCTTTTTCTTTCTTGGTTGACGAATCAACATACTTAAAATACAAATCTAAAATTTTTTCATTTTGAAAAGTTTTATATGTTATTACAAATAAAAATATATATGCATTTTCTACTCTTTTCGCAATAAACTTTAACTCTCTTAATCTTTTTACATAATATTTGTCTTGATCAATTTTTTCTAAAACATTAGAAAACAACAACAAATTTAAAACTTCTCTAAGATAATTAACTGCAGCAGATGAACCTTCCCTCAAAGAAAATACATTTTCAATATATCTAGTACATTCATCTAAATTGATTTTTCTATTAAATATATTGTTTTTATCAATTTTTACAAGCACAAATTTACTTATATAATAAACTGTATCATACTTATAACTCTTATCTGATAAAAATGAACCTTTACCTGGAGATAATGAAGCGCTTTTATTTAATTTTAAAAATCTATTTACCATTCTTAACTCCAATATAATAAATTGAATTTTTATCAATATTTATGGTGAATTTAGAATTGTTTTTTACAATAGCATAATATCTTCTAAAATCATCACTTGAGTATAATGATAAATCTATATACTTCTTATCATTTTCATTTTTAAGAGTTAGTATCGCAAGCGATCCATTCACTATTGTATCCTTTGGCAAATATGCTGCTCGGGTATTATACGTAAAATTAGTCATTATTATATTATTTGAATTTAAATATTTTTTTACATTATACACATCAATATCATCAATAAACGAATCATACTTATCTATATTAACAATATCTCCAACATCATTAAGATTTTTAGATTTTAAGACTCTTATTTTTCCTGCCGGTTGCAAATCATTTTTTCTTAATTGTCGATCCCTGAAATAATCGAATACATCTAATTTTAAAGTTTTTATATATTCATCAAACCATTGATTACGATATATAATCCACATTTTATCATGTTGTATGTAATTTTGCTCGTGTTCTATATATTTATTTTCCCTTAAATCTTCAACAATTAATTTGTTATTATAATCTGATTTAAAATGGATGGATATTATTTCAATAAAAACCTCTTTAAAAAAGCATACTCCAAAATCAACAATTGATACTATTCCTTTTTCCTTGTATTTATTTCTTAAATTATTAAATTCTGGGGTCATTAAAAAATATTTTGGAATAATCAAAACTATCTCATTAGACATATTGGCCATCCTTTCCATGAACAAACCAAAAGTATTATAAAGAGTTTTATCTTCACTTATTTCTCTATATTTTAATATTTCTTTACCTTTTAACTTTACATATGGAGGATTTGCAACGATCAAATCATATTTAGGTTTAATTTTATTTGTTAGTAAAAAATCATCTTCAATAAAATTAAATTTGATTTGTTTTTCATTATAATCAAGCAATGAAATAATTTCTTTTAATCTTATCAATGTAGAGCCATTTATATCACACAAATCTATTGTAACATTTGTAGAATCACCAAGTAGTGCTATTATTTGTGGTATATATGCCCCCATACCGACCGATGGTTCTAAAATTGAAAAATTATTTTTGCCTGTTAAATCAACATATTTTAACGATTCAAAAACTACACTTTGAGGTGTATAGAAAGCTCCTGTTTCATTTGCATTCTCAATATTGTGCTCATAGATGTAAGACTGTATGTAGTAATTATTTAAATCAACACACTTATTATCTTCACTTACAAAACTTTCAAAATCCAACATTTCCTTCGTTTTTTTTGCAATTTGATACATGATTTTTGTCGGTACAGCCTCACCAATTGATCGTCTAATTTTTAATTCATATTTCTTTAAATATTTTCTCCTATCCTCGTCAGACAGATTATTAATATTCTCATCAGACCATTTAAAATCATCTGGTATACTCATAACTCTCATCAATTCTCTAATACTTAGAACACGATCTTGCGCGGGATGTATGGTATTTTGACTTGCTAATTGATCATTTCTTGTTGTAATACAATTAGCCGGCTGATCCCAAATCATACGCCTATATTTATTCCCCATTGATCCGCCGCTAATAATAACCTTTTTGCCATCCTTAATTGTATATGGCTTTAAATGTTCAGGATTATCATATGCTGTTTGTCCCTCTTTTAAAGTGCTAATCCATTCTCTCATATATAAATCATAAGGTCTAAATTGATGATAGATATCATTATTAGAAATTTCACCAAACTCCAAGCATTCTAAGTCACCAATAACCTCTCTTAGCGTTTGTTGAGGATACCCCACCGGAAACAAATTCAATGGCGATATATTGTGTAATGATTTTAACGTACCAACAACTATAGTTCTTGGCCTACTAGAAGGTACTCCATAATTTTTAAAATTAATAACTCTTGAATAAATATTATATTTAACTGCCAAATTTGAATTTATTGCATCTGAAATAGTCATTGCCTCTTCATTTTTATTTATACAAAATGTTGTCATAAAATTTTTAACATTTTCAAAAATAAAAATTTTAGGCTCTATATTTTTCACAATTTCAATAGCCTCAACTACAAGAGAATTTCTTTTAGTTTCATCATTTTTCTTTAAATTAACCGATGACATACCTTGACATGGAGGCGTTGCGATTACAACATCAACTTTTTTAATTCCTTCATTTTTATACCAAAAATCTATTTGTTCATACAATTTCTTTTGAGTTTCTGAGTTGGTAATATCTCCTAAAATGTACCCATTATCATATTTACATTTATTATTACAACGTTGAATATTTAATCTTTCTTTTAACAACTCATTCGTTGCTATACATTCAAACCCATTCATTTTAAAACCATAGCAACCAACACCAGCACTGCTAAATAAAGAGATATATGTATATTTATTTATTTTTTCCATAATTGTTAACCCTTCCACTATTAGATTTTTTTAAGCAAATATTCCCTTTAGAATCCAAAATAACCTCAAAAAAATCCTTCCCAGGAACGTATCCAAATTGAATAATTTCTTTTGGAAGTCTTATTCTATAATCTTTTTGAAGAACCGATTCTCTGATTTTTACTTGGTTCATGTTTCACCTCTTTATTTAGACTAAATTTAGACTAAAATTATTGTATAAAAAAAAGAGAAAACTGTCAAACAATTTTCTCTTTTTTAAATTATAATTTAAATTTAGCATCCTTTTCGCTTTCTTGTTCTTCTTTAAACTTTAACAACTTTTGATAAATTTTATCTTTTAACTCTTCCTGAGTAAATGAATCAAGTAAATATGCACCACCGAAAAAACTCATGCAAATAGCGCCATATCTAATAACCGAACCACCAAGTTTGCCAAAAGTTTCTTTATATTTTTTTAATGCTTTAAGTAATGCTAATCTCACATCTGATGAATTACTATAACTTCTATAAACAAGTTCATTGAAAGTATTTACATCAGTAAAGCAAAACTTTGTTATTTCATATGGATCTTCCAACGTTTCATCATAAGTGTATTTTACAAACCAATATAACCTTGATAATCCATTAAAAAACAAACTTCTTTTTGAATCATAAGGAAATACCCAGTGCAATTCATAATTTTTTTCTTTTTCCAATGGCCATCTATATTTCATATATTCAAAATATCTGCCAAAGGTTAGCCCCATCCAAAAAGATTCATCACATGTTTCAGCATCAGAAAATTTAGAAAACATCTCATAAATTATTTTTGCATTTTCAAAATCAGTTTCAATAGCCCTTTCTTTGTCTGTAATTAAATCTTGATATTCTATATCTAGCCTAGAATCTTCAAAAATTTCCCCTTTATAATATTCTTTTAACCAATCTTTTGAATTTGCTATTTTAATGTTGTTAATTATATCCTCATGATTTTCTTTAATTTTAAGAGTTGAAATAACGTCTTCTTTTAATTTCTTTATTCTTTCCATTATTCTTCACCTCCAAACATTAAATTTAAATCACTAAATCCTAAAATTCCTCTACCTATTGTATCACTCATTAACTTTTGAGCTGTTTCAAAACTCGGTAATGTTAATATAGTTTCTTCATCAATTTCTATATTAATATTCTCTGCAGCTTTAACTAGTGACCTATACCATTTTTTATTTTGAATATTATAAAATTCTCCGTTTTTTACACTTTCTTTCATTTGATCTATTGCTTCCATCAATGCAGGAATTAAAATCATTGAGTGCAAAATTGCTCGATTTTCCGGAGCTCTCATTAACATTTTAAAGCTATTAAATTCTTTTTTAGGTAGCGCTATATTAATTTTTTCCATAGAAACATCTATCTTAATATCTTTTTCTTTTTCATTTTTCAATTCAATCAAACCAAAGATAGATTGAATATTACCTACATCATCTTTTTCTTTGTTAATGTCTAATTCATAGCTATCACCAATAGCTAAAATATTTCCTTTTTCAATATTAAAAGTGAATCCATCGTAATCTTCATTAAACTTTTCATTACTATAATTATTCAAGTCTTTATTTGCAATTATGAAAGTGCAAATATTAATATTGTTTTCAACATCGTTTGCACTTATTTTAATGGTCAAACCACTTCCCTTTACTCTAAACAACCTTCTATAACTTGTTAATGTGCTTTCAATATGAATAGCAAAATCAGCATCTCCATTATTTATTAATTCTTGAATTCCACAATTATCCAATACTGGTTTAAATGTAAGCTCGATGTTAGAGCCATTATTCTTTTGTTCAACAAGAATATTAAATTTACTATCTACATAATCTTCTTGACCAAAACATGATTCCAATAATGGATATGGATATAATTTAGCCTTTATACGCATATAATTTCACCTCCATTGTAGAATATTCTTCGACATCTAATTCTAAAATTAACGAAATCTTCTCATCTTTAATAAATTTAAATGAACCAATTCTATTTTTATCAACCCTCAAATCATTTTCATATTTATAATTCAGGATTGCTATTGGTTTTTTATCATCGTTTTCCGCTACCCTATTTACCTCAATAAATCCTTGTTCGCTATCAACCGTAGGGTAAAATATTAATTTATATTTTCTATTTGTTGAATCTACACTAAATATTCTAATTTGTTTGGATTTTACTGTTGTATTTTGATTAATAAACGTATCTCCATCGCCTGCTCGTCCAACCTGTTCTGGCTTTTTAAATCCATTATGACCATTTTTCTTGCCATTTTTTAGCCTTGCATCATAACCTTCACCGTCCTCATCAACAGTTCCAGAACCTTTTACATTGCCCGACAAATCATCTCCTCGTTCGTCTGTCTCCATGTGTGTATTTGATTCAACCTTTGTTTTCTGCCTAATCTTTATTGTTGTAATCCGACTATATCCTATGGATTTAATTTTTCTATCAGATCCTTCAACTTGGTCAATATCTGGTAAATAATCACCAGCACCTAGAACATCGGTTTCAGGAACATCTTCCTGTGCTGACAATTTATTTATATGTTGTTTTAACATATCATACATATTATTCAACACCATTTCTGAAATCTTTCTATTATTTCTATCGGGAGACCATCTATTATGTTGAGCACTCTCCAATTTTCTTAAAAAATCATTTAATTCTTGCCCCTCTATAATACACATTCCAGAAAATCTACACATTGGACACAAATCTGTTTTATCAAAAATCTTCATTCCAGAACTTCTTATCATTGCAACTTTATTAATTCCTTTAGGTGTATCTTCCCTAACATCAATTGCCACTTTTAATTGTCCCATTGATTCTCCACCAATAACAACATCTAAGCTAGACCATTGTATGCCTTTTATTAACATTTCCATATTTAACATAGTTGCACTGTTTTTTAGATATGGACTTATTTCTCGTCTAAAGTTTTCATTAAAAATTGTATCTTTATTTATAATTTTGCCGTTTATTTTAATACAAAGCCGTTTATCCCATATGGCCATCAAAAAACTATCAATTATTGCAGCTTCAATTGTATATAAAATCTCAGATGTCCCATAACCATCGCCAAAGCCAGCAACATAAACATCTGTTCCATGCTCGTGTCTTTCAAATCTAGGGTCTAAATTTAATAAATCATCAAAACATTTAATCTGATGTCTTTCTCTTACACCAAAATAACCCGTTCCCTGCGAAATATCATCCGTCCCATCATCATGTTTACCAATTACATGAGAAGTTAACCGAGAAACCCCTTTACTCCTTTTAACTCCATACTTATCAAAAGAGCTATAGAAAACTGTTCTCAACTCTGAACAAGCAAAAGGTGCGTGTTTACCAATACCTTTTGAACCTGATTGTCCAGCAGATTTATTAGACTCTCCAGATTCTTCAACCAACTCACTCCAGTTATTTTCACATAATCCGGTTGTAGAAAAGTCACTTATTCTTAAAAAACTAATATTTTCTCTATTGAACAATTTTATTGCTTTATCAAAAAAGTCTTTTGCATCTTTATTATTTATTTTAAAATCTCTACAATCATTTAAAATATTTAAAAATTCTTCACTGTTTGGAAATTTGTTTTTTGCCAAATCAAACGTATTAAATTCTACAGTAACCGGATAATTTTCCGCCGCATCTAAAGAGTTTTGGCAGATTTCTCTTGCCAAGGATTTTATTGGATCATCCTTAAATTCTTCAATACCTGTATTATTTAATCCTTGTTTTTCTCCACCACCAGTTGATGGAAATATCCATTTACCTTCCATATACACCTCCTATAATAATTTAAACTTATCTCCACCAATAACATCGTATTGTTTTTTTGCCATTTCAATTTCAGTTTCCAATGCTTTAAAGATTTTTTGAACATCCTTATCTGAATAATCATACACCGATTTATTAGCTAAATTTCCAATAAGTCTTATCATTTCTAACGCTTTATTTGTTCTTGTCTCTGCCAGTCTTATAAATTTATCTCTTTTACTTTCAGCCATACATTACCTCCTATCTTTATACATATATTATCACATTTTTAAATATTGTCAACATATTTATCAAATATTTTTAGAATATTTTTAAAATATATAAAAATAGATTGGATTAATCCAACCTATTTTCTTCTAAATATTTAATTAAACTTTGTCCTGAATACCCTTCGAGTTTTAAATAATTAAGAATTCCATCATATGAATCGATGCCCAAATTCCTATCGATAAAAATAACTTTTGCTATAACATAGCCACTTCTCCTCCTAAACATGGAGCTGTTTGTTATTGCTATTACTTTATCAGAAAACTTATTAATTAAACTATACAATATCCACTGATTCCACTCATACCCTTCAGGAAACATTATAAACGAGTTTATCATCGTGGCACTTAAAATCTTTTTATTTAGCGTTATTTTTTCAATAATATCCAGAGCCCTAATTGCATCACATTCATCAATAAAGATCTTATCTAACTTAATTATATTATTTTCATTTTTAAAAATAAACCGATCATTTAACGAATCTATTAGCTTCACTATACTATTAATTATAATACCTTTCTTTTCCGCAAAAACTTTAATTTCATCTATTGATATTTCATCATATAGAGAAACAAAGTTGCGAATTCTCTCATTTTCGTCAAGAATCTCTATCCCCTTCTTTGCGATGAAAGGTCTTTTTAATTCAAATTCATCATCAAATAGCTGTTCTATTAAACTAAACAACATATATTGATATTCTATTAAACATTTATTAATTATACTCGAATATTTTATTGAAAGCATTGTATACAATTCATTAGTATGATGAATCTTATTATCAGCAACTAGAGTTGTTAATGTATGATGTATAATATTTTTTTCTTCTTCTGTTAAGTGTAAGTTGTCAACATGTATATATTTACCAAAGTAATTTAAAATCCCCTCTTGATTTAGCGCTTGATTAAGTGTCGCTTGAGAGGTTCCAGGGAAAAGACATATCAACTCTTTATATTTAATTGGTGAAGTCTGTTCCTTTATATAGTTGTATATCACCTTATACATTGTTGAATTTTCACTGGTTTTACATATATAATCCTTTTTAAAATAAAACTCACCTATAAAGTATTCTTTCATCAAACTATATAAATGATATTTGCTTAAAATGTTTAATTCTTTCATTAATTTTTCATATTTTGAAAATAATGCACCCATAGGAAATATTTCAATTGTGCTTTGTTTTATAAAATTATAAACAGGCATTAGATGTTCCTTTAACACTAAAAACTTTTCCCTCAATCCATATACCCCTTTATTGATTAATAAAGATATATCAGAAATTCTCATACCTATAGATCTAAGATTTTCTGGCATAATAGTATTAGGAAAAAGTTCCAAACAATTATTAGCAAATTCTATCAGCTGTTTTTCATCATAAATATTAATGCCATTTGGATAAAATTTGTCTAAAACAATTTCGTATTTTTCACCAAAAGTAATTCTGCTTCGCGAATATGCACCACCTCTATTCAAAAATTCTTTTTCAAATAGTAACTTTATATCTGTTGCATTTACATCGAATCCTTTTTCTAACAATTCTTTTCTTATCATGTTTAGATAATTATCTAAATCTTTCAACATTATAATATCAGGTAGCGAATTTAAAATTTCAACAAAAAAAGGAATCCAATTTTCACCTATCACAAAAATATCAAACTCTCTAATATATTGCAAATTTGAGAATTTACCCTCTTTTAATACATGAATATAAATATCGGATAAGTCATTTAATATATCATTTAAACTATTAACAAAAGCATATTTCTGATTACTAAAAAAAGTTTTTAAATATATTTGGTGATTGCCATGAAAAAATGCATCTTGATATTTTAAAATAACCTGTTTTTCCATTTGACGAATTCTTTCTCTTGTTAAAGAATAACCTTCACCCATTCCTGCACTTTCAAGAGTACATCCCTGAGCTCGCTTATGCAATATTTCCAAATCTCTTTTCCATTCAATGCTTGGCGTTCCATCTTTTTTAGGCTTTTGAATAATTAATTTTAAAGTTTTATATATTACATCTTTAAAAGATTCTTTATATTTTATTAAAATACTGATTATATACTTTAAATCAAGTTGATCTGTTTCTTTTTTGTTGAGTTTTTTTAACTTTAAATCTTTTAAGTTAATTACTCCGATTGAGTTAAACGTAACAGAAGTTTTCTCATCTAGTAAATCTTCAACTAATATAATTTCATTGTTTTCATGAATATTCCTAATTGCTATATAAAACAAAATTTCCTGAACCTTTGAATTATAATTTTTTAAACTTTCTTGTTTTTCAATTATTTCTACAATCGTTTTTTGACCACATTGTTCAAACATATTAATTTGATTTTGACTTAATGTTAGAAATTGATACAATGTATGAATTTTGTTGTTTTTTAAAATATTATATGCCCTAATAGATAAATTCAATTCTGCCAACTCATCTTCTTCAAATATACTAAAATTAAACTCATTAGAATACTCATCTAGTAAATTATTTTTTATATTATATAAACTATTTATATCAATATTATACTTGTAGTGAATTAGCCAATAATCAATATTGTTTAAATTTAAAAAATCCAATATTGTGTATATTTCAGCATCATACAAAGCATCAATTATCTGAGAAGATAAATTTAGCGCACAAATTTGCAAGGATAAAAACGAATCATTTTTATTTGCATTTACTATCGTATTTAGATAACCGTTTTTTAATTCATTTTGAAGAAACAAAACCTCATCTACTGATTTTCTTCCCATGTTTTGCATATTAAGTAAAGTTTCTTCACTAAGATTTAACAGCAGCATCACATTATGAATACCATTACGCCTTAAACAATTATAAGTTCTATTTGATAAGTTTAAATTATCGATTGGCACAGATTCCAATTCATTAAACATACTATCATTCATGTTTTTCAACTCTGCACAATCACTTAACTCTTTTTTATCTATTACATACTCTTTCTTTGTTTGATTTTTGACATCTTCTTGAATAACACTTTCTCTTTTTAAATCTTTATTAAATTTTTTAATTATATCCTTACAATTAAATCCACTATCTATAATTTCTTTTAATTTCCACTTAAAATGAACCGGGCAATTTAATTTCGGATCGTGACAGATATACTCTAATTTACCAAAATAACAATAATTTTCTTGTTTATTTCTCCTTAAAAAGAGATATATATTATTATTTTTAGAATTTATTAATTCTTGTATAACTTTATCACTTATTTTTTGACTTGGTTGCGATTGCCAAAAAAGAGAACCATCTTCATTAATGATATCACTAAACCTATGCTCACCCTGTTTTTGCCCATATGTAACAAATAAAACATAATCTTTTTTGAACGAATCTATTTTAACTATTCCTTGTAATCCCCAAGTTCCTGCACCGGAAACATAATTGGTCTTAGGCGAGAAAAAATCATGAATTTCCCTTCTTGAATATGACTCTCCTATAATTAGTTTACTATCCATACAATCTCCAATGTTTCATTACAATCTTTCGTTATCTATACAAATAATTAATAAATATAAAGTTGTTATCTCTTTTTCAATCTAATTATAACATACTTTATTTTAATTTTGTACGAAATTACAATTTATTTTTAGAAAATGACTTGCAATTAATTTTTGAAAGAGTTAAAACACACATCAACTATTTGTGTGAGGTGTTTATGGATAACAAAATTTTAACAGAAATGATTAGAGAAAAATACTATACAGAAAAGATGACAGCCGAATATAAATTACAACTAAACAAAGTTTTGGAACAAGAAGACAAATTTCTAAAAGACTTTTCAAAAGATAAATGGAAAGAATATCTATATTTAGACATAGAAAAAGGCCAACTCCACTCTATCGAAGTTGACCAAATTATTGAATTTGTTATTAATTTACTTAATGTTCACTAAGTATTGCCTTTCTTTATATTCAATTAGTTCTTTTTCTTTCACTGGTAAAATTTTAAAAGAATGATCTGTTATATTTGGCGACATATTTACTGTACCTTTTTTTACGCCACACGTCAAAATGTCATTTTCTGTTGCCCAAATATATTCATCGCTAACTATTTTTTGCAATTCAACCAGCACCATTTTTTGTTTATCAGTTGGCATTAATTCAACTATATCTGCAATTAAAAGCTCATAACATTCATTATATGTACTAAATCTAAGATCTGTATAATGTCTACCACAAAATTTATATTCAATTTGCTTGAATTGTTTTTTAGGTAAAATTTTAGAAACAATTAACTCCTCTTTAAACTCGCGAGATAAATCTTCTATATTCTCCCTTAATTTAGCTTTTATAAATCTACGAACAAATTTTTTTAAGTTTTTTGCTGGAACTCTCATCCTATAATCGTCTTTGGAAGTTTCATCAATACTAATAAAATCATCATCAACAACTCCATATTTTTTCCCAGTTAATACTGCTTTTTCTTCAGGAGTACATTTGTAAGCACCACCCACAGGCTGATATTTTAAAATATTTCTTCCATTCTTAACCAATAAAAAGCTACCATTAACATTTATACGATACAAATATGCAAAAGATATTCTTATATAATCCTCTTTGTTTATTTTTCTTTCTTTTAATAAATTAGATAAAGTTGATTTCCAGCCTTTTTCTTTTTTTAATAATTTTCTTAAATTATCCCAGCATAGTTCAATAAGTATTGAAATTACGCTAGTTAAGAATACTGATAAACCTATTATGGAATTTTCTTCCGCATATACTATCACTAATAAACCTATGATTAAAACCATTAATGAAATAATAAAACAAATTAACTTCTTAATATTAAAGTATTTTAACATAAAATTTATCACTCCTTGCACAACATACACCATTTTTAACAATAAAACATCTAACCCAATGTGTCCCTTTGTATGACGTTTCTTCCTTGTGTTGATAACGTGCAATATATCCATTTATATATTTATTATTTTGCACAATTTCTCCTCTTATCGCGTCATTTTCAATAGCCTCTCTTTCTTTGTTTGCGATCTGCCAATAAACATCATACGGTTCTTTTAATGTAGTTTCTGCAACAAACAACAAATTTTTACCTTTTGATATTGGTTCATTTGATGATATTATATATGGAACTAATTCTGAATTTTCAAGATTAAAAATAGTTTTACTTGATGCATAAGCTTTAATATTAGCCGTAGCAATTAAATTTATTGGATATTGTAATTTCTTAATATATGATTCTTCATTTTTAGATATATCTTCAACCAAAAATTCACGAAGCTTTATTTCAATGCTTGTTCCAAACATCTTTTTCAAAATACCTAAACCGGTCTCATTCCCATTTAAAAATAATTTTAATTTTGAAACATCATCTTTCAATTGTTCTAACCACATAAAAAACGCCCTTTTTCTATATGGATCTTCTCTCCACTTATCTGTAAAATCCTCACTTGGATTTGATGGATTAACTATTTTAAAATCCCTATTCCCTATAACATACCCTTTTGAATATTTAAAATTTTCATAAACACTATTATTCCTTACTTTAATAGCATTTTCTAAATTTTCAACTATATTAATAAAAGTAGTTACAAGTTCCTTTTCTCCTTTATATTGTTCAGCAGCCAATGTTGTTATAATGATTGATGACACCTTCTTGTCTTTTTCTATACAATCTTCTAAATTATCAAAAAACACATCCCTATGTCTTTTTAATAGCATAACAACCTCTTGTAGTATTGATTTTACTTTATAATCGGGAACCTTTTCTATTTCTATTTTATTAGTATCAGAAAACTTTTTCTTTCTCTCTAATATGTTTTCTCTACATTTATTCAAAAACCATTCAAGATAACCCTTAGGGTTGCTAATTTTTTCCCACGGTGTATGCATTTGATTATACAAATCAGTATCTTTATAAGTTAAATAAACAGAAGATCCATTACCTGTCGGTATTGAAGGAATTACATCCATTTGAAATTTACTCTTTTCATTATAATTTATTGTCCATGCTCTTGTATGATCTTCTGGCTGATCCATACCATAATCTGAAGCATATTCCTTAACTTCATCACCTACTAATTGTTTTAATCTACACTCAGTAATATCTGTTGTTTTTAAGTTTTGCAAACAACACATAATATCAAGATCATATTTTTCTCCTACTAAAGGATTTATTGCTGTTCCCAAACTAAATGAACCATGTGTATATATTATAGGTCTATATAGATTTAATTTTGAATCTCCCCTTCCGAACCAGTGGCTCAAACTAGAATACCTATTTGTAGCATCCTCATACTTACTGTCTGAAACAGCGATTTCATTAACTATTCTTTTTAAAATTCTTTCATTATACACTATGTTTTTCTCCTTGTTGTTCTTTATTTCTTATCTTTTGGTGGATGTGGGTCATTTCCATAGCTGTTTCCAGCACGAATTCGACCATCTCGACCATGTATCTTAGTATCTGTTTGTTGATTTTTTGCAACTATTTTTGCAATATCTATAGCTTTCCTTTGCGTATCAACAACCCTGTGGGCTTTTGTTGCCCCACCAGTTTTTACTTGCCAACCATTTTTATGTGGCGTTACATGTACTGCCATTTTTAGCACCTCCTAATATAGATTAGGACAACTCAGAGAATAAAAAAATCACTGCCAGCTAGTATAATTTTTTGCTAATTTAGTATAACTTTTTTATACTTGTGTTAACAAAATTTGTAATATCCGGTTGACAATGATTTATATTTTATGTAAAATTAGTTACATAATGACACATAAAAATCGTTCATTATCAACCCTCCTTTTTGAATTCTTCCTAGTTTGGTCGCTTGTAAGAATTCATTCTTGAGTTGAAAAATAAATAACACCAGGCAATATGCTTGGTGTTATTTTTTATATATAAAAGTTATATAAATTTTAACTCAATAATATTACCTCTTGTTATATATTTTTATTTTTAGCACTCAAACAAATTGATTGCTAAAAATCCTTATCATCAATATACAACTTTATATTGTAAAAGGCAACTTATTTTTATTGATTTTTTAATTTTTTATTAGAACAACCCATACTTCTTTAAGTAATGGTCCACGGATTTGCCGTGGTCGTTTTCAAAGGTGATGGCTATGGCGATTAGGTGGCGATAGGCTACGAAGGTGTTGAAGTTGATGTCGGTAATTTCTTTGAACATTTCTTTTCGTTTTAGTGCATCATAGCGCAGGTTAATTTCTTCGGGGCTGACCTTTTGATTTTTATAGAGCTTCCTTGCTTGTTTGACTATGTAATCATCATATTCTGTCTTCTCTGGAACCGATTGGTCTTTTGTAGTGTTAAGTGGTGAATTTATACTATTTTGATATATTTTAAGAGGTTCTGATATGTTTTTGCCACAATTTTGCCTCATTTCGCAGTGTTGAGAGTTCTTTACCCCTTTATCGTTACCCTGCTGGAACCCGTTTTTGTCGCAACTTTGCCACACATTGAAGTTATCAGAGGCCTCTATCCCTTAATTTAACCGTTGTTTGAACCCAAATTTCAGAACAATCTACTTGCATTTAAGTTATTTGGGATTATTGCTTATTTTAACCTTGATTTAAACTAGTCTTCTTATAATTTGTTTATACAAAAATTCGATACGTTTACACCCATCGATTATTATTGAAAAATGCACAATCCGGAAAATTGACTATTTACAAAGTCACATTTTTATTTATATTAAAAATTCACGCTAAAAATAAATTATTCTGTCGAAAAGTGTTTGGGGTTTTGGGGTGGGTTAGATATAATATGGGTGTAAATCATAACAGAGGTGAAAAATGAACGTATCTTTTCCTATTTTATGTCTAATTGTGTGTTTTGGTAGAATTATTGACGTGGCTCTTGGCACTAGTAGAACTGTATTTACCGTTAGAGGTAAATCTTACATTGCAGCAATTATTGGACTAATTGAAGCAATGCTATGGTTCTTAATCGTTAGAGAAGCGCTTAGTTTCCAAGCAGAAGGAATGCAAACATATTTAATCGCTATTTCTTATGCACTTGGATACGCTGTAGGTACATACTGTGGTGGTCTTGTTACTTCTAAACTTATTAAGACCAAAGTTAATGTACAAATTATCGCTACTAGCAAAAATGAAGAGTTGGTAAAAGCCCTATCTGATGCAGGTTTTGGAGCAACTATTCTCATCGCATCGGGTGCTACAAAGCAAGAAGCTAGATACATGCTACTAATTGAAACAGACAACAAACAATTAAAGTCTTTAAGGTCAATCGTTACAGAAAACGACCCTAGTGCATTTATTACTATCTCTGACACAAAGTCTACATACAATGGATACTTTGGTAATAGAGTATAAATCCAAACACAACGTAAACATAAAAAGAAACTCTATCTTAAGTGATAGAGTTCTTTTTTATTCTATTAATCTATTGAAACTAGTTCGTACTCAGTCGTGCCCACGCCTAATTCTTCAGCGAACTCAATAGTCTTAATTCCTTGTCTACTCTCAATTCTCTCTACTAGATGGTCTCTACCTTTATCTTTTGAGCCGTAAACCAGGTCAATACAAGCTTTATCTATAGCCACAGGGTCAGTAGATGCAAGTATTCCAATATCTGCCATACAAGGGTCTTCTGCGACAGCACAGCAGTCACAGTCTACCGACATATTACACATTACATTAATATATATTGTGTTGCCCTTAAAATATTCCACAACTGAACTTGCTGCATCTGCCATAGACTGTAAGAAATCTATCTGTGGTGCAGTATGTTTCCATACAACTTTGGTATCACTAGTAACACCTGCTGTATGAATATTAGCCTTTCCCCTACTAGAAGCAACACCAATAGATAATTGCTTAAGCGCTCCACCATAACCACCCATTGGGTGTCCTTTGAAATGAGAAAGCACTAGCATAGAGTCATAATTACTAGCGTGTGTACCTACTAGATTTTTCTTTAGTTTTTTGCCCTGTGGAATGTCTAAAACTATGTCTTCACCTTCGCCATCTAAGATGTCTACTTGGAAATATTTAGACCAACCGTGCTCAGCCATTAGTTCGGTGTGTTTTTCGGTCGTATTTCTCATACCACTATATGCAGTGTTGGTCTCAACCACCACGCCACCCACAGTGTCTATGAGTTCCTTCACAAACTCTGGTCTTAAGTAATTTTGATTACCCTTCTCTCCAGAGTGGAGTTTAACGGCCACCCTGCCACCGAGTTTCTTATTCAGTGCCTTATATACATTTAATAGTCCCTTAGCACTAATATCTTTAGTAAAATATACAATTGATTTATCCATAAACATTTCCTTTCTTAATATGCAATAATTATACCACAAAATGAGATGAGCTAATAATGATTTGAAAGAATATGTTGGTTTTATTTTCTATACAACTGAGTTTTTAAGTGTTATAATGAAACCAACAAAATATAAATATGGGATTTGTCTATGAATAAGTTTTATAATAAAAGCGAGATTTGGTTTGCCATATTCTGGATTGTAATATATGTAATTGGCGCATCTATAACCGATAGTTTGTCTCAAATGGTAGGTTTAGAGCAGCTCTTTACAGCCATACTTCTCGCTATAATGTCCTGCATTTTACTAGTATGGGTCATAAAGAACGAACACAGAGAAAAATATGGACTAATTAAACCTAAACACTCACTAAGCAACTATCTTTACTATATACCACTATTAGTGATTATTAGCCTTAATCTATGGTTTGGTGTGGCAGACGACCTTACTATACTTAGTGTAATATTCCCATTTATTACTATGCTACTAGTTGGTATTGTAGAAGAAATAATCTTTAGGGGACTGCTATTTAGAGCAATGGAAAAAGATAGTCCAAAAGCAGCAATAATAGTATCTAGTATAACCTTTGGCATAGGACACATTATTAATCTTCTCTCTTCGGGTCTAGATAATCTACTACCTAATATTTTACAAGTCCTATACGCCACTGCTGCAGGTTTTATGTTTGTGATTATTTTCTACAAAGGTGGCTCTCTACTACCTTGCATTATAACCCATAGTTTATTTAATGCAATGTCGGTATTCTCTAGTCCAAGACTTAGTGAAAACAATATACAAATAATCACTGCGATTATTCTAATTATTATATCTGTAGCATACACACTAATACTGCTAAAAACTCTAAAACCTGTGGAGCAAAGTACACAGGTTGAAGTACTAGAAGAAACGGAAAACTCATAAGTACTATATAGCAAGGGCTGATGCTCTTGCTTTTTTAGTGCATATATACGATTGACAATTTTGTAGATTTTGGTACAATAACTTATAGTTTAATTAGGGGTCAAGAAATGTATTACAAGATAATAAATGGTGCTGTATCTTTTGGAGCAGATATGGTGCTGGAAAATGTAGAACTAGAAATCAAAGAAAAAGAGAAAATAGCAATAGTTGGAAGAAACGGCTGTGGTAAAACCACTCTGCTCAAGTGCATTATGGGCAAGATAGAGATGGAAGAAGGCACAGGCGAGAGTTCTTTTAATATAATTAAAAATGGCAACCCTAATATTGGCTATCTAGAACAGATTACATTTCCCGACCAAAGCATCAAGATGATTGATGAGATTTTAAAAGTTTACGAGCCTATCTTTGCCTTAGAGAAAAAGATGGCAACACTTTTAAAAGAAATAGAAAAAGACAGCAACCCTAAAAAGGTAGAACAATACTCTGCTATAATGGAAGAGTATGAGAGAATGGGTGGCTACACCTACCAGAAAGAATATAACTCAATGCTAAAAGTATTTGGTTTTACAGATAGCGACAGAGAGAAACCTATTAGTAATTTCTCTGGTGGACAAAAGACCAAACTAGCTTTTATTAAGTTATTACTTAGCAAACCAGATATTATTTTACTAGATGAGCCCACCAACCACCTAGACATTGTGGCTATTGAGTGGTTAGAAGGATACCTAAAGACTTACCCAAGTGCTGTAGTTATAGTCTCCCACGATAGAATGTTTATAGATAAAATCGTAGACACAGTATACGAAATCGAGTATGGCGAGACCAGAAAATACCCTGGTAACTATACTAACTTTGAGAAAGTGAAAAGAGCGAATTACGAAAAACAACTCAAAGACTCCACTCATCAGAAAAATGAAATCGCAAGGCTCACTAGGCTCATTGAGAGATTTAGATATAAGGCAACCAAGGCTAAGATGGTACAATCTAAAATCAAGATGATTGAGAAAATGAAAATTATCAACCCACCTAATAGATATGACTTGCGTACCTTTAATACACACTTCCAACCAGACAGTCCTAGCTTTAGTCAAGCCATAGAGTGTAAGAAACTAAAAATAGGTTATACCACAACTCTAGCCGAACTATCATTTAAACTAATGTACGGAGAAAAACTAGGCATCATCGGTGGCAATGGAATTGGTAAGTCCACACTGCTAAAGACAATTATGAATATTGTACCAAAACTGGGTGGAGATATAAAACTAGGTGGCAATACCGAAGTAGGATACTTTGACCAAGGCATTGCTCAAAACATAAGTGAAGATACCATATACGAGAGTTTCTCAAAAGAATTTCCGTCACTTAATGAAACCGAAGTGAGAAGTGCACTTGGTGCATATCAATTCAGTGACGAGAGTGTATTTAAAAAAATCAGCACCCTATCGGGTGGAGAAAGAGTCCGTCTAGCACTATGTAAGATAACAAAGAGAAGACCAAATATTTTACTCCTAGACGAGCCAACTAACCACCTAGACATAGTCGGCAAAGAGAGTCTAGAAAATATGCTGGTAAATTACAAGGGCACGATTATCTTCGTTTCCCACGATAGATACTTTGTAAATAAACTAGCAGACAAACTACTAGTATTTGACGAAAGGGGTGTTACCTTCTATCCTTATGGATACAGAGAGTATATGGAAAAAATGGCAGACATAAATACTACAATAGAAACTACTCAAAGTAAGTCAACAACAAAGAAAGTGGAAGTTCCCAAAGAGAGAAACTTCTCACCTAAGAAAGAAATCGACAAGAAGAAAAAGAAGATAGAAAAACTAGAAACAACCATCGCTGAGTACGAACGTAAAATACAAGAATTAAAACTAGAATTAGAAAAACCCGAAGTATATAGCGACTTTGAGAAAATATCCGTTATTCAAAATGAAATAGACACCCTTGCCACCCTAAAATCTTCGAACGAAGAAAATTGGTTAATATTAAATGAAGAATTAGAGAATATGTTACAAGAATAGTTTTATTGACAATAAGTAGCATCTTTATGACAATTGTACATATTTATGGTACATTAACTCTCTATTTATCTAATACATAAAATATAAAAACAAAAAACAGCAGACTATTCTGCTGTTTTTATTTCTGTATTTTCGTAGATATTAAATGTATATTCTAGTCCGTTTTCTTCAATCACTTCGCTCTCGCTAATTAAATTCCAAGCACCGATTTTCTCAATGTTATTGATAAATGTATCTGCATCTGGAACAGACTTTCTAACCTTTGTAATATACGCATATCTGCAGTATGGCATCATTAGATTATATACAGAGCCACCACCTATTACAAATATATCTTCGCTATTATACTCTTTTAGTTTTTCAAATAAATCGCTTAGGCTTCTAGCAACGATTACTCCTTCGTGGTTAAAGTTTGGATTGTCACTAAGAACTACATTTACCCTTCTCTTTAGTGGTCTAAATGGAAGTGAGTGAAATGTCCTTTCGCCCATAACAACTACTTTATCAAGAGTATGCTCTTTGAAGTACGCCAGGTCCTTAGGAATATTAAAGAGCAAATCGTTATTTTTGCCTATAGCAAAATTTTCGGATACTGCAACAATAAAATTCATTATACAGCCACCTCGATTTTATATTTCTTATCATTATACTTATAGTCTTTGAAGTCAAAACTGTCTACAGTGAAATCATAGAAGTCTTTTACATTTTCGTCCATTACAAACTCAGGTGCATCGTACTGCTCGTGCTCAATGATTTCTTTTACAATCGGTATATGTCTATCGTAAATATGAGCGTCTGCAATAACGTGTACTAATTCACCTGCTTCATATCCTGTTGCTCTAGCAATCATATGTACTAGCACTGCGTATTGACACACGTTCCAATTATTAGCAGTTAGCATATCTTGTGACCTTTGATTTAAGATTGCGTTTAGTTTATTACCTGACACATTAAATGTCATTGAATATGCACAAGGGTACAAACCCATCTCGTGCAAATCTTGGTGCACGTAGATATTAGTCATAATTCTTCTACTAGTTGGATTGTTTTTTAAATCATAGATTACTCTATCTACCTGGTCAAATAGTCCTTCTTTGTACTGATGCTTTACGCCTAATTGGTATCCGTACGCTTTACCGATAGAGCCATTTTCATCTGCCCAACTATCCCAAATATGACTATTTAGGTCGGCAATATTATTACTCTTTTTCTGCCAAATCCATAGAAGCTCGTCAATTGCATTTTTATATGCAGTCCTTCTAATTGTAATAATAGGAAACTCTTTAGATAAATCATATCTATTAACTAGACAAAATTTCTTAATAGTGTGTGCAGGTGTTCCATCTAACCATTTAGGTCTAACTTCTTTATCTGTATCCCAAACACCATTTTCTAGTATATCCTTTACATTTTGGACAAAAACTCTATCTGCATAACTCATATTTTACTCCATTTTTTCTTTTCTATATTTGAGAGAATTTTTATCTCCCATCACATACAATTTTAGCACAAAACACACTCCACCCCAAAGCCTTTTTATACACTTGAGAACTTTTATTTTCGACTCGCATTTTTTACTTAGATTTTCTATAAATTTCACTTTCAAACGAATTTTGTAAATTTCTATTGACAAGCATACGCAAAGCAAATATAATGTGAATATCCATAAAGAGTGTGCGAGGGACAGCCCCGATGACCACACAGCAACCTGTAATATTCAAGGTGCTAAAGGCTGACCGATGGAATGTTTCATATCTGAATTCACGCCCATCGGTAACGATGGGCTTTTTTATGCTCTTTTCTGGAAATAATATTAGAAGGAGAAATATATGACTAAAAAAGAAAATATATACACACCTGCAGTCTATAGAATAGAAAGAAATAAACAAAAAGACTTCCTATCCTATATGAAAAAGTGTGGGTATGTCTGGATAAACGGACAAGACATAGACTCAGACGACGAGTGCTCTACATATATGGGTGTAAGTAATCTTGGTTACATAGGTAAAATATCTATGCAATGCTACCAGACAATTAAAGACGAAATACAAGTAATTAATTTTTAATACAAGGAGAAAAAATATGAAACAAATAATAACAAGCGAATCGGTAAATATAGGACACCCTGACAAGACCTGTGACTATCTAGCAGATACGTTTCTAGACGCAGCCCTAAGTATGGACCCACTATCTATGATGGCTGTAGAGTGCGCTATAAAAGATAATAAATTATTTATATACGGCGAAGCCACAACAAAAGCAGATATTGATTATACTGCTCTAGCCAGAAAAGCACTAAAGCATATTGGCTACGACTGTGACTTTGAAATCAAAGAAGTTATCTCTAGACAAAGCAGAGAAATAAATAGTGCAGTACTAAAAGAAGAAATCACTGCTAATGACCAAGGCATCGTCTACGGCTATGCTAGTAACGAAACACCAGAGTATATGCCTTTGCCTATCACCCTTGCCCATAAATTAATGAGAAAATACGACGAGTACAGAAGGGAACATACCGATTTCTGCCCAGATGCTAAGAGCCAAGTATCAGTAGAGTATGATAATAATAAGGTAATTAGAATTCACACAGTACTACTATCTGTATCACACAGAGCAGGTCTTACCAATGAATATATCTATAACGAAATGCTAAAAGAAGTAATTATCCCTAGCCTTGGAGAATATGCACACTTACTCGATAGCGATACCAAATACATTATCAATCCTAGTGGCAGTTTCACTATCTGGGGTAGTTTCTCCGACAGTGGCTGTGTTGGTAGAAAAATAGTTGTAGACACCTATGGTGGTGTTGGCAGAGTTGGTGGTGGTTGTTTCTCATCGAAAAACCCTACTAAAATCGATAGGTCGGGAGCATATTACTGTAGATACGCAGCCAAGAGCCTAGTCGCAGCAGGACTTGCTGACAAATTAGAAATTCAAGCGTCTTATGCAATTGGAATTGCTCAGCCAATCTCTATATACATTGATGCCTTTGGCACAAACAAAGTACCACTTGAGAAAATAGAAGAAACAACTCTCAAGAACTTTGATTTTTCAGTAGGTAATATCATAGATGAACTAAACCTAAATAGGCCAATATATCGTGACACTGCTTGTTTTGGACACTTTGGAAACCCAGACTTCCCTTGGGAGAAAATAAAACAATTAAATATATAATATTGTATATTTCTCTACGACTTTGTAGTCGTAGAGAATATTTTTTGTTGTCTTTTTAATTCTATATGATATAATTAACTATATATTAAGGAGAATATTATGGCAAAAAGTAGTTTTAAAAATAAATTTTTATTTCTCGTTTTAATTGTTTTATCTGCTATATTATGTTTTACAGGCAGTATTATCTTGCAACAAAGTAGACTAGTTGCAGCTGAAACTGTTACAGATGCCGAGTATGTAAAGGCTTTACCAACCTATACTATCACTCCATCTTTTAATTCGGCTTACAGCGAAAGTACTTATACTGTGAGCAGAACATTTGAAGGAACTACCACACCTAGTTCTATAAGTGGTAATGATAGTAGTTATGTTACTAGTTCTATACAATCTTTCATTACTGAATATGGAGATAGAAAAGTTAGACTAGTTATAGAAGGAAACTATCTGTGTGAGAGTATTTCTCTACCTACAAATACATCTACAGAGTACTATTTTCACGGACTAATAGAGCCTAAACACATAGAAATAGATGACTACTATGTAAATACTCTAGGTAATCAGGTTTTCTTTGATTCCATAGACCTACCTTCTTATTTCTTTAAGTTGCCTAGCAGTTCTAGTACTCTATACATTGTAGATAGTGGTTACAATAACAACGGAGAAGTTGCAAAATTAACAACTAGATATAATACTTCTACCCTAACTCCAGCAATTAATAACATTGTGGACCTAGACACATCTGGTCAAATATACCTTATTAGGTCATCTATGAGATTTGCCACTGCTTCTGCTGTGGTAGAATCTACTACCGGCAGAGTGTCTTTCACTGCAATCAATACAGAATCAGATAACTTTAACACTATAAAAGCAATCCATACTTCTTGTGATTCTTATGTTGGAAGGGGTGATATATCTATATACAACTCATCTACTTCTGCTAAATATTCATACCCTACACCAAATAAGCCATTTATGGAAATACAAGACTTGTCTTATATTAGCAGTGACTTTATGGGCTTTGGTTCATATATTACAACCGACTCATACATTGACGGACTCAGAATAAACCTTACAAATAACGGCTGTTTGGTTGACTATAATGCTGTGATGTACGGCACTAGGTCTACAGATTTCTATTTTTCTGCAGACTCTAATAGAGTAGACCTACCAATTACCACATATTCTCAAACAGACATTATCAATGTTTATCTCTCTCAGGACAAGCAAATAAATGTCGCATCTACTAGTTCATACCCTGGCAAAGTAAACGTTATTCTTGCAGATGACTTTATTAGTCACGATACAGTTGCTGTAGCAACAGGCGATAGCGTAAAAAACAGAATATACTATAGTGGTGCTTTCTTAAACCAAGAAGTAGATGGTGAGACCCTAGCAACAGTAGAATTAAATTATACTAGTGACAACCAACACTATATGATTTACAAACAGTTATACAATACAGGCTACCCTATTGAATGGGACCCTCGTGGTAATATTAGCGATTATTACTATAATAACCTAGATGATGCAAAGAAATCTGAATTAGATAAATTCTATACAACAGTATCTACTGCGCCAAATAACACCCTAGCATCAGGCTCTACTAATACACCAGCCGATTTAACAGTTGCTCCTGTAGAAATTCCTGGATATAGATTCATAAGGTGGCACATTAATAAAGATAATGGCGACGGAACATTTACAAATACCACAGTAGACAGTTCATATAAATTTAACTATATGTGGCACAAAAACAAAGTCACTGCAGAATGGGTAGCCATTTCCAGTGACATAGAATTTACCAACCTTAATGATTCAACCGTTACATCTACCATAAAGTCTAGTGCTGGTCGTATAGGAACATACTTAACCCTACCTACAGCAAGTGGACTTAGTAACAAACCAACCGATATGGAATTTGCAGGTTGGAGAATTGCTGGAGAAGATGCTGTATTTACAAAGTATTTTGTAACATACTCAAATTACGATTCTCTCAGTTTTGAAGCCGTATGGAGACAAAAGTTTACACTAACATTTGTATCTAATTACGAAGGAACACAAAATGTACCAAGCCCTAGAAAAGTAGTAGAAGGCGACATCGTTTCTTCTAATGTAAAACCACTACTCAGGGGTTATACATTTAAATATTGGCAGGACAGTATAACCGAATTAGAATTTGACTGGTCCCAACCTATCACACAGGACCACACTCTTATAGCAGTATTTGAAAGAAATGTTGTAACTATCTCATTTGAACACACCGAGATAGGTGGTGAGTATAACGATAATGATGCAACCCTACCAACACAAATAACCCTATACCAATACGAAAAAGCAAGTATTCCACCATCTCCTACTCTAGAGTACTTCACCCTAGAGTACTGGGTTCTAAAAGGTACTACCAATCAATACAATTGGGAATGGGAAGTAGAAGAAAATATCACCCTTGTGGGCTACTGGGTAGCAAATACTTATGACGTAGAGTACGTTATTAGTATGGACGGGGTTACAATGGCACAACCTACTAGCCTAACTATTTATAATGTTGGTGAGACTCTAGATATGCCTAAAACAAATCAACTAGCAAATATGAACACTCACTACGAATTACTAGGCTCTTCTCTAACAAATTCTGTAGAAGACATTGTAAGTAGTGTAGAGATTACTGAATCAAACTTACAGAACCTAAAAATATATGTACACATTGATTGGAAATATTACACCCTTACATATAATCAGTTATCATTTGAATCAGATGCAACATCTTGGCCAGAAACTAAATCGTACAAAGCATTATTTATTGTATCAGCACCATCAACCAATCCAACACTAGATGGATACACATTTGAATATTGGTATCTAGATAATAGCAGTACAGCATTTACTTTCCCTTTTGAGATTACTAGTAATGTAACACTTAGAGCAAAGTGGACAGCTATTACATATGAAATTACATACAATTTAATTTTACCTAATGTAACACTAAAGGACACAGTTCAAACACAAATCACTATACAAGATGTAGGAACATTCCTACTACCAATGTCTAGTGATATAAATTTAGAATCAGTAGAGCACTACAACTTTATGGGTTGGAGCGACTCCCCGACAGGCACGACCCCACTCCATATTTATACCATCACAAAGACTAATTACAAGACCTTAACATTCTATGCTATTTGGAATATTAAAACTTATGCTATTACTTTTGAGCATAGCACACTAGACTCGACTGCCACTCCTTGGCCAACAGACCAAAGTGTAGAAGCAATGTCTGTGGTTACCTATGGCGAAAACCCAACCCTTACAGGGTATACTTTCCTAGGCTGGTTTGAAGCAGATGACACAGAAGAAACACTACTCACCTTCCCATTAACAGCCGACAGAGCCTATCAATTAAAAGCCAAATGGCAGGTAATAGTTACCAATATTACTTACATATTAAATGCTAACGGAGCGTCACTCACAGGAAACAACTACACTAGTGGCATTTCTATCGAGATGGTAGGAGAAAATATTGACTTCCCTACTATAGAAGATTTTGCTAATAGACCAGCAGACTATTCTCTATATGGTTGGTCTCTCACAAATGGTGGAAACAAATGTGACTATCTAACTATCACAGCAGATAACTACAATACTTCTTATACTTTCTATGCTATATGGACAGTTAGAGCGTTTAATGTAAAAATTATACTAAAAGACACAACTTATAATATTGATTACAACGACCCATTTAATGAGATTGTACTTAGTAGTATGTCTACTGCTACATACTCTGAGAGTGGCAATCAAGGCATACTAACACTAGTATCTAATGCCTTAGGACAGAATATTTCTTTACCTAATGTTTACGATTTACTTGTAGAAGATACCAATAATATTTCTAATGATACTAGGCGTATTGCAAATTGGAACGCTATAACCCAAAGTGGTAGTTTTACACTAACAAACGGACAAGCACTTACAAGGGAAACCCTATCTCAGTATGCCGATGATAGTGATACAATAACTATCATTCCTACACTAGAGACTTCTCCTTTACAACCATATATTCAGAGTTACCATATTCCTTACCAAAGCGAAATTAATGTATGGCAAGGAAACTCAACTCCTGCAGACGCTATAGCCTTTGTAAAAGAAAATGGCGTGTATAAAATTATGCAAATTATTCCTAGTGAAGATATGACTATATCATCTAATGAATATACATTTACCCTAGACTCTTCTTTACTAGATATTGGACATCATGACCTTGCAGTATTGCTAGTAAACAAAGACTCTACCAACCTAGACTCAATTACTACATATGCCGACCTACTAGGAGTAGAAAAAACAATAACTTATGGTTCTGTTCAAGTTTACGAAAGAACAATTTCACTCCCATCATCTTTTGAGTTGGTATACACATATAATGGTAAAGTTCAACAACCTAGAGTAGAAGATATAATAGAATACTTTGATGGAATTCCTGCATCTGCATTAACTACTTACACTTCTTATACACCAATAGATGTAGGCTCTTACAACTTCACTGTATACATTGAAGACACCGAGCATTATAAATTTTCAAATGGCAGTTCTTCTATATATCTAGACTTTAGCATTGAGCCATTACTATTAGAAGCTCCACACTTTGAACTTATAAGAAAAGACTATGACCCTAGCAGAAGCAACCTTCAATACTTAACAATAGAAGAATTATTTGCAGAAGAATTAGCAGAAAAAGAAGCATATGATGAGCTCAATGGAACAACAACTGCTCAAGAGCATTTAAGTTTACTTGAAACCATCTACAATTTAACTTGTATGCATCACTCTTTTAGACCTAATTATCAATACTCATCAACACTATCTATCAAAGACACACGTAATGTTGCTTGGGCTATATACCCTGCTAAAACATCTATGACTGTGTATTGGGAAATTCTCCCAATAGTGGTTGATATGCCGGTAGTAATATTTAAGGGTTTACCATCAGGAGATATAGTCATAGACTTTAGTCAAGACAACTACTATATTATTAGTTCCCCTGAATTAAAGTTTGTATCAGGCAGAACATACTCTGTAGTTATTCAATCGTCTACAGGCAGCGAAGAGTATTTCGAAGTATCTGGAACAACTGAGATGACTTGTGATGAAAACTTCTATAGATATTGCAGTACATATATTAACCTAAAAGACAGTGCATTTATGAAATATAGCAATGGCTCATCTTCTAGTTTCATTGTAGAATGGGAAATAGCTCCAGAAAGATATGTTGTAAGAGCAAATCCACAACTAGTAGATGGAGTATGGCATCATAATATAAACACTCCAACCGACCCAAATGTAAATTTTGGAATAAGTATGTATAAAGACGGTCAAGGTCTAGGTGGATTTGGTGGTGGCAATCCAAATGGAGAAATTCCTTCACTACAAGTAGGCAGAAATGTTATTCGTTATTATATATGGATAGAAGGAAATGGCGATAGATACGAATTTGTCTATGATAATTCACAATATCCAGAATATGCACATATCGACTACGAAGGTGTTATGGTAATAAATGTCCCTGACCCTAATCAATCTAATAACAACGATAACAACGATAATCAAAATGACAATCAAAACAATAATCAAAACGATAATCAAAATAACAATACTGACACAACAAACCCAGACTCTGGCTCTGCTCCTGCAGAAAAAGATAATAGTTTAGTAATTATCTTAATTGCAGTAGGTGCAGTAGTAGTCGTTGTTGGTAGTGTAGTTACAGTTGTTATAATCAAGAAAAAGAAAAAATAAAACTATCATAAATAGATTTTGATAAGAAAAAACCTTATACTCGATTGTATAAGGTTTTTTTGTTTCTTCTTTTAGTTTGTCTAGGTATTATCTACCCATAGCTTGAGCATTTACTCTCTCTTTTGCAGCTCTTGCAGCGATAACAGCTTTGTTCTTGTTTGCTAGAGCATATCTTTCAATTCCTGTCATGATGTGGGCTAGTCTAGTAGCGTCCTCTGTGCTAATTCTAGAAATAGCACCCTTAGATGCTTTATCTCCAGCTAATCTAATAACTTCATCTCCCTCTGTTCTTAGAGTTGTAGTTACTGGAATTTGTGTACCATTGTCTAGGTATCCAACAAAGTCAACATCGAATTGAGCATCTCCTGCTCTAAATGCTCCCTCTACATCATGAATTCTGTAGTATGTGTAGTCTACGCTATTGTCTGGATTTGTACCACAGTTTAGTAGAACTTCGTAGAAGTGACCAACTTTCTCTGAACCAACTCTTCTACCAGCAGACTCAATAACACCTGTTACAGAAAGAAGTGATTTGTTATCCTTTGGACCAACAGACATCCAGCAAGAAACAGGAGCACCCTTTAGCACTTCCTCTCCAGCCACCATTGGAGAAGTATAGTGAGTGTGTTTAGTCTCTAGTCTCTCTAGCATTACATCTTTAGCTGCCTCTAGTCCAGCAACTGTCTCTTTTTTTGCCTCGTCAAGGCCTTTGAAATATTGCATAACCTCTTTTTTCATTTTTCAATCCCCCTTAAAAATATTATGATAGTATACACATAAGACCCCCCTTTGTCAATACCTATTTTAATATTTTTTTAAAAAATTTTTTTTCGTGAAATAAAGGCTACGTTGAGAGCCTTTTTCAGTAAAAATTTTTGCTAATTTTTGATAGATTTTTCTTAGCGTTTCATCGTTAGTCCATATGGGAGAACTTAGAGTGGTTTTTATCTTACTAAAATTCACTTAAATACCACTTAATGTCAAAAAGTATATGCTAGTAGCAATTAAATTAGTTGATTTTGTAAAAATATTATAGTAATCTATTATAATATTAATATATATATGGGGAAATTATGGCTAAACAAATAGAATTAAAACAAAAAAAGAAAAAAGAACCCAGCAAGTTAAAAGGATACAAGGGTCTTAAAAAACTAATACCCTACTACAAGAAATACTTAGGGTTATTCGTTCTCACAATGTCACTAATGCTACTATCTGCAGGAGTGGGTTTCTTGAACCCAATCTTCTCAGCGCAAGCACTAGCAAATCTATCGGAAGCAAAATTTGACCTGGCTCTATACTTTGCTATAGGCGTAATCGCTGTTAGAGTAGTTATATCTGTTATCAATTTTTTCTACAACTACTGCTATGTGAAGATGGACACCAAAGTAGTCTTTGATATCAAGACTGCACTCATCAGAGCCATCACAGCAGTGCAAATGAAGAAGAACGACCAAACAAACAATGGTATATATATCGAGAGACTACACGAAGACTCAGGTAAATGCTCAGACGTCCTTATGGATATTATGTCTGTTGCCCTGGACCTTATTAGTAATATTGCATTCTTAATATACATTGCTTTCTTAGATGTTTGGTTCTTCTTAATGCTACTAGCATATGTAGTAGTACTATGGATTTTCGATAACAAGAAAGAATATGTATGGTACATACAGAGAAGAGCGTTTAGAAACAAAAGAGAATTAGCCACAGGTGCATACAATGAACAAGTAAGGGGCCTTAGGGACTTAAAGAGCCTTAATATTAGAAACAGAACCATCGCCGATGCTGGAGACAAATTCAAAGAAGCTCAAGCAATCAATCAAAAGTCTAGATTTACCAGAAGAAAATTTGTAATGGCTAGAGATATAATAGCAACTATTTTCGAAGTAGGATTCTTCTTAGCAGGTATATTATTTATTAGAAATGGCTGGATTATCCTAAGTGAATTTTTAGTAATATATATGTACCACGGAAATATCCGTAACTTATCTGTACACTTCGCTGCAATTAAACAATATGCGATTGAAGGCGAACTCGCTGCACAAAGAGTATTTGAGATAATCGATGAGTATCCAAAGGAGAGTTTCGGTGATAAGAATATCACTGTTACAAATGGCAAAATCGAACTTAAAAATGTTGATTTCTCATACCTTGAAGGCGTACCTGTTCTTAATAACTTAAACTTAACATTTGAAGCAAACAAAACCACAGCGATTGTAGGTAGAAGTGGTAGTGGTAAGAGTACTATTCTATCTTTGCTTAATAAACTATACACAATAAATAGTGGCGAGATACTAATTGACGGACACAATATCGATACCCTTTCGGAAGAATCCCTAAGAGACAATATCGGAGTTGTTACTCAAGCACCATATATCTTCAATAGAAGTATTAGAGAAAATCTACTCTTCATCAACCAAAATGCCACAGAAGAAGAAATGGTCTCTGCACTAAAGAGAGCACATATATACGACTTTATCTGCACACTAGATGGTGGGCTAGATAGCAAAGTTGGCGAAAATGGATTAATGCTATCGGGTGGTCAAAAGCAAAGGCTAGCCATTGCTAGAATATTACTAAAAAATAGTCCTATCATTGTGCTAGACGAAGCAACTAGTGCTCTAGATAACGAAAGTCAGCAATTAATAGTTAATGCTATCGAAGACCTAAAGAAAGACCATACAATCATAATAGTTGCACACCGTCTATCTACAATTCTAGATAGTGACAGCATTATGGTTCTAGATAAAGGTCAAGTTGTAGACCAAGGCACACACAAAGAACTATACAAGAGATGTAAACAATACAAAGAATTATACAAGAACGAAGAAACTACCGACCTGCTCACAAAGGCTTTACAAGAAAATAACGCACTACCTAGTGAATTAAAAGATAGCCTATAGTCACAGGTAATAGGAGAAAGACTATGAATATATTTAAAAAAATGGGCTGTAGAATATACCAAGGGGTATTTAGAATAGCAATGCCTATGCTTCCATATAGAGAACCTATCACCCTAGACTCTGTACTAGATATCAAGTCAGTACTAAAGAGTAACAATATAAATAGAGTATTACTAGTTACAGACAAAGGAATTAGGGACTTAGGGCTTACTAAATCATTAGAAGAAGATTTACACAACGACGAGATATTCGTATCTGTATACGATGGCACAGTGCCTAATCCAACCATTACCTGTATCGAAGAAGCTAGAGAGCAATACATCGCAGGTCAATGCGAAGGCATAATCGCCTTTGGTGGTGGTAGTGTAATGGATTGTGCTAAAATCGTTGGTGCTAGAATTGTCAAACCAAATAGGCCTGTATCAAAAATGAAGGGTTTGCTCAAAATCAATAAGAAAATTCCACTACTCATAGCAATACCAACAACTGCAGGAACGGGTAGTGAGACCACTATCGCAGCAGTAATAACTGATGATAAAACTCATCACAAATACCCTATCAATGACTTTAATCTAATACCACATTACGCAGTGCTTGATGCAACCCTTACTTTAGGCTTACCAAAGGGCCTAACAGCCACAACAGGTATGGACGCACTAACTCACGCCATTGAAGCATATATCGGTCACTCTACAACTAAGAAAACTAGGGCAGCAGCACTAGAAGCGTGTAAGTTAATATTTGAGAACTTACCTAAAGCGTATGCAAATGGTAAGGACAAGGTCGCTAGACAAAATATGCTAAGAGCATCATATCTTGCAGGAATAGCATTTACTAGGTCATACGTTGGTTACGTACACGCAGTGGCTCATAGCCTAGGCGGTAAATACGGTATCGCTCACGGACTAGCAAATGCTGTTATCTTACCATATGTACTCAATGAATTCGGCGCAAAAGCATATAAGAAACTAAAAGAAATCGCTGTTCACATAGGACTAACCGACGAAAAAACAGACGACAAAGTCGCCGCATCTAAATTAATTAATAAGATAACCGAACTAAATGCTAGTATGCAGATTCCGAATAAACTAGAAGGAATCAAGGAAAAGGATATTCCAGAACTAGCAGAAACTGCAGACAAGGAAGCAAATCCATTATACCCTGTACCTAAACTAATGTCTGCAAGAGAACTAGAAGAAATCTATCACCTAATAAGAAAATAAACAACAAAAAAGAACATAGATGACTATGTTCTTTTTTATTTAAGATATTCTCTTGCTAACTCTAGCTGTGATGCTGGTCTCTGCTAGTTTCTTCTGCACCTTTGGATGATATACTGCTAGGTAATCTCCACAGTTGACTCCACCCATTACTTCCAAGAAGTCTTTAGGACCGATAGCAAAGTCGGTGTCAATTATCTCTTCTACACCGAAGTGTCCTACAACAGATGCTAGGTAGTTTCCTACATACTGTGTACAGTCTACCATTATCGCTATCGCTCTATCTCTAGGGTATCTATTCATTATGTACATCCAAGCATCTTTATAGCCCTTCTTTAGTCTTTTCTTTAGCAGATACTTAGCCATACGACATCTCTCGGCTAGCATACTATATGAGTATGCCATACCCTTACTATGACAAGCAGCATAGTCTGCCCAGCCTTCAATCAGCATTCTGGCACCATTATCAAAACAAATATTATTATTTCTCTCAAGTACTGTATTGTAGAAATGTCCTTTGCCCGGGTAAACATTGTATAGTAGCATATGGTCAATTTGCTCGTCTGTAATACTCTTTCTATTAGTGTATAAGAAGAATCTATCTGTAGCATATGAAACCTTCTTACTTATCCAAGCACCCCTGCCCGAATCATCAACTATAGATAGTGGTAGTCTACCTGCCTGAGTGCATCTACCAAATATTGTACCTAGTGTGATATCTAGTTTTAATTTATTCATATGGTCTCTAGTTACAGCATCGTATGCTTCTGGCTTTATCTTCCTACCATGAGTACGCATTGCTTCCATTTTGGCAAACTTATCTATTTTTGCCATAATAGCCTTATAATATCTACCAAGCAATGGTTTATATAATGCTGGTAGTGGATTTTTGTCTGTCTGTTTATTTGCTTTGTCTAGTAGCAACTCAAAGAACCCCCTGAAATTAGGAAATTCTTTTTTTATTTTACTTTTATAATGATTGTATAGACAGTCTGGCATATATAATATATTATCTGTTCTCTTAAGAACTGCTTTGATAAAGGTTTCCCTTTCTTTATCTGTCTTAAGAGCCTTAAATGCTCTCATTACTTGCTCAAGAGAAAACCTTGTTCTATAGAAATCTATCTCTAGATTCATCAAGTCTCTTTCTAGCGTATTTAGTCTGAGTGTGTATCTTTTGACGTCTTTGTATACAACGTTATCAAAAGGTAATCTTTTTTTCCAGTTATGATACTCAAGCAATACCATAAATTTTCATCTCCTATCCCTATCTCTTTTTAAATTTCTTAATCATAAAACTAAATGTAATAAGTATCTGTCCTATAACTCCTGCAATAAATATGAACCATAGACCAAAGTTATTGATAAATAGATAAATATTGAGAAGTATTCCCCAGAATAGTGCTGTAACAGAACCATACAACCATTTCTTACCAAACCAAATAGATGATAGAACTAATACCACTACCGAACTAATAGGAATGGCAACTATAAATGCTAGCCAACTTCTCTCTACTTTAAATCCTGCACTCAGTACAATAAATACTATTGACGCTAGGAAGAATACAGCAAAAGCTGCAGCAGAAATTATAAAGACATTATTCTGTAAAAATTTCATTTCTAATTTTTTCTTTTTCTCGTAAATCAAATCATTAACGGTTACACCGAAAAAGTCTGCTATATTACTCATAGTCTCAACATCTGGAAGAACTGTTCCTACTTCCCATTTAGACACTGCCTTGTCTGAGTAATTAAGTTTCTCTGCAAGAGCGAGTTGAGTTAGATTTCTTGACTTTCTGAGTGCGATTAGATTTTTAGAAAAATTTTCTTTAATCTTATCTTGAGTCATAATCACTCCATTTTTATTTTACTAATAAATTCCTACTATTACTATATCACAAAAAGCACTCTATTTCCAAGCAAAAACACCCACTCTCTTTGTAAGAGAGTGCCAAATTTCAAAAGAGAGACAGGTATCTTCACAAGAGAGTCGGGGTGGGTAACATTAGATAGTCAAAACAAAATATATGGCATACAATATAAGTGTAAAAAAAGAAGGGCTATTTATAGGTGTAAATAGCAAATATAAAATAAAAATAAAGGTGATAATATGAAAATAGCAATATCTGCAGAAAGCACAGTTGACCTACCACAAGAACTATTAGATAAATATAGCATCCACACCCTTCCATTTGGTGTAAATATTGGCAATGAATTAGTAAACGACGGACCAGGGGTTTCTAACCAAGTATTTGAGTACGTTGCAAAGACAGGAAATCTAGCAAAAACATCTGCTATCAGTCCAGAGCAATATATGGAGCACTTCACTAAACTAAAAGAGTCTTATGATGCAATAATTCACTTCTCTCTTAGTTCTCAACTAAGTTGTGCATACAATAACGCTTGTCTAATGGCTAAGGAATTTGAAAATGTATATGTAGTTGACACAAAGACTCTATCTACAGGAATTGCTCTCCTTGCCATCTATGCTGCTGAACTAGTAGAGAAAGGCAAGACAGCCGAGCAAATATACGATATGGTTCTAGAGAAGAGAGAGTCTGTACAAGCTAGTTTTGTAGTAGAGAAACTAAACTTCTTATACAAAGGTGGTAGATGCTCTGCATTATCTCTACTTGGTGCAAATATCTTAAAAATCAAACCACAAATTTCTCTAAAAAACGGAAAATTAGTCGTTGCAAAAAAACTTATCGGTAATATGAGTAAAGTTCTAAATAAATACTGCGATGAATTATTTATCGACAATCCAAACCCAGACCTAGAGAAAGTATTTATCACTTCTTCTAGTGAGATGCCAGAAGTTGCAGCAGAGCTTAAGAAAAAATTACTAGATAAAGGATTTAAGGCAGTATACGAAACTCTAGCCGGTGGAACAATTAGTTGTCACTGTGGTCCTAATACCTTAGGTGTATTATTCCTAAACAAATAATTTTAATTAACACTCTATTTTAATAAATTCCTAAAAAACAAAGTCATATTGTTAATTAAAATTATCCATATAACCAACCAAAAAAGAGTGTAAAATTACACTCTTTTTCTTTTTAAAACTTTTCTTTTCTTCTGACTACTTTTAGGTTAATATTAGGCTCTGCAGTAAGGTCCACATTAGCAAGCCCCCTACCAGAAATTATTTGGTAGTAGCCTTCACTCGCAATCATTGCACCATTGTCACCAGAGAGTTTAAGTTCTGGGAAGTATACTTCTATACCATTTTCTTCTCCGGCCTTAGTTAGTTTCTCTCTAAGGGCTGAGTTTGCTGACACGCCACCACCAACAACTAATCTTTTTTCTTTGTACTTCTTACAAGCTTTAATGCTCTTATTTACTAGTTCATCGGTTACTTGTTCTTGGAAAGATGTACAGATATCTGCCACAGGTAGTTCCTGTCCACCTTGCTTTAGTTTATGAATATAATTAATAATAGTTGTCTTTACACCACTGAAACTAAAGTCAAAGGTATTAGGCATAAGTGAGTGATTAATAAATTTAATATTATTCTCTCCTTCCTTTGCTTTCCTATCTATAACTACGCCACCTGGATATCCTAGCCCTAAGCACTTAGCCACCTTATCATAACACTCACCTACAGCGTCGTCTATTGTAGAGCCAAGGAGAGTATTTTTATAGTAATTATTAACCTTTACAAGGGCTGTATGACCACCACTGACAATTAGGCTTATAAATGGTGGTTTTAGTTCTTTATGAGTCAAATAATTAGCGCTAATATGTCCCTTGATATGATTAACTGCAATTAGTGGTACTTTTAGTGCATACGCTAGAGATTTAGCGTAACTAACACCTACCATTAGAGCACCTATTAGTCCTGCACCATATGTTACAGCGACAGCATCTATATCTTCTAGAGACACACCTGCTTTCTCTAGCGCTTCATTTAGAACTGAGTCGATACATAATAAGTGGTTTCTACTAGCAACTTCTGGAACAACACCGCCGAATCTAGCATGTATATCTATCTGTGTTGCAACCACATTGCTTAGAATCTCTCTACCATTTTTTACAACTGCTATAGCTGTCTCATCACAACTAGATTCAATTCCTAGAACTAATATGTCTCTACCCTTGTAGTTCTTGTATAAACTATTAAATTTTTCTTTTGCAATATCTATATACATAATACTTACTTCTTTTATTTATTACCTTACTATTTTATTGTAAATTTAAACATAAATCAAATTAATTAATAAGTTTTAAGAAAGAGAATATAAAGTCTTTGATATTTCCGTCCATTACAGAATATACAGCACTGGTCTCCCAGTTCGTTCTATGGTCTTTAACCATTGTATATGGGCAGAAGACATAACTTCTAATCTGGCTACCCCACTCTATTTTCTTAGCGTCACCTTTGAGACTCATTGCTTCCTGCATCTTCTTCTCTATCTCTAGTGCAATTAGTTTAGACCTAAGCATAGACATACAGGTTTCTCTATTCTTTATCTGACTTCTCTCATTTTGACAGGCAACTACTATACCTGTAGGAATATGGGTAATTCTAACAGCGCTATCGGTAGTATTAACGTGCTGACCACCAGCACCACCACTTCTATACACGTCTACTTTTAAGTCTTCCGTTCTAATATCTACAGACACTGTCTGGTCTAGTTCTGGCATTACTTCGACAGACGCAAAACTAGTGTGTCTACGCTTATTACTATCAAATGGACTGATTCTAACTAGTCTATGAACACCCATTTCGCCTTTTAGCATACCATAAGCATATTCGCCATCTACCTTAATTGTAATAGACTTAATTCCAGCACCATCACCATCGATTTTGTCTAGTACCGATACTCTAAAGCCACTCTTCTCTGCAAACATCTCATACATTCTCTCTAGCATTCCTGCCCAATCACAGGCTTCGGTACCACCAGCACCACTATGAATTTTGAGTATCGCATTATTATTGTCATACTGACCAGAAAGTAGGGTTGCCATATAAAGGTCGATAGTGTCTCTCTCTAAAGTCTCTAGACTACTATCTAGGTCGGCTATCATACTAGCATCACCATCGAGTTCCATCATCTCCATAAAGTCACTAGTGTCCTGTACTCTCTTTTGAAGAAGTGTGGTCTTCTCTAGTTTCTCACTCATTACCTTTATATCTTTGTTTACCTTAGCAGATAGTGTAGGATTTGTGTACACTTCTTCTTTTAAGGCATACTCTCTCTTCTCTGCAATCTCTTTCTCTAAGACATCTACATCAAAGACAGTCGACAATTATATCTAAATTGCCGACTATTTTCTGAAGTTTGTCTTTTTGGTCATTTAATATTAACATATATTACCTCAAAATTAATTTCACTAGATATATTAGCATATTTATTTCTCTTTATCAAGTAAAAGATAAATTTGCTAGTATTCAAAAGTTTCACCACCTATTATTCTACAAAAAAAGAGACTGCCATACAGCAATCTCTATTATTGTTATTATTATATATAATTTATTTATTATATTAACCCAATTTACTAGCAACGATTTCTTTTACCTTAGCCCCGTCAGCCTTACCCCTAGTTGCTCTCATTACCTGACCGATAAAGAATTGTGTTACCTTGTCTGGAGTCTTAGAGTAATCTGCCACTGCTTTCTCATTTTCTGCTATTAATTTGTCAATAAGTGTTACTATATCGTCATCATTGACATTAGATAGCATATCTAGTTTCTTAGCAAGTACTTCGGCGTCTTCGCTAGTCTCTAATACTTTACCTAGTAATTCTTTTGCATTTTGTCTAGTAATCTTCTTGTCTAGCATCATTTTAATGATTTTAACTAGATTCTCTGCTGTCATTGGCACAGACTCAGATACATCTAATTTAAGTATCTCTGTCATTACCCAATTAGCAACTTCCTTGTATTCTGGAAGAATACTTACACAAGCATCAAAGAAATCACTAACAACCTTGCCACTAGAGAGAATCTCTGCGTCTGCGCTAGGCAAACCATATTCGCTCTCGTATTTTGCCCTTCTCTCTTCTTGAGATAAAGGAAGTTCTTTCTTTAGTTTCTCTACTAGTTCTCTATCAATTCTAATAGATAGTAGGTCTGGGTCTGGGAAGTATCTATAGTCTTGGCTATCGGTCTTGGTTCTAAGTGAGAAAGAGATTCCCCTTTCGTCGTCCCATTTCCTAGTCTCTTGTAAGATTACTTCGCCCCTGTCTAGAGCGTCCATCTGTCTATTTGCTTCGTACTCGATTGCTCTAGCAACAGCCTTAAATGAATTTAAGTTCTTCATCTCTGTTCTAGTACCGAATACAGATGAGCCCTTAGGTTTAACAGACAGGTTAACGTCGCATCTCATACCACCCTGTTCCATTCTACACTTAGCAACATCGCTAAATACAAATCTATTTCTAAGCTTGGTTAGGAACTCTAGGGCTTCTTCGGCACTGCTAATATCTGGCTCTGTAACACTCTCAATCAGTGGCACACCACCACGATTGTAGTCTATCTCTGTCTCATCGAAACTATGGATTAATTTACCAGCATCTTCTTCTAGATGAATTCTATTAAGTCTTATAAATTTGCCACTATCTAGTGTAATTCCACCACCTAAACAGATAGGCTTCACTAGTTGGCTAATTTGATAGGCTTTGCTTAGGTCTGGGTAGAAATAATTCTTTCTCTCAAACACTGCCATATCATTAATAATTGAACCTACAGAAAGACCTGCTTTGATTGTAAGTTCTACTGCTTTTTTATTTGGTACAGGTAGAGCACCCGGCATACCAACACATACAGGACAACAGTTTGTATTTGGGCTAACACCAAATTTATTTGGACAGCCACAGAATATTTTTGTGTTAGTATTGAGCTCGGCGTGTATCTCTAGACCTATTACAATATCATAATCACTTCTACTCATTAGTCTATCCTTTTATAATTTTTTTCTACAAACTCTGCTACCCCATAAATGGTTGCTTCGTCTAATTTCTTACCTAATACTTGTAACCCTATAGGCATCTTATTAGAGCCAACTTCGTATGGCACAGATACCGATGGAATACCAACTAAGTTACTAGGTACTGTAAACATATCTTCTAGATACATAGATACAGGGTCGTTGTTCTTTTCCCCAATCTTGAAGGCTTCACCATAAGCCACAGGGCTAATGATAACGTCGCACTGACTGAGTGCTTCTTCGTATCTGTATGTTAGGTATCTCTGTGCCTTCTGTGCTTTCTGGTAGAACGCATCAAAGAAACCACTGCTAAGAACGTAGTTACCAAGTAAAATTCTTCTCTTAACTTCTTTACCAAAGCCCTTGGTTCTACTCTCAACGTACAATTTATTAATATCACTAGAGTTTCCTTCTCTAGTAGTGTACTTAACACCGTCAAATCTACCTAGGTTTGATGTTGCTTCTGCTGGTGCTAAAATATAGTATATAGCAAGGGCGAGTTCGATATGTGGAATAGTTACTTCTACAATCTCTGCACCATTGCTTTTGAAAAACTCAATCGCTCTATCAAATGTATGAGCGTCACGGCTACCCTTGAACATATCAATTAGTTCTTTTACGTAACCTATCTTCATACCCTTGATATTGACGCTGTCTATTTTCTCTACATAGTTATCTACAGGCTCTATTCTAGTTGTTTGGTCGTGGGTGTCTACACCAGCCAATATTTCTAATAAGTAAGCGTTGTCTCTAACGCTTTTGGTCATAGGGCCTACTTGGTCTAGACTACTAGCAAAGGCAACCACACCATATCTAGAAATTCTACCATAGGTAGGTTTCATACCAACAATGCCATTAAATGATGATGGCTGTCTAACTGAACCACCTGTGTCAGTACCTAGTGCTGCTGCACATAGGTTACAAGCAACTGCTACTGCACTACCACCAGATGAACCACCAGCAACTCTCTCGTCATCGTGAGCATTTTTACAAGGACCATATGCTGATTTCTCAGTAGAGCCACCCATAGCAAACTCGTCCATATTTGCTCTGCCAAGGATTACTGCGCCTTCGGCTAGTAATTTCTCTACAACAGTTGCATTGTATGGACTAACAAAGTGCTCTAGGAATTTACTAGCACAAGTAGCCTTCTTGCCCTTGTATAAGATATTGTCTTTGATAATCATAGGCACACCAAGAAGTTTACCAGATGTGTCACCACTTGCAATTCTCAAGTCTACTTCTCTTGCCTTATCTACAGCATCTGTAAATACTTCTAGTACTGCGTTTTTGTCCCAGCACTCTTTGATATTCTCTAAGTATGCCTTTACCACTTCTTCACAAGTGAATTTCTTACTCTTAATAGCATCTAAAGTATCTAAAATACCTAGGCTAGTCATTTCTTTTCTATCCATTATTCCACCACCTTTGGCACAATAAATGCAACATCATTATGCTCTGGGGCATTAGCAAGGATTTCGGCTTGTGGCATAGACTCGACAACTTCGTCTTCTCTTAGTTCGTCCACAGATACCACCCTTGCAGTAGGGTTTTGCTCTGGAATATCTGCTTCGACTAATTGCTCTACAAAGGCAACAATTCCACTAAAGTCTTTAGCAAGGGCATCGTAGTCTTCATCGGCATACTCTAGAGCAGATAATTCTACTAATTTTCTTATTTCTTCGTGACTAATCTCCATATAACAACCCCTATTTATCTTCTTTAGGCTCAACTAGTGAGATATATACATCGTCAATCTGTTGTTGACTAACAAAGTCTGGAGCACCTGTTAATACATCACTCGCAGTTTGAATCTTTGGGAATGCAATAACAGACTTGATATCTGTAGTATTAACTAGTAACATAATTAGTCTATCTAGACCGATTGCTAATCCACCATGTGGTGGTGCACCATATTTAAATGCGTTTACAAAGAATCCAAATAACTCTTGAATCTTATCTTCTGTAAAGCCAAGAGCTTTAAACATTCTCTCTTGTAAGTTTTGGTCGTGAATTCTAATACTACCACCACCTAACTCATAACCATTGACAATGATATCATAAGCTTTTGCTCTTACTCTGCCTGGCTCGGTCTCGATATACTCTACATCTTCGTCCTTAGGACAAGTAAATGGGTGGTGTTTAGCAACATATCTGCCTTCTTCCTTGCTATACTCAAATTGTGGGAAGTTTGTAACCCATAGTGCTGAGTAGTGAGAGTGGTCTATCATACCAAACATCTCGCCTAGGTGTAATCTTAATTTACCTAGTGCCATCTGTACTAACTCATTGTCGCCATCTGCTACAAAGAAGATAACGTCATTGCTACCAGCATCTGTTCTTCTAAGTATTTCTGCCATTTGCTCATCGCTGAAATATTTGATAAGTGGACTCTTAGGTCCTTCTGCTGTAACAGTCATATAACTAAGACCTGGAGCACCACAGCCTTTTACAAATGTTACTAATTTCTCTAGTTCGCTCTTAGATAACTTATCGCATTTGTCTTTAGCATTAAGTACCCTAACTGAGCCACCGTTTTTTACAGATTTCTTAAATGGCTCTAGTCCACACTCAACTGCTAAGTCTGAGATATCTACTAGTTCTAGTCCAAATCTAGTATCAGGCTTGTCAGTACCAAATCTATTCATCGCATCTTCGTAGTCTAGGACTTCGAATTTCTCTGGTAATTTGTAGCCGATAGTTTTAGCAAAGATTTGTCTAACCATCTCTTCAACAATAGCCATTACCTGCTCTTCTTTATCTACGAAACTAAGTTCCATATCGATTTGTGTAAATTCTGGTTGTCTATCTGCCCTTAGGTCTTCGTCTCTAAAGCATCTAGCAATCTGGTAGTATCTATCTACACCAGACACCATAAGTAATTGCTTATAGAGTTGTGGGCTCTGTGGTAAAGCAAAGAATTTATTAGGGAATGTTCTAGATGGAACTAGGTAGTCTCTAGCACCTTCTGGAGTAGACTTACCAAGCATTGGAGTCTCTATCTCTAAAAAACCAATTTCATCAAGATAATTTCTAACAATTCTACACACATCACTTCTAAGTTTTAATATATTCTGTTTGCTAGGCTTTCTAAGGTCTAGGAACCTATACTTTAGTGCTAGCATATCATTTACCTTTTCGTTATCATCTACTGCAAATGGTACAGGTAGAGAAGAAGATAAAACTTTAAGTGATTTTGCTTTAATCTCTACTGTGCCTGTAGGAATCTTAGGGTTATAAGTCTCCTTATCTCTAATAACTAGAGTTCCCTCAACAGCGATAACATATTCATTTCTAAGACCGTCAACCTTTTGCCAGTCTCCTTGGAAAATTTCTTTATTGAATACAACTTGTACAATGCCACTTCTGTCTCTTAGGTCAACAAACACAAGGTCGCCAAAGTCTCTTCTACAGTCTATCCAGCCCATAGCAATGCAATTATTATTTAGTTGCGCCTCCTTAAATTCTCCACAATAACAAGTTCTTATTAAACCATCTAAATTTTCGTACATTACTATATCCTCCTTATGTTTATTTTCTTGGCCCTTTAATGTAATGGTTTTTAGCCAAGAATTGTACAAATATTTTGTAAGTCATAATACCTGCAATCTTAACCATTGTACCAAATAATAATTATTATTTCAACCTAAAAGGTCAAAATTTATTCCTTTATTTTTAATAAAGGAAATTTTTATTGCCTTTTTTGGCATAAAATTATAAAATTAAAATGAAAATAGTAAAAAAATTTTAAATTTAACTATTGACAAACTAAAATTATTTGGTAAACTACCTTAATCTAAAAACCAAGGGGAATAGAAATATGGGAAGCAAACTAGTAAGAGAAATCAAAAAACACATTGAAGATAAGAGAAAAACAAAAAACCTTAGAAATCTTTTTAGAGAGTCTGGTGAAAGTAATGTACCACCAGCAATCCCACCACTAATGGTAAAAATTGACGGAGAAATGGTTATCGACCCAAGCCTAAATCTAGACAAACCAGGAACTATCGAAAGACACACTATGGAAGAAATTTCTCTAGACAAATAATTCACACATAAGGTAACAAAAAAGAAGGTGTATTTTACCTTCTTTTTTTCGTGGAATTTTGGCTACAAATCACAAAAATTTCAAATTTTTTAAAAAACTTTTCAAATAGGTATTGACAAATGAAAATTTTTTGGTAAACTAGCATAATCTAAAATGAAAATGGGATTAAAAAAGGGGGAATTTAAGATGGAAAAAGAACAAAGCTGTTTCGAAAAAATCAAAGGTTATCTAAAGGCAAAATTCGCAGGGTTTGTTAATGATGAAGGAGTGAAAGAAGGCGAACGCTCTACTCGTCCTTCACTATACGCTGGTATGGACCCACTACTACCTATGTACTATGGAGACCCTATGTATCCAGACTATATGGGCAGATACGACAGAATGATGTTCTCTGGTGAATTCTACGACCCAGAAATGGACGACTGTATGTAATAAAAAGACAAGGCGAGAAGCCTTGTTTTTTTAAAAAATTATTGACTTTTAAATAAATATCTCATACAATATTTACATATAAAAAAGGAGAAGACTATGTTTAATTCATTTATTTGGTGGCGTAAATAATCTAGCATTCGCAAAAACACTTATGTTTTGTGAATGCTTTTTAGCGCTTCACAAAACATATAAGATGGATTAAATATTAAATATATAAAATCTAATATAGCCCGTTGGTATGTTTTGTTTATCAAAATTATCAACGGGCTTTTTATATTTAAATCAAGGAGATATAGTATTATGAAAAAAACAATGTTAACAGGTGTTAGACCTAGTGGAAATCTAACCTTAGGAAATTATTTAGGGGCAATTAAAAACTTTGTAGATAGGCAGGAAGAATACAATAGTTACATATTCATTGCAGACCTACACGCAATCACTAGTTATATAGAGCCTAGTAAATTAAAGAGTGCCGTTATGGATTCGGTTGCAATGTATCTAGCCTGTGGGGTCAATCCAGACATTACAACAATATTTAAACAAAGCGATGTTCTAGAACACGGAACACTTGGCTTTATAATGACATTTCAAACCAAGATGGGTGAACTATCACGAATGACACAATATAAATATAAATCCCAGAAGCAAACCAGAGAAGGCGTAGATACAGGATTGTTTGTTTACCCTACCCTAATGGTTGCAGATATATTACTATATAATACTGCAATAGTTCCTGTTGGAAAAGACCAGCAACAACACGTTGAGCTTACTCGAGATTTAGCCGAAAGGTTCAATAAAAGATATGGCAAAACCTTTATGTTACCAGATGTCTATGTAGCACCCGTAGGAAATAAAATAGTAAATCTGCAAAACCCACTAGAGAAGATGAATAAGTCAGACGACGGAGACAACAAAGGTACAATATTCCTAATGGATAATATAGACGTAGCCAAAAAGAAAATTATGTCTGCAAAAACAGATAGCCTAAATAAAGTACAATTTGATGAAGAAAACCAACCAGGAATTTCCAACCTTATGAGCATACTTAGTAAGATTACTAACGAAAGTTTTGAGAGTATTGAAAAAAGATACGAAGGCAGGGGTTATGGGGAATTTAAAAAAGAAGTAGCAGAAGTTGTCGCCCAATTACTAGTAGATATTCAGACAAAATATCATAAATATAATAACGAAGAAACCCTAAATCAAATCTTAAGAAATGGTGCAAAACAGGCAGAAATCACTGCAAAAGAAACGCTAGACAGAGCCACCCGAGCACTAGGTCTCAGATAAGAAAGATATGCAAAAACAAACAAGTTTTTCTATGTAGAACAAACAAAAAAGGTCTATATTTAGACCTTTTATTTTTTATAAACCCTTGCCTTCTGCTTCTTTTTGAGCCTTGTATTCAAGTATTTTTCTCTCATACTTTCTTCTAAAGTATTCTGAAATTCCATACTCAACAGCACCCATACCTAGAAAACTTGCCATCACAGGAACACCCCTGCTAAGAACGGTATCGCCCATATCTTTAGACTTCTCATATGAATTAGCAGTCTGAGCAAGTTGTGTATTACCAGAATTTTTTGCATAGTCAACAACTGCTTCTCTTGAATAAAGTGCATCTAGTCTAGCCTGATACTCTTCGTGTGTAATTTTACCAGAAGTAAAATCGTCAATAATTGCATTTCTTTTATCAAAATTCATTGACTCAAAAGACTCTGAATCAACAATCTGTGTCTCTAGTGAATTGTAACCGATTTCTGCTGCTATAGCACCTGTACCACCTATAACACCTGCCATAATAGTAGCACCGCCACCAATACCTGCCAACATTAACGCCCCAAAATTAATTTCCTCAACGTCTCTGTATTTCTTTTCAAGATTTTCTAAATAACTTCTTACTTCTTTTTTTGCCATAATATTTATCCCCTTTTCACCCAAATAGATTGTGTTAGTATATCATACAAAATATCACATTTCAATAGGCAAATTAAAAATTTATATATTATAAATATAACAAATTTATATAGCCACTTTTGAGGCTAAAACTTTGGTTAAATAATTTTAAAACACATATTGAAATCGTGTAATTTCCCGTGCTATAATATATTGGAAATTTGTGTAAGAGTACAATAAAAAGCAAAGGGAGGGGAATACTGTGAAAAGAGAACTATTTGAATATTTTTCTGGTTTGGACAAATTCAAAAGCAATAAAGACGGACTAATTCATACCGACTCAGTAGATATCAAACTAATCACCCCCTGCTCTAGAGAACAAAAAGTACCTCTGTACACAATTAATGGAATCCCAACATACATAAAGCCTAATAATGCAATAAATTCTGCGGCAGGTATGGCTACTAGTAAAATGTATAATGATATAGGTATAGAAACACCTATTCAATATTATTTATCTACTTCACCATCTCATCGTAAATTATTTAGCAGAACCAAAGCTATAGACCCTAGATTTACAGATATCTCCACTATGACTATTGATATATCGCAATTACCTGAGCTAGAGTGTGATACACTAGATAATATTATATCTCAAGTGGACAAAGAAAGTGCAGCATTTAGAATGGGTAGTTATGCTTGGCAATTTCTATATGCTCACGATGTAAAAGCCATTATGCTAAAGTATATGACACCAGAAACATATAACGATATCGTAGGCGAAGCATTAGTCGCTGAAGCCAGAACAGATATTGATAGACACTTTAAAAATGGGTTCTTATATAAAAAGCCAAATGAAAAAAAGTATAGTGGTTTTATCCCTATTGATTTAGATAATCTACAAATTATTAAGTATATCCTTTATAACAGATTTAAAAACGAAAACTTTGAAGAATTCTTAAGTTCAACCTATGAGTCAACCTCTGTAACAGGTAGACATTGTCATAGAGCATACACATATAGAATTGCCGACCTAAGAGAAATAATTGAGGACGGAGTTGTACCACCTGCTAGTCTAAAAAGGTTAAAATCAGCATTAGAATATGATTTACCTAAGGCTATGGCAGAGAGTGCTAGTGCTAGGGAATTTTCTAAACAAAAAAGTGCGATAACCTCTGCTTACTCAATGCTATGGGACTACAACAGAAAAGAACTTGGCAACACTCTTGGATTATAAAAAAACGGGTTAACTAGCCCGTTTTTTTGTTTTTTTCACCACACTATGGTTTATTGTAAAATACAATATTTTCTATTTGTTTTATATCCTTTTATGTGTTATGATGCGGTTATTTATAACACATTATCTATATTAGGTAAAACCATACCTTCATCTATAATACCTGCAACATCTCTATCTGGAGCTTTCATTTTTTCTCTCGTATATTTGTCTAACATAGCATCTAAAGCAGCATTATTTGCTTCTAATTCTTCATCAGAATATCCCGCCTTTTTATCCCTAGCAGTCCTTTCTTTTTGTCCACTTATTGTATCCATAATAAATCCTTGCTGTGCATCAGAGAATGCGGAACTAATCTCTCTCTTTTTTCTCTGATATTCTTGGATTTCTCGATATTCATCTGGTTGGCTTTGCTTTAACGCTTCCATTGCTTCTTGTGCTCTTTTTACAAATTTCATTCTTACTTCAAACGGGATATTATCTTTTTTAAAAGTAGTACGCTGTACATCATCTCTGATTGATAACATCATGCCTTGAAATTCTCTCATAAGAGGCAAATCGCTCGTATATCTTTCAAAATGAGATAAGTCTTTAGATGTAACATCGACGATAAAAGACTGATACATATCTAAAAGTTTCTTTAATTGTTGTGCACCTTCTGTCATTTCGCTTTCAAAGTTATCAGCAAAAGACTTTCTAACCCTTTTTTGTTGCCATTGCCATTGACTTACATGTCTTAGTTCTTCATCAGAGATCTTCTCTCCATTCATGGCACGATTTAATATGTTTGTTAAATCCATTTCTTGTGCTCTACTATGTGTCCTCATAATTCTAGAAAGTTTTATATCTGAAACACTTGCTTTCAACTCTTCAATATCAAAAAGTTTAGATATTTTACTCGCAATTACAGCAAACGGTCTAAATGTTTTATATCTATTTACCTGTTTAAAGAAAGTTTTTACTTTAGACTTAGAAGATAACTCTTCTTTATAATCTTGCTCTTCTTCCTCCATATCTGCTATTTCTTGGTCTCTGGCGATACCTTCCATATTTCTACCATGCTTTTTCTTTAAATATTCGAAAACAGCTCCATCAACTTTTTCTTTTTGGCCATCCAGCTCTTCTAAACCACTTAAGCTAGATAATTGGGCTTCTTGCACTCTATATTGTATTGCAAAATGAATTTTATTAGCAAGCTTAGGAGAAATGCCTCTACTGTTCTGTATTTCATTTATCTCATCTATATCTAATTTAGATAACTCTTCTATACTCATACTATCATATGATTCAAGTTGTTCTTTAGTCATATAAAAATCTCCTTATGAATTGATATACAATAAAACTAATTAAAAACATTCTATCTATTTCTTACCACAGCAAGATTTATACTTCTTACCACTACCACAAGGGCATACGTCGTTTCTACCAACTAGTTTGCCTTGGGTCTTGGCTTCGGTTTTCTCTGTCTTATTAGTAATCATCTCTACTGCTGGTTGTTCTTTGAGCAGACTCTCTGCAGATTTAGCAGCGTTTGCCTTATTAGCAGCGATTTCTTCTCTCATCTTGGCTTCAAGTTTCTTCTTTAGTTCTTCCTTCTGCTCAGCAGTTAAGTTAGCCATATCTACATTAAGCGGAACTCTTCTCTCGATTTGAACCTTGAAGTTAAGTAGGAACATAGCAGTCTCTTCTCTAACTTTGTCAATCATCTTCTCATAAGCGACACTGCTCTCTTCTTTGTATGCGATGATTGGGTCGTGGTTACCATATGCTCTAAGGCCTATCTCACCCCTTAAAATCTCCATAAAGTCGATATGGTCTCTCCATAGACTGTCTACAACTCTAAGTAGGATTTCTCTCTCGATTCTCTGTGGGTCTAGTCTAAGTTCTTTAAGTGCTGAACATTTAGCTTCGTACATATCCATTGCTTTCTCTGCAACTTTCTCTGCTAGTTCTTCTGGCTCTAAGCCTTCTACCATTTCTTCGGTTACATAGTTGTAGTCCGCAGGGAATACTCTGTTATTAAGTAGTCCATTGATTTTAGCAATATCCCACTCATCAAAAGTCTTATCTTCTTCAAGTCCATCATACACAGTATTAGTAGCAAATTCATTAATCATATCTAGTACTTCTTCGTGTACATCTGCACCATCTAGTACTCTATTTCTTTCTTTGTAAATTTCCTTTCTCTGTTGGTTATTTACGTCGTCAAATTTAAGTACTGTGTGTCTAGCTGAGAAGTGGAAGCCTTCGATTTTTCTCTGTGCATTTTCTATCTGTCTAGATAGTATTCCTAGAGAGAATGATGTGTCTTCTGGCATTCTAAATAATCTAATAACGCCTTGTAGTTTGTCTCCACCGAAGACTCTCATTAAATCGTCTTCCATACTAACGAAGAATACACTACTACCCTGGTCGCCTTGTCTACCTGCTCTACCCCTTAACTGGTTGTCAATTCTTCTACTCTCGTGTCTCTCTGTACCGATAATGTGTAGTCCACCTAGTTCAATAACCTTCTTCTTCTCGTCTTCGGTTACTTGTGCTGCTTCTGCGTAATATTTCTGGTATTTTTGTCTAGCTCTCTCTAGTTCTTTATTGTCACTAGGAAGATATGATGTACAGAAGTCAATCTGCTCTTGTGAGAAATTCAATTCTTCCATCTTTTGCTTTGCTAAAAATTCTGGGTTACCACCTAACATAATATCGGTACCACGACCAGCCATATTGGTAGCGATAGTTACTTGACCAAGTCTACCTGCTTGAGCAATAATAGCACTTTCTTTTAAGTGGTTCTTAGCGTTAAGTACGTTGTGTTTGATTTTTGCCTTAGTTAATTCTTTAGATATAAGTTCACTCTTCTCAATAGTGATAGTACCAACTAGTATTGGTCTACCTTCTGCGTGAACTTTCTTGACTTCTTCTACAATAGCATTGATTTTTGCTCTCTCTGTAGGATAGATAACGTCTGGCCAGTCAATTCTTCTAACAGGTTTGTTTGTTGGAATCTGTACAACGTCTAGATTATATATTTTATTAAACTCAGTTTCTTCGGTCTTTGCAGTACCTGTCATACCACTGATTTTCTCGTATACTCTAAAGAAATTCTGGAATGTAATAGTTGCTAGAGTCTTATTCTCATCTCTAACTTCTAGTCCTTCCTTGGCTTCAATAGCCTGGTGAAGACCATTAGAGTATTTTCTACCTTCCATAATTCTACCGGTAAATTCGTCAACGATTAATACTTCACCATCTTTAACGATATAATTCTGGTCTTTCATCATTATAAATTGTGCTTTAAGAGCGTTATTGATATAGTGGTTAAGTTCGATATTCTGAATATCACTTAGGTTGTCTACACCAAAGGTTTTCTCGGCCTTCTCAATACCTTTTTCATTAAGTCTTACTGCTTTCTCTTTCTCATCGATTTCGTAATCGGTATTTTTAAGAGTTTTTGCAAACTTAGCAGCCTTCTTATAGTCTTCGCTACTCTTAGTTCCCTTACCAGATATAATAAGTGGAGTTCTAGCTTCGTCGATAAGAATACTATCTACCTCGTCGATGATGGCAAAGTGGTAGCCCCTAGCAACTCTGTCTTCGGCTCTCATAACCATATTGTCTCTAAGGTAGTCAAAGCCTAATTCATTATTAGTGCTATATGTGATATCACAGGCATACGCTGCTTTCTTCTGCTCTGGAGTCATATCGTGATTAGATATACCTACAGTTAGTCCTAAGAATTTAAATATCTTACCCATCCACTCGCTATCACGACCAGACAAGTATTCGTTAACTGTTACGATATGAACACCCTTGCCTTCAAGTGCTACTAGGTACGCAGGTAATGTCTCCACTAGAGTTTTACCTTCACCTGTTTTCATCTCAGCAATTCTACCCTGGAAAAGAGCAATACCACCTAAAATCTGCACGTGGTAGTGTCTCTTACCAATTACTCTCCAACTTGCTTCTCTAACACAGGCAAATGCATCTGGTAAAATATCGATACATTTCTCACCATTTGCTAGTCTGTCTTTTAGTACTTGAGTGGTGCCCTTTAGTTCGTCATCACTCATTGCTTTATATTTCTCTTCTAAGGCTTCTACCTTAGCAGCAATCTTCTCTAATTTTAAAATATTTCTTGTGTTATCAGATTTAAAAATCTTTCCCCAAAAACCCATCTTGTCTCCTATGTCTCGCTTTGTCAAATTTTTAACCATTTGTGTATAACCACACAAAAAGTCCTAGGGTACAATAACCCTACAACATATTCTAGCATTTTTGCCCCAAATCTCAAAACAATTTAGTAATAAATATATTATTTACACTTAGGAAAATCGCTATAACCCATAGTATTTACGACAAAAATTTACAATCCACAAGAAAAAACACACGATAGTCTATGTCGTGTGCTCTTTTTATTTATTCACTAACTTCTTTTGCTTTCTTTTCAGTCTCTGCTGGTTTTACTGCAGTCTGCCCCTTTCTACTAGCCAAATACACAGACAATGCAAGTAGTCCTTGGGCTGGGTAGTATGTAAGCAGACAGATATTATCTGCTACCACTCCACCATTACCAAACACATTGAATAGTAGTGCTAGGTCTGACACAAAGAATAAAATACTGCCAACCATTATGATTATTCTACTAAATCTGCTACCACTACCATAGAACATTAGTGATATTGATTTTCCCACCATACAAGAAATGATAAGTGCATAGAAAACAATCACAACAAATAGTCCTTGGTAATCAAATGGATAAAGTACTAATACTATTACCGATGGTATAGCAACTCCAAGTGCAAAGAATAAATCCTTGAGTGTAGTTTTACCCAACTCATTGTATGCTAGGAAGTAGAATACGTGACCAATAGCAAATACTAGTGCTCCTACAATAAACCAAATATTGAGAAGTATATCTGCAAGGAAACAAACACCAAGTCCTATACACATAAATAATTTAAATCTACCGCCTATAGTTTCGCCTTCCTGCTGAACTAAATACAAGTTGACTAGTGCAATAATAACAAAGATGGCACTAGTGACACCCTTAAGCCATAGTCCAGAGAAAACCATATATAGAACTGCAACTGTGAAAAGTATCGGTTGAGCGATACTATTAAACACCAAAACTTTCTTACTCATATTCTCTCCTTACATATCTATTGTCTTACCCCTAGCAAGAGTTAGTCCGTATACCGCTTTCGCTCCAGATTTAAGCAAAGTGTCTGCTACTTCGCTCATAGTAGAGCCTGTAGTGTAGATATCGTCAACAATTAGAATTACTTTGTCTTTCACTATAGACTTGTCACTCACTGCAAATGAGCCCACAACATTCTTTAGTCTATTCTCTCTACTGAGTCCTGTCTGGTGAGCAGTATTGACCGCCTTGTATAGAATATCTGTTCTCACCTTATCGGTATGAGACTTAATCTCTTCTACCAAAATCTCTGCTTGGTTAAAGCCCCTTTCTTTTTCTCTAGTCTTATGAATAGGCATAGGAATAATTATGTCAAAGTCTATACCTAAACGCAAATAGTAGTCGTACATAATGTGCGCAAATGTATAACCTAAATATTTCCTGCCACCTTTGAAAGATACAACCTTATCTCGCAAGGAACTTGAGTAGTCAAAGATAGCAAAGTTTCTCACAAACCTGTGCTCTACCTTAGAGCAGTCTATACAGTAGTTTTCATTTAAAACCCTACCACCACACTTGTCACAAGTCTTGCCACTAATATACGGAAGTTCTGCATTACACTCAGCACATATAGAGAAACTCGAATTTACTTCTCTACCACAGAACATACACCTAAGAGAACTAGGGAATAGTATCTCACTTAATCTCATAAGGCTCTCCATCTTCTTGCAAGAAATATTTAAGCATAGTATATCTCACTGTTACGTGTTTATTCTTAACCATTCTAGCGATACACTGCTTAGTGCCGATTAGAACTACCATTTTCTTAGCCCTAGTTACTGCAGTATAAAGTAGATTTTTTGTCAATAACATAGGTGGTCCTGACACTACAGGTATGATAACTACATCAAACTCACTACCTTGGCTCTTGTGTATAGTGATAGCATAACTAAGGGTTAGTTCGCCTAAATCGGATTTTACGTATCTAGCAATTCTGCCGTCTTCGAAGGCAACAATTACTTCGTTGGTCCTAATGTCGATATCCTTAATAATACCTATATCGCCATTGAATACACCTGCGCCAAAGACGCCATCTCGCACCCAACTTCTCTCGTAATTATTACTAATCTGCATTACTCTATCGCCCACCCTGTATATTACCTTGTCGGACGCAAGTTCGCTTTTTGATAGACTCTGTGGGTTTAGTTTTTCCTGCAGTTTGCTATTGATATTATCAATACCAACTAACCCACTTTTCATTGGTGCTAGTACTTGAACAGCGCTACTCTCAACTCCTAAATATTTAGGAATCCTAGTTGTGCACATATCTATGATACTCTCAAGCACTCCTGTGTTTTCTTCCCTTCTCTCAAAGAAGAAGTCCCTACTCTTATTATCGAGTTTAGGCATATCGCCATTATTGATAGCATGAGCATTGACAATGATTAGACTATCTTCGCTCTGTCTATATATTTGTGTAAGTTTAATAGTTGCAAAGCAACCACTCTCTATAATATCGCCTAGTACATTACCAGCACCAACTGACGCTAGCTGGTCTTTGTCTCCTACTAAGATTAGTTTAGCACCTCTTTTGATGGCTCTCACTAGATAATACATAAGTTGGCTGTCTACCATACTTACTTCGTCTACGATAATTGCATCATAACTAAGTTTGGTTTGCGAATTAAAGAAGAATCTATTGTCTTCGCCACCCGTCATCTCTAGTGCTCTATGAATAGTACTAGCGTCTTCGCCCGTACTCTCGCTGAGCCTTTTGGCAGCCCTACCTGTAGGCGCCATTAGTTTAACACGTTTACCCATACTCTTGAGTATCTGGAGTATACATTTAACAATAGTTGTCTTACCTGTACCAGGTCCACCTGTGATAACAGACACTGCATTATTAATAGCAATCTCGACAGCCTGTTTCTGGTGCTCGTGCATCTTGATTTTATTAATAGTCTCATACAAGGCAATATCGTCACTTAGGTCCATAGGTGTAGCATCGGTGTCAGCACTAAGTAGTAGTAGACTATCTGCTAGTACTTTCTCCATCTTATAGTATTGACTGAGTGCAACTACTTCTTCGTCATCAATATTTAGAAATTTAATATAACTCTCTAGTGCAAGTGTTTCTAGGATTGAACTTGCTCTTTCTTCTAGATTAGGAATATTAAGTAGGTCAAACACCCCTTCAATAACTGCAATTTTCTGCATATAGGTATTGCCATTTTTATCACTATTCTCTTTTAGAACGTGCAGTAGTCCTGCTCTAATTCTATAGTCGCTATTCTCTGGCACTCCTAGAGACATAGCAATCTTATCTGCAGTAAAGAAACCCACACCATCTATGTCTTCGACTAATTTATATGGGTTGTTTTTAAGAATATCTAGCGTTCCTTCACCGTAATTATTGTAGATTTTAATAGCAAGGTTAGTACTAATATGGTGCTCCTGCATAACCATTACTGCGTCCTGCATCATATGTACTTCTTCGTACGCCTTGCATATATCCATCGCTTTCTTTAGGCTCACATTTCTACACTCGGCTAGTCGCTCTGGACTGTATCTGATAATGTCTAGAGTATTTTTACCAAACTTATTTACAATACTCATAGCAGTAATAGGACCAACACCCGGAATAAGACCACTGCTAAGATATCTAACTAGTCCTTCGGTGGTATCTGGTGGGCTGAGTTTAACCGAAGTTACTGCAAACTGCTCTCCGTACTTTTGGTTAAGCACGAACTTACCATCTAGCTCTACCCACTCGCCTTCGTTGATTATTGGAAATTTACCTGTACAAGTAACAATTTCGTCATTAAAAGAAACAAGAACGACAGTATAATTATTATCTTCGTTCCTGTATATTACTTCTTGTATCATTCCTTTAATTGTAGTTAAATCTCTTAGCTTGGTCATTGTTACTCTACGTCTTCTAATTCCACTCCAGCAATATTCTCTAGATAATTCTTGATTAATTGGAATAATTGCTTATCTTCTGTATAATCGGCTGGAGCAAAGTAATTTACTCTGCCTTCTATAAAGCACTCTTGTGCTACTTCTCTAGCGTGTTCGTTCTCTTCGTCGTACACACATATAGAGAGACCACCACCAACCTTTACGGTCTTAAATGATGGTATATCTGTCTGGCTATCGCCTAGATATATCATATTTTTAAATGGTAGCATTTCGCTCTCTTGCATCTTTTTATTAACTTCTATTAGAGATGCTAGATTATCTATAGCGCCCTTTCTAATCCTATGAATATACTGCGTTTTAGTGGTGTAATTAGCAACTTGGCAAGGCCATATTGCTCTGCCTTCGCTATCATAGTGAAAAGAGCAACCATATATTCTCTTAAATTTATCTGCGTGTTTAGAGCCTTCTATTATTTCCTTAAGACCAGAACTAATTACATAGTGCTCTATCTCTAGACCCAAGGTCTTACCTATAGCATTAATTTTATCAAACCACTCATCAATACCTGTGTAAAAGGTAACACCACGACCACACTCTCTTAAATAATCGGCTGTAATATCAAAGCCCTGCTTTTTAGCATAGTGAATTGTGCCTAGCATGTGTCCTAAGCACATATCTAAATCACCACAAGTATTAAATTCCACGTCGCAACTCTTGAAAAATTCAAAGGCATCACTAAAGCCTAAATCGGTCGCAAGTTTGCCTTCCTGCATATAACCCTTGGCTAGAGTGCAATCAAAGTCATATAGTAATACTACTCTATTTTTATTCATTAACCCTTCCTTACCTGCTCTAAAATAATATTTAGAACTTCTTCTTGATTAAGATTAGTTGTATCTAGTACAAAAGCATTTTTTGGAACACAAAGTGGAGCCAAATCTCTAGACATATCTCTTTCGTCTCTTTTGATTAAGTCTAATTTTACTTCTTCGACAGTCATATTGTCTTTACCCTGCATTTGTAACCATCTTCTCTTTGCTCTGGTCTCAACATCTGCAGTTAAGTAAAATTTAAACTCAGCGTCAGGGAGTACAAAACTACCTGTGTCTCTGCCGTCTAGTACACAACTATACTGTCTGGCTATTTGTCTCTGGATATCCACCATCTTTAGTCTCACAGCTGGTATCTTACATACAATAGATGCCCCTTGAGAGATGTCTGGTGTTCTGAGTTCTTCGCCATAGACTTTACCATTAACACTAGTCTTCTGCACACCTTTATTTAGTTCAACCTTTAGGTCTATCTCGTCTAGTAATTTCTCGATTTTCTCACTGTCTTCAAAGTCAACCTTCTTAGTCTTTGCATAGTATGCCACTGCTCTATACATAGCTCCTGTGTCTAGTGGTGTGATGCCTAGGGCTTCTGCCACCATCTTTGATATAGTTGTTTTGCCACTACCAGCAGGTCCGTCAAGTGTAATATTGTAGATTTTTTCCATTTTATTGCTCCTTTAATTTGTCATTTAGATTTTATCACAAAATAACACTCCAGCCAAACATTTACAGCAAGTATTTTCAAACATTTGTTTGATAAATATTAAGTATTACTAATACTTAACCCACGAAAAATGCTAGATTTCTAGATAATGGGCTGTAAATAATTATTAAGTTTAGAAAATATATGTTAAAATAGTTTGAGAAGTAAAAAAATAAACAGGTGAAAATATGACACAAGAAGAGTTATATAAAAAACTAGTTTCACTTAGAAACAAACTAAAAATCGAATTTTCGGCAAACGGCAGAGCACCGGTGATTTGCTCCGACTCAGCCCTTCAGTCACTAGCAGCACATCCACCTAGACTAAAAACAGACCTAAGTAGTATCGAAGGACTAGGTCAAACTTTCGAAGACAAGTATGGCGACTACTTTATGGCTGTTATCAATGAATACTACGCTTCCGAAGTAAGTACCACTAAGGTCACTAGAGAACTAAGGAATACACTTAAAAGCCTAGAGAATAGACTAGTAAATATTAGTAGAAAAAATAGACTACTATATATCGGTAAACCTGCTAGTAAGACTGCTGTCGACCTATACGACAAATCTCCAGAATACAACCAACAAGTTGTAGACCTAATCCTTGGCAAAAAGGCTAGTATCACACTATGTGAGATGAACCTAAAAGATAATTGGGAAGCAGACGAAAAGAAATTTAAAAAGTGCATAACCTTAATCAGAGAAGTGTCTAAGGAACTAAGAGAGACAGGTCAATACGACCTATACATAGGCTACCCTTATGTAATGGGTAATACCTACGGCGAAGACTTCCCTGTAAGAGCTCCACTCGTGCTATTCCCTGTGTCTTTTGAGAAGAAGCCAGATAGCATTGTCATTAGAAGAGACAAGACAAAAGACGTGCTATACAATAGCAATCTTATTCTTACTCAATATAAATTCTTAAAGAAAGCCGATGACCTGCCAGAAACTATAATGGAAGAAATCTTCACAGATACTTTCTTAAAAGACATTGTAGAATACTACAATAAACACGACATCAAAGTTCAAGGCGAGAGTCTAGGAGCACTTGAGAAATTTGAAGAAATCTCATACAAAGACTTCCCTAAACTAAAAAATGGCGAGTACCACTTAGTTAATAACGCAATACTCGGTAGATTCTCTGTATACTCTACAGCACTTCAAAAAGACTATAGGGCGATGGGTAAAGCAGAGAAACTCAATTCTCTAGTTGGCGAACTACTAATAGATATGGAAAATATAGATATGTTCGCAGAAACCACCGAAGCAGAAGAGGTTAAAAAAGCAGAGAAAGAAGTAATACCATTTAGCGAACAAAATATCAATTACATTAACGACCTAAATTCATCTCAAGAGAAAGCACTTTTCTCTGTAAGCACCCAAGATAAATTAGTTATTCAAGGACCACCTGGAACAGGTAAGTCACAGACCATCACTAGCCTTATCGCTGACGCTGTAAATAAAAACAAAACAGTGCTAATGGTTTCACAGAAAAAAGCAGCGCTAGATGTAATATACTCTAGACTTGGACACCTATCTAGTTTTGTTGTAATGCTTAACGATATGAAAGACAAAAATACTTTCTATAAGCAACTACATAATATATTCGCTTGTAACAAAGATTCTAACTACGACCATCAAAATTTCGTAGACGCTGCTAAAAATATAGATATGCTCGTGAGTTCCTGCAAGTTCATTGCTGACACACTAGTTGACACTAGTATTAATGGCACTGCAGTCCTAGATATCTACAACGAAAACGCAGGCAATTATTGGACAAACGTTGTAGACAAGACCGAGATGGACGCCTACTACAATCTAACTAATAGAAGCATACTAAATCTAGACTATGTAACACTTAAGAAAATAAAGACTAAGTTTGAAGACTCATCTCTTCTTAGCGATACGCTTATTCATATAGATATCCTAACTAAATTTAAGTGGTTATCTACTCTAAAAGAAAGTTTAAATGAATTCGATAGAAGAGAAATGAAGAAAGCCTTTGAAGAGTGGGCGTCTGCACAAAACGAATTTAAAAAACTAGGTTTCTTTAAAAGAGCATTTGGCAAAGGCAAGAGAAAGAAGGCTCTAAAAAAGGCAATGAAACCATACTTTAGAACTAGAAAACTAAAGGGCTATCTATACAAAAATCCTGAGTCTCTAGTCGCTGGTTGCGATTACTACCCAGAGTACATTAGAACTCTAGATAGATATGTGGCACTAGACAAAATCGCTAAGACTTATGCAGAGAATCTATACAGAATAACTAACGCAACTAACGAGAGCCACGCAACAATCAATGCCAAGTTCTTTGACTTTGTAACATACTTCCTTCTCAATACCTTTGAAGAAGAGAATAGAATCGCTATCACAGGCATTGCCAACTTTAATAGCACAATTACTAATATTATCACACAAATGGCAGATAAGAGAGAATTAACCAAGGACAGAATGAAGTCTGCTCTTAGTCAGTCCTTCTACCAAGAAATCTTAATGTCAAAAAGATACTTAGAAATCTGTAGACAAATCCAGAGCCAAAGAAAGTGGAGTATCGCTAAATTCTTAGATAGATTCTCCTTTGAACTTCTCAGTGGTATCAAGGTATGGTTAATGACACCAGAGACCGTCAGCGAAGTACTACCACTAAGAGATGGGCTCTTTGATATCCTTATCTTTGACGAAGCATCACAAATATACATTGAGAAAGGTATTCCATCTATTGTAAGAGCCAAAAAAGTAGTGATTGCTGGTGACCACAAGCAATTAAGGCCATCAAGTCTCGGCTTTGGCAGAATCGACGTCGAAGACGAAGAAGTAATGGAAGAAGACACAGAAGCAAATGCAGCACTAGAAGAAGAGAGCCTACTAGACCTAGCAAGATTCAAATACCCTTCTGTTATGCTTAACTACCACTATAGAGCGAAATTTGAAGAACTTATTAATTTCTCAAACTACGCCTTCTATGACGCTAGACTCACAGTCTCCCCTAATACTGTAGAACCTGAGACCCCACCGATTGAAGTTATCAAGATAGACAATGGTATGTGGAAAGGCAGGAACAACAAAGAAGAAGCTAAGAGAGTTGTTGAACTCATAAAGAGTTTCTTAAAAGATAGAAAGAACAAAGAAACAATGGGTATTATCACATTTAATACCAACCAAAGAGAAGCAATACTAGACGAGATAGATAGAGAGTGTCTAAAAGACCAAGAATTCTCTAATCTATACAAGAAAGAACTAGAGAGAACAGACAATGGCGAAGATATAGGTATATTCGTTAAAAACATTGAGAACGTTCAGGGTGATGAGAGAGACCATATTATCTTCTCTATAGGATACGCTAAGAACGAAGAAGGCAAAGTTGTTAGAAACTTCGGTTGGCTCAACCAACAAGGTGGAGAGAATAGACTAAACGTTGCAATATCAAGAGCCAAGAGAAAAATTACCATAGTGACATCTATCTTCCCAGAAGAATTAGTGGTAGACGACCTAAAGAATATGGGTCCTAAACTATTTAGAAAGTATCTAGAGTACTGCTTCGCTATTAGCAAGAAAGATAGAGAGACAGCATCTGTAATTTTAAATTCACTAATAGACAATAAAGCAGAAGTAGAGAAACAAGAAGTAGACGCCTTTACTCAAGACATCATAGATAGCCTAGCCCAAGTAAATATCTTAAGCGAAGCAAACGTAGGTATGGGTAATTATAAGGTAGATATCGCAATTAAAAATACCAAGGGAGATAAATACATACTTGGTATCGAATTAGATAAAAACCTATACAAAGAAAAACTCGACGATAGAGAAAGAGACATCTTTAGAAAGCAATATCTAGAGTGTCGTGGTTGGTCGGTATATAGACTATGGTCTAAAGATTGGTGGAGAAATAAATCTGCTGAAATCGCAAAAATCGCCGAACTATACAAAACTTTAAACAAATAACAATCGAAAAAATTTTTATCTACCATATTTACTAGGAAGAATAATATGAGCAATTTTTGGTTTGTAGTTATTATTAGTTCAATATCGGGAATACTAGGCACTGCCCTAGGTGGAGTGCTAGGTACAATATTCAAAAAAGACAATAGCAAGGTTGTTAGCCTACTACTTAGTTTTGCTGGAGGCGTAATGCTATCTATTGTCTGCTTTGAATTAATTCCAGAAGCAACACTGCCAGAGGGTGCAACAGAGAGTATCCATCTAGCAATAATTTTACTAGGCGTTGTCTTAGGCTTTGCTTCTGTCTATCTACTAAATATACTAATAGATAAACACGCAAATAAAAAGGTAAAACACGTTAATCAAAAGCACCCACAGACTGCTGACGACCTAGACGAACTTATTCACGCAGACTACTACGAAACACAACTTAAGAAGCATCAGTCTGGCAAGGTAAAGAAAATAGAACTTTTCCTAGCAGGAATCATTATGTCGTGCGCCCTAGCCCTACACAATCTACCAGAAGGTATGGTAATAGGTGCATCTTATGCTGGGCACACAGGTAGCCTATTTATAAGTGGAGGCTTCATCATAGCGGTTGTGCTGGGACTACATAATATACCCGAGGGTATGGCAATATCTGTACCACTCATTGCTAGTGGCATAAAGAGATGGAAAGCTATATGTGCATCTGGACTAGCCGGTATTCCTACCGTTCTAGGTGCAATGCTAGGATATTCCTTAGGTCTAATTAGTCCTATATGGTTAGCATTATCATTAACATTTGCATCAGGCGCTATGTTATATGTAGTATTTGGTGAATTACTCCCAGAGGCAATCTTAATGTATAAGAGTAAATTACCAGCACTTGCAATACTATTTGGCTTTTTACTAGGAATAGTACTAGTAAGCATATAAAGAAAAAAGAACACTAATCTGTGTTCTTTTTTTACACCTAAAATATTTGCTTTACAATCCCTTTTTTGATACATTAACAATGAGTAAATATTTAGGAGTCAATATGACGAAAGAAAGAAACCCCTACCTAGATATTCTAAAAGCCATAACCATAATTTTTGTGATTATAGGTCACTCCATACAATACGGCTCTGGACTAGAATATCTAACATATGGTGCTTTTTTATACAACAAAGTTTTCATATTTATATATAGTTTTCATATGCCACTATTTATGTTAATTAGTGGCTACCTATTCGCTATATCTACTAGAGAAAAAACTTTTAAAGAGTCACTAATATCTAAAGTAAAACAACTACTAATACCTTTAGGCTGTTGGAGTGTAATAACACTAATTGTCGAGTGTATCAAGATACCACTAGGAGTATCAACTCACACTTTTGGCTTTGTGTGGATTTTTCAAACACTTCTTGCTGGTTTTATAGGTGGACCTTGGTTTCTATGGGCATTATGGTGGTGTAGCCTAATAATAATTATCGGCAAAAAAATATTCAAAGACAACCCTATCCCATACTTTATAATATGCCTATTATCATTTGTATTACCAGACAAAAACAATATTGCAGTATATAGTTTTATGTGGCCATTTTTTCTCATCGCCTATTTGTTTAAAAAGTACGACTTTGAGACTAAACTAAATAAAGTATATACACACAAAGCCTTTGGGCTAAGTTCGCTTATAATATTTATACTCCTACTAAAGTACTACAACTTTAATTCCTTTATCTACACCTCTGGTTTCTCCTTACTAAATAAAGATATCTTAATGCAGATACACAACAATGTATTTAGATTTACGATAGGCATATTTGGAAGTATCTCTGTAATGTGTATAGTCCACGCCTTTATGGATATCACACCTAACTTTATAAAAAAGACCCTATCATATATCGGCACTTGCACACTAGGAATATATCTAATATCTAATTACCTATTTGATGAAATATTAAAAAGAGTGCCAATACCAGGACTAAACTTTTGGTATGCAAGTCTAGAGGTAATAATAGCCCTAGCAATATGTATAGGTCTCACAACTCTACTTAAAAAATTCAAAATCACAAATATGCTTTTCTTAGGTGGCAGACAAAGAAAAAAGAACACAGAATAGTGTTCTTTTTTTAGTCTTCTAGTCCTAATAAATAACAAACGACAAAAAAGAGCATTGATTAATGCTCTTTTTATTATCTTCTACCACCAAAACCAGCAGTTGAAACAACCTTAAATATATCAAGTTCAGTTTCTAATAGTCCATCAATTATTTTACCAAACATATAAGCATCTGCCCTATTAGTTTTCTCTTGAACAGCTAAAAGTTTCATTAAAACAAACAGGAAGTCAACAGGATACTCTCCGTAGTTATTTAATTGCACATATCTTTGAATCTCTATTTCGCTCATATCTTCTTCTATAAGACGCTTAATAGTTTCAAACTCTCTATTTTGTAAAGGCACACTATTTTCCCAAACATTTTTAATTTCTAACAAAAATTCCCTTGTTAGAGCATTGTCTTTTTGCATTTTTAATAACATATCAACAACCCAATGTATATGCTTAGGAGTTCTTATTTTCTTTTCTCCCTTTTTGTATTTAATCAAAATATCAAATTCGCTTAAGTCGCCTGGAAATATATAAAGAACATAATCATTAAATTCAAAATCAACAATGCTAGTTCTTTGAACTCCCCTTTGTGTTAATTGTCTGTTTCCTTCAGTAATATTCATAAATTTTCTCCTTAATATAATTTTTAGTTTGTTACTACTATCTCAGTAATATTTCCACGTTTACTTGCTTGGCAATTTATCATTCTCCTAGCAAACACTCTTTTAATTGAAAAGCCTTGGTATATATCATCAAAAAAGTTGTCTTCTTCGTTTGTATTTTTAGGGTCTGAGTTAGAAAGCATCAGAGAACAGCCCTTTAAATCTAATTGTTTGTAATTGTATGCAAGTTGTATTTGGTCTTTATCATCAAAACCAGATTTGTCATAACTTACGAAAGAATTGTTTTCTATAAGTGGTCTATATGGTGGGTCAAAGTATACAAAAGTGTTTTTGTTTACCTTGTCTAAAACCTGCTCATAATCACCAAAACTTATCTCCACCTTTTGTAAAAGGTTAGCACACAATCTAAGGTTCTCTTTGTCACAAATCAAAGGCTTCTTGTTCTTACCATGTGGAACATTAAAATTCCCTTCCTTATTAACTCTGTAAAGCCCATTAAAACAGGTTTTATTTAAGAAAATAAAGTCTGCACATTTTTCGTAGTCTAAATGACCGTTGAGATGAATCTCATTATACCTTTCTCTAACTTTATAAAAGTAATCGTTTCTATCTTCACAAGATAAATACTCTATCTCTAATTTTTCTAATTGTTTTATTACTTCTTCAACATCTGCTTTTATACAACGATAGCAATTTATCAATTCTTTATTGATATCATTTATGTATGCCTTTTTTATATTATAATTTTGCAATACATTAAATAACACAGCTCCACCACCAACAAATGGTTCAATATATGTATCAACCTTTCCTTCTTTTAATTCTAGTGGATACAATTCTTCAAACTTATTCAAAAGTTGACCTTTTCCACCGGCCCATTTTAGAAAGGGTTTAGCAATTCCTTTACACATCTTAACCCTCCCTAACAACTTCCATTATCTCAGATATATCACAATTAAGGACTTTACATATTCGTAAAAGAACATCTAGACTCACTTGTTCATTTTTTCCTAGTTTAGCAAGGGTAGAAGTTCCAATATCTGTCTTAATTCTTAAATCAGTCTTCGTCATATTTTTATCTATTAATTGTTTCCAAAGTTTATTATATGAAATACTCATTATTACACTCCATTAATATACAATTTAAATATACTCTAAAAGTACTAAAAACGCAACTAAATATTCGACTTATGAAATATTTTATCTCGTTTTGCTAATTACACAATAAAAAAATACAAGTCATATGATTGGCTTGTATTTTTTACATAAGTGACTCGGGTGTAAATGCTGATGCTATTGACTTCATTTCTTCCATAATGTAGTAGAAAGGTGTCCTTGGAACATATGTCTTTGAGTGGTAATTCTGTATACCATTGTCTACTAGTCTAGATAGCGCCCAACCTGCCATCTGTGACACACAATCGGCATTAGGCGAAACCCTAAAGTCACCTGGTTCATTTTCGTCTGTCTTTGGATAACCCTTAGCGTCTCTAGGCACCATAGACCAGTCAGCATTTCTCTTTATATATCCCACACTGTGTTCATCTATATTATTATCAAAAGCATTGAGCATTTTAAATGAAAATACATTGATTGTCTCTGCTGCTTCGTCTCTATGGAAATCCCAAAATCTACCCTGTGGAAACCTTCTAAATTCTATAGGGTCATACTCATTAAATATGCCTTCGCTTTTAAGTAGTAATTGTCTATAATTATTATTTAATTTATCTTGTCTACTATCAAATCTAATAGTCGGTACTAGGTTCATTACCCCATACTCTGGAGCGTAACTAACCTGACCCATACTGTCTAGCATTTGTCTAATCTCACTATCTTCGTAGCCCTTATCTGCTAGGCTATTTTTAAAGGCGTCTATTACTTTATTCACAATAATTGCCCCGTGGCAAAATGAGAAAAATGTTATCTGAGAGAGTCCCCTTTTTGCTTCGTCTAAACTCACTCTATTACCACTAGCATCTGTGCATTTCTGCATAAGCATTTTATCTGCAATAGCGTGAATTGTATCGTCAGTGAAACTGCCCGAAGCGTCGTCTTCTTCTAACCTTCCATAAGTAAAAGATAGTATGTGTATATCGTCTCTCACAGGTCTTCCGTCTTTATGCTCAGCCTTATCGTATAATAACCTTAATAAATTATCTACTATTACACCCTGTCTAGTAGCGCTAGTCTCATTAGTGGTCATATTGCCACCGAATACTAGTACGTGGTGTCCGTCCATTTTATGTTTCTTAGGACTAATCTCCTGAAATTGGGTAGAATGTTTTTTGGTAATCATTTCACCCAAGACAGGATATTCGTAATATGTGTTTTTTCTCATTGGAATTACTTCTGTCACATTCTACCCCCTTTATATACTCACATAGTTAGTATTATATTATAGCATAGCATTTTTACATTTTCAAGACGCAATTTTAAGAAAAAAGCAAGGCTAATTTGCCCTGCTTTATTTGCCTTCTCTACCCATTGCCAACTCTTGTCTGTGGGTCATAAGAATTTCTCTTTTCTCATCATCTGTTAGTACCATTACTGCAGGTAGAACTGCATCTGCTCCACAGTAATTATATCTCTCTAGCATTGCGATTGCTTCTTCAATGCTATCTGCATTATTAAGCATATCTACCATATCGTCATATGACGGAAATTCTATTACCTGTGCCCTATCACTAATAGCGCTTTTCTTTGCTCTAGACATATCAAGAATTGCTGTTACCTGTTCTTTAGAGAGTCTATGAGACATCTGTGGCAAGATATCACTAGCAGCATAGTAGTCATTTCTCTCTAGTAGTCTCACAACATCACTAAAGCCATAGTCTTCTGGAAGACAACTAATATCGTCCTGTAATTGCTCCCATTTAGGTCTACAATCTCTGCTAATCTGTCTATCTTTCTCTTGTCTGAGTTCGGTCAAAATATCTTTTGACTCTTCCTTAGTTAGTGGGTATTTTTTATCTTGTTCACTTAGTAACCAAGGCAAGAAATCTGTAGCATAACCATATCCGGCATTAGACAAAATTTTCCTAATCTCGTCAAAGCTCCTAGCGTTCTTTAGATGAGACATTAATTCTGTTGCTGGCATAGATAGCCACTTATCTTTTTCTCTACTAGCGACTTTACGCTCTCCTGCAATCGAAAGAAGTGTTTTCTCATCTTCGGTAATACCACCTACAGAGTCTAATAATTCATCTAGGTAGTAGTAATTATTTTTTTCAAATATTTGAGCGATTTCTTTGAACCCCTGTGCCTTTCTTAATTCACTAAATACTATAGCCTTAGGTGCTCTATATGTGTCTAACTCTTTAGATAGTCTAGTAATTTCTTCTGTTCGTGCTCTATCGTACTGAGCCTTTCTACCTGCGTACAATATTTCAGGGTTTCTGCCTAGTTCTGCACTAGTAAAGCTCTCCCTAATAGATAGTAGTTCGCTCTCTAGGTCTTCATAGAAACCATTAGGAGTATATTTATCACCATAATAATTTTCTTCACTATTCTCGACTGCTCTACATAGTGCCCACGCCATCATTTGTGACACGCAATCGGCATTACCAGACCTTACTGTTTGACCATCTCTAGTAAATTCGCTAACATTCCAATCTGCATCTCTAGCAACTATACTAGAATAATGGTCATCACCACTAGATGTAGATGCATTAACTAGGCTAGAAGTAATTATATTAATACTACCAGCAGGGGCAAGATTCATATCTGTTCCATATATTTTACCAACAGGGTCCCTACGCACTGCTATACCATCTAGTTCTTTTCTTTCGCTCTCGCTAAGTATTAGTCCAACATCTTCGCCCACCATATCATCATCGATACTGAGAACCCTGATGCTAGGAACATAATTCTGAATATTGTCTATTGGAGCAAATGAAACATTCATACTAGAATTACCAATCAAATCTCTCTCAAACTTTCTATAACCTAGTGCAGACAATGAATAATTTAATCTACGCATTATAGAACTAAGCTCTTGCGCTCCGGCACAATATGTAAAGAAAGTAATTCTAGCCATATTTTGTCTAGCCTGGTCTAGGGGTAATCTTTCACCATTTTCATCTACAAATAATGGTAGTAGTACTTCTTCTACGAAACTCTCTATAAAGTCGCCTGTAAGACCACCAGACTCATTCTCCTGCTGTTTCTTAGCGTACTTAAAACCAACTATATCTACTCTATCTGTAATAGGTGTGCCATCACTACCCTTCATTAGATTTAGATAACTCTCTGCGTGTTTACAGAAGCCATTGGCGTCTCTGAGTGTGGTAGTGCCATTACCAGACAAGCAAAAAACAGTGGGTCTGTCTACCCTATATGTGTCTACACTTAATTCTTCCCAACTATTAGGTGCGCCCGGTCTTCTACGACCAAACTCTACTTCTGCCCAAAGTTTATCCTGTGCCATAGTTTTCACCCCACATATTTCTTATTATATTATAGCATAAATACGCCATATTTTCAAGTAACACTAAAAATAAAAAATGGCGAAATATTATTCGCCATCTATTAGTCTTTTTAGTAGTTGTTCACACCCAAAGGTTATCTCTCTATAGGTTTTATCAAAGTCCCTATGGTACCACGGGTCGTCTATATCATATGGAGCGTCTGTAAAGTCCATTAGTCTATATATCTTATGTTCTCTATCTTCACCGAGTATTGCCTTTGCTCTAGGAATATTATATGACTCCATACATATAATGTAGTCGTACTGAACATAGTCATTAGATGTGAGTTTTCTAGCATAATGCTCGACATATGGAATACCATTTTTCTTTAGCACTGCCTTAGTATTAGGATATATTCCATTGCCTAATTCTTCGCTACTAGTACCAGCAGAGTCTATATAGAATCTATCTGACACACCACTCTTATTCACCATATCTTTAAGAATCATCTCTGCCATAGGCGACCTACAAATATTGCCATGACAGACAAATAATATATTTATCATCATATCCCCATTTAATTATAATGTGTTTTGTGATGCATTTGTTTTTGGGCTATCCGGTGTATATGTTACACCATATCTATATGCAACTTCTGCCTTTCTTCTCTCAATATCCATTTGGAGCTCTGCTAGCATATCTGTCGCTCTTTTCATTAGTTCTTCTTCACTAAGAGTAGAAGTCATAGACTCAATAATAACGCCCCTTTCATCTTTCTCCGAAGTCTCTACTTCAAAGCCTAACTCGCCTAGTGTTGTAGCATAACGAGTAGTAACTGCACTATCTGAGTATCCAACAACCTGAGCATCATTTTTGTCTGCAATTAGTAGTGACCTATGCGCCTTCTGTACCCTTAGTTGTCTCTCTAATTCCATATACTGTCTGTATCTTTCGCCTACTCTGAAAAATCTCTGCAGTTTAGAGCCCTTCTTCATCTGCTCCTGTTGCATTTCCATATCGATAATTTTAGAATCGCATTCACGGATATCTGGTAAGATAAGTGTCATCTCATAGTCTCCAATCCACTCGATATCATACTTTCTAGTTCTCATAATTTCCCTTAGAACTTCTACAACTTCAGGACTGCCATCAAAAGAAACAGTAGCATCCTGCATAATAGGGTGTTTTTGTTTAACATTATAATCTTTATGTGTAAATCTGGCTCTCATAATCTTACTCTCCTAACAATTATAATTATAACATAAATCGGTGAGTTTTTCAAGGCTAGCAGGTATATGGAACGAAATAAACACAAAAAAAGATAGCCCCGTAAGGACTATCTTATTTTTTATTAATCTCCAACGTATGGAAGAAGTGCCATTTCTCTTGCTCTCTTGATAGCAACAGTTAGGGCTCTTTGGTGCTCTGCACAAGTACCTGTTTGTCTTCTTGGAAGGATTTTACCTTTCTCTGTGATGTATCTTTTTAATTTAGCAACATCTTTGTAATCAACTTCGTGTGCGTGGTCAACACAGAAAGAACAAACTTTTCTCTTAGCAGTTTTCTTATATTTCTTTGGTTGTGCTTTTGGCTCTTCTGTAGCAACAGGAGTCTCAACAACTTCTTTGATTTCTTCGCTCATATTTCTCTCCTTTTGATAAATTAGAATGGTAAACCATCATCATCAATAGGTTGAAGTTTAGCTACTTCATCACTACCAGATGATGACTTTGGTTGGTCATCTGCTTGTCTGGTAGAAAGGAATTCTACTTCTTCTGCAACAATTTCTGTTACATATCTCTTGCTTCCATCAGCAGCATCATAAGAACGGCTCTGGATATTACCAACTATACCTACTTTGCTACCTTTCTTTAGGAATTTATGACAATTTTCACCCAAATTTCTCCATACAACGATATTTAAGAAATCTGTTTCTCTCTCACCTTCAGCATTAGCATACTTTCTAGAAACTGCAATAGCAAATCTACAGATAGCTACACCATTAGATGTAGTTGTAAGTTCTGGGTCTTTTGTTAGATTACCAACTAAAATACATTTATTCATATTTTTCTCCTATCTTTTGGATTATTTCTCTTTTCTTAAACACATTTGTCTAAGAACGTTCTCATCAATTCTCATAAGTGAAACTAATTCTTTAACTGTCTCAGCATTTGCTTCGAATTGATATAATACATAGTAGCCTTCGCTCTTATACTTGATAGGATATGCAAGTTTTCTAAGTCCCCAAGGGTTAGCTCTGTTAACAGACTCAACTTTGCCACCATCTTTCTCCATAAGTTTAGAGTATTTGTCTACTATTGCATCTTTCTGCTCATCATTTAGGCTAGCAGAATAAATTGCTAATAACTCGTACTTATTCATATTTTACCTCCTATGGTCATTATTGGCTTTGATTTCCACAAAGCAGTAGTAAAATTAATTACTCGGGTAGATTATAGCAAATAAAATCTTAAATTGCAAGTATTATTTTTACATAAATATTATATTAATTGCTAAAAGTAAAGTATGAAAAAAAATTTAAGTAAAAATGTATCGTATATAAAAGAGCGTTTAGGAGAGAGTAAAGAACTCATTTGCAAGGAAATAAATACACCATTTAATAAAATGGCAGTACTGTATATGCTAGGTCTAAATGACGTCGAAATCCTAAGTAAATTTGTAATCACTCCACTATCTCAAACTACGCAAAAAATAGAGAAACTAAGCCAGGTTTCTTCCACCATTATTACCCTTAGTGAGACTAGCGAAGAGAGCGATAATAACACTATAATCTCGGCAATCTTAAAGGGTAAAGGAATATTACTCATCGATGGCTTTGATAAAGCACTAATTCTAGCAGTCGATACCTTCAAAGAAAGGACTATCGCAGAGCCACCAACTAGCACCGTGCTAAAAGGCCCTAGGGCTGGTTTTGTAGAGAACCTAAAAACCAATCTCTCTGTGCTCAGAAAAATACTAGCCACCCCGAAACTTCGTACTATTCCATTAACTGTCGGCAAGTACACCGAAACACAGGTGACTATTACCTATATAGATGGTATAGCCGACGCAGAAATTGTAGACTTAGTCAAGAAAAAGATAGAGTCTATAGACATAGATGGTATAATAGATAGTTTCTATATTTCAAGCTTTTTAGAAGAGCGAAAAAATAGTATGTTTAGACAAATTGGTAATAGTGAAAAGCCAGACGTAATTGCATCTAAACTGCTAGAAGGCAGGGTGGCAATAATAGTCGATGGCTCACCTATGGTACTGACTGTGCCCTTTGTATATATGGAAGACATACAGAGTGGCGATGACTACTATTCTAATCACTCTAGAGCAACCTTTGTTAGATGGATACGTATGATGGCGATTTTTATAACCCTAGTCGCTCCAGCGCTATATATAGCAGTGGTACTGCACCACTACAAGGCAATTCCACTGAAATTTCTAATAAGCATAGTTAATACAACCAAAGGGCTACCACTCACACCCTTTGCAGAGATACTATTTGTCCTATTACTATTTGAAGTGCTATACGAAGCAAGTGTGCGTATGCCGAAATACTTGGGACTCGCACTCTCAATAGTGGGCGCACTAATACTTGGTGACACAGCAGTAAAAGCAGGGCTAATATCTCCACCGGCTGTTATGATAGTAGCAGTCTCTGGACTCACCATCTATTGTGTACCAGAACAGGCGCCACAACTCTACCTACTGCGTATGCTATTTACTCTGGCAGGTGGGTTCCTAGGGTTCTATGGCATAACGGCACTAATGATATTCCTAGTTATGTATCTATGCGACTTTGATAGTTACAAGTCTGCCTACCTTGCCCCTATTGCGCCCTTTGTGGAGAACGATATAAAAGACGTTCTATATAAGACCGACATTACTAATATGAATACTAGACCACTATCTTTTGCCAATAACCGAAAGAATACAAAAAGGAAGGGCAAGTAATATGGAAAAGAAAATATCTACCAACCAAGCATCGCTCATATTTATTATCTTCACCATTGGTCTCAAACTCTCCGTTCTTCCTGCTATTATGAACGACTTTGCAGCAAACAGCAGTTATATATCTTGCCTGATTGCTCTGGTCATTGATTTCTTAGGAACTCTACTAGTTATATCTATCATCACCAAGATTCCAAATATAAGTTTCTTTGAACTCATAGAGCAAACTCTCAGCAGAGTAGTAGCAGTCATAGTACACATATTTCTCTTCGTCTATTTCTTCATAAAGATGACCATAGCACTAACCGAGATACACGACTACTATACTTCATCACTCTTTGAAGACCTAAACCCATACTTTGCAGTTATCGTACTATTCTTTCTAATTCTCTATATGCTCCTTAAAGATTTTAGAACTCTAGGCAGACTACTAGAAGTATTCTTCTGGCCTATGGTTATTGGTATAGCCTTTACTCTAATTTTCCCTTTTAGTGATATCGAAATAAGTAATCTATTCCCACTCTTTGAAAGTGGTGTATATCCTGTATGGAACGCCGTCTTTAGGACTAGCCTTGCCTTCGGTGACTTTATGCTACTATTTATCTTAATGGGTAAAATCTCATACAAGGAAAAGTCAAAGAAAAAACTCATACTATATGCTATGAACGCTATGAGTTATATCTTTAATTTCTATGTAGTCTTTGTAGGTGCTTTTGGTGAAACGACTATCAACCAAACTCTAGCACTAGGCGAACTGCCTATGCATAATCCACACCCTGCAACTATCAATAGATTAGAGTGGCTAACAGTCATTATTTGGACAGCCATAATGTTTATAAATGCAGGAATATTAGGCAAATGTTGTACCGATTGTTTTAAGAAAGTGTTTAGACATAATGACAATAAACTACCTGCTATTGTCATAAGCATAATGGTAGTCGTCACACAAATCGTATCTATGTTTAGAGTGAACACCATTGCAAAGATAGGTACTAGCAAAGTAGTTGCCATAATAACCATTGCATTTTATATAGTAATGTTATTACTATTATGCATAGGATATATAAGGATAAAGAATAGGAAAAATGGTAGCAATTTTGATATATCTCCTGGAGTTATAATAGATGCTAGAAAGGGGGTCAACAATGCTTAGATTATTTAAGGTCGTTAGCAGAAATAAACTCTTCTATATCTTTGCCTTTCTAATAATTCTAATGTTTCCTTCTACACTATACTTGCAGTCCAATAAAGACCTGACTATCATAATTACTACCATTGGTATAGACAAAGAAAATGATAACATTAAACTCTCAGCCCTTGCAGTAGTACCCAAGGGCGGCAATGATATATCTGCCAATCTCGAAGTATTTGAAGGAACGGGCGATACCATCTCTTCGGCACTTCAAAATATAGCAAACAGCACAGGTAAAGATATAGGCCTTGCCCACTGCGATTGCATCGCCCTATCTCTTGACGCTATGCAAGATAATGTAACTGAGTATCTAGACTATTTCATTAGGTCGGCAAACCTAACAACTAACGCTTCCCTTATTGCTACCGATGGTAAGGCTAGTGATTTGCTTTCTGCGACAAAGAGTAGTAATAACCTGCTAGACCTGTCACTTAGAAATATTGTGCAATTCAAAGAAGAGCGAAGTTTGCTCGAGAGTATCAATATAGAGAAATTCTACAGGCAATACTTTACTGAGAGTTCCACCTTCTATATGCCGATACTTTCTACCGAAGACAATAATTCTTCTAAGGGTGGAGAGAAAAGTTCTAGCAGTCAAGACAATCAAGAGAGTCAAGGCAGTGGTGGTGGCGCAGGACAGGGAGAGAAAAAGATAAGTGACAAAGACCAGATAGCAGTTATATCAAAAGGCAAGTTTGAAAGAACGCTAGATGACAACGAAACTTTTATATACGGACTACTCTCTAAAACTTCTAAGTATTTAAAGATAGTAGTAGATAATATAAACGATGCATCTGTTACAAATAGCAAAGAGACCTTTGAGCAAGTAAACAAAATAGTTATACCCAAATACTCCTTTGTAGGCGACACTCCTACTGCTACCTATTCGGTTATCTTAAACCTTAGAATAGACGAAGTAAACGGAGAGAATTTTTCTTATGCATCAATCGATGGACTGCATAATTACCTAACAGACACAGTGAAAAGCGAGATAGAAAAGCAAGTCCAAGACAAACTAAAAAACACGGTCGACACGATGAAGGCAGAAGACACAGACATACTTAATCTCTACACTAAGTTTAATGCTTTTAAACATAGTAAATGGTCTGAGTACCTAAGTACATTAGACAACCCTAGTGACTATCTAGACGGTGTAGACATTAAAATTAAACTTACCCTTCTAAATGTTGTATAAAAAAAGAGCAGACAATATATGTTTGCTCTTTTTAATATTATAGACCTTCGGTTACTTCGTCATCAACTGCGCCCTTGATAGTAAGAGAAATTCTCTTTTTCTCAATGTCTACGCCGATAACTTTTACTTTAACCACGTCTCCTACCTTTAGCACTTCGCTAGGGTGTTTGATATAGTCTTTGCTAATTTGTGAGATATGAACTAGACCGTCTTGGTGAACGGAAATATCTACGAATACACCAAAGTCAATAACGTTTCTAACAACGCCCGTCATTACCATACCTTCTTTTAAGTTCTCGATACCAAGGAGTGCACTCTTTAAGACAGGCTTTGGTAAATCGTCTCTTATATCTCTACCTGGTTTTGCTAATTCACTTGCAATATCTACTAGAGTTGGAGCGCCAACGCCTAGTTTCTCTGCAACCTTCTCAGCGCCTTCTTTCTCAAGCATCTTAGGTAATAATTGTAGGTTGTCACCTTGAACGTCTTTGATATTTAACTTAAAGTACTCTAGTAGTTTATATGCAGCATCGTAACTCTCTGGGTGTACGCCTGTATTATCTAGAATATTACTACCATCGGTAATTCTTAAGAAACCTGCTGACTGCTCAAATGCTTTGTCGCCTAGTTTAGGAACGTTTCTTAGGTCTTCTCTAGACTTAAACGCACCCTTACTCTCTCTATATTTCTCAATATTCTTAGCAACTGCAGAATTAAGTCCTGCAACGAAACTAAGTAGACTAGGACTAGCAGTATTTACATCTACACCAACTGTATTAACACAGTCTTCTACTACGCCATCTAGTACTTCTGTTAGTCTATTCTGTGGCATATCGTGTTGATATTGTCCAACACCTATAGACTTAACGTCAATCTTGATAAGTTCTGCTAGTGGGTCTTGTAGTCTTCTAGCAATAGACACTGCACTTCTAAGCGCTACGTCAAAGTCTGGGAACTCTGCAGCACCTAATTTACTAGCACTATATACAGATGCTCCTGCTTCGTTTACTACTGCGTAATTTACCTTTCTAGGAAGGTCTTTGATAAGGTGTGCTACAAATATTTCACTTTCCTTAGTAGCGGTACCGTTACCAATAGAAATCACGTCTACGTCGTGCTTCATAATAAGTTGAGTAAGCTTAATAGTTGCTTCTTCTATCTTATTTTGTGGTGGTGTTGGGTATACAACTGCAGTATCTAGTACCTTACCATTGCTATCGATAACAGCAATCTTACAGCCTGTTCTATACGCTGGGTCTAGACCCAAGATAATTTTACCCTTCAAAGGTGGTTGCATAAGAAGTGGTTTTAGGTTTACTTCGAACATTTTGATAGCCTGTTCGTTAGCTTTATCAGTAAGTTCGCTTCTTATTTCTCTCTCGATACTAGGGAAAATCAGTCTGTCGTAACTGTCTACAATAACTTCTTTTAATAGTTCTTCAAAAGCACTATTTTTCTTAAGAATTGCTGTCTCAATGACACCTAAAGCAATCTCTTCGTTTAGAGTTAGGCTAACTTTTAGGCAATCTTCCTTCTCGCCCCTATTGATAGCAAGTACTCTATGAGATGGAAGTTTCCTAATCTCGCTATTATATTCCTTGTACATCTCATAAGTAAAGGCGTTTTCCTTACTCTCGTCAAGTTTACATTTAATAAAGCCTTTATTAAATAGTGCTTCTCTTAGTTCTTTTCTGATATTAGCGTTATCACTAATCATCTCAGCGATAATATCTCTAGCGCCCTGGATTGCTTCTTTAGTATTAGCAACACCCTTTTCTTCGCTAATATATGCTTCGGCTTCTTTCTCTAAATCAAAAGCCTTCTGCTCCATAATTTTATCTGCAAGTGGTTGCAAACCTTTAGCAATAGCCACACTAGCCCTAGTCTTTCTCTTAGGCTTAAATGGTCTATAGATATCTTCGACTTCGGTTAGAGTAACAGCATCACTAAGTGCTTTCTCTATCTCTTCGGTCATATTGCCTTGCTCGGTAATTAGGTTGGCAACTTCTTCTTTTCTCTTAGTTAAATTTCTTAAATACTTTAGTCTATCGTCAAATAGTCTAAGGGTTTGGTCATCACAACTACCCGTTAATTCCTTTCTATATCTAGCAATAAACGGTATTGTACAGCCTTCGTCTAACAAATTAATAATATTGTTTGTGTGAGATAGTGTTAGCCCCATCTCTATACTAAGTTGCTTAGAAATGTCCATATTTTTTCCTTAATTTTTCTTACATATTTGCCTAAAATGTATGGTTCTGTAAACCACATATTCCCGACTATAATCATTATACCAAATTACCATTTATTCTCAAAACGATTTAGACAATACTATCTTTCCACAGAGCACAAAACTAGTGCTCTGAAAATTTTAAAAAATGGCTATTTACTTTTGGAAAATAATATGTTATATTATTTATAAGAAAATAATCCTTTTATCATTAAAAATATTTGATAAGACAAAAGGGGGAAAAGATTATGGCAACACAAAATCATAATGAATACACAAACACTCCATATCCTATCGCAAACACTGACGGACTATACAGGGTTTTAGTTCCTACGGGTGGAACACTAAAAAATGGATATGAGTCTTATTACGATTACCTAACATCTAAAGGTCAAGCTATTCCACAAGAATTACTTAACTTCCTAAGTGATAGGCACGGCGAGAGAACTAGCAGAGAGTCTGCAGAATCTCAAACTTATGAGTATGCTTACAGAATCTATCGTAGACCAGAAGGTATGAGCGAACAAGACTTTGTAAAAGCAGTAAAGAGAGAACTTAGCAAACCTGGTGAGTATATCAAGGCACAGGCTCCTAGCCCATTTGCTGTATGCGAAGACCTATTCGACCCAACCAAGGGTGACTTTGTTAGTGCAGATGCCAATGGTTTCCTTCTAGTAAACAAAGTAAATACACATATGAAACAATACAACACTCAAGGTGGCAATGTCCTAATCAATGGTAGAAGGCTACCAGAAGGTAGAGAAGATGGGGAAACCATCGACTCTATGGAAATAATTGATTTGTCTGGCAACGGATTTATTTACCCTGCAGATGAGAACGGCTACTACTCTGTAGACATGTTCTATAGAAAGGGTAGCGACCCTAGAGTTAGGGGCATTCACCATAACTTTATCTCTCCAACAGGCGAATTTGTATGTCAAGACGCTGCAGGAGAACTTACAAATATTACCGAAGATACTCAAGTGGTATCTAGATATATTCCAACCAGCCCATTATATAGCGCTCCTTATGTTGTAAGTTTCTCAGGGAAAAGGCCTATGCTTTTCCCAACAGCATCACAAATGCTAGAGAGATTCCCTGCCCTTGCAGATGAGACAACTAAGAGAGCAGCATTTGCTGAACAAGACGCTCTTGATGAAAAAATCCAACACTATGGTGTTCTTTTTGACCAGGGTGAAATAACAGAAACTGAGTACCAAAAGGCACTATCTATTCTAGGCGGCACATACGACAAAGTATGTGATTGCGTACTTAATAAATAATAAAAGGAAGGCACTGCGCCTTCCTTTTTCCCCCTTATAATAAACCAACCAAAAAACACCCTAGCAAATAGGGTGTTTTTGGTTTATTAATCAACGTAATCAATAACTAAATATCTATTAGGCTCAGTGCCTTCGCTATGTGTACCGATATGCTCGATATTAGATAGTGCAAAGTGAATAGACTTTCTCTCAAAACTATTCATTGGCTCTAATTTAATAGATTTCTTAGTAGTTAAAACTTTCTTAGCAACTTTCTCTGCTAGTGCTTCAACAGTTTCTTGTCTTTTTCTTCTGTAGTTCTCAACGTCTAGATATACTTTCTTTCTATAAGATGGAACTCTCTCTTTTACAATAGTATTAACGATATATTGTACTGCTTCTAGAGTCTCGCCGTGGTAACCAATAAGGTTATTGATAGATTCTCCATTAACTCTGAATACTACGTCACCATTTCTAACAGTTCTAGTAACAGTGCCTTCGATTTCCATCTCTCTAAGTAGTCCTTCTAGGAATGATGTAACAACTGCTGTTACTTCTTCAACTCCTTCAAAAGACATCTCTACAACTTCGTCTTCTGCAACTGTCTTAACTAGTTTAACAGACTCTTTCTTGTTCTTACCTGCTAGATACTCTTCTCTCTCTTCTGGACTAGCAAAAGTATAGATTTCTACAGCTGCTTTCTTTAGCATACTTCCTTCTGAAATAATATCTACTTCTACTTCTTCTCTAGTTAAACCTAGCATCTGTAAGCCTTTCTCTATAGCCATATCTACTGATTTGGCTTCTACTTTAATATTTCTCATAAATTACTTCCTTTTTCTGTCGTATGGAGCCATTGTTTTATCTTCTTCTTTCTCAATAGCTTCAAATTCTAGCATATCAATAAATAATGTCATAATAGGGTTTGTAACAAGTAATACTACTGAACCCATTGTTGAATAAATAGCGAATGCTGCGTTGTAGAATAGGATAATTACACCGATAAGCACAGGTAAGAACCACATTGCGATTTTACCCTTATTACCTAGTCCTACTTGGTTCATTTGTAATCCTTTCTTCTTAGCCTTAGCCTTAGTTATCCAGCCATTGATAGCAGTAGATAAATAACTAGTTGCTACAGATAGAACTACTATGATTAAGTAACCATTAGCATTTCTAGTATTTGCCCTAACATTAGAAATAATCATCTCGTACTCTTCTTCTGTTAGTGCATTTTCTTCTATTTCACTATTCTTAATAAAGCCTTCGTAAGAAAGCACTGGGTCTGTCCAAGGTGTGTCAGATAGCCAGATATTGTCTATCCATAAGAAACTGTCTTTGCTATCATTAAATGTAGCTAGAGCCTTTGCGTCTGCTTCTGCCTTCTTAGTCTCTTTCTCTGTGTCGCCCATTGTAATTAATTTTTCGTTTAGTTTACCTAGAGCACTCTCGCCTTCGGCAAGTGTATCAACGTCTATTTCATATACTTGGTAGTATTCCTTTCTAGCCTGTAAGAACTGCTTAGAAATCTCATACTTTGATACAGAACCAAGCGCTGCGAAAATAGATGTAAAGATAACCATTGATAGTATCATAGGTATTAGCATTGTAAAGCACATACCACCGACATTGAATTTATATCTTTTATAAACTTCTTGGGTTTTGATATTAATGATATCTTTTTGACCAGCGTATTTTTGATTAATCTTATCTAGTTCTGGTTTCATTTTATTCTGTAATCTGGAATTTTTCTTACCAGAATATTTATTTGCAAAATCAAATGGAACCATAAGCAATCTAACGCCAACTGTTAACAAGATAATTGCAACAGCGTAGTTATTAACAAGCCCTTCTAACCAAAATAAGATTGTGTGCCACAGTCCTGTTGGTGCAGTAACTGATAATGCATTTAAAAAAGCCATTTTGATTCTCCTTTTAGATTTAATGGCACGAAGTCTTCGCCCGACTCTCCATTAGGTCTACATTTAACTAGCCTTCGTATTCCTAGCCATACTCCCTTAAATAATCCCCATTCTTTGATAGCAAGAATCATATAATTTGAGCAAGTTGGGTAAAACCCACAACATTTAGGTAGCATAGGACTAATACACCACTGGTATATCTTAACCAGAATAATTGCTAGTTGTTGTAACGGATAAAATAGGTATTTGATAGTAAGCCATACCCAGGTCATTTGGTTATAAGCCCACTTTTTTCTATAAGTGATAGAAGCTCTGCTCTGAGTCTAGCAAAGTCTAGGCTCTCCACTCCAGCCTTAACGATAAATACGATATTGTATTCATCTGGAAGATTTGGTACAACTTCTCTAACAAGAGCCCTTAGTCTTCTCTTTACAAAGTTTCTAGTGTGTGCCTTACCTATTTTTTTAGATATCGAAAAACCTATTTTTGTCGCTCTTTTCTTCGTGGACAAATACACCATTGTTAAATGACTAGTATGTTTGGCAATACCATTATTATAGAGATAAGCAAATTCTTTTCTCTTCTTTAGTCTATTGACTGATTTTAACATAATTTCTCCCAAACACTTATATAGTGTAAATGCTAATTGGTTATAATAGAAAAAAATTTCGTATCGACTATAGCACCGTGGCTATTACTAGTCACTAATTATCTGCCGTAGCCAATATGAAATTTTTTACATAAAGAAACTAAGCAGATAATCTCTTTCTACCACGATTTCTTCTTCTCTTAAGTACGTTTTTGCCGCCTTTAGTTTTCATTCTAGCTCTAAAGCCGTGAACTTTACTTCTTTGTCTCTTCTTAGGTTGATAAGTTCTTTTCATGAGTATTTCCCTTCCTTTATTTCGTTTAATATGAAAATCTATCCCTACTAAGAGACAGAACTTTTCCAAAAATCTATGTATTATAAAAATACTAGCCTATTTAGTATATAAAATATAATAACAAATGTCAACAATTATTTTTTAAAAACTTTGTGGCAAAACCCCTAAAAAACACATAAAAAAACTCCCCTTAGGTATAAAACCTAAGAGAAGTTGAAAATTCGTATAAACTATTAAGCCTTGTTCATAGGAATATCTAAGCCAATAACGTACTCATATAGTTCTGCCTGGTGAGCTAGGAACTCTACTTGGTATTCAGATGAGAAGTCTGCATCTGTTAGATATAGAGTTGCTTTCTCAAAGCTAGTAGAATTTGTAAGAACTAGGACAGCTCTTTCAAATGTTACTGTCTTTTGGCTTTGTTGAGAACTAGAGTGTTTGTACTCTTCGCCTTGGAAGATTAATTTTTGCTCTGTAGCGTAATTGAATACAATGCTGATATGTCCGTCTTTTTGGAACTCAGTTTTTACATTATTGTAGCCGTATGCTCTAACAACAGGCTTAAATGAACTAGTGCCTTGGAATAATGAACTAAGAACATTATCCTTTAGAGATTTCTCGTGAAGAGCAACGATGTCGTTAACAATTCCTTGAGACTCGTCTGAACCAACTTCGCCATCTTTAACTAGGTAGTTATTTGTTACAGTCTCTCTCCAAACACTGATTGAGTAGAAATCATTGTCTACAGGGTTATAGTGTTTCTTAGGCACAATCGCTAGTATGATTACAACTGCTGTTAATGCTAGTACTAGACTAATAATTGATATTGATAAAATTTTCTTTAGGTTTTTAGTTTTCATTACAAGTATTCCCTTTTTTTCGATTTTTTTTAGGATACAATATTTTCTCTAAATAGTCAAACAAATTATTTATCTTTCTTCTCTTTGGAAGTATCTGTAGTTGATTTCTTTGTTGTACTAGATTTAGTAGTTGTCCTTTTGGTTTTTGTATCTTTTGTTTCGTCTTTTGTGAACTTCTTTACAGGTTTTTTAGTAGTAGTATTTACTTTCTTTTTAGCAGTAGGTTTTTTCTCTTCTGCATTCTCTTCTACTTTCTCTGCAGGTTGAGCTTCAGTAGTTTCTGCAGGTTGAGCTTCTACCGCTTCTTCCTTTAGAAGTTCTTGTTTTTCATTTAATAATTGTTCTTTTTCTTTTACTAATTTGTCATAATCGTCTTTGATTCTCTCTATCTCAGCATCGCCGATTATTCCTGCTTCTTTTAGAGCTTCTGCAGCCTTAATTTTTAGCTCCTGCATCTTCTCTAATTTTGCTAGTTCCTGTTCCCTTCTGATTGCGTCTTCTTTTGCTCTTCTTTGCTCTTCTCTAGCGTGAAGTCTAGCAACGATTTCAGCTGGGTCTTTACCAGCAATAAGTTCTTCTACTTCTTCAGTATAGATAGTCTCTTCTTCTAGAAGTAACTTAGACATACTGTCGAGCAAGTCTCTCTTAGACTCAAGTAGTTCTTTTGCTCTTTTGTAATTATTATCGATAATTCTCTTGATTTCTTCGTCAATTACTTTAGCAGTAGCTTCGCTGTATTGATTCTGAACTTGGTAGTCTCTACCGATAAATACTTCGTTATTTTTACCGAAACTCATAAAGCCAAGTTTCTCGCTCATACCCCATTCAACAACCATCTTTCTAGCAAGTTCGGTCGCTCTCTGGATATCGCTACTAGCACCTGCAGTGATATCGCCAAATACGATTTCTTCTGCAAGTCTTCCACCCATCATCATACAAATTCTATTATTTAATTTGTTTAGACTATAGTGGCTATCATCATCACTAGGTCTGATATTGGTGTAACCACCAGCCATACCCCTAGGAATAATAGATACTTCGTGAACTGTGTCACCACAATCCATAAATTTAGCAATGATAGCATGACCACTCTCGTGATATGCTGTTAATTTTCTGTCGTTCTCGGTAACTAGTCTACTCTTCTTTTGTGGACCCATAAGTACCTTATTGATACCTTCTGTAATATCTTCCATTGTAATAGTTAATCTATTGTCTCTAGCAGCGAGTATTGCGGCTTCGTTTAGGAAGTTTTCGATATCTGCACCTGTGAAACCACTAGTAAGTCTAGCGATGTCTTTGAAGTTCACGCCTTCTTCGATTGGTTTATTCTTTGCGTGAATTTTAATAATTCCTTCTCTACCCCTAACATCTGGTGGGTTAACGTATATTTGTCTATCAAATCTACCTGGTCTAAGTAGTGCCGGGTCTAGGACATCTGCTCTATTAGTAGCAGCTAAGATAATGATACCTTGGTTACTATCAAAGCCGTCCATCTCTACTAGTAATTGGTTAAGTGTTTGTTCTCTCTCGTCATTACCACCACCAAGTCCTGCACCCCTTTGTCTACCAACTGCGTCTATCTCATCGATAAATACAATACAAGGAGCGTTCTTCTTAGCAGTCTCAAATAAATCTCTAACTCTACTAGCACCAACACCTACGTATAACTCTACAAAGTCACTACCACTGATGCTAAAGAATGGAACGTTACTTTCTCCTGCAACTGCTTTAGCAAGTAATGTCTTACCTGTACCAGGGTTACCAACTAGTAATATTCCCTTAGGAATTCTAGCGCCTAGGGCTTTAAACTTAGCTGGGTCTTTTAGAAATTCTACGATTTCTTTAGTTTCTTCTTTCTCTTCTTCTGCTCCAGCAATATCGCTAAATCTAATAGTACATTTCTCTACCATTCTAGCTCTATTCTTAGTAAAGGCATTAGCTCCACCACCCTTACCTGCAAATAGTTTAATCATAATAAATCCAACCATTGTAACGATTACAACCATAATAGCATAAGGAATAACTGTCTCTAGGAAACTTGTAGTAGGGTTAGCCTTAGTATACTCAATCTTTTGAGCGTCCTTATATTTTGCTACCTGATACTCATTACCATCGATAGTGTATGTTAAGCCTGTTGGGTCTTCTTGAGAGTTTGCTAGTTCAACCATTTTATTAAAGTGTCTAATAAACTCTAAGTCGTCTGTTGTGTTATTGTAAGAAAAGTGGAAGTCTGCGTATTTAGGGAAAGCCGCACTGCCAAGTTGTGACTCAGCAACTCTAATGTAACCTACGCCACCTTCTACATATACTTTCACTGCATAACCTGTCTCAATGGTCTTCTGAGTAAGCTCACCATTTTCTACTGTCTCTGTCTCATAAGCACCATTTAGCACAATATCTTCTGCCTGTGATATAGCAATATATTGTCCTGCGTTACCCTTGTTTGCAAAGTAAAACATTATAGAGAATATAACAATAAATGCTAAAATTATACCAAACTTTTTTAGTCTGCCTGTTTTTTTCTTATTCACTTCTTCATCTCCGCTCATTTATAATTAGTTAGTGAAATTTTCTTATGCTTTTCTCTAACAATTACTACTATTTTGCCCAAATAAAATGTCTATTATAATTGCTCATAATATAATTTTATTAATAAAAGCAAGTATATCATACCACACTTGCCTTAAATTTTACAAGTTATTTAGCACTATTTATTGTAAAATAATGGGAAATTATACCTATAACCAAGAAGCAAAGTTTTAAATTTTTGTCGTATCTTGCACCCACAAAATCTAGTCTCAGGTCGAAAAAAGTCGAATAAAAACACACCCAAATTTTAGGCGTGTTTTGTTTGGAAGTTTTTCGTAAACTAATCACAGATTATAAAAAGCAAAAACGCCTATATCTAGGCAAAAACTGACATAGCCATCGCTACCGACTTTGCTATGGTTTTAGCCATATCAACAACGACTTTTAGCCTAGTAGAATTTAGGTTAAAATCTGCCGTTTTCTTGCCCACTGTAGCAAGTATAAAAAAGTCTGCAGGACTCACTACCGGAATAGTCTTACCAAGAGCTGGATATGCATCACTCGTCACCCTAATCTCACCCAGCATTTCACCAAGTGCTGCATCAATTATGACCACCTGCCTATCTGGGTGCTGAGTGGAGATATAATTAAGGGTAAAAGTGAGATTGTCTGCAGTAATATTATAGTCCAACCCACCATACACAAGGGCTCTAATATTGTATTTGCCTTTCAGGTACTCAGCCACAATAGGTGCTACACTATCACACACAAATTTATCACTACCCACGCACAAAAATACGGGCTCTTTTGCTTTATCTAAGTTTCTATAAATCTCTAGTGCTAGTTCTTTAATATTCCCTGCCCCGACTAAAAATTTCTGCATATACTTACCCCCAAAAAAATTATAGTGCAATATTTCAAAAAAGAGTCCATTACACCTAATCGTTTAAAAAATCATACTTTAAGTATGGGCAGATTTGGGCAGTATTAAAAGTACTCAAGTCAAATTTAAGTTGTTTTTATCTGTCTACATTAGAATTTTAGTGGGTAATAATTATAAAATTATTAAAAAACATTACTACAATTAATGACAAAAAAATTTTTTTTTGTTATATTAAGTATATAATGCAATAATTATAAATACAAATAAGGGAGAACTACTATGTGGGGATTTATTATTGATGGAGTATTAATCGCAATAATCGTGGTATCACTAATCATCGGTATATGCAAAGGATTAATCGACTCTGTTTTAGGATTGCTTGGTACTGCCATAGCTGTTGCAGCTGGTGTATTCGGTGCTAAGTTCTTATCAAACTTTGTTAATAGAATATTTAATCTAGAGACTTTTGTCTTAGGCAAATTAGAAGGTGGAGCCGAAGGAAGTGCTACTTTCTTTGGTAGTCAGTTTAGTAATGTAGATATTGCTAAATTCTGCGTGTGGGTATTAACAGTTGTTATCATCTTCTTAATCGTTAAACTAGCTATCTTTATTCTAGCTAAAATATTTGAGTCAGTTGTTGCTAACAGCCCAAGACTTACAGGTATCAATAGAGTACTAGGTATGTTATTTGGTACAGTTAAAGGCTTAATCGTATCACTTGGCATCATCGCTATCGGTAGCCTAGTATCAGAAGTTCCAGGTATTGGAAAATTAGTAACAGACAAAATTGCAGAAACTAAAGTAACTAGCTTTGCATACAAATACGTTGACGAATTCGTTGATGAGAACGTAACTGCAGAAAAAGTACAAGAAATCGTTGACAAAATCGTTAGCGAATCAGAATCTGAAGGCTAAGATTTGAAATTTGACCGTAATTTAGAGAAAAAATGGAAAAGGAAATAAGATGGAAGGACAGCAGACAATAGTGCTAAAGAATCTGCCTATCACTACTAGAAACTACACCGTAGTTGATACAGCGACAGGCAAACCGGTTGACAATACAACTTATTCATTAACGATTGCTCCCCATGTAATTGAGAAATTATATGAACTCAAGAGAATCAATGACGAAAAGAAACAACAAGCAGCACTTAGACAACAATACGCTCAGGACTCACTAACATCGGCTTACACTCCACAAGACAACTCTGTGTTCACTCCACTAACTACGAATGAATACATTGATGTTAGAGATGTAAACTCTTCATTTACAGAGTATCAGGAGCAGACAGAAGAATATACAGAAGAATATAATCCAGCACCTAGAGTGGAGACAATGCAATCAGATGGAATTCTTGGCAGAGTAACTGCTAGAGCACCAGAGCAAGAGTATAAAGAAATTACTCTAGACGAACCACCTAAACCAGAACTTGACTATATCACTGCTGACACATATCAGCAGACTAGTAATTACGAATACGAGATGCCACCTGTGGCAGATAATAGTACATTTACCCCTAGCGATAATAGTACATTTAATCCAGAAATGGCACAAAGTTATAACGAAGGCCCTGCAATAAATGTAGGCAGTGGCTATGGAGAGCGTATGGAAGAAACAGAAGTAAGAAAAGAAAAAGCTCCAAAAGAGAAAAAAGAAAGAAAGAGAAGAGCAGACTATATCGAACTTAGTCCAGATGAAATTAAAGCTGGTAAAGGCGTAGCATGGCTAGCATACATTCTATTCTTTATTCCATTACTATTCAAAGGCAAGAATAGATTTGTAAGACTACACGCAAACGAAGGCTTAGACCTAAATCTAGCAGAAATCATCGGTGCAGGTCTAATGGCTCCATTCTTTCTAATGAAAGACCTAGCAGGTATTACAGAAATCGCTGTATACGCTGCAGCAATCCTTGGAGCAGTTATCTTAGTTGCTTGTGCTATTACAATAATCCCTGTAATGGTCGCATCTATGTGTGGTGCACAATTCCAAATCCCTTGGTTACTAAGAAAGAGAATTATCAGAGTAAATAGAGATTAGTTCTCAAAAAAAGTAAATATATAAAACAAAAAGACTTCTACATACGGAAGTCTTTTTTTATTACATATTATTAATTATATATAGTATATATCTTATTTATTATCTGCCTTTGCAGGAGTTTTCTTTTGTGTAGTTTTACTAGACTTAGGTGTGCTAGTCTTCTTACCTGCCGTGGTAGATTTTTTAGTAGGACTCTTTTTGCTAGTTTGATTTTTAGCAGTGGTCTTTTTATCGCTTGGTTTTTTAACTGCTTTCTTGGTCTCGTTTTCTTCTACTGTCTTAAAGTTCTCTAGATTCCAAGGACGCTCCGTTTCTACTTCTTTAGTCGCATCAAATTTCATATCTTCTGGTATGTCTTCACTCTTTAGTTCGAGTTCTTCTCTTGCAACCTTGTAGTCAGCCTTTAATTTCTTCTTTAGTTCCCTTAGGTACTTTTTCATAGCTTTACTCAAAACTTTTACTAGGTCTGGGTTATGAGAGCCTGAGAAATTAGTATTAATTTCGCCTGTGTTTTTTACCATTACACTAAGAATAGTACAGCAAGACTCATCTATTATCATCTCGCCACTATCTTTTCTGATAGACAAATACATATCATTAGGGCATTTAAATAACAAAGGCTTCATTGCATTGTCTTCGCCTAAGTCTACGTCCTTGATATCTTGGAGTTTGCTTTCTTCTTTACTCTCTGTAGAGACATTTGTATCTGTCACCTTTTCTTCTTCGCTAGTCAAGTCTATACCTGTTAGTTTCTCTAGTTCCTTAGTGACTTCTTTGCCCTTCTTTGACATTGTCTTGATATTATTTTTCTCTGCCATAATACTTTCCTTCCCAATCAAAATAAAGCCATAAGGTCTACACCTTATAGCCTTACATTTATACTATACATTAAATCTAAATAACATTATATCGCCGTCTTTTACAACGTACTCTTTGCCTTCTAGTCTAACTAGACCCTTTTCTTTAGCAAGGGTATAGCTGCCAAGTTCAGTAAGCACTGAGTAGTCTACGACTTCTGCCTTGATAAATCCTTTCTCAAAGTCTGTATGAATCTTACCCGCAGCCTGTGGAGCCTTAGTGCCCTTAGTGATAGTCCAAGCCCTAACTTCTTGCTCACCTGCTGTTAAGTAACTAATTAGCCCCAAAGTCTCGTATCCTGCAACAACTAATTGGTCTAGACCGAAACTATCGATGCCTAGTTCTTCTTTAAACATTTCTTTTTCTTCGTCGTCTAGTTCGCATAGTTCTTCTTCCATCTTAGCACACACAACTATTACTTGTGCATTTTCACTAGATGCTAGAGTTCTTAATTTCTCGATATTGTCTTTCTCGGCTTGTCCTTGAGATGCAACTTCGCTAACATTAGCGCAATATATAACAGGCTTACTAGTGATAAGGAAGAAAGACCTAATTAGTTCCTTCTCATCGTCATTTGCTGGATAACTTCTAACAGGTTTTTCACTCTCTAGTATGTCTTTTAATTTAGCAAGTAACTCACACTCTTGGGCTAGTTTCTTATCTCCATTTCTTAGAGCCTTTTGAGATTTCTCTAGTCTCTTTGTAACTGCTTCTAGGTCACTAAGGATTAGTTCTAGATTGATTTCTTCTACGTCTCTAATAGGGTCGATACTGCCTTCTACGTGAATAATCTTAGAATTCTCAAAGCATCTAACAACGTGGATAATAGCATCTACTTCTCTGATGTGGCTAAGGAATTTATTACCTAGTCCTTCGCCCTTAGATGCACCCTTAACTAGACCTGCGATGTCTACAACTTCTAGTATCGCTGGAGTAATCTTTCTGGTATTATACATTTTACCTAGAACGTCTAATCTGCTATCTGGTACAGGTACTATAGCCACATTAGGCTCAATAGTACAGAACGGATAATTTTCGCTAGGTATTTTTTTCTTAGTAACTGCATTAAAGAGTGTACTCTTACCAACGTTTGGCAATCCCACTATTCCTACTTTCATTATGTTTCCTTCCTTTTATCTGGTAATGTATCTAGTTTTTCTCTAGACACGAAATAATTTTTACTATCATATTCTAGCATAATAAAATTAATTTTGGTAGCATTTTTCTATATTAATTACTTATTTTATTTAATAGCACAAAGTACTTAATTTGTCTAAACTTGCGTAATATTTATTTGGAACCTATCATAAACTAGTTTTAACTAAACTATTTTTATGGAGAATATGTAATGCCACTCATCACCCTACTAATACTAGCAGTTGTCCAAGGACTGACCGAATTTTTGCCTGTGAGTAGTAGTGGACATCTAAGCCTACTCTACACTCTATTCGGCATAGAAAATAACACCCTACTACTCAGCATTATTCTGCATCTAGCAACCCTGCTATCTGTAGTTGTCTACTACCGAAAAGACATACTTCAACTAGTAAAAAACCCCTTTTGTAAAACCAATAGAAAAATACTAGTGACCACAATTTTTACAAGTATTGTAGTACTAATATTCAAGCCCATTATAGATGAACTTTTCGATTTTAAGTACCTATTTATATTCTTTATAATAACTGCCTTTATTTTATTTTTTAGTGATTATATGACAGAAAAGCAATATATATTGTCAAGAACTAAAAATAAAATAACAAATACCATTACTTTGACTAGTAACAATATTACTGATATTGGCGTCTCATATAGAGATGCAATTATCATAGGAATTACCCAAGGCATCGCTACAATACCTGGAATTAGTAGAAGTGGTAGCACTATCGCTATGTCTAGTATACTAGGCATCAAAGAAGAGAAAACTAGGTATTCTTTTCTCATATCAATACCCATAATTATACTAAGCCTTGGTTACGAATTACTGACCACTGACGGGCTAAAAAGTATAAACATCTTGAGCCTTAGCATTGCCTTTGTCGTGTGTTTCTTTATTGGACTTCTTGCTATCAAGTGGGTACAATTACTCTCTAAGAAAAGTATGCTCTCATACTTTGGTTATTATCTACTAATTCTTGCATCTTTTCTAATTCTTAATGCAAGTGTACTGCATTGGTTTTGAGCATAAAAAAGACTCCCTAGATTTAGAGAGTCATTTTTTCTTAGATTAAGAATATTGCTGCTGCTAAAATAATCTGCGCTGCATAGTATAGTGTGTGGTTGATAACTATAAATAATTTGTTTGCTAGTTGTCCACCAAAGTATTGAGTAGATAATACTACGTCGCTTAAGAAGAATAGTAGTAGTCCTACAAATACTAACCAACTTCCACCACCCATAATTGCTAGAACTAGAGTGTACACCATCATAAATGTTAAGACAAATGAGTATGCAACTGTCTGCCACAAGAAGTCGCCGAAGTTTAGTTTCATCATCTTCATACCACCGATAACAATACCGATAGTAAGTACCACACCTGCACCAACTGCTATTACAATAGGTAGCCAGATATTACTAATAGTAGATAGTGCTAACATTGTAAATGCTGTAAAGTAAGCTGCGTGTCCTAGACCGAAACTAAGCATTCCGAAGTTTAGATAGAACTTATCGTTATCATAAACAACCTTTAGGTCTAGTAAAATATCTCCAACCATACCACAAAGAAGTCCAATAACGATGAGTGCTAGTGGAACCTTATTGCATAAGTCACTAGTCGCCACACCTATAATACCTGTTGAAACAAAGCCAAGTGATGCTAGTGTCTTTACTATAACTGCAGATAGTCCCCCTTTCCAAACTCTCATTACCATAAAGGCTACTGCTAGTAATCCACAGGCAATGATTAGTCCTATAGATAGTCCGTTCATTATTATATTTTCCCCCTTTTTTCTTTTATTGTAACAAAGGTGTCACTCTTTCTCCAAATCATTTAACACCAAATTTAATTTATCATAATAAATTAATCTTTACTTTTTTGCGAACTTTTAGGGCGATTTTGAAAACAAAATTCTTTACAAAAATGAGCAAATATAATATACTCTAGTATATTAATAATAAAAGACTAGGTGAATTATGAAAGATTACGGAGATGAGAGATTAAAAAGAATGTTAGAGCATAGACCTGTTGCTCCAAAGAGAGCTGTTATTACAGGTGGTATGCCCTATGGTAATAAAGACCTTCACTATGGTCACGTACTAGGAATGTTTCTATACGCAGACTTTATGGCAAGATTCCTAAGAGACAGAATCGGCAAAGACAACGTTGTATTCGTATCAGGTACTGACTGCTATGGTTCTCCAGCGATAGAAACTCATAGAAAGAGAGCAGCAGAAGGCAAGAAAGAAACTATTGCAAATATGGTAGAAGAATTCCATATTAGACAAGAAAAAGACCTAGAGAAATTTGAGATTTCACTTAATTTCTTTGGTGCTAGTGCTATTGGCGATGCAGTGCCTTTTCACAACGCAGTGAGCGAAGAAATTTTTAATAAACTATACGACAATGGATATTTGAAAAAAATGTCTACTCTACAATTCTTCGATGAAGAGCACAACCAATTCCTAAATGGTAGACAAGTTATCGGTAAATGTCCTTATGAGAATTGTGGTAGTGAAAAGGGTTATGCAGATGAATGCGACCTAGGTCATCAATACAATCCTAGCGAACTTATCGACCCAATAAGCACCCTTAGTGGCAAGAAACCTATCTTAAAAGAGATATCTAATTGGTACTTTGACCTTCCTAGATGCTTACCACTTCTAGAAGAGTGGGTAGCAAGACTAGAAAAAACCGAAGCAAGACCTTTCTTCTTAAAAGAAATCAAAGAATTCCTAAAGAAACCAGAAATCTATATCAAGAAAGACCAAATGGACGCCTTTGAGAACGTGCAATTCTTACTCCCTACATTTGAACTAAGGGAAGAGAAGAGCAAAGCATCATTTGTACTAGTATTTGATAAACTAGAAGATAGAGAAATTGCTTGTGAGATGCTTAGCGAAAACGGTATCAGATATAGAACAGGTAAAACCCTTACTCCTAGCAGACTAAGTGGCAATATTGATTGGGGTGTAAAAGTTCCAGACAAAGACGGACTAAAAGACCTAACCTTCTATGTATGGCCAGAAAGCCTATGGGCACCTATTTCATTTACAAGAACATACCTACATAACTTAGGTAAAGACAAAGACGAGTGGAAGAAATATTGGTGCGATAGCGATGCGTATATATACCAAATCTTAGGCGAAGACAACGCATATTTCTATGGCCCTGTACAACACGCTATGTGGTTATGCACTCAAGACGGAGAGCCTACTTTAGACGTACCAGAAGGAAACTTAAAAATGTCACACTTGATTGTCAATAAACACTCTATGTTTATGGGCAACAAGGCTAGTTCTTCAGGCTCAATCAAACCACCTAAGCCAGACGAACTACTAGAACACTATACTGTAGAGCAATTAAGAATGCATTTCTTAGGACTATCTATCGGTAATACTTCTTCTTCATTTACACCTAAGGCATTTGACCCAGATGCAAAGGCAGAAGATATCGACCCTGTAACCAAAGACGGAAACCTACTCACAAACGTATACAATAGAGTACTTAGAAGTCTATTCTATACTTGGCAAAGTAGATTTGATGGAGTAGTTCCAAATAGAGAAGTATCGGTAGATATCTTAAAGAACTGTACAATGACTATATTAAAAATCGAAAAACTAATGTTTGATAATAAATTCCATATGGTTATGTACGAACTAGACTCATTTATTAGAAATATCAATAAACACTTCGTTGCAAATGAGAAACTTGCAGGAGACGATGACGAGAAACTAGCACAAGTTATCGCAGACACTCTACATATGGTAAAAGTTGCAATGGTCCTACTTCACCCTGTTAGCCCTAAGAATATTGAGACTCTAGCAGAAGACCTAAAAGTTTCTAAAGATATCTTTAGTTGGGATACAATCAATGAGCCTATCTACAATTTCGTAGAAAACAAAGATAATTACAGACCTAAATTCATCGAAGCCAAGTATGACTTCTTCAAAAAACACCCTAGTCAATTACAATTTGACTAAGAGTATTATCACAAAAAAATGGACGCTATATTGTGTCCATTTTTTATTTCTTGTTTTTCGACTTTTTTCGACCTTTTGAGCAAAAAAATGGCTTCAATTCGTTTATGCAAATTGCAAAGTCGTGAATTTATAGAGTTTTCGACTTTTTTCGACTTTTATGCATAAAAAATGCCTACACTGCGTGTGTAGGCAAATTAAAATTTGTTATTTTCTAAAAAGTCCCATTGGCTTAGGTGCAGTGCCGATGGCGTTATTCTCTGCAGTCTCTAGACTACTTCTTAATGCTAGGACGCCTTCTACATTGCTAAGTTCGGTATTTAATCTCCTAAAATCAAAATCTCCAAGTAGAGCATCACTAATAGTAGTTACGATATCACTACCGAACATATCAAAAGCTTCAAATGTTTGGCTTACATTTTCGCCATCTATATATACTCTAGCAGGATAGAAATCGTCTTTTAGTGCCCTAGGCTCTCTGCCCTTAATACCTGCCTTGTATCTATGTGGCAATTTCACAGTGATTTGAGTACCAAAAGAACTCGCTCTCATAAAGTCGTGGATAAAGTCTAAATCGCCTGTTTTCTCAAATAGCAATTCAATATCTTTCTCGATATGGTTTTTATTTATACCTAGTCTTCTTAGTTGCTGATTGGTTAGAGCACATCTCTCTATTATCATATCAGTAACAACACCAGGCTTATTCCATTTATTATTATCAGATGTAGCAATCATTCTAAATTCAACTAGCGCCCCATCTTTCCTAGCATCAACATTTACAATATTATCAATATCATACATATCTTTTACACTTGTTTGACTAAGTAGCATAAATAAATCCCCCTTTTAACCCATTTAGATTATGTGAGTATATCATAAATTTTTCGCCATTTCAATAGTGAATATAAATTTTTTTATTACAAATAAAGGATTTATTATTACAAAATTTGGAAAGGGCGTGTATACATAAAAAATAAGAAATATGTCTAAAATAAAATAACGAAACTATAAAGGGGGGAATATATGGATTTCGATAAAAAGAAAGTACTGCTAAATATGGTATATTACACAGCCATCGCTGTAATGGTGGCATTTGTAGTATTTATGTTTATGTCCTTGTCTGGAGCAAGTCTAGCAGGTTGGGAGAGAACGGTCTTCTATATTTTAATTGCGCTACTTGTAGTAGTGGTAATATATGATATAATATGTACCTGCCAACACAGAGAAAAATTTGTATCTGGAGTAATGCTATATATCGTGACTATTGCTCTAATCGTCTTTACTCTAATAGTATTTGCTATTAATTCAGACAATGTTAGATTATTTATCGATATTAGTGAGAGATTCTTTAGATTAATCCTTATGAGTTATCTAATCAATGCACTAGCAGTAATTATCTACTCAGTAGGACAATCTCTAGTTAAAAGAGAAACTACCTTTAAAAAGAGTGGTAAATAATACCACCGAGCATAAAAAAAGTACTAGAAACCTAGTACTTTTTATTTTGGAATTTATGATTTACTTAATTAATTTTTCATAGCCATTGCCTTGATATCTTGAACGGCAATTTTGATTTTTTGATTGCCTTCTTCTATCATACTAGCGATTTTGTCTCTGGCGTAGATTACTGTTGTATGGTCTTTCTTTCCAAAGTGAGCACTGATAGTCATTAGTGGTAAATTTAATAGTTCGCAGATAACATACATACAGATTTGCCTTGGCTCTGCTATTTCTCTATTTTTCTTTTTACCTAGTAGGTCGTCCTTTCTAATCGAGAAATATCTACATACGCAGTCCACTACTCTATCTATAGTTAAATTCTGTCTATCTGCAAAGTCGTGGTCTTTTAGAGCTTCCTTCATATCTTCCATATCTGCAGATTTCTTACATAAGCACCTAGCATAGAACCAAACTTTAGATAGTATTCCTTCCATATCTCTAATATTAGTATCAAAGTGCTCAGCGATATACTCAACTACTTCGTCAGCGATTAGATAATTCTCTTCTTGAGCCTTCTTCATAAGTATAGCAAGTCTAGTCTCGTAGTCTGGTGACTGAATATCTTGGATTAGTCCCATACTAAATCTAGACCTAAGTCTCTCTTGAAGAGTAGCAATCTCTTTAGGTGGTCTATCACTAGCGATGATAATCTGTTTGCCATTTTCGTATAACTCATTAAATGTATGGAAAAATTCTTCCTGTGTACTCTCAGCCTTAGAGATAAATTGAATATCGTCAATGATAAGAACGTCTAGACTTCTGTATTTTTCTTTAAAACTATTCATTGCAGAAAATGATGAAGAGCCTTTGAGTGCATTTACATAGTCATTGATAAATTTCTCACAAGTACAGTATAGTACTGTCTTCTCTGGGAAATTCTTATTGATATAATTACCGATAGCGTGTAGTAAGTGAGTCTTACCTAGTCCCACTCCACCATAAATAAATAGTGGGTTAATCATACCAGCAGGTTTCTCAGCAACTCCACTACAAGCAGCATACACATACTTATTAGAATTACCTACAACGAAATTATCAAAAGTGTACTTAGGATTAAAACTATTAACACCTGGGAATTTCTTATTATCGCTCTCTACTGCTAAGGCTTTATTCTGTCTATATGCTTCTCTCTCAACAGGGTCAAGCACTACAAAGTCTTTTACTTCTTCACTAGCACCTGTAACTGCTACAAAAATCTCGCCCTTATGTAATTGCATAATTCTCTGTTTTGCAGTCTCACTAGTAGTAGATAAGTATAGAATACCATTTTTTAAATCAATAGGCTCTAGCGACTTAATCCATAGTTCAAAACTTACTGCACTAACCTGTTTCTCTAATTGGTTTTGAGCGTCTGCCCAAATCTCAGTCATGTTCATTTTACAATTTCTCCAACAAATTATTAATGGTCTTTATTATACACCTTTATGCAAGTTTTTGCCAAGGTTTTTAACCACATCTTAAATATATCACGTAATTCTCAAAAATCAATATTAGTATGACACAAAATTTTCAAAAATTCATAAAAACGCCTATTTATAGCGATAAAAATTTTTTAGAACTTGCATAATGTGTGATTTCTTTACGCTCTGTCTCGTATCCTTTTACCTTTAGACAAGCCTTTGTGTAGATTTTACTTAGCTCCACTCCTGGTTGGTCGTAGGCATTGATATTCATAAATTCACCCATAAATGCTGTCATAAGTTCGCATAACATTATTAGTTCTCCCACAGAACTCTCTCTGATAGTGTCAAGTTCAAGGGTATAATTAGGTCTATCTAGACTAGTTAGTGAATATGCTGTAGACTGATACTCATAGTCTAGTAGTTCCTTAAGGCTCACACCCCTTAGGTGCTTTGCAAAGCCATAGTCGTCAGTAACTGCTTCGTCATAGTGAGCTTTGGCAACTGTAATAAACATAATCACTTTGTCCTGCAAACCTTCGCTGTATAGTTGTAATTGGCTGTGTTGGTCGGTAACACCTACAGTCTTAATAGGGTTTTGACCAGTGCACACTTCTGCGCCATTTCTATCGTATCTTTTTCCTAAACTCTCTGCCCAGAGTTGAGCAAAGAAATCTGGGAATAATTTTAGTCTATCGCTATATGGCATAGTAACAAGAGATGTCTTACCTTTCTTTAGATAACTATAATTAATATAGGCTGTAGTATATGCTAAGTTTTTAACTTCGTTTATTTTACCATTGTCTAGCATATTTCTAGCACCAGCGAGTAATTCTCTAATATCTATACCCATAACAACTGCAGGAAGAAGTCCTACGGAAGATAGAATTGAGAACCTTCCCCCCACCCCTACAGGAATAAGGAAGGTAGTAATACCGTGCTCTTTTGCAAAATTATGTAGATTATTGTTTTCGGTAGTTGTAATAATAAGTCTCTTAGTAATATCTAGTTTCTTTCTTTTTAGTCTATCTATAACTATTAGCATTTGTGTAATAGTCTCACTAGTACCACCTGACTTAGACACAACATTAAATACTGTTTTCTTTAGGTCTAGGGTATCAAGCAGTGTTACAAAACTATCGCTATCGATATTATCACAAACGGTTACTTTAGTTTTAGGTTTCTTGTGAACACTACTAACAAATGTATTCTCTAGAAAACTCACACCTAAGGCACTACCACCGATACCAAGTACTACTAGGTCTTTATTCTTCTTAGAGATATCTCTACCAACAGTCTCTAGTCTCACAATCTCTTCTTCTGACATATTAGGTAGGTCTAGAAAGTCTAACATTACAGATACTTTCTTACCATATATTTTAGAAATGTTTTTTCCCCTTGCTGTCGCTGGAATAGTATTTAGATTAATTCCACTCTTTAGGTATTCCTTATCTACACCACTATAATTTAATTTAATCATTTCTTTCTCCTTTTATCATTACCATCAAAAACATCATCAAAAAGTTCTATCTTAGCAGACTTGAGTACCCTGCCAAATAGTCTAGGTCCACATTTTGGAAACCATCTATAGCCTATGTCCATAACCTTGGCATCAAAACCTAGAACCATACGCTTTCTCTTTCTAATAACGCCCTTATATATCTTATATGCCATTTTATCAAGCTTAGTAGCAATGAAACCTATAAGACCTGAGTCCATCTCACCCTTCTGCTCTCTAAAAATCTCAGTTTTTGTAAACCCTGGACAAACTAGTCCTACATAGTACTTCTTCTCTAGCGCGAGTACTTCTGTAAAGTTCTTAACTGCAGCCTTGCTACCAGAATAACTAGCCATACCAGGCAGTGGGCATAGACCACTAGAACTAGCAATATTAATAATTGCTGGATTTAAGTTCTTCTCAATCACAGGACACATATAATAAGTGCTGTATACAATCGAATTATAATTAATCTCGTGAGTACGCATATATTCACTGCAAGTAATATCTGCAGTGGCTTTGTCAAAAGTCTTAAATTTAGGTAGCACGCCTGCGTTATTAATAACTACGGACACTGCCCTTTCTTCCATCTCTTTTGCAAACTTCTGCCACTCGCTCTCGATAGACACGTCAAATAGTCTATACTCAAAGTTACCAGCCTTTTCGCCCAATTCGGCTATTAATTCCTTAAATTTCTCTTCTCTTCTACCAACACCAATAACTCTACAATTATTCTTCTCAATAAAGAGTTTGGTAAGGGCCCTTCCTATACCACTAGTAGCACCTGTAATAACTATCGTCTTTTCATCTATCCACTTCAAGATAATCTTATTTCCTTTTTAGCAAAATTTTACAGTATAATTGTATCAAATTTTTCTACTTAAATCAAAGATTTAATCTTCACAAAAAATTATTTATCCACATTATTGTTTGGTAAGTATTTATAAAGTATGGTATCATTGTTTTGTGAGCAGGCGTAGCACTCACTTAAAGTACAAAATAAGGTTTAGAAAATAATGGAAAAAATTTTATTTATATCTGCATCTGCTACAAATGGTACTTGCAGACTACTGCTAGAAGAATTACAAAAAAGTTTTTGGTTAAAATACAGCACCGAAGTGGCATACATTAGAGACTTTGAGAGCAAACAATGTCTAGGTTGCAGAGCCTGTCAGGACGAGAAAGGCGAGTGTGTAATCAATGATAAGATACATATCTTACTAGAGAAAATGCTAGACGCTAAAATTGTAGTCTTTGCTACTCCTAATTATTTCTATAATATGACGGGCCTTGCTAAAAACTTTATCGATAGAGCATATCGTTACTATAAGAATAGAAAACTAGAAGGCAAGAAAATTATCTTCCTTTACACAGGTGGCGACTCTAGTGAGAATATCAAGAAATACTTAGACAATGCTATGTATGGATTTATAAAGTGCCAAGGACTAAATTGCTTAGGCTCATTTGCTGTATCAACTAGTGGCGAAGGTGTGTACAACAACCCACAAGAGAAAGAAATGGTGATTGCTAAGATTACAAAATTACTAGCAGACAATATTGAGTAAGATATACTATATATCAAATTTACAATAATTCGACTTTTTTCGACTTTTATATATAAAATAGGGCTACATTTCGTTGCCCTATTTTTTATTTTTGTCTTAAGTATAGTTTTTCGACTTTTTTCGACCTTTTTTATTACAAAAAATTTTATATTGTTTTTACTGTATATAAGTATCTATTTTTTATATAAAAAACACCCTATCTCTAGGGTGTAATTTTTTATATTTTTACTACTTTTTAGACGCTGTCTTTTTAGCAGTACTAGTATTTGTTTTTTTAGTTGTACCACTCTTTTTTGTAGTGGTTTTGGTTGTGGTTTTTGTAGTCTTTGTTTTAGTCTCGGTCGAAGTTTTTGTGGGCTTCTTAGTGGTCGTATCCTTAGTAGTAGTTCTACTTTTTCTAGTCTTAACTAATTCTTCTAAGTGATTAGTACACTCCCTTTCTCTAGAGAGTACAAAGTAACTATCTGGAGCAAGAGTAACTTCACCATAGTATTCTCTATTTCTTAGCAAATCGTGCATTTTATCGTTAAATGTGAGTACGTGTTCGCCCTGACCACGATTGACTGCTACCATAACCTTGTCATTATCTGTTCTTCTCTCATATACAAGTACTGATTCGTCGTTATAGAGAATATTTAAATCGCCTTCGTAAATAGCAGGTCTCTTTCTGAGTTTGCCAAGCCTTATATACCAATCTAGGATTTTCTCTCTTTCTTCGCCCCAAGGATAGGTCTCTCTACAGAATGGGTCTCTACCACCCGTCATACCTACTTCGTCACCATAGTATACAGTAGGAACACCAACAGTGGTGTATTGTAGAACGGTGGCGATTTTAAGTAGTTTAAAGCCCCTTTCCCACTCTTCTTCACTCATTATATGCCTTTTTATATCTCCGGCATTGTCTTCGGTCATAAGTTTAGTCATAACTCTCATTGTATCGTGTGAGCCTAGAATATTCATAAGTGAGTGCTTGATATTATGTGGGTACTCTGCCTTAACCATATTGATAGTACCAGCAAAGTGACTAGCATCGCCATTTTTTACAAAGTCTATAATTGCATTTTTCATAGGGTAATTAGTAACTGAATCTAGAGAATTCCCTAAGAAATATTGTTTTCTATCGCTATATGCTATCTTACTAGCAGCATCTTCCCATACTTCGCCAACAATAAAACCTTCTGGATTAATACTCTTTACAGTCTTATTGATAGCGTTTAGGAATTTATCACTAAGTTCGTCGGCAACATCTAGTCTGAAACCATAAACACCCATTTTCATATATTTCTCAATAACTCCACCCTTACCTGCTATAAAGTCGGCAAAAGTCGAATTTTCATTGGTCTGTGGTAGAGTTGGCATATCCCACCAGGTACTATAGCCATATTTATAATCACCGAAAGTATACCACTTATAATACGGAGAATCTTTGCTCTGACACGCACCGATACTATCGTACCTACCATCTTGATTAAAGTAAATACTATCGCTACCTGTGTGATTAAATACTCCGTCAAGTATAATTTTCATACCCTTCTTGTCTGCGGCCTTGATGAGTTTCTTGAAACCTTCTTCACCACCGAACATCTCATCAATTTTATTATAGTCGGCAGTATTGTATTTATGACTACTATGAGCTTCGAATATAGGTGACAAGTATAGCATAGTTACACCTAATTTCTCTAGGTAATCAAGCTTTGATATAATTCCTTCAAAATTACCACCATAACACTTTCTATTAACCCTTCTACCTGTCGACTCTTCATATTCATAGTCTACAGGCTCTCTCCAATTTTCATGTAAAGTTAGCCCTGCTCTTGGTGACACCTTACCTTTCTTGCAAAACCTATCTACAAAGATATGGTATATGATACCCTTTCTAAAGTCTTTGCCCGTGGTCGAGTCTCTCTCAATAATCAGTTCTAGATAATCATCATCAACGTCTTCGGCTCTTACGTCTAGTCTATCTCCTGCAACTAGTCTAATCGTGTCATCAGGAGTGTGGGCTTCGAAGTGATACCAAAAATGCCCTGGGGTAGAATATGTATGCTCGAACTCATAATGTATATATCTTTCATCGGTAAATACTCTAGTCATAGGATAAGCCGTAGGCTGTTCTCCGTCTTTGTGCAAAACGAAGTCTACGCTCTCAATTCCTTTAAACTTAGACACCTTGATTTCGTATTTAATTGTAGAGCCAACTAGACTCACACCTTTAGGTGTTTTGTCTATAGTTGGATTGTAAATGTAATCTATCATACTCTCTCCACTAATTAGTCTATAAACCTAAAAAGAGTGGCAGATTATTCCACTCTATTTAAGTTCCAGATATTATCTGCGTATTCAGCGATACTTCTATCTGCAGCAAAGAACCCAGACCTAGCAATATTAATACAACTCTTCTTATTCCACTCCATCTGGTCTTTGTATAGAGTATCCATCTTGTAATGTGCATCGATATAACTATCAAAGTCGATAAGGCACATATATGGGTCTGGTCTGCCAACACCAATTAGATACTCTGCAATATCATTAAAGCTCTCTCCAGCAAAGCCTGTCTTTAGCATATCTACAACAGTCTTAACTCTAGGGTTCTGAACATAAATCTCTTTTGGGTTGTATCCAACCTTCCACTCTTTGTCTACTCTATCTGCAGTTAGTCCAAAGATAAAGATATTGTCTTCTCCGAGCAGTCCCGTCATCTCTACATTAGCACCATCGTATGTTCCAAGGGTGAGTGCTCCATTACTCATAAATTTCATATTACCTGTACCACTAGCTTCTTTACCAGCAAGGCTAATCTGCTCACTGACTTCACTAGCAGGGATAATTCTCTCGGCAACACTAACATTGTAGTTCTCTAGCATTACCACCTTTAGTCTGCCCCTAACTGCAGGGTTATTGTCAATATCTGCCGACAATTTGCCGATAAGTTTAATTATTCTCTTAGCCATATAGTATTTAGGTGCAGATTTACCACCAAAGAAGAATACTTGTGGGGTAAATTCCATATCAGGATTTTTAACTAGTTCGCTATAAAGATATATAATCTTTAGTACATTAAGAAGTTGTCTCTTATACTCGTGTATTCTCTTGATATGCACATCAAATCTATGTGTTGGGTCAACAATTGTTCCCTGGTGCTTCTCTAAGAATTTAGCAAAGTCACGTTTATTGTCTTCTTTAACTTTCCTTAGTTTCTTTAAGAATCCTGGGTCTTCTGCCCACTTCTCTAATTTCTTTAGTTCTTCTGGTTTAGTGTAATATCCATTACCGATACATTCTTCGATTAGGTCGGCTAGTTCTGGATTTGACTGACATAGCCATCTTCTATGAGCGATACCATTAGTAACGTTTGTAAATTTCTTAGGGTATAATTCACTAAAAGGTCTAAATAGTTGAGTCTTAATAATCTCACTGTGAAGGGTACTAACACCATTTACTTTGCCAGAGCCAACTACTGACATATTAGCCATTCTTACTTGACCTTGGCTAATAATAGCCATCTTCTCTATTGTGGCTAAATCAAAGGTATCTTGGTGATTATCTAGTAGGTCTTTTGTAAACCTTCTATTAATTTCTTTAACAATCTGATAAATTCTAGGTAGCACTGTTGCAAAGATTTTCTCGTCCCATTTCTCTAAGGCTTCCATAAGAACGGTGTGGTTTGTGTAATTAATAGTCTTATTAACAACAGCCCACGCACTGTCCCAAGACCAACCGTGTTCGTCCATAAGAATTCTCATAAGTTCTGGTATAGACAATGCTGGGTGAGTATCATTGATATGAATAGATACTAGTTGTGGTAGAGTCTTTAAGTTTCTATATCTCTTTATGTGTGTAGCAATAATATTTTGAAGAGATGCTGACACTAAGAAATATTGTTGTTTTAATCTCAAAATCTTACCACTCTCGTGGTCGTCAGCAGGGTATAAAACCTTGCTAATCATCTCCATCTCACTACTCTCAGCCACTGCCTGAACGTATGCACCTTGGCTGAAACTATTGAAGTCAAATTTACCAACAGCCTTGGCTTCCCATAGTCTAAGAACGCCAACACCTGTGCTATTGTAACCACTGAGTACCATATCGTATGGCACAGCAGATACTTCGGTATAGTCGTGGTACTCTGGTATTAGTCTTCCGTCTTCCATTCTCTCACTAACTGTTCCACCGAACTTAACAAATACTGTCTTATCTGCTCTCTTCTGTAGCCAATAGTCGCCTGTACTTCTCCAACTATCGGTTAGTTCCACCTGCTCTCCGTCAACGATTTTTTGTTTGAAAAAACCATATTCGTATAGAATACTATGTCCCATATTAGGGTAGCCCATTGTAGCTAGACTATCCATAAAACAAGCAGCAAGCCTTCCTAGTCCACCGTTACCTAGTCCTGCGTCATTTTCTACTTCGTAGATATCTTCTATATCTATCTTCATATTTTTGAGAACTTTAGTAAATACATCTGCAGTCCTTAAGTTAAACATAGTAGCCTTCAAGTTTCTACCTAGCAAAAATTCCATACATAGATAATGTACTCTTTTGCTCATAGATTTGCTGACTTTGATATGATATTTTTCTCTCTTGTCTACTAGCATATCATGAGAAATGATTGCTAGTGCTCTATATAATTCGGTAAGGGGAGCCTTCTCGATTGTTTGGTCGGCTTCCCCGTACTTACGTAATGTTTCTTCTAATAATTCTTTTGCTTTCTGTTCTGTAAGTTTAGCGCTCAACTTCTCTTTCTCCTTAATTTAGAACTGACTCATATAGGTCGATATATTCTTTTGCAGACTTATTCCAACTGAAGTCTTGTCTCATAACTGTTTTCATTTTCTCAGTCCAGCCAACACTGTCACGATAGTCCTTAATCGCTCTCTTAATCTGGTATTTAAGGTCTTCGCTATTATAGTGAGTAAATGTATAACCATTACCACCGTTTTCGCAACCAAAGTCAGTAATAGTGTCCTTTAGTCCACCACACTCTCTAACGATAGGCACTGCACCATATCTACTAGACACCATCTGAGATATACCACAAGGTTCAATCTTACTAGGCATTAAGAAGATATCACTACCACCGTAGTTCTTAACTCCATACTCTAGTGAGAATTTATCTACTAATGCTCTAACTTTAGTAGGATATTTGTCTTCTAAGTATCTAAAGTATTCTATGAATCTCTGGTCGCCTGTACCAACGATAACGAATTGAATATCGTCCTGGAGCAGGTCTTCCATAATCTTAACAATTAGGTCTAGACCCTTGTGTGAAACTAGTCTAGTTACCATAGAAAGCATAGGAGTATCTGGGTCAACAGGTAGTCCTAATTCTTCCTGCCAAGACTTCTTACATTTTTTCTTTTCTTCTAGATTATCGATAGTAAAGTTATGATTAATGGTTTTGTCTGTCTCTGGGTTATAGAAATCATAATTGATACCATTAATAATACCCTGCAATTTATGCTGATTTCTATGAATAATATGGTGTAAGCCCCTAGAGCAATATGGTTGCATTAGGTCGTTACAATATGAACGAGAAACAGTTGTTATCTTATCGGCTAGTTGTATAGCAGCCTTAGTTAAGTTAATTGTTCCATCATACTCCATATCATGAGTATATCTCTCATCAATACCGAATAGGTCTTTTAGGTTCTCCATACCATATATACCCTGGTATTCAACATTGTGAATAGTGTATACATGTTTGATTTGGTAATATCTATGGTCAGCCCACTCGCCTGTCTTAATATAAGTAGGAACTAGTGCTGTCTGCCAGTCATTACAATGAATAATGTCTGGGAAGAAGTCAATATGTGGTAGACACTCTACAACTGCTCTACAGAAGTATGCATATCTCTCACCATCATCGTAGTAACCATATACATTAGGTCTCTTGAAGTATCTCTCGTTATCAACAAAGTAGTATGTTACGCCATCTCTATAGTATCTAAATAGTCCACAGTACTCCTGTCTCCAACTTAGGTGTACAGTAAAGTTACCTAGGAACTCAAAGTCCTTTCTGTACATATCTTTAATAGTGCCATATAGTGGCATAATAACCCTAATGTCTACGCCTAGTTCTGCAATAGCATTAGGTAGACTACCTGCAACGTCTGCAAGTCCACCTGTCGCTACAAATGGTTGACTCTCTGCTGCAACGTATAATACTTTTTTCTGTTCTTTTTCTGCTGATTTAGATTTCTCCTGAACACCAAATATTGTGTAGATAAATTCCATTTCTTTAGCAAATCTCTCTTCTTCGGTAAGTACCTTCTCTTCGCCCATAGGAACAATCTCACTAGAAGGAGTTGCATTAGCGATATCTTTATTTAAGTTTTTATCTCCAAGTTCTACTTCTTTACCAATATTTGCTGTATCGGTAGTTTTATTCTCTTCTTCTACTTCTTTATGCTCTTTACTGCCATAGAAGTATGCAGTTTTCTCTTCTTCTGCTTTCTCTAAATGCTCGATATCTGTCTCATTTAGTTTAACTGCACTATCAAGTGCACCATCTTTTGAAACAGTCTCTTGCTCTTCTACTTGTGCAGTCTCTTCTTTGATACCAACGAGTTTATTATAGTCGTCTACAGTCCAACCTTCGGTAAGTTCTGGTGTAGCGTCTTTATTTTCAACTACATTATTCTCTTCCACTGTTTCAACTGCGTCAAGTGGTGCTTCCATAACTTCTGCTACTAATTCTTCCATCTCTTCTGCAGTAAGTTTTACGCCTTCATTTTTCTCTTCTGCTACTTTCTTAGTAGTCTTCTTTGCAGTTGTACTCTTGGTTGTAGTCTTCTTAGTTGTAGACTTAGTAGTTTTACTAGCAGTCGCTTTCTTTGCAGTAGTTGTCTTCTTAGTACTTGTAGACTTAGTTGAAGTTGCCTTCTTAGTTGTAGTTTTCTTAGTTGGTTTCTCTTCTGTCTCTTCTACTACTTCCACTTTCTCTTCTTCTTTTTTGTTAAGTTTAGCAGTTAGGTTTGCTAGGGCGTCTTTCTTAGGAGCAGGTTTTTTCTTAGCAGTCTTAATAACTGTGTCTATCTCTGCCTGTACTTCCGGCTCAATCTGACCTAGTTCTTTTGCAGGTACATACTCTTCACCACTCACTTGAGTCTCTACGATATAATTATCAATATCATCAACAGTCTCTGCTACTATCTCTGCTTTTACTTCTTCTTCGTCTGCTTTGTTACTCTCCATACCGATAGTAGTATTATCTACAGTCTCTGCATTTAATTTATCTTCGATAGTCTCATCTGCAAAGTCTTCTTCTTTTAGAGTAAACTCATCTAGTACTGCTCTACCAATATTTTCTCTATCAAGGTCGTCTTTAGAAATGGTAATGCCACTAAAAATATCTGCATACTCTCTTTTCTTCTCGTCGTACGCATTTACTTTCTTTATTATTTTATTTGTCTCTTCTTCTTCGAGTTTCTCGAGTTCTGCTATCTTTGCTTTTTTCTTTCTATAGTACTCAGCAATCTTAGCATCGATATCGTCAGCAGGAATATCGTCTTCTGGCTCTGGAGCAACAGTAGGCTCTTCCACTACAGGTTCTGGCTCTTTCTCAGGCTCAACAGCAGGAGTCTCTACTACTTCTTCCATCTCTACTACAGGAGTTTCTTCTTCTACCTTTTTCTTTGGTCTCTCTTCGTACTCGCCTTCAACCATCTTACCTGTTCTTTCTTTTAGGTTTTTTACCATATCTTTTAAATTCATCTTTTCCATTTTCTAATCCAACCTTACTTCTTTAGATTTTTTCTTTAAGAATATTCCACTCATAGCAGGTATAGTAATTGTTAATTTATATTCTTTTCCTTTACACTTCTCTTTCTTGGCTCTTACTTCGCCATTTCTTATGTCAGTGCCACCAAATTCCTTCCAATCGGTAGAGAATACTTCTTCGTATCTCTTACCATCGACACCAAATTCATAATTGTATCTATCTACTGTAGAGAAGTTTACAGCAAATATCATCTCTCCACCATTGCCGTCCATTCTCCTAAATATGAGAATATTCTGCTTATTATCATCTGGAACTAACCAGTCAAACCCTGTCCACGAAAAGTCTTCGGTATATAGTTCAGGATTATCTAGATAAAAGTGATTGATAGCCCTAGTAAAGGTGTGGGTTTTCTTGTGTGTCTCAAAGTCAAGCAGACAAAAGTCAATTCCTGCCATATAATCCCACTCTTTGAACTGCGCAAATTCGTTACCCATAAAGTTTAGTTTCTTTCCAGGGTGCGCCATCATATACGCTACATACGCTCTCATTGCCTTGAATTTCTCAAAGTAATCCCCATACATTTTATTAAGTAGAGAGAATTTTCCGTGCACTACTTCGTCGTGTGATATAGGCAGTATGAAATTCTCACTAAATGCATAGAACATAGAGAACGTTAATTTATCGTGTATACTCTTTCTGAAAAACGGGTCTGTGTGCATATACTCGAGTGAGTCGTTCATCCAACCTAAGTTCCATTTAAAATTAAATCCTAGTCCACCCATATATGTAGGCTTAGTAACTAGTGACCAAGCAGTACTCTCTTCGGCTACCATTATAACATTAGGGAATTCTCTAAATATAGAACCATTTAGTTTCTGCAAGAACGCCACTGCTTCTAAGTTCTTATTGTCTCCGTGTATATTAGGAACCCACTCGCCTGGTTTCTTATCATAGTCTAGATATAACATACTAGCCACTGCGTCTACTCTAATACCATCGATATGATATTTGTCTATAAAGAGCATTGCACTAGATACTAGGAAGGACTGTACTTCATTTCTACCGTGGTCAAATTTTCTAGTTCCCCAAGTATCGTGTTCTAGTCTGTCCCAACCCTGGTTCTCATATAGTCTAGTCCCGTCAAATTCTATTAGTCCCCAATCGTCTTTTGGGAAGTGTGCAGGAACCCAATCCATAATAACCGTTAGTCCTGCTTCGTGACATTTATCTATAAGATACATAAAGTCTTTTGGCTCACCAAACCTACTAGTTGGGCTATAAAATCCTGTAACCTGATAACCCCAAGAACCATCAAATGGATGCTCGGTAACAGGCATAAGTTCTATAGTGGTGTAACCCATATCTACTACATAAGGAATAAGCTCGTCGGCGATTTCTCTATATGTAAAGTATTTGCAATCTAGTGTCTTCTTCCAAGAGCCTAGATTTACTTCGTATATATTCATAGGAGAGCGATACAAATCTTTATATTTTCTGTGGTCTATAAATTTCTCATCGTGCCACTCATAGCCATTTATATCATAAACAATAGATGCTGTCCTACCATTGGTTTCATTGAAGAAAGCATATGGGTCAGCCTTCCATCTAGCATAATTATTTTTATCAATGACTTCAAATTTATATTTATCATAAACCTTTGCTTCTGGAACTACTGCTTCCCAAATACCAGCCTTAGATATTCTCTTCATAGGTGACCTGGTATTGTCCCAACCATTAAAGTCCCCCACTACATTTATACCCTTAGCATTAGGTGCCCAAGTACGAAAAACAAAGCCACCGTCCTTATGTGGCTGACAACCCATATACTCATAGGCGTGAGTATATGAACCTTGATGAAAGAGATATATTTGTTCTTCGTGTCTTTTTTCCATTTACTAGTCTTTTCCTATTTTTCATATATTTCTAGTCAAGTTGTCATCTTCACTAGTTGTCTTTAATTTCAACCGAAAACGAATTGAAGCCAAATTTCCAGTCTTACTTTTATTATATATAATATAATAACATAATATGATATTACGCTCAAAATGAAAAATACATATTTCGGCAAATTTATTAAAAAATAACTAAATTCTATATTTTTGTGCATTTTTTCTACCCTGATTTTTGTATGTACTTTAGTTGATTTAAGGCACATTTTAGACTTTAATATAAAATCAATAAAATATTAATTTTTTCTATAAAACCCTATTAATCCGTGTTTTTTTATGTTAAAATATAATAAGAACTATGTGGAAAAATTAGACAAAAAAAAGAAGGGAAAAATATGAATAGTGATAGAAATATCGTTGCCATTTCTACAAGTATTGGCAGTGGTGGTATCTCAATAATTAGAATGAGTGGTAAGTCTGTACTAAATATTGCAAAGACTGTATTTTTTCCTATTAAAAAAGATACTGAGTTAGAACCAAGAAAATTAACCCTTGGAACATTTAGATACAACGACATTTCAGATAAGTGTATGGCTGTTTATTTCAAAGCACCATTTTCGTACACAGGTGAAGATATAGTCGAATTTCATATTCACGGTGGTGTCACACTTACCAATAAAGTATATGAGAGTCTAGTAGACCTAGGCTGTGCTCCAGCAACCAAGGGCGAATTTAGTAAACTAGCCTTCTTAAATGGTAAAATGTCGCTAGATGAAGCCGAAGGTGTTATCGACCTAATCAATGCTGAGAGTGAGAGCGAACTAAGAGCAGGATATGACTTAGTTCAAGGAAAACTAAAGGGTAAAGTCGAAGACTTACAAGCAGTACTCACCGAGACACTTGCAAAAATCGAAGTAACACTAGACTACCCCGAAGAAGACCTAGAAGAAGAGTCAATAGACTTTATAAGAACTAGACTAGTAGACACTAGAGAAAAAATCAAAGCCCTTCTCTCTACTGCCGAACTAGGCAAGGCTATTAAGGAAGGAACAAAGATTCTAATCTACGGCAAAACCAATGCAGGTAAATCTAGTCTACTTAATGCTCTACTTAGTTACGACAGAGCAATAGTTACAGATATACAAGGAACCACTAGAGACGTAATCGAAGAGACCTTTGTATATAATGGTTACAAATTTATTCTTATGGACACAGCAGGTATTAGACATACCGAAGATATAGTTGAAAAAATTGGAATAGATAGGTCTAGACAATCGCTAAAGTCAGCAGACATTGTACTATTTGTAGTAGACTCTTCTCAAAAATTATCTTCAGAAGACTATGATATAATAGATGAAATCAAAGGCAAAAATGTAATCACAGTTATCAATAAATGCGACCTAAAAAGTAAGTGCGAACTAGACAAAATTCCTTTTGAGAAAAAGGTAAATATATCTACAACTACAGGCGATGGAATAGAAGTCTTAAAGCAAGAATTACTATCTTTCGTAACTAATAAAAATATCAATAACAATTCACTAGTTATCACAAACAAGAGACATATAGAGTCACTAAAATCTGCAAGTGGCAATCTAGACACAGCGATTGAGAACTTAGACGCAGGAATAGACCTAGACCTAATCTCTATAGATATAAAGGCTAGTTGGTTAAATCTAGGCGATATAACAGGCAATAGCGATAATGAGAAGATTATCGACGAGATATTTAGTAAATTCTGTGTAGGAAAATAAAATCAAAAAGGGGGATAATATGAGAGATTATTTTGATAAAGAAAATGGCATCGTATGGGTTGACTATTTCTCAACCGAGCCTAAAAATCAGCCAAGTACTATTATTGAATATTTCAAAGCACGTATTGCTAGAAAAGCAATGGCTAAATCCCCTGCTATTAGAGACGATATACCAGAGACTCTAGCAATCTTAAGAGAATTTGATACCTGGTCAACAGGCGAAAAAGGACAGAGTATTAGAGACTACGTAGCACTCTCTCCTGAGAGTAAAAAAGGTATGGGCTCATACTTCTTCAATAAGTACCTTTCACCAAACAAAGAGAGTACTCCAGAAGATGAATACAAGACCTTCCGTCTAATAACAGCATTTAGAGCCGGTCAAGATGGCAAGGTAGTAGATACCAGCCCTATTGGTACAGTTTTACTTAGTCACGAAAATTACGATGTAGCATACAAAGATTATCTAGAGTACATAGTTGTCAATCCAGATATGCAAGGCAAAGGAATTGGCACTGAGATGATGGAGTCTATGTCGGGCAATTTACCATTTTTTACAGGCGATGAAAATTCTGTGAGCCTAGCTACTTATATTAGAAATAATAATACAGCTAGTAAGAAACTCTTTACAAATATGGGCTTTAGGAAATATGTACCACCTTATATCGAAGGACTAACCGACCATATTTGCAATTCTAATTACTCGCCTTATATCAATAATAACTTTGCTAAAAGCAAAGTAAAACGTAGAGAACATAAATCAATGTAGGAGAAGATTATGGCAAGAAAAAAACAACCACCAGCACCTAGAAATACCGACCCTAGCAATTATCTATACTACGATAGAGATAATAATATCTGTTGGCTTATTCAACCACCACTTTGTGAGATTCACGAAGAAAATACAGGTCTTACCGATGGTACTATGGACTACATTAGACGCAGTCTAAATAAATGGAAAGATGCTGGAATCACTACATTTATTGCAGACGACTCTCCCCTAGGTGACTTTATAACAGGCGAAAACCTAACAGAATTTACCGAGAGAGCACTAGCAGTGGCAATTAAACCTAATTGTACTAAGGGCGAAATGTGGGACTTTATGTATAGTCCAGACAGATACTTATTTGACGTAAATGACGACCTTTGTGATGACGCAGAGATAATGGCTGTTATGAGTTATTCCCCTAGTATGGGCACTCAATACACTATGGACTACAATATCGTTAATAAGAAATACAGGGGCAAAGGACTTGGCACTGCAATGCTAAAGTCCTTTATCGAAAACCCAGAATTTTTCACAGGCAGAGAGAAAATCAAAGCAATCAATGCAACCGTTAGAGAAGATAATGTCGCTAGTATCAAAAGTCTTATGAAAAACGGCTTAACAGTCGTTCCAGGCAGTCACAGACAATTTGGGATTGCCAATGGTAAGAGATACTACATCTACCAGAGAATTCTTAACGAATCAATGAGTAGATAGTTATATTTTTATAACAAAATACAATTTAAAAACTAAATAATTAATATACATACTAGAGCAAATTAAAAATAATATTTTGGGGTATTCCCTTGCTCTAGTATATATTTTGTAATATAATTAGTGAGTTTAAAAAATAAAAGGTTACAAAACTTATGAGAGACACTTATGAAGCAATAGTAATAGGCTCTGGTCACGCAGGAAGCGAAGCAGCCCTAGCACTAGCAAGAACAGGAATCAATACTTTACTACTAACATTAAACCTAGACAGCATAGGTTTTCTTGCTTGTAACCCTAGTATCGGTGGAACTGCCAAGGGACACTTGGTTTGCGAAATAGACGCCCTAGGTGGCGAGATGGGAATAAACGCAGATAAGTCCACAATACAGAGAAGAATGCTCAATAGTTCCAAAGGTTACGCTGTACAATCATTGAGAGTTCAGGCAGACAAAAACCTATACCATAGGGAACTAAAAAAAGTCCTAGAAAATCAAGAAAATTTAGATATTAGACAAGGCGAAGTAAGTGATATAGTAGTTGAAGATGGTAGAGTCACAGCAGTTAAAACTAAACAAGGTGGAGTCTACAAAACCAAGGTCGCAATCATCTGCTCAGGCGTATATTTACAGAGTAGAATAATTGTTGGTCAATACACTAAAGACGTAGGTCCTAATGGGTTTGCTAATAGCACAGATTTATCTACTGCTCTTACAAACCTTGGCTTTAAACTAAGGCGTTTCAAAACAGGTACACCTGCTAGAATTGATGGCAAAACGATTGATTATAGCGTACTAGAAATTCAAAAGGGGGAAGACAATATTCAGACATTTTCTACCCTTACTAAAGAAAAACCAATTAACGTTAGCGACTGCTATCTAACATATACAAATCTTGGTACACACAAACTCATCCTAGATAACCTAGACAAAGCACCTATGTATAATGGCGCTATCGAAGGTACAGGCCCTAGATATTGTCCTAGTATTGAGTCAAAAGTTGTTAAATTTGCCGATAAAGAAAGGCATCAATTATTCCTAGAACCAGAAGGACTAGATACTAACGAAGTATATATTCAGGGCTTTAGTAATAGTATGCCAATTGACCTTCAGGAAGATATGGTAAGAAGCCTAAAGGGACTAGAAAATGCTAAAATAATGAGAGACGCATACGCTATAGAATATGACTGTATCGATGCAACTACTCTCTATCCAACACTAGAATCAAAAGATATATCTGGACTATACTTTGCAGGTCAAATCAATGGTACTAGTGGCTACGAAGAAGCAGCTGCTCAAGGACTAATCGCAGGTATAAATGCTAGTCTAAAATTAAGAGACAAAGAACCACTAATCCTTAAAAGAAGTGAGAGTTACATAGGCGTTCTTATAGACGATTTGGTAACTAAAGAGACCTTCGAGCCATACCGTATGATGACCAGCAGAGCAGAATACAGACTAACCCTTAGACAAGACAATGCTGACATAAGACTTACAGAATATGGCAGAGAGTGTGGACTTGTTGACAATAACCGATATAATGAATTTAAAGAACATTTACAACAAATTGAAAAATTGGACAAGGTTTTAGATAAAATCTACCCACCTAAAGAATTAAAGAAATTCTTTGAAGAAGTAGGGGAAACACTATCTGGAACTAGTGGTCTAAGTCTAAAAGATTGTTTAAGAAGAAACAAAATCACAGCAGAGATATTACAAGAGAGATTTAGCGATGTTTTAGGCGAATATTCCATAAGAGCAATCAAACAATGGGAAATTAACCTTAAGTACGAAGGCTATCTAAAGAGACAAGATATACAAATCCATCAAGCAAAGAAACAAGAAGAAAAATCTCTTCCTACCGATTTGGATTATAATACTATCAAAGGCCTAAGACTAGAAGCCAGACAAAAGCTAAATGATATCAAACCCATGACTCTAGCACAAGCAAGTAGAATCAGTGGGGTAAGCCCTGCAGACATATCAGTTCTCACAATCTATCTAAAGACTATTAATAAATAGTGGTTTAAAAAAATAAATAACTCCAGATACATACAATACTCATGCAAGTAGCAGAGTTTAAGTAATTTGATTAAAACAAGAAAAGGCACAATATATAAGTTGTGTCTTTTTTACGTATCAGCCACATTAGGACTTATGTAATTTTTTCCTTCAATCTTCTCTTTTTTACAAATTTACAATTATTTAAATAATAAAATTATTCCCAAATAAAGCCATTATTTAATATTTACATATTAATATATAATAGTTATATTTTTATAACTAACATATATTATGTCTTAATATTTTCTCACATCACAATGCTAACACTAATTATAATTTCTATTATCTATACATATCGGCAACGCTCAACTCAGCTAATGACTATCACTTATATTTCTTTATCTGAACCCGGTCTAATATAGTTATATTATATAATATATTATATATTAATATATTATTATATATATTACGATAGGATGCACAACTCTAAATGTTTCACGTGAAACAAATATCATTAGTTATAAATGTAAAACTCTAATTCTAACCTTAACTCTATTACTTGGCTCAATAGAGCAGTAAGTCTAGTAGTTTAAATGTTTCATATGAAACATTTAGTGTACAGATATATTACGGTTTTTTCAAATACTGTTTCACGTGAAACAATAATTATGAATATAATACAAAATTTATCTACAATCTAATTAAACAAACCATCACGATACTCACCAGACAACCAAGTTATATAAAATTATAATATATATGCTAGATAATACTTATAATAATCAACTAAATATAGCCTTTTATAGTTTCACGTGAAACAATAGA
>JAZTWI010000014.1:0-4859 GCA_045635805.1 Clostridia bacterium
AAATCACAAGAATTCAAAGAAAGAAAAACATACGACATTGCAAATAGTAAACTAAATAGAGAGAAAGAGTGTGAGTGTTGCGATTGTCAAGAGAAAAGCAGTGACTTAATCTTAGATAAAATTACTCTATTCGCTACAAAGACTTGCCCTAATTGTAAAATGGCAAAAATGCTATTAGATAAGGCTGGTAGAGAGTATATAGTAGTAGATGCAGAAGAGAACTCAGAACTTACTAATAAGTTCGGCGTAAAGAAAGCTCCAACACTACTAGTACCAACAACAGAAGGTATTAGATACTATGACAATGCTAGTGAAATTAGAAGATATATAGAAGAGAGCAAATAATATGTACGATATAATTGTAATCGGGGGTGGAGTGTCCGGCATGACCGCGGCACTCTATTCTTTAAGAAATGGTAAAAAGGTTTTACTTATAGAAGGCGATTCTGTAGGTGGACAAATAGCACAGAGCCCAAAGGTAGAGAATTATCCTACTATTAAACAAATATCTGGAGCTAAACTAAGTGAAGATTTATTTGACCAGATATCTGCGCTTGGTGTAGACTTTGAGTTTGATAAAATTGAGTCTATCGAGAAGGTAGATAATAGGTTTATCTTGAAAGGTGAATTTGGTGAGTACGAAGGTCTATCTGTAATTGTGGCGACCGGTGTAAAACATAGAAAACTAAGACTTCCTAACGAAGAAGATTTGATAGGTCACGGAGTGTACTACTGTGCTATCTGTGATGGTCCTTTTTACGCAGGAAAAGAAGTAACTCTAATAGGTGACGGTAATACAGCACTCCAGTATGCACTACTACTTAGTGATATCTGTAGCAAAGTAAATCTAGTTATAATGTTTGATAAATTCTTTGGCGAGGGTAGCCTAGTTAGTGCTGTAGAAAAGAGAGAGAATATTGTTATCACTAGAAAGGCAAAGACTGTAGAATTGATTGGGGACAAAGAGCTTAAAGGTATTAAGTTTGAGAGAGATGATAAGTCTACCTTTGTGATAGAAAATACTCCACTTTTTGTAGCTATTGGTCAGATTCCAGATAATAAGAAATTTGAGCATTTAGCAGCTCTTGATAAAGATGGATACTTTGATAGTGATGAGACTACAGCAACTAAGACCCCTGGCTTATTTGTGGCAGGTGATTGCAGAAGAAAAACCGTTAGACAAGTGACAACAGCAATAGGCGATGGTGCAGTTGCAGCAACCAGTGCTTGTAATTATTTAAATACTTTATAATAAAAAAGACCTAGGTATAAGGTCTTTTTTGTTTGTTAATATATGGGTATTGACAAAAAGTATGTGTTATTTGTTAATTTAATAACCCCTAAGTATTGTATTAGGAATATATTTTTTTGCTATTTCTTGTAGTTTTTCAGCTTCTATCCTAGGTATATCTGTGAGCCCTTTTCCTATGCAATTATTGTTATCTACGAATCTTTGCAAGCAGTATTTTTTAGTGCCTTTTAGTAATTTTCCGATACTTTCTATGTCGTTTTCGGTGTGGAAATTTTTAACTAAAGTTGTTCTAAATTCGTAATCAATACCACAGTTCATTATGTATTCGATGGTCTCTTTTATTATGTTTATTTCTATGTCTCTATCTATGGTTTGCGGGTATTTTTCCATACTGTTTTTTATGTCCATAGCAACATAGTCTATTAGTTTATTTTCGACCAATTCTTTAAGTACAGGAAGGTTGGTTCCATTAGTATCTAGTTTAATAGAAATTGGGAATTCTCTCAGTTCTTTTATAAAGTCCACTAGGTCTGGCTGAAGGGTTGGTTCTCCGCCCGAGATAACTATTGCGTCTATTATTCCTGCTCTTTTTCTTAAATGGTTATAGACATCTTCTTTGTGGATTTCTTCGCTACTTTGTATGTTGGTCACAAGGGAAGAGTTGTGACAAAAAGGACAGGCAAAATTGCAGCCTGGAGTAAAAATAGTACAGGCGATATGCCCGTCATAGTCTACGAGTGATAATTTTTGTAATCCTGATATTCTCATATTATTAGTATATCAATTTTTGAGCAGTTTGTCATTTCAAATGCATATATGTATATATAATTGTAATGATGTATTAGCTAGTAATAAAGTGAACATAAGTTGCTCTTTTTGTTTCACAAAAAAAAATAGATTTGCTATACTACTAGAGTAGTAAAAATAAAGGAGTAAGACATTGAAACAAGATTATACTATTAAACTAGATGAATTGTACAAGAAGTTGAATACTACAGAGCAAGGTTTGACTTCCCAGGAAGCTGCTGACAGACTTGCTAGAAATGGTAAAAATGCTCTTGCAGAAGCTAAGTCAATGACATGGATGCAAAGGTTCTTCTCTCAAATGAAAGACCTAATGATAATAGTCCTTTTGGCTGCTGCTGGTATTTCTGCTATTCTTGCTATCGTGCAAGGTGAGTATACTGAACTTATTGACTCAGGCATTATTCTACTTATCGTTATACTTAATGCTCTGCTTGGTACAATTCAAGAATCGAAAGCCGACCAGGCGATGAAAGAATTGACCAAAATGAATAAACCATTTGCTAAGGTTATTAGAGATGGTCAGGTTATAAAGATTAAATGCGAAGACATTGTAATTGGTGACCTAGTTGTGCTAGAAGCTGGTGACGTTGTTCCTGCAGATATGAGACTTATATCATCAAGTTCTCTAAAAATAGAAGAAGCAACTCTAACAGGAGAGAGTGTTCCAGCAGAAAAAGATTGTACTATTGTTTTAGAAGATAAAACACCATTAGGTGATAGAAGGAATATGGCATATAGTACAGGTGTTGTAACTTATGGTAGGGGTAGTGGTATTGTTGTAGCAGTTGGTATGGATACCGAAGTTGGTAAAATTGCTGGTATGCTTACAACTCAAGAGAAAAACGAAACTCCACTTTCTCAACAGCTTACAAAGACTGCTAAGTTCTTATCTGTTATTGTTCTAGCTATTGCAGCAATTATATTTGTTGCAGGATTTATTAATAGAGACCCAGGTCAAACAGTTTTACAGGCTGTAATTGATAACTTTATGGTAGCAGTAGCTATAGCAGTTGCGGCTATTCCAGAAGGATTACCTGCAGTAGTTACTATCGTTCTTGCTATTGGTGTTAAGAAAATGAGTGAGAGAAGGGCTATCGTTAAAAACCTTCCTGCAGTAGAAACTCTAGGTTGTTGTGAAGTTATCTGTTCAGATAAAACAGGTACACTAACACTTAACCAAATGACAGTTAAGCAATTTTATACTCCAAAGGCTGGACTTTTCTATGATGAGAAAAAGCCAAGTGAGAATTCAGAACAAATGTTAATTGATGGATTGGTTCTATGTAATGACACGCAAGAAGGTGCTGAGGGTAGACTGATTGGAGACCCAACAGAGACAGCACTTGTAGCATATGCTAGAACAATAAAACTTCCATTTAAGACTCTAGTGAAGAACAATCCTAGAATTGATGAAGTTCCATTCGATAGTAAAAGAAAATTAATGACTACAGTACACGAAGATGCTGAAGGTAAAAAGATTTCTTATACCAAAGGCGCTGTAGATATGCTAGTTAGCAGATGTGTAAAAATCTTAGATGGTGATAAAGAAAGAAAAATCACCGAAGAAGACTTACAGAAAATTCACGCTGCAAATGCAGATATGTGTAAAGAAGCACTAAGAGTTCTTGCTCTTGCTTATAAGACAACAAAACTTTCTAATCACGATACACTAGAAGAAGAACTAGTGTTTGTAGGATTAGTTGGTATGATTGACCCACCTAGAAAAGAAGTAGAAGAAGCTGTTTCTACTTGTAAAAGAGCTGGTATGTCAGCTATTATGATTACCGGTGACCATCTAGATACTGCTGTTGCTATTGCTAAACAAATCGGTATATACAACAAAGGCGATAAGGCAATTACAGGTGCAGAACTAGATAAATTATCAGAAGAACAATTCTTAAAAGATTTAAGAAAATACAAGGTGTTTGCTAGGGTTAGCCCAGAGAATAAGGTTAGAATAGTAAATGCTTATAAGAAATTTAATGTAATCGTTGCTATGACAGGTGATGGTGTTAATGATGCCCCATCTATTAAGACTGCAGATATCGGTATCGGTATGGGTATTACAGGTACAGACGTTAGTAAGGGTGCTGCAGACATCGTTCTAGCTGACGATAACTTTGCTACAATTATTGCTGCGGTTGAAGAGGGTAGAAAGGTTTACTCTAATATCAAAAAAGCAGTTCAATATCTACTATCTGCTAATATTGCAGAAGTACTATGTTTATTTATTGCAACAATATTCCTAAAGGTGGAATTCTTAAGCGCTGTTATGATTTTATGGATAAATCTTGTAACAGACTCTCTACCAGCTCTAGCCCTTGGTGTAGAACAGGTAGAAAAAGATATAATGAATAAACCGCCTAGAAAGTCGGGAGCTTCGCTCTTTGCTGGAAAGACTGGTTCAGATATTATTATTCAAGGTATTTTCCAGACATGTCTTACAATGCTTTCATTCTGTATTGGTGGATACTTACTACCAGACGGAGTTATGAATCATTCAGTTGCTATGACAATGGCATTCTTAACACTTGCTCTTATTCAATTATTCCACGCATATAATACAAGGTCTCAGACACATTCATTATTTGCAAGTAATCCATTTAAAAATAAAGCACTTAACTATGCAGTTCTAGCTGGACTTGCGTTAACCGCTATGACATTTATTCCAGCTTTCCAAGCATTTATGGGAACAACCATGCTTAACTTTAGTGAATTTGCAATTGCTATAGGATGTGCATTCGCAATTATTCCAGTGGTTGAGTGTCAGAAATTAATCGAATGGTTTATTGCAAAGAAA
>JAZTWI010000015.1:0-70874 GCA_045635805.1 Clostridia bacterium
GGATGTTGGCTTAGAAGCAGCCACTCATTAAAAGAGTGCGTAATAGCTCACTGGTCGAGTGGTAGTGCGCCGAAAATGTACCGGGGCTAAAACATGAAAGTCGGAGGCCAAGCGGTCTTAGGAAGACAATTAAACTCACCAACTCCTTGGCTCACAGAACGACATGGCTACGATCCGACTTGAGGACTGGCCTTCCCCAGGAATCCTTAGGTTTTCGACGGTGGAGGTTCTCTCTCCACTCTCGCTACTCATGCCGGCATTCTCTCTTGTATGAAGTCCACCCTCTCTTACGATTAGGCTTCTGCCCACATACATTGCTCCTCTACCGATAGGATTACTCCTATCCCTAAACTTCGGTGTTATGTTTTAGCCCCGGTACATTTTCGGCGCACTACCACTCGACCAGTGAGCTATTACGCACTCTTTTAATGAGTGGCTGCTTCTAAGCCAACATCCTGGTTGTTTTAGCAGTTGCACATCCTTTACCACTTAACATAAACTTTGGGACCTTAGTTGTAGATCTGGGCTGTTTCCCTTTTGACTACGGAACTTATCTCTCGCAGTCTGACTCCCGGTATATATATATGGTATTCGGAGTTTGATAAAGCTTGGTAGGCCGTGAAGCCCCCGCACTCATTCAGTGCTCTACCCCCATATATACTAAAAACCGAGGCTAGCCTTAAAGCTATTTCGAGGAGAACCAGCTATAACCCAGTTCGATTAGAATTTCTCCGCTATCCTAAAGTCATCCCCGGACGTTTCAACGGACGTGGGTTCGGTCCTCCACAAGGTATTACCCTTGCTTCAACCTGCTCTAGGATAGGTCACTGGGTTTCGGGTCTACAGCATGCTACTAAAATCGCCCTATTCAGACTCGCTTTCGCTTCGGCTCCGTGACTTAATCACTTAACCTTGCAACACACCGTAACTCGCCGGCCCGTTCTACAAAAAGTACGAGGTCGCTATCACGCTTCCTCCGTTTGTAAACATATGGTTTCAGGTTCTCTTTCACTCCCCTCCCGGGGTTCTTTTCACCTTTCCCTCACGGTACTTGTTCGCTATCGGTCATTAGATCGTATTTAGCCTTAGGAGATGGTCCTCCCGCGTTCACACCAAATTCCTCGTGCTCGGTGCTACTCTGGAAATCTACTCGTCGTAATGCAAATGTTTCATATACAGGACTTTTACCTTCTTTGGTATGCCTTTCCAAACATCTTCTATTACATTTACACAGTCAACTTTGTTGTAGTTCCTAACCCCAGTAATATTACTATCGCTGGTTTGGGCTCTTACCCGTTCGCTCGCCACTACTTAGGTAATCGTTTTTTTACTTTCTTTTCCTCCTGGTACTAAGATGGTTCAATTCCCAGGGTTCCCCTCATTACACTATGTATTCATGTAATGATACTAGCAGACTAATGCTAGTGTGTTTCCACATTCGGACACCTACGGATCGAAGTCTGTTTGCGACTCCCCGTAGCTTTTCGCAGCTTACCGCGTCCTTCATCGGCGTCTAATGCCAAGGCATCCACCATACGCTCTTTTTCGCTTGGTCGTATTTATCTATCGAATTCCTTGATTTTGTTAACTAATATGATACAACGTTTGAACTCTTTACTCTTGCAAAATTTTTGCATTCGTGAATTGTTATTTTGTATTACTCTCGTTAGTCATCTTTTTAAAAATTAATTTTTAAAAACTTAACTTTACTCGTTATCTATTTGTATATAAATATGCAGTTGTCAATGTACTCTTGCTATCGCTTCAATTGATTTAAAATCTCTCTCAAACGATTGCAACGATAGTATAACACTTTAGTTTCTCACTCGTCAACGGGTTTTTAAAAAAATTTTTAACTTTTTTTTAAGTTTTTTTGAAGTTTTTTACCCCACCCTTCCGAGTGTTTCTTTTTTTGCTATTCTAAAAGCTCAAAACTGAGTATTTTTTGCTCCAAAACCACCCTATTTTATACTTTTGACTTTTAAATTTTATTAAAATTTTTTTTAAAATATTATAAATTTTTTAAATTTTTATTGTTTTTGACCCCTGTCAGAGTTAAATTTGGCATATTTTTTCTCTCTGAGAGAGCCTTCTATGAAAATTTTAAACTCTTTTATTTTAAATTTTGCATGTCTAAACCAAGACCAGCTTCTCCTATATATATAATATATATAATATATAATATTAATAATAATCATATATAATAGAGAAATTTTTGCAGGGCACAAAAAAAGGAGATGAAATCCATCTCCTTATTATTTATTTAATATAGAATTAGTGTCCCATGTCCATACCATCGCCACCAAGAAGGTTTTGAATGATATAGTCTGGGCTAACACCCCAAGAAGCAAGTGCTGCTTTTGCTGCTGCTTCAAAGTTTGTTCCGTCGCCATCTGCGTGTACACCAGCGCTACTTATTAATCCTGTAGTGTTACCACCATTTACTAAGTGGTTATTCTCAAGAGAAATAGTTAGATTCATTGTAGTACCATCAGACATCTTACAAATCCAAGTAACCCATTTACCTTGTTGACCCCTGAAGTTCATATCTACAGCATCAACTTCGTGATTTGGGTCTTCTGCAACTGTAATAGACTCTACATGTGCTTCCCTTCCACGGAAATATGTTGCAAGTAGGTCTACATAGCATAGATTAGATGGGATTTGATTCTGAACTGGTGGTTTTTCTTCTTCTGGAGTGTCTGTTCCTGGTTTGTCTCCACCTGGAGTTTCGCCACCTGGGGTCTCACCACCATTATTTCCACCATTTCCACCTGGATTTTCTCCAACGTTTTCTGTAACCGGAGTATAAACACCATTTTCGTAAACACCGATAATCTTACCATTTTGGTCTCTAATAACGATTGTCATATTGTTTTCTGGAGTAATAACGTTTGTATCACCACCATTTGTAATAATGATTGTATTGCCATTACCTTCAACGATAACGTTATTCTCAACAATAATGTATTGAGTATTATTCTCCACATCTACAGTAGAACCAATAATCAATGAGCCACCATTAACTTCTGCATCGCCTACCCATTCTCCAACGTAAGTATCGTCACCAGAAACATAGTCGCCATATGTATCAGAAGGGTTTCTACCTGTATCTGTAGACGTACCGGTACTACCATCTACCCATGGACCAACGTAAGAATTCTCGTCGCCACCAAAGTAGAAGTTTCCATCATTACCTGGTTTACCAATTTCTTGAGAAGGCATCTCACCAGGAGCAACAGCAGCAGGTTTATCATTAAAATCAAGCCATGTCTTCAAGTCAAAATCTACTTCCATACCAGCGCTACAGCCTGTCAATAAAAGCATTAGTGCACCCATACCACCTAATGCAGCCATTTTAACTGTAGTTTTATGCTCTTCAATAAACTCAGCAAATTTATCCTTTGCGCCTTTCCATTGAGTAGCAAGATAGTCAATAACCTTTTGAATTTGCTCTCTTGTTGGTTCTTTTTGCTTTTTGTTTTTACCAGCACCAGCAGTCTCTAACTCTACACCTTGCTCTGCTACTACTTCTTGATTATTTTTGCCTCTGTGTTTCTTTGATAGATAGTCCATGATTCCCATAGTTCACACACCCCTTTATTTTATTACAAGTATTTTAACATAGTTGTTTTACCTATGTCAATAGGTGTTTTTTAATTAAATTACCTAAATAATATATATAAATATATAATTAACAATAAAAAAGGACACGTAAAGTGTCCTAATATTACTCACAATCAAGTATATTCTTTGTTCCTTGAGACTCTTCCCAATCGGCAGCAAAAGTTGTTACTGCGTTATCTATGTAATTAGTGTAATTAGCACAAACCATCTCTCTAAGTAGTCCAGGCTGAATAGTTACAGCGTGAGCACCTGCTTGAAGAGCGTTAGTTACCTGTCCACCATGGTGGAAACTAGCAGCTAAGATTTTAGTGCTCTTACCAAAATTATCAATGTTTTGTCTAAAGCAAGCAACAGTAGCAGAAGCATCTGAGCCACGGCTCTGAATTCTATTGTAATATGGGGCAATATAGTCAGCACCAGCAGCGATTGCAACCAATCCCTGCATTTTAGTATAAATAGCTGTAGCAGTAATCTTAAAACCCCTAGCCTTTAAGTTCTTAATGGCCTTTAATCCTTCTTCTGTTACAGGAATCTTAATATATACATTTTTATCTATCTTCTCAACAATTTTCTCTGCTTCTTTAATCATCTCTTCGGCTGTTTGAGAAACCACCTGGATATGCAATGTTCTATCTTCGCCAATAATTTGTCTAATCTGTCTAAAATGCTCAAAGAAATCAATTTTTCCTTCTTTTTTAATAATTGTTGGGTTACTTGTAACTCCTACATATGGATAAATCTCTGCAAACTCTTTAATTGTCTCAAGATTTGCATTATCTAGCATTAATTCCATAATTTTTCTCCTTTTGTCTATCGCATTACATAAAAATACCACTTCTGAAAATTAAAGTCAACTAGAAACATTTGTTATGTGAAAATCTTGGTATTATATTCAAATATAATACCATTTTATAGGCATTGGTAATATTTATTTGTTAGTTTAGATTTTAAATGCTAAAATATCTTTGTTAAAATAATTAATACTTTTAGGTGGGAACGCTATGACTAAAAAGAAAATAGAAGAAAAACCCGTACATAAAAATCCCCTTGCCTTAATGTGGCAAGTAATGACCAAGAAAAATAAATGGTGTTTCTTTGGTCTAATACTACTAGGCTTTGTAACAAGTGCATCAGTTCTTATCCCAACGCAGATGCTAAGCCTAATTATATCTAAACTTTCTGGAGAAAGCGTTAATTTCTTTGGTATAAGAATAGATAATACTGTGAGTTATGTTACAGTTATTATTGTAGCAGCTATTGTTACATATATTATGAGAAACCTAGGCACTCAATACTCCCTTAGTATGGAAAAGCTTATTAAAAGAGTTGTCTGTAATATGCGACTCGAGAACTACAAATGGTTAATCGTTCCTAGAAAGAATATGGACCTAAAAATGACCGATGGCGATGCTCTATACAGAATGAACGAAGGACCTGAATACATTACAAATATTATCGACAGTCTTCTAAGCGATATCTTACCCAATGTATTCTCGGCAATCATTGCTTTTGTATATCTATGCTTTATTGACATTATCTTAATTCCAATTATCCTAGCAAGTTTACTAATAGTTGCAGTATGTGTAGTGATTAGAACTAGAATAGAAAAGACTATTGCGGTAAAAACAGAAACAACCAAGTCTGCTGTATCAAATAGTATATCTAACTCTATCACTAATTTACCTATTATTAATTTATACAAATCAATGGCTCTGGAACATAAGATTTTCTCTCAAAAGATAGAGAACTTCTACACACAACAGAAAAAACAAATTAATCTAAGAGTAGCATATTGGACGGTCGTTCAATTAATTGAAGTTATCTGTACATTTGGAGTAATATATTTCTGCGCCGCAAAGATAATGGCAGACACAATGGTGGTAGGTAATATTATAGTTGTAGCAAACTATGTATCAACTATCTTTAACCCTGTTAAAACGATTGGTTTCTTCTCCACACGTTGGGTACAATGTAGTGTTAAAATCAACAGACTATACGAAATCAAGCCAAAAGAAGAAAACTTACTTACCCTAGATACTTTTGAGTGTGATGAAATCAACTCAATAGAACTTAAAAACATCAATGTTCAAAATGGCGACGTATTTAAAATAAAAGACGTTAATATGAGATTTGAAAAAGGCAAGATGACCGTAATCTATGGAGAAAGCGGTTGTGGAAAATCAACCATTATGAAGGTACTCTGTGGACTATGCGAGAAACTAAGTGGCAGTATCATTATCAATGATAAAGACAAAATCCCTACTGCTTATATGATAACCAACAAGATGTCTGTCACAATGCAGAGTCCATATATCTTTAACAGAGACGTAAAACTAAATGTTCTCTACCCTGATGGCAAAATCCATAAAAACACAAAAGAGATAGTTGAACTACTCTCTATGCAAAAACTATACAATAGAAAGTTTAATGAAGAAAAACAACAAAATCTAGAGAACATGTTATCTGGTGGAGAAAAGAAGAGAGTGTGTCTATCTAGGGGACTACTAAAACCTGCTGACATATATATCTTTGATGAACCGACCAACGATTTGGATGCTAAAAACGCAAACAATGTACTAGAACAGATAATGGCACTTAGAGAAAATGCTATAGTAATCGTTGTGTCTCATGACGATAGAGTTATAACTAAAGCCGACCATTTAATCAAGATGCAGAATAAAGTAATGCTACCTTCTACCGACTTTGATAATACCCTACTAGATGAATTAAATATCAAAAGACCCGAAGTAGAAGATGTGTAGGAGAGTATAAATAATATTAAATTTAACATTAACTAAAAATAAAAAGAAAGCACAGACTTGTGCTTTCTTTTTTATTCTTTTTATTAAAAACATTTATTTTTTCTTAATACCAATAGTTTTTACATTGTATTTGATTCAAACACTTACATATAAATAAAAGGTAGGTATTAACCCACCTTTTATTTTAAAAACTACCAGTTTGTATAAACATAAGTTTTTCCGTTATACTTAATTTCTAATATAATTAACTGGCTTATATCTCCCCTAAGGAATGAATACCAAATACCCCATGTTAATCCCGGAGGGGTTGTTGCGTTTCCTGACTTTTTATCAGAATACATCCATCTCCACCATGTGATATATTGTACACCATAAACATAGGTATTATACCATCCGTTATTACTACCGCTTACAGTTTCTCTCTTGTCATAACCATTACCATTAACGTCTTTGCCACAATAGTCACAGTTATTATCAATCCAAGCTTCCTTATGTGCCTTATCACCAACTTTTTCAAGCGAACTATCTGATAAGAATGCATTACATTCCCCACATGTCATTCTCATAAAGTTAACTTCTATCCAACAATGTCTTGGGTCTGGGTATTCAATCTTGATATTTCTATAGAATGTAAATACTCTACTTAATATGCTTCCACTTTTAAAACAATGTTTAATACCAGTATTCCAATTATAGTTTCCTGTAGCATATGAACCCGTGCTGCTATTTCTAGAATATGAACAGTAATCGCATTTATAACGATATTTACCACAATTTGATTCTGAGACATATGAAGAATAATCATGATAATATTCAACTTTACTAGATGAGAAGTAGTGATTTCCATAGCCAGCTTCTTTATCTTGATAGTATTCAAGACATCTACCACAATAATATGAGTTATAACTACTACAAGTAGCATCATCTCCATTTAAAACTTGTACTGCCTTTGCTTCCCATGTCATACCATAAGAAGAAGTATATGACTGGAAGTTGGAATAATAAGGCCAACCAACCCCTCTTCCATCTGGGTACCAGAATTCGCCAGTCGACCTGGTGCCTTTATTGGTTGCGTACCACCATGCAGAATATTGTCCTGTACCTGTTTTCCATACAACCTCTAAGTGAGAGCCTGGACATTTTATAGTATATCCATATGAGCACTGATAACAATCCATCCAACCATCTTTTAGACATTTAGACGCTGTAGAGGTGTACATATTATGAGTCTCATTCTGGGTTAGCGCCACTCTATAAGATTTGTCTAGATTATTTTTCACAGCATAACAATTAGAGTTGTCGCAATAGTAGACGTGTTTATGTGTACTAGAACCATTACTTGTGTATGTATCATTACTAGTTACATCATACTTAGTATGTATCCACGTAATAGTTTGAGAATGATATGTACAGTATTCACAAGTAGTCGTTGATACAATTCGACAGTTCTTACCATCTGTAGCCTTCATACTTAATTTGTGTACATCGTGTACTAATGTAAACTTAACTTTGTTGTCTCCAGCGGACTTTAGTATATTAGAATCTTTTACAACACTAAAGTACTCATCTGGATGAGAAGAAGATTTATATGTATAAGCATTTTGTTGAATCGTTCCATTATCTCCACTATGACTCTCACCCAAAGCATTAAATGCTCTTAGATAATTTGGGGCAAACCTAAATGTATGGCTCTTAGAGATATTATCAAGTGTTGCCACTTTTTGAGTAATAGATAATGAGTTACCGTTTTGGTCTTTGCCATTCTTTAGTAAATCACTTGAGATAGTAATAGTTCCATTGTGCTCATAGGTAAATGTTCTACCTCTCTTAAACCACTTAGGAGTGATTGTAATATCTTGTTGGATATCATCAATCATAAATGTAATACCTGCAGAAGAAGTCTTAGAATATGTTCCAGACACATTCTTAACCACTGACGATATAGAATCTGAAGTAAAGTCTAAAACATTCCTTGCTGTTGAACCATTCTTATATGCAGACAATTCGAATCCTAACAACATTACATCTGATGAATTATAACTTCTTAGAAGTGTATATAAGCTATCTTCATACTCATTTTTTGTTGTTGTAGATTTCTTGGCAAGTGTGTATTTGCCAAAGCCTGCATTTGTATCTGCAAACTTAAATGAGAAGCTCTCACCTTCAATTAATTCAATATTGAAGCTACTGAAATCTACTAATTTAGAAGATGTAACATTTTCGGACTTATTTGCCTCACTATATAGTGTTGAAGTTGTATTGAATTTAATTTCATATACTCTTACTTCTTTCCAGATAGGGTAAATATCCACTCTTGAGATACTTCCACTGAGTCCTGTGATTGAAGACAATGAAATTGTCTTTTTCTGTTCATCAGTATCACCCTTTGGATTAAAGTAGTCTACGCTATCATATGTTACAGAATACTCTTCGCCTGCAGCATTATAGTATACAACTAAGTATCCCTTAATGTATGCCTTCCAATCTGCTGGAGCTCTGGATGCATTTTCTGTTGTCCAGTTGTAATTTAAGTTCATTCCACTCACACCATTCTTACCATACTCATTCAAGCTATCTTGATATGGTGCAATATACATACCATTTGTAAGTCTATTTTCTTTTAATTTTGCAACTTGCATTATGTATGAATATGTACCACCACTTTGAGATGGAAGGTAAGCTGTACTTCTAAGAGTAAATGTGCTGCTAGAAAGCGTATCAACATAGCCTTCGCTATCTGCGCCCTCAAGCGGGAATGTTGTGTTACCTGCAGTTCCAGATTGTTGAGTAAAGAATCTTACTTTTGCATAATGAGCAATACCAACATCTGTATTACCATATGGAAGATTCATAAGTAACCACTCTGTTGAACCTTTTAACTCTACGTTAAAGTTAATGGTTGAAGCAGTTGCCGATGAGTTACTCATATTCTTACCAACTACCTGGTATGCATCAAAGTTAGTTGCTGTTAAGTTCTTAGTACCATTAGCTGCTTTATTATTAATAAGCGTATTGATTCTACCATATAGGTCTGAATCTGCATATGTTAATCTTAGAGCAACGTCACTAGTATTTTCTTTCCATGTATCTTCTAGTTTTGCACTGCCTTCACCATTGTTTGCATATATTGGCGCCATTCTATTAGGGATTTGATTTAGAACATCCATATATGAATATTGTGTATTCTGATAGAATGACTCTGTTGCACCAAAGTTAGTTGGAACCACACCAACAAGTCCACTAGGAAGCTTATATGTAGTAGCCCCAGAAGATTTCTTGCTAAATACAAGGTTTGTATTTAAGCTTTCATAGAAATACTGACCACCATATGATTTGTCATAGTTTACAGCCCAAATGTTTTCATCTACTGTAACAGATACTACTTTTCTAGTAAAGTAAAGCATAATTCTAGCATCACCCATAATTGTATGAGTTTGACCAACAGCTTTCTTTAGCTCTGTCTTATGTTCGGTCGCTCCCCACATTGAATATGAAGTGATTTGACCGGTACCTGTAAACGCTTCATTTGTTAACGCTACATATTGAGCCGAACTTCCTTCAACAATATATATACCATTAAAGTTATATGTACCGTCATCTATAAATTGTAAGATATTTACTCTACTTGCTGTGTTTCCTTCAGCATTAATGTAAATAGTGTATAGAGTTCCTGCTGTAATATTAGTTGCAGTTAAATGAACTGTACTTGTAGGCTCTATCTTAAAGTTAGATGGCATAAATACATCGCCTTCTGAGTCTTTAGAATTTGTTAAAGCTGAATTGTAAACATTGATATCTGTAGCACTTCCTGCATCTAGTCTATGACCATTTACTGTAAAGTATCTTTCTCCTGTAGATATCACTTTTTTATCTTGTGGTATCTCAGCAGTTGAAATTTGTAGGTTTCTATAATCTGTAGCATATGGAAGAGATAAACCAAAGCTTACATTTACAGTTGCCCTTTGTGTTAATTGAACTTGAATAATGTACTGTGTATAAGTAATTTCAGTATCTCTTAGAAGTTTTCCTGGATGCCCAGAAACAGTCTCAACAATAGCACTCTGACTAGCATATTTAGTTGTAATGCTCTTATTTACAAGGTCTGTCTCTACCGGATAAGCAGGAGAAATTGTTACACTCTCTAGAGCAAATTCATTGATTGCTCTAAAGATATAATTATATTCTTCTTTACCCGGATCTGGGTTAATGTAATTAAATAATACACCACCAAGTCCTGCGCCTTTATTTGCAAACAACGATAAGTTCATTGTTTGAGTTCCGCATTCCACACGCATATTTGAGCTAGTGTAGGAAGTATTAGATGAGTTCTTAATCTCAAGCATATCCTTCCAATCACTGTAGCTTTGTATTCCTGTATGCTCATTTTTATATTTATCTATATAATTTATAGAAATTATGAAGTTAATTGCTACAGTTCTTTCATTTATTTTAATAGCAACATATTTTCCAGAGTTATCGTTTGTCATCGAAATCTCTGTACCTCTATACCCCATAACTGCCCCACCAGTATCTCTATCTTGCTCTGTATCATACATTGATTGGAAGAGCTGTCTAAAAACTGTATTTTCTTTTAGTTCGTAGTCATACTTATGTAATTCAGAATTATTCCAATAGTCTGTAATCTTTAGTGTATATACTTTATCTTTTTCCTTCTCAGCAAATTCATATTTATATCCACCATACAAATCATGTTTCATAAATACATTATTTGAATCTTTTACAGGAGTATTGTTTGCATCATATACTCTAATATTAGATAAGGTATCTGCAGCATCAAAGAGAACTTTAATCTCTGTGCCGAAAGTATATGCTGAATTAGTAATACCACTTCTCCACTCTTCTGCATATCTTGTTACAACCTCAGTACCTGTTCTTGTAGGTGTTACGAACGTAGCACTGATTAATTGGTGAATATTCTCAGACTCTTCAATTACAACACTAAATAAGTTTGTTTTACCAACGCCTGTATATAGTGCATAGTAGCCGGTATTTCCTTTTTCAACTAATTGTGTATAGTTGTACTCTTGTGTTTCTCCATCTCTGCCTGCAAAGATGTCAATAGCAGTCTTTCTATTAATAGTTACTTTACCATGGCCATGTGTATAGCCTTCTGTAGTAGTATCTATAGAAACCTTAAAGTCTTGACTCTTCTCTACCCAAGCAATAAATGTTAGATGTAGAGATTTAAATTCTTCTGAATTAACATCTAATCCATCAGTATATGCAGCATCAATAATTTCAACTATACCATTTGTTGATGTTTCTTTTACCCAACCGGTTAGTGTGTAATCATATGTTTCACCTGCTGCCTTTCTGTAATCTCCAACTTTCACATCGTCAGCGATGCTAATAGATGGACCGTATTTAGGAGATTTGATTGTAAACTCTCTACTGTCTTCGCTGTATTCGATTACACTACCAGCAAATACTTTAAGTGTCTTTTTATCTGTATTTTCTCCTGCAACATTGATTCTAGAACCTAATAGTTCTGTCTTGTTATTCAAGCTAACACTAACATAGTCGCTTCCTACTTCTGCCGAATAAGCGTCAAGCCCACCATTGTCGTTTGAATTTCTGTAAACTGTTTCAAAGTCTACTTCGTAAGTAGCCCACTCACAAGCCATTCTTACATACATATTTCTTGAAACACCGTCTGGGTTTAACTCAATAACTGAAGGCTGTGCAAATGTGCCACTCTCTTCAAAGTCTACCCATTCACCCTGTAGGTTCTTATATTGTAGTCTAATATTGGTTAGATATACAGCACTTGTATTAATAGAAATATATCCAAAATGACCAACATTAGTTTCAGCATTGTAAATTTGATATTTATTATCTACCCTTACAATCTTAACTTCTGTTCCTTCTAATAATTGTGTATTAGAAGTACTATTAGTAGCTGTAAATATTTTTCCTGAAGATAGGTGATGTCTTAAGTAGTCTATTCCGTTATCTTCAAGGTTTGTAACTACTCCATAAACTTCTACACCATCATTTAAGCCATCAGTAAACACAAACTTAATATCTGTTTGTCTACTTAATGGGAATACGTTATGAATATTTCTTAAATCCGTGAACTCATAACTTGCACCGGCGTTCTTAAGTGGAATAGCCTTAGTTGTACTGTTTTCAGTATAAGATACAATCCAAGATAATCCTACTAGGACTTCTCTAGCTGTATAGGTTAGAGTGTATAGAACCTCACCAGAATTTAAGTCTCCATTAACATAGTTCTTTCTAATCTCTGCTTGGTAAATACCACACTCTTCATTATTGGCGTTAATTGTTGTTCCAGTTTGTCCTAGAGACACAATTGAGAAATAAACATTGTGATGTTCTTCTTTTTCTAGTGCACTACCAACTCTAACACCTGTAGATGTTGTTGAATCTTTTTCAACAAAGTACATATATGTCTTATCTTCTATTGGTGTTACAGCACTAGTATTGCTATTTTGAATTGTAAAGTCTCCCCTATCTAGTTCATCTGGAGAGAACATAATAGGAGCGTTATGATGAGCGTTAACAGAAAGTTCAATTCCTGCAAACACCCTATCTTCACAGAATGTACAATCTTCATGTGTACAATAGTCTACATACCTTGTGGTTGTTCCATTTCCATCAATGAAACTAATAGTTAATTCCCATATACCAAACGCATATACACCAAATGAACCTGGTTTAATACGATAGAGATGAGTAGTATTAACATCTCCACCAACTAATAACACACCACCAAAGGTAATATCACTATTAGTTGAATCGGTAGAAACTTTAATTGCACCACCAATTGTAGTGATTGTTACATTATCCGCAATATAAGCAACATCTCTTCTACTTGCCGCAATCTGGTATGTGATAGGTACAGAGAAGTATTTTTGATGCTCTGCTATTTCTGCATAAACTGCACCATTAATATAACGAGACTCTGTATCGTCAACTGTTACCTTATAGAACTTGGTGTTCTCTGTTGAGTAATAGATATTATCATTAGCAATTAATGTATTTAGATTTGTAAGTAGTAGGTTACTTAATCTATTTGTATAACTATTTCCAAAGCTGTCTTGGAAAGTTTGTCTTGCTAGATAATATGTACGAGTCTCCATTTGAGCAGTGTTCTTAGTATCATCTCCATCAACAGCATATGTGATATATATCTCAGCAAGAGATTTGCCACTTGTAGCTATTGTTACATAATCTGCAGTAAGTGCAGTAGTCTTTTTGATTGGAGTAGTAATGTTGCTAATACCATCTCCTAACCACTGATTGAAGATATAACTAAAGTTTCCATAAGTTGGGTCTGCTACTCTAGCATCGTCATCACTCGGATGATTAAACATTTTCTTCTCTGGAGCATTTGTCTCTTTTGCTAATAAATCAAGAACAAATAGTGGTAATCTATTTACCTTTCTTAAATTTTCTAGAGTACAGAAATATCTTTCTGCTAGAATTTGTCTACCATCAGCAATACAAGCTCTATAGACTTCTTCGTCATATCCTGTATTAATTGTCAAATCACCCAATAAACTATCTTCAGCCCTATAGAATGTTACTTCGTTTGTAACAATTACAAACTGTGCTTGAAGTTTTAGTTCTGGAATTAATTTTCCAGCGATATCTTTAAACATCTTAGAAAGTTCTGGAACGCTATAGCTTTGCTTATTTAATGTTGCAAGGCTCTCATCTACATCATAACCAAATGCGTTAGAGTCTTTAGCTCCTGTATCAAATGAATGTAGTGTATATTTATTGTTAGTTGCAGTCTTCTCCATTGGAGTATATTTTACTTCAATTTGAGAATTGCTTGGAGCTTTTACATACATTTGAACAATGTCTGTCTTTATCTTTCCATCTGCAGCATAAATACTTGTAAAGCCACCAACACCATTAGGAGTTAGAGCAAAGTGTCCCTTATTTCCTGCTGTAGTATATGAATTCTCTACAGTTAGCTCAGAAATTACTGCTCTATTTATATTATTAATAATAGCAGCTTCTTCTAAGTGAGATAGATATAATCCGTCATATTTTTCTTTTAGAGTTTCAATATCTAGATAGTCAATAATCTCTTGACCAAAGTATGCAATAATAGCATCTTCTAGTCTACCATACAACTCGATGACACCTTCACCGTGTTTAGCATAAATCTTACCATCAACTAATTGATATTTCTTCTTAGTCTCTGTATCTTGTAAACTCTCCCAAATTTCGTCAAACCAGAAGTAATTTAGAAGTTGTTCTTTACCAAATTCGTAAACACTACCCATGCCTTCAGTAGATGCAATCTTGCTATTATATGTATTAGTATATTGTACATTGATTTCATCAAGGATATCTGTAATATCTGTTCCACCAACAACTGATGTTGTAGCAGCGCCAGACACAACTAAATCTTTGTGAATAGCAAGCATTGTGTATACGTTATCTTTATGGGTTACAGTTAGTCTAGATGCAGGGTTTGTCATTGCCGCCCATAGATTAGACCATGCTGATTCAGTAGTCTTAGTATACATTACATTGAAGTTAATAGCTTCTACTGCGTTTGGTAAAATCACAGCTTTAATCTTGTACTCTGTAATGTATGAATTAGTTTCTCCATTATCTGATGGAGTAATTCTCTGAGTATTAGCAGAATTATCTAGGAATCCAATATTTGTAGGTGTTGGACTCCAACTATCGAAGTGATATCTATAATCAAGGTTTGTATTAACGTCTAAGTTCGCACTTTCTGGATTTAGCTTATCGCTACCATGCATTAATGTGAATACATTTAAAATTGTACCATAAGGAACTTTTTCAATCTTAATTGTAGCATTCTCTGTATTTGCATTAGATATGCTATAAATCAAATTCATTGATGAATAGTTAGCTCCATCAGCATGTACTTGAATGCCAAGATTTACATTCATTGAATTAGAATTAAATGAATGTTTTGTTCCACCATTACCATCTAGGTAATATAGGTCAGCCTTAGTATCGTCATATACAAATGAAATATCATAAGATAAGTATTTAACTTGAAGAACGAAGATATTTGTGTTTACATTCTTAAGTTTATTGATAGTCACTCTATTCTTAATCTTAGTATAAGATGAGCCTAAATCATTCTCATCTGGATACTCTGTTGTTCTACTAATATTAACTACAAAATTAGCATTAGTATCGTCAGTGTGAGTTCCTTCTACCTTCTCCCAGAATCTTGGAGTTACTGAAGCTACTGTACCGCTATTATTAATAAAGCTATCGTAGTTATTATATACATCAACTTTAGATAGATTGTATCCATCGTTTGTTACTAAATCTACTACAGGAGTATATGCTGAATTATATACTGTTGTGTATTGAATCTTTGTATAACCATCTTCACCTGTAGCACTTAGTTTAGTTGCATCATTTAATACAAAGTAATCTTCATTAATATAGCCCAACTCATTGCCTTCTGCATCAACAGTTCTAGCAACGCTTAGGTGTGCATATTGTGAAGCATTATGAGCTACGGCCAAATCATTTGTATTGTAGATTTTTGCATAAACGGACATTAGGTCGCTCATCTCTACAGTTACAACACTTCCACTTAGGTAATATAGTAAGATATTAATCTTAGTACCACTTTGTCTAAGCGTTAATCTACTAATCTCGGATAGATTTAAACTATACTCAGAATAAGTGTCTGTTGCATAGTTACCCATTAAGTATGCAACATCATTAGAATAATAATTCTGAACGTTAGATAGATACCAGTTAGCAAATGTTGCATTGCCATAAGGAGTCATATCTGGAGTTGTGAATTTATCCTTACCTTCTTCTGGCTCACCGAATAGGTCACTAATATAGTAAACTTCATTTAAGTTAAGAGTTATTGTTTTTAACTCTTCTGCAGTAGCTACTTCACCTTCTGTACCATCAGTATAAACAGGTACATATGTAGTCATATCTAGATTAAAGTATATTCTTATATATACTTCTTGGTTCTCTATATCTAGAGACATATCGAAATCATATGTATCAGGACAAAGTTCATCTTCTGGCATAATCATATGACTTGCAGACACAATGTATTTAATTCTGCTTAGGTAGTTTGGGTTAACAAGTTTTCCCTTAACATGGAAGCTTTCACCTTCAATTACATACTCTTCTGTCTCAAGTAAGTCTTCATATGATTTACCTACTACGAAGTTTATGTGATATGCCTGAATAAATACAGGATATAGTCTTACATTACCAACGATAGACTCTGTATATGTAGAATAACCAAATATAGTGCTATCTGGATTTGTTGGATTACCATTATAATCTAATGATGAATTGTACAAATGATTATCCATCTCAGACCAATGAGTTAGTCTAAAGTATCTAGAATCACCATATGGGTTATCGTATTTGTCTACTGTCTTTAAGTCTTCTAATGTACCTAGACCGTCAGTCTCAGAATATAGATATACCCTATTATCTTCAGTAGTCTCTACACTACTAATTCTACCACCAAATGGAACATACAATGTATACTCTACGCTCTCATAGATGGTATTGCCATTTTCTTCAGTCTCTCTCTCGAAAGTGTATGCCTTAAGGTCAGCATCTGTCATACCATCAGTAAGCTTATATTCATAGAATTTAACTTCCATAATTGCTGGAGTCCACTCTAGATATAGAGTTAAGTCTCCATCCCGAATCATATCTCCAGTTACTTCTAAAGCATTACTTAGAGCCTGACCATATTTCATAACATATACTTTGTTTGTTCCGTTCATATAATAAATGCCGGATAAATCAAAGTAGTTTTTATCATAAGACCATGTAGTACCATTGGTATAGTAACTATGCTCAAATACTGAAATCCAACCAGACACGTCTGTGAAGTAACCTGCAATCCACTCATCAAATGAAACAATATTGCCCATTGAGAAGTAATAATTACCATCAAGTGCGCCTAGTCTATAAACATTAGTATATGCCTTACTATTAATAGTTTCTGTAGAAAAATCTTCAAATATGTAGCTATACTCACCATCAACTAATTGTGGAATACCTGTTGCATCCAAGATTCCTTTTTCACCTATGCTAATATAAGACTGCATAGCCTTTGCATATAGTTCTCTCATTGCACCAAAGTTTACGTCTAGATAAACCATAATTCCCCTTGACCAAAGTGGAATCATATAAACATTGTCTTTACCCATTGTAAACTCTGTTACATTATTAATAACATTCGCTGGTGAAATACCTAAGTCATTTGGACAAGCAGCAGAATCAAAGATATATGCATATTTTGTTCCACCTACAGCCTGACCATCAGCACCGATTGAAGTATAACCAACCACAACCTGCCAGCCTATCCATTTCTTATCGCTTAGTTCAAATGTTTCTTGCTTTAAGTTAATTAATTGACCAGCAGCGTATTTATTTGTGTTGTTGTAATCTTTACCGTCTTCACCTGCTGTTGCAACAAGAGTTACGGTGTGCTTAGTCTCCCAAATTGTATAGAAAGATGTCTTCTCTTCTTTAATAAGGGCGTTCATATTATTTACACCATCATATGTGTTAACTCTTACACCCCTCTCAAATTCATAATATAGAGCAGAAGAACTAATTAATGCTGAATATTGGGACTGAATATCTTCGTAAGCTTTTGCGTTTTCTAGATTAATAGTCCAACCATGGAACTCATAATCTTTCAACATATTACCAGCAGTAAAGAACTGGTACATAGGATTTACTTCATCGAAGATACTATATACAGACCACTTAGTAACTTCTACTGTTGTACCTTCTTTTTCAAATGAATAAGAAGTTGGAATAACAGTCATATTTAGGTCTGCACCTGTAATTACAGATAAAGTAAAGTAGTCTTTATTATAATTTTCTGTTGTACCGATACCGGTATTAACTTTTACTTTATTACCATTAGCATCAGTAATATATAGTTTAACTTGTGTCTCATAAGACTCAATAGCATATAACTTAATCTCATGAGTAATACCATCAACGTCTCCATTGTCAAAGTAGTAGATATTATCTATGACATTTCCACTTGTTCTACCTGACCAGCCATCAAAGTTAGCTTTGCCTGTAGCAGTCTCTAGAATTGTATCTGGAATAGTTAAGCTTCTTGTTACAGTATAAGATTCTTCACTGCCCAAATCAATTACACCTGACTCTACGATTTCTCCTTCAGCAAACATAAAGAATTGTTTACCATTTAGTAATACCAAGTCTTCACTATAACCACTTTGAATGATTGAATAAACAGATGGTGTTTGTGTAAATTCGCTAGTAATTGTAAATGTTGAAGCCGCCCCTTCTGCATTATGGAAGGTTACATAGTATATATCATATGATATAGCAGCAATAACATATTCGTCTGCATTTATATATAATGCACGTTCAATTTTGTATGTTGCACCAAACTCACCAACTTCCCAAGCATAAGACATTGTCGTTTCGTCTGCAATGTATGCATATGGAAGAGTGATTTCATCACCAATACTAATATATCCATTATTATCGTTGTCTATAAATCCATTATTAGACTTATTGTCTTCATTAATAGTAAGAGCATCAATAACTGTACCATTTGTATTTGTAAACTTAACAGTTAATCTAGAAGGAGTAAAGTTGGCAACAAAGAATAGTTCTCCTTCGACAATTATTTGTACGTCGCCAAATTCTTCTTCTGTTGATGTTGTTTGACCATCTTCACCATAAGAATAGATTTTTTGAGTCCAACCTACAAAATCATAACCTGTAATGCTTGGAATTGCAAAATCGTTAGTAATTATAGCACCGTAAGGTATTTCTGCTTTATAAATATAGTTTGTATTTCCTGCAGAATACAATCCATAAGAGATTTCTGCTGTCTGAGCATTCCCTTTTAATGTGTAATTTACCCCACCAGAAATCGATGCATAGCTATCTGAACTTGGAGCATATGTAGATAGATATACAGCTTGATTATTTAGACCATAATCGATAGCAATTGTAATTGTGAACTTGTCATCATGTTCAACCATACCTGCAGATAAACTATCAAATCCATACGGAGCATCTTTACTAAGTTCTTTATCAAGAGCACCAATAACTTCATTGTTTGTTGCAATCGAATTAATTAAATAAGGAGATGGATACTGAGGGTCATCAATTGTGATATTAGAACCATATGGAGAATAGAACATCCATACTTTTTCAGGTTTTCCACTTACCTCATTTGTTCTAGTTGCCGTTTGTAGATTCTTGGCGATTATATTTGTTTGTTCTCCAAATTGTACAGCCGTAGAAGACTCTCCCAATAAACTCCAATCTAGAGCTATATGGTCAATTCTAATATTTGGGTCGATAGTATCTACTAAATTATTATCTGATGTAACTAAAATAGATACTTCTACGTATTTAATTGCATATACTGCGATAAGCTTGTATTTCTCTGTATCCTCATAAATATCAGAACGTAAATGAGTGATTGTAACATGTCCGTCAGCATCAAAAGCTAAATCAACATAATCTTTTACTGCATTTACGGCTTCTTGACCATACAAGATTGTATCATTTTCAACATCATAAATAGCGTATGAAGTTAGAATATATCCTGTATTGTTCTGCTCACCTAGAGTAAGCTCATCAGCATATGACATCTCAATATATGCAACGCCTTCATATGTCTCATCATGTAGAGTATAATTAAATGGCAAGTATGCCTTCCAAGCATTGTCTCCATCTACAATATATGAATCAACATTGATATCAAATAGAGCATGTTCATAAATTAAGTATAAGTCTAATGTGTATGGGTCAACTGTTGGGTTTGTAGCCCATTGTGGACCAACAACAAAATCTGCCAGGTCGCTTACAGTCTCACCATCTGTTGCAGAACGCACCAATGCAGCCCTAGCCCACACACTATATTCTCCACTTTCATTGTAGAAGATTTCAACTAAATCATTTATGTCGAGTTCTTCGCCATTAACACGAATATCGCCATCATATTTTGATGAAAGAATATGTGTGCTATGGTCTAAATTAACAACAAAATCTCCTACTAGGAAGGTGTCTACTGATGCTACTGCATCGTAGTTGCCTTGTAACATATTAGAAGATGATGAGAAGTAGTGTAAGTTAACTGTGTATGTTCTTACTGTCCACTCTAGTACAATGTATAGATTGTAGTTCTCATCTGCAGCATTTAGGTCTGCCATAGAAAGGGTATGGTCACCAGCAGAGAAGAAATCTCTCTTAATTACAGTTTCGCCTTCTCTGTAGTTCTCTAGGTACCACATCTCAGCCATTTGTGAACCCATGTCAGCAGGAAGCGCATGGTCGGCTTTAGCGATAGTTTTACCGATTAATTCATCGTATGTATTGTTACAATCTTCGAATGTAACAGTTGTTCTGATACCAGAACTACCATATTTATCCACAAAGTGAATAGTGTATACACCTTCAAAGTTGATATATATAGTTGCACCAGATAGAACTTCGTATTCATTTACTACAGGAGTATTGCCATTAGCATCTAGTGAGAAGCCTGTGAATCTATAGCCTTCTACATTTGCAACTAGAGCCTCAATCTCGTCTGTTGCAAACTCGAAGCCTTCTTCGGTCTCTTCGTATGCTAGGTCTACTTTCTCTTTGTAGTAATATTGTTTAGTGTCGCTGCCTGTAGTAACAGTTACACCATTTTTATTTTTAGCATTTAATTGGAATGAAACAGTATATGTCTGTCTATCCCAGATAGCGTAGATAGTGATAACATAATCGCCATCTATATCATCATCTTCATCTAATTCATAGTCTCTAATTACATTTTCACCTAGGTCATAGCCCATCTTACCAGAGATTAAGCTAAATCCAACAAATGAGTATGTACCTGTACTATTTGTGTACATAGGAGCAAAGTAATTAGTGAAGATGTCTCTAATATAGTATGTGTCTCTGTTGTTACTGTAGTATACAGTTGTACTTACAGTATCTACAAAGCCTTCTGAGCCATAACTCTTACCATTAACCACTACGTTGTCTAGGTCTCCACCCCTATCTGCAAGAACATCTAGAGATGCTTTAAACTCAATTGTGTAAATTCTAGTAAGAGCTGGGTATAAATAAGTTTCACCCTCAACAGCTAGATTGCTACCAAATGGCATATATGTGCCATTGTCTGACATAAGTGCAATGATAGCGTCAATAGCATCTTCGCCCTCAGGAATTAATGTATTACTCTGAACAATACCTACTAGCTCATAACCTTCGTATGAGATATCGTAGCTCGCGTCGTTAGCAACAACAACGTGTGTATCGCCTGGTAGATAGAATCCACCTAAGCCTTCCATTACATTACCATTTGAATCAAAGTATGTGACTGCTACTTTCTCTGCCCATACTGCAATTAATTGATACTCAAAGTATCCATTACCAACTTCTGCATAGCCATTTTCTAATCCAAGTTTTCCGTACCTTTGAAGAGTTGAACCTTCAGTTTCTCTGAACCAAATCTCATAACCATCTAGCTTATACTCATTGTATGCAATAGTATCTGTTGTGGTAAATAGAACTGAACCATCTGCTAATTTCCATACATTACCATCATTTGCAGGAACTAAATCACTAGTAAATGGTAAGTTTGTTCCAATAGAAGATAATTCAAATGTATACTCATCATAAGAGCCATTTGTATCTGTCATTGTTAAGTATCCCTCGCCTGTTGGGTTAGAAATCTTAACAGTAACGTCTTTAGTTGTTTTATTTGTTGTCCATTGTGCTTTGATTGTGTATGTTGCAGCAAATTCACCATCGGCTGGTTTGCTTAGAGTAAATGGTCTACCAACTGAGAAGATTTTATCTTTCTCAATACCTGTAGCGCTGTCATTAAAGTAAACCTTGTAACCATCAAATACATGGCTAACGTGTGTTACTTCTAGTCTTGCACTAGAAATAGTAAATGTAGCACCATTTGTGTCTCCATTTTTATCTGCGTAAACTGTAAGTGTTTCGTTAGCAATCTCAGTTGATGTGAATATTTCACCACTATGATTTAATTCATATACAAACGTATAAGTATATACTTTATAATATACGGCATTAATATATACATTCTCTGTATAAGTAGTTGTAACATTATTAAATGATTGTGCTGTACCTGCAGTAATTACATTGCCATTGATACTCCAACCATATAGATAATATCCTGTTGGAACAGTCCAAGTAACATTTAAAGATTCGATATCATTAGTAGCGTCTGTATCTGTATCACTATATACAAGTGGAGTAAACTCTGCACCGAATTCTACTGTAGTCTCAATTCTCTCAGTAGTGCTCTCAGTCCATGTAGTACCATCTAGATATGTATTTACATAGTAAAGTTTTACAGGAGCACCTGTAAACTGAGCAGTTAGAGTATAGTTGCTCTTAGCAAGAGTTTTTAATTCTCCTGTTTGAAGAGTTGAACCTACTAAGTCTCTATCTCCAGAAGTAACTAACCAACCTGTAAATGTTTTACCAGAAATAGTTGTATTAATTGCTGTATCGCCATTGTAACCGATTTTCACTTCAGTTCCACCAGCGAAGTCTACATCTGTACCTGCGCCATCAACATTGTATGTGATAGTGTATGAGTTTTGCTCAAATAATGCAGTTAGGATATATGCAGAACTTGTAGCAATTTCAAATTCTTCCCCAGCTTCCATTACTGCACCAAGGTAATTCCAACCCATAAATGCGTTTTTCTCTTTAATTGCAGCTGGAAGCTCTACTTTAGAGCCTATATTTACTTGTATAGCGTTATTGCTTACTTCAACTGTTTCTTCTTCTGTTACTACAAACATTGTATTACTAGATACTGTCACAGTCTCAGGAATTTCGCCACCACTTACATCGAACTTAACAGTTCCTGTAACAGGAGCAAGTACTAAGTGAAGTGCAGCTGTCTTAGTAGCAACATCATAATCTAAGTCTGTTACCTTGATTGTATTACCACTAATATTAATTGTTTTAGTTCCACTAGTAATAGATTTTACTTGGTAGTAACTACTTAAATTAAAGTTTGTAAGGATATTAGCTGTTGCATCTACTTCTACATCTTTAACAGTTTTATTTCCTGCATTTAGAATAGCAGAGTTAAATGCAAGAGTAGAATCGTCTGTTCCAAGGGCTGCCACTAATTCATACTCATATTCGTAAGAAATTGTGATTTTTAGTCTTAGACTAGCAAAGTTAACAGCTACTTCGTTTGTTGTGCTAGTTGCATCAAAGTCTGTAAGACCCAATGTAACAGTCTCTGCAGTGTAAGTTTTCTCTGCATTTTTATTAACTCTCATATTAGTAAATGTATAGTTAGTTGCTCCTTCACCTGCAGTAATAACAACATCGTGTGTAAATGCGATGGTTGCTATTTTTGCTTCAGTTGTAGAGCTTTGAGTTTTACTTAAGCCATCGTAAACGAAACCTGTTAAATTATCGTTTCCAACTACTGCAAAACTTACAGAACCATTATAAGGTGTGATTGTAACATCTAAAGTATTATATAGTCCGTATACAGGATAAAGTGTAACGATACCATCTTTAGCATTTGCTAACATATCGTTATTAACCTGGTAGTAACTAATATCTTCAGCAGCACCACTAACTATTGTCATTTCATAGAAGTTTTGTGGAATTAATCCTAATTTATATGGGGTTGTTGACCAACCAAGGAACATATAATTTGGACTATCTAAATTGATAGCTTCAAATACGATTTGAGAACCATATCTTACCATTACAGATGTTTCCGTACCTGCAATTTGAGATAAAGTAGTACCATCGTAAGTATATACTGTTGTATAAGCATTAGCCCAATTAGAGTCAATAGCAAAGTCTGAGCCATCTGCTTTCTTAGAAGCATAGAATTCGTATGGGTCTATAGCATCTTCACCATCTGTAACGTATGCTAGATATAGACCATAGCTCTTACCTTCCCAATTAAGTGTAATTGAAATAGTATTCTTACTAGCAGCATCAAGCATAGTTTCTAATTGATATCTAGTAAATGTCATTGATGTAGCTGTAGTCCAAACAAGTGTTGTGTCCGGACCTACCCATCTCCAGCCTGTCATCTCGTTATTTGGGTATGACTCAATTTCGTCAACAGGAAGAGCAGGAAGTTCCATCTTTGCATCTAGTCCTGATGGAACAATCTTTGCAAAGCCTGTGCTTGTACCACTCTCTACAAAGTACTCTAGGTACTCGTATTCAATTGTTTCTTGTCCTGCCATTGTACCAGCAGTATAAGAAACTGTATAAACTGTTGTTAATTCTAGTGTAATATCTACATTTGCTGTAAATGTAAGTGCTGATAGTTCCGCAAGTGTGTAAATAGCAGCACCATATCTATAGCCTTGTAGATAATAGTTAGTTCCAGCAAAAGTAAATGACATAGCATTGCCATTTAAATTAGCAGGAGCAAGGCCGTTATTTGTTGTAGATAAAGTATCTAAGATTTCATCTGCAGACAATTGACCTTTGTTATCATACTTTAATGTAAAGATTAATCTATCATTAAATCTAAATGTTGCTTGTAAATCACAAGTCCAGATAGCGTATACCATTGTATTAGCAGTAACGCCTGTTAGGCTATTTACTGTCTCGCCGTCTGCAGACCTACTCCAACCTTGGAAGGTATAGTTGTCTCTAGCAACTTTGATAGTACTCAAATCAATAGGTGTTTCTGTTGATAATGCTGTACTTGTGTATGTAGTTAATCTGTCATAAACTTCTACGTTCGCAGAAGCATTTTTATTAAATTCTACTTTGAACATTTGCTCAAAGATAGGAGTAGCAATCATATCTTTGTTAGTTGCAGTAAACGAACCATCAAATTCTACTTCGCTAACATATGTGTCAGCACCCGTAGTAATCTTAAAGCCTTTTACTCTATAGTACTCTGTTGTTGTACCATTTGTAACAATATAAGCACCATTTTCAAAGTAAATAGTAGTCTTACCCTTGAAGTAAATACTCTTAACCACTTGTGGGTCAAATGTAACATCGTCGCCACTGAAGAAGTAAGATACTGCAGGAGTGTTTGTATATTGATAATCTGTAGCATCACTAGCACCAGCATAAGTGAAGCTGTATTTAATATCCCATACAGCGTATAGTACTAGGTCGCTAGTAACTTCTGCAAGTACTTGAGCGTCAGCAAGGATGCCATTGTGACCAACGGTTGACCAGCCCTTGATAGACATATTTGTTAGTTCATGGTCTGAACCACAAGTATGCTCAGCCACATCTAAGATATATTTGGTTGTTAATTCTTGACCGTACTCTACACTGAATGTAAATGTACATACTTCACTTGGAGAAGTAGAACCATCTTTTGAAATATTCACAGTAATCATAAATGATTGAGCGTCCCAAGCAGCAAGAACTGTATACTCAAATACATTTCTTACAGGAACTACTGTATATTTTGCAGAATCTTCTCTAGGCATCATAGCATATGTATCGCCAAATACTAGAGAGTCTTTCTCGTTTAGGATAATTTCTTCACCACTAGGATTTGTAAGTGGAGTAAATGTCCTTCTATTTAGGTTATCCACAGTATAGTAACCTAGTCTCCAATGCTTAAATACTGTAGCAGTAGTAGAATTTAGGCTAGGAGTCTTATCAGCATCTAAGTCAAGCACCTTACCTGCTGTCAATTTAACATCAGCAATAGTCTTATCTACATCGCTATAAGCCATATCAAATTTAACTGTATACTCAGCTTCCCAAATAGCTACAAATCTAAATACTTGACCTTCTTCTACGATTGTTGGAATGTCAAAGTAGTTAGTTGCTGCATCACTTAGGATATATTCATCACCATTATGAGTCCAGCCCTTAATAGTGTAATTTTGTCTATTGAAGCTAGGTAATTCTGCACTACCTAGTAACTGATATTTTTGACCATTTTTTGCTTGAGCAGTTGCAGTAATTTCTACTTCACCATTATTTAATTGCTCAGCTGTTTTTTCTTCGTAAACATATACGATACTAACGTTTATAGAGTTAGGATTTGGCTCACCAAATCTAGCAACTAAAGTAGTATCTTCGGTAAAGTCTACGATTTCTTCAAATTGGTATAGAGTGTCATCGCCATCAATAGCCCAACCTAAGAAGTCACAAGCAGCCTTAGTAGCAACTGCAGTAATCTTCATAGGAGTTAAAGACTCACCACTAGCGATTACGATAAATGTCTCACTAACTGCACCACTAGCAATACCAGAGATTGCTTCGCCTTGAGTAGTGTCTACAGTGTATGTGATAGTAACATCATAAGCACCAACAACTCTTAATTCGTGAGTATTACCTGTGTAATCAAGTCTAAGACCTGTAACTGACCAGCTACCATCTTGGCCTAAAGTTGCTTCATAACTATCTTCTCCGTAGATTACGAATAGTCTAGTATATCCAGCACCTAGTGTCATAGCAGGAAGTCTAGTAATTGTGATTGACTGAATATAACCACCATCAAAGCAGTTATATTTAGACTCAAACATATTGCCACCACCTGCAAATGTAACACCTTCACTTGTATATCTAACAATAAATGACATATCAGCATAGAAAGATATTGCATATGAAGGATATGCGTCTGGGTCTAATTCAAAGTTCTCGCCTGGAGAATATAGTCTACCAGTATTAGAGTTTAATCTCCAACCATTGAATACTAATTCAGAAGAACCAACTACTGTACTCTTATCAAGTAGAGTAACATATGGACTAGCTGCCATATATTCTACTTGGATAGGAGTTCCAACTAGTTCTGCTTCTGTTCCATTGAACTTATAGAAAGATAATGTAAAGATTTGTGTTGTTTTAGCAACGATTTTAACTGTTCCTACATAAACGTCACCATAGATAGTGTCGTCACTTGAAGCATCTGCATCTACTTCCCAAGTCATAAATTGAGATAGTCCAGCCACGCTACTGAATCTAGCGCCTTGTGCAACTAGACCTACAAGTTTTACACCTGTTGCTAGAGTAAGAGCAGTCTCTCCACTACCGATTTTCCATTGTCTAATTCTTAGACCACTAGTTAGAGTAAATCCAGCAGTTACTGCCTGTTCGTGTGTAAGAAGGATTAATTCCTTAGTATCGTTAAACTTATAGTTAGCGTGTTTACCTGTAATAGTCTGTAATCCATCATCAGTCTCATACACGAATTCTACACGGTTAGCAGCCCAAGAGCTTCTAAATCTTATGTTATTACCTGTTTGAGAAACATCTTTAAATGTACTTTCGTTCCAAGTAATTGCCTCACTAAATGTTACTGTTTCGTTTTCGTATGAATAAGTTACGCCCCTTAGAGTGTATGCTTTCATCTCAGATGTAGTATCTAGAGCAGTTGATAAGATATCTCTAATAGCAGCAACAACTTCTGCATAGATAAGCGCAGATGAGTCACCCTTGTTAACTACCTTTTGAACAGAACCAAGAGTTGTTCCTGATAAAGGTGAAATAATATCGAAGTTTACCACATAGGTTTGAATAATGAAGTCAGCCCAAATAGTAAGCACACCATTATCGTGATGAATGATTGGGTCACCGTTGTTTAGGGCAACCTTCTCATTATTCTGTAGATAGTACCATCCATTGAAGATATATGCAGAATTACCATAGTCTGCGTATGTTGGTTCTGGTCTAGGAACATAGAAAGACTCACCAAATTTTACAGTACCATGAGTTCCGCCACCAGCAGACATCTCGTATAGAGAAGCAACACTACCATCATATCTAGTTAGTTTATAATCAATTCTAATGATAGTTTCTTCATAAATAGCATAGAAAACAAATGCTTTGTTTGGCTCAATTAAGTTAGCAGGAATGATAGCTCCATCACCATCTGCATCATATAATTTAGCACCAGATTTATTTCCCCAACCTGTTAGTTGGAGTCCTAAGTCAATTTTATTGAATAATGGATTTGAGTTGTATGGACTTAAGTCAAAGTCTTCACCGAAGTTAGCAGAAACAACTAAAGAGTTATTTGTTTGCTTGTCTACAAGTGTAATAGGGATTTGCATTGGGCTCCATACAGCATATAGAGTTACAACATTTCTAACACCACCATCTTCTGAAGCTGTTAGGTAGAAGTCTTTTTTCTCTGTTTTACCATATAGGTTATATTTACCTGTCTCGGTTTCTTTAGCTGTAGTAAAGTCAAATTCGATTGTTGTTCCTGTCTCATAGATGCCTTCTCCGGTTTCTAAATCGTAAACCAAAGTACCATTAGCATCAGCAAATGCCCAACCTAGTAGGTTATAGCCATTCTTTTTAAGGTTAGCACCTGTTAGAGTAACAGACATTTTTAAGTTAGAACTTGATGGGTTTGTACTATATTTTACTGTAGCAGGAACTGTACCTGTACCTGAGTTTTTATCAAATGTTACAATGTAGTCTGTTGTCCATACTGCATAGTAAGAAGCATCGCCTACAACAGATACAGATGTAAACTTAGAACCTGCAGCATTTTTGTAGATAGTCTCTGCCGCTTGAATCTCGCTAAGCTTAGTATCTACAGGGTATTGTGTTCTAGTCCAACCTTCGAAAATATATCCTGGTCTATTAGGAGCAGAAGGAACTACAACGTTTGCTCCACCTGCAACAGAATAAGAGTTTTTATTCTCAGTTCCGTCATTATGGAAGAAATCAACAGTATATGTATCTTTTTTCCAATTAACATATAGAGATAATGCTCTATCTGCCATCTCGTATTCGTAGCCTGCAGCATATGTTTTAGCTGAAGCATAGTTTGGTCTAGTTGTCCAACCATCAAATGAGTTGTATTGTTTAGACCAGCCTAGTGTATTTAATACAACATCGGCTTCTGGAAGCGCTAGTTTTTCACCAGCAATAGCTTCGATTTTTACCTTTCTAACACTATTTAATGCGTCAAGTAATGTTAAGTATGTTAATTGTGACCATTGTGCATATAATGTTACGTCACCACTAACTGTGTGTACATATGTAGTATCAACAAATCTATATGTACCCTTACCTGCCCACTCGTTGTTATTTACTTTGGTTAGATTGATACTATAGTTGCTAGCATCTTGTGCCCAAGCATTATACCAAACATTGCCTTCTTCTTCGTCAGCATTAGGTGCTGTTGTCCAGCCTGTGAATCTAAAGTTTTTAAGACTAGCCTTGAAGTCTTCTGTTGTGATATATGGGTTAGATAAATCTAAAGTATTGTAGTAATTTCCATTTTTTCTACTATCTGCATCAAATACAGATGTTGTGTAATATTTGCCATAAGTGTCATCAAATTTGTAAACAGGGATACTAGGAATATATCCACTAGAACCATTCATTCTCTTATTGAAATGAAGTTTATAAGAATTTCTCTCCCACTTAGAGTAAAGACGGAATTTGTAAACACCATCTTCTGGGTCTTGGTAAGAAGGAATTGGGTCACCAACTTCTTGACCAGAAGAGTCTTTCATAACTAAGTATGGGACATCATTGTTGTCTACAGCAACAGTCATATCGTAGTCTGCTACTGATTTAGTTAAATCATAGTCTAGATACCAGCCCTTAAATGAATATTCACTGTAGCTGCCATCTGCATCATTAAATGTATCTGCTGCTTCTAGGGTTGGAGTAATGCCTTCGATAGCAGTAGAAATTTTATTTGTATATCTAACAAGTGAAGTATTGCCTGAAAGTCTATTATTTCTAATAATAAACTCACCATTTGCGTTTTTTGCAGGTGTAATAGAAGTATCAGTCACAGGGTCAAGTACGGTACTATCTGCCATACTATTATACTGACTGAAGTATTCAATACCTGAGTATAGTTGTACAGAGTATTTATTAGCCTGGAAGTAAGCATAAACGTCTAGGTTACCAGCAGTACTGAGTCTTTGCTCACTGCCTGGTAGCCATACTACTGCTGTTGATTCGTTGGCATCTGTAATATTCTCTGTAGACCAACCCTTGAAGGTATGTCCTTTTACTGCTGTAAACTCTGGTAATAATTCACCATTAGCACCCCTACCTGTAGGAAGTCTAAATAGGCTATTAAAGTCTACCTGTTTAGGCTCACAACCTAGTACAGAATCACTAGGACTCCATAGTCCTGTAACAGGGTCCTGTACCATAACGTGGAATGTAACGGTATATGTATTAACGGTATACTGAGCGTATAGGTCAAGTTCGTCTTCTACAAGCTCCCTATCCGGCTCTATAGCGTGTAAACCATCGTAGTCGTAAGTCCACTCTCTAAAGGTATAACCGAGTTTCTGATACCCAGCCACATTACCCAGCGTGGAGTGTTTCTTAACCGAATACTCCTTTAGAATCACATCGCCATCGTACATCGTGATATTTGTCTTTGGATATGCATACACATAAAGAATTGTTGCTAGAAGCGATAATAACAACAACACAACAATCACGACAGTCTTGATAAGTAAATTTTGTCTCTCTGTACTAACTTCTCTTACTTCGCTCATTTTTATTTTCTCCCATTGTTTCACTTGTATTTTTTGCTTTAAAATTTTACCCTTCAGCACCTGCCACCCTAGCGATAATTTAGGGTATAAAAATAGCAAATACTTAATAATATAAAATCTCTAGTAATATTATATATTTAAACAACACTTTTAGTCAATCTTTTTGACCAACTATCGAAAAGTAAAACTAAATAAATTTTCCTGTCGAAAAATCTAAAATTTTGCTGTACTTTTGGCGATTTATTATACCTACAAATTTAGTTTATTCAAAAGATATTTATTTATTAAATTAGAGAATACTTTGATATGTAAAATAAAAAAATTAAAACATAACTTGTTATGTTTTAAAATTTAAAAATTAACGAATTTTTACAAAGAAAAAAGCACGCCTTTTCGCGTGCTTTATTTTGCGTATTTTAGTGAGATTTTACTACTCAATATTGTTCTTTTTTCTAAAGTCCATTCTGCCCCTAGTAACGTGGTCAAGAACGATTTTTCTTAGCCTTAGGGACTTAGGAGTAACTTCTAGAAGCTCGTCATCATCTAGGAATTCTAGACACTCTTCTAGAGTCATGATTTTGTGTGGCTCTAACCTTAGAGCATCGTCACTAGCAGATGAACGCATATTTGTTAATTGTTTTTTCTTACAAACATTGACTACAATATCTAGTCCCTTTGGGTTCATACCAACAATCATACCACCATAAACTTGTGCTCCTGTGCCGATTAACATTCTACCCCTTTCTTGAGAATTGAATAGTCCATACTGACACGCTTCGCCATTTTCATAAGCAATAAGAGCACCAAAATTTCTTCTCTCAATATTACCCTTAAATACGTCATATTTTTCAAAGACAGAAGACATAATACCTTCACCCTTGGTATCTGTTAAAAACTGTGATTTATAGCCAAATAATCCCCTTGATGGAATAAGGAATTCTAGTCTAGTTCTAGTACCGTGTGTAGACATAGAAACTAGTTCACCTTTTCTAGTTCCAAGTTCGCTCATAACATTACCGACAGAGTCTTCCGGAACGTCTGCCACAAATCTATCTATAGGCTCACATTTAACACCATCAATTTCTTTATATAACACCTGTGGCATAGATACTTGGAATTCGTATCCGTCTCTTCTCATATTCTCAATAAGAATAGAGATATGCATCTCACCCCTACCAAGAACTGTGAAACTATCTGCACTTTCTGTATCGTAAACTTTTAGACTTAAGTCTTTTACAGCTTCCTTCATTAATCTATCTCTTAAGTGTCTACTGGTACAGAACTTACCTTCTTTACCAGCAAATGGACTATTATTTACAGAGAAAGTCATTTGAACAGAAGGCTCACTAATCTTAACAAAAGGTATTGCTTCACTTGCACCCTTAGCACATATTGTATCTCCAATAGTTACATCTGGACTACCAGCAAGACAAACTATATCTCCTGCAACTGCTTCTTCGATAGGAACTCTCTTTAAGCCTTCGAAAGCAAAAATATTAACTACCTTAAATGGTTTTGCTTTAGTTTCGCCATAGTAATTGCACACGTCAACATTTTCGTTTACCTTAATAACACCCCTTTCTACTTTACCGATAGAAAGTTTGCCTAGGTAATCATTATGCTCACTAGAACTAACTAGCATCTGGAAAGGTGCATTTCTATCAATGTTTGGAGATGGGATATAATTAACGATTGTCTCAAAGAGTGGCTTCATATCTGTACCAAGTTTATCTGGGTCAGTACTAGCAATTCCCTGTCTACAAGAAGCAAATATAAATGGAGACTCTAATTGCTCATCATTTGCATTTAACTCTAAGAATAATTCTAGAACTTCATCAATAACTTCCTTAGGTCTAGCTTCTGATTTGTCAATCTTATTAACAACAACAATAACCTTATGATTAAGCTCAAGCGCCTTTTGAAGAACAAACCTAGTCTGTGGCATTGGACCTTCAAAAGCATCAACTACTAAGATTACACCATCAACCATCTTTAAAACTCTCTCAACTTCTCCACCGAAGTCTGCGTGTCCTGGAGTGTCAACGACATTAATCTTGATGTCATCATATAGCACTGCTGTATTTTTACTAAGGATTGTGATACCCCTTTCTTTCTCAAGAGCATTACTATCCATTACTCTATCTTCTACTACTTGATTATCTCTAAATACGCCACCAGACTTAAGAAGCTCGTTTACTAAACTAGTCTTACCGTGGTCTACGTGAGCGATAATCGCAACATTTCTAATTCCTTTCATCTTTTTCTCCTAATTCAAACTAGCCAAATGTCTATAGACAATAAAAAATGGTTTACACATAAAACCATCGGCTAAAAATTTTTACTGAGTAATTTTAGCACAACTATTGACACTTGAAAAGTACTTTTTATAAAAAAAATTATTTTTTATAATTAAATCCACACGCACTTATAGCCTATCATAAAAGAAAAAGAGAGCCGAAGCTCTCTTAATTATTCTTTGTTATCTGCAAAACTATCTTTTGCTACAGCGACAGTATCGTCACCTAAATCAATTACCTTAACTGTAACTTCTTTGATTCTATTGTCTTCAACTTTTGAAAGTGTAAAGTGTAACTCAACAGGAATAGATACATATAAACCATCGACAATTCTCTCATCAATAGTCTTATACATAATCACCTTGTCTTGTACAGGAAGTTCTTCACTAAGACCGAATAAGAATCCACCAACAGAAGTATAGTCTGACTCTGGTAAATGCTCTATCTCAAGCATATCAAATAAGTCTTGTAATTCCATCTCTGAGTCTACAACAAACTCATTGTCATTTTTCTTATTAAGAACATCTGCAGGTTCAATATCATCGTGTTCGTCATATATCTCACCTACAACTTCTTCTATCGCGTCTTCCATACAAACGATACCACTAGTACCACCATGCTCATCAAGAACTACAGCCATATGCTTTTTATTCTTTTGCATTAGCCTAATAACATCGTCTGCTTTCATATTTTCATTGATGTATAGTGGCTCAGTCATTATCTTCTTGATAAATACTTTCTCTCCAGATAGCATAGCCTTGAAGAAGTCTTTTTGATTAAGTATACCTATAATTCTATCGATTGTGTCTTCATATACAGGCAGTCTAGAGAACATTGTGTCCATAAACTTATCTTGTACGTTTTTGACAGAATCTGCATAGCTAATGGCAGAAACGTCTACCCTTGGTGTCATAATGTCATAAGCAGTTCTATCTGCTAAATCAAGTACACCTTGCATAATTTCTGCGTCAGATTTATCAATTACACCTTCTTCTTCCATAGTATCAATGATACTCTCTAATTCTTCTTCGGTGACTGCCGGGTCGCTATTAGTCTCTTTAGCTTTCCTAGTTGCAAATTGTTGTAATTTTAGGAACACCCAAGATATTGGAGTCAAGATTTTAACGATTACAACCATAATTCCACTAGTCTTTAGAGCAAATGATAATGGCTCTACTTTTACCATAGACTTAGGTAGTATCTCACCAAATATTAAAATGATAATTGTCATAATAACGGTATTCAACACATTAGCAAGTGTTGGGTCGACAATTAGCGTACTGAATACATAAGCACATATTGTAGTTAACGCAATATTTACTAGGTTGTTACCTATAAGAATTGTTGACAATGTTTTGTCGTAGTGCTCGGTTATATATATAGCCTTTCTAGCACCTTTTACTTTGTTGTCGGCTAAACTTCTTAGCCTAATTTGATTAACAGCTGTAAATGCCATTTCACTAGCAGAGAAGTAAGCTGAACCCATTACAAGTAGTACTGCTACTACGTATAACCAAATGTTCACTCCACCTAGGCTAATCGCACACAACTGTCCAGTCGGCACTGTTTCCATTTTTAAAAAATTTCTCTCCTTTTGTACTTTAAAAATACAAAACTATTTTATCATATATTTAATTATTTGTAAAGGGCTTTTGCCCCTGCACCAAACAATACCTTCTCTCACCCCAGCAAATGCGCTTTAGAGAATTTTGTCTAAACAAAAACACACCCAAATCTATTTACAAATATTCATTTATGTTGTTTGACAAAAATGGGTATAAATTATATTATATAAATGTGAGTAAAAAGAAGAAGAAAATAACAAAAAACAGAAAGAAGTTTTTTATAATAATCACCTGCTACATAGCAGTCTTTATAGTGACAGCGATTTTAACTGCCTCTACTCTTTCTTGGTTCTCAGGTAGTACCTGGAGTACTGAGATTTTATATATGGGCGGTCCGGTTTATATATACTTCTCTGACGACTCTGGTGTTAAAAACACCAGTGGTGCCAATCAAATGGTAATAGAGTTACCACCTAAGTGGGATAAACTCTACCCTGGTATGAATATCAAGTTTGAAGCAAAAGCTGTTATTCAAGGAGCTAAGTGGGAGAAAGAAAAATACAATAATGAGACTGTGGAGATATATACGACTGGCTGTATACTTAGAGCAAAGGTACTAATGGAAGTCACCACCCCTAGGGGCACCAAATACCCTAGTGCTGATGCCACAGCCGAAGATATACAGATAGCAAAGAGTTTATATGATAACTTATGGCCACAGCTTCAAGCCAAAGCTCAGAGTTCTGACGATGGCACAGGTAAATGGGTATTTGATTATCAAAACACAGAAAAACTAGAAGAAAACTACTTCTATTACATTTTATCTGACCAAGCAACACAGGCAGATGTTGGCAAATACAATCTAGTCGAAGTTGGTGGAATAGAAGAAAATGTAGCAGTAGGATTCTTAAACGATGCAGTAGTAACACTATCTGGTCTTGGTTTTGTAAATGAACACGCCGATTGTGATATCAAATTCACCATCGTATTCCACGCTTTGCAAGCCTTCCTTCCTTATGAAGAAGAAGACTTAGACCAACCATACCAAGGAAATACGACAGGTAGAGATACAGATGTTGTTTGGAGCGACATTGGTACACCAAAGCCACTAACTATTGGCAATAGTAGAAGGGTATTTACAGAAGCATTCTCTGTAATTTATGATACAAACACAACACCAGGAACATAAAAAACCATAAGGAGAAACACCCATGACAGATATCGAAATTGCAAATTCAGTTAAACCAGAAAAAATCAAGAATATAGCGAAAAAATTAGGACTAAAGGCTAGAGATATTTTCCTATACGGAGACACAAAAGCCAAGGTTACTAAGAAGGTAACAAAACCTAGAGAAGATAGTAAACTTGTCCTAGTTACTGCTATTAACCCAACTAGTGCAGGTATCGGTAAGACAACTGTTTCTATCGGTATTGCAGACGCCCTTAATAAATTAGGTGAGTCTGTATGTCTAGCACTAAGAGAGCCATCTCTTGGTCCTGTATTCGGTATCAAAGGTGGAGCTACGGGTGGTGGTCACAGCCAGGTAATTCCTATGGCTGATATCAACCTTCACTTTACGGGCGATTTCCACGCAATCACATCTGCAAACAACTTGCTTTGCTCTATGATAGACAATCATATTTTCCAAGGCAATGATTTAAATATTGACGAAGAAAAAATCCTTTTCCATAGATGCCTAGACCTAAACGATAGAGCGCTTAGGTCGGTAACTGTTGGTCAAACCAAGATAGAGACTCCTAGACAAGATAGTTTCACTATCACTGCTGCTAGTGAGATAATGGCTATTATGTGTTTATCTAAAAACCTAGCCGACCTAAAGACCAGACTAGGCAATATTTTAGTTGCAGTTAGCAAGAAAGGTAAGCCAATATATGCAAAAGACTTACAAGCACAAGACGCTATGGCAATACTACTAGAACAAGCCTTGTACCCTAACCTAGTACAAACACTAGAAGGAACACCAGCACTTGTTCACTTAGGTCCTTTTGCAAATATCGCTCACGGCTGTAATAGTATCACTGCAACAAAGCTTAGTATGGGTCTTGCTAAATACACCATTACTGAAGCAGGATTTGGTGCAGATTTAGGTGCCGAGAAGTTCCTAGACCTAAAGTGTAGAGTTGCCGAATTTAAACCAAACGCTGTGGTATTGGTTGCCACTATCCAAGCCCTAAAACTTCACGGTGGTGTGGATAAAAACAATCTAAAAGAAGAGAATTTACCTGCCCTTACAGAAGGTATGGGAAACCTACTCAGACATATCGAAATTATTAAAAATGTCTACAAATTACCACTAGTAGTAACCCTTAATAAATACACTAGCGATAGCCCAAAAGAAGTAGAGTTGGTGCTTAACAAACTAAAAGAACTAAATGTTAAATACGCAATTAATGACGCATGGGCTCTAGGCGGAGAAGGTGCTACTGACTTAGCTCAAAAAGTTATGGCTGCGTGTGAAGAAGATAATTCTAAATTTAGTTATAGTTATAACCTAGAAGACTCCGTTGAGAAGAAAATCACTGATATTGCTAAAAATGTATATGGTGCCGATGGTGTAGAGCTATTAGAACCAGCAAAAGAAGCAATCAGGACTATAGAAAAACTTAAACTTAGCCACTACCCTGTGGTTATTGCAAAGACACAATATTCACTCAGTGACAATGCTAAATTAATCGGCGCACCTAAGGGCTTTACTGTAACAATTAGAGATATTGAAATTAGAAATGGTGCAGGATTCCTAGTTGCCCTTGCAGGAGACATGATGCTAATGCCAGGCCTTAGCAAGAAACCTGCAGCGACAGGAATGAAGATTACCAGCAATGGTAAAATAAGTGGACTTTTCTAAAAGAAAAAAGAGAAGATTATGGAAGAAAAAATTTACGATTTAATTATACTTGGTGGTGGTCCTGCTAGTATGAGTGCAGGAGTGTACGCTAGCCAGATGAAACTAGACACCCTTCTTATCGAAAAAGAGACATTTGGTGGGCAAATTGCCACCACTAGCCTAGTTATCAATTACCTAGGTTTTGAGAGCATTACAGGCGAAGATTTATCTGAGAAAATGCATAAGCATTTAGAGACCACAGCTACCAAGATAGTAAAAGAAGAAATCATTAAAACCGAACTTTCAGGTGACATTAAACTAGTATACACACACAGCAATTGCTACAAAGCAAAGGCCGTGATTATTGGTATCGGTACACAGGTTAGAAAACTTGGCGTAGAAAAAGAGCAATTTTACCTTAAAAAGGGCCTTAGCTATACAACACTTAAAGACAGAGACTCTTTCGCAGACAAAGTCGTTGCTATCGTTGGTGGTGGTAATTCTGCTATAGAAGACGCTATGTATCTAGCCGAGAAGTGCAAAAAAGTATATATTGTACACCGTAGACAAGAATTCCGTGCAGATGCTAAGGTTGTTAGTGACCTACACTCTGCTATAGCAAATAACGGAAATATTGAATTGGTATTAGACAGCAAACCACATAGCATTGTGGGAGAAGAAAAAGTTGAAAAATTCTGTGTAGAACACATACCTACAGGAGAAATCAAGGAACTCCCTGTTGATGGCATCTTTGTATGCATTGGTAGGGGTGCCGACACCGATATTATCGATGCTCAAATCGAGAAAGACTTCTCTGGCTACATTGTTACCGATACATATATGAGAACAAGTCTAGACAGAGTATATGCTGTAGGAGATATTAGAACTACTCCACTTAGACAAATTGCTACTGCTGTTGCCGATGGTTCTATCGCTGCAGTAACAGCGTTTAATGACCTAAAAAGGAAATAATAGCACATATGAAAAATATTATTGTTGCATCAAATAACAAACACAAATTAGAAGAAATAAAAGTAATTCTAGACGAGTACAATCTTCTAACCCTTAATGATATAGACTTTCACGACGATATCGTAGAAGATGGTAATACTTTTAAAGAAAATGCACTTATAAAAGCAAATACTATTAGAGACTATGTAAAGGGTACAGACAAAGAAAACTATATCATCATCGCAGATGATAGCGGACTCAGTGTAGACGCCTTAAGCGGTGCACCTGGAATATACTCTGCTAGATACAGTGGTCTCGGTGATGAAGGCAATAGACAGTTGCTTCTAAAAGAAATGAAAGATATAGATAATAGAGATGCACATTTCTATTGCTGTATCGCAATCTCACTACCAAACGGAGATACACATACCGTTGTAGGTAAAACCTTTGGAACAATCACAAGAGAAAAGGTGGGCGATGATAGCTTCGGTTACGATTGCTTATTCCTATCTAAAGACTTAAATAAAACTTTCGGTGAAGCAAGTGCCGAAGAAAAGAACTCAGTATCACATAGATATTACGCCCTATTAGAAGTTAAAAAATACTTAGATAGCGTAGCACAATAATTAATAAATATAAAAAAAGGAGAACCATATTCGGTTCTCTTTTTTGTTACTCATATGAACCAAATCAACCACCCTAGCATACAAATATATAGAGAATTTATCAAAGGAGAGAGAAATGATATATACCGTAAAAAGTGGAGACACTCTATATAAAATAGCAGCAATGTATGGGAGCACAATTAATGATATAGTTGTAGCTAATGGACTAGAAAATCCAGATAGTATTATCATAGGACAGAACTTAATAATACCTAGAAACATAAGTTCTACTTATAGAGTAAAAGCAGGAGATACTATGTATAAGATAGCTATGCGTTACTCTATTCCCTTGCAGAGCCTTATACAAGCCAACCCACAAATTCAGAACCCAAATCTAATTAATATTGGAGACACTATCAATATTCCAGATAATAGAAGAGAAATCGAAGTCAATGGCTATGCCATAGCAAATATAAGCGACACTACTCTTACTCGCACACTGCCATACCTTACATACTTAAGCATCTTTAGTTATCAAGTAAATAGCGAAGGAAGACTCAGTAATCTATATGAAGAGAGTCTAATAAATAAAGCTCTTGAGAGCAGTGTCACACCACTAATGGTAGTAACAAACATTGCCGAAACGGGTGGTTTTAATAGCGATATTACAAGCAGTATTTTAAATAGTACAGAAATTCAGAATAGAGTAATTACTGACATTATCTCTATACTTACTGCCAAAAGATATGCAGGTATTAACATAGACTTTGAATATATCTACCCACAAGACAGAGAAAAATATAATGAATTTTTACGTAATTTAAATACTCAAATGAAGGCCATCAACCCAGAATATATATTAACTGTAGCAGTTGCACCTAAGTATAGAGACGAGCAATCTGGCATACTCTACGAAGCACACGATTATAGGAGCATAGGAGAGATAGCAGACAGAGTAATCATTATGACCTATGAGTGGGGATATATGTATGGAGAACCTATGGCTGTGAGTCCTAAAAATGAAATGTCGGCTGTACTCAAATATGCTGTAACTAGAATACCTGCAAATAAGATATTAATGGGACTACCTAATTACGCATACGATTGGACTCTACCATACACACCTGGAAGTTCTGCCGAAGCCATATCAAACACCACTACACTAAACCGAGCTATTAGTTATGGCGTTAATATTAGATTTGATGAAAAATCTCAAACACCATATTACGAGTATAGAGATGCAAATGGAAGAGAACATATAGTGTGGTTTGACGATGCTAGAAGTTACAAATCCAAACTAGAACTAGTGGATACATACGGACTTGCAGGTATCAGTATCTGGACTATCAATAATGACTATCCACCACTACTAAGTGCAATAAATGACAGATACATTGTCAAAAAAGTTATGTAAATTGTGAAAAAATATAGTATTTTAGGTAAAAAGTGCAGATAAAACATTGATTTATTATTTTTTTGTGTTATAATCATTGTGAAAAATGAATTAATATACCATTAAAAGTATAATTATATACAAATGATAAAGGAAGGGACGATATGGAAAGAAGAATATTTTTTGAAGACGCGAGAAAAAATGTATTAGAGTTATTCTCTATAGAGTTCCCTACTATGCACGTAGCAGACATTGACTTATTCATCAGTAATTTTTACAAATGGGTTAATTACGAAGAAGAAGGTCAAAAGATTAGACCCACTATTATCATCACTAGTAGCATCAATACTATTGTAAAAGCAGTTCCTGGCTCTAAGAAAATTATTTTCTACGAAGATGCAAACACAGCCAACTTCAAGGCTCATATCAAAGCCCTAATGGTTTTCTGTAAGAGTAGCTGGAATATCTATATGTGCTTTACAGATGCAGGTGTCGAGTATGGCATCATCAAAGGCCTTACTAGTATCAAAGAGATGTCCCTAATACAGACAATTACACGCAAAGAAACTATGGAAGCAATTGCTAAGAAAGCAAACCTAGTAATCTTATCAGTTGTCGGTGGTGGCGTATGTAAATTAAAAGGCGCTAGGGGTAATACCGTTTCTATTTGCTTCAACTTAAATAGTGGTAGCGAATATAATTGGGAAAATGAAATCTACGACTTCGTTGAAGCGTGTGTTTCAAAAATTAAAACAACTCCTAGGAAACTTCAAGATATTAGAAACCTACTTTTCAACACCTTCCAAAGATGCTTAAAAGACTTGCACGGAACTATATGTCTAGTTGTAGACAAAGAGTTTAAAGACAGAACAGGCTTCCTAGCAGACGGAACTTGGTTAAAAGAGCCAATTGAATTTGCTAAACTCTTTATGAGAAGCAATAAGTTTGACGAAAACGTGCTCAGAAGTTATGCAGACGTATTCACAACAATGCTAGACTTTGACGGTATCACAATCATAGATAATGCTGGTAGAATTAGAGCATACAACGTATTTATCGAATCAAACAATACCGAAAAAATCGTTGGTGGTGCTAGAAAAAGAGCAGCATATAGCCTATTACAGAGCAAACTCAAGAAAATCGTTGGTGTATACTTCCAGTCTCAAGACGGTGACAACTTCTATAAAGAGAGAAGCGACTTAAGAAAGAAAAAGCAAAAAGTTAAAATTGTCGATGGTCACGCAGTTGGTGAAAATGACGAGATGCTTCCACTAGAAGTTATCGCAAATTTAGAGATTCAGAAGAAGAAAGAAGAAGAAAAAGAAAAAGAAAGAATCGCTAAAGAACTAGCTAAAGAGAAAGAAAAACTTGAGAAAGAAAAAGAGAAATTAGCCAAAGCAAAAGAAAAATTAGAAACAGAAAAAGAAAAGCTAGAAACACAAAAGGAAAAACTAGAGATAGAGAAGGAAGAAGCCACAAAGGAAGAAGCCCTAAAAGAACAATCTCTAGAAAAAGAAATGTTTGAAGAAGTAGATACTACTACAGAATAATACAAACACCACAGAAATGTGGTGTTTTTCTTTTTTGTAATAATTCTTTCTAAAGGCAACTCGTGTATTTGTCCCACATATTAATTTAAGAGTTAATACATAATATGTATTAAAAAATTATTTTGAATATAAACTAAAATGAGATATAATAAAAAAAATAAGGAGATGGAAGATGAAAAAGATATTGAGAAATATATTACTTGCAATACTACTCATACCTGTTTGTCTAGGTTTTTTTGGCTGTAAAAAAGACGACACCCCACCAGAAGAGCCTAAACCAAATCCACCACCCACACTTACAGTTGCTCTAGATACGCTAGAAGATATTATCGACTTAAGTAACCTATCTATGACAGTCGATGGTAGTGCTAACACTAATTATCTAAAAACAACTAACGGAACAGCAACCGAAAATAAAACTTATAATACAGGTAACTTCACACTAAAAGCCGATGGCAGTGATTTTTATTTAAATATCGATGATGAAAGTGAGCATTACCTATCAGAAAATGTATTATATAGTAGAGATATACTAGGAAACGACACTTATAGCAAATGGAATATTACATACAATAATATGCTACACAATATCTTAGAGAAAGATGGTGGTCTTGCCAATGTAGGAAAATTTATTAAACCAATTACTATAGGACTAATAGAAAACATCTCTACTTTTAATAAAAATTGGGTAACTACCAGAAATCTAAATAATGGTGGCTACGGACTAGACATTAATCTATCTCTCACTAGTATGCTAAATAAGATTCAAAGAATCATAAAAGAAACATACGCCGACACTAGCGAAAACAAGACATTAGAAGCTTTTATAGATAAAGTCCTTGCTGAGAAATACCCTGACATAACACTCGAAAAAATCCTTACCGACCTATTTGGTAATGACGAAGGCGCTACAGGTTTTGTTAAAGAGCAGACCAGAATTAGAAGTGTACTAACCCATCTCGACGAAAAATTTGGCTTAGACACATATACACTTGTTTATAATATGCTAAATACTTACCACCTAATGACATCTTCTTCTGGAACAGTTATGTCTGCTAAAATAGCAACCGATGTTATAATGGGAACCACTGTTTATTCGGCTGTATCTATCATTAATAATTTTGTATTTGATACAGACGAAACCATTACAGATATCACACTTGAGCAAGTTAGAGATTTTGTAGATAATATTGTAGACAAATACTTTAGAAGTGAGACATATACAGTAGAGTATCTTTGCGATAAAATAAACCCTACTATTAATCAGTTGCTAAACAAAGAAATTGACATATACGATATTCTTACCACCTGTGATATTGAGAAGGTTAATTTCAGTATCAAAATAGAGACAACTGCAGATAAAAATGACTTAGCTCTAATCACAGGAGATATGGATATAAAACTAGGTAGAGAGACAACCCAAAACCAAGTTACCATAGAGCACAACTACTCTCTAACAGGTAGTTTCAACCTTGCATTTAGTGGTCACGGAACAACTACCGTTACACCACCGACTGTTCAAGACGGAGAGCATAAGAAAATTAGCCTTCTTCTAGTTGTGAGAGATTTATATGAAAATTCTTCTTATAGAGAAGTACTAGAAATACCATACTTTACAGAAGATATAGAGATAGTGAAAGACACTCATATCTTTAGATATGAAGCCACTCAACACAAATTCTATATATCACCTGACGCTGTAAATTATATGCTAGGTATTATAAATTACGAGAAGATAGAGAATCCCGATAGAACTATATCATTTAGCGATACTCTATCATCTGGTATAGAAATATCTGTAAAAATTCTATATACACCAGAGATTTTATAAAACAAAAAACGATACTGCTCTAGTATCGTTTTTCTTTTTGTTATGTTATTAAGCTAATCTATTAGCAATATCTCTAGCAGCAACTAGACCGGTAGCTGCAGCAACAACGATATTACCAGACTTACCAGCACCATCTCCGATAAAGTAGATGTTTTTCTCAAGTGCCTTGAAGTTATTATCTGTCTCTACTTCGTTACTGAAGAATTTGATTTCTGGACCATAAAGTAGAGTCTCGTCATTATTAACACCCGGCATAATCTTATCTAATTCTTCTAGACCTTCTAGGATATTAGTGATAATTCTATATGGCATTACGAGTGCTAGGTCTCCAGCAACACAGTCCTTTAGTGTTGGCTCGATGAATCCCTTATTGATTCTATGCCAATCACTTCTTCTACCTGTTCTTAGGTCTCTTAATGACTGAATAATAGGCTTCTTGTCTCCTAGAACGTTTGCAATTCTAGCGATAGACTCACCAAATTCTCTAGTATTAGTTACAGGCTCTGTTAGGTTTACCTTACTAATAAATGCAAAGTTAGAGTTATTTGATTTCTCATCTTTTAGTGCGTGACCATTTACACAGATATAACCATTGTAATTTTCTTTGGTTACAAAGCCACCTGGATTAGTACAGAAAGTTCTAATCTCATCTGCATAAGTCTTAGTTTTGATAAAGATAGTTGGGTCGTAGATAACATCAGTAATTCTCTTTAAGATTTCCTTTCTGGTCTCTACTCTTACACCAATCTCAATGCTTTGTGAATTGTATGGAATTGACAATCTATCTAGTAATTCTTGAGCCCAACCAGCACCTGTTCTACCAGGGGCAACAACTGCGTATGTTGCAGTAAGTGATGCTTCTTTACCCTTATATTTATAAATAATCTCATTGCTATCTGCAGTTGCTTTGATATCTAATACATCAGCATCTTCTAGTACTTCTACGCCATTATCTCTCAAATAATCTGTGAAGTTTTTGATATAAGTAGGCAAGTGGTCAGAACCTAAGTGTTTTTGTTTGATAAGTAGCAGTCTAGCACCCTTTAGAGTAACTAGTTCCCTTACCCTTTGACTCTCTTCGGTATTCTTAGGATATACATCTGCATCCATACCAAATTCATTGAAGATTTCTTCGGTCTCATCAATCAATTTATACGCTTCGCTCTCACTCATATATTTGAATAAGTCTGATTTTCCTAGTTTAGGAATAAAGTTTAATTTACCATCAGAAAAAGTACCTGCTCCACCATAACCAGATAGAATTTGGCAAGGTACACAGTTAGCACATTTACCAGATGTCTTCATAGGACAATTTCTATTTTCAGCAAGCTTTCCTTTGTCCATTAGTACAACTTTCGCTTTTGGATTTTTCTTAATAACTTCATATGCAGTAAATAGTCCAGCTGGACCTGCACCGATAATTGCTACATCAAAATTCATAGTTTCTCCTTTCGTGCTAGTATTTATATGTATAATACCAGACTCTTATCTCTCTTTTGTCCGTATGTAGTATACCATAACTTTTTTGTTTTTCCTACAAGTTTTTAATTACATATCTTCTAAAATTCCCTAAAAACGTCTATTTTTTATTATTTCATACCTTGATTTTGGGTAAAATCACTATATTTTAGCCATAAAACCTTTAAATCGCCCCACAAATTACCCTTTAACCCTTTAAATTTTGGCTTAATTATGCTATAATATATCAAATAAACATTAAGGGGGTATAAGATTATGAGTTTCATGGATTTTATTAAAAGAAGAAAAACCCAAAGCAAAGAAGTTACAAAAGCAGCTGCCGAGATTTTCGACAGACACAGTATGATGATTTCAAACATTGTAGACCTAGAGCAAGGTTACAATTGCTACCCAGAAGGCTGGAGACACACTGAGTGGTCTCATAGTGTGGACGCAAATGGTCAAGTTAATGGTTTAACCAAAACTACTAAGTATGCCGATGGAGTCACACCTGCCGACTATGAGTTTTTAGTATACAAGGGACTTAACGAAAGTGGTCAAATGAATACTCAATACTATGACGTAAAACCATCTGGAGACTTTTCTACACCTCACAACTTAGCAGCCTTTACTCTTAGATATAATGCCAATGTAAATGGCCAATATATTCCTTGTGAAGCTACAATTAGAACAAATGGTGCAAGTACTAAATTTGTCCCTGTAGACCCTAGGGAAGTTAAACCTATGGACCCTGAAGTAGACAAAAAGGCTTGTATGCCAGACCCTAGCGATATTACACATATTCTTACAGAGTATGCTAGAGTAATGGGTATCGAACTAGATAACGCTGTAGATGGTATAGAAGAGCCATGTGCAGGCTTTAAACTTTAATTATATGTAAAACCTAATATATGATAAGGGAAGATGATATTCAGCTTCCCTTTTTTTATTTTTATAATCTTTAGAAAATTAGTTGACTTTTCAACTAGTATGCACTATCATATACTTGTTGATTTTTCAACAGGAGATAAAAATAATGACAGAAAGATACAGGGACTTTACTGTTTTGATTACCAAACTAAATAGGAATATCAAGAGAATCAAAACAGAAGAGATGAGTGAATTTAATTTACGTAGTCCACACGTTACCTGTCTATATTATTTATATAAGACGGGTGGAACTACAGCCAAGGACCTAGGAGAACTAGGACAGGAAGACAAGGCTACTATTTCTAGGTCAATAGAACAACTAGAAGGAGAAGGATACATTACTTGTCAAAGTTCACAAAAGAAAAAATACAATGCAGTGCTAAATCTTACTAACAAAGGTGAAGAAATAGCGCATAAAATTACTGAAAAAATAGACGCAATACTAACAATCGCAGGTGGAAGCATTCCTGATGATAAGAGAAAAATAATGTATGAATGCTTATCACTTATTAACGAAAACCTAGAAAATATTTGTAAAAATTATGAAGGAGATAAATAATATGGCAGTTAAAATTTTAATTGATTCCGCATCAGATATCACAGTAGAAGAAGGCAAGAAAATGGGTCTAGTAGTACTCCCTATCGAAGTAAATTTCGGTGGTGAAACATTTATGGACGGAGAGACAATCTTTGCCGATGAATTTTATAATAAACTAGAGACAGCAACAGAACTTCCAAAAACATCACAAATCAATGGCTATAGATTTGAAGAAGAATTCAAAAAACACATTGACAATGGCGATGAGATAGTTTGTTTGACACTATCTTCTAAGATTTCTGGAACATACAATAACGCAAGACTTACAGCTGAGATGTTCGAAGGAAAGGCCTATGCAGTAGATACACTAAATGCAACAGCTGGTATGAGAATACTTGCAGAATATGCTCTAAGACTAGTGAGTGAAGGTAAGAGTGCTAAAGAAATAGCTGAAGAACTAGATAAAAAGAAAAAGAAAGTAAGAGTCATCGCTATGATAGACACCCTAAAATATCTAAAAATGGGTGGCAGAATATCTGGTGCTGCAGCATTTATCGGTGGTATGATGAACTTAAAACCAATGGTTAGCCTTGTAGACGGAGAAGTAAAAGTAATCGGTAAATGTGTTGGCGCTAAAAAGGCAATTCAATTTATTAACCAAGCAGTTAAAGAGTCTGGTGGTGTGGATATGTCTATGCCATACTGCAATATTATCTCTGGTAACGACAATGCAAATTATGATAAATATGCAGAAAGCAATGCCGAAATATACGGAGATATGGCAGGAAAGGTATCTGCTTATAAACTAGGTGCAACTATCGGTACACATATTGGACCTGGTGCTGTAGGCGCTGTATTCTTCGCTAATTAATATAGAATATTTATTCAAAAATTCAATACATAAAAAAACTAGAGTTCATAGCTCTAGTTTTATTTTTTATAAAGATATTAGCACTGCACCAAAGATAACTATGATAGCATAAATAATCTTCTTTGCAATATTCTTTTCTTTGAAGAATATAATACCTGCAAATACAGGAACTAAGGCTCTCATCTTAGATAACATAGAGATAGTTATCATCTGACTGCCTGGAACTCTGTAGGCAGAGAATAGTAAGAAATCTGCTGCAACTAGAGTTATTCCGAGCAAATATACCCAGATATTTTTAAAGTCATTTTTCTTTATTAAAAATTCTTTTTTCTTACCACTCTCAATAGCAAATAATATCCAAGCAAAGAATGCTGTAAATATAACAAACCAAAATTGTACTTGATGTGGAGTAAAGTAAGTGGTGGTATATTTATCAATAACCGAACAGGTCGCAGATACTATTGCAGTAAATATTAGCAAGATTAATTGAATAGCATTTACACTGCCCTTCTCCTTCTTTGTACTAAGGTTAAGTAGCGCTATTCCTCCGACAACTATAATAGAACCTATAATCTTAGTAGGAGTAGCCGCTTCCTTAAATATCACTACAGCCATTATAAAAGAGAGTGCTGCAGAGAGAATATTTGTGGTAGTTACAATAGACAAATCAACCTTCTGAAGAACTTTTAATGTCACATACCAACTGAGTGCTAATATTAGACCCTTTAGTGCAAATAGTAGTACAAACTCTAGTGGCACTGCTACCCCAAAAGGAATATGAATAAGCATTAGAAGGGCGGCAATAGTAGTATATAACACAAGCACTGCTGTGTCACCACTTTTCTTTATTGCTACCTTTTGTATCGAATTGTGTGAACCAAATAATAATATATATATCGATATTAGTAATATTTCCATACCTAAGATTATATCAAAGATTATGCCTTTTGTGAAATGTAATTTATATAGTTATTTTTCTTTAAAAGTATAAACAAAAAGACAGCCAAACCCCGGCTGTCCTATTAAATCAAAACAACAAATCTTACATACCCATAAAGTCTTCTATTTTAGCACTCTGTGGTGGATAGCTTAGCTCTCCTGCCATCTCAGGGTTCTTTTTTGCCAAATACTGAGTCCAGAATGCAAGGGTATTTGCTTTATCTCTACTAGGAGATTTAGCAGTTCTATTATTCTCTGCTTCTTTCTTAAATAACATATGAATTTGGAAGTCACCAAGTAATGCATTCTGCACTACTTCGTAGTCACTATCATAATAATTATAATCGTGTGGCTCTCCGTGACACATATAGTATTGTGTTCTATGTGGAGATACTGTACTCCTTAAGTAAAAAGATAAATCTTTGACACTAGAATGCTCATACGCCTTGAAAATCAAATCTTTATTCTCTAAAACCTTCTTGATATCTAGTAATGCTAACGAATCAAATCCATCACACTCAATACCAGCACTTACTATGTCACTGTGACCTGGTAGTGTCTTAGGTAATTCTCTAATAGCTTCTTTACCAAATCTTCTAGCCTGTTCACATAGCATATCAGTAGAAAGACTAGCAAGTAGTGTTTGTATGTCTTCTTCTTTTTTCTTATCATCAAATAATGTATAGCCAGGCATACAACGCTTAACTGTATATATAATATTATCTTCTGGAAATACTTCTGCTAACATTTCTACAAAAGCAGGATTCTTCATCTGCTCACCAAAACCACTAAGCATTAGATGTAAATCAAAATAAGACTTTCTCTGATGTTTACCATTTTTATCTTTTGGACATCTTCTATCATACTCTAGACTAAGGTATTGTCTCATAAAGTCAACATCACCTAGTAATTCTTCTGTTCTAGGTCTAGCATAAGATAACATATCAGGTCTATTTCTATACATAGCTAGCATAAATCTGCTATCTCTTATTTGCTCATCAGTAAGACCAAGTGCAGCTTCTTGCAAGTCTGTCCTTCTATCCATAATATGAGCAAGAAAAGCATTATCAATTTCTTCTCTACTAGCATCAGGTTTAACATGAGCCCTTCTCATAGTTCTCCTGATATCTCTCTGTCTTCTTCTTTGATATTTCTCTCTTTCTCTTGCCATCTCTTTTTCATATTGAGCATTGATTTCTTCAATAGTTTTTTCTCTACCAAAAATTCCCATAATATATAATCCCCCTAATCGCAAAAGTATTATAGCATAGTAGTCACACAAATTCAATACCCAAAGTAAAAAAAGAGCCCTGGGCTCTTCTATATAATATATATTATTTCTCTATACCTTTGTCTCTCATACGCTCTTCGTACATAGACACTACCTTCAGCATGTCTGGTGGAAGCTTCTCTAGAGCTTTCTTTTTAAGTTCTTCAGGTACACCATACATCGCTTCTGCCATACTACCCACAATACAAGCATTAGTATCTGTATCCCCACCAAATGATATAGCCCTTACGATACTATCTTCAAAAGACGTGGAATTAAATAATGAATACAAGCACACATCCATAGTATCACTACAGGTATAATTAAACTTTTCTATATTGGGTTTTTTGACAGTAATCCCTAGTTTGCTGACAATATCTTCCTTGCTCACGCCATTACGTGCATAAAATATTATTTTAGCCACCATGGTCGCAGCATTAACTGCGTCTTCTGTATTGTGTGATGGAATTGTTGCTAGTCTTGCATTTTCTTCTACTTCTTCTATGGTATCAAATAGATATCCTACAGGTGACACTCTCATCATAGCACCATTGCCAGAACTAGTACCCACATACTTATCTTTCGCCCATTTCATAAAACCTGGAGAAAATGATGTCTCAAAATACGGAGTATGCTCAGGCTTATAACCAGAATATCTATTGCCCCAATCTCTCAAAGATTTACCATAGTCTCCACCTTGCAATATAGCATCAGCCACAGCCATGGTGAGTATGGTATCATCACTATAAAAACTATTTTCTTCTATTATATTATTGACCTTCACAGGACTCACTTTCTTAATCTGAGAATACTCATATATTGAACCTGCTAGGTCTCCTATAATCGCTCCAAACATAATATCGTCTCCTATTCGTAATATATTTTATCACAAAGTAGATATATATTCAATAACAAAAAAAGAACTCTTTAATCAAAGAGTCCCCTTTTCTTTCTCATATCAAATACTGCAGGAATAAATGATGGTACATATGGAATAAATTTGTCCTTTGCAACTAAGTCCATTATCTCTTCTTTACTTGCCCACTTAACTTCTGCCACTTCTTCTTTTTGGATTACGATATCTTCTATAGCAATATCTTTTTCGATAAAGTAGTAATCATCAAAGCCACCTTCGAAATTAATAGTTAAGTGTGGCCTATGGTTAGTAAAGTCATAATCAACACCTAATTCTTCTAGGAGCTCTCTATGTGCTGTCTCCTTTGAATATTCTCCAGAAATAGAATTGCCACCACAGGAGAAGTCCCATTTACCTGGATATACCTTTTTATCTTCCACTCTCTTCTGAATAAGCATCTCGCCTTTAGAATTAAATAGACAAATATGTATAACTAGTCTATTCTCTCCTACTCCACATTTCTCGCCCCTGACTAGGCTTTTGCCTGTCTTATGCCTTTCATCATCATAGATATCAAATCTTTCCATAAAATCTTCTAACCTCAACTATTTTAATTATATAAGATACTATCTTATAGGTCAAATAAATACCCCTTCTCACTCAAAAAGAAAAAGGTAGACAATACGTCTACCTTTTTATTACATACCACCTTTCTCGTCTATCTCTGCAGATGCAGAACCTTCGATAATTGTTACAGGTTTTTTGAGTGGGACATTGCTACCCAAGTCTTCTAATTGTGCAGGGGCTTGTGGGGTAATTGTTTTACCTTTCTTTGCTGCGATATATGCTGCAATATCACTATTAGTAGCAGCTGTTTTCTTGTTATTGATTAAGATTTCTCTTATTCTCTTTCTACCTTCTTCTCTAGGAGAAGCAATAGCAGAAGAGAATCTATCTACAAAGCCTTGAACTAATCCATCGGTTCTAGCTTCGATTTCGTTTTCAATTCCAGCAACTAATTCATCTGTGCCTTTTAATTTAATCTGGTGTGCTGTATATTGAATAGGATTAACTCTAACAATATATGGTCTATCTCCTTCCATTTCTGGAGCTCTCTCTTCGACAGTAACCTTGTACCAGAAACTATTAGGTGGTAATTCGCCATCTTTTATAGAGTTATACTCAGCACCCGCTGTCATAGCACCCTTAAATGGAGTGTATGAGCCACCAGATAGCAAGTAAATAGGTTTCTTTCTAATGTGTGTACCATCACTCTCGCCTACAACTGCTGTTTTAAAGTAATTCATTGTAGTTCTAGCAATATAGATATCTGCGCCACCCCTTTTGGTTGCTCTCTCTTCCATCTTACGACCGATATAAGCACCCGTTGTAGCACTATTATTCCAATTTATAGTTCTAATACCTACATTTGCTCTGCCAACCATATCGTCTTCGAGTGCTACATTAACTAAGGCGTCATTACAAACTTTCTGTTGAAGTCCTAATGCTTCTTGTAGTACGTCTAGCACGTCGATTTGGTGATTTTTAAGTATTCTATGCTCTTCTGTTCCCCTAACCATAGCAACAATTTTGCCCTGGTCAGCAAGGTCTTTAAATAATGAATAGAAGTACGCAATCTGCTCTTGGTAAGATAGTAGCCTTCCGTGTTGAGTCTTTGGAATATAACTAAATAATCCACCATTTAGTATAACTATTGCATTTTCACTATCTCTCATTAGAGATACATTGTACTCTAATTCCTTAAGATATGGATTTCTCTTAGAGATATGCTCTCCTGCAAAGTCTACGCTAGTTCCAGCATAGCCCATATCTACATTACTAATCTCATTTAGTCCAATGCTATCTCTAGGCATAGCGTAATTAAATACATTAGGTGCAGTTCTAGAGATATCTACTTCTGCACTATCTAGTATTCTCTCTCTAATGTAATCACCACTTCTTCTAATGTAATCTACATCGATTTTATCATCAACTTCGCCTTGAGCGATTTTAGTTACAATATCTGCCATACTTTACATACCCCCTTTTTCGCTTTCGCCTTTGTCTGCTTCTGCGGCTGCTTTTGCTTGAAGATATGCTTCATATCCACTAGGCTTTCTCCTAGGCTTCTCAACAATAGCACCTTGAACCTTGCTACGAAGGTATTGTTCAAATTCTGTTATAGCATCAACTGCTTCGTCTATTTTTGCATTAACTGCATCTAATTGCTCTTCGCAACCTAATTCGATTGCTTTCTTGGCTGCAGTATGTCTCTTTTGTTTCATCTTGGTATCCATAGTATTAGTAGGCGTAAAGAACGCACAAGCAGGTATAATGTCTGGATACTCAATACCTGTTGGCGAAATCTTACCAGCATATGGATTTGGCTGAGAACTAATAGCCACCCAAACTGCAGATTGTTTAGCAGTGTCAGGCAAAGACATACCAGCACCATATGTTCCACCACCACTAGAAGGAAGGGTTAAACATAATACATCGTGGTATCTTTGTTTACCATCTGGGTCAACTTTTATCATTCTCTCATATTTCATAGACTGCTGATGAGTGTGACCAATAACACACATATTAGCATTATCAACAGTTCTAAGTAGTCTAAATGTTCCGTCAATATTAGATATACCTGTTCCGTGATGAGAAACAACGCCAAAGTGGAACTTTCCATCTTTTGCAAGTGGTTGTCTAAGTACTAGGTCTGTACTAGCATAATAAGGCGCAAAAACATCACCAACCCCTGCAATATCTGCAGCGAGTTTAGTGGTAGATATACCTACGCTCTTTCTAATTCTATCTTCGTGGTTACCACTATGAAGCACCACGATTTTTCCTGTATCATTTAAGTCCTTGAGAACCTTAGCAACTTCTTTGTCGCCCTTAGCAATCTTTAGAACTTCGGAAAAAATATCTAATTGCTCTTGTGGTGAAAGTATATCTTCGTACGCGTCAGATTTACTACCAACAATAGCAGTATTTAGAGCATCACCTAAGATAAAGATAACTGCATTTTCTTGCGAATTAGCATATCTAAGTGTCTCCATTAGCCCTTCGATATCACTATCTGTAGAGCCTAAATGATTGTCACTCATAAAACAGGCTTGTAGTGTGCCGAATTTAGATGAGTAATCCTTTACAATTGTCTTAATTGTTGCATTTTTGTCATTATAAGCAATATCACCAACTAGTCCCCTATAATGCTCCCCAAGACCACTTATGGAATCCTTTTTCATAACCCCAACCCCCATAATAATCTTGCCCCCATTATAGCACATATTTTTCATTTGTCAATACTTGACTTATTTTAGCCCCTTTATTTTAGAAAATAAAAAAGAGACCTTTGTAGTCTCTTATGTTTAGAATTAAAATGTATACGTGTCTTAATAAAAGCCACCATTGTTCCCATCGTCGTGGTAATTGTTATCATTATCACCACTAATATATCTACCACTCTCTTCGTTTGGATTGACAGGAAGATTTCCATCAATATTATGGCTCTCTAGGTGGTGACCACCAATATTATCATAAATTCCTTGAGCACGTCTCTCGCTAAAAAAGCCTTGTATTGCATACTCATTTAAGTCTTCTACAATTACAGCAACACTCCCCTTTACTAAGACTTCAAAGTTTTGCTTAGTCATTAGATACTGCACTTCTATAGGGCTATATAATTTAAATGTCTGGTATGTTCTATAAACACCATATTCATCTTTGTAACCAAACTTAATATGGTGGTAAGACCTAACCGTTTTACCATTTACCTGTGTTTTGCTTTTCATCTTAGACGATATAAAAGTTGCTATAGTTCTAGTCGCAGTTACTTCGCCACTGAGTAGCCTATTTTCTCTACTCTCTCCTAGTCCTAACCTTACCATCTCGAATAAACAAAGCCCAATAATTAAGAGCAGAAATAAAAAATAAAAATATCTCATCATTACATTGTCTTTAGCAAATTCTTCCACCCCCACTAAAAAAGGTATTGCCATAAAAAATGCCGCAACTAGTACAAATGGTAGTAATTGTGTCCAAGCCGGTCTTCTTCTCATATTTTCTCCTATGTAACAATCTCTCTATTACCTATAATATACCACAAAGTCACCCTTAGACAAAACAAACTCTTAATATAACTGCTTTTTGTCTTGAGTATTTTCTTTGACTGTCTCCCATTTAAAATATATAATAATAAAAAGTACACTCAGAGAGAAAAATGTCCAATATTAGCCTATACGGTCTCTCACGAGAAGATTAAACCCCTGATTGGGGTTTTTGTCTTTATAGGCATTGTTAGTAGTATTTAAAATTGATTATCACAACATTAAATGTTATACTTATAACAAGAGGTGAATATATGAGAAGAACTGAGAAAGCAAAAAACAAAAGAACTTCCCCTAAAAACAATCAAATAGAAAAACCCCCATTAAACAAAATAGAGAAAGTAGTGTTTACAGGACTATTTGGTAAGTATGACTACGTCTTTGATTTTATTAACGAAGAAAATATTTCTATTATAATTGCACCAAATGGAAGTGGAAAAACAACAATATTAAACTTTATAAATTTCTTACTTAGTCCGTTTGAAGAAAACTACGAAAAAATCAAGAATATTCCTGTTCAAGAAGTAGAGTGTCTTCTAAGCGACGGTACAACAATTTCTTATTCTCGTTTACCAAACAAATACATACAACACAATAACGAAAACATTATACTCGCACAAAACGACAATAGAGCACAATTAAAAGAAGATTTTTTTAAATCTGCATTTGGATACAAATCATCTAAACCTATTATAGACGAAATTCTAAGTTCGGGCATACTAGTAAAAGCTGGTAGCAGTACTAATTTTGATAATTATTTCTATCGCTTCACACAGAAGCAGAATAATGAGATTAGGGAAGTTAACTTCTTAGATGAATTTAATAAAGCCTACACAGAAGACACAAACTCCAGAAAGGACAAAATAGAAAACATTATTAAAAAAGCAAACGAAAATATTATTTCTCAATTGAGATGGTGCAGAACATTAAAAGTGAACGCTAATCTTATAAGAACCAATCGAATCGAGTCAAAATTTGAGAATGATACAAATTTGCAAATGTTTATAAGCAGATTTATCGAAAGAGAAATTTCTAAAACAAAAGACCAAAATGGTTTAGAAAAAAATTATTCAATTCACAAAATTATAGATACTGTATATGGAATGAGTTTCTTAATACAGGCAAAAAGTGAGATACTTGACCTTTATGAATACTGCACAGATAAAGAAAGTGAAATGAATGAATTTAAAAGCAAAATTGAGCTTTTCAAATCCATATACGACTCTAGAAATCGTATCACAAATAAAACAATTAAATTCTCTAAAAAACGTGGATTTGTAATATATCAAGATAATAAGGAAATTCCTTTAGGTTGTCTATCTTCTGGTGAAGTAAACGACTTTGCATTGTTTTATAAAACCATCTTTAATGTTACCCACTCTTCCCTTTTCTTAATTGACGAGCCGGAAATATCTCTACATATCGATTGGCAAGAAAATATTATAGATTACTTACTAGAAATTGCCACTCTCAATAATTGTCAGTTTATTATTGTAACACACTCTCCACACATTATTAATAGCCATTACGACTTAATAACTAAAAGGGAAGTAAAGGTCTATGGAAGAAAATAAATTTAGAAATATATTTTTGGCTAATATTTTCACTTATGCAAGTAAAACTGACTTTATAGATGGGGATAAATTAATATTATTAGAAGGTGAAACCGATTATAAGTTTTTTAAAAAACTAAATAACGAGCAAAATTCCAAATTTTTAGCCCTTGACCACTTTCTAAATAGAGTTAATGTATTCAAGGGTGAAAAGCCGGTTGGTGATACCGGAAACAAAAGAAAAATTATAAGCTTAGTAACAAATAGTTTATTCGACATTGAATTGTCACAATGTATAAAGAAACTTAACCTTCACGCAATCGTAGACAAAGATTTTGATGATGAATATATGGGACTCAATAGAATCTTATCTAGTAGCAACCACGACCTAGAAACACTAATTCTTAATAGTGACAACGCTTTGTTATCAAAAATAGAAAATATGTGCAATGATAGAGAAACAATGAATCACGCACTATATATGGCATATCAATTAAGCCAAGCAAAATATGGTCTATTTCTAAGCGACAGATGGACACAATACCGAAAAATATATATTGACGATATTGAACGCTTCTTTGATGGAAATATTTTAAATATTAAAAAATATATTAATTACTTGGTTAACCAATACAAACCAGAAGTTAAAAATCTTAAAAATAAGAAAAATAAAATGACCTTAGATAAAACTAAACTATATTCAAGGTTAATAGACACACTAAAAACAAGAAAAATCTTAGATATAAAAGAGCAATTTAAAGTACAGCTAAAAGATTTTGAAAATTTAAATGTTCCAAAAGATTTCTGGCAAATCGTAAATGGACACGATTTACTCCAAATAATCCTTTATCTAAATCAAAGCAACCCTAGGTTTAATGATTTTCAAACAAAATATAAATTGGAATATTTCCTAATAAACAATTACGATTACAACCAATTTAAAAATGATACACTTTATTCAAAAATGAAGAAAGCAAGTATTATATAAAAAAGAGACTAAATATAGTCTCTTTTTATTATCTTTTACTATAAAAATCTGCTATTAATTGCTCGTCTAAATTCTCTGCTATAACAGTTGTTCTACCACTAACTAAGATATCAAATTCACCTATATCTCTCAAATATCTCTCTTCTAAAGGAGTATATAGTTTAGCAGATATCTTACTTACAAAATTTCCATTTGTGTCCGTATAAGAATACCTAATAGGTATAAATACTTTATTTTTAACACCCAATTCTACAGTAGATGTATTTTGAACACCTAAATCTTCCCTAAGCACAATAGCCTTTAGTCTGGTCGCAGAGCCACTATTTTTTAACAGTCTGTTTTCCTTATACTCTAAAATAAAGCGTCTAATCATCTCTAAAATACCTAGTCCACAAATAAATCCAGCTATGCCTAAGTAAACCCCTGCTAGTGGTCCTGCCTGATTCATCATATCTTTAAAGCCCATAAATATTAACGGAATAACTCCTAGTCCACCAGCTATAATAGTTAAAGGTAGCGAATAGGTCCAAGACTTCTTTCTTTTCATATTTTCTCCTATGTAAATAACTTTCTTATCTATAATATACCACAAAAATTTTTATAAGCAAAATAATCATAACAATACTTAATTATATAAGGAACTTTTATCCTAAAACCAATATACAAACCCCACCGAATATGATATCTATAAAAAGCTTTGACTACACCCCACACTTTATTGTATATTTTATATGAAATAATTATTTTTCTACAGGGGTATTGTATGATAGGATTTGTAGTCGCTATGGAAAAAGAAGCTAGACTTTTTCTAGAAAAAACCACCGAAACAAAAGAAAAACTAATCGCTGGGAAAAGGGTATTTAGTGGTAAGTATTTAGATACAGATTTTACATTAATCATATCTGGAATAGGTAAGGTTAATGCAGCTCTAGCAACTCAAGTATTGATTGACAAATTCACTCCCGACTACATTATTAATTTTGGTGTAGCAGGTGGCAAAGAAAATAGTGGACTACAGGCAGGAGATATTGTGTTATTAGATAAAATCTGTCAATACGACTTCGACCTAAGCGAAATAGACAACGTAAACATAGGATATATGCAGGACTATGATACCACATATTACACCACAGCGTATAAAAGGTATATTGGCAATAACTTTGTAATAAAAAGTGGAGCATCTGGAGACAGATTCACTAGACAAAGATTCTGGTTAGACATTATCAAAGAACTAAAGGCTGGAGTTGTAGATATGGAAAGTGGCGCAATAGCCCAAGTTTGTTCAGCTAATCAAGTGGAATTCTTTTCTCTAAAACTAATCTCAGATACCGATGGCAAAGAAGAGAGCATATTTGAGCAATACGCAAATAACGTCACCACTATTTGTAATAAAATACCCGATGCAATTAGAGAACTTGTAAATAATATATAATAACCAAAACAACACCTTGTAGTGTTGTTTTTTCTTCAAGACAATCGAAAAATATCTCTCACATATAAATCTCCATAATAATAAATAAAATTACATCTTGAAATCCCCTTATCTATATGCTATACTACTAGCGATTAATTTGGGATATGGGGATAAAATTATGGCAAACAAAAAAGTACAAACATACTTAGAAGAAGTAGAGAGCAAGAGAAATTCAGCAGACACAGCAGAACTAGCTGCTAAAGTTTTTACAGGTATCACTGCTGGTGTTACTCTATTTGCAGGACTTATGGGCGCTACAGGCGAAGTTTCTGCAGAGATTGGTTATAAGCATTTATACAATGATGTAGTTATCAATGGCTCATTTGATGCAGAAGCATTTGCTAAGAGAAATGAACTAATAGATAGTTTCACATCTGGCGCTATTAGCCAAGAAGAATACGATGCAGGAATTGCAAACTTATACTCTAGAGAAGCTGTAGTAGACTATGCAAAAAACTCTCAAGACAAAAGAATTAGCAATCTAGCCAAGTCTTATGAGTCTACTAAAGATATGGGAGATATTGTTACTAAAGAAGGTATACCTACTATGCTTGCTTTCACTACTGCAGGTGCAGCTGCTTGGACTGTAACTGACGCTATCAGAAGAAAGTATGATAGAATCTTAAGGGAATACAAAAAAGAGCACGAAAACGAAGGTATGTAATATAAAACGACTAGAAAATATCTAGTCGTTTTTTTGTACACAAACGGCAATATTATTTTTCCTTTCCATATTGAAACACAATTTAATTTATGCTAAAATAATAGAGTAATGGACCAAATAACTTTTAGAAGCAGAGCTCAATATGCCTTGTATCTAAGACAGGCACTTTCACAAACATTAAAACCCGATAGTTTTAATATTTTTTTGCACTGCGTAACCACTGCTACTCCACACTCTCTAACACCAATTCCTGAGAAGGAAGATGTCCTAGGCAGAGTAAATGGAATATTAACAGAAGGTTTAAACCTAGAAGGAAGCCAAGAAAGATGCCCTTATGGTTCTATCAATGGCACTGCTAGATTTATGGGAGAACATCAAGATATTAAGATAGACGATATAATCGATTACAATTTTTTATGTAATTCTAGATATGTTAATACTATCATTTTAGCAATACCAAAATACATTGGTGCAGATGATGAGAAAATAGAGTTTTCTTCCTATAGGGGCAAAATGAAAAATGTTAATAGATTTAAAAAATCTTGTCTATTAGACATTGCTAAAGAGAGACATTTGCCACCATCATTTACCTTTGGTTATCAATTGGTGGATAGAAAAACTAACATCATTAAATTTTGGCAAAACCATAGACACTTCTCTCAATTACCTATAGAAGAACAAAGCAAAATAATGAAAGGTTTCTCCGATAGAATTGCAAATGTTGTGAACTATTGCCAACAACAACACAAAGCACAATCTCTTGATGAAGTCTTTGATATAATGACTCATAGACATATGGCTATGCTAGAAGACTTTTACAACGAAGTATAGATAAAAAAAGCCCCATAATAATATGGGGTTTTTTATTTGTATTGAGTATTTCCTTTATTTATTATTCCTAGTTTCAGCTCTATATACAATCTCTAAGCAGGTAAGGGTTACAAAATCTTCATCCCACTCATCAATCTCATCTAGGGTTTCACACAAATCTTTTGTTGTAGATTTTTCCACATTACGAGCCCAATCTTTATGCTCCATAACTATAGCTCTTCTTTGTTTATCTTTTAAATTCTCTGTTTTTTGTTTTGCTGTTTCATAATAGTCACTAATATCGAGTCCATCTACTTTTATAATCTCAACAGCAACAGGTGACTTTCTTGGTTTTTCTGCCTTAATATTACCTTTAACAATCTTTTCTATATTATCGTTATTCTTGTCTTGCATTTTAACCATAATATCCGAATTACTAATTAACTGCCCAAAACCATACAATGTCAAACTCCCTAACCAAGAACAAATAGAACCAACAATTATTATGCAAACACCCATAAGCCAGGCACTCTTCGCACACATCCAAATACCCAAAAACAAAGAAGTTGCTATTCCTAATATTGTAACAACCACTGCAACTGATTTTATTTTTTCTCCAATGTTATTAAACATAATCTTCTCCCTTTTTCTTGATTATACAAAAAGAGCATATTTTAAGTCAACCATAAAGACCGGGATTCGTATTAAGCGAAGCGTCAATTGTCGGGCAGGGCTCCCGACTACAAAGGGGTTACCCGGGTTCAAGCAACAAAGTTGCTACGATGCAATAGCATCGTGAATCCCGTCTGCAAAAAAATAACCCCTAATGGGGTTATATTTTTTGGCGCAGAGACCGGGATTCGAACCCGGGGTACATCGCTGTACACAGCCGTTCCAAGACTGCACAATCGACCACTCTGACATCTCTGCATAATATGTTTGTGCTAGATTTCAACACAAACATATTTTATACTATTTTTTACTATCTTGCAATAGTTATCTACTTATTTCTTGTCTTCGTACATTGAGTGTTCTGGGTGAACATAATGTAGAAGTTTATGAATTAAGTGCTCATCGTCTTTTAGTAATTCTTTGTAGATTTTAGCAACAGACTCATTGTCTGCACTTTCTTTAAATTTACAATCTCCGTCTGCCTTGTAGATAGATTTACTTCTCTTAGAGATAACTTCTTCTACAGGAGTCTTAGAGTAATCTACAAATGGTTGACCACCACCATTAACGCAACCACCTGGACAAGCCATAATCTCTACAAAGTGATATGTCTTCTCGCCAGATTTCACTGCATCTAATACCTTAGGTGCATTAGCAAGACCGTGAACGATAGCAAGGTTAAGTTTAGTTCCTGCAACATCTACTGTTACTTCCTTAACGCCTTCGCTATATCTAACATCTTCGATAATGTCTTGTTTTTTGCCTGTTAATTTGTGAACTGCGTATCTAAGCGCTGCTTCTGTAACACCACCTGTTACACCGAAGATAAGTGCTCCACCTGAATACTCTCCAAATGGGTCATCGAATTTTTCTTCTGGTAGTGAATTGAAATCAATACCCTTTAGTCTAACAAGTTCGCCTAATTCTCTAGTTGTAATACTAGCATCGATTACGCCGTGAGCAAGTATTTCTCTTTTCTTGGCAGTACAAGGCATAACAGATACGATTTCTACCTTTTTACCTTTCTCTTCAAAGTAATATTTAACTAGGCTACCTAGCATCTCATTAGGAGACTTAGTTGTAGACATATTGCCTACAAAGTCTGGGTAGAATTTCTCACAGTAATTAAACCATGCAGGACAACAACTAGTAAATAATGGAAGTTTGTCTCCTTTACTTAGTTTACCTAGTAATTCATTTGCTTCTTCGATTACTGTAAAGTCTGCACCATTGTTTACATCGAATACATAATCAAAGCCAGATGCTCTAAGTGCAGCGACCATTTTGCCTTCTGCAAATGTTCCTACTTCTGCACCAAATTCTTCTGCAATAGCAACTCTAACTGCAGGTGCTACTTGAGCTACTTTGATAACGTCTTTTTTGTCTAAAATATCTAAAACCGGACTTAAATCATTTTTCTGTGTAAGTGCACCTGTTGGACATACTAGTATACATTGTCCACAACCAACACAAGTAGACTCTTGCATTGGTGAATCAAAGGCTGTACCAATTTTGGTCTCAAATCCCCTATTGATTTTACCTATTGCACTACAACCCTGTCTAGCAGCACAAACTGCTATACATTTGCCACAAAGTACACACTTACTGTCATCTCTAACTAGTGAGTGATTACTATCGTCGATTTTACCTTCTGTTACTGCACCAGCATATTTCTCTGTGTCGCAACGGAATTGCTCACATAGTTTCTGGAAGTCACATTTTAGGTTCTTTGGACAACTTAGGCAATTCTTATTATGATTACTTAGTAGTAATTCAATAGCTGTCTTTCTAGCCCTTAAAACTTTAGTAGTATTGGTTCTAACAACCATACCATCTCTTACCTTTGTACTACATGCAGTAACTAGGTTTCTAGCACCTTCTACTTCTACTACACATACTCTGCAACTAGCAGGAGTGTTAACACCCTTTAAGTAACATAGTGTTGGTATCTCTACACCATTTGCTCTAGCGACTTCAAGGATAGTAGCGTTACTGTCTGCTTTTACATTTTTACCATCAATAATTAAATTTATTTCCATCATAACTCTCCAAACTAATATCCTTATTTTGTAATCGCACCAAATCTACAAGTCTCGTAACACTTGCCACACTTGACGCATTTCTCCTGGTCGATAGTGAATTTCTTTCTAAGTTCACCAGAAATAGCACCTACCGGACACTGTCTACTACAAGCAGAACAACCGATACATTTGTCTGTAATCTCATATCTAGTTAAGTTCTTACAAACACCTGCTCTACATTTGTGCTCAGTGATATGCTCAATATACTCATCTCTGAAGTATCTAAGGGTACTTAGAACAGGATTTGGACTACTTTGACCTAATCCACATAGTGAGTTCTCTTTTACATAATGACATAGTTCTTCTAATTTATCTAAGTCTTCTAGAGTTGCTTTACCATCGGTAATCTTAGTGAGTATCTCTAGAATTCTAGTATTACCTATTCTGCAAGGAGTACACTTACCACAACTCTCGTCTTTAGTGAACTCAAGGAAGAATTTAGCAAGGTCAACCATACAGCTGTCTTCGTCAACAACAATCATACCACCACTACCCATCATAGCACCTAGGTCAGTTAGTGTCTTGTAATCGATTGGTGTGTCTAGATGTGACTCTGGAATACAGCCGCCACTAGGTCCACCCATCTGAACAGCCTTAAATTTCTTACCATTAGGAATACCACCACCGATATCGTAAATAATCTCTCTGATAGTTGTTCCCATAGGAAGTTCGATAAGACCACTATTATTAATTTTACCTGTTAGAGCAAATACCTTAGTTCCCTTACTATCTGCAGAACCGATAGAATTAAACCACTCTGCACCATTACAGATGATTTGTGCAATATTTGCTAGAGTCTCTACGTTATTGATAACTGTAGGACAATTATATAATCCTTTCTCCGCTGGATATGGTGGTTTAAGTGTAGGCTCACCCCTATGACCTTCGATACTTCTCATAAGAGCAGTCTCTTCTCCACATACAAAGGCTCCTGCACCGTATTTGATTTGAAGTTCAAAAGAGAAGTCTGTACCGAAGATTTTATCTCCTAGCAGTCCTACCTTAGTTGCTTCATCAATAGCAGACTGTAGTCTCTCTCCTGCTAGTGGGTACTCGGCTCTAAGGTATACAAAACCTTTGCTAGCACCAATAGCATAACCACATATAGCCATCGCTTCGATAATAGCGTGTGGGTTACTCTCGATAATACTTCTATCCATAAATGCGCCTGGGTCACCTTCGTCGGCATTACAGATAACATATTTTTGTGGAGCTTCTACAACTCTAGTAAACTCCCACTTATTACCTGTAGGGAAACCTGCGCCACCCCTACCCCTAAGACCACTATCTTTGATAGTAGAGATAACTGTCTCTGGAGTCATCTCTGTTAGGGCTTTGTGAAGACCTTCGTATCCACCTAGTGCGATATAGTCGCCTAGGATATTATCTAGACTCATATATTCAGCATTGTTTCTAGCGATATATTTTTGTTTTTTACAGAAATCTATATCTGTCTTTTTCTCTACAACTTTACCATTTTCGTGGTGAAGTAGTCTCTCTACTAGTTTATCTTTTGCAAGGTTATCTATAATCTCTTCGCAGTCGCCCTTCTCTACTTTCTCGTATAAAGCGTCAACAGGGTAAACTAGCACGATAGGACCATTAACGCATAGACCGAAACAACCAACGCCGTGAATCTTGATGTCTCCGTCTAGCCCTTTCTCTTTAACTAGTCTCTCTAGTTCGTCTTGAACTACTTTACTCTTACAACTTCTACAACCCGTACCACCACAAACCATTATATCGTATTTGTAGGTAACGCCAGATTTGTCTGCAGATTTTCTGAATTCAATCTCACTAATGTATTTATCTTTAATTGCTTGTAATTCCTGATAATCCATTATGGCCTCCTAGTCTTCGAAGCTATCGATGATTTTATCGATATCCTCTACTTTTAATTTACCGTATACTTCGCCATTGATTGTAATAGCAGGTGCTAAACCACAACAGCCTAGACATCTACAAGATGTAACTATCCATTTGCCGTCTTCGGTCATTTGACCAACTCTTACTTTTAATTTGGCTAAGATTTTCTCTAGAATATCATTAGCACCAAGCACGAAACACGCTGTACCTAGGCACACATCGATATTATATTTAGCCTTAGGAGTTAGAGTAAACTGACTATAGAAAGTAATAATTCCATACACTTCGCTCTCAGGCACTCCTACCTCACTAGATATCATTTTTACACTATCCTTTGGAATATATCCAAAAATATTTTGTGTCTTTTGCAAAACTTCCATAATGTTATTAGGCTTGTTTTTGTTCGCATCTAATACCTTATGAAACTTTTCAACCTGCTCGTCTGTTCCGAGCCTATTGCAATTACACATAAGCACTATTTCTCCTTTATAAAATGTCACTACGAGTATTTTAGCAAAAAAGTATCGTTTTTACAAAATAAAATTGTATTAATTTTATTAAATTAATACGATTTTTTGCTATGCTTTTATTTTTCTTTGTGCTACAATGTAATCTAATAAAAATGGAGTTAGATGTGTATGAGTACTTATTTAATCACTGGTGGCTGTGGTTTTATAGGAGCGAACTTTGTTAGATTTCTATTAGACACAGACAAAGACTCAAAAATTATTAATCTAGATAAACTCACTTATGCTTCTAATCTGGACAATCTAAAAGGTATCAGTCCAGACAGGCACACCTTAGTCGTAGGTGACATCGCAGACCCAGATACTGTAAATAAGATATTTACAGAGAACGACATTGACTATGTAGTCAACTTTGCAGCAGAGAGTCACGTAGATAATAGTGTTAGAGACCCTATGCTATTTTTTAGGACCAATATTCTAGGACTAAGTACCCTACTAGACACTGCTAGAAATACTTGGAAGGGAGATAAGAATAAGAGATTTCTACATATATCTACAGACGAAGTATATGGAGCAATCCTTACAGGCACTGCCGATGAAACTGCTAGACTAAATCCAACTAGCCCGTACTCATCTAGTAAGGCTGCTGGAGACCTAATAGCGCTCAGTTTCTATGAGACCTACAAATTTCCAATACTTATTACTAGATGTACCAATAACTACGGCAGATACCAACACGAAGAGAAATTTATACCTAAGATAATGAAGCAGGTAAAATCTGGCAAAGATATCACTATTCACGATAGTGGCAAACAGTCTAGGGATTGGCTATCTGTATATGACCATTGCAGAGCAATATACACCGTTCTTACCACAGGTAAAGTGGGCGAAATATACAATGTTGGCGCCAATCACCCATATACTATAAAGGAAGTTGCAGAGAAATTACTATCTTATGTAAAAACTAAAATCGACACCCCTAGCAATATCACTTATGTCAAGGGCAGAGAAGTAGACGACTTTAGATACCTACTAGACTGCTCAAAGATAGAGAGAGAACTAGGTTGGAAACCATCGGTAGACTTTGAGAGTGGGCTTACTGAGACCATTGATTGGTATCTAGATAATTAATAATTTTTGAGTTAAAAACACAAGGCGACTAGGATAAAATTTTAGTCGTTTTTTTGTGTTCAAAAAAACTCACTTTTTTGCTTCATTTTTTCACTAAAAAGGCTCTTAAGATAGCCGAATTATGAGATTTTGAAAAATTAATAAAAAAATTTTAAAAATGGGTATTGACAAGACTCCCAACAGATGATATTCTATCATAATATTTTTGGGGTTTTTTAATTATTAATAATTAAATAATTTGCAAGATATTCTACCTAGCAGGTCATTTGGTTATTAGAAAAAAGGGGTAATTAAAATATAAGGGGTGGAAAGATGGAAAAGACATTTCTAGAGTATATGAGAGAAAAAGCCACTGCTGTAAAAGATGGTTTCAAAGACTTTTTTTCTCCCATCACAGATAGCCTAAATAGCAATAATATCGGTGGCGATATAAAGAATTTATTTCTAAAGGGTGCCTGTATTGTAATGGCTACTCTTACTATTGCTGCGTCTACTACAGGTATGATAGCAGACAATATTCAAGCACAAAATGGCACATATAGTACTAAAGGAAAAATGCCTACAGGAACACGCCCACCATATAGCACTAGTATCACTACCAAAAGAACCATACCTACCCTTAGTGGCAATTCTACAACCATAAGCACCGGAACTAGTACTTCTAATAAGGGTACTACAACTACATACTATGCACCTTTACCTGGAACTACTGTGCCTAGTACAACTACTTCGTCTGTTCCACCAACTACTACAACCACCATCACTACTACAACCACAGCACCTGTAAAAGAAAATACACCTTTTGATATCTGGTCATATAATATCTTAACAGAGACACTAGGATACAAGAACGACAAGGCAAATCGTTGGGACGCAAGAAAAGAACTACTAGTGAACCAAATAAAAACTGCTAGTCCAGACATTATATGTTTCCAAGAAGTAACTGCTAATATGAATAGTTATCTATCTAAGAAAATGCCTGAGTATGACGTGAGTTTCCAGACAAAGACTACTTCTCCTACTGCTAGTCATCTATCTATATTCTATAAGAGCGATAGATACGAACTACTAGACAGTGGTAAATTTTGGCTAAGCGATACCCCACTAAAAGAGAGCAATAGTTTCGGTACAGACAAGAGAATCTGTGCTTGGGTAAAACTTCATGACAAAGTAGATAATAATGATTTCTATGTATACAATATTCATTACACATATAAGGCTCAAGATAAAGAAGCTAGAAAAAAGAGCAGTGAACTTATAAACAAAGCAACAATGGGACTAGATGCCCCTGTTGTCTTACTAGGAGACTTCAATGCCAATACTAGTGAGTCTGCATACAAATTACTAGACGGGCCATTTGCTAATAGTCTAGATATAGCAGACTCTGTTATCGACTCTGGTGCATCATACAATGGATTTAATCCTAATAAGTACAGCAAAAATAAAGCCATCGACCATATCTGGCTAAGCACTAATAGCAAAGGCTCTCCCGAATTTACCGTTAGCAGTTATGCAGTAGAAGACGACTACAGCGAAGAATTTATGGCTGAGTATGGCACACACAAAAACCCTGTAAGACCTGTAGCACTTAGCGACCACTGGGCAATAAGCGCTACTGTTACACTAGATGGTAACACTGCAGAATATCTACCTACCGATAGAACCCTAAACGGAACTACTAATTCTTCTATTCCTTTTGCTACGCAGTCATCTCTTCCAAAGACAACTGCACCAAAAGACCCACTAGAGAGTTTTAAAAAGAAAACTTATACTGCAGATTCCGAACCAACTAAATAAAAACAAAAAGGCTTGAGAAGAACTCAAGTCTTTTTTTTAATTATTGACATTGATGCCGATAATATACGCTGCATACACCGACCAAGGATGAGAATTTTCATAATCATCTTCTAGGTCTTTAGGTACGTAAATGGCTAATTGATTGATAATTGGATTAGGACTAGCAGTACCCTTAAACACATTATCGCTATCAGGATTAGTCATCTCTGGAATTGTAACAGTATTTGCATTAATCATTGTTTCGGTTAAGAAATAAACTTCTGTTAAATAGTTACAACCCATAAAGGCTTTCTTGCCAACCTGTGTAACATTAGTAAGTGTAATCTTTCTGAGTGCTGTATTTGCAAAAGCACCTTCTTCGACATTTACAATATTAGGACCTATGTCAATAGTCTTAAGGTTACTAGCACCATTGAAGGCATTGACACCAATCGTGTCTATAACCGATGATAATTCAAAAGTCTCAATCTTGGTATTCTCAAAAGCATACTCACCTATACTCATAAGTGTATTTCCTAGAGACTTAATAGTAGTAAGTTCATCGCAATCTTTAAATGCACAATTACCGATTCTTCTGATTCCATCATTTAGATATACAGATTTTAGCGTTCCTATTACAGACTCAAACACACTGAAATTGGGGTCGTCTGCATCGTGTAATTGGTCACTAGAACCTGTATGAAAATCGTTTCTACTGATATCCTTAATATATAGCACCTTAGCTGGTAAAATGATATTGTGGCAGTAGCCTGTATACTTCTTAAGTGTCCCGTCTACGCCCACTGTAAACTTACTCTCATCTACATCAAACCACTTACCATATACGTTGACATTGTCAGAAAGTGTATATGTTTTGCCAAAAATTGGGTCTCCTGTGCAATTTTCGTCTTCAAACCAAAGCAATCTCTCACCGAAGTGTGGACTACTCTCATTAGTATTTGTGATAAGTGGTAGGTCTGTACTAGAACCTGGTTTAAACCACTCTTCTTTAGCAGTCAATTCATCTTGGGTAAGGTCACTATTTTCTTCGCCATTTGCAAAGTGTAGTTTGATAGCCACACCTTCTTCCCATTTAGCATAAGCAGTTGTGTCCCACCAGATACCACCACCGAACTGAAATGGTCTCTTGCCTTCCTTATCTTTAGTCCAACCGGCTAAGTAGTAGCCAGCCTTCTTAGGCGTTACATTTGGTCTAGACATCTCGTCCATAAATCCTAGTTCGGCAGACGGAACGGCCGTGCCACCCATTGAGTCAAAAGACAGAGTATAACTAAGCAAAGACTTAGCATACAGCCACATAGCAGCAGCAAGTATGGTAACAATTATGACAATTATCCAAACTTTTCTTCTAGTGTGCTTTCTATCATATCTATTAAATGCATTTTTTTCTCCCTGTAGTTTAGAGATATCATTTAATTCTCCCATCTAACACTCCCCCCCTTTTTAATATTTTCTCCTTGTAGTATGATGAGTAGATTTTCTATTTCTACTATACCTACTGCTATTAGACTGATATGTTGTTCTAAGAGATTCAAATCTGTCTTCTCTCTTTTTCTTACCTAAAACTATTGCTAGTATTACTATTATCACTAATACTAGACCAATAACATAAACGTACCAGATATTAACTAGGCTAATTGTGATTCTAATATCGCCTGTGATATTTTCTCTAGACACGTCAGTTTTCACTATTTCAAATATTGATTTCTCTAGCTCTTCTGGAAGTTCTGCTTTTTTACCGTACTCACAAGTAACTGAAGTTCTAGTTCCATCAGGTAAAATATATGTAACCTTGTATTTCTCTAGTTCCCACTTTGGATATAGATTAACAGCACCCACTGTGCCACCAGATATTTTGTTTACTTGATTTTCAAAGGCTTTATCTAAATACCAGCCTTTGAAGATATGCCCTGTCTTTGTTGGTGCATTTAGAGTTATGTCGCCATCTTCTACGTTATATGATGTAGGATTTCTAGTATTATCTGCATCGGTATTATAATTAATAGCATACTCAATAGGAGACCATCTAGCATATAGAGTGATAGAGCCTATTGAACCTGCCGGAGTGTACATATATAAATCATTGTCTTTGAGAGTCGGAGCATCGCACCAACTAACAAAGTAATAGTTATCTCTCTCTGGAATATTACGATAGGTAAAATTAATATCGTTCTCCATCTCTACTGTGTAGTACATTGTTTGGATTTTTTCTTTCACAGGGTATGCTGCAGAGTCGTTATGTACAAAACTAATAGTAAATGTGATAGGTGTGTACTTGGCTGTAAAGGTAGTATCGGCATATATTGCGTATGTCTCAGGATTCACCTTTAGAGAGCCTACATACCACTCCATAGTATACGCACTTCTAATGGTACTAAGTTTATCTGCATCGGCACTACTTAGACTAGGTGTAACATATGCTCCGTCTGACACTGAGTAAGTGTAGTCCGGAATGGTTCTCACTGTAACACTTAGATTTTTTGTGAGTGTCTCC
>JAZTWI010000016.1:0-77168 GCA_045635805.1 Clostridia bacterium
GGTTCTGCTCTTAAAGCTCTTGAAGCTGCTAAAGAGGGTAAAGTTGATGACCCTGCTTGTGCTGCTATTAACGAACTTATGGCTGCTCTTGATAGCTATATCCCAGAGCCAGCTAGAGAGACTGACAAACCATTCTTAATGCCTATCGAGGACGTATTCACAATCACAGGTCGTGGTACAGTTGCTACAGGTAGAGTTGAGAGAGGTGTTGTTAAAGTTGGTGACACTGTAGAAATCGTTGGTATGGGTTCTAAACTTTCAACAGTTATTACTGGTGTTGAGATGTTCAGAAAGATGCTTGACCAAGCTCAAGCTGGTGACAACGTAGGTCTTCTACTTAGAGGTATCCAAAGAACTGAAATCGAGAGAGGACAAGTTCTTGCTAAACCTGCTTCTATCAAACCACATACTCACTTCACAGCTGAAGTATACGTTCTAAAGAAAGAAGAGGGTGGTCGTCATACTCCATTCTTCAATGGTTACAGACCACAATTCTACTTCAGAACTACTGACGTTACTGGTACTATCGACCTTCCAGAAGGTGTTGAGATGGTTATGCCTGGTGACAACGTAAGAATGACAATCAAACTTATCACTCCTATTGCTATCGAGCAAGGTTTAAGATTCGCTATCCGTGAGGGTGGTAGAACTGTAGGTTCTGGTGTTGTTTCTTCAATCATCGAGTAATCTAAAATAGAATTAAGAGAGACTGCAATTTATTTGCAGTTTCTTTTTTTGTTAATTAATTTAGGATTAAATAGTATTATGCAAAAAACCATATAATCTCCAGATGTAGGGGATAAATTACAATTAACTGTATGAAAGGTCAAAATCTTTTTTATTTATATAAATATAGATATTTGTTTTTAAATTTATTTGTTTCGTGTTATAATTTAGTATAGCCTTAAATAAGGAGTTTTTTATGGCAGAGATTGAACTAACTAGAAAAGAGACCCAAGACAATTTTGTCACAGAGAAAGTTAATGTTTATAAGAATAAACTTCTAGGTGATTATGATAAAAATGGGGTATACTATATATCTCCTAAAATTGTTGACGAATTAATCAAGATATCAAAAGTTAAAGCATCATCTTTTGATAATTCTTTATTTTGCGTTGGTACACTTTTAGGATATGGTGAAATTACATTTCAGTTAACTTTCAGTAAGAGAACTGATAACAAGTCTAAAGCAAGTGCTACTCTATACCTACTAGAAGCTGTTGACAAAATTAATGGTTACGTTCAGAACACAATCAAGACTAAACTAGCCGTTTTCCAGAAAACAGTTACTAATTTTATGGAAGCAGCATTTAAGTTTTTCAATATAACACCTAAAGATACAAACAATGAACAAAACGATGATGAAGATGAAGGTAGAACTAGAAAATTAGTTGATGATGAGATGCTTTCTCAGAGCTATATTCTAGCAAAAAAACAATACTCTTTATTCCTAGATAAACTAGCTGATGAAAAATGTTTAGATGCATATGGTAAGTATTTTACTGCTAGATATTCTGCACTTACTAAGATGAATAATCCTTTCAGTAATGCAGTATTAGAACTCTTTAATGAAGAATACGCTAGAATCGAGAAATTCTTCCTAAAAGACAAGAATTATAAGATTTTAAACGAGCTTTTAGATAAGTGTATCGAAGAGATTTCTGGAACCAGTGAGACCTTCATTGGTCAAGAAAAACAATTCCTAGATATGACAGCTGAGGCGCTAGAAGTTTTCACCGAGAATATGGCTAAACTTCACCAAAAAATGGGAAGTAAAGCCCTAAATATGCTTTCTAAAGATGATAAAGAAAAGGTAGAAGCTCTAAGGGAAGAGAGAAGTAGTATTGAGATGAATCAAGAAACTGTTGCAGTATTTGGCGAAGCTGGTCCTGTGATAGAAGAAGCTCCACCAACGTTAGATATCGAAGTTAAGGAAGATTCAGTTGAAGTTAAAGACCAATTAGAAGAAGAGCCTAAGCCTAAGAAAGAAGTTAAGAAGAAAGAAGCAGAAGTAAAGACTGCGACTCAAAAAGAAGCTACTCCTATGGCAGATATCAAGGGAAAACTTGATGCTATGAGAACTAAAGCAAAAGCACAGAGTGCTGCGGCTAAGGAAGCTCCTGCAAAAGAAGATAAGGCTCCAAAAGCTCCACCTACAGCAGAAGAGAAATCTAAAGCTAAAGGTAGTAACTATAGTGAATTATTTAATTACCTAAATGAACAAAATCGTCAAAAAGTTGAAGAAGAACAGAGAAGACAACAAATGCAGCAAAGAGACGATATGGGTAGGGATATGTAAATATATAGACTGGTGGTATGCCAGTCTATTTCTTTTGCTAGATTTAGACAAATTAAATAACAAAAAAATGAAAAAACACTTGATTTTTGGTTAAAAATAATATATATTATATATAGCAATATGATGATTATAGAGTTTTACTTGGAAAAGGCTCTATTTTTTATTGTGGAAAGCATTGACATTACGTTACTGCATATGTTAAAATTAACTGGCTAAAGTCGTGAGACTAGAAGGAGAAAAATATGAGAGATAATATTATTATTGCTTGTACTGAATGTAAACAAAGAAACTACGATAGTCAAAAGAACAAGAAAAACAACCCAGACAGAATCGAAGTTAAAAAATATTGTAAGTTCTGTAATAAGCATACAGTTCACAAAGAGACTAAATAATCTTTAGAGGAAGTAGTGAAAATGGCAAAAAAGAAAGTACAGACTGAGAGTAGTGAAGTAGAAGTAATTGCTCCAGATGTTAAGAGTGAAAAAGAAACTACAGAAGTAGAAAAAACTCAAACTAAGAAGGCTAGTAAAGAGCCAAAAACTGTAGAGAATGATAAGAAGGCTAATGTTAAGAAACCTGCTAATGCAAAGAAAAAACAGAGAAAGTCTTTAAAGAAAACAGCTACAGAAGTTTTGAGTGAGTTCCAAAAAGTATCTAAACCATCTTTTGGTAAAGTTGTAAAAAATACTTGTGTCGTTGTCGCTGTTGTGGCTATATGTACTGTTCTACTTTTTGGTATGGATAAATTATTTAGCTTACTATATAATTTACTAATATCATAATCAATATTAACAAATAAATGACAAAGGAGATTTCTCATGGAGAATGAAGAAATTATTGAGTCTGTAAAAGACGAAGAAATCCTAGAGTCTCAAGCTTCTGTTGATATGGTAGAGGATAGTCAAATTAGCGAAGAAGCTATAGAAGCTCAAAGTACTGCACCTGTTAGTGAGAATCGTATCGAAGATTCTACAGAGGTAAAAGTAGACAGCACTATGGAAGATGCTAAATGGTATGTTTTACATACATTCTCTGGCTATGAGAACGTTGCAAAAGAGAACCTAGAGATAGTTAAAGATAAATACAACTTACACGAGAGAATCTTTGACATTGTTATTCCTATGGAAGATGTTGTAGAAGATAAAAACGGTAAGAAGAAAATTGTTTCTAGAAAAATTATGCCTGGTTACATCATGGTAAAGATGGTTTATGGTGATGATATCTGGCACGCTGTTACTAGAACTAGAGGTATTACAGGCTTCGTTGGTCCAAAGGGTAGACCTTTACCTATGACTGAAGAAGAGATTAGAAAGATGAGACTAGAGAAGAATACTGTTGTAGATATTACTATTACAGAAAATGATTTAGTTGAAGTACTAGACGGTGCTCTTAATGGCTTTACAGGTAATGTTATCTCTGTTGATAGAGAAAATGCTAAGTGTAAAGTTATGGTTGAGATGTTTGGTAGAAATACACCGGTAGACCTAAACTTAGACCAAGTAAGAAAAGTTTAATTATTTTGGTTTAATATGGAGTAATCCATTTTAAATATAGTGGGAGAAATGTAAATCATTGCAATGCATTTCACTTATACCACATTTGCCAAAAGATTGGCAGGAGGAAGAAAATGGCAGAAAAGAAAATTACTGCAGTCGTTAAATTGCAATTACCAGCAGGAAAGGCAACAGCTGCTCCACCAGTAGGTAGTTCTTTAGGACCTTACGGAATTAACATTCCATCATTCACAAAAGACTTTAATGAAAGGACAGCTCCACAGGCTGGATTAATCATCCCTGTAGTTGTTACTATCTATGCTGATAGGTCTTTCACTTTTGTACTAAAGACACCACCAGCAGCAGTTCTAATTAAGAAAGCTTGTGGAATTGAGAGTGGTTCACCAAACTCAATCAAAACAAAAGTTGCAAAAATAACAAAAGCACAAATCAAAGAAATCGCAGAATTAAAAATGCCAGACCTTAATGCTTCAAACCTTGAGACTGCTATGAGCATGATTGAGGGTACTTGTAGAAGTATGGGTGTGACAGTAATTGAATAAGTGGGAGAATAAAAAATCTATTAAGTTATTCACTAAAACCACAAGGAGAAGAAAAATATGAAGAAAGGTAAAAGATATATTGAATCTGCTAAATTAGTAGACAAATCTACTACATATTCAGTAGCAGAAGCACTAGACTTAGTTGTAAAAACTGCAAGCGCCAAATTTGATGAAACAGTTGAATTACATATTAAGTTAGGCGTTGATGGTAGAAATGCTGATCAACAAGTTAGAGGAGTTGTAGTACTTCCTCACGGAACAGGTAAAACAAAGAAAATTCTTGCACTTGCTAAGGGTGACAATGCTGAAATCGCTAAAAAAGCAGGAGCAGACTTTGTTGGAGCTGAAGATATGGTAACTAAAATCCAATCTGAGAGTTGGTTCGGATTTGACGTTTGTGTTACTACACCAGATATGATGCCAGTTATCGGTAGAATTGCTAAGGTTTTAGGTCCTAAGGGCTTAATGCCAAACCCAAAGAGTGGTACTGTTACAACAGACCTTGCTAAAGCTATTGCTGAAATTAAAGCAGGTAAAGTTGAGTACAGACTAGACAAGAACAATATCGTTCACGTTATGATTGGTAAAGTTTCATTCGGAACAGAGAAACTTTCTGAGAATATGTCAACTCTTATGGACGCAATTATCAAAGCTAAACCAGCAGCTGCTAAGGGTACTTATATTAAATCTGTATCTCTTTCTAGCACAATGGGTCCTGGAATTAAAGTACAATATTAATAATATTAAAAATACTTGCCTATTGGGTAAGTATTTTTCTTTTTGTAGTTCTATATTTCAAGGGTAATAATACCTTGACAATTAGCTAATAATTAGTTAAACTATTTTAGTAAAAAATAAATAAAGAAAGGTAAAAAAATGATTCAAGTAAGTAATGTTACAGTTCAATTTGGTAGTAGAAAGTTATTCGATGAAGTTAATCTTAAGTTTACTAAAGGTAACTGTTATGGTGTAATAGGTGCTAATGGTGCAGGTAAGTCCACTTTCCTAAAGGTTTTATCTGGTGAGTTGCAACCACAGAAGGGCGAAGTAATCGTTTCTCCAGGGGAAAGAATGTCTGTTCTTAACCAGAACCAAGAAGCATTTAATGATTTTACTGTTATTGATACAGTACTGCAGGGTCACAAAAGATTAGTGGCTATTATGAAGGAAAAAGACGAATTATATGCAAAAGCAGACTTTACCGAAGCTGATGGTATGAAAGCTGCAGACCTTGAGGCAGAATTCGCCGAATTGGGCGGCTGGGAAGCCGAAAGTGATGCCGGAATATTACTTAATGGTTTAGGTGTTGATACGTCTCTACACTACGAAAAAATGAGCGATATTGATGCTCCTATCAAGGTTAAAGTACTTCTAGCACAGGCTTTATTTGGTAATCCAGATATCTTGATACTTGACGAGCCTACAAATAACCTAGATATCCAATCAGTTAAGTGGTTGGAGGACTTCCTAATTAACTTTGAGAATATTTTAATTATCGTATCTCACAACAGACACTTCTTAAATAATGTTTGTACACATATTTGTGATGTTGACTATGGTAAAATCAATATATTCCTAGGTAACTATGATTTCTGGTATGAGACTAGCCAGCTTCTACTTAGACAACAAAAAGAAGCAAATAAGAAGATGGAAGCCAGAGCAAAAGAATTGCAAGAATTCATTGCTAGATTCTCTGCTAATGCTAGTAAGAGTAGACAGGCTACTTCTAGAAAGAAAGAATTAGAAAAATTAACTCTAAATGATATTAAACCTAGCAGTAGAAAATATCCATATATTAACTTTGAAATTGAGAGAGAAGCAGGTAATGACATTCTAAAAGTCGAGAACTTAACAAAGCCTGGAGTATTCGAAAACGTAAGTTTTACTGTTAATAAAAATGAAAAAATTGGTTTAGTTAGTGATAAGAGTACTACTATTAGTGCACTCTTTAATATACTATCTGGAGAAGATAAAGACTATACAGGTACTGTTAAGTGGGGTAAGACTATCACTTACTCATACTTCCCACAGAATTTCAATCCATTCTTTGATGACTGTAACTTATCTCTAGTTGATTGGTTAGGACAATTCTCAAAAGAGAAAGAGCAAACTTTCCTTCGTTCTTGGTTAGGTAGAATGTTATTCTCTGGCGAAGAAGGACTAAAGAAAGCAAAGGTAATTAGCGGTGGAGAGAAGGTAAGATGTATGCTAGCAAAGATGATGTTAACATCAGGAAATGTGCTATTATTTGATGAGCCTACTAACCACTTAGACCTTGAGAGTATTACTGCTCTAAACAAAGGATTAATCAATTATAAGGGTAATTTATTGCTTACTTCTCATGACCAAGAGCTTATGCAGACAGTATGTAATAGAATTATCAAAATCACAGACAAAAAAGTATTCGATAAACAAATCACTTATGATGAGTTTATTGACTTAAATATCTAAAAAATTTAGATTTTTAGAGAAAAACTATTGACAAATATATATTAATATTATAAAATAAACAACGGAAATGAAATATCTAGTCCCTAAGACAGTAAGTGACTATGTCGTAAAGTTCTATAAGAACACTTACCGAGGAGCGAATTTTAAGTTGGAATTTTACCACCTTATGCTTCAATCTATTAGGGCATAAGGTGTTTTGTTTTTAATAACTAATGGAGGACAAGAATTTTGAGCGCTAATTTAGAATTAAAGAAAGAGTTAGTAGAGAGCATCAAGTCTGAGTTCAAAGAGGCTAAATCAATTATATTCGTTGATTATCGTGGTATCACAGTTGCTGAAGATACTGCAATGAGAAAAGAATTTAGAGAGAACGCTGTATCTTACAAAGTATACAAAAACAGACTTCTTGTTAGAGCACTTAATGATATGGGTATCACAGATTATGACCCAACATTACTAGAAGGCACTACAGCTGTTGCATACTGCGAAGACGAAGTTGCTGCTGCTAGAATTTTCTGCAAAAATCAAAAACAATTAAACAAAATGGCTGTTAAATTTGGTGTAGTTAATGGTCAAATTATGGACAAAGCACAAGTAGAAGAGTTGGCTAAAATACCTTCAAAAGATATACTTATTGCTATGTTACTTGGTACACTCAATGCTCCAGTTGCAGCTTTGGCTAGAGGATTGAAAGCAATCGCTGAGAAGTAAGATTAAAAAGCAAAAATAAATTAAATTAAAGATTAAAATAAATTAAGGAGAAAAATTAAAATGGCTGATTTAAAATCATTTGTTGAAGAAATCAAAAAACTTTCTGTTATGGAAGTAAGTGAATTAGTTAAAATGTTAGAGGAAGAGTTCGGTGTTAGCGCTGCTGCTCCTGTTGCTATGATGGGTGCTGCTGCTGGTGCTGCTGCTCCTGCTGCAGAAGAGAAATCTGAGTTTACAGTAGTTCTTAAAGAGGCTGGTGCAAACAAGATTGCTGTTATCAAAATCGTTAAAGAAATCACAGGTCTTGGTCTAGGTGAGGCTAAAGCTCTTGTTGATGGCGCTCCAAAGGAGATTAAACAAAACGTTCCAGCTGAGGAAGCTAAAGAATTAGAGGCTAAATTAAAAGAGGCTGGCGCTACTGTAGAGCTTAAGTAATTTAAGTTGTCCATTTAGTTAAATAAATATCCTAAGAAAAATCTTAGGATATTTTATTTTTGTTTTAAGAAATATTTGGACTTATAAATTCTTTGTGTTAATATTAAATTGTAAAAAAAGGAGAAATAACCTATGTATATTAAAGCTAATAAAAAAACTCAATTCCTTTTAGATATTGTTATGATTTGCATTGGAACTATCATAATGGGCTTTGCCTTCAGTATGTTCCTTAGTCCAAATGATATTTCTACAGGTGGATTTTCTGGTATTGCACTTATACTAAATAGATTACTTAGTATGGCTGGTATCACATTTTTGTCTAACGCTATTATCTACTTTATACTTAACATTGGTTTGTTTTTAGTTGCTCTAAAAACTCTTGGTAGAAAATTTGCTATCAAGGCAATAGTTGGTATCGCTGTGTACTCACTATTTATGCAAGTTTTTGAGATGATTCCTAGATTTGCTACATATGAGCCACTTATTTCATCTATCTATGGTGGAATACTAATGGGTATAGGTGTAGGACTAGTTGTTAGATTTGGTGGCTCTACAGGTGGTACAGATATGGTCGCTTGTATGGTTAGGGCAAAGAAACCACAATTCTCAATTGGTCAAATTGTAGTACTTATTGATATTTTTGTAGTTCTTGCATCAATGTTTGTATTCCCGAACGGTCTTGCAATATTACCATATACAATTGTTGCATTAGTAATTTCTATCTATACTACCGACTTTGTAAATGATGGTTATAAGAAAGTTAAAGCGTATTATATCATTACAACTAAGCCAGATGATGTTTCACTCAAGATTATGCAAAAATTAGGTAGGGGTTGTACAATGACTAGGGCGATTGGTATGAGAAATAAGACAGAGAGAGCTTGTCTTACTTGCCTAGTTAGTAAGTTCCAAACAACAATGCTTAGAAGAATAATCAAAGATATCGATGAGAATGCCTTTGTATTCTCGACTGATGTAAACGAAGTAATCGGTGCTTGGTCAAAGACTCAAGATATTCAAAAGACTATGGAGTCTGTATCTAATGTAGATGAAGTATTAGGTGTAGACAACGAAGGAAGAGACGAAGAAAGTCTATAAAACAAAAACACTCTAATTATTTAGAGTGTTTTTTATTTTATTATTCTGCAACAATATCTACTTTTAGAGTTGCTACAACGGTAGGGTGTAGTCTAACTTTGATGTCGAATAGTCCAATAGTTTTGATTGTCTCTGTCTCAATCTTTTTCTTATCTACTAGTAGACCTTGTTTTTCTAGTGCTTCGCTAATTTCTTTGTTGGTTACTGAACCAAAAACTTTACCTGTTGCTCCACATTTAACTTTGATAGTTACTTGTGTTTTCTCTAGTGTGTTTTTAAGGTCTACAGCCTTTAATCTATTTTGTTCATCGTGATATGCTTTTGCTTCTTTTGCTTGGTTAGCTTCGTTTAGGTTACTAGAAGTACCAGGTTTAGCTATTCCTTGTGGAATTAGATAGTTTTGTGCATATCCGGTAGATATTTCTATAATGTCGCCTTTTTTACCTTTACCTTTAAGGTCTTTTAATAAAACTACTTTCATAATTTATCTCCTTATGTCTATTTAGAGTTTAAATGTTATGTTTTATTTTGTCAACTGATTGCTAATTTGTTTTGATTATAATTCCTATATTTGTATATATTTCTAGAACTAGTTTAAAATATATAATATATAGGAGATAGCTATGGATTTAAAATGTAAGAAGATGGATTGTGTAAATAATGATGGTTGTGCTTGTATGAAAAGGGGAATAAAGATAGATACTAGATGTGAGTGTGCATCATTTGAAAAGAACGAAAATCTTGATAAAAGACAAATGCAAGATATAAGTAAGAATATGTTTGAAGTAGCACCAGACTTACATCCTTTTAGACATAATAAAGATGTAAACATTGAGTGCTCTGCAGAGTGTATATTTAATAGACAGGGTGTGTGTCGTTCTAATGGTATATCTGTAATGAACGGTAAAAACTCAGGAGTATGTATCACTAATATCGAACCATAAAAAAGGCAACCTTACAGGTTGCTTTTTTAGTCTTTATCTTTAATTCTAATAAATATTAGTAGTGCAAATCTTAGTAGGTTTAAGATTGATACTAGTAGACCTGCAACATAAGTTAGGGCTGCAGCATTTAATACCTTTTTTGCTTCTGCTGTTTCATCAGTTGTTAATACTGTGCTGTCTTCTAGTAATTGTAATGCTCTTTTGCTAGCATTGTATTCTACAGGTAGGGTAATTAGATGAATAAGTGTAGATGATGCGAATACTGCTAGGGCAATCCATAACCATAATGTACTCGTTGTCATATAGAATATTACAAATCCAAATATTAATAAAATCCATACAAAGTGTTGAGCAAAATTAACAATAGGTATTAGTAGGTTTCTAATCAATATAGGTAAATATCTAGATTTAAATTGTAGGGCATGTCCAACTTCGTGACAGGCAACGCCTAGAGCAGATATAGATGAACTATTATATGTTGATTCGCTTAGCGCCAAGGTTTTCTTTCTGTGGTTATAATAATCTGTGAGATGACCCCTTACTTTGATTATTTGAACGTCTTGAAGTCCAGCAAAGTCTAGAAACATTCTAGCAATTTCTACAGCGGTTTTTCCACTCTCAGATGCAACATTCTTATACTTATTAAATGTGCTAGATACTCTGTGTTGTGCAAAGGCTGCAAGTATAATTCCAGGAAGTAATATAATTCCTAGAAGGTAGTACTCAAAATATAACATTATTTCTTTTTCCTTTTCTTTTTCTTTTTGGCGAATACAAATAAACTATCTAGTAGATTGGCAATATATGTTTGGGCTGCAACTCCTAGCAGTTTTTTTGCTCTATGGAGTTCTCCAGATGAAATAAAGTTATTTTGTTTTAAATATCTTAGTGCTCTTCTACTAGCATCATATTCTAGCGGTATAAGTACAAGTAAGTTAAGTAAATGTAGACCAAATAATGCAGCAGATACTAGCATTAGGGTAGTACCGAGAGTATCATTTGGATATTTGAATATAAACGAGAATAATCCAAAAATTAATAGTGGCATAATAAATTTATTTGTAAAATTAGTCAATTTAACCAACATTTGGTTTAAGAAGAATAGTCCTGAGTCGTCTTTGTGTTGCATTGCATGACCTAGTTCGTGAGAAACTATTGCAATAGAAGAAAGTGATGCAGTATTACATACTTCTTCGCTCATAAGTAGTGTTTTGTACTTAGGGCTATAGGCGTCAGATAATTTTCCGTCAACTAGTGCGAACTGTAAATCGTTTAGTTCTAGAAGTCCTTTTGACATAAAAGCGAATTCTTTACCGGTCATATTAATTTTATTATCTACTCTCATATACTTTTTATATGTTCTGTATATTCTATTTTTACTAGACATAACTGTTATGAGTAGTAAAACGAATGCACAGGCTATGATTGCAATTATTTTAGCTGTATCCATATTCATCCTTTGTTGTTTTGTTTTTATTGTACAACAAAAATGTTGTTCTAATATTTTTATTATACAACAAAAATATTATTTTAACAAAAGAATAGTCTATGTTTAGAATTTTTCTTCTATATCAGTAATTTTGCCGTCTTCTACTGAAAAGTCATAATTCCTGTATGTATTACCCTTGATAGTGTAATTAATATTAGGGGAGATATTGTGTCTATTTAGGTATACTTTTTGTATATCTCCAAAGTAATTTCTGAACTTAACCAAAGGAGTATTTATAAGGTTATTTGCTAGTAATTTTTTACACAGGTGAGAGTCGCCAATGCTTAGTGATTCTAGAAAATATAGTGGTACTAAATATTTACTATTTGGCATTGCTTCTTGCTCATTTTCGTAAACATAAAATATTTCCTTCTTTTGGGAATTATAATCAACTTTGCATACCTTTGCGTGATGCGTGATGTTTTTTAGATATTTTAGACTTTGTATTCCCAGATTGTCTTCTTCTATACTATGTGATATGTCGCTATATATGGTTTCAAAGTTATCGGTATTTATGATTAGTAAATAATACTCATTTCTATTTAGTTCGCCTTTAATGATGAGTAGACTAGATTTTTTTTCTACTGTTGCACTTAAGAATTTATTTACTTTAGATTTATATACAATACTAGCACCACTAAATATTGTGACATTAGTATGGTTTCCTGTTGTGATTGAAATAAAGTATTTATCTATATTTTGACTGAGTAAGACTTTCTCCGTTATGGTCTCTAAGTAGGAGAATGGTTTTAATATAATATCGTAGTTATCATTTGGAAAGGGGATAATATCTATATACTCATTATTGGTGTAAGGGGTGTCCTTGGTATTGATTGTTGCAAAGTATGGAATAAAAAGATTCTCTCCACTGATAGGCTGATAACCTAGTATTATTTGCTCAGTTTTTGTTATTATATCTTGTTCTATAGTATTTACATTGTCTATGATACCTAAGTCATTGCCATTGATAGAGAGTGTGCAAGGAGTATCGCTCAAAAAATGCAAAAAATTTTCTTTCATATTTTTACCTTAACCTACATATTACTTAAAATTATGTATATGAGAAAGGCTAGATTTATATGCATTGTGTCAATAATATACTATGAAAAATATCAAGAAAACTAAGGGCTTATCTGGAGTTTATTATATTAAGCGAAAAGTACTTAAATTTAAAAGTTCTACTATTATTAATGAGAGCGATATAGATAATTTATTTAAGGGAACTCTAAGACTACTCAAATTGCTTATTAGTGAGAGTATAGAGAATAAGTATATATCAAAAATAAATAGTCTAGAGCAGGAACTAAAAAAGTATAAAGAAAGGGCTAAATATTAGAGATAAATAATGTGTTTAGTTGAAAAGACTACAATTATTTGTTAAAATAATTGTAGGAGATTGGTAGAATTTATCAATACATGTGAGAATGAATATTAATATTATTGCTGGTAAGAGTAGTGAAAACAATAATAAGACTATTTTTTCGTTACTAAAAAAACGTGATAAATCAAAAAAACATATCATAATAGCACCAGATAGGTGTCTATTTAGCATAGAAAAAAGACTCTTTGAAGAACTTGATGAGAGTTGCTTTTTTGACATCTCTGTTACTTCTATGACATCTCTATCTAAGACTCTTATTATGGGTAAACAGAATAAAAAGTTACTTACTAAAAATTCTGGAATTGCTCTAGTGAGAAAACTTTTAAATGATAATAAAGATAAACTTTTGTCCTTTAAGAAAGCAACAGGTTATATGGGCTTTGCTAGAACCATATTTGAAACCATCTGCTTATACAAGAGTTGTAATATACCACCACAAGAAGTGTATACAGATGATACGCTTAATTATTCTAATTTAAAGCAAAAAGACATCAAACTAATATACTCAGCATATGAAGAGTATCTGCAAAAAGAATACACCGATAGTTTCAACCAATTAATGCTATTCAATAGTTTGATAGGTAAAGATACATATAAGGACACTGTCTTTTATTTAATGGAGTTTGATGACTTCACTAGTATTTTGTATGGTATTATCTATAAACTATCTAGATATAGTCAGGGTATATATGTATCATGTACTTATGGTAAGGGGAATAATAATTCTAATATCTATAGCAATAAGGTTTACTATGATTTAATTGAGTTGTATAAGACTAATGGTCTAGAATATCAAATAATCGAGTCAAAAGACTTCAGTGATAGTACACATAGTTTAATTGCAAATAATCTACTTAGTTATACACTACCTTCTAATAAATCAACAGAAGATATTGAAGTATACTCATTTAGTAGTATTCAAGATGAAATCAAATTTACAATTGCTAAAATCTATAGCATTGTACTAGAGAAGGGAGTGGACTTCTCTCATTTTGCTATAGTTGTACCTAGTATTAGGGAATATGCAAAGGCTCTCAGTAGGGAACTAAATAAATACGGTATTCCTTACTATATAGATGAAAATAAAGTTCTTAGTGAGCATATCATTATTAGAGACTATCTAACTATCTGGTCTATAGTAATGGATAACTTTGCATTAGTTGACCTAGTTAATTTACTAAAAAGTAGTCTTCTAGGTTTTAATGCAGAGATTGTGACACAGTATGAGCATTACCTAAAGGCAACATCTGCTACTACTCACAATGCATTACAAAAAAATGTGGTAAGTGATGAAGTACTAGAATTATTTGAGTTTATTGATAGAATAAAATCAAGCGTACTAAATACTAGTGATACTAGTTTTTTTGTAGATATATCTAGACAAATCTTTGATTATATTATCTCAAAGGGAGAAACCTATCTAGAAGGTTTAAGTGATTTAGATAAAAGGATATATTCTCAGGTAACTAATAAGTTTAATTCACTAATTGATGACTATGCATCTGTGTTTGGTGAGTTAGAGCAGAGTGTTGGGGATTACTTAGAGACTAGCACTGTATACTTTGAGAATACCAATATTAGTCTGCCACCAATTAATAGTAATACTATATTTATTGCAGGGGATAGCAGTTATTTCTCGCCTGTTGATTACCTATTTATTTTAGGCTCAAATGAGAATAAACAACCTGTGTATAAACTTGATAATGGTCTTATTACTGATGAAGAGATAGCTAGACTGCCTAATGCTAGTAAGATTAATCCTACTATTAGTGCTATCAATCACAGAAAGACCTTTAAGTACTTTGAGTATTTTCTAAGATTTAGAAATAAATTATATTTGACATATCCTACAATGGGTGTAGACAATACTCTATATCCTAGTACAATGCTTCTAAGTCTTATGTCACTATTTAATATCACTGCGACTAATGGTTCAAATATTTTAGATATTATTAATAATTCAGCAGAGATTATAGATAAAGAGAATATTGTCTTTAATAACCTAACACCTAGGGTTTTGGCAGATAACATCTTAAAACTAAGAAAACAATGGCATATATTTGAAGATAAGTCTGGCTTTAGAGAGATGTTGACGTCTCTTTATGCAGTTAATGATAACGATTATATTAAGAATATCTTTGATAATGAAAATGCTAGTGGGGATGTTGTACTTAGTGGTAAACATAATTTGTTTAGTAGTGGCAGGACTAGTGTTAGCCAGATAGAAAATTTCTATAATTGCCCGTATAAACACTTTGTAAATTATGGATTAAAACTAAGAGAGCCTATCAAAGAAAGGTTGATGCCTAATGATATAGGAACAATCTTCCACGCAGTATTTAAAGATTTAATTCCTTATATTATGGCAAATATGCTAGATGGCGACTTGTATAACATCGCTAAAGCAAGGGCAAAGGTACTACTTGATAACGTTCTTAAGGGTGATGAATATATAGATATCCTAAAAAACCCAGAGAATCAAATAGTAATGAAGTCTATATATGAAGAAATGAGTAGAGTAGTTGATGCATTAATCTATCAATTACAAGTATCTAATTACAAGCCTAAATACTTTGAGTATCGTCTAAACCCTAATGACTTTGAAATAAATGGTGTCAAATTTACAGGCTCTATAGACAGGGTGGACATTGTTGATAATAAATTTATTGTTATAGACTATAAGACGGGTAATAGTGACTTCTCTGACTATACTGAGTTATATAGTGGTAAGAAATTACAGCTACTAGTATATGCTAAGTTATTTGGAGATAAGTCTAAGTTAACTCCATCGGCAGTATTTTATATGCCTATCTCTAATAAGTTTGATGCAAAGGGTGCTAGTTATAAATTCAATGGAGTAATGCTAAAAGAGAAGGCTGATATCATAGACATTGATACTAGTTTGGTTATGGGTGGTACTACTAGTAAAGTATTACATTTAGAGACAAAGAACGATGGCGACTTTGCATCTGGTGCTTGTTATAAAAAACTTTGCTTAACCAAAGAAGAAATGGAATATATACTAGACTACTCAATATTACAAGTTAGAAGGGCTATTGAGAGCATTAGCAATAATAATATTTCTAAAGCACCACTGAAGATAGATAAATGGACTGCTTGTAAATATTGTAATTACAGGGGACTATGTAACTATCTAGATAATGCAGATAGAGACATTGAGAAAGTTGACACTGTAGACGCACTAAAGAAAATGGAGGTGGACAATGGGGAAGTTTAAGCCAAATGAAGACCAAAAGCTTTTTCTAGACACCAATGGTTGTAATGTCTTAGTGTCTGCTTCTGCTGGTTCTGGTAAGACAAGTACAATGATTCAGAAGTTACTACAGTTGCTTGAAAAATATAGGTTTCCTATATCTTCTCTACTAGTTGTAACATTTACAAATGCTGCAGCAGCAGAGATTAGACAAAGGCTGTATATAGCAATTTCTGAGTATCTATCAAATGTTACTAGTCCAGAAGATAGAGAGTATTTTCAGAAACAACTAGAAAATATTGGCAATGCAGAAATAGGAACTCTTCACGCAATATGCAAGAAACTGATTGTTAAGTATTTCTATGTTATAGAGCAGAGTCCAGATTTTACACTTATTACCGAGAGAGAATCTGATTATCTATTTGATAATGCAATGGAATCGGTTTTTAAAAAGCATATTACAGACAAAGATGAAGAATTCTTTGAGTTATATAATTCGTATAATGCTAGTAGAAATAATAGTGTACTCAGACAGATGATAAAGCAACTCTTTGACTTTAGTGGCTCTAAGCCGGATTATCTAGAGTGGAGAGAGAGTACTAAAAAGACTAGTTATGAACTAAACCTTGATAATAACACAGCTTGTTGTTACATAATAGAGAACTATAAAAATATATTTGGATTATTTCAAAAGATTTTTAGGAATTTAAGAAACGAAGCAAATAAACTAAAACTAGATAAACATTACAATTTTATATGTGTATGGGAACAATTCTTAGACGAATTTATCTCTGCCACTAGTTTCAGTATGGCGCTAAAGGTATACAATAACTTTACTGCACCTAGAAAACCAAACAAACTAAAAAACGCAATAGTTGAAGAAGAGATGTTTGAAGATTCGCTATATCACCATAGAGACCTACTTAAGTCTCATATGGACAGTATGGAGAAAGACCTAATATCTACCGACTATGATACTATAAAGGACTCTATTGCTTGTGCCAAGAAAAATCTTGAGAGAATAGTTGCTCTTACCGAAGAAGTGGGTGAAGAGTTTGTTAGATTAAAGAAAGACAAAAATGCACTAGACTTTAACGACTTGGAATTTTCAATGTTGAAAATTCTAGAAGACGATGCTGTAAGGGATGAATTAAAATCTCACTATAGATTTATTTTCTTTGATGAATATCAAGATATAAATGAAAAGCAAGAAATGATACTAACTAAACTTACTTCTGGTGATAACTATATTATGATAGGAGATGTTAAACAGAGTATCTATGCCTTTAGACAGGCTTCGCCTAAGATATTTATTTCTAAATTCCAGAAATTTATAAATGATGGTAAAGATAATAAATTAATTACGTTTAATAAAAACTATCGTAGTGAAAAAAATATACTCGCTTACGCTAACCAAGTCTTTGATAAATTAATTACCGAAAAGACCATTGGTATTAATTATAAAAAGACAGCAAGATTTGAAAGTGAAAAAAATCTAGCAGTGGGTAGAGTAAAATTAAATATTTTAGACACAACCGATTCTCAAAATAATAGAGTTGATGCTGAAGCAATGCTTGTGGCAGATGAGATAGTATCTCTTATGCAGAAGAGAAAGGCAGATGGTACACCTTTTGACTATAAAGATATTGCTATTATTCTTAGGTCTAGGGGAGATTTGGCGCATTCTCTATATAATACTCTATCGGGTCTGCAAATACCTGTAACATTAGAAATAGACACTGAGTACTTTGAGACAAATGAAATAAAGGCACTTATATCTATACTAAAGGTATTATCAAATTATAGAGATGACTTGTCTGTCGCTACAGCTCTTAAACTGCTTTTTGGTGTTACCGAAGAAGAACTCCTAGTAATCAGAGAATCTAGTGATAAGAAATTCTATTACGAAGCAGTATTTGAGTATAATGCAAATGATGAAATTTCTGCTAAAATAAGGCAATTTATTGAATTTATAGAGTACTATAAAAAATATATGTCACTCCATACTTTATCGGAGACCATTTGGGACATATTGGAGAAATATAATATCCTTGTTTATTATAAGAGTCTACCTAATGGTATTGAGAGAGAAAATAATATTTTAGAGTTTGTGTCTTTTGCTGATAACGAAAACTTTGAGTATAATCTAGATAAATTCTTAGAGTATATTGAGTTTGCGTCAACCAAGAATCTGAAGCAATCAATAGGAACGAAAGGTAATGCTGTAGAAATCTGCACAATACACCATAGCAAAGGCCTTGAGTATCCAGCAGTAATTCTCTGTGGTCTGGGCAGACAGATTAAGACAAATAAAGATAGTAATAATATTGTCATCAACAATAGGTTTGGATTAGGACTTAAGAGTATAGATGCAGAAGAGAGAATTATAGGCGATACTATTATTAGAACTGCTTGTAAGTTAGATAATAGAAAGTCTGAGTATGATGAAGAAATTAGACTACTATATGTTGCAATGACTAGACCTAGAGAGTATTTAACAATGATAGGTAACTATGCTCTGCCACAACTAGAGTTTAATCATAAGACAGATATATACTCATCTGTAAGTATGCTTGATATGATTCTTAAGACATACTCAAGTGCAGATATTAAAAGCATAATTTCTGCTAAAAAATCGGTAATCGTTAATAGGGGTAATCCTAATGAGTCACATATATTAATCCACGCAGTAGATGATATTGTTACTACTTCTGAGAAGTCTACAAGTGATGTGGTTCTATCTAAGAAAGACGATAGTCTAGTTAATTCATTGAAAAAAGTATATAATAGTAAGCCAAGTAGTGAGACCTTTACTATTAAAAATACGGTTACTAATATTTTAAGGGAAGAAGTTGATTACGAAAACTTAATCTCTGTACCAAATAAACTAAATACTAGTGATAGGGTAGAGTCTGTTGATTCGTTGAAATTGGGTACAGCATATCATTTAATTATGCAGAAGATTAATTTTAACGAAAGTTCGGAAGATATTGAACTATTAATTGATAGTTTGGTAAAAGAAGGTATGATAGAAAAAGAATTGAAACCGTTTATCAAAGTAGATGAAATAGTTTCAGCAAGTAATGTGGTTGGTGAACTAGTGGTCAAGGCAAGGACTGTATACAAAGAAAAACAATTCTTAATGCAGGAAAACTATGATAAATTAGTAAAAAATAGCGATAATAAAACTAAGGTAGTAGTTCAAGGTGTAATCGACCTAGTAGTTGAGATGGAAGATGGTGCAATTTTGATAGATTATAAGACTAATAAGACTACAAATGAGCAACTATTAAAAGACGAATATTCTCTGCAACTAGATATTTACGCAAGGGCATTTGAACTAGCTACCGGTATTAAGATTACTAAGAAGTACATCTATTCTTTCTATCAAAAAAGACTAATAGAAGTGTTGTAAAAAATTTTAAAATATATAACTAATTTCGTTAGTTAAAAATAAAGTCTTATGATATAATACATTATATAATGTAAAAGGATGAAAATAGGAGAAAATTATGTTTGGTGTTAATAATTTGGCAGCAACAGTATTTGGTTCATTAATCGAAGTATTTAATAAGTTAGGTACTTTCGCTGGTGGACTAGAAGAAGGATTGCAATACGTTTTATTCATTTCAGCAGGACTTTTTGCTTTATGTGTAATCATTTGTTTAATGTTTATCAATAAAACATACGAGTCCAAACTACTAAAATCCGTTATCAGTTTTAATAAGTATTTTAAGAAAAATCCTTACATAAACGAAGATAACTTAGTAGAAGTTAATAGTAAGTTTAAACAGGTTCCTAAGACTCTTAGACACTCATGGCATGAGTATATGCTTAATAGAGATAGACAACCATCTGAGTACATTAATACTGTTAGTTGTATCGACCAACCAACTAGGAGTAGTGCTTATAAGAATATCTCTAATACAGTATTATTCATTACCATTATGGTTTCTGTTCTTACTTTATTTGCAAACTTGGTTTGTAACTACGCATTAACTGTAGGTGCCGACCAGATGGCAGGTGGTATGACAGAAATGCAGACTATGACATTTGATGATGGTATTTTCCCTTGTTTATTAATGCCATTATTATACATGCTCATTGGCTGTTTCATTGTAACAGTACTTAAACTTATGGAATCTAGTAGATACGCAGACTTATACTTTGAATTCCACGAATTTGAAAGATACTTAGATAAGGCTTGTTCTACAATGCCATCATTTGTAGACTACGAAGTATTATTCACTCCTAAGGAGATTAGAGAAGCTATTCCTGTACTTCAAGAGTACTTAGAGAAGAGAGCTGCTCTTGACCAGAAAGAAGCTGAGGAAGCAGAATTAAATGCTAACCACTTTGAGAACTTCGACTTTGACCCTGTTGGTGTAGAGAGTGCATTGCTTCTAGATAGAGCGATGTTAGAAGGTGAGAAGTACTTCAACTTCAAGAGAGGTCTTACAGAGAGAATTACATCTAAAGAACAAGAGAAATTTAATTTCCAAAAGAAATTTGATGAAGTTACAAAAGAGTACGATAGAAAATCTCAAGCAGTTAGAGAGAATATGTCATCTCTTACTGAGCAATTAAATGCTACTAGCGTTAAGATTGAGGCTAACTACTTAAAGAAGAGACTTAACGAAGAACAGCAGAAACAACAACAACTTGAGAAAGACTATGAGTACGCTCAAATCAACTTTACTAAACAACAACAAGAGATGGAGCAGGAGATTGCACAATTAACTGCTGAGATTAAAGATAAGAAATCTCAAGTTGAAGCTAATATGATGAGTGAGTGTAGAAACTACTCAAACAAAGTTTGGGGTGAGATTAATAAAACACTTACTGCTCAACAAGAACCAATTGTTAGAGAGAAAGAAGAGAGAGCTGCTGCTCTTCAAGAAGAAATCGATAAGATGACTATCTTAGTTGCAGACCAAGATGCTGATATCAAGTCTAAACAAGAGTACATCTTAAAACTTGAGCAAGATATCAAGACTAGACTTGCTGAAATTGAAGCAATCAATAATGTTAGAGATTACTTCAATACTCCAGAGTTTAGACAAAGAGTTAGTGATAAGAAGAAGAGAAGAAAACCAGAAGACGAAGAAATATATGAGCCTTCTAATAATTCTCTAGCAAGAATCGCTACAACTACAGACCCAGCTATCCAAATGCAACAGGAGAGTACAGAACTTCTATCTAAATTAAAAGAAGTTAATATGCAGAATTCTCCATATGCAGATGAACTAGCAGATATCAAAGAAAGAGAAAGAATTAAAGACGATAAGGCCAATAATCCTTTCGCTGCATTCACTAATATTCAAAATGATATCGAGAAAGAAAATCAAGCATATATCAATAATCAAAATGATTTAGCAAATTCTATCAGTACTGCAACTCAAGCAGTGGAAGAACCTGTAAAGGAAGCTCCTGTAGAGCCTGCTAAACCTGCAGCTGCAGAGAAACCTGCTGCTCCAAAAACTAATAAATTACAAGGTTTATTAGATTCTGCAAAAAAGATTAAAAAATAGTATTATGCAAAGTAATAAAAAATACCCGAAATAACGGGTATTTTTTTACGCATTTGTACTATGTCTAGAGAGTTCAATAATTTTGCCATAGAGTCCTGTTTTGTATATGATTTCTTTACTAATTATGCTACCAGCTTTTGCAATTATTTCGCCGTTATTTGCTCTAATGTCATTTATAACTTTTCTTCCCAATAAGAAGTTTGATTCGGTTATTACTTTATTATTGGCTTTGGGTTTTGTGCTGTTAGCTGTGTTTAAAATTGCAACTTTTTCACTGGTTTCGATGGCGTGTATTTTGATATCGTTAATAGGTTTAAATTTACTAATTGGAATTTTTTTATTTCCAACAATAATAATGTTTCCCATATTGATTATTTGGCTTGTGGGTATAGTATAGTTATTATTTGTAATGATATTTGTGGCACAGTAATTATCGTCTATTTCAATGTCCTGACAGATACCTAGATAATTTCCTATTATGTCATATACTTTTAAGTTTAGGGGAGACTTGCATAATGAAATATCTCTATCTAGATTGTTTTCCAATTCGCTTAATTTTTGGTTTTTTATATAAACACAGTCATTGCCTATGGTATATATGTCCTTAAACTGAATTACATTTGTAATTTCGCTATCTTCATTGAGTATGCACATATATTTACATTTCTTTGTTTTTTCATCAAGTGTTATATTATAAACAATGCCGACTTCTTTGGCTTCGTATAAGCTAATGACGACCGATGATATTATATTTGATAGTTTATTCATCTTTAACTCCATTTTATTTCTCATACAATAATTATATTGTTTTTGTAGTCTTTATTATGACGATAAGGAAATATTTATTTCTATTAATTTGTATCTTTTTTTGTAATATGTTAAAATATTAAAGATATGGGGTTAATTTCTAAATTAAAGGATTTATTTAATAAAAATATTGAATGTGGTATCGATGGTGATATGCACATAGTTTTTCCTTTGAAAAAGAAAAAGTATGTATATCTAAAGAAGAATATAATCGTTAGAGATGACTTTTCTTGTATTATCGTATATAAGAACAAAATTACAGATGTGCTAAACCCAGGTAAGTATAAGGTAAACCAAGAGAACCTACCAGAACTTTTTGATTCTGCAAATATGCACAAAAAGAAGAAAAAAGGTGTTGGAAGGCTCAGGGTAGATATTTATTATATCAACAAAAAAGAATTTAAAGACTTCTACTTTGTATCTGATAGTCCATTTGTGTCTAAATCTAATGAGTTAGGCAAGGTAAAGGGGTGTTTACAGGGAACATGTGTACTTAGGGTGATTGACTCTGAACAACTGATTAGATGTATACTTGCCAAATTTACAAAGCCTAAAATAAAAGGTATTAATGATTTAATTGCACTTTGGATAGGTAACGTGGTTAATAAGAAGATTAAAAAATTAAAAATCTCTCCTAATGAACTACTTACAAATGCAAAATCTCTAGAAGGTGTGCTTAATTCCGAGTTGGAAGATGCTTATGATAAACAGGGACTCTTTATTAAGCAGGTTAAACTAAAGGCTGTTAATTTTTCTAAGAGATATAAGAAAAAAGTTGGCGAATATATGGCTAGACATAGAAAAATGGTGAGAAATGGTGTGACAGGTGAAAGTAGAATAAGGCCATTTCAATATACAGCATCTCAGCCTGTAAAGACTCCAACAATGGTTACACATATTACAACTGAACAAAAAAGAGTAGTGGATACAGCAAAATCACACACACAATTTAAACCTTTTAAGATTTGTGACAGGTGTGGACAAGAAAACTCGATTGAGAGTAAGATTTGTAATAATTGTGGTAAAAATTTTTAATTTGATTGATAATAATCACGCTGTGTGGTAGAATAAATGGTGTAAATAAATTTAAGGAGATTAGAGTTATGGCAAAAATAACTAAAGATACAACAATCGGTGAAGTTTTAAGAGTTAATCCTAATGCAGAAGTAATCTTACAAGGTTTTGGTATGCATTGTGTTCACTGTCCAATGAGCCAAATGGAGAGTTTAGCTGAAGCTGGTGCTGTTCATGGTATTGACGTAGAACTAATGGTTAAGAAACTTAACGAAGATGTTAAATAATTAAAATAAATGTATAGACTGTCTAGATAGGGCAGTCTTTTTATTTTGCTATTGACAAATCTCCTATATCATAATATAATAAATTATATCCATATATAGTCATTATAAATATATAGGGGTGGTTACAGGAGTTGTTTGAAAGCAAAATAAATAAATTTTTAAAAAATTTTTAAATTTACAAAAAAATAAAAATATTTGAAAAAAGTGTTGACTTGTAGCCACTTTTGTTGTAAACTATGTATGCTGTAATATATTGCATAGTGTGAAGTTACCCAATAAAGTGCCGAAATATAGGGATAATTTACACTTTTGAAGTGTTTACACATAAGATCGTAAACGACTAAAAACTTGCATATTTTTTTTGATTACGGCTAGAAAACACACGGTAAAGTGTATGACTGATACAGAATTTGACCCATTTGGAAATTTAAAAAATGATTTCTAAAGGGCATTTTATGGTCTAAATACATATCGTAAGGTTTATCTATTTATGCACTAAAAAAGTTTTTAGGCAAATTAATTAAAGGAGAAAAAAATTAATGGCAACACAAAAAATTAGAATCAAATTAAATGCATTTGACCATAACCTAATCGATGTGGCTAGTAAGAGAATAGTTGACACAGCTCTTAAATTTGGTGCAAAGATTAGTGGTCCAATTCCACTTCCAACAAATAAAGAAGTGGTTACAGTATTAAGAGCTACTCACAAATACAAAGATAGTCGTGAGCAGTTCGAACTAAGAACTCATAAAAGACTAATTGATATTTACAGTCCTTCAGCTAAAGCAGTAGATGCTTTAATGAAGTTAGAACTTCCTGCAGGTGTAGACATCAATATTAAACTTTAGGAACAGGGAGGATTGATTGAAAATGAAAAAAGCAATATTAGGCAAAAAACTTGGTATGACACAAATATTTGATAACAATGGCTTAGTAGTCCCTGTTACAGTAGTTGAGGCTGGTCCTTGCTTCGTTAGCCAAGTTAAGACTGTTGAGAACGATGGTTACTCAGCTGTTCAACTTGCATTTGGTGATGTTAGAGAAAATCTTCTTTCTAAACCAGTGTTAGGACAATTAAAGAAAGCAGAAGTTTCTGCAAAGAAATATTTAAAAGAATTCAAACTTGACAATGCTAGCGAATTAAAGCTAGGTGACAAAATTACTTGTGAAGTATTTGCTGAAGGCGAGTACGTAGACGTTACAGGTACATCTAAAGGTCACGGTTACAGTGGTACAATTGCTAAATACAATTTCCACAGACACAGAATGACTCACGGTAATGGCCCTGTTCATAGACACGTTGGTTCTATCGGTGCTAATACTTTCCCAGCTAAAGTTTTCAAAGGTAAGAAAATGGCTGGTAGATGGGGTAACGAAAAAGTTACTGTTCAAAATTTAAAAGTTGTTAAAGTTGATGCGGAAAGAAATGTATTACTTATCAAAGGCGCTATTCCTGGTGTTAAAGGTAGCCTAGTTAGTATCAAATCTGCCGTTAAAGTAAATGGTTAAGGAGATAGGAATAATGGCAAGTACAAAATTACTAAATATTTTAGGTGAAGATTGTGGCACTATTAAACTTAATGATTCAGTTTTCAAAGCAGAATATAATGAATCACTTATTCATCAAGTAGTAGTTGCTCATCTAGCAAATCTCCGTCAGGGCACAAAGAGTGCTTTAACTAGAACAGAAGTTAGGGGACATGCTAAGAAACCTTGGAGACAAAAAGGTACAGGTAGAGCAAGACACGGCTCAACTAAAGCTCCACAATGGAGAGGTGGTGGCGTTGCATTTGCACCAAAGCCAAGAGATTTCTCTAAGAAAGTTAACAAAGAAGCTAAGAGAGTTGCATTCAGAAGTGCTATCTCTACTAAATTAGCTGAAAAAGAATTAATCGTTCTTGATAACTTAGATATTAAAGATGCTAAGACAAAATCAATGGTAGAAGTTCTTAAGAACCTTAAAGTTGAGAAAACTGCAGTTATCGTTATCAAAGGAGAGAACGAGAACGTATTAAGAGCAAGTGGTAACATCCCTTGTGTAGAAGTAACTAACAGTGATTTACTAAGTGTTTACGATATCGTTAAATGCGACAGATTAGTTGTTACTGCTGATGCTATTAAATCAATAGAGGAGGCATATAAAGCATAATGAGAACTTTTGATATTATTAAGAAACCTATTTTAAGTGAAAAAACTTATGCAGAAATTCAAAACAAAAAATATGCTTTTGTTGTTGATAAGAGTGCAAATAAAGTTGAAATTAAGAAAGCCATTGAAGAGATTTTCGGTGTTAAGGTTAAATCAGTTAATACTGCAAATGTAAATGGTAAATTAAAAAGACAAGGAAAGACTCAAGGTTATACTAGCGACTATAAGAAAGCCTATGTAACTTTAACTGCTGATAGTAAAGCAATCGAGTTCTTCGAGAGTCTATCATAGGATTAAGGTTAGGAGGATTATATAAATATGGCTATTAAAACATATAAACCAACATCTCCTGCTAGAAGATTTTATACAACAGCATCTTTCGAAGAGGTTACAAAGAAATCTCCTGAGAAATCTCTTCTTGCCGAGAAGAAAAAATTTGCTGGTAGAAATAATCAAGGCAGAATCACTGTTAGACACAGAGGTGGTGGTAACAGAGTAAAATACAGAATTATAGATTTCAAAAGAAACAAAGACGGTATTCCTGCTAAAGTTGTTGGTATCGAATACGACCCAAATAGAAGTGCTTACATAGCTCTACTTAACTATGCCGATGGTGAGAAGAGATATATACTTGCTCCTCTTGGTCTTAACGTTGGTGACACTGTTATGAGTGGTCCTAATGCTGAGATTAAAGTAGGTAACGCACTAGAACTTAAGGATATGCCTGTTGGTTCAGTTATCCACAATATCGAGATGACTCCTGGACAAGGTGGTCAATTAGTTAGGTCTGCTGGTATGGAAGCTAGACTTATGGCTAAAGAGGGTAGATATGCTACTATCAAATTACCTTCTGGCGAAATGAGATTAGTTCTTGCTAACTGTAAGGCTACTATCGGTCAAGTTGGTAATCAAGAACACGAAATAGTTTCTATCGGTAAAGCAGGTAGAACTAGACATATGGGTATTAGACCTACCGTTCGTGGTAGCGTTATGAACCCTTGTGATCACCCACACGGTGGTGGTGAAGGTAAATCTCCAGTTGGTAGAAAATCTCCACTTACTCCATGGGGTAAACCTGCTCTTGGTAAGAAAACTAGAAACACTAAAAAACAAAGTAACAAACTTATTATTAAGCGTGTTAATTAGGAGTGTATGAGAGTATGAGTAGATCATTAAAGAAAAAACCTTATGTTGAAGAAAGGTTATTTGCAAGAATTCAAAAATTAAACGAAGAGGGTAAGAAACAAGTTCTTAAGACTTGGAGTAGGTCTTCTACAATTTACCCTGAGTTCGTAGGTCACACCATCGCTGTTCACAATGGAATGAAACATATACCTGTTTACTGCACAATCGATATGATTGCTCATAAACTAGGTGAGTTCGCTCCTACTAGAAACTATAGAGGTCATGGCGTCGACAAAAAAGCAGGAAAGAAGTAAGTAGAGATTAAGACATGGCTAAAAGAATGAGAGAAAAATCTGCAAAAAGATTAGAAAACAAAGACACTCGTCCTACTGCTACTGCAAGATATGTTAGAATGGGTGCTCCAAAAGCAAAAAGACTTTTGGATTTAATTAGAAATAAACCTGCTGTTGAAGCTTGTGCTATACTTGATATAACTCCTAGTACTGCTTCAATCGCTGTAAAGAAAGTACTATGTTCTGCTATGGCTAATGCTGAGAATAACCAAGGTCTAAACAAAGACGAACTATTCGTAGCTGAAGCTTACGCAAACCAAGCACCATCTTTTAAAAGAGTTTCTTTTAGAGGTAGAGGTGGTGTTGATACAATTATTAAAAGAAATTGTCATATCACAGTTGTGTTAGACACTGTAAAAAAGTAAAGGAGCAATAAAAGAATTATGGGACAGAAAGTTAATCCACACGGTTTAAGAGTTGGCGTTAATAAAGAATGGAGTTCTTCTTGGATTGCTAGCAAAAAAGAATTCTCTAATTATTTAGTAGAAGATAACAAAATCAGAAAGTACATCACTAAGAAACACAATGGTAATGGTATTTCTAACGTTGTTATTGAAAGAACAAACAAGCGTCTAACCGTTGATATTTATACTTCTAAACCAGGTATCGTTATCGGAATGAAGGGTGCTGGAGTAGAAGAACTTAAGAATGATATCGCAAAAATCTGCGAGAACAAAAATGTAAACATTAATATTAAAGAAGTAAAAAGACCTGACCTTGATGCTGCTCTAGTAGCTGAGTCAATTGCTGTTCAACTTGAGAAGAGAGTAAGCTTCAGAAGAGCAATGAAACAAGCTATGCAAAGAGTAATGAAGGCTGGTGCAGTTGGTTGCAAAGTAATGGTAAGTGGTAGACTTGATGGTGCTGAAATCGCTAGAAGCGAACACTATCACGAAGGAAGACTTCCACTTCACACTATCAGAGCAGATATCGATTATGCTACACACGAAGCACACACTACTTTCGGTGTTATCGGTATTAAAGTTTGGATTTGTAAAGGCGAAATTTTAAACAAAAAAGCCGTTACTACTGACACTACTGCAAATGTTGGAGGTGACGAACTATGTTAATGATGCCTAGAAGAGTTACAAGAAGAAGACAATTTAGAGGAAGAATGAAAGGTAAAGCTACTCGTGGTAACGTTGTTGCATACGGTTCATATGGTTTAGTTGCTACTGAGCCATGTTGGATGACTGCTAACCAAATCGAAGCAGCCAGAGTTGCAATTAACAGATTTACTAAGAGAGGTGGTAAAGTTTGGATAAATGTATTCCCAAATAAACCTGTATCTAAGAAACCTATCGGTACTCGTATGGGTAAAGGTAAGGGAGCACCAGAGTTCTGGGTTGCTGTAATTAAACCAGGTAGAGTACTATTCGAACTAGACGGTGTTAACGAGGAAACAGCTAGAGAAGCTATGAGACTTGCTGCACACAAATTACCTTGTAAGACTAAATGCGTTAAGAAAGAAAAAGAAGAAGATATTATTGAAGGTGGTAACGAATAATGAAAGCAAAGAATTTTAAGGATATGACTAACGAAGAACTTGAAGCAAAGTTAAAGTCATTGAAACAAGAATTATTCAATCTTCGTTTTTCAAATGCTACTGGACAACTTGCTAATCCTATGCAACTAGTTGTTACAAAGAAAGATATAGCAAGAATCAAGACTATCTTGACAGAAAGAGAATTAAATAAAAAGGCTAACGCCTAAGGCTAGTATAGGAGGATAATGAGTTATGACAGTTGAAAGAAATGACAGAAGAACCAGAACAGGTGTTGTCGTTAGTAACAAAATGGATAAGACTATCACAGTTGCTGTTGAAATAGACAAAAGACATCCACTATACGGCAAAGTTTACAAAACTACAAAGAAATACAAGGCACACGATGAGAAAAACGAGTGCAATATTGGTGACATTGTAGAAATAATGGAAACTCGTCCACTATCTAAAGACAAATACTTTAGACTAGTGAGAATCATAGAAAGGGCTAAATAAGGAGAGAAAATATGGTACAACCTCAGACAATTTTAAAAGTTGCCGACAACAGCGGTGCTAAGAGAATTATGTGTATTAGAATTTTAGGCGGCTCATTTCGTAGAAGTGGTAACATCGGGGATATAATCGTTGCTTCAGTTAAGACAGCAACTCCTGGTGGAACTGTTAAAAAAGGCGATGTTGTTAAAGCTGTTATCGTTAGAACTGCAAAAGGTGTTTCTAGACCAGATGGTTCATATATCAAATTCGATGACAATGCTGCAGTTATTATCGATAACCAAAAGTTACCTAAAGGTACTCGTATCTTTGGACCAATTGCAAGAGAGCTTAGAGATAAAGGCTTTATGAAAATAATTTCACTTGCACCTGAAGTATTATAAGGAGATTAAATATGGCATTAAATGTTAAGAAAGGTGATAATGTTTTAGTTATTGCTGGTAAAGATAAAGGCAAAACTGGCAAAGTGTTAGTTGCAATGCCTGCAGACAACTCCGTTGTAGTAGCAGGTGTAAATATCATTGCTAAACACAAGAAGCCAAGAAATGCAAATGACAAAGGTGGCATTATTAAGAAAGAAGGCAAAATCAACGCTAGTAACGTTATGATTGTTTGTCCTGCTTGTGGTAAAGCTACTAGAATTAGTCACAAGACTGTTGACGGAAAGAAAATCCGTGAATGTAAAAAATGTAGCGCTAACTTAGATACTGCTACTAAGAAAGCTGCTGCTAAAACAGAAAAGAAAGTAGAGGCTAAAGTTGCTACTGCTACTAAAGCAACAACAGCTAAAACTACTACAAAAGCTACTGCAGAGAAGAAAGCTACATCTACTACTGCAACAAAAACTACTGCTGCTAAGAAGACTACAGCTACAGCTGAGAAGAAAACTGCTACAACTTCTAAAGCTACTACAGCTAAATCTACTAGCACAACAAAAAAATCTACTACTAAGAAAGTAGAAAGTAAATAGGAGGTTAACTATGGCAAAAGAATTAAATAGATTACATGTTAAATATAATGATGTTATAGTTCCTGCTATAATGAAAGAAAAGGGATACAAAAACATTAACGAAGTTCCTAGATTAGAGAAAATCATCGTTAGTCGTGGTCTAGGTGATGTTAAAGACAATTCTCAGTCTTTCAACAAGGCTGTTGAAGAATTAGCACAAATCACTGGTCAAAAACCAGTTGTTACAACTGCTAAAAAATCTATCGCTAACTTCAAAATCAGAGAAGGTATGAAAATCGGTGCTAAGGTTACTCTTAGAGGCGAGCATATGTATGAGTTCTTAGATAAACTTATCTCAATCGCTCTTCCAAGACTAAGAGACTTCCAAGGTATTTCTAAGAAATCCTTCGATGGTAGAGGTAACTACTCAATGGGTCTAACAGAACAATTAGTATTCCCAGAGATTAGTTATGAGAAGATTGAAAAAATCCGTGGCTTAAATATTGTTATTGTTACTTCCGCTAAATCTGATGAGGACGCAAAACTAGTTCTTGAGAAACTAGGTATGCCTTTCAAGAAGTAGGAGGTTAGGAGATAAATATGGCAAGAAAAGCATTATTAAATAAACAACAAAAAGTTCAAAAATTTTCTACACGTGAATACACTAGATGTAAACTTTGTGGTCGTCCACACTCAGTTCTAAAGAAATACGGCATTTGCAGAATTTGCTTTAGAGAGTTAGCTTACAAAGGTGAGATTCCTGGTGTTAAGAAGGCAAGTTGGTAAAAGGAGGAAATATTATGATAACTACAGATCCAATCGCAGATATGCTTACAAGAATGAGAAATGCATTGAGTGCTAAACATCAAAATGTTTCCATTCCTGTATCAAAAACAAAATTAGCTATCGCTGAACTACTACTTAATGAAGGTTACATTGCTTCATATAAGGTAGAGGGCGAAGGCATCAAATCAAACATCGTTATCGATTTCAAAGATAATGGCGTTATCAAAGGCCTAAGAAGAATTTCTAAACCAGGTCTTAGAATTTACGCAGGTGTAGAAGACCTTCCTAGAGTTATTAACGGTCTAGGAATCGCTATCATTTCTACAAACAAAGGAATAATTACAGACAGAGAAGCAAGAAAGCTAGGTGTAGGCGGCGAAGTTCTTGCTTATGTATGGTAGGAGGAGAAGATTATGAGTAGAATTGGAAGAAATCCTATCACATTACCTGCTAATGTTACAATTAGCTTAAATAATAATTTGGTCACTGTTACCGGACCTAAAGGTACTCTTACAAGAGAAATTAATCCTAAGATTGAAGTTAAAGTAGAGGGTTCAGTTGTTAACGTTCTAAATAACAATACTGAAGCTCAATACAAAGCTTATCATGGCTTATATAGACAATTAATAGCTAATATGGTTGAGGGTGTTGACAAAGGTTTCCAAAAATCATTAAATGTTAATGGTGTTGGTTATAAAGTTACACAACAAGGCAAAGATTTACTATTAAATATTGGTTTCTCTCACCCTGTAGTTGTTAACGCTGTTGAAGGTATCGAACTTTCTTGCGAAAAAACAACTATCACAGTTAAAGGAATTGATAAAGAATTAGTTGGTCAATTTGCTGCTAAAATCAGAGATATTAAACCTGTTGAGCCATACCATGCTTACGGAATTAGTTACACAGACGAAGTTGTAGTTCGTAAAGAAGTTAAGAGCGGTAAGAAGTAGAGGTAAGGGTTATGATAAATAAGATTAATAAAAATGAAGATAGAAAAATACGAGCTAGTCGTGTTAGAGCAAAAATTTCAGGAACCCCTGAAAGACCAAGACTTAATGTTTTCAGAAGTTTAAACAACATCTATGCTCAAGTAATTGATGATACTAAGGGTGTTACACTAGCTTCTGCATCTACAATGGACAAAAACATTGCTAAATCAATTGAAGGAAAAACAAAACAGGAAGCAGCATTCATTGTTGGACAAACTGTTGCTAAAAATGCTATGAGTAAAGGTATCAAGGCTGTTGTATTTGACAGAGCTGGTTACCAATACACTGGCAGAGTTAAAGCAGTTGCTGACGGTGCTAGAGATGCTGGTCTTGAGTTTTAAGAGGTGTTTATATGCAAAATACTGAAAAGAAACCATTTGAGAAAAGAAATGGTAATAGAAATCACGAGAAAAAATCTTTCAATAAAGAGCTTGACCCAATTACTAGTAAATTAGTTGATGTTAATCGTATCACTAAAGTAGTAAAGGGCGGTAGAAATATGAGATTTTCAGCTCTTGTTGTTGCTGGTGATAAAGCAGGTAAGGTTGGTATCGGTTCTGGTAAAGCAGCTGAAGTTCCAAATGCTATTGACAAAGCAACTATGAGTGCTAAAAAACATATGGTTAGTATCCCTCTAGAGGGAACAACTATTCCTCACGAAGTAATCGGTAAGTTCGGAACTTCTATGGTTAAACTTCTTCCTTCTAAAGAAGGTACTGGAGTTATCGCAGGTGGTTCAGTTAGACCAGTAGTTGAGCTATGTGGTATCAAAGATATTACTGCTAAAACTTATGGTTCAAGAAACAAAATCAACTGTGTTAAGGCTACACTTAATGGTCTTATGCAATTAAGAAGCAAAGAAGAAATCGCTGCTCTTCGTGGCAAATCTGTAGAGGAAATTTTGTAAGGGGTGTGTTATGGCAGAAACTAAGAATACAAAAGCAACAACCGCTACAAAAGTTGCAAAAAATGAGAAAAGAATTAGAGTAACTCTAGTTAAGTCTCCTATTGGTTACAAGGCTGACCAAAGAAGAACTGCTGTTGCTCTAGGTTTAAATAAACTTAATTCTTCTAACGAACTACCAGACAATGGTGCTGTTAGGGGTATGATTTTCAAAATCAAACACCTAGTTCGTGTAGAGGAAATTTAGGAGGGTAATTATGAAATTACATCAAATTGCTCCTGCACCTAATTCCACACCAAAGGCTAAAAGATTGGGTAGAGGTTTAGGTTCTGGTCTTGGTAAAACAAGTGGTAAAGGAACTAAAGGACAAAACTCAAGAAGTGGTGGTGGTGTTCGTCTAGGATTCGAAGGCGGCCAAATGCCACTTATTAGAAAACTACCTAGAAGAGGCTTTAACAATAAGAACTTTGATAAAGTTTATAACGTAGTTAACGTAGATATGCTTAATAAACTTGAAGATGGTTCAGTTGTTACAGTAGAATTACTAAAAGAGAAAAATATTATTAGTAAAGTTGCCCCTTATGGATTAAAAGTATTAGGTAATGGAAAATTAGAAAAGAAACTTACAGTAAAGGCTAGTAAATTTTCTGAAACTGCAATACAAAAAATCACTAAGGCTGGTGGAAAAGCCGAGGTATTATAATGTTTAAAAATTTTATCAATGCTTTAAAAGTAAAAGAAATTAGAAATAAAATCCTACTAACAATCTTACTTGTAGTTATCTACAGACTAGGTTGTTGGATTCCTGTGCCTGGTGTAGATGCTACTGCATTTGCAAATCAGGTTAATGCAGACGAAGGATTTTTAGGTTTGCTTAGTTCAGTTAGTGGTGGTGCGCTAGCTAATGGTGCGATACTTGCTTTAGGTATTTCTCCATATATCAGTGCATCAATCATTATTCAATTACTCACTATTGCTATACCAAGCCTAGAAAGACTCTCAAAGATGGGTGATGAAGGTAAGAAGAGAATCGCTGCTTATACAAAAATTGCTGCGCTTGTTCTTGCTGTTGCTCAGGCTGTAGCTATTGTTATCAGTTTTGAGGGTGTTCTTAAAGAATCAACTTTGGGTTCTGGATTTACTATTCCTGCTTGGATGGTAGGTATTATAGTTACTCTAGTTCTTATTGCAGGTTCAATGTTTACTTATTGGCTTGGTGAAAAAATTACTGAATTAGGCATTACAAACGGACAATCTATACTTATTTTCGTAGGTATCTTATCTACAGCTGCTACATCACTTCTTAATAACTTAACATTAGTATTCTCAGGTGATTGGGCTAGTTTAGGTGAGCTTGCGTTATTCATCGCTGCATTACTATTAATCTTCGGATTTATAGTTTGGATTGATGGTTCCGAGAGAAAAGTTCCTGTTCAATATGCAAAACAAATCAAGGGTAGAAAAATGTATGGCGGACAAAGCACATATATTCCTATTAGAGTTAACTCTACAGGTGTTATGCCAATTATCTTCGCTATGTCATTACTATCTTTCCCTCAATTAATTTTGAGTATTTTCGTAGATACATCTACCAATAAGTTCTATCAATGGTATAGTGAATGGATGGGAACAGGTAGTTGGGTTTACATTATTCTAGTTGGTTTACTAATTACATTCTTTGCTTATTTCTGGACACAAGTTACATTTAATCCAGAAGATATCTCAAAGAATATCCAACAAAATGGTGGATTTATCCCAGGTATTAGACCGGGTCTTCCAACAGCTGACTATCTAAAAAAGATTTCTCATAGAATCACTTTATTCGGTGCATTATTCCTATCAATAATTGCTATCGTTCCTAGTCTTCTATTTAAATTTATTAGCGGAAGCCTTGTTGGAGCATTTGGTGCAACAGGATTACTTATCGTAGTTAGCGTTGCATTAGAATTTGACAAATCTTTAGAAGCTCAAATGCTTATGAAGAGTTATAAGGGATTCTTAAAATAAATCTAATAGAATAAAAATGGAGAAAATTATGAAATTGATTTTAATGGGACCTGTTGGTAGTGGAAAGGGAACACAAGGTGGTATGATTGCTACTGAGTACGGAATTCCACAAATCTCTACAGGTGAGATATTCAGAACAAATATCAAAAACAATACAGAACTAGGTAAAGTTGCTAAAGAGTATATCGATAGGGGCGACCTAGTACCAGAGGAACTAGTTAATAAGCTAGTTGCTGATAGACTTGCTCAGAGTGATTGCGCTAATGGATTTATCTTAGATGGTTATCCAAGAAACCTTAGCCAAGCACAAGAGTTAGAAAAATTAACTGACATAGATTTAGCTCTTATGATTGACCTAAGCGAAGAGAAAATCATTGAGAGATTATCTAGTCGTAGAATGTGCACCAAGTGTGCTCAACCAACATCAACTGATTGGATGGTTGATGGTAAGTGTGAGAAATGCGGTGGAGAAGTTTATGTAAGAGATGATGACAAGCCAGAAGTTATCAAAAACAGACTTCAAAAACAAGCAGTTCCACAAGATATGATTGACTTTTATAAAAACAAAGGCGTGTTTAATAAGATTGAATCTAGAGAAACTAAGGAAGAAACTTATGCTGTAGTTAAATCTGTATTAAGCCAGGTAAACAATGATTAAGATAAAGTCTCAAGAAGAAATCGAATTAATGCGTATAGCATGTAGGATTACTAGAGACACACTTAAAGTTGTGGAAAATAGTATTAAGGCAGGTGTGTCAACCAAAGAGCTTGATGAAATTGCTTATAATTACATCAAGTCTCAAGGTGCTACACCTTCCTTCAAAAACTATTGTGGTTTTCCTGCAAGTATCTGTGCGTCAATTAATGACACAGTAGTTCATGGAATACCAAATAAAAATATCATCTTAAAAGATGGAGATATCATTAGTATCGATGTTGGAGCTAAATATAAAGGCTACAATGGAGATGCTGCTAGAACTTTTCCTGTTGGAAAAATTGATTCAAAAACAAAACGATTAATTAAAATTACAGAACAAAGCTTCTTTGAAGGAATAAAGGGTTTAAAGAGTGGTGCTTATGTTGGAGATATATCCAATAGAGTACAGACTTTCGTTGAAAAAAATGGTTATTCTGTAGTAAGAGAGTTGGTCGGACATGGTGTAGGTAAAGACCTTCACGAAGACCCAAACGTGCCTAATTTCGGCAGGGCAGGTAGTGGGCCAAGACTAACAGCAAATATGATAATTGCTATAGAACCTATGGTAAATATGGGAGAAAGAAATGTAGTATTTCTACCAGACGGTTGGACCTGTAAAACTAGAGATGGTATGCCTTCAGCACATTATGAAAATACAGTCCTCATCACAGAAGAGGGTGTAGAGATATTGACATTGTAGGTGAAATATGAGAAAATATCTAAATAGGGGTGCTTTGGTTAAAGCTATTCAAGGAAGAGAATCAGGTGAAGTTTTTCTAGTACTAAATGCAGATGAAGAATATGCATATTTGGTTAATGGAAAAACACGTACCATAGAACAACCAAAGAAAAAAAATAAAAAACATCTATATTTATTATTAAAGAGCGAAGATGTCAACTTAGACTTTAGTAGTCTAACTAACGCTCATATAATTAAATATATTAAAGATTACAATAAATCTAGAGATTACAAATAGGAGGCTTATTGTTTGTGTCAAAGACAGATGTTGTAGAAACAGAAGGTGTTGTTATAGAAGTTTTGAGAAATGCTAATTTCAAAGTTCAATTACAAAATGGATTTGTAATTACAGCATATCTATCAGGAAAGCTTCATTTAAACAATATTAGAATTTTAGTTGGCGACCATGTTAAAGTCGAAATGTCGCTTTATGATTTAACAAAGGGTCGTATAATTTGGCGATTAAAAAAGTAAACTTAGGAGAGAAAATAATATGAAAGTAAGACCATCAGTTAAAAAAATGTGTGGCAGTTGCAAAATTATTAAAAGAAATGGCACAGTTATGGTTATTTGTTCAAAATATCCTAAACACAAACAAAGACAAGGTTAATTCTATATAGAGTAATCTTAGACATTAGTAATTTTAAGGACTGACTTTAAAAACAATTGTTGGTAGGTCGCGGCAAATATCTTACCAGCATGTATATATAAATTTTTGTATCTTTTATTTTAAAAAGCTACACTTCGGTTAGTATATCTAACCCACGCAGTTTATACTGCATAATTAGGCATCGACCTAAAATAATAAATTAAACAGAATTTATGGAGGAAAATAAATGGCTCGTATCGCTGGAATTGATTTACCAAACGAAAAAAGAGTAGAGATTGGTTTAACTTATATCTACGGTATTGGTAGAAAAACTTCTAATGAAATATTGAAAGAAACTAAAATTAATCCAGATACTCGTGTAAAAGATTTAACTGAGGATGAAATCGGTAAAATCAGAGCTTACATCGAGAAAAACTGTGTAGTTGAAGGTGACCTTCAAAGAGAAGTTTCTTTGAATATCAAGAGACTACAAGAGATTGGTTGTTACCGTGGCATTCGTCATAGAAAAGGTCTACCAGTTCGTGGTCAAAACACAAAACAAAATGCAAGAACTAGAAAGGGTCCTAAGAAAACTGTTTCTAAGTCCAAGAAAGAAAAAGGTAGATAAAATTTATTAAGGAGAAAGTAAATGGCTGTTACAAAGGGTAAAGTTACAAAAAAGAAAAAAGTAACTAAAAATTTAGACAAAGGTGCTGCATACATAAATGCTTCTTTTAATAATACAATCATTACAGTTACTGATAATGCAGGTAATGCTGTTTCTTGGAGTAGTGCAGGTAGTTTAGGACTAAGTGGTTCTAGAAAAAGCACTCCTTACGCAGCTCAACAAGCTGCTGAAATAGCAGGTAAAAGTGCTAGAGAACAAGGCATCAAATCTGTAGAAGTTTATGTTAAAGGACCAGGTAATGGTAGAGAGACTGCTATTAGAGCACTTCAAACAGCAGGTCTAGACATCACAATGATTAAAGATGTATCACCAATACCTCACAATGGTTGTCGTCCACCAAAAAGAAGAAGAATATAAATAAAGGAGAAATTTTAATACTATGGCAAAATATACAGGTGCAGATTGTAGAATTTGTCGTCGTGAAGGATGTAAATTATTCCTTAAGGGCGAAAGATGTACTTCTAAGAAATGTGCTTTTGAGAGAAGACCTAACGTTCCAGGTGTTCATGGTGCAGCAAGAAAGAAGGCTACTGAATATAGTCTACAATTAAGAGAGAAACAAAAAGTTAAAAAAGCATACGGAATGCTTGAGAAACAATTTAGAACATACTATGAAATGGCTAATAATATGAGAACTGGTATTGTCGGTGAAAATATGTTGTCATTACTAGAGAGAAGACTAGATAATGTTGTTTACAGAATGGGTATTGGTGCTTCTAGAAAAGAAAGCAGACAAATCGTTAACCACGGTCACATTACTGTTAACGGCAGAACTGTTAATATTCCATCTTTCCTTGTTAAAGTTGATGATGTTATCGCTATCAAAGAGAACAAGAAAGAATTACCTATGTTCAAAGAACTTAAAGATGTTAAGGTTGTTATGCCTAAATGGTTAGAATTCAACGCTGAGAAGCTAACAGGTAAAATCAATGCTATGCCTCAGAGAGATGATATTGACCTAAATATCAGAGAACATCTAATCGTAGAGTTGTACTCTAAAAAATAAATAAAATTCAAAAGTGAGGAATTTCTTATGATGGAAATTGAAAAGCCAAGAATTACTTGTGAAGAAACAGATAATGGTTGTTTTGCTAGATTTGTAGTTGAACCATTAGACAGAGGTTTTGGTATTACACTTGGTAACTGTATGAGAAGAGTTTTACTTTCTGCTCTTCCTGGTGCAGCTCCTATTGGAATCAAAATCAATGGTGTACAACATGAATTCTCAACTATCAAAGGTTGTGCAGAAGATGTTGTTGACATCGTACTTAATATTAAATGTTTAGCTGTTAAGAGTTTCGATACTGCTAAAGATTTCACAACAGTTCTTAGAATTAACAAATATGGTGCTGGTGAAGTAACTGCTGCCGATTTTGAGCCAAACGATTTGGTTGAAATCTTAAACCCAGAACTTCATATATGCTCACTTGATGATGGTGCTAAATTTGAATTGGAAGTTTATATCGGTAGAGGTAGGGGTTATGTTCCTGCTGATGCTAATAAGAAAGAAGATATGCCTATTGGATATATTGCAGTAGACTCTATCTTTACACCAGTAAAGAAAGTTAACTACTATGTTCAAAATACCCGTGTTGGTCAAAATATTGACTATGACAAACTAACAATTGAGGTTGAAACCAATGGTACATTATCTGCTAGAGAAGTTATTTCTCTATCTGGTAAATTAATCCAAGACCATATTGGATTATTCGTAGACCTAGTTGAGAGTATGTCTCAAATGGATATTTTGGTATGTCGTGAAGAAGACAAACAAACTAAAGTACTTGAGATGACTATCGAAGATATTGATTTATCTGTTAGAAGTTATAACTGCTTAAAGAGAGCAGGTATCAATACTGTAGCTGATTTAACTAAGAAATCAGAGAGCGATTTAGCTAAAGTTAAGAACCTAGGTAAGAGGTCTCTTGACGAAGTTTCTGCTAAACTAGAGAGCTTTGGTTTGTCACTAAGAAATGATGAAGAATAATTTGAGGGAGAATTTGTACAATGAGAAAATTAAATAGACCTACAGACGAAAGATTAGCTGTTCTTAGAAGTCTAGCTACAAATCTTCTTTGGTATGGAAAAATTGAAACAACTTATGCTAAAGCAAAAGAAGTAAGAAGTTATGCTGAAAAACTTTTAACTAAAGCTATCAATACATATGAAGACGTTGTTAAAACAACTAAGACAACTGTTGATGCTAAGGGTACAAAGGTTCAAAGAGAAGTTGTTAATGATGGTGCTAAGAAACTAGCTGCAAGACGTGACCTTATGAGCAAACTTTATGATATTCAAGAAGTTAGAGCAGAGAAAGAGTCTAAAGCTGATTTCGTAAAAAGAACACAAGACATCAAAAATCCACTTATCGAGAAGATTTTCAATATCTATGCTCCAAAGTATGCTAAGAGAAAAGAAACTCTAGGTACTGGTGGTGGTTACACTAGAATTGTTAAACTAGGTACTAGAAATGGCGATAATGCAGAAATGGCATTAATCGAGCTTGTTTAATCTATAAATTAAAATATATAAAAAAGTTGACTAATATATAGCCAACTTTTTTGTTTTTTATGATATTTTTTGTTAAAATATGTTTATACTATAGATATATAGTTAAAATCTTAGCCACAGGAGAGTATTTATGAATTATGATGTAGTTATAGTGGGTAGTGGTGTTGCTGGGTTTACAGCGGCCATTTATACGGCTAGAGCGGGTAAAAGTGTATTGGTTCTAGAGAACTCGGTTATCGGTGGCACTACAGCAACTCTAGAGAGTATTGAGAATTACCCTGGATTTAGTGGAAAAACAGGTGCAGAACTTATAAATATAATGATTAGACAAGTCATGTCTCTAGGAGTATCTATTGAAATGCAGAATATTTCTCTTATCGACTATGATAATAAAGTGATTGTTTTTGAAAATGGTCAAAATTGCTCCTATAAGGCACTAATTCTAGCAACAGGAACATCTCCTATAAAATTAAACGTTAAGGGCGAAGAAGAGCTAAAATTTAAAGGATTAAGCTATTGTGCTACTTGTGATGGTAGACTATATAAAGATAAAGTAGTAGCAGTTGTCACTAATGGAGATAAGGGTAAAGATAGTATTCAATATCTATCTAATCTAGCAAGTGAAGTAATAGTGCTAGATACAACTGAACTTCATAAAGATAATAAACACAAAGTATACTCTAATGTAACTGTAAATGAGATTAAGGGCAAGGAATATGTGGAAGGCATTGAATTTATATCTAATGGTGAAACTATATCACTAGATTGTTCAGCAGTTTTTGTATGCCTAGGTAAAGACGCAGATGCAACACTATTTAATGGTAAAATAAAAACTACTAATAATAGAATAATCACTGATGATAAAATGAGAACAAATATCGATGGAGTATTTGCTGCTGGAGATATTAGAGAGAAGGAACTTAGACAAATTGTAACTGCCTGTGCAGATGGTGCAATTGCTGCTACCGAAGCCATAAAGTATATTTCAAAATAAAAAATACCCATTTATGGGTATTTTTATTTTTTAGGACCTTGTGCAGATATTGTTTTGTCTTTTAAGTATGCCACTGTTGTGCCGCTCATAGCAGATAAAACTTCAATTTTCAAGGCTTCTATATCATATTTGGGTTGAATTTGTCTATGTAAAACAGGGATTTTTACTTCTTTTAGTACTGCAGTTACTGAGTCGTCAAATTTCTTTAGTTGTTGTGCAGCAGGGCTTGGGTCATATAAATCGATAACTAGTATAGGTGTCATATCCTTTCTTAAGAAAACACAGATATCTACAAATTTATTCATTACTACATTGTAATCAACTAATTGTCCCTTAGGTTCAATTATTTTAGCAACACCAACATTTGGAAATGAAATACAATCTCTAGGTAATGCCTGATGTAGGGCATCTAAGAATTTCATTTCTGGTTCTGTAACATAATGGTTTTTTATCTTAACTTGTGGTTTGCTACTAACTTTTGATGATGATGTAGATGAACCAGAGTATCTTTTTTTAAGGTATTTATTTAGAAATACTGCAATTACTATAGCAATTATGACTACTATTATAGGTAGTACAATGTCTACAAATGCACCTAATAATAAATTCATTGTTTCACCCCGTTATTTTCCTTTACATTTCATATTATACAATAAACTACTTCAAATGTAAATAGGCATAAAAAAAGAATTACGATTTCACCTTTTCGGCTATTCCTTGTAAAACAAGGTCAATGTAATTTTTTTTTATTATGAGTTTTGTCAAGTTTACACATTTTCTATTTGCCAATCAATTGGTTCTTTACCAAGGTTTACTAATATTTCATTGGTTTTACTAAAATGCTTACAACCAAACCAACCACCTTGATTAGCACTCATTGGGCTAGGGTGCACAGCTGTGAGAATATGGTGTTTATTACCATCAATATTTTTACCTAATGCTTTTGCATTACCACCCCATAGTAGGAATATAATAGGGTCTTCTCTTGCGTTTAGCAGTTCGATGATTTTACCTGTAATTTTTTCCCAACCCTTACCTTTGTGACTATTAGGTTTATTTTGCTCTACAGTAAGTACAGAATTAAGAAGTAATACGCCTTGTTTAGCCCATTTAGTTAGGTTTCCATTATTAGGGATATAACAACCGATATCGCTTTTTAATTCTTTATAAATATTTTGTAGTGATGGTGGTATAGATATATCTTCTTCTACCGAGAAAGATAGTCCGTGTGCTTGTTTAGGATTATGATAGGGGTCTTGACCTATGATTACTACTTTTACGTCGTTGTATTTAACTAAGTTTATTGCATTAAATACATTTTTAGGCTCAGGGTAGATGGTCTTGTTTTGATATTCTTGATTTAGGAATTCTTCTAGTTTTTGGTATGATTGAGTCTCAAACTCAGGTTTTAGTTTTTCGTACCAATTCTTAGTAATTAAAAACATATTTTCTCCAAATAATTGATTTATCTTGATATTGTAATTATACCTTATATGGTGATATTTCACAAATTATTTTATAAAAATATGCTGTAGACCTAAGTAATTTGCTTTTATAACTCTACTAAATTAAAGTATAATATTATTAAATTTACTAAGGGGGAGAATATGGATATACTTGTTGCTCCTAAACTAAAAAAATACAAAAAAATCGGTCTAGCATTTGGTGGTGGCGGTGCTAGGGGTTTTTCACTCATTGGTGTTATTAGGGCTTTTGAAGAAGAAGGAATAAAGTTTGATTATATCGCAGGTACGTCAGTAGGCTCTATAATGGGTGCAGCACTTGCTAATGGTATGACTAGCGATGAACTAGAATCTATTTGTTCTGGTATTAAAGAAAGAGATATTAGAAAGAGTAAAATCCCTTTTGTGCCTAGTTCTACCGACGCATTAGAGAAGATTATTATAGATAATATTGGAGATATAAATATAGAAGACCTAAAGACTCCATTTTGTGCAGTTGCAGTAGATATGGTCAGTGGTAACGAAGTGGACATTACTAAAGGAAGACTTTGTAAAGCTATCGCTGGTAGCTGTGCTGTTCCTACAGTGTTTAGCCCTGTAGAATTTGAAGATATGTTACTATTTGATGGTGGCCTTCAAAATACCATTCCTGCCGATGTGCTAAGAATGTTAGGTTGTGACGCAGTTGTGGCTATAGATATTAATTCTACCAGGGGAAATGGAACCGACTCAAAAAAATACTTAGACTTATTGATGACTAGTGTTGGTATTATGATGAAAAGTAACGCAATAAAGGGATATTTAAATGCGGATATTATTGTTAAACCAGACTTAAAACGCTTTAGTGCAAAGAAAGTAGATGGTATGCAAGAGATGATAGAAGAAGGGTATCTAGCAACTAAAGCAATGATGCCTAAAATCAAAGAACTCTTTAAGCACAGGAAAGTTAAAAAGAGATGGAGTATCTGGAGAAAGTCCAAATGAGAGATAAAGTAGAGAGAAAATTATATGTAAATATCATTTACTTTGTTATCTTGGGTTTAGTACTTCTTACAAATATTTTCTATGGTTTCTTTTCTAAATTACTATATTTAGTTCCAGATATTGAGAAGACTGATAGTGCTCAAATTCATTTTATAAATGTTGGTCAGGGCGATGCTATAGCAATTAAATTTAGGACGGGTGAAACTATGCTTATAGATTCCGGTACGGAATTATATAGAAGGAAACTCACTAGATACTTAGATAATGTAGTACTAGATGATAATAGGATAGACTATCTAGTTCTAACACATACCGACCTAGACCATTCTGCTAATATGGAGTATATTATTAGTAACTATGAGATAGGCACATTTTATCGTCCACCTGTGTATTTAAGGGAAGAAAATGAATATAACTATATAGATAACGAAAATTATGCAAATGTAATTAATTTACTTAAAAATAAGGGTGTAAATATAAAGTTTAATGACGATACTGAAATTCTCACTATCGGTTCTGCTACACTTAGGTGGTTATATCCAAATGTAGATAATTTTATAGATAGTAGTAATACAAATAATCACTCTGCAGTAATTATATTAGAAGAGAATAATAAGAAAGTGATGCTTACGGGCGATATAGATAATAGTATAGAGATGGAGATTATCAATACTTATTCCAATGATGTCTTAGATGTAGATATATTAAAGGTTGCTCATCACGGTAGCAATAGTAGTACGTCTACATTATTTTTAGAAACGACTAGTCCAGAGTATGCAGTAATATCAGTAGGTGAGAATACTTATGGACACCCAGCCGAAGGACTGCTAAGTAGAATATTAGAGTATAGTGGAGAACTATATGGTAATCTATATAGAACAGATATTAGTGGCAATATCATATTTACTATAGATGAAGACATTAAAGTAGAAACAATAGATAATATTGATAAGTACTCGTTTAGTCCTTATTGGTTGTATACCATTTTAATAGATATATTACTTGCAATTGTAATGTTTATGCCGTATTTTAAGGTGTGGTATAAGAAACTAAGGTTTATTATAGTAAATGCTTTACATAAAAACAAAAATAGTGATAATTAGAAAATTATCGAATTAGTATGATAGTTGTGAATTGTAAAACTTGTAAAATACTTGTAAAAATAGCCTTCTTACGTTATTGATTATCACAAATCGTTTGAAAAATTAACTGCTATCTTGTATACTAGAATATAATAGCAATATTATAAAAATATATTTTAAGGGAGGAGGAGACTATGGCGATGAATAATATATGTGTTGTTGGCCTAACTAAAATGTTTACAGATGAAGTTTGTAAAGAATTGTCTTCTAGCCTTGAAATGTTTTACGCCAACGTAGATGACTTATTAGAATACGAATTACAAGACAAACTAAAAGTAGAAGAAGTCTGTGGTAAAGAATATCTAATAAAGGAAGAATTATCTGTTATTAGAAGAGTGTGCTCTTTTGATAATACGGTTATCAATATTGATTATGTAAATCTAAATAATGATACAGCATTAGAGTATGTTAAGAATAGTTCTATTCTTATATACCTACAAATGACTAGAGAGAGATTTTCTAGGGAATTAGATAAAGAAGAGCAGAGTTTTAATCAAAGAATAATAGGTGGCGACTTATTTGACGATAGAGACTTTATTTGTACTAAACTTGCAGATATCATCGTTCCTGTTGACGAATCTAATTGTGAAGAAACACTCAATAAAATTAACGAATTAATACTTAATTATTACTCATAGAATAGGAGAGAAAAATGGATTTAGAAACAAAAAACATCAATGAATTAAGAGTTTTGGCTGTAGATATGATAGAAAATGCAAATAGTGGTCATCCTGGTATCGCTCTAGGCTCTGCACCTATACTATATGCGCTATACTCAAAAGTTTTAAATGTTGTACCAGATGATGATAAAAATATCTTAAGAGATAGATTTGTAATGTCAGCAGGTCACGGCAGTAGTATCTATTACGCTATGTTACACGCCTTTGGTTATAAGATTTCTCTAAATGACCTAAAGGCATTTAGAAAATTAGATAGTATTACTCCAGGACACCCAGAATATGGTCACGTTCCAGGTGTTGATGCAACCACCGGTCCATTAGGACAGGGCGTTTCTATGGCTGTTGGTATGGCTTTAGCTGAGAGAGTAATGGCTAAAAGATTTAATAAAGCAGACATTACACTATTTGATAACTATACTTACGCATTGGTTGGCGAAGGCTGTCTAATGGAAGGTGTTAGTTACGAAGCTTTGAGCCTAGCTGGAACACTAAAACTAAATAAATTGATTGTTTTATACGACTGTAATGGAATTACTCTAGATAGTAGTACTAAGTCTGTTATGGACCAGAATATTCTAGGATACTTTAAGTCGCTTAACTTCAATACGATTGAAGTTGCTGATGGTAATAATGTTGAACAAATTATCCAAGCAATAAATGTAGCAAAACAAAGTAAAGATAAGCCTACATTTATAAAAATCAATACCCATATTGGCTATGGTTCTGCTTTACAGGATAGCAATAAAGCCCATGGTTCTGTATTAGGAGCAGAAAATGTTAAACTCTTGAGAGAAACATTAGGCGTTACTAGTGAGCCATTTAATCTAGATAAAAATGTACTAAGAGACCTTAAGTTCTTATCAAAAAGATTCGATACAATTAAGAAAAACTTTAAAGAAAGAATGAAAGTATATAGCAAGGCATACCCAGGCGACTATAAGGTTTTAAATGATTACTTAAATACCGATGCAACTAAGGCTGGACAAATACTAGCAGATGTAAATATCAATGAAGATATGGCTGGTAGAGATATGGGTGGCTTGGTTCTAAACAAATTAGCAGAAGTATATCCAAACCTTATCTGTGGTGCTGCAGACGTTTGTGGTAGTACTAAGGTAAATGTTAAGAGTAGTGGATTTATAAACGATGACTTTGCTAATAAAAATATCAAATATGGTATTAGAGAATTTGGTATGGGTTGTATTAGCAATGGTATGTCATTGTACGGTGGTCTAGTTCCTGTTAATAGTACCTTCCTAGTATTTAGTGACTATATGAAGTCGGCTATGAGATTATCAGCATTAATGAAGCAAAAAGTTATTTCTGTATTTACACATGATAGTATTGCTGTTGGTGAAGATGGTGCAACACACCAGTCAAGTGAGCAAATGTGGGGAATTAGAAATATTCCTAATACTTATCTATTTAGACCTGCTAACCTAACTGAAACTAAGGCCGCATATATAAGTGCTCTTGAGAGAAATGCTCCAACAACTATAGTTCTATCTAGACAGAAACTAAGAAATGTATCTTCTTGTATGGAACACGCATTGCAAGGTGGTTATGTAATATCTCCAGAAAAGGGGGAAACACTCAATGGTGTTATTATTGCTACAGGTAGCGAAGTAGGACTTGCTCTTGATACTCAAGCAGAGTTATATAAGAAGGGGTATGATGTTAGAGTAGTTAGTATGCCTTGTGTAGAATTATTTAAGGAACAGACACTCAAGTATAGAAATTCTGTTATTCCTGCTAACCTAAAATCAGTATTCACAATCGAAGCAGGTGCTTCTGGTGGTTGGTACGAATTCACAGGAAGATTTGGAAAATGCTTTGCAGTAGACGACTTTGGTGATAGCGCTCCATATCAAGAGATTTATAATAAGTTTGGTCTAACTCCAGATATTATCTCTAAAGAAATTATACAAGTAATTAAAAATAATAAAGAGAAAAATATTTAATTTTTTGAATATTATTTTTAAAATGAAATAATATAATAATGTAATGATTGTAAATTTGAAAAAATCTAGCAACATTACTATTATGCATTTGTAATATGCAAATGTAAAAATACAAGCCATATATAGGTATATTTTAACTATATTTGACTTGTATTTTTTTGTTCAAAAAAAGAAATCGTATTTAACTACGATTTCTCTTTTTTATTAAATTAGAATGTGCTTTTTTCTGCTAAAGACTTATAGTAATTATAAGTATCTTGAGCATTTTTCTTAGCATCTTCAAATAATTCATTAGCTAGTTCTTCGTCTTTAGCAAGTAGGCTCTTGTATCTAGTCTCGCCTTTTAAGAAATCAGTGTATTCTAGAGTAGGCTCTTTGCTATCTAAGATAAATGGATTTTTGCCTTGCTCTTTTAGTAGTGGATTGTATCTATATAGATGCCAATATCCACTCTCAACAGCTCTCTTCTCTTCTAATTGGCTATTTTCCATCTTGATACCATGGTTGATACATGGAGCGTAAGCGATGATAAGTGATACACCATTGTATGCTTCTGCTTCTTGGATAGCAGTCATAAATTGGTTCATATTAGCACCCATAGCAACTTTAGCTACATATACATCTTTGTATTGAGCAGCTATCATACCTAGGTCTTTCTTATTTGTTCTCTTACCATTACTTGCAAATTTAGCAATAGCACCCATTGGGGTAGACTTACTAGCTTGACCACCTGTATTACTATATACTTCGGTATCAAGTACTAAGATATTGATATTTTCTCCACTTGCTAGTACATGGTCTAGACCACCGTAACCGATGTCATATGCCCAACCATCACCACCAACAATCCATACAGATTGATTAGAGAAGTTGTTTTTGTTATTGATAATGCTATCTTTGATTAATTGTAATTCATCACTAACTTTGATATCTTTTAATTCAGTTGTGATTACTTCTGCTAATTCTCTTTGTCTGTCTGCTGTATCACAAGATAGGTACTCTTCAATATTAGCATTTAGAGTTTCGCTATATTCTTCATCATAGATTTTGTGAAGATTTGTTTTTAGAGTTTCTTGTTGTAGTTTATGACCAAGTCTAATTCCGTAACCGAATTCAGCGTTATCTTCAAATAAACTATTTGCCCAAGCAATTCCGTGTCCCTTAGAGTCTTTTACATAAGGGCAGGTAGGTGCAGAACCACCATAAATACTAGAACAACCTGTAGCGTTAGCGATAATCATTCTATCACCGAATAATTGGCTAATAACTTTGATATATGGAGTCTCACCACAACCAGCACAAGCTCCACTAAACTCAAAGTAAGGCATCTTGTATTGGCTACCTTTAACTGTGTTTGGCTTAAATGTACCACTTGGCTCATTTGGAATAGAATTGATAAATTCATAGTTTGTATTTTCTTTTTCCATAAGTTCTGCAGAATCAACCATTGTGATAGCCTTTTCTTTGGCAGGACAAACAGAAGAACAAACGCCACAACCTGTACAGTCTTTACTGCTTAGTTGCATTACATATTTTAATTCTTTCTCAGCCATAGCATTTGCTGTTTTTAGTGTCTCTGGAGCGTCTTTTAGATTTTCTTCTTTAACAAGATGTGGTCTAATTGCAGCGTGTGGACAAACAAACGCACATTGGTTACATTGAATACATTTTTCGCTATTCCAACAAGGTAATTGTGTTGCAACACCTCTTTTCTCAAATCTTGTAGTATTAGTTGGAACAATACCTCTAGGGTCAAATGCACTAACAGGTAGTGTGTCACCATCAAGTCTTGCGATAGGTTTAACGATTTTTTCATAATACTCTTGCTCTGTAGCAGTCTCTGTTACTTTATCTTCCTCTGATAGAGTTGCCCAACTAGCAGGGTATTTGATTTCTGTGATACTATCTACGCCACTATCAATTGCTTTGTAGTTCATATCAAGGATTGCTTGACCTTTGCTACCATAACTCTTCTCAGCAAATTTCTTCATTTCGCTAACAGCAGTTTCGATAGGTATAATATTGATAAGTTTAAAGAATGCAGACTGCATAACAAGGTTAATCTTATTACCAAGGCCGATTTCTTTAGCAATTCTATCAGCATCGATAGTATAGAATTTAATGTTGTTCTCTGCAATTTCTTTCTTCATTCTATTAGGTAGGATGGTGTCTAGTTCTTCTAGAGTCCAGCCTGTATTTAGAAGAAGTGTACCATTTTTCTTTAAGTTCTTTAGTAAATTGTATTTAGTTACATATGCTTCTTTGTGTACAGCAACAAAGTCGATATTGTCTAGTAGGTAACTCTCGTTGATTTTGTTTTTACCGAATCTTAGGTGGCTGATTGTAGCACTACCACTCTTCTTACTATCGTACTCAAAGTATGCTTGACCATTAAGGTCTGTATTATTACCGATAATCTTAATACTACTCTTATTAGCACTAACTGTACCGTCACCACCGAAACCATAGAATTTACAAGCAGTAACAGATGAGTCGCTAGGGTAGATATTCTTAGTAATTTGTAAACTTGTACCTGTTAAGTCATCATTGATACCAACAGTGAAATGGTTGATAGGTGATTTAGCTGTCATATTCTCAAATACAGCATTTACCATAGTAGGAGTAAATTCTTTACTACCTAGTCCATATCTGCCACCAAGTACTGAGATATCGTTTCTGCCAGTCTCTGCTAATGCACAAATAACATCTTTGTATAGTGGCTCACCACTGCTACCAGGCTCTTTAGTTCTGTCTAGTACAGCTAGTCTCTTAACTGACTTTGGAAGAGAACTAACAAATGCTTTAGTATCAAATGGTCTATATAGTCTAACAACTACTACACCAACTTTAGCACCACATTTCTCATTTAAGTATTTTACAGTCTCTTCTGTAGTTGTAGCACCACTACCCATAATAACGATAACGTTTTCTGCATTAGGGTCACCGTAGTAATCAAATAGGTGATAGTGTCTACCTGTGATTTTACCAACTTTGTCCATATACTCTTGAACAATAGCAGGTGTTGCTTCGTAGAATTTATTTGCAGACTCTCTATTTTGGAAGTAGATATCTGGGTTTTGAGCAGTACCCCTTTGGTGTGGGTTATTAGAATTAAGTGCTCTATCTTTAAATTCTTGAATCTTATCATAAGGAACTAAGTGTTTAATGCTCTCTATATCAATATCTTCGATAGTATTGATTTCGTGGCTAGTTCTAAATCCATCGAAGAAATGAACAAATGGAACTGAACTAGAAAGTGTTGATAGGTGAGAGATTAGTGACATATCCATAGCTTCTTGTACACTAGAAGCACATAACATAGCCCAACCGGTTTGTCTAACAGACATAACGTCGCTGTGGTCACCGAATATTGATAATGCATGAGTAGCAAGTGCTCTAGCACTAACGTGGATAACACAAGGTGTCAATTCTCCTGCAATTTTGTACATATTAGGAATCATTAGTAGTAAACCTTGACTTGCAGTAAAGGTTGTTGTTAATGCTCCAGAACATAGGCTACCGTGAAGTGTACCACTAGCACCTGCTTCTGATTGCATTTCTACTACTTTAACCGGGTTGCCGAAAATATTTTTCTTATTCTCTCCAGCCCAACTATCACAAAGCTCTGCCATCGTACTACTAGGTGTAATAGGGTATATAGCAGCAACTTCGCTAAAATTATACGCCATAGAGGCTGCGGCGGTATTGCCGTCAATAGTAATTTTTTTCACAAGCTTTCTCCTTTTTTAAAAACCTACCTAAAGTATATTATGATTAAGATTTTAAGTCAAATATTTGAAATAAATACATACGTATTTACGAAAGTTTTTCAAAAGAAATAGTTTATTTTATTGAATAAAATATCAATTTGATTTAAAATAAATTATATACGGAGAAAATATGAGATATAGATTAGATATTAGTTATGATGGGGCTAAGTATTTTGGCTTCCAGATTCAACCAAATAAAGATACTATACAATCAAGGCTAGAGTATGCCTTAGAACAGGTTTATAGAGAAAAGATAGATGTAGTTGCTAGTGGTAGAACTGATGCAGGTGTTTCTGCTATATCACAGGTTTGTCACTTTGATACAGATGCTACTGTAGATGAGAAAAGAAACATAGGCTATATTAATTCTATCTTGCCTAGTGATATTAGGGTACTAAATATAACTAGAGTAGAAGAAACATTCCACGCAAGAAAGTCTGCTAAAGAGAAAACATATATGTATAATTTCTATGTGGGCAGTGAAATACCTGTATATGAGAGAATTGCTACCAATATAGGTTATAATCTAGATATTGACGCTATGAAGAGAGCTTGTAAATACATAGAAGGTACACATGACTTTACAGCATTCTGCGCTAGTAATACAGCAGTGGTGGATAAGACTAGAACAATATACAGACTAGAGATTATAGAAATAGATAAAGACCTGTACAAGATGGAAATAACAGGAAATGGATTTCTATACAATATGGTGAGAATTATTATGGGTACGCTGGTGGCTGTAGGTATGGGAAAGACAAAACCGATAGACATAGTAGATATAATAAATAGCAAAGATAGGTCTAGAGCAGGTAAGACAATGCCAGCAAAGGGGCTTATCTTAAAAAAAGTACTATATTCAAATGTTTGACTAGATAAACTGTAAATGTTATTATAAATATGTAATATGGTGTACTACACATATAGGAGAAAATTATGAAATTTTGGGTAAAAATAGTAGTAGCATTATCTGTAGTATTGGTTGCAGGTTTTGCAGTATGGGCATTCTTCTTCAAAGAGAATGACGAAACAATCGCATTTAATAGAATTAGCGAACTAGTAGATTATAAGCAGTCTCTAGGCTTAAAAGAGAGACTTCTTGACCTAGAAGAGTATAATTACATCAGTAAAGACAAGAGCAAGGTTATTCCTACAGACTCTACTGATGGTAAGAAAATATATTCTCTAAGAGAGATATGTCTAAGTGACGAAGCATTAACTACTCGTGATGCTAATAATCAGATTACTGCAACATATGGTTCATATATGACATATGAGAATAAGGTAGATGAGATTATTGAGTACTTAGTTCCACATTTAAATGGTACTAGAGTTACAGCTAAGACTAGAAAGGCTGTTACTTCTTCTATCAGTGACTATATTGATTCTCTAAAAGATTTAAGTTCTGCTCTAGATATGGTAATACTTTGTCAAGATACCATTACAGGCAACGCTACAGAATATACTGTACTTGCTAATAACTATGCTGAGCTAAGGCTAAAATATAGAGCATCTCTAGAGAAAGCAAGTGAAGTGATATCTGCTGCTGTAGACTATGTAAATATTAGTGTATACAATAATGAATTTAAGGCTGATACTAAGTTTGCATTATACGATTGCTTTGGTTTTGCACTAGATAGAGCTATGTCAGTAGAACTTATACAAGAAATTGACTTTTCAAATGATGCATATACTATCTTAGGTAAAATCAATTCTCACGAGAAAGGTACAAATATATTTACTGAAGAATACAGTGAATATGATTTCTTAACACATTATAATAAACTCCTAACTGCTCATCACTCAGTATTAGAAAATGTTCTAGAACAGATATATATTGAGAAAAAGAAGATGGCGGATAATACTAATCTAAGTAATATTGTTGAAACAGCACAAGAATCAATAGTTACAGTATTAAACGTTTTAGGATTTTAGGATAGGGGGTTGTTATGAAAAAGATTCTAAGTTTATTAATACTTCCACTTGTTGCATTAATGTGTTTGGTGGGTTGTGGTAAGGATAAAACTCCTAAGGATATTCAGGATTTATATAACTCAATGAAATCAGCTTTTGTAGTAGAAGATAACAATATTTTCTTTGCAGATACTGAGAATCCTTATACTATTACAATTGCATACAACGAAGAAGTTCAAAATCAAATCAAGAACGCTAGTCCAACAACAGAATTACAGAAAAGATTTGTTGCTCTAGGTGTTCAACAAGATATATTAAACAATATATTCAATTTCTATGAAAACAATCAAGAAGAATTTTATAGAGAGATGTCTTCTGTAGACTATAAGAAAACATATGTTAATAGTTTATATGATTCTCTAGATGCTCTAAAAGAGTCTTTAAATACTTTTAAAGAGCAATATTCTCAATTTATGACTGATGTAGAGGGTGGAGATATTATGATATTCTCTGTACTTAGTTATACATATCAATTAAATAAGGTTATTGATAGTTCTTTCAATTTTATCTATAACTTTATGGATGTATATGATATGTATTGTGCAGAAGATAGTGATAATGTAACAGCATCTACACTTAGTCTTCAAATCGACAAAACATATGTTGATATTGCTAATGTAGTATATCTACAAAATATTAAAACATTTAATTATTCAGTAGGTGAGAAGGGCGTGTGTGACCTATTACCACTAGTATCAAATCCTACAAATAAGTATAATTTAGTTCAATATGTGGGTGAGACAAAAAAATTATCTCCTGTTATTACAGAGAATATGAGTACAGAAGCTACAGATTATGACGTTACAATGAATAAATTAAATGATTTTAAATACTATAGTGAACTAGTTGGTCAAAGAATCAATACATTTAGAAATATTATGAATACAATTGATTCTTATACACTAAATGAATATAGATTTGACCTAGTTAATGGTGTTGACTACGATACATACATTAAGTCACTTTCTGCTTCTGATAAAGCAAATGTTCAGGCTTTAGATAGTTTCATTAATGATATTTTCTTACCTTACATTGCTAAGCTTAATTCTATTGTGGCTTAAACTTACTAAAATTTAATTATAAAAGAGGTTTCCAAAGATGGATTATAAAAAGTTGGCTGAGATGCTATATCCCACCGCGAAAGATTTTAATTACTATTTAGAGAAATACAAGACAAGAGAAGGTTTGAGAGGTGAAGTTACAAGATATGCTCCTAGTCCAACAGGTTATATGCATATTGGAAACTTTTTTCAAATGTTTATCTCTTATAATCTAGCAAAAAATACAAATGGTGTGTTTATTAAAAGGCTAGAAGACACAGACCAAAAAAGAGAAAAAGAAGGCGCTTTTGAAGTAATCAAAGAGATTATGGATAAATTCGGTATCTTCCCAGATGAGTATCAGGAGAAGGGTGGAGACACTAAGGGTGAGTATGGTCCATATATTCAGACAGATAGATTAGAGATATATCACTCTTTTGCTAAATACCTAGTATCTATCGGTAGAGCATTCCCTTGTTTCTGTAAAGCATTTGGTGATAAATCAGAGATTTTAAAAGATAGAGAAACTAAATTTAAAGAAAACGACCTAACAGAATATGATGCTTGTAGAGATTTAACTCTTGATGAAATCGAAGCGAAACTAAAAGCTGGTGAGAGTTACGCTATTAGATTAAAGACTCAAAACACAGGTAAAGAAAGGGCTGTATTTACAGATTTAATTAAGGGTGAAATTAATGCTCTTGCTAATGCTAAAGACGTTATTCTTATTAAGAGTGATGGTATTCCACCATATACATTCTGTCATATCATTGACGATAAATTAATGGGTGTTACAACAGTTGTTAGGGGTGAAGAGTACATTTCTTCTACACCTGTACACTTAGAGATTATAGACGCTCTAGGATTTGAGAGATTTAAGTATTGTCACAATCCATTAATCTGTAAGATTCCAGAGAACGGTAACAAAAGAAAGATTTCTAAGAGATATGACCCAGAAGCAGATATGAGATTCTACTTTGAAAAGGGTTATCCTAATGAGTCTGTACTAGAATATCTATTAAACTTAATTTCTTCTGCATTTGAAGAGTGGAGAAAGAATAACCTGGATTTACATTGGAGCGAATTTAAATTTGGTATTAACGATATCACTGCAGTTTCTCCTATCTTTGATATGGTTAAACTTAATGATATATCTAAGGGTATCATTTGTAAAATGTCTGCTGCAGAAGTTTATGCTAATACTCTTGCTTGGGCAAAAGAGTACAATCCTGACTTTGCAAAGAAACTAGAAGATAACAAAACTTATGCTATTAAAATATTCAGTATTGATAGGGGTGGAGATAAGCCTAGAAAAGATATTTACAACTATTCTATGATTCCTGAGTACTATAATTACTTCTTTGACGAGTACAAAACACTATCATTTGAAATTGACGCATTAAATAAAGATAAAGAATTAATATGCAATATCTTTAATAAATATGCACAAGATTATAAAGTGGGTATTGATAAAGATTCTTGGTTTGCTTGGGTTAAGGAATTAGCTACAGAGTTTAATTTCTGTACTGATAACAAGGCATACAAAGCAGAACCAGAGAAATACAATGGTAATGTGGCTACATTCTGTAACATTTTAAGAGTTTGCATAACAGGTAGACAGAATTCTCCTGACCTATATTCTATATGTGAAACTCTTGGTAAAGATGAATTAATTAATAGAGCAAAGACATTACAGGAAATGAACTAATATAGCACTAAAAATAAAGAGACTTATTGAATAAATATAAGTCTCTTTTTTATTTGTAATAACATAGTGAAAATGCTCAAAAATAAGAAAAAATAAAAATTAAAATTTTTTAAAAAATTTAAGATAATTTATTGACATTAAATATAATATTTGGTATTATATAGGAGTGTTTCGGGGAATAACACGACAAATGTGGGGGTATAGCTCAGTTGGCTAGAGCACCTGCCTTGCAAGCAGGGGGTCAACGGTTCGAATCCGTTTATCTCCACCATATAGAGATGTAGCTCAGCAGGTTAGAGCACCACCCTGATAAGGTGGGGGTCGGTGGTTCGAGTCCACTCATCTCTACCAAAATATCTGGCTTATGCCAGATTTTTTTGTTTTAGGATAGTGGTATTCCCCCACCTTTGCATTGCAGAGCAATGCGTGTTGTTATACAACACATCAGGGTGGTCAGCCTGTATCGAAGATTGTCAAAGGAATTGACATAAGTGGGGGTCGGTGATTTATAAAGAAAAAGGCGAACTAACAATAGTTCGTCTTTTATTATTTATTGTGCAGTAACTTCTACTTCTTCTTTTTCTTCCATCATCTTGTATGTCATTTCGCCAAGTTCGTTACATCTATCACATAGTTTCTTAGCGACCATTTCTCTGCTTTCTCCATTTTGTGTAAGAGTAGAGTACATAACAGGACTATCTACTAGATATGTCCTACTAGTTTTATTGAAGTATGATACATATATAGGTAGGTCTATTCCTTGTTTCTTACATATCTCTGCAAAGAATACAAATCCACCATAGAATCCGTCAAGGGTTGCTTGATATCCATTGTCAGATTTTTCTGGGAAGATTACGATATTTTCGCCGTTTTTAATAGCATCTAGGCTCTCTTTAATTGTGTTTTTAAATCTTCCGTCAGGGTATGTAGATATTAGGTTCAATCCTTTATAAAACATATTTGTAAGGGGACTAGCAATTAGACAGAACATTCTAGCACCAAATAGGTTCCAATGTTTCTTTTCGTGAAAGTATACTTTAGATTGATATTTGTACATTTTTATAAGTCCAGAGTTCATTTGATATGTTCCCCAGAATCTAACAGGCTTACCACTGTATATCTCAAATGACATAGGGGCATCTGTTCCTTCGTGGTTACTTAGTATTATTGCACCATTAGTAATTTCTTTTCCTAGGTAAATAAATTCTGGTTTTTTGTATCTAATCTTCATTATTTTCTTAAGACACTTAAACCACCATTTTCTTTTACTTACTACTTTAGTATTATTTTCCATTTTTTCTTCTGCTTTTTCCATTATGACTCCTTTAGTAAATATAATATGATTTTAATCGACACGAGTCGACATAATGAACATTATTATTATATCATATATCAAATTTTTGCATAACAAAAATGGGGCATTGAATAAAAATATTGTAAATATATGGTTCACAAATCAAATGTAACTAGCATATAATAATTCTTGTAAATGAATCATTTTATGATTTTAAAACCCACGAAATATAGTATATTTTTTGTAAGATTTTTCTTTACTTTTAAATGTTAATAGTGATATAATATCTTTACAATTAACTAGAAATAAAATTTAACAATTTTTGGAGTTGGCTTATGGAGAGAATTAAAGTAATACTAGACACAGACCCAGGTGTTGATGATAATAATGCATTAGTGTACGCACTAAATGATAATAGATTTGATATTAAACTTATTACCATTTCTAATGGTAACGTAGGAATTGCTAAATCATCTAAAAATGTTCTTCATTTATTAGATATTTTTGACAAGGATATTCCTGTTGTAGATGGATACGAAGAGAGACTAGGAACTAACCACGAAGATGCTATTTTCTTACATGGTGCAGAAGGTTTAGGTAATTATATTCCACCAGCAACTACTAGACATAAGGCTCTAGATAGGGACTGTGCAGATGTAATGTACGAGACTCTTAAGAAATTTCCAGGAGAATTAACTGTTGTTGTTCTTGGACCACACACAAATATGGCGTATTTATTTAAAAAATATCCAGATGCTGCTAAATATATTAAAGATGTTGTTATGATGGGTGGAGCTCCAGATGGAATTTTAACTAATCCTAATCATACATCATTTAATATTCGTACTGATGCTCCTGCATTCCAAATGACTATTGATACAGGTCTTCCTATTACTATGTGTCCTAGCAGAATTGGTAGAGACGTGATGCATTGGACAGAAAAGCAGGTAGAAGAAATCAAGGGCAAAGGACTTATCGGTAGATACCTTGCTAAAACTTTTGAGACATATTGGGAGCATGGTTATCCAGACCAAAGAATCTCTACTTGTGATATTTCAGCATTATATTATCTTGCTAGACCAGAACTATATAAAGTGGCTAAATGTGATATTATTTTAGACCTAAATGAAGCTATTGGTAAAACTACAGCTGTATATAGAGAAGATGGTCAATTTACACTTGTTAAAGATGCTAATAGAGAAGAATTACAAGCTATGTTCTTTGAAATGTTAGATAATATGTCTAAACTTGACATTAAAGATGAGTATTTTGTTGCTCATAATAGTTAATTAGGCAGACTACTAAATTATTTTAGTAGTCTTTTTTATATTTTTTATAATTTAAAACTATTGTAGAATTATAAAATAAAAGTCTTGAATTACTTGAATTTGTTTGTTAAAATTTAAGTATAGATGTTATACTAAAAAGTGTAGTGGGGTACATTTATGAAAGATTTTATCAAAACAGTTTTAGAATACAAAGAAAAAAACAAACTATCTAGTGAAGAGTGCGCAGAGAAATTAGGCATTACTCTTGAGCAAATGAAAGAGATAGAAGAAGGAAAAACAACTATTGCTGAAAAACAGCAAGAAGAGATAATAAATAAGATTGATTCTAATTGGAAGAGTGTTACAAAAGTATTAGATTTGATATTTAAATTTGGTGCTACAATAATGGCTATAGTTACATTATTACTATCTGTAAATGATAATATCAAACCAAATACTCTAATTATTTTATTATCATTAGGATTATTATTCTCCTCTATTCAGCACTTACCTAAAATAGATAAAGATTAAAAAAAGAACGTCAATTATTTGACGCTCTTTTTATTTTATTTTTTGATAGGTATGATTTAATTATAGGTAGGCTGATAATATCAAATGCGAATAGTAGACATACTAGGCTCAAAACACTCACGATTCCACTAATGGATATGGCAAGTAGGTTATGGAAATAACGACTAAGTATCTGATATGCATATTTCGTAAGCATAATCGATGGTAGGCTCAGTAGAATATGGTTAATTGTGATTTTTAATATGTCTGTCTTAGTTCCTAAAATTTTCTTAATTTTAATAATGTTAAGGTATGATGTTATTGTTGAACTAATACCAAGCCCTAGGGCTAATATGCCAGCTCCAATTAATGGTGTGAATATTAGTGTAAATAGTATCATTATTACATTGCTAATAATAAAGTATATAAATGTTTTGTTCTCTTGGTTTAGGGCATTAAGAATAGATGTTGTTATCTGGGATATTCCTATAGGTAGCATTACCCAAGCGTACTGGGATAGGAATATTCCTGCTTCGGTATTACTATATATGAGTTCGCATATAGGCACGCCAAGAACTAAAAAACTAGGGATGAATAGAAAAACGCAACTAATAGTGAAAACTATGTAATACTTAATCTGGTTGTTGATTGAAGATTTATCTTCACTAGAAACCTTAGGAATAAGAATCATACATAGTGCACCAATGATAGTGCTAGGAATAGAAAGTAAAGGCATACTCATACCTGTTAGAATTCCAATGGTACCTAGAGCTTCCGTTCTAGTAATGATAGTAGATAACCTAAGTGGAATTATAATCGATACAATGGGGCCTAAAAGGCTACTAAGCAGTCTAATACAGGTAAGTGGTGTAGAACTTACAATAATGTCCTTAAAGTAACCTTTTTGGTATTTAAATCTGCCTTGGTTTTTTAGATACAAAATAACGCCGTAGATGGTGCTAATGCCACAGGATATATTCATTGCATTGATTATTGCAATTAGTGGGTTATCATATAGTCTAGAGTGAACAAAGACGATTACTAGTAAAATTTTTATTATTTGTTCTACAAATTCTACAATGCTTACAGCAAAGTAATTTTCTATACCCCATAGATACCCCTTAATTTGCGCATATACAGCAGTAAATAGAACTGATGGTAGCAATGCTACTATAATCGTATATCCAATACTATCGCCAATTACAAGGCTTAGAAGGGGGCTCGAGATTAGTGAGAGAAGTGATAAAAATACTGTTATGAGTACATTTAAGATAAGGGCGCTGGTAACAGAGTAGGAAGTGCTCTTTTCCTTGCCTGTGCTAATATTCTTAGCTGTTAGTTTGGATATGGTGAGTGGAATACTAGAGCCTACAATAGTAAGTAAGACCATAAAAATAGAAAGGGATATATTATATATACCTAGTTCGGTTGTTGTCATAACCTTGGTTAAATAGATTTTATATATAAACCCTAAGCATCTAGTAAATACGGTAAAGAGAGTAAGGGTTAGCATTGCTTTTATAATCTTTTTAATAATACACCTCAAAAATAGTATTTAAATAATTATATTAGGGCTTGTACTGCAAATATTACTAAAGATAGAGTAATTATTTAATGTAAAACTGCATATTAAATCTTAGGGGGATTTGTTATGCAAGAAGTGTATTTGTTAAACCCAGGTGATACTGCATCAAAGGTGAAATTTGAGTATCCTGACTGTAATAGTGTATTAGGCTTAGATACTATACAAAATAAAAAATATGTAATTCTAAAAGAAGGTAGTGCCGATATTAGATTTGTTAGAAATTATCTACCTATGTATCTATATAAAGTAAAGGGTGGTGAGAATACAATAGACATTCTCTCTAGGGGATTTGAAATAATTGGTGGAGATTGCGAAAAAGAAGGGGATTTACTTTTAATACGTAAGCCTAAAAGTGTTAGATATGTAGTGTCACCACTAGAGACTCTTGATAATATTGCAGATAAATATGGAGTAAGTAAGTACGATTTAATGACTAGTAATAATCTACTCACAGAGAAATTGTTTGTAGGGCAGATTATTTGGATATAAAAAAGAGACACTATTTCTAGTGTCCTTTTTTATTATTTATCAACTTTTTTACTAGTCTTTTTAGTAGTTTTCTTAGCAGGTTTTTCTTCCTTCTTTTCGTCAGCAGGAGTTTCTTTCTTCTTTTCTTCTACTTTCTCTGTAGGTTTCTTTGAGCTAGCCTTAGTTGTTTTTTGTTGTTCTTTGTATTCGGCTTTTTTCTTTTTTGCTTCTGCTTTAGCAGCCTTATACTCAGTCCACATATCTTCTTCTTCTTTTGCTATCTCTTCGATTTCTGCTTCGATTTTTGCAATTTCATTTTTGATATACTCTTTTCTCTCTAAGAAACTATCAAGTTTTAACTTATCTGGTTTCTCAGCATTAGCAAGTTTAACATCTTGAACATTTAATTGCTTTTGAAGTGCTAATTCTTGTCTATCAAGTTTAGCAATGAAGTTTGTATAGTCTTTTTCTGCTTTAGTATTTTTTAGAAGTTCAGGATTTGCTTTAAGTTGTTTTTCTCTCTCAGCTTTTGCTTCCTTCTTTTTAATTTCAATCTCAAGTTTTTGTTTCTTGATATTTTCTTTTTCAGCAAGAATTCTCTCTTTTATAACTTCAAATTTCTCACTAGCAAGTAATTTATACTCTTCAATCTCTTTATCAATTGCTATTAATTCTTCGTTAAGTTCAGCAATAATTTGCTTTCTAAGAGCGATTTGTTCACGTTTGTCGATATCTCTATCAAGAGTTTTTCTTCTATCGTATTTTGTTTTGATTTTTGGTTTTCTATTGAAGTTGATTTTTCTGATATAACTTGCAGCAATAGCATAGATTAATGCAAGAGCTGTTAGTAGGCTAGGGATAATTAACCAGTTAAAGTCATTATTCCATTCAGCTTCTTCGTCTTCTGCTTCTGGTTCAGCTGGTTTGTAGTTGATAAATGTTCTATAATATTCATCTTCTGTGCTGCCGATACCAGATAGATATTGAGCTTCATCGATGCTCTCAACAACAAGGTTATCAAATAAAACATCACCACTAGTTGCTTCGCCTGTAGCACCAAGTGCTAGTACAACTGCAGCATCTGCTGTTTCTGCTTCTGGGCAGAAGTAAATAGTATATGTCTTCCAAAGACCATTAGTATTGATGCCTTTGAATACAACGTTTTCTGCTTTTGTAATACCGAAACTTGCACCATAGTCAACGCCATCTTCTTTGTCTGTTTGTGCTATGTTTCTTGTTAAAATATTTACACTAATTTTGTAATAACTTTGTGCATTAAAGTTTTGTGTTGCTTTGCTTGTATAAGCATAGTATACATCGTGAGTACTACTGATATATAGAACATTAGCATTACCAGAAATAGGGTTGTCTAGGTCTCTTACAAATGAATGTTCTGTAGATATAATACCTGCGTTTGTGATAGCAGTATTGTTTTCTTCCTTGCCTTCCCAATTGTTAGGTTTTTGTAAAGTGTTATTAGTATTATATGTTCTATTATCGAAAGTATCTTTAGATAGGTCTACTTGTAGGTAGGTAGTTGTAGGGTTTTTGTATGAACCGAAATTATTGTAAGCTGTTTCATTAGATGTTTCTACCATAACATCATCGAAGAATACATAACCATTAACTCCAGCGAAATTAAGTGTTAGTGTTACAGTTAGGTCAGTAGCAGATGCTGAATTATTGATATAGAACTCAAATTTATGCCATCTACTATCATCGAAATAGATATTTTTGTAATCAAATACTACTTGTGTAGTTGTAGCAAATTTTATAGATGCGCCATAATCCTTATCTGCAATATTTCTACTATAGTCAGTTTGTGCATAGAAACTAATTTTGTAATACTGTCCAGCACTAAGTGTGATGTCAGAAATGTAGTATGATTGTTCATTTGTTTCTGCAACGCTACCAATCATTAGGGCATTATTATCATCGCCAAGCATATATGGTAATTTGCCTGGATTTGTAGGTGCAACGCCACCAGCGTTGTAAAATTTGTCTACATATAAATCCCAGTCTTTAGTATTGATAACGCCACTATATGTGTTGTCTTCACTACCAGACTTCTTCCAACCAGCAGGGGCTAGTGGGAATGTTTTTGTGTTATCTTTGTTCTCAGTAACATTGAATAATCCATTAGTAATTGTTAGACCTTCTACAACTTTATTTAGACTAAATGTTGTTGAGTTTGTAGCGCTAGAATTAGCACTATAATCGTTATAAGAAATATTTTCAATAGTGAAGTCGTCTACGAAAACATAACCTTTAGTTGCACTGTCTTCTGTTCCTAACCAGATTTGGATTGTGATATCTTTAGAACCTGTTGCTGGACCATAAATATAGAAATTGTAATTAGTCCAGTCATTTCTAAATTTGTTTCCATCTTTAGTAAATGTTGTTCCAAGTGTTAGGGTTGCCTTTTCAACAGTTGTGTCTTCTGTCTTGTCTACTAGGTATACTGTAGCACCATTGCCTAGATTACAATCGCTCTTAGCCCAGAAAGATAGTCTGTAGTATCTGTGGTGTTCGATAGTAAATTTAGAACTCTCAATTCCTTGATATCCATCTTCCTTATTGTACATTAGTAGGGCAAACTCATTGTCTTCTGAACAGTTAGAGCCAGGAGCATTGATTGTTGTGTCGTCATCTGTAAGTGTATAGTTTGTTACGTCTACAGGTGTGCAGATTTGGTCATTTGATGTGCTAGTAGCAATTTGTGTCCAGCCATCGAAAGGAATATTTTCAAAACTGCTATTACTTACTACTGCAGTCTTTTCTTTGCTAAGAGTTATAAAGTTATGTGTATCATCTTCTGTATCTTCTAGATTGTCTACAAAGTATGAATTATAGTAAGCTTCACTACATCTAATAACTTTCACGTTATTAAAGAATACTGCGCCTTCTGTAAATGAATTTTTGCTACCTAACCATAATTCAAGATTGATACTCTTACTCTCACCGGTTGCGATGTAGAATGTGTATGTCTTAAGTCCTGTTAGAGTAGTGATTTCTTCAAATTGTAGTTGGTCTAGAGTCTCTCTATTCTCTTCCTTATCTTCAACTAAACCTGTTACATAGATAGATGCTCTTGGGTCAGTCTTAATAGTACTATCTGTATTGTAAGTTCTATGTGTATATAGAGTTACAGCGATTTGATAATAACTATCTGCTTCTAGAGAAATTGCGCTACTCTGATAGCCTAGGGCACCAGCACCGTTGTATGAGTTAATCATTAGGTTTTTGTAATAAGCATTATCTGTAGAATTAGGAGAAAGGACAGTTGGTCTACTTGTTTGATATGTGTCGTTATTCCAAGTTGTCTCATCTTTTAGGTCTACGATACCGTGCTTAATATTATCATAGTTGGTACTATCGCTCTCTAATTTTGTCCAGCCATTAACTGTTGCTGGTTTACTAGTACTAGTAGTGTAGAATGAATAGTAATTTTCTTCACTAGAGTCCTTTTTGAAAATAGATTCTGCGATATGGTCATTATTATATGAACCTTCAGCAGCAGATACTGTTCTAATACCTGTTAGGTTAAATCTGTAACCAGAGAATACTGATAAAAGTACTCCAAGTACAAGAACTAAACTGCAAATAATTTTTTTGGTTTTTGATTTTCTTAAGTTATACATAAATTAGTTCACCTTTATAAATAAATTATTACACTAGATTATTATATATTATTTTTTTATAGACTTCAAGTAATTTAGACTATTAATCTAAATTTTAGGCATTATTTCGCAATTAATATTTGGAAATATTTTCCATTTTCTTCTAGTATGTTCGCAAATAAAAAAATTATTCAAGAATAATATGTGCTATGGTTAATTTAATTGATTTTGGTCTAATAATTTATTATGTTTAGGATTAGGGTAAATGACGATAAAAAGATTATAAAAAATGGGTTGGAGCTTGTTATTCACGGAAAGAACAATAAGCAGAATAATAAGCAAGATACAGGGTTATTTATAAAACTTATTACAGGTGCAATAATTGGCTTTGTTAATGGATTCTTTGGTGGTGGGGGTGGTATGCTTTGTGTTCCATTACTATGTAGAGTAATAGGGCTAGAAGAAAAGAAAGCTCACGCAACAACACTGCTCATAATGCTTCCTTTGAGTTTGGCTAGTCTAGTGGTATATATTATGGGTAATAGTATGCTTTGGATTGAGTCGTTAAAAATAGGTGTAGGCTTTGTTTTAGGTGGGGTGATTGGTGCCTTAATCCTTAAAAAAATTAGCAATGCCTGGCTATGTGCTATATTTAGTCTAGTTATTATTTTTGGTGGGGTGAAACTTCTATTATGAGTGAGAGTATATTTTGGCTAGGTTTGGCAGGTATTATTAGTGGAGTATTTGGTGGTATGGGTATGGGTGGTGGAACTCTTCTTATTCCTATACTTACTATATTTTTGGGTTTTGCTCAGAAAAATGCACAAGCTATAAATTTACTTGTCTTCATTCCTATGGCTATTGTAAGTTTACTTATTCATATAAAAAATAAATTAGTTGATTTTAAAGTAGGGGTTCCTGTAGTCTTGAGCGGTATAATATTTTCTATAGGTGGTTCGATTATCATCAATTTTATAGAGAATGATATAATGAGAAAAATTTTCGGAGTATTTTTATTAATTGTGGGGATATATCAAGGTTTTCAGGCCATTATGATGTTTAAGAATAAAAACAAAAAGCCCGAAGACGATTATAAAATAAAAGTTTTTCTAAAATATTAAATAATCACAAACGAATAAATTGTTTGTCAATTTCGATTAAATATGCTACTATTAGACATATACTAAGTAGGAGGATACTCAAATGCAAATCGATAAAGAACTATGTATTGGTTGTGGTTCTTGTGTAGCTACTTGTCCTGTTGGTGCTATTGAACTAAATGGTGACAAGGCAGAAATCAATCAAGATGTATGTATTCATTGTGGTGCTTGTGCTGGTTCTTGTCCAGTTGGTGCTATAACAGAATAGTAATATTTAATAAGGCTAGGCGAAAAGCTTAGTCTTTTTTCTTAAAAAGTTAAAATATGGCAGATTAAATTTGTGTAAAATTTGTGTACAAACATAATTTTTTATGCTATAATTTCGATGATGGGAAAGTTTGCCCATATTTATGATGGAAAGACATTTGCTGTTATTTAATGATACTTAAATTAAAAGGAGCAAGATTTTGGAAAAAATAGCAATAATTGAAATTAAAACAATGAGTGTAAAACTACAAATATATGATGTAGTGAGAAATAAATACTTTGCATTATCAAAAACAATCGATATGCCAATTAACTTAACTAAAGATTTCTATAATGATAACTTTATTAAGCCAAATATTGTAAAAGATATCAATGGTATATTATCTGTTTACAAAGCAATCATTGAGAGTTATGAGTGTACAGATGTTGTATGTCTAGCAACTAACGCCATCAATGAAGCAAAAAATGCAAATGGTTTCCTAAATGAATTAACAGTAAATAGTGGATATAAATTTAAAATAGCAGACTTTGAAGAAGATTGTTTATCTGTATATACTTCAGTTATCAACTCATTTAATAGACCTAAGGGTTTGATTATTAATGTTGGGGATTACAGCACAGAAGTAGTATTATACAATAGAAGAAATATCTTATCAAAAGTGGCTATCCCTTATGGTTGTGCTAAAGTGTATGACACAATGAGTGGTCTTACATTTGAAGAAAGCGAAGAAAAACTTATGAAAGAAATTACTACTATTATCGAAGATAGTGGTATTAAGGCTGAACTTCCAGAAGAATTTGATATCATTGGTTGTGGAGATGTTTTTAAAGACTATGGTTCAATCTGTAGAAAAGCTAAAAAATATCCTATTGAATTGTCTCATAACTTTGTTTCAACAATCGCAGATTTTGAGAAAGTTTATGGTTTAATCAAGGGTTATGGTATCAGTTCAACTACTAAGATTAAGGGTGTTACTCTAAATAATAGTAGATATCTTCCTAGTGGTCTTATGATTGTAAAAGCAATTCTTGGCAACTTTGAGAAAGAAGAGTTTGCTATTAGTAAAGTTGGTAGAGCAGAAGGAATATTATTCCACTCAGTATTACCAATGACATTAGAAAAGCCAATCAGTGATACTCTTGGTTATAGTCTACAAATGCTTAATGACTTATATGATAAGAAACCAAATAATTCACAGCATATATATGAATTAAGTATTATATTATTCAAACAATTAAAAGTTCTACATAAGCTAGGTAGAATGTATGTAAAAGTATTAAGAATTGCTAGTTATATGCTTAACTCTGGATTTAGAGTTGATGTTGAGAATTCAGATAGGTCAGTATTTGATATTATTAGAAATAGTGAAATATTTGGAATTAGTCATAGTGAAATCGTGATGGCTGCATTTGTAGCCCTTGGTAAAAATCCAGACAACTTCAATCTAAGTGAGTGGGTTAGATTTAAAGAATATTTAACAGAAGAAGATTTAATTGCTGTTAAGAAATTATCTGTTATTTTAAAGATTGCTGAGAGTTTAGATATTACAGGTTTTGCTTCAGTTACAGATATTAGTTGTGATATTTTAGGTGATAGTGTAATAATGAAAACTATCGTTGATAAAAATGCACAATTTGAAATTAACTATACAATGCTATGTGGGGCAGACTTCAAAAAGGCTTTTGGTAAAAACCTAGAAGTTCTATAATTATAAAAAATTGGAGACTAGAGATGGTCTCCTTTTTTATTGTTTTAAAATATTATCAATAAAAGAAAACGCTTTGAAAATTTATTTTTATGTAATATAATATAGTGGTAAAAAATTTTGGAGAGATATTATGAAATGTATTTATTGTGGTAATACAGATAGTAAAGTATTAGACAGTAGGGCGTCCGATGATGAGAATAGCATCAGAAGAAGAAGAGAGTGTCAGTCCTGTGGTAAAAGATTTACTACCTATGAGACAGTTGAGAATTTGCCTTTGCTTGTAATTAAATCAGATAATAGTAGACAAAGCTTCAATGTAGAAAAACTTAAAAGGGGAATCATTAGAGCTTGTGAAAAGAGACCTGTGTCAATTGCTCAAATCGATACTATGGTCAGTGATATTGAGAAGGTATTATATAATTCTCTTGACCAAGAAGTAGAGAGTAGTAAGATAGGTGAGCTTGTAATGGAGCATCTAAAAAAGATAGATGAAGTATCTTATATTAGATTTGCTAGTGTATATAGAAAGTTTGCAGACCTAACTCACTTTATAGAGTTTATACAAGAGTATGATAATAAAAAATAATAAATAAAAAGATGGTATGAAAAAGTTAAATCATGCCATCTTTTTTTGTTGTAAAAATCCACATTCTTTGAAGAAAATTTATTCAAAATATTTTATAAATATAATGAATTAAATGAGTTGTTATGTGTGCTAGTTTTTATATACTTTTGCTAAAAAATATTACATAAATATCTTTGATATTTGTGTGGTGTTATAAATTACTTTTGAGTAGGGAAAGAAGGGTGTTATAAGGGTTAAATACAGTGAGTTTATTGTGTAGTTTTGTTAAATATTGTATGATTTGCTTCCATAATAAATATGCAAAATAATAAATAAAAATACAACACGATAAATCGGTATTTTGTACAATCAAAATATTGTAATTTTAATATGGTATGAAAAAATATATAAAAATATATAATTTTACAAATACAACTTTTTTATTAAATAATATCATCATTATATGAGTTTATGGCAACAACAATGAATAATGTGACAATAAACCACATAAAAATAAACAAAACAATCAATTTAAGAAATTATTTTTCTTCTAAATTATTATCTTTTAAAATTGAATTAATGTTGATTTGATTGGGTGGTTTGTTCTGGATGTTTATATTATTGCATGTATTTTCGATGCAATTACTTTGCATAATTATGTCAACCAATATTATATCTTTTCCTATTTTACATATGCGATTATAGGGGATAAATAGTTCGTTATTTGTCTTGAAAATATTAAAGAAATTTTTGTTTTGTGGAACGATTATTCCTATGATTTTTCCACAGCATGTATCAAAGATAATATCGGTAAGGGTACCCATATTTTTACCATCGCAAATATTAACAACATCTTTGCATTTTAATTCACAAAATGATAATTCCATATTAATAAATTACCTTTTATAACATTATGATTATTCTATAAATTTTATGATTAATTTTGCTTTTATATTTTACATAATTAATAAAAATTTACTCAAGATAAGAGTATGAGTTTATCTTTTATTTTAGTGGGTATATTTAATATTTTGATTTTATTTGGTGCTATTAGATTTGAAAATAAAGTAAAAAATTTTTGGACTATAGTGTCGTTAACTTTTTGTTTATTTGGTTCGTTTGGTGGTGAAGTTGAAACGACAATTTTTTATATTAATATTTTCTATTTAGTTTCGTTCTTGATTTTGTTTATTTTATTTTTTGACAAAGAGATTGTTTCCAAAATTTATTTAGTTTTAATTGCTAGTATTTGTATCGGTCTTGTACTTTTACTAGATTTAAATTTTATGTCGGTCTTTTCATTTGCTCTTTATTATATGGTTCTCTCTGTTATTTTTTTATTTTTTTATTCTTATCCAAGGCAGTTATTTACTGCCATATTACTTGTATCAATTTTTTATTTTTTGATAGATGGATATTTTCAGTATGTTGAGATGGGGTTTGCTTGTATTGATTTTTCAAAAACTATTCTGCCTGTGATATTACTTGGTGGTATTAGTTATGCGTATGCTTTCAGTTCTGATATTAAATTTAAAAAGGTGAATTATGAATAAGTTAAAATGTGTGATAGTGTTACTTATACTTTCTTTGGTAATGTTATATTCAAGGTCGGTTATTTTTGTTAAGGCTGAAGGTGTAGAGTCTATTGTGACATCTGTGCCTATATATTCTGTGTATGATGAGAAGCTTAATTTATTATTCCAGAGAGACGAAGTTGCAATAGGAGATAATTATCTAAGTGGTGATTATAAATTCTATGAGATAACGTATATTGATAAAGAGAATATGTATGCCATTGCAAAATTTGTTACTCAAAAAGTTCCACCAGAAATATCTAAGTCAAAGATGCCAAAGCCTATAAAGGTAGAAGATAGGACGATATGTATGTATATGACACATAATGATGAAAGTTATTTGCCTACAGATGGTGTTGATAGTATTTATGGTAATGGTGGTATTAGAGATGTTGCTAATTCTTTTAAAAGGGAATTAGAAAAGCATATGGTAGATGTGTATCTTGATGAGACTCTACATATTCCACACGATACTAGTGCTTATTCTAGGAGTAAGGTAACTGCTGAAAAATTACAAAATAAATATTCTCCAGATGCTATCTTTGATATTCATAGAGATGGTGCTAGTAGGAGCTTCTATGTGACACGAGTAAATGGTGTAGATAGGGCAAGGGTAAGAATGGTTATAGGTAAGTCAAATCCCAATATGGCATTGAATGAAGAATTTGCAATGTACTTAATGTCTGTGGGTAAAGAAAAATATCCTTGGTTATTTACTGATATATATTATGCGTCTGGGCATTACAATCAAGCATTAGATAGTAAGTCTATTTTATTTGAAATGGGTTCGCACTTGGTTGAGAAAAATCTTGTAATGGATTCTATGTATGAGCTAGCAGATGTAGTGGTTACTGCTATGTATGATACGACTGTTAATAATGAGACAGGAGAATTGGTGATTGATGGTGTAGAGAGTGATGTAAATGTAACAATTAATAATGCGATGGATGCTAAGGAAAATAAGTCTAGCACTTCGCTTTGGGGTGTTGCCTTGATTTTTCTAATTATGTCTGCAATGTGTGTGACACTCTTTATTATTTTTATGAGAGTTTCTAATATTAACAAACTGACTAAGACTATTAAAAAACAATAAATGTAGAGAAGAAATGTTCTGCTTTGGGGTCTATCTGGCTACTGCGTTCATTTCTTTTTTTATGTTTTTAGTTGATATTTTCATTTTATATGTTATAATAATTTATGTTATAATATAATGGTGGTTGAATTATGAGAAAGCCTTTAGTTGCATTAATCGGTAGACCAAATGTAGGTAAGAGTACATTTTTTAATACCGTTTGTGGTAGAAGAATAAGTATAGTAAAAGATATGCCTGGAGTTACTAGGGATAGGATTTATGGCGACGCTGAGTGGTGTGGCTATGCTTTTTCCATTGTTGATACAGGTGGTCTAGATGTGCAGAATAAAGACGACTTTCAAAATAATATCACTAGACAGGCTCAAATAGCAGTGGAACTAGCTGATGTAGTTGTCTTTATGGTTGATGGTAAAGAAGGTTTAGTTGCTGCAGACTACGACGTTGCAGATTTCTTGAGAAAGTATAATGTTCCTGTAGTTTTAGTTGTAAATAAGCTAGATAATAATGAACTAGACAAAACATATGAATTTTATTCTCTAGGCATAGGCGACCCATTTATTTGCAGCGCTGAGAATAGTAAGGGTATTGGTGATATCTTAGATAGATGTGTTGAGCATTTCCCTAATAAAATTTCACCAGAAGAAGATGCTCAGAAAATCAAGGTTGCTGTTGTTGGTAAACCAAATGCAGGTAAGAGTTCTATTATTAATAAATTACTAGGCGAAAATAGGGTAATGGTTAGTAATGTTGCAGGTACTACTAGAGATGCAATCGACAGTCCATTTAAATATAATGGTAAAGATTATTTACTTATCGATACAGCAGGTATTAGAAGAAAAAGGTCTGTTGAGAGTGAAAGTGTAGAATTATATAGCGTTCTTAGAGCATTTGACGCTATTAGAAGGGCAGACGTAGTTATTATGGTAGTTGATTCAACTGCTGGACTGTCTGAACAAGATGTAAGAATTGCTGGATTTATTCACGAAGAAGGTAAACCAAGTATTGTCGTTATGAATAAGTGGGATTTAATAGAAAAAGACTCTTATTCTATGAATAAATTTAATGAGCAATTAAATGAAGACTTGAAATTTATGAGTTACTTTGTTCCATTATACACATCTGCTGTTACAGGACAAAGGTTAAATAAAATAATGGAAACAGTGGAGACTGTGTATGACCACGCAAATTATAGAATTAGCACTAGTCAAATAAATGAAATACTTGCTAATGCTGTAAGTGTTAATGAGCCACCAATGAAAAACGGTAAGAGATGTAAAATTTACTATATGACTCAGGCAACAGTTGCTCCACCTACATTTATTGTGTTTGTTAATGATAAAGACTTGATGCATTTCTCATATTTAAGATATCTAGAGAATAGTATTAGAAGTGCAGTAGACTTTACAGGTACACCTATTAAGATTATTTTAAAGAGCAAGTCAGAAAAGGAATAGAGTATGGAAATAATTGATATTTTGATTTTCATTGCAATGTGTATAGTTAGCTACCTATTAGGTGGTGTAAGTATTGCAAGGCTAATAACCAAGAAAGAAAAAGCAGGAGCAATCAATGCTCAGGGTAGTGGTAATCCTGGAACTATGAATATGCTCAGAACTCACGGACTAACAATGGGTTTATTTACACTTTTTTGTGATGCATTAAAAGGTGTAATTCCTGCATTATTTAGTTATTTTTACTTTGGTTATGTGGCTGATATGACTATAGCCTACGCAGGTATATTTGTATTTGGTTTTTGTGCTGTAGTTGGTCATATTTTCCCTATATACTATAAGTTTAAAGGTGGTAAGGGTATTGCTACTACGTTTGGTGTATTTATGGTTGCTGACCCTATATCTACACTTATTCTATTTGGAATTCTATTTATAGTATTGTACTTTATCAAGATTGGTAGTGTTGTAAGTTTATTATTTATTACTATTGATGCCATACTTCAGTTTTTCAAGGAAAGTATGGAAGCTAATGTGATTGCTTTAATATTTATGTGTTTAATGGTTTTACTTGATATATATGCACATAGGGCAAATCTAGCAAGACTGCTTGATAACAAAGAAAATCCTGCTAGTCTACAAGATGGTCTAAAGAAAGATATTGAAAAGATAAAATCTACAAGGTCTAAAAAAATAGAGAAAATAGAGAAAAAATATCAAGAACAGATTGAAAAGAAGAACGCAAAAGTACAGAAAAAACTAGAGAAACTTCAAGAAGAAGATAATGCTGAGAAAGAAGAATCTGAAGAGTCTGAAGAAAATAAATAGAAATAACTAAAAGTCCTTGCTTAAATGCAGGGGCTTTTTTGCATACTTTTATTGTACGAAACATATAATCTAGAAACTCAATTAGGCAAATAAATTATTTTTGATAATTTTGTTTATATTGATATGGAGGATTATATGAATAATTATAGTGTATATAGAGATATTGCCGAGAGAACTAATGGCGATATTTATGTTGGTGTAGTTGGACCTGTAAGGACAGGGAAATCTACATTTATTACAAGAGTGATGGAAAAACTAGTCATTCCTAATATGCTAGATAAAAATAGTGTTGAAAGGGCTAGAGATGAGATGCCACAGAGTGGTGATGGTAAGAGTATTATGACTACTCAGCCTAAATTTGTACCTAATGAGGCTGTGAGTGTGGGCTTTAATGATGTTACTTGCAATATTAGACTTATTGACTGTGTTGGGTATATGGTTGATGGTGCAGTAGGACACTTAGAAAATGAAAGGCCTAGAATGGTTAGTACTCCTTGGAGTGATGAAGATTTACCTTTTGAAGATGCTGCTGAGATAGGTACTAATAAAGTTATAAATACACACTCTACCATTGCTGTTATGGTAACAACAGACGGTAGCGTTACGGGTCTTAATAGAGAAGACTATATTAGTGCAGAAGAGAAGGTTGTTTCTGAACTTAAAAAGAGTGGCAAATCTTATGTTGTGATTCTTAATTCATCTCATCCTAGTAGTCCTGAAACTATTGCTCTAGCAAAGTCTCTATCTAATAAGTATAGTTCAAAGGTTTTGCCTGTAAATGTTGATACGTTGAGTGTGGAAGGAATTAATGATATATTTACTGAGATTTTAGGTGAGTTTCCTATTGTAAAAATTGCAGTTAAAATGCCCGATTGGATGAAAATTCTTGATTTTGGTAGTGAGATTTTGCAGGGGTTGATTTCCATTGTAAAAGAAGTCGTAGGTGAAGCTAGAAAAATTAATGAAGTTCCAGATAATCTCAGTATAATGTTCGATAGTTCAGATTTTGAGCCTGTAATAGATAAAAAAATTGAACTAGGACAGGGTAAAGTAACATTGATGATTAATCCAAAGCCTGACCTTTACTATAGGGTGCTTAGTAGTGAGTGTAATTGTGATATTAGTGATGAATATCACTTGGTATCTTATATTAAGCAATTATCTGTTGCGAAGGTACAGTATGATAAGTTTAAAGAAGCTATTGAGCAGGTAAAAGAAACAGGATATGGTGTTGTTCATCCAGATATGGCAGATTTAACTCTAGAAGAGCCCAAAATGTATAAGTCTGGTGGTAAGTTTGGTGTAAAACTAAGAGCAAGTGCACCTAGTCTACATATTATGCAGGTAGATATTCAGACAGAAGTTAATTCTATGGTTGGTAATGAGCAGCAGTCGGAAGAATTGGTAAAATATATAATGGAAGAATTTGAACATAATCCTAAAGAGATTTGGGATACTAAGATGTTCGGCAAGAGTCTGCAAACGCTTGTAAATGAGGGATTACAAAATAAACTGCTTGTTATGCCACAGGAAGTACAGAATAAGATGAGAAGGACTCTGGGCAGGATTGTAAACGAAGGTAAAGGTGGGGTAATCTGTATACTTCTTTAAAAGAAAAAACTAGTCAGTATTTGACTAGTTTTTTTTGATTATTCCATTGTGTGATTTGGTCTACTAACTCTAAGTGTAGGAAGACCGGCTAAATTTTGTTTATTTCTAGATATTGGGTAAGCTAGTGGTCCGTACTCGTCCATAAGTTCGCAGTGTGTGATATTGCTAATTTTAGTTGGTTTTGCATTACCACTAGGTGTTAGTTCGTGATTAAGTATCATACATTCTATACTAGCATCTACTCTCTCGTATCCGTCTTTTGTTCTCACGATATCTGCAGGTGGTATTATTAGTAGTCCTGTAGAGAATGGAGCACGGAATTTTAGGTCTCCAGGGAGCACAATATCAGCGATTTCTTTAAGGGTTGGTGTATGTTTCTTTTCGTCTGTCATATCGTCAGGTCTAATTATTCCTAGCATTGATACTAGTTCTCTGCCGATAGGGTCTTCTGAAAAAGTTTTTGTATGAACAAAGTGTGTCATTCTATGAGTACTCTCTATTCTATCGCCCCTGTCGGGTGTGTGAGTTGCCATTTTCTTGATGTCAATCACGCCTTTCTTATTATCTGTATATTCTTCCATCATAGGACATTCTATCTCATATATAACAAAGTCGTCATTGTGGTCTCTATATCCATAACAAACAAATTCTAGTGAAGTAGCTGCCTTTTTGTTTTTTTCTCTAACGGCTGTTACCTTGTGTGCAATTTTTTTGATTTGTGCAAGTGTATTAGTTGCTTCTTCGGAGAAATATATACAAGCTGGTTTATCTTCTTCATTCATATGTGTTGGAAATGCTTGGTTAGGAATTAAAGAAGCTGCATTAAATAAACCATCTCTACGTTCAATAGCTTCTAGTGCTGTTTCCATTTGGCGATTTTTATATAAATTTAATAGGGTTCTATTGATATTTGCCATAACTATATTCTCCTTTTTTGTTTGTGAATTTTTATATAAATGTATATAATACATATATAAATATTATATCATATATACAGTAATAAATCAAGATAGGTGAGATATGAAAATAGCAATAATTAGCGATAGTCACGGAAATAAAAGTGGTATTAATAAACTTTTTGAAATGGGTGATTTTGATTATTTATTTTATCTAGGAGATGGACTGAGTGATTTGGGCTCGTATCAGTACTTAGAAAATGTCTTTGTAGTATCTGGAAATTGTGATTATTTAAGTTCGGTTGATAATGAAAAAGTATTTGAATTAAATGGTGTTAAGTTTTTTATAACACACGGAAATAATTATGGGGTTAAGTATTCTATGTCAGGCATTACAGATAGGGCAAGAGAAATAAATGCTAGGGTTGTTTGCTTTGGTCATACACACAAACAATTAATGGAAGAAAGAGAAGGGGTGTTGTATCTAAATCCTGGCTCATTTAAGAGAGTAGATGGTGTGTCTACAGGTTTAGTCTTAGATATAGATAATAAGAATTTTTCGCTTAGCACGATTAAAGTTGATTAAAAAAAGAGCAGTCATCTGCTCTTTTTTATACACTGTCATTAAATCTATTTGATATGTGCTCATATAAATTGATGTTTAGTGCTAATAACTCACTAGTTTCACTAATAAATTTGTATAGCATATCTCTATCGTCAATTAAAATGTATAAACCTTCTCCCATATTTTCAAAAGCAATATAATCTTTGGTAATATTAAAAGTATTATGTAAATATATTGTTTGTATAATTAGGTCAGATTGTTCTTTTTGATTATTGTTAATTCCATAAAATTCAATATTGTTTAAGCCTATATAACCATAATTAAGAATATAGTTCTTAAGCATAGGACCGAACTTTATGCCTATAATTTTTTCATATTTATCTAAATCTTCTCTTTCAATTAAATTGGTAGAGCAGTCGTAATCAAATCCTACAATTATATCTATTAATTCCATATTGTAAAACTCCTTTCTTGAGTACATAAATAGTATACCATAAAAAATAGGTTTTACATAGTGATAATAAGATATGGGGTATAAAAATAAAATCTAATAAAGTAGGGGCGATGGGAGTGTGTTATACATAGTGTGAGTTTTAATACCTTCCACACGGAGTGGTGGTAATAGCACAACTATCGTACAATAAAATTGTACCAAGTCCTACAAGAGCACAAAAAAAGCACAACCTAAGTTGTGCAATTTTGGTGCGGATGAGAGGACTTGAACCCCCACTCTCTCGAACTAGATCCTAAGTCTAGCGCGTCTGCCAGTTCCGCCACATCCGCATGTGGTGACCTATCCGCGATTCGAACGCGGGACACCATGATTAAAAGTCATGTGCTCTACCAACTGAG